>NZ_JBNAGH010000003.1:0-574273 GCF_049801095.1 Dinoroseobacter sp. S76 | reverse complement strand
ACCGCGGTGCCCGGCTTGGCCGGGGGGGGGGGGGGGGCCGGCGCGCGCGGCTGGGGGCCCCCGCCACCGATCTCTGCTCAGCCGACGGCGTTGGAGGCCGCGCTCTCGGGGAGTTCCTCGTCAAAGCAGCGCTGATAGAACTCGGCCACGGTCTCCCGCTCAAGCTCATCGCATTTGTTGAGGAAGGTCAGCCGGAAGGCATAGCCCACATTGCGGAAGATCTCGGCATTCTGCGCCCAGGCGATCACGGTCCGCGGGCTCATCACTGTCGAGAGATCCCCGTTCATGAAGGCCGTCCGCGTCAGCTCCGCCACGGTCACCATTTGGCCAACGGTCTTGCGCCCGGCCTCGGTGTTGTAATGGGGGTTCTTGGCCAGCACGATCGCGGCCTCGGCGTCATGGCTGAGATAGTTCAGCGTCGCCACGAGGCTCCAGCGGTCCATCTGACCCTGGTTGATCTGCTGCGTGCCGTGATAGAGGCCCGTCGTATCCCCCAGACCCACGGTGTTCGAGGTCGCGAAGATCCGGAAGTAAGGGTTCGGCGTGATCACCTCGTTCTGGTCCAGAAGCGTCAGCTTGCCGTCCACCTCCAGTACCCTCTGGATCACGAACATCACATCCGCGCGGCCCGCATCATACTCGTCGAACACAATCGCGGTCGGGTTGCGCAGGGCCCAGGGCAGGATCCCCTCGTGGAACTCAGTGACCTGCACCCCGTCCTTGAGCTTGATGGCGTCCTTGCCGATCAGGTCGATCCGGCTGATATGGCTGTCCAGATTGACCCGTACGCAGGGCCAGTTCAGACGCGCGGCCACCTGCTCGATATGGGTGGATTTGCCCGTTCCGTGATAGCCCTGGATCATCACCCGGCGATTGTGGGAGAACCCCGCGAGGATCGCCAGCGTCGTGTCCGGGTCGAACTTGTAGGTGCTGTCGATATCCGGCACCCGGTCCGAGCCATCGGCGAAGCCTTTCACCTTCATATCGGTGTCGATGCCAAACACTTCGCGGACAGAGATCTCTTCCGTGGGTTTGCCAATATCCAAGCTGCCGTCCGCCATTCGTGTCCCCGAATCTGTTGAGTCGCCCAGGCCAGGTCCCGGGTGTATTGGCTCGCAACATATCGTAGGGCGCGGCGAGGGAAAGGGGGGTCCCCCCCGCTGAGGCGGGGTTTTCTCGCCTCCACCGCTCAGCCCGCGCCGGTTTTCGCCGCGATATCCTGTCCCGCGGCCCAGCCCGAGGACCAGGCCCACTGAAAGTTGTATCCGCCGAGCCAGCCGGTGACGTCCACGACCTCGCCGATGAAATAGAGCCCGGGCTGCACTCGGCTCTCCATGCTGCGCGAGGAGAGCCCGCCGGTTTCGACCCCGCCCAGGGTGACCTCGGCCTTGCGATAGCCCTCGGTGCCCGTGGGCTTCAGCTGCCATTCACCGAGCGCGGCGGTCACGGCGCGCAGCTGCGCATCGCTCAGATCCGCGAGATTGCCCCGGCCTTCGAGCGTGGGCGCCACCCGGGAAGCGATGCTCTGGGCCAGCCGCTTGGGTAGCCACTCCGTCAACACGGTCGCCAGATCTCGGCGCCCTGCCGCACTTCGCCGGGCGCGCAGGGCGTCATAGAACCCAACCTCCGGGCAAAGCTGCACCGTGATCGCGTCCCCCTCGCGCCAATAGGAGGAGACCTGCAGGATCGCAGGGCCGGACAATCCGCGATGGGTGAAGAGGAGCGCTTCGTCAAAGCTCGTGCCGTTGGCGGCGATCCGCGCGGGGCTTGCGACCCCGGCCAGATCGGCAAAGGCGGCCTCGGCCCCGAAGGTCAGGGGCACGAGGGCGGGGCGCGTCTCGGTCAGCGCATGACCAAACTGTTTCGCGATGCGGTAGCCCTGATCGCTCGCCCCGATCTTGGGGATCGACTTGCCGCCGCAGGCCACGACCAGATGCTGCGCCGTCACCTCCCGGCTCTGCCCCTCTCGTGTCACGCGCAGGCGAAACCGCGCCCCATCATGGGAGACCTCATCGAGCGTGGACTTGAGCCAGAGCGTAGCGCCCGCCCGGTCCATCTCATCCCGCAAGAGCTGGATGATGTCGCGCGAAGAGCTGTCGCAAAAGAGCTGCCCGAGGGTCTTTTCGTGGTAGGCGATCCCATGCCGCGCCACGAGGTCGATGAAATCCCACTGGGTATAGCGGCTCAGCGCCGATTTCGCGAAATGCGGGTTGGCGGAGAGGAAGTTTTCGGGCCCCGCATACATGTTCGTGAAGTTGCAGCGGCCACCACCGGAGATCCGGATCTTCTCGCCCGGCTTGGCCGCATGGTCGAGCACCAGCACACCCGGCCCTGCATGGGCGGCGCACATCATGCCCGCGGCTCCTGCGCCGAGGATCACGGTGGTAAAACTGTCTTTCGGTCTCGCCATGGGCGCGGGATGGCCCAGGCGGGCGCAGGAGGCAAGCCCTCACGGCCCCACACATCCGCGTTATGAGCCTGTCGCAATGGGGACAGAGGCCTAAGAGGCCGCTTATATACTCCTCACACGATCGAGAGGATGCCCCATGAACCGCCGTCAATTCCTTGCTGCTTCCACCGGATTTCTGGCCACGGCTGCGGTGCTGCCGCAGACCCTGACAGCGTCAGAAGGCGATTTCGAGATCACGATGAGTGAGGCGGAATGGAAGAAACGCCTGACCCCGCAGCAGTTCAAGGTGCTGCGCAAGGAAAGCACAGAGCGGCCCTTTACCAGCCCCCTGAATGACGAGAAGCGCGCCGGGACCTATCACTGCGCGGGCTGCGACCTGCCGCTCTATCCGTCTCGCACCAAATATGACAGCGGCACCGGCTGGCCCTCCTTCTGGGAGCCGCTGGACAATGCCATCGGCACCAAGCCCGACCGCAAGCTTCTGCGGGTGCGGACCGAGGTGCATTGCCGCCGCTGTGGCGGGCACCTGGGCCATGTGTTCAATGATGGACCGAAGCCCACGGGCAAGCGTCACTGCCTGAACGGTGTCGCGCTGAATTTCCGTCCCGCCTAGGGCCAGGTCAGACCGAGGGGCCCGAGCGTTTGACCGCCCGGTCGATTGCAGATTGCAATTCGAACGGATCCACCGGCTTGGGCAGGAAATCGTCGATCCCCGCATTCCGGTAGCGCGCCTGCACATCGCCGCCCACATGGGCGGAGCAGGCGATGATCGGCACGCCGCTTTTGTCCGGAGACGCGGTGCGGATCTGCTCCGTCGCGCCCAACCCGTCGAGCCCGGGCATGGTGATATCCATCAGGACCAGATCGAAGCTGTCGGAGATGATGGCTTCCACGGCTTCGAACCCGTTGGAGACCACCACCGGGTTATGCCCCAGATCACGGAGCATGGCGTCCATCACCTTTTGGTTCAGTTCGTTATCCTCGGCGATCAGGATGTTGAGGCTCTCGCTCCCCGCCGCGAGATCCGCCGCACGGATCGGCGGGGCGGCGCTGTGGGATTTCTCTTCGACCGGCGCGCTCAGCTCGAAATGGAAGGTTGAGCCCGCCCCCGGCGTCGATGTCACGCCGATCTCGGCGCCCATGGCCGTCGCGATATTGTGGCAGATCGACAGACCGAGCCCCCAGCCGCCGCGATCCTTGCCGAAATCGCTCTCGATCTGGACAAAGGGGCGGAAGAGGAGGGCCTGCTGCTCCTCCGAGATGCCGATCCCGGTATCGCTCACCTCCATGCGGATCCGGCAGATGCCGTTTTCGCGCAGGACCTGCGTGACCTTCAGGGTGATGCAGCCTTCATCTGTGTAGCGCAGGGCATTGGCGAGGAAGTTGTTCAGAACCTGTTGCAGGCGGACCTTGTCCGAGAGCACGCAATCTGGCAGCTCGTCATCGACCAAGACCTTGAGGGTGATGCCTTTTTCCGACACGGAACTGTACCACCAGTCGGCCACCTGATCGAGCATGGGCTGGAGCAGGGTGGGCCGCGTCTCCACTCGCATCTGCCCGGTTTCCATATGGCTCAGATCCAGCAGATCCGTCAGCAGGTTCATCAGCTGACCTCCCGCCGAGATGATCGCATTCACATGGCCACGCCGCTTGGCGTCCAGATCGGACAGTTTCAGCAGCTGGGCGAAGCCGAGGATCGCGTTCATCGGTGTGCGGATCTCATGGCTCATTGCGGCCAGGAAGCGGCTCTTGGCGCGGCTCGCATCTTCGGCCTTCATCAGTGCGCTTTGCAGGTCCTGATGCAGGCCATCCGCGCCATCATCCGCCGTGACAATCGACAGGGACCGCTCGAAGAGCCCGTCCTTGTCCCGCAGGGCCACGGCTGAGACGAGAACCGGGAACAGGGTGCCGTCCTTGCGCAGGAAGACATTGCTGACCCGTTCGACCGAGGAGGTGCGGATGAGCATCGGAAAGAACTCGGTGCGCACGCGATTGGCGGATTGCGGGGTCATGAAATCGGTCAGCGCCCGGCCGACCATCTCGCGCGGCTCATAGCCCAGCCGCGACGCCCAATAGGCGCTGATGGCCACGATCACACCATCCCGGTCCACCGAATGCATCATCATCGGTGCCTTGGCGAAGAACTCCGAGAACGGGTTCATCACATGTGATTGCAGGCCGTTTAGTGTCGTCTCAGGCATTGAGCCATGTCCTTGGATCAGGTCCAAACCTACATTTAAGATAAGCCTATTGCTATCCTAAAGCGGTAATTCCCTAACAGAGAACCTAGCTTTGCAATTTGCGAATGCAATGCGCTTAGGTGCGAATTCCTGAAAAACGTTCGGCCCAATCATCCCGATCGCTGTCAGAAACCTTGGCAAAGGTCACTTCGGGCACATCGAAGGCATGTTCTGGCTCAAGCGCCGAGAGCGCGGCGGCCACATCCTCGGGCCATTGGGCGTCCTCGGCCCGCATGGCGCGCAAGAGATCCGCGCTCGCCGTCGGGATAAAGGGAGAGGAAAGCACCGCGTAGAACCGCACGAGGTTCAGGCCAAGGCGAATGACCGCCGCTGCGGCCTCCGGGTCGGTCTTGAACACGGTCCAGGGCGCGGCCGATTGCAGATACTCGTTGCCCGCCACCCAAATGGCCCGCAGCTCCGCTGCGGCCTTACGCACATCCATGGCATCCATATGCCCTTCATAGGCGCGCAGCTTGGCCGTCAGATCGGCGATCAGCGCGTCCTCGGCGGGGCCGTAGGCGCCGCCGCTTGGCACGGCCTCACCATATTTCGAGCGGCAGAACTTCGTCACCCGGCTCGCGAAATTTCCCAGCACATCGGCCAGATCCTTGTTCACGGAGGCCTGGAAATTCTCCCATGTGAACTCCGCATCGGAGTTCTCGGGCGCATGGCTCAGCAGCCACCAGCGCCAGTAATCCGCCGGCAGGATCTCCAGCGCCTGATCCATGAAGACCCCGCGCCCCTGGCTGGTCGAGAACTGGCCGCCATCATAGGTCAGATAGTTGAACGACTTGATGTAATCCACCAGCTTCCAGGGCTCGCCCGAGCCCATGATCGTCGCCGGGAAGCTCAGGGTGTGGAAGGGCACATTGTCCTTGCCCATGAACTGGACATAGCGCACGTCCTCGGCGCCTTTATCCGTGCGCCACCAACGCTCCCACGCGGCGTCGTCCAGACCATTGGCATCCGCCCATTCCGCCGTGCCGGCGATGTATTCGATGGGCGCGTCGAACCACACATAGAAGACCTTGCCCTCCATGCCGGGCCAGTCCTCGGTTCCCTTCTTGACCGGCACGCCCCAGTCCAGATCCCGGGTGATCCCGCGATCCTGCAGCCCGTCACCATCATGGAGCCATTTCTTGGCGATGGATGTGGTCAGGACGGGCCAGTCGGTCTGGCTGTCGATCCAGGCGTCGAGCTGATCTTTCAGCGCGGATTGGCGCAGGTAGAGGTGCTTGGTCGCCCGCACTTCCAGATCCGTGGAGCCCGAGATCGCGCTGCGCGGATCAATCAGGTCCGTAGGATCCAGCTGCTTTGTGCAGTTTTCGCACTGATCCCCGCGGGCCTTGTCATAGCCGCAATTGGGGCAGGTCCCCTCGATATAGCGATCCGGCAAAAACCGCCCATCCGCATGGGAATAGACTTGGCTCTCGGACACTTCCTCGATCAGACCGGCCTCGGCCAGCTTGCCTGCGAAATACTGGGTCAGCGCCTTGTTCCGCTCCGACGAGGAGCGCCCGAAATGGTCAAAGCTCAGGCCAAAACGCGTCGCGATATCCGCCTGAACCTCATGCATCTCGGCGCAGTATTCGGCCACGGGTTTGCCCGCCTTGGCCGCGGCCAGCTCGGCGGGCGTGCCGTGCTCATCGGTGGCGCAGATGAACATGACCTCGTTGCCGCGGGCGCGGCAGTAGCGCGCATAGAGATCCGCCGGAAGCTGACTGCCGACGAGATTGCCCAGATGCTTGATCCCGTTGATATAGGGAATCGCGGAGGTGATGAGGATACGTGCCATGGCGCGGGACCTTCTGAAGTGCCCGCATGGCCTAACGCAGCCGCGCGCAGAGGTCTAGCGCTTGCGGCCCAGAAGCCGCCCGATGGTGAAACTGGTGCGCGGCGTATAGACGTAATCGGTCCGCTCCGTCGGGGCGGCGCGCACCCGCATCCGCGCCAGACTGAACCCGACCAGTATCAGATGCCCAACGGCCAGAAACACGAAGAGCGCCACGGGCCCGAAGGCATCAATGAGCAGGGACGAGACCAGCGGGCTCGCAATCGCGCCGGTGGCGAAGAAGAACATCAGCGCCGCCGAGAGCTCCACCCGCTCATGGTCTTCGGCAAAGTCATGGGCGTGGGCCGCGGCCACCGAGAAGATCGGGAAGGTCGTCAGGCCAAAGAGCAGGGCCGCCCCAAACACCGCCAAGGTGCCGCTTTCCTGGGTCGAGATCGTCACGCCGCAGCTCAGGATCGCCGCAAGGGAAAACCAGATCATCACATAGCGCCGGTCGAAGCGGTCCGCGAGCCAGCCCGCCGGGTATTGCGCCAGGGCCCCCCCGAGAACGAAAGCCGCGAGGAACAGACCGATCTGATCCGGACCGAGCCCCACCTCCTGCCCGTAGATCGGGCCGACCATGCGAAAGGCCGCCGCCGTCAGGCCCGCCACGATCACCGCAGCGGCGGCGAGCGGCGAGCGGGCAAAGGCGAGGCCGGGTCGCAGTCGGGGCGCGTCGGGCACGTCTGGTGCGCTGGTCTGGGTCAGGGCAAGCGGCAGAAGCGCTGCACAGCAGAGGATCGCGAGCAGGTTGTAGGACAGATAGGCTGCGGGCGGCAGCACCCCGATCATCAGCTGCGCCAGAAGCGCCGCACCCAGATCCACGAACCGGTAGAGCCCCATGGTGCGTCCGCGGGTCTCATTGGTGAGACGCGCCTGTAGCCAGCTCTCGACCACTGTGTAGCATCCCGCGATGCACATCCCCGTGGCCACGCGCAGCCCGGCCCAGGCGATGGGGTGCACCAGCATCATATGCGCCAGAAGCCCGATCGCCCCGGCGGCCGTGAAGGCCGCAAAGGCCCGCGCATGGCCGACCGTGCCCAGGATGCGCGGCGCGCTCCAGCAGCCCAGAAAGAACCCGATGAAATGGGCCGAGCCGAGAAACCCGATCTGCGCCGTGCTGAACCCCAGCGCGGTGCCCGAGATCGCATCAAGGGGACCGACCGCGCCTGAGGACACCTGCAGCAACGCCACAGAGGCAAAAAGGGCAGCGAAGGTGATCAGAAGGCGCATGGCCGGGTCGTTTCAGGATGCGCCCCAGCGCGCAAGGGGGCGTCGGGGCGAGAGGTTATTGGGCGCGCACCGTGTCGATCATGAGTTGCACGTTTTCGGGATCCGCATCCGGGGTGATGCCATGGCCGAGATTGAAGATATGCGGCCCGTTCGCGAAGGCCTGCACGATCTCGCGCGTCTCGTCGATCAGGGCCTGCCCACCGGTCACCATATGTGACGAGGCCAGATTGCCCTGCACGCAGCCATCGACCTGCACATGCTCGGCCGCCCAGGCTGCGGAGACGGAATTGTCCAGCGCCACGCAATCGGCCCCCGTCGCCTTTGCAAACCCGATATAGCCGTCCCCGGCCTCGCGCGGGAAGGCGATGATCGGCACGCCCGGATGCTTGGCCTTGAGCGCGGCGATGATCTTTTTCGTGGGCTCCAGCGCGTATTTCGTGAAGGCCTCGCCCTTCAGCGATCCGGCCCAGCTGTCGAAGATCTTGACCGTTTCGGCGCCGGCCTCGATCTGCATGGAGAGATAGGCGATGGTCGCCTCGGTCAGCCGGTCCATCAGCGCATCGAACACCTCGGGCGCCTCGGTCATGAGCTTATGTGCTGGGCCCTGATCAGGCGTGCCGCGCCCGGCGATCATATAGGTCGCCACGGTCCAGGGCGCGCCGGCGAAGCCGATCAGCGCGGTCTCGGATGGCAGCTCGCGCGACAGGATCCGCACGGTCTCATAGACGGGCGCCAGATGATCATGCATCGCGTCCGCCGGTTTCAACGCGTTGAAACCGGCCATGTCCGTGATCGTCGACAGGCGCGGTCCTTCGCCCGTCACAAACCACAGATCCGCGCCGAGAGCGTCGGGAATCAGCAGGATATCCGCAAAGAGAATCGCCGCATCAAAGCCGTAGCGCCGGATCGGCTGCAGCGTGACCTCAGCGGCCAGTTCCGAGTTGTAGCACAGGGACAGAAAATCACCCGCCTGGGCCCGCGTGGCGCGATATTCCGGCAAATAGCGCCCCGCCTGACGCATCATCCAGATGGGTGGGACCTTTTGCGTCTCTCCGTCCAGCGCGCGGAGCAGTTTTTTTCTGTCAGTCATGGAGGTCATTCCTTAGTGTGTGGGACGACGAGTCCCCTCGTGCTGTCAACGTTACACCGGTAATCGGTTGTCAAGTCAAGTTGACACATATAAAGATCGACCTATGGCTATCACACTTCCGTCCCCCGCTTCACCTCTCAAAATCGGCACACGAGGCTCTCCGCTCGCTCTGGCGCAGGCCTATGAGACGCGGTCGCGGCTCATGGCGGCCTTTGATCTGCCCGAAGAGGCGTTCGAGATCGTGGTGATCAAGACCACCGGGGACCGGGTGCTTGACCGACCGCTGAAGGAGATCGGCGGCAAGGGCCTGTTCACCCGCGAGATCGAAGAGGACATGCTGGCGGGCAAGATCGATATCGCCGTCCATTCGATGAAGGACATGCCGGTGGAGCAGCCTGCGGGACTGCTGCTCGACACCTATCTGCCGCGCGAGGATGTGCGCGATGCCTTCGTGACCCTGGACGGTGGGACGCTGGCGGATCTGCCGGAGGGCGCGGTGGTCGGATCCAGCTCCCTGCGGCGGCGGGCGCAGCTCGCCCATCGCCGTCCGGACCTGAAGCTCGTGGAGTTTCGCGGCAATGTGCAGACCCGGATGAAGAAACTGGGCGAGGGAGTGGCCGAGGCGACCTTCCTGGCCATGGCGGGGCTGAACCGGTTGGGCATGGATGATGTGCCGCGCACGGCGATTTCGCCGGAGGAAATGCTGCCCGCCGTGGCACAGGGCTGTATCGGGATCGAGCGCCGCGCCGACGATTCGCGCGCCGCCGAGATGCTGGCGGCCATCCATGACGGTCCGTCGGGGCAGCGCCTCGCCTGTGAGCGCGCCTATCTTGCGGCGCTGGACGGCTCCTGCGAGACGCCCATCGCCGGTCTGGCGGAGTTGAAGGACGGAACCGTCCATTTGCGGGCGGAGATTCTGCGCCCGGATGGGTCCGATGTTCTGATCGACGCGGAAACGGCACCGATCGAGGATGCTGCGAAAATGGGCACTGAGGTTGCGGAAAGGCTGCGCGCGCGCGCACCCAAGGACTTTTTCAGCTGGCTTACTGTGCAAGCCTGACATCAACTGGCCGCTTTTCGCCACAGCATGCGACGGATTGCTGCGCTGCGGCGAGCGGTCTCTTTGGGAATTCTCAATCTCTGTCAGACTAGGTTTACCAAGTTTTCCGTGCCGCGTGTTTTGTGAGGCTCGACATGACGTATCTACCGGCGGCGGCGTTGCGAGACGCCCCACACGACCAACAGACACAGCACGTCCTCACCCTGATCCGGCAGCGCGCGGATGCCTCGCGCAGCGCAGCGCGACTGGATCTCTTCAAGGCCTGTGCCGTGCTCTCCCTGCGGGAGGAAGCGTCCGCTTATGATTTCGCCGATGCCGTGGCGCGCACGCTCGGCCAAGCGTTGGAGCGTCCGCCGGAATGGCATGGCCCCGACGCGCGCAGCATCACTTTTGATGAAACCTGGCTCCTGCGTCTTGTGGAACGCTCCATCGCCTGTGACAGCGCCAGCGTGGCCTTCCTGATTTCGAGCCGCGTGCCGCGGGGCAAGCGCGCCTCGCTGGCCTATCTCGTCAACGGGCTCGCCGCCCGGGTCGAGGCGGCCTGAGCGTCGCCTAGGCCGCGGTACCTTCCCCGGTCGCGCACGGCTCGGTCCCTCGGGACAGCGCGCGGGCCAGCATTTCGGGGCTGACATTCCCACCGGTGGCGATGGCGATCACATCCGGTCCTGCGCAGGCGCTGGGGTGAAACAGGGCTGCGGCCAGGGCCACCGCGCCACCGGGTTCCAACACCAGCTTCAAATGCTGCGCGGCGAGGGCCATGGCCCGCAGGGCATCATCCTCGGACACCACGCATCCCGGACCCGCGAGTGCCTGAAGCACCGGAAAGGTCAGGTCCCCGGGTGTCGGCGTCAGGATCGCGTCGCAGATCGAGCCTGCGCGCCTGGCATTCGTCACGCGCTGGCCACTGGCGAGGGATCGCGTCATGTCGTCGAATCCCTCGGGCTCCACCGGACGGACGTGCAGCCCGGGCGCGGTTTCGGCCAGCGCGAGCGCGGTTCCGGCACTGAGCCCGCCGCCGCCGCAACAAACCAGAACGTCCGCCTCGTGAACCCCGACCTCGCCGGCCTGCTCCGCGATCTCGAGCCCGGTCGTCGCCTGGCCCGCCATCACCTCCGGATGATCATAGGGCGGGATCAGGCTCAGCCCGCGTTCCTCCATCAGGGCTGAGCCGAGCGCTTCGCGGTTCTCCGAGGCGCGATCATAGAAAATGACTTCCGCCCCCAGCGCCCGGGTGGTCTCGCTTTTGATCGCGGGCGCGTCGCTGGGCATGATGATCTGCGCCGGGGTGTCAAAGGCCTTGGCGGCCCGCGCAACCCCCTGCGCATGGTTCCCGCTGGAATAGGCAAGTACACCGCGCGCGCGCTCGGCCGCGCTCATGGCCGAAACCGCAGCCCAGCCGCCCCGCGCCTTGAACGATCCTGTATGCTGCAGTGCCTCGGCCTTCACCCAGATCCGCCGCCCGGCAATGGCATCAAGCGCGGGCGCATTCAGGAGCGGTGTGCGCCGGATATGCCCCGCGAGCCGCGCTTCGGCTGCGCGGATCCGGTCGAAATCCGGCGCAGTGCGCGGGGCGCTCATGCGCCGATCGCGGCTAGAAACGCCCGCAGAGCAGCGACGGATTCCGGCTCGTCGAGATAGGGTATATGGGCGCGGTCCGGCACCTCGGCTGCAATCATGTCCGGGCGCCGGCGCTGCATCTCGGCCACCGTCTCGGCGCTGAGCAGATCGGAATTGGCCCCGCGAATGACCGCTAGGGGCAGGCCCTCGAAGGCGTCGAAAAACGGCCAGAGATCCGGCGCCGGGGTCGCCCCGGTTTCGAGCACCGCATCCCGCAATTTGGGGTCGTAGGTGATCTGCAGCCCGCGCTCGGTTTCCGTGTAGTGCTTGGTCACCTCTTCCATCCAGCGGCTGGCGGGCACATTGGGGAAGCCGCGCATGAGCTTGGGCATCTCGGCAGCCATCTCCGCATGGGTTTTGAAGGAGGGATTGTGGCCCAGATAGCCCTTGATCACGTCAATCCCCTTCGGATCGAGTTCGGGGCCGATATCGTTCAGGCAGACCCCCAGCAACCGCTCCTTGACCACGGCGGCGAGGCCCATGGCGATCAGCCCACCGCGCGACGTTCCGAGGATGGCTGCCTTCTCGATCCCCAGATGGTCGAGCAGTTGCAGGGCGTCCGTGCCCTCCTGCTGCAGGGTGTAGCTCGCGTAATCCGCCCAATCGCTCTGGCCACGCCCGCGATAGTCCATTCGGATCACGCGGCAGCCGGTCAGATGAGGCATGGCGTAGTCGAAGTCCCGCGTGGTTCGGGTCAGACCGGACAGGCAGAGGAGCGGCACACCCGCGCCCTCATCGCGATAGAACAGGCGGGTGCCATCGGGGGCGGTGATATGGGGCATCAGAACTCTTTCACAAGGACGGGCAGGGGGCGCAGATCCGCGAGGATCCGGTCGGGCGTGGCGGGGAGGCGGTCGACGGGCTCCGAGGCGCGGTTGGCCCAGACCGTGCGGAAGCCATAGGCGGCCGCCGAGGCCGCATCCCAACCATTGGAGGAGACGAAGAGCACTTCCTCCGGGGCGCAGCTGAAACGCGCGCCCACAAGGTCATAGACAAGCGCGGCCGGTTTGAAGATCGAGACCGACTCGACGCTGAGCACATCATCGAGCAAAGGGCCGATCCCGGCGCTGTTCACGGCTCCGGCCAGCATATCCGGCGAGCCGTTCGACAGAATTCCCGTGGCAAGACCTTGCGCCTTGAGCGCCTCGAGCATCGCGGGCACTTCCGGATAGGCGGAGAGCTCCCAATACAGCTGCAAAAGCCGTTCCCGCAGACCCGGGTCTGATAGACCTGAGGCCTCCAGCGCCCAATCGAGCCCGTCCTGGGTTACCTGCCAGAAGTCGCAATGATGTCCAGTGATCGCGCGGAGCCAAGTGTATTGCAGCTGCTTGAGCCGCCAGTTCTGCGCGATCTCGGGCCACTCCTTTGCAAAGGCGCCCCGCCCAGGCTCTGCTGCAGCTTCGCGGGCGGCGGCGCTCACATCGAAAAGGGTGCCATAGGCGTCGAAGATACAGGTGGTGATGGTCATCACGGGCTCCGTTCAGAGCCAAGGATGACCTGCGCGGGAAGGCGGCGCAAGTCACCTTCGAGGCGCGTGCCTCTCCTCATTGTTCCTAAAATACTCCCGCCGGAGGCTCCTGTCCGCGCCACCAGCACGCGGTCGGCAGTGTATCGCCAAGCGGTCAGTCCCCGGGGGCGCTGCCCCCGGACCCCCGGAGTATTTGCGGAACAATGAAAGGGGCGCGTCAGACGGTCAGCAGCCCGCGCAGCTCGGTCTCATCCATTTCGGCCTTGGTGCCGGACTTGATGATCTGTCCCCGGTCCATGACGGCGAAGCTGTCGCAGAGATCGCGGGCGAAGTCGAAGTACTGCTCCACCAGCAGGATCGCCATATCGCCCCGATCCCGAAGGAAGCTGATGGCGCGTCCGATATCCTGGATGATCGAGGGTTGGATCCCTTCGGTCGGCTCGTCCAGCACCAGAAGGCGGGGGCGCATGACGAGGGCGCGTCCGATGGCGAGTTGCTGCTGTTGTCCGCCAGACAGGTCGCCGCCGCGCCGTCCGAGCATGTCCTTGAGCACGGGAAAGAGGGTGAAAACTTCATCCGGGACATGGCGCAGGCTGCGGGGCAGGGCGCCGAAGCCGGTCTCGAGGTTTTCCTGCACCGTCAGTAGGGGGAATATTTCGCGACCTTGGGGCACCGAGGCGATCCCGGCTCGGGCGCGCGCGTCAGCGCGCAGGCGGGACAGGTCGCTGCCTTCCCAATCCATGCGGCCCGCTGAGATCGGCTGCCGCCCGGTGATCGCGCGCAGGAGCGTGGTCTTGCCCACGCCATTGCGTCCGAGCACCGTGGTCACTTTGCCGGTTTCGGCTGTCAGGGACACCCCGCGCAAGGCCTGGGCCGCGCCATAATGGAGGTCGATGTTTTCAATCGTCAGCATCTCAACGCCCCAGATAGACTTCGATGACTTGCGGGTTCGCGGAGACATGGTCGAGCGAACCTTCGGCGAGTACATGGCCCTGGTGCAGGACTGTGACCCGGCAATCGAGAGCGCGGACAAAGTCCATGTCATGCTCGACCACGATCACCGTATGCTGCCCCGCGATCCCGCGCAGAAGCTCCGCGGTCCGCATGGTCTCGGCATCAGTCATGCCGGCTGCGGGTTCGTCCACCAACAAAAGCTCCGGGTCTTGCGCCAGAAGCATCCCGATCTCGAGCCATTGCTTTTGCCCGTGGCTGAGATCAGCGGCCAGACGGTCTCGGTCCCCCTCCAGCTTGACCAATTCCAGCAGCTCGGTAATTCGCGCTTCTTCGGACTTGGTGCGGCGGTTGAAGAGGGTCGACCAGACGGAGCGGTCGGCCTTGAGGCTGAGTGCGATATTGTCGGCCACCGTGTGCGTCTCGAAAACCGTGGGTTTCTGGAACTTGCGACCGATGCCAAGCCGTGCGCTGTCAGCCTCGTCGGTTTTGGTCAGATCCACGGTCTGGTTCCACAGCACCTCGCCTTCATCCGGGCGGGTCTTGCCAGTGATGATATCCATCATCGTGGTTTTGCCCGCGCCATTTGGGCCGATGATCGCGCGCATCTCGCCCTTTTCCACATGGAGGCTCAGATCGTTGATCGCTTTGAATCCATCAAAGCTGCGGTTCACACCGTTGAGGGAAAGCTGGACGCTCATGCCTTGGCCTCCTCCGGGCTCGCTTCGTGTTTGGGTTTGCGCTGCAGGGCGTTTTCGACCACGCCGAGCACGCCTTTGGGCATGAAAATCGTGACGAAGATGAAGAGCGCGCCGAGGGCAAAGAGCCAGATCTCCGGGAACCAGCCCGTGAGCAAGGTTTTGGAGAGAGCGACGAGGATCGCCCCGATGGCCGCGCCCACGAGGGTGCCGCGCCCGCCTAGGGCGACCCAGATCACGATCTCGATGGAGTTGGCGGGGCTGAACTCGCCCGGATTGATGATGCCGACTTGCGGTGTGTAGAGCGCCCCGGCAACGCCGGCCATCATGGCCGAGACAGTCCAGACGAAGAGTTTGTAGCTCTCGACCCGGTAGCCGAGAAAGCGCGTGCGGCTCTCGGCGTCCCGGACGCAAACGAGGATCTGGCCGAGCTTGGAGGTGGTGATTGCCTTGGAGATCAGCAGGCCCGCGGTCAGGGCCAGGGCAGAGAGGGCAAAGAGGGCCGCGCGGGTGCTGTCGGATTGCAGGTCAAAGCCGAGCACGTCCTTGAAATCCGTGAGGCCGTTATTGCCGCCGAAGCCCATTTCGTTGCGGAAGAAGGCGAGCATCAGGGCGTAGGTCATGGCCTGTGTGATGATCGACAGGTACACGCCCGTGACGCGGGAGCGGAAGGCGAACCAACCGAAGACGAAGGCGAGCGCGCCGGGGACCAGCAGGACCATGAGGCAGGCGAACCAGAATTGGTCGAACCCGTACCAGAACCAAGGCAGCTCCTGATAGTTCAGAAAGACCATGAAGTCCGGCAGATCGGGGTTGGCATAGACACCGCGGTCGCCGATCTCACGCATCAGATGCATACCCATGGCGTAACCACCCAGGGCAAAGAAGGCGCCATGGCCGAGAGAAAGGATGCCGGTATAGCCCCAGACCAGGTCAAGGGCGACGGCGAGGAGGGCATAGCAGAGGTATTTGCCCAGCAGGCTCACCACATAGGAGGGGACGGGCTGGCCCTCCATCCAAAGATTGCCGGCGGGGATAGCGACAGTCAGGACAAAGAGCCCGGCGAGGAAGATACCCATGCGGCGGTCGATCAGGCGGCTCATTGGGCGGCTCCAAGTTCAAGAGAGGAGAGGGGGCTCCCGCCCGTCGTTGCCGCCCTGACGGGCAGCGCCTCCCGTTGGGCCGGGCCGCGTGCGGACGCACGCGGCGGACGCGCCTCGGGGTGACCGGTGGAGTTCAGCCCAAGATCGGGGTGCTGGGTGCGACTGCCGCGCGCGCATGCGCGCGCGGCCGGGCCCGACGCCGCCCGAGTGTCCGCGGAGCGGACCGACGGGTGGGGGCGGGAGGACCACGTTTCTGTGTTGCGGAGCGTCGTCATCGTCAATTCTCCACCGCCCGGCCCTTCACCGCGAAGAGCCCACGCGGCCGCTTCTGGATGAAGAGGATGATGAAGACGAGCACCAGGATCTTGGCCAGGACCGCACCCGCATAGGGCTCCAGGAACTTGTTCGCGATCCCCAGCGAGAAGGCCCCCGCGAGCGTGCCCCAGATATTCCCGGCTCCACCGAACACGACGACCATAAAGCTGTCGACGATATAGCTTTGGCCAAGGTTCGGCGACACATTGTCGATCTGGCTCAGTGCCACGCCCGCGAGACCGGCAATCCCGGCCCCCAGACCAAAGGTCATCGCATCAACCCAGCCGGTCCGGATCCCCATATTCGCGGCCATCGCGCGGTTCTGGGTCACGGCGCGCATTTGCAGCCCGATCGGCGTCTTCTTCAGCACGAAAAGCAGGATCGCGAACACCGCCAGCGCAAAGAGCAGGATCCACAGCCTGTTATAGGTGATCGTCATCTGCCCCACATCGAACGCCCCGGACATCCAGCTCGGATTGCCCACCTCGCGGTTGTTCGGGCCAAAGATCGAGCGGACGGTCTGCTGCAGGATCAGGCTGATCCCCCAGGTCGCGAGCAACGTCTCCAGCGGGCGACCGTAAAGGAACCGCACACAGCCCCGCTCGATCGCGACACCCACACCCCCGGCGACCAGAAAGGCCAGAGGGGCCGCGATCAGAAGCGACCAGTCAAAAAGCCCGGGGAAGGAGGCACGGATGATCTCCTGCACGAAGAAGGTCGTGTAGGCCCCGATCATCACCAGCTCGCCATGGGCCATGTTGATCACGCCCATCACCCCGAAGGTGATGGCAAGTCCAATGGCCGCAAGTAACAGGACCGAGCCCAGGGACAGGCCAAACCACACATTCTGCGCCATATTCCACAGGCGCTGATTGTCTTCGATGGCCTTCACCGCGTCTGCCGCAGCAGCGGCCAGGGTCGGGTTCGTCGCCTGGATGAGCGGTGTCAACACGCTCAGCGCGTCCTGATTGCCCATCTCGCGCAGCACCTCGATGGCGGCCACTTGCTCGGCCTCGGGAAGGTCGCCTTCAAGCACGGTGGCGGCAATGGCGAAGTCGAGCGCCTCGGCCACACCATCATCGCTTTCCTCGCCGCGCGCGGCGCGCAACAGCTCCAGCTGATCCACATTCGGCGCGCGGAACGCGGCCTCGGCGGCGGCCAGACGCAGGGCCGGGTCGGGCGCGCGCAGGGTCAGGGTGCCGATGGCCGCGCGGATGTCCCGCCGCAGCCCGTTATTCACCCGGATCTTCGAGGACCCGCGCCGGGGCACGATCCCGTATTCCTCGCCGGTCAGGGCGTCATAGGCCACATCATCGTCGCCGATCTCGCGGATCTCGACCACGCGGGTATTGGCCTTCAGGACATGTAGATTGCCCTCCAGCAGCACTTCCAGAACCGGCACAGCCCGGGGATCGCCCAGGGCGCCAAGCTCCGCGACCACAGCCGCGCGTTCGGGGAACTTGCCGTCGGGCAAACGCGCCACCAGCTCTTCAAGGCTTTGGGCCGAGGCGGCGGGCGCGGTCAGCGCGGCAAGACAGGTCAACAGGGCTGCGACGCACAGGCGAAGAAGGGTCATGTTGTCTCTCGGGGGTCAGAGAAGATCACGGCCCCGCCGCATCCGCAGGGGGCCATGACAATCAGGCGATGTCGCGACCCATACGGGGCCGCGACACTGGGCGGGGGCTTAGGAGCCGCCGCCGCAGACGCCGGTTTCAGTGTTGAAGTTGCCGCAGGACATGGGCGGCAGCCAGTTGGAGATCAGCGGCGCGCTCTCGGGCAGGTGGTCGGACCACGCATCCCCACGCACAAGGCCGGAGGTCTCCCACACGACGTCGAACTGACCGTCATCCTGGATCTCACCCACCAGCACCGGCTTGGTGATGTGGTGGTTCGGCAGCATGGTGGAATAGCCACCGGTCAGGTTCGGCACGGAGACGCCGACAATGCTGTCGATGACCGCATCCGGGTCGGTGGTGCCAGCGGCCTCGACGGCCTCGACCCACATGTTGAAGCCGATGTAATGAGCTTCCATCGGGTCGTTGGTCACGCGGTCTTCGTCGCCGATGAAGTCGATCCAGGCGTCGATGAATGCGTCGTTCTCCGGCGTGTCCACGGACATGAAGTAGTTCCATGCCGCCAGGTGACCGACGAGCGGCTCGGTGTCGAGACCGGCCAGTTCTTCTTCACCCACGGAGAAGGCCACAACGGGGATGTCCTCGGCGGAGATGCCCTGGTTGCCCAGTTCCTTGTAGAACGGCACGTTGGCGTCGCCATTGATGGTCGAGACCACGGCGGTCTTCTTGCCTGCGCCGCCGAAGGAGGCGATGTCGGACACGATCGTCTGCCAATCGGAATGACCGAAGGGCGTGTAGTTGATCATGATGTCCTCAGCCGCGACGCCTTTGGACTGCAGATAGGCTTCAAGGATCTTGTTGGTGGTGCGGGGATAGACATAGTCGGTGCCCGCGAGCACCCAGCGCTCCACGCCTTCTTCGTTCATCAGGTAATCCACCGCCGGGATCGCCTGCTGGTTCGGGGCCGCACCGGTGTAGAACACGTTGCGCTGGCTTTCCTCACCTTCGTACTGCACCGGATAGAACAGCAGCGAGTTCAGCTCTTCGAAGACCGGCAGCACGGATTTCCGCGACACGGAGGTCCAGCAGCCAAAGACCACGTCCACGCCTTCGCCTTCGATCAGCTCACGGGCTTTTTCGGCAAAGAGCGGCCAGTCGGAGGCCGGGTCCACGACGACCGCCTCGAGCATCTTGCCGTTCACGCCGCCCTTTTTGTTCTGCTCTTCGATGAGCATCAGCATGGCGTCCTTGAGCGTGGTCTCGGAGATCGCCATGGTCCCGGAGAGGGAGTGCAGGATGCCGACCTTGATCGTGTCGCTGTGACCGGCCGCAAAGGCGGTCGAGGACATGAGCGCGGCTCCAACACCGGCACCGATCAGGGATTTCCCAAATTTTGTCATATGCTTGTTTCCCAAAGCCATGACTGCGCGGGGGCACGTACGGGCCCTGCGGATTGAAACAGGACCAGGATCTGCATACATGCCCATACGCAGCGTTTTATTGTTGCATTGTGCGGCGGCAGAGAACTGCCAGGAACGACGCCGTCGCACACCTCCTGCGCCTGCCGCGGGGCTCCGCAAGTAAGCGCGGGGGCAACTTCGACCACGCATCCTTCTGGAAGAACCGGGAATCGCGCCGTCAGCGCTGACAGGGCGCGTCAACCGGCAAGAATTGCGCGATGCTGCCCGCAGTTTGCGCGACCTGCTTAAAAAACAGACGGCTCGGAAAGGGTGTTTCGGCGGTTTGCTGCGCCTGCGTGGATTCCGCTGCGTTGCGGCAGATTTGGGGGCTGCCCCCCAGAGCGGGCCCAAGACTGGCCAGACAGAGGCGCATCCCATGCCGCGCGCGGCGCGCCACGGATCTCGGATCGGGGCTTTCTGTCGCCCACGACCTGCAGAGGACCTTCCTTGCAAGATTGTCGCGCGAATGCCCCTTGACGCCCCCACACGGGTGTCATACCCAGCCGCGCACGATGGCGTGGTAGCTCAGTTGGTTAGAGCGAACGACTCATAATCGTTAGGTCGGGAGTTCAAGTCTCCCCCACGCCACCACCACCCTTCTTTAGACGAAGCCCGCCCTTCTCGACGGCGGATCACGGTCGTGCAAGATCTGTGTGCGATTGGGGGCGTTGCGCGTCCTGAGCCTCCGAAAAAGGCGACTGTTCAGTATCCGCGGAAACTGTGCTGCGATGTCCTTCTTCCACGCGACGGGTGACCGCTTCGGGTATCTGGGCGACGCCTCCGAGGTGGAGATCGTCGATACCTCGACCAACACGACCCTGGCGCGGGAGGCATTTGCCCCCCGGGCTTCTTTGATTGACCCGAGGCCGGGCGAAGCTTCAGTTCCGGCGGGGCGACCTCGCTCGCCATTGCTTTCGCCGTGACGGGGCCGGGAACACGAGCGGTGTGTTCGACGAGGTCCGTGTCGCCGAAGCCTTTGCGCCCATCCCGGTCCCGGGCGGGGGGCTCTTGCTCTTGACCGGTCTTGTCGCGCTCGATGCCCGGAAGGCCCGCAAAAACGGACCAAGACACTTGCGAGATCGCAGTCGCGGTGCCCGCCCGCGTGATGCGGGCCGACGCCTGATCGCAAAGGACGCTAGTCTTTCAGAGAACGCGCCCGAGGCGAGATGTCTTCACGCATTGTCCTTGCGGCGGCGGATTTCCGTGAAAACCTCCGTATCGCTGGCGCTCTCCATCCCCAGATGAGCGCGGATCGCCGGGTCCGAGGCGCGCAGGAAGGGGTTGGTGGCGAGCTCCTCCTCCAGCGTGGTGGGGACCGTCGCCTTGCCTTGGGCGCGCAGGGCCTTCACCGTCGCGGCCTTCTCCCGAAGGGCTGCGTTGTCCGGATCCACTGTCAGGGCAAAGCCCGCATTCGCCTCGGTATATTCGTGGCTGCAATAGATCACGGTCTGGGGCGGCAGCGCCGTGAGCTTTTGCAGGCTGGCATGCATCATCGGCCCGTCGCCCTCAAACAGTCGTCCGCATCCCATCACGAAGAGCGTGTCGCCCGTGAACACCACCCCCTCGGCCGACAGGTAGAAATTGATCATATCGGTCGTGTGGCCGGGCGTGTGCAGCACCTCGACCCGGTGGCCCGAGAAATCAAACGCCTCGCCATCGCCATAGCGCGTGTCGACCCCGGCGATGGGCTGGCTGACCGGTTTCGGCCCGATGACCTTGCAGCCGGTGGCGGCCTTGACCTCCTCGATCCCGTCCGTGTGGTCGTGGTGGTGATGGGTCACCCAGATCTCCGTCAGGCCCCAGCCGGTCTTTTCCACCGCAGACAGCAGCGCGGCAGCCTCGCCTGCATCCACCGAAGCGGTCTCGCCGGACGCGGGATCATGCAGCAGCACACCGTAATTCGCGCCGGGACCATAGGGGTATTGGTAAATCTCGAGTGCCATGTCGCTTCCCTCCGCTCTCTGGGGTCAGACAAGCGAAGCGCGCGCCGTTTGGCAAGGGGCGCGCGCGCTCCTGACGCTTTGGCAAGGGACCGGGCGCTCTGCGGGCTTGACCTGCCCCGCCGGCAGCAGGCAGCACTCGGACAGAGCACAGCAGGTGAGGCAGAGATGGACGAAGGATTTTGGGAAGAGCGCTGGCGCGAGAACCGGATCGGCTTTCACGAGCCCGAGGCCAATGCGCTCCTGGTGGATCATTGGGACCGTCTGGACATCGCTCCGGACGCGCCGGTCTTCGTGCCGCTCTGTGGCAAGAGCCTCGATCTCGACTGGTTGCTCGCGCGGGGCCATGCCGTGACCGGGGTGGAGTTCAACCGTATGGCCGTGGCGGAGGTCTTTGCGCGGTTGGGGCTGACCCCGGCGGTGACGAAGGCCGGGCCGCTGGAGTGTTTCACCGCCGGGGCGCTGCGCCTCTATGTGGGCGACGCCTTCGCGTTGACCGCTGCGATGCTGGGGCCGGTGGCGGCGATCTATGACCGGGCCGCGCTGATCGCCCTGCCGCCCGAGACGCGCCCGCGCTATGCGCGCCACCTCATGGAGGTGACCGGGACTGCGCCGCAACTGCTGGTGACCATGGCGTATGACCAGAGCCAGACCAATGGCCCGCCCTTTTCTGTCCCCGCCGAGGAGGTCACCAGGCACTACGGCGCGCGTTACGACATGGCGCTGCTGACCACCCGCCCGCTCGGCGGCCCCGTGGCCCTGCGCGCCGGGGGCGGGGAGGAACAGGTCCGCCTGTTGCACCCGCGCGTGGCCTGAACCGGACGCCGGTCACGTTTCTGCGAGGCACCGGCCCATGGCTGGCCCGGCGGCGGGGCGGCCCCTAGGCTCTGGCCCAGCAACGCGGAGGATGCCGGATGATCAGAACAGGGCTGTTAAGTGCGGGGCTCGTGCTCGCGCTGGGCGGATCGGCACTGGCCACGGTGCTCGATGGTCAGATCCTGCGTCAGAGCGGGCAGGGGGATTTCGTCATCCTCGACACGGATCAGCCCTTCGATGTGGGGGAGGACAATTTCAACACCGACCATCTTTACGCATTCGATGAGGATCAGAATATCCGCCTCATGGCGCCGATTGCAGTGGATGTGGGCGGGATCGACGGGGTGATCCCCGCCGGAGAGGTCGTCGCCAGCCACTATGTGTTCTTCGACAGCCTCAATGGCGTCCATTATGGCTGGGTCGAGTTCGATGCACCGATCCTTGGGGTGGCGGCCCTGCCAGCCTCCATGGATGCCACGGATTTTCTGGCCAACACCCAGGTCAACTATATCAGCACCGATCTGCGCGGGCTGGAGCAGGGCGATTATGTCTGGATCGACGAGGACAATCCCGCGCGGCTCTGGGTCTATTGGGCGGGCTCCTCACCCGGGGACTATATCCGGGTTTTCACCGCGCTCTCGCCTGCGGCCATGATGTAATCTCGCTCAGAAGAGGGTGTTCCGCTCGTCGATGGAGTTTTGCACCAGAGGGCGGCGCGGTCCTTGGTTATCACAGTACGCTAGTGCGCATAGGGCCTGCGCAGAATTGGAACCTCGCGCAGCCGCCCGGCTTTGAGATCGGCCCGGGCCACCTGCTCTTTGAAAAAGGTCACGCTCAGACGTCTGCGCGCCGCCTTTGACGATGGCGTGACCGCCGGGATCCACGCGGTGCCGACATCCTTCATGAAGGTCCTTCGGCTGGATCTCTCCCGGGGTGAGGGCCGGGGCACGAGCGCGCCCCGGCTCTGAGGTCAGAGTTTGGGCAGGGGCGGCAGCGCCTGTCCCAGCCATTTCTCGGAGAAACCGTTCAGCTCGCCGCCCAGCGTCTTGTGCAGGATGAAGGTGTTCACCCAGAACAAGAGGTCGAGATTGCCCTTCTTCACGCCGATAAAGGCGGGGGATTCCTTCAGGATGAACTTGGTTTCGATATCCGCATCCGCATTGTCGGCGGAGATCGCGGCCGCCAGGGTATTACCCGACACCAGCACATCCACCTGACCGGATTCGTAGGCCGCACGGGTCGCGGCATTGTCGCCAAAGCGCACGATTTCGGTGGTCTCGGGCGCGATCTTGGTCAGCTCCAGATCCTCCAGCGTGCCACCGGTCAGGCCGACGGACATGCCGGCCAGATCCTCGGCGCTGGCGATGGCCTTGTCACCGGAGGCAAAGACCCCGGAGAAAAAAGGCGCATAGGCCGAGGAGAACCAGATCGATTTCGCCCGCTCCGGGTTGGCGCCCATGGTGGCGATCACCAGATCCACGCGGTCCGTCTCGAGAAACGGAATGCGCTGGTTCGAAGTGACCGGCACCAGCTCCAGCTCGACGCCCAGATCCTCGGCGATCAGCTTGGCGACGTCCACGTCATAGCCGTCGTACTCGCCGGTCGCGCCAAGAAAGCCGAAGGGCGCAAAGCTTTCGGGCACGGCAATCTTGACGGTGCCCGCCTCGAGGATCTCGGCGAGATCGGCGGCGGCCTGGCTCGCCATAACCGGCAGGGCCAGTACGGCGGCAGCGACCAAATGGGTCAGTTTTTTCATGGGTTGGGTCCTCTCCTCGTTGGAAATTCTTGTTGGAACTCTGATCTGTCACGCCGCGATCGGCGCGTCCTTCGGAACGGTGCCGAGACGTTGCTCAAGCCGCAGGGCCAGCCGCGAGAGCGGGAAGCAGAGGGCGAAATACATCAGCGCCATGATGGGGTAGATGATGAAGGGCTCCGTGCCCTCCACGGGCGCATTGGCCCAGCGTTTGCCCACGCTCATCAGGTCGGAAAACCCGATGATATAGGCCAGCGAGGTGCCCTTGATGATCTGCACCATGAAGCCGACCGTCGGCGCGAGCGAGACACGGATCGCCTGGGGCAGGATCACGAGGCGCAGGGTCTGGAAAAAGCCAAGGCCCAGGGCTTGCGCACCCTCCCATTGGCCGTCGGGCAGGCTCTGGATCGCACCGCGCCAGACCTCCGCCAGATAGGCGGAGGCATAGAGCGTGAGCGCGAGGCTCGCCGCCACCCAGATATTCACATCGACACCCAGCAGGCGCGGGACCCCGAGCCCGAAGAGAAAGAGCAGCATCAGGAGCGGCGCCGATTGGAAGAACCAGATATAGGACAGGGCGATGGCCCGGCCGATCTTGCCGGGCAGCACCCGCAGGATGGTAATCCCCGCCCCGACGATCCCGCCGCCGATAAAGGCTATGAGCGACAGATAGATGGTGAACTGCATCGCCAGCAGCAGCTGATACATCACCACGCCATGGGGCGCGCCGAGCAGGGCGGTGAGCATCTCCTTCATCGCGCGACCTGCCAGGCGAAGAGGCGCTTTTGCAGCAGGGCCAGCACGGCTTTGAAGCCCAGAGAGATCGCGATGTAGATCAGGGTCAGCGTGAAATAGACCTCAAAGGTGCGGAAGGTCCGGCTGTCGATGAACTTGCCCGCCTGTGTGAGGTCATTCACCCCGATCTCCGAGATCACGCCCGTTGTCAGGAAGAGGAAGATGAACTGGCTGGTGAGCGACGGGTACATGCGCGCGATGGCTTGCGGCAGGGTGATCTTGAAGAATATCAGGGGCTTCGAGAGGCCAAGTGCGGCGGCAGCCTCTCGCTGGCCCTCGCTGACCGTGCCGTAGCCCGCGCGCAGGATCTCCGAGAAATAGGCCGAGAAGTTCAGGGTCAGCGCCAGCAGCGCGTGCCCCCAGAAAGGCCATTGATACCCCAGAAGCAGGGGCAGCCCGAAGGCGACAAAGAAGAGCTGGACGATCAGCGGCGTGTTGCGGATGAACTCCACATAGGAGGTCGCCAGATGGCGCAGCACCGGAACCTTGCCATAGCGTGCGCCGGACAGGGCGAGGGCAAAGAGAAAGCCGAGCGCCGCCCCTCCGATGGTCAGGGCGATGCTGAAAAATGCCCCCTCCATCAACATCAGAAGGTACTCGCCGCGGCGATAGATTTCGAAGAACCGCAAATCCATCCCCGCAGGAAGTCAGAACGTCCCGAGGCTCAGAAGCGGAAAGGCTCCGCGCGCGCGGCGGAAAGGGGGGCGGTCCGATTGTTGGGCGGCGCACCGCCCAACTGCTGCTTTATTAACCAATCTGCAAAGTGGGGCCTGTGCCGGTCAATCGTAGCTGAGCGCGCGGGCTTTGCCGCGGAAGATCACATAGCTCAGGATCGTGTAGCCGAGGATCGCGGGCAGCACGAAGATCGTCCCGAAGAGGATGATCAACAGGCTCTCCGGCGCGCTCGCCGCCTCATAGATCGTCAGCTGCTCGGGCACCACATAGGGGTAGAACGAATAGGCGAGCCCGAAGAAGGCGAGGATGAAAAGCACGATCGTCGCCGCAAAGGGGAACCACGCAAAGCTGTCATCGGCCGTGGGCAGGCGTTTCAGCCCCACGAACAAGAGACCGATCAGCAGGCAGAACATCATCGGCAGGGGCGCGAGGAGGACGATCTCGGGAAAGGAGAACCACTTCTCGAAGATGCGCGGGCTCACCAGGGGCGAGGCCAGCGAGACCGCTCCCAGCCCCAGCACGAGGCCCCAGATCCCGCCACGCGACCACTCCACGGCCTTTTTCTGCAACGCGCCTTCGGTCTTCAGCACCAGCCATGTGGCACCGATGAAGGAATAGGCGACGGTCAGGAAGATCGCGGTCAGCAGGGCGAAGCCCACGGTCCAGATCGTCCATTGCAGACCCATGATATAGAGCCCCAGCATGAAGCCCTGGCTCAGCGAGGTCATGAGCGAGCCGATGAAGAACGCCCGGTTCCAGGCGGGTTTCTGACTGGCGGGGGCCTTGGCGCGGAATTCGAAGGACACCCCGCGCAGGATCAGCCCGAAGAGCATGATCGCCACGGGTAGATAGAGCGCCGTGAGGATCGCCCCATGGGCCGAGGGGAAGGCCACGAGCAGGATGCCGATGGCCAGCACGAGCCAGGTCTCATTGGCATCCCAGAAGGGCCCGATCGAGGCGACCATCCGGTCTTTCTCGGCGTCCTCGGCAAAGGGGAAGAGCACCCCGACGCCGAGGTCGAACCCGTCAAGCACCACATAGATCAGGATCGACAGGCCCATCAGGGCGGCGAAAACGAGGGGGAGCCATTGGCTCTGATCGGCAAAGATCTCGGACATGGGTCTACTCCGCCGGCGCCACGGCCCGGACCGTGGCCGCACCGGCGCCTCGGGGTTCCAGAAGGCCGCCGCCATCCCCCTTGGCCGCCTTGTTGGCCAGATAGGTCAGCACGCTGATATAGCAGAAGATCAGCGCCGCGTAGATCGCGAGATAGGCAATGAGCGTGCTCAGCACCATGCCCGCGGGCACATCCGCCACTGCATCCGCGGTTTTCAGCACCCCATCCACGAGCCAGGGCTGCCGTCCGATCTCGGTGGTGTACCAACCCGCCAGCGTTGCGATCCAGCCCGAGAACCCCATGGCGACAAAGCCATAGAACATCGGTCGGGGCAGACCCTCCAGCCCGCGCCCCTTGCGCATGAACCACATGGCCGCCCAGCTCATCACCAGCATGGCCATGCCGGTGGCGACCATGATCCGGAAGGACCAGAAGACCTTGGCCACGGGCGGGTGCAGCACCTCTCCCTCTTCGGTGACGAAATCGTTCAGCCCGGGGATCTTGCCGTCGAGACTGTGGGTCAGAATCAGCGAGCCCACATAGGGGATCTTGATCGCGAAATCGTTCTCGCGGGTCTCTTCATTGGGCATCGCAAAGAGGATCAGCGGCACCGGGCTTTCCTCGCCATCCCAATGGCCCTCCATGGCAGCGACCTTGGCGGGCTGATGCTCCAGCGTGTTGAGCCCGTGCTGGTCGCCGACGAAAATCTGCACCGGGATCAGGAAGGCCGCGACCGTCACCCCGGTCTTCATCGCCGCGCGCATGCCGCCAGAACGGTCCCCGCGCAGCCAGCGGAACGCCGAAAGCCCGGCCAGCAGGAAGGACGCGGTCAGGCCCGAGGCCAACAGCACGTGGAAGAACCGGTAGGGCAGGGAGGGGTTGAATATGATCTCGAACCAGTTTGTGGCGTAAACCACCCCGTCGCGCAGCTCATAACCCTGGGGCGTGTGCATCCAGCTGTTCAGAACAAGGATCCAGAAGGCTGACATGGTCGTGCCAAAGGCCACCAGAAACGTCGCCAGCGTGTGCAGCCAGGGCGGCACCCGGCTTACGCCAAAGAGCATGATCCCGAGGAACACGGCCTCAAGGAAAAAGGCCGTCATGACCTCATAGGCGAGAAGCGGCCCGGCGATATTGCCCACGGTCTCCATGAAGCCCGGCCAGTTCGTGCCGAACTGGAAAGACATGGTGATACCCGAGACCACGCCCATGGCGAAGGTCAGGGCAAACACCTTCACCCAGAACCGATACGCCTCCATCCACTTGCCATCCCCGGTGGCTTGAAAGCGCAGCTTGAAGAACAAGAGCACCCAGCCAAGGGCGATGGTTATTGTGGGGAAGAGAATGTGAAACGAGATGTTCGCGCCGAACTGAATGCGCGACAGCAGCAGGGTGTCCATCGGGGACCTCCTCGGGGTTCAGTTGCCTGGTCTTTTTATCTTATCCCAGAGTTAGGTTTTCACCCTAAGGTTGCCAGAGATCAGGGGTGCGACCTGCTGTCCTGCGGGGGAAAGGGCGCGGCCTGATCGCCGACCCGCCCCTGCGAGCTGCTGTTTTGCTGCGCGCGGTCTCAGGCGGGCTTGCGACGACGCTTGAGGCCCGCAAGGCCCAGCAGACCCGCACCCAGCAGCCACGCGCCCGCGGGCAGCGGGATCGGCGCGACGGCGGAGGCCGTGGCACGCAGGATATCCCTCCCGAACTGGTCCGCGCCGCTTGCCACGGCCACGTCCCACTCAAAGCCAAAGGTATCGGGGAAGGTGAAACGAGATTGGTCGGTCACATCGAATGAGCCGGTGAACTCGTCGGCTGCGATCAGGTCAAAGACATCGCCGTCTTCGATCACGGCCCCATCGATAAAGCTGATCTCGAACATCACGTCGGATTGAATACTCACTCGATCTGCTGAGAGGGCAACACCACCGGCATCCGGTTCCAGCACGATGTCGACGAGTGAGTCTCCGGCAATCAACAGACTGCCAAGCCGGCCGGTAGCGACGCTCAGTTCCCTGTCGCCGTTGCCGAGAGACAGCGTTGTGTCGCTGAAAGAAAAGCTCGAGCCGTTGAAATCCGTCCCCTGCAGTGATCCACCTTCGCTGCGCGCAGTCCCGCCGGTTACGCTAAAGTCTTCGCCACGGAAGAGGCCGCCTATGACGACCGTTCCTTCTGTCTGGGTGAAGCTGGTTTGCTCGCCCTCAATGAATCCGTTGAGATGAAAGATGCCCGAGTTCAGGATTTCGATCTGATCGCCGCGAATATCACCGCGCAGCGTGAAAGTTCCCGCGTTCTCGATCCTGCCTTGATCTCCCTGAATGCGACCGGCTTGTTCAAGTGTTCCGCTGTTCTTGATCGATCCGTGGGAGTTGCTTATGTCGCCCGAGTTATCAAACGTGCCGTTGTTTTCGATTGTCCCGAACGAGTTGTCTATGTCGCCAGAGTTGTAAAACGTGCCGCTGTTGTCGATTATTCCGGCGAAGTGATTTTTGAAGGAACCCAGGTTCTCAAACGTTCCCGTGTTTTCGACTTCACCTGCGAAGAAATTGTCGAAATAACCCAAGTTCTGAAACCTGCCCGCATTTTCGACTGTTCCAAGGAAATTGTCGAATGACCCCAGGTTTTCAAACGTGCCAGCGTTTTCGATCCTTCCCTGGTTTTGGGTGCTATCCAGAGCTTTGATAGCTGCGGTGTTGATCAACTCTCCGATATTGGAAATGGACTCAAAGGTGGCGTCGTTCGTGGTCTCAAGAACCTCCCCAGAGCCAATAAAGATGTTCTGCGCGGTGGCCTGGAAGGGCGTCGCGAGGGAGAGGAGCGCCAGGAGGACGCCGCACAGGCGGAGCGAGGTGCAGGGCTGCGGGGAAAAAGCGAACATAGGGGCGCTCCTGAGGATGGTGGACCCTGTGGGCCCTTGATGGGTCGATATCCAACCAGGCGCTATGGCCTAGCGCCGTTGGGCGATCAGGATGACGTGATACGGACCAGGTGGCTGAAAACTGGTTAACGTCGGCGACCGTGACCGGTTTGTTTCAATGCAGAGGAGCTTTCTGCCGAGCCCTGTTTCCGTGTGCCACGATATGACCCTGCAAAATCTGGATTTGCGCCTGACGGGGGCAGCGCCAGTGCCCCAGGCAAAGCGCCGCGCGGCTCGCGCTTCTGTGGTCGGTGCGGATACTGTGGGACTGGATCTTGCGTGGGCCGGGCGCTTGGGCCATGTGTGGGCCGAGGAGGCCCCCCATGCGTGACTACAAGGTGATCATCAACGGCTTTGGCCGGATCGGTCGGTCTGTCTTGCGGGCCTGGCTCGGGGGCGGCTGGCCGGGGTTGCAGATTGTCGGCGTGAACGACATCGCACCGTTGGAGACCTGCGCCTATCTCTTTGAGTATGACAGTGTCTTCGGCCCCTGGCGGGGCGAGGTGCGGGTCGAAGAGGACGCGCTCGTGGTGGATGGGCGGCGGATCCCGTTTTCAACCGTGGCGAACCTGCGGGATCGGGATCTGTCGGGCGTGGATCTGGTGATGGAATGCACCGGGCGCGGCTCGGACCGGGCCTTTGCCGAACGCGCGCTCGAGGCCGGGGCGACCCGGGTGCTGGTCTCGGGCCCCTCGGTGGAGGCGGATTGGACGCTGGTTCTGGGCGCGAATGACGCGGATCTGAGCCGCGACCACCGGATCGTGTCGAACGCCTCCTGCACCACGAATGCGGTGGCGCCTCTGGTCAAGCTGCTGGATGGTGCCTTCGGGATCGAGACCGGGCATATGACCACGGTCCATTGCTACACCGGGTCCCAGCCCACGGTGGACATGCCCATGGCCAACCCGGCGCGGAGCCGGGCGGCGGCCCTGTCCATGGTGCCCACGACCACCAGTGCGCAGGCGCTCACGGATCTGGTCCTGCCAGCGCTGGCCGGGCGGATCCAGGGTGCGTCGGTACGGGTGCCCGTGGCCTCCGTCTCGGCGGTGGATCTGAGCGTGATGCTGCGCGCGCGTCCCGATGGGGCGGCGGTGAACGCGGTGCTGGCCGGGTCCGAGGGCGGCATCATCGGGGTGACCGGCAAGCCGCTGGTTTCCTCTGATCTGCGCCAGCGCCCGGAGAGCATCATCATGGCGCCGCGCGAGACCCAGGTCAGCGCGGGCGGCATGGTCCGGGTTTTTGGCTGGTATGATAATGAGTGGGGCTTCGCGAACCGGATGCTCGACGTGGCGATCCGGATGTCGAAGTTCTGAGCCCTGCTGCGGGCGGGATCGCCTGTGGCGGGTGTGCGCCTTCGGCGAGGATATTTGCAGACTTAAGAGAGGGGGCGCGCCAGGATCGACGCGCCCGCCTTCGGTTAGCGGGGCAGGGAGCCCTTCGCGCTGCCCTTCAGGCCGCCGGAAACCTCCTCGGTGGATTCCTCGGAGAGCTCTTCGGGCAGGATGAGGTTCAGCGCGATGGCGATGGCCGCTGCGGGCAGGAGGCCGCTGGTCATCAGGATGCGCAGGGTGTCGGGCAGGTATTGCACGGCGCCCGGCTCCAGCTGCAGACCGAGGCCCACCGACAAGGCAATGGCGAAGATCACCATGTTGCGCCGGTTCCAGTCCACATCCGAGAGCATCGAGATGCCCGCGGCCACGACCATGCCGAACATGACAATAACGCCGCCGCCCAGCACCTCGATCGGCACCGTGCGGATGACGCCGCCCACCTTGGGAACTAGCCCGCAGATGATCAGGAAGATCGCCCCGCAGGTCACCACATGGCGGCTCATCACGCCGGTCATGGCGATCAGGCCCACATTCTGGCTGAAGGAGGTGTTCGGGAAGCCGCCGAAGATCCCCGCGATCGCCGAGCCGAAACCATCCGCATAGGTCGCGCCCTTGATCTCTTCCTCGGTGGCCTCGCGGCCTGCGCCGCCCTTGGTGATGCCCGAGACATCGCCCACGGTTTCAATCGCCGAGATGAAGGCCATCAGGCAGAAGCCGAGGATGGCCGCGAAGGAGAATTCGAACCCGTATTTGAAGGGCTGGGGCAGGGCGAAGGCGGCGGACCGCTCCCAGGAGCCGGTGATCGCGTCGATGCTCAACATGCCGACCATGATGGCGTAGAGGTAGCCGACGATCAGACCGATCAGCACCGCCGAGATCGAGAGCATCCCCTTGGTGAAGAACTTCAGCCCGAGGGTCACGAAGATCACCACGAGGGCCGCGGACCAGTTCAGCAGGCTGCCATATTCCGGCGTGCCGATGGCCGGGACGCCGCCCGCCGCGTATTGAATGCCGACCTTCACCAGCGCCAAACCGATCATCGTCACCACAAGACCCGTCACCAGCGGTGGCAAGGCGAAGCGGATCTTACCGATCACAAGCCCGAGCAGCGCATGGAACAGCCCGCCGATGATGATGCCGCCAAAGAGCGCGCCGAGGGCATCGACCCCCTTGCCCGCCACAAGCGGGATCATGATCGGCAGGAAGGCAAAGCTTGTCCCCTGCACGATGGGCAGGGCCGCGCCGACGGGGCCGAGCGTCACGGTCTGCAGGAGCGTCGCGAGCCCGGCAAAGAGCATGGACATCTGGATCAGATAGAGCAGCTCGGGGAAGTCCGGCGAGTTCGAGCCGAACCCGAAGCCCGCCGCACCCGCGACGATGATCGCCGGGGTCACGTTCGAGACGAACATGGCCAGCACATGCTGGATGCCCAGCGGGATGGCCTTGGCCAGCGGAGGGGTGAAGTTGGGGTCGCGCAACTGCGCGGGAGTTCCAATGGAGGTATCTGCCATGAGGGGCCTTTCTTCCTTCCTGATGGAGCGGCGGGGCTTCTGGCGTCCCCGTCGCGCGGATTTACGGCGCAACCACCTCGTAGGGTGTGTCGAACCAGTGTTCTTCCAGGTTCGGCGTGGATCCGATCCGATCGACCACGGCGAAGAGGCCTGGCGCATGGAGCGGTGTCAGCACCCCGTGCCAGGTATTGCGGTGATAGTTCACAGCCTGACCGGGCGCGGTCAGAAAGGCGCGCGGCTCTCCCGGTGTGCCGCTCTCATCCGGGGCCACGATGACCAGAAATGGATGGCGGCTCATGGGGATGAAGGCCTGGGAGCCCTCCGGGTGCCGCTCCACCATGTCGAGGGTCAGGGGCAGCGCCCGGGGCTCGGCGTCAAAGAGGCTGATCCCCGCCCGGCCCTCAGGTCCGAAATCGAGGGATGCGCGGTCATGGTGCCGCCCGCAGAGCCCCTGATTGATCAGCTTGTCCGGCGCGCCCGTGACCTCCAGCAGATCGCCGAAGGGGGCGAAACCCTCTGCCGTCAGGGGCTTTGCGGTGATCCGCCCGCTCAAATCGAGCCCGGCGACCATTCGGGCCGTCCAAAGAGCCGCAAGCGGCTGACCCCGCCATCGGGGAAGATGTTGAAGCGGATATGGGTGATCGCGCCGAGATCCGCGAGCTCACTGGTGAAGTCATGGATCGTGTCCGCCGAGAGCTTCACCTCCGGCAAAAGCGTGTGCCAGAACATGGAATCCGTGACGATCGCGTCGGTCAGCCCGTCGCCGAACACCGCCAGATCCGCCGCCTGGATCGAGGCGCGGTCCGGGAAGTTGCCCTTGAAATGGGCCGTATCGATCTCGCAGCGATTGACACGACCCTTGGCGCCGAGCGCGATGACCATCCAGTCATGGCCCGGGGTGCGACGGCGCCGGGTTTCCCAGCCATCGCCCATATTGACCCCGCGCCCGGGTGCGAGCAGCCGCATGTAGTCGCCGTAATGGGCATCCGAGAAGCTCAGGATCCGGCCGCCGTTCAGGGCCGCCGAAAGCTCGATATCCTGTCCGTCTTCGGTCGGGTCGAGCTCGGGGATGCCATAGACCCGGAGCCGTGCGACGCCGCCATCGGGGAAGATGTGGATGCGCAGATGGGTCCAGCTCTCAAAGCTTTTGCAGTTGAAATAGTGATGCGCCGAAGCGCCGAGGGCCTTGTGGGGCAGCACCTCGATCCAGCGGGTCTCCTCGGTCGGATCGCCGTCGCAATTGGCGGCTTCGATCATCACCGCAGGCGCGTAGTTGCCGGTGAAGTGAGAAGTGTCCACGTCAAAGCCGAGGATCCGGCCCGGGGCAGCCAGCGAGATCACGGCCAGGTCATGCCCGCCCCCGCGACGGCGGCGGGTTTCCCATCCGTCCATCCACTTGCCATGGGCGTCGAACTTGTCGGGAATGAAGATCGCCGGCTGGTCCTGCAGCATCCGGTTGAGCGGGGCGAAGAACTCGTCAGAGGCGTAAAGCGCGCGCGCGCCCAGACCCGCTGAGGCCAGGTTGATGCCCGTTCGGACGAAAAGGGGGATATTGGGGTCCTGTTGCTCAGGGCTCATTCTTGACTACTCCGGTAGCATGTCTTGCAGGCGCAGGCGGGCGATACGCTCCACCTGCTGGCATGCGGTTTCAAATTCTGTGTCGCGCGGGTTCTCGATCCGCGTGTGAAAGGCGCTCAGGATGTCGTCCTTGCTCAGGCCTTTCACCGCGATGATGAAGGGAAAGCCGAAGCGCTCCGTATAGCGGGTGTTGAGATCGCTGAAGGTCGCACGCTCGGCGTCGGTCAGCGCGTCGAGCCCGGCCCCGGCCTGCTCGGCGGTGGACTCTGCCGTCAGGCGCTTGGCGGCGGCAAGTTTTCCGGCGAGGTCCGGATGGGCGCGCAGCACGCCGAGGCGGGCGGTGTCATCGGCGGCGCGGAACTTCCGGGCGAGAGCATTGTGCAGCCCGCCTGCGGTGTCATGGACGGGGCTCAACTCGCCCTCCCAGGCCTGCTCGGCGATCCAGGGGGAGTGCTCGAAGACGCCACCATAGGCTCCCACAAACGCGTCCCGGTCCATCTCGGAGGGGCGGTCCCAGGGCGCGGGCGCCGGGTGGGTTGCGTGCCAATGCTCGGCAATGTCGATCCGCCGGGCGAACCAGACATCTGCGTGGGATTGCGCATATTCGATGAAGCGCTGCAGGGCCTGGGCCCGGCCGGGCCGCCCGACCAGACGACAATGGAGACCAATGGACATCATCTTGGGCGCGCCAGCGTCCCCCTCGGCATAGAGCGCGTCGAAGCTGTCCTTGAGATAGGCGTAGAACTGGTCGCCGGAATTGAAGCCCTGGGGCGTGGCGAAGCGCATATCATTGGCGTCGAGCGTATAGGGGATCACCAACTGGTCCTGCTCGCCGTAGCGGACCCAATAGGGCAGGTCATCCGCATAGCTGTCGGAGACATAGGCGAACCCGCCTTCCTCAGCCACGAGCCGCACGGTGTTCTCGGAACAGCGCCCCGTATACCAACCCGTGGGCCGGGCGCCGGTCACCTCGGCGTGCAGGGCGATGGCCTCGGCCATATCCGCGGCTTCATCCTCCGGCGTGTAGTCCTTGTATTCGATCCATTTCAGCCCGTGGGAGGCGATTTCCCATCCCGCGTCCTGCATCGCGGTGACCTGCGCGGGTGCCCGGGCGAGTGCGGTGGCCACGCCGTAGACGGTGACCGGCACGTTGGCGGCGGTGAACATCCGGTGGAGCCGCCAGAACCCGGCGCGCGCGCCGTATTCATAGATCGACTCCATGTTCCAATGGCGTTGGCCGGGCCAGGCGGCGGCCCCGACGATCTCGGACAGGAAGGCTTCGGAGGCCGCATCCCCATGCAGGATGCAGTTCTCGCCGCCCTCTTCGTAGTTGATCACGAATTGGACAGCGATCTTCGCCCCGCCCGGCCATTGGGCGTTCGGTGGGGTCTGTCCATACCCCTGCATGTCACGCGGATAGCGGTTCACGTTTTTTCTTTCCCCTCGCTGATGGAATTGCTTCTAATGCAAAACAATCGGCGTGTTTTTCAATAAAACTTTGAAAGACCTAATCCATAGGCATTCGCGCAGTTTTTCGGCACGTTCAGCCGAGCCCTGCCAAAGGATCAGACGAAAGGGAACGCGATGGCGCAAGAAACAGGCTATTTGACAACCCATGTGCTCGACACGGCACGGGGTGTTCCGGCGGAGGGGATGCAGATCGTGCTCTATCGTCTGGACGGGGCGACGCGCGCGGTGATCGCGGCCAAGCACACCAATAGCGATGGGCGCACGGATGGGCCGATCCTGCCGGCAGAGGCGTTCGAGACCGGCACATATGAGTTGGTCTTCCATGCAGGCGACTACCTGCGCGAGACGGGGCAGGCCGGGGCGGAGCCGCTCTTTCTCGACGAGATCCCGATCCGGTTCGGCATGAGCGACGGGACGGCCCACTATCATGTGCCGCTTTTGCTCTCGCCCTTCAGCTTCTCGACCTATCGGGGCAGCTAGAAAAACCGGGCCCGCTCCTGCGGACCCGGTGGCACTCGTGACACAGGGCGGGGCGGCGACCTGCCGCCCGACGTCTCAGCTTTTGCGGCGCGCCCGGCGATATCCGGCGAGACCCGCCAGACCGAGGCCCAGCATCGCCACGCTGGGCGGCAGCGGCACGGGCGAGACCGGACCGGTCCCGAGGGTCGCGCCATCGAGGGTGGTGATGGTGAAGAAGCTGTCGATATTAGCCTGCACATCCATGAAAGCGGACACGAGGGTCGTCGCGCCGGAGGACGCCCAGACGCCGGTGTAGATCAAAAGCTCATCCCCGGCCTCCACATCAATCTCTACGCTCAAGAGATCCGCAAAGGTCTGCGCATCGGGGCCCGCCGCATCGGAGAGACGGAAATTGTCCGATGCCAGCTCATTGCCGTTCTCGAGGACGATGAGATCGCCCATGAACGTCGCGAAGGGATCGGTGTCGGGCCTCTCTGAGGCGACGCTGTAGAACCCGGCGATGCGCATGTCGAAGCGCAGGGTTCCCGCGGTGGCGACCGTCACGGTGCGCCGGGCTTCGCCCTGGCCAAAGGCGGTTTGTCGGGCCGTGACCCCGGTTTCGGGGCGGAACACGCGCGTGGCGACAAAGAGATCATCGCCATCGTCCTGAAACGTGGTCAGGGAGGTGCTGAACTGGTCCCCATTGCGGTCGCCCACATTGCTGTCCACTTGGCCGTTCGGAGTGCCATCGGCGAAGACGTCTTGCGCTTGCTCTTGCTGCGACCCGAAGACGGAGCTTGAGCTCAGGGTGACCGAAGCTGCCTGGGCCAGGTCGAGGCCCATGATCGTTGCCAGGATGCTGGCGAACACAATATTCATTTTCATAATTGCGATCCTTGAGGAGGGCGCCATCCCATATGGGCCCTTCGCAGCCTGCTCTAAGGATGCGGGTCCTCTGCTGCTTGAGCGTTATGTGAGGATTTCCTGAAGGTCGCCCCGGAAGAGGGGTTCAGGGGCGTGTCTGGGCCGCCGGGCCACTGATCGCCGCGCGGCATTGCCTTGTCATGTAGTCGGAAAAAAGCCGCACCTTGGGGTCGGTGAAGCGGCGATGGGGAAACAGCCAGGCCAGGGGCACCGGGGCCGGGGGCGTGTCCTCGCAGACCGGGACCAGGCGCCCGGCGCGCAGGTGTTCGGCCAGCTCGAAGGCCGGTTTCAGGATGATCCCGCGCCCGGCCAGCGCCCAGTCTGTCAGCACATCCCCGTCGTCGGATTCCAGCGGCCCCGAGATGTCATAGCGTTTCGGCCCGGTCTGGGTCATGAGCGTCCATTGAAACTCGGTCGCGCCTGGAAAGCGCAGCACAAGGCAATCGTGACGATCCTGCACCAGCGCCGCGCCATCGAGCGGCGTGCCCCGGCGGCTGAGATAGGCGGGGGAGGCGGCCAGCACCCGGGGGCATTCGGCCACCATCCGCACCTTGAGGTCACTATCCGGCAGCGGCCCCATATGGAGCGCCATGTCCAGCCCCTCACCGGTCAGGTCGAGCTTGCGGTCCGACAGGCGCAGCCGCACGTCGATCTCGGGGTAGAGATCCTTGAAGGCCGGGATCTGCGCCGCCACCAGCCTGCGCCCGATCCCGAGGGGGGCGGCGACAAAAATCGAGCCGCGCGGGCTCTGGCTGGTTTCCATGACTGCGGCTTCGGCTTCGGCCAGGGCCTCCGTCACCTTGCGCGCGCCCTGATAGAAGATCTTGCCATGCTCTGTGGCGCGCAGGGTCCGGGTGGTGCGGTTGAACAGGCGCACGCCCAGATACTTCTCCAGCTCCGAAATCCGGCTGGAGGCGACGGCCGGAGAGCACCGCTGATCCCGTGCGGCCGCTGACATACTGCCCAATTCGTAGACACGCACGAACATGGCGAGGTTCTTCAGGGACATCATGGGTATTATTCGCGCTTGTTTGAAGGTCTTTGGTTATTTCTCCGATTATCAGAAAGATCGCCATGGGTATAGTGACCCGGACCGAAGGAGACCCCCGATGTATGATCTTGCTGTTCTTGAGGCCTGGGCCGAGTTTGCCGTGCGCTGGCTCCACGTGATCACGGGGATCGCCTGGATCGGCTCGTCGTTTTTCTTCATCGCGCTGGATCTAGGACTGCGGAAGGCCGAAGGCATGCCCAAGCTCGCCCATGGGGAAGAATGGCAGGTCCATGGCGGCGGGTTTTACCACATGACCAAGTATCTGGTCGCGCCCGAACGCCTGCCGGACCACCTGACCTGGCACAAATGGGAGAGCTATTTCACCTGGATCTCGGGCTTCGTGCTGCTGGTACTGGTCTATTACCTCGGTGCCGAGCTTTACCTGGTCGATCCGAATGTGGCCGATATCCCGGTCTGGGGCGCGGTGCTGATCTCGCTTGGGTCGCTGGGCTTTGGCTGGATGGCCTATGATCTGCTGTGCAAGAGCAAGTTTGGCGAGAACAACACCCGTCTCATGGTGCTCCTCTTCGTGCTGCTGGTGATCATGGCCTGGGGCTATACGCAGGTCTTCACGGGGCGCGCGGCGCTCCTGCATCTGGGGGCCTTCACCGCGACGATCATGAGCGGGAATGTGTTCTTCATCATCATTCGCAACCAGAAGATCGTGGTGGAGGATCTCAAGGCCGGGCGGGTGCCGGATGCGAAATACGGCAAGATCGCCAAGCAGCGCTCGACCCACAACAACTACCTCACCCTGCCGGTGCTCTTCCTGATGTTGTCGAACCACTACCCGCTGGCCTTTGCGAGCGAGTATAACTGGCTGATCGCGGGGCTCGTGTTTCTGATGGGGGTGTCGATCCGGCACTATTTTAACACCAAGCATATGGGGGGCGAGCCGCCGCTCTGGACCTGGGCGATCACGGTAACGCTGTTCATGGCGGCGGTGTGGCTCTCGGTGCTGGGGACGCCTGAGACCGACGGGGAGGCGCAGTTGAGCCCGGGGGCCGTGCGCTTCGCCGAGGCGGAAGGGTTCGAGGATGTCCATAACATCGTGCTCGGGCGCTGCTCCATGTGCCACGCGCAGGAGCCGAGCTGGGACGGGATCTATTGGCCCCCGAAAGGGGTGGTGCTGGAAAGCGAGGCGGATCTCGCGACCCAGGCAAAGGCGGTCTACCTGCAATCGGGGCTGAGCCACGCCATGCCGCCCGCAAACCTGAGCTATATGGAGCCGCAGGAACGCGCCGCCATCATCGCCTGGTACCGCGCCGCGCGCTAGGCAAACCGGGCGCGCTCCACATGTGGAGCGCGCGGACCCGCGCTGTGCCGAGCCCCGGTCAGACTTTCACACTTTGGGAAAGGCGGAGCGCGTCCTCCGGATCGGCCTTGGCCGATCCGGCCACGGATGTGGTCACGGCGCGGTGAAGCGCCAACGCGTGTGCTGGCGATAGGGCGCGTCCGGAATGACCTCGATCGAGGGAAACCCCGCATGGTTCGCCGCATCGGGCCAGACCTGCGCCTCCAGCGCGATGGCGGAGAAGCGCGGGGCGATCCTCCCCGTATGCACTGCATAGGGCGCCGTATCGAAAGTCCCGAGATCGAAGACCTGGAGCCCTGGCTCGGTCGTGAACATCTCCATCGCGATCCCGCTCGCTCCGACCAGCCGACAGGCCGGGCTCAGGTCGCGCCGCGCTGGGCTGAGCACATAGTTCAGATCAAAGCGCCGCTCCGGTCCCGGCGCGAAGAGGCGCTGCTCCAGGAAATCCAGCGGCGTGCCTGCAACCTCCCCGAGCGCGCCGGTGACGATCAGATCCGCATCGCTCATCGTATAGCGCTCCCCATGGACCTGCAGCCTGTGCCCGTCGATCCGATCGGTGCCGTCGAGGTTCCAATAGCTGTGATTGGCGATGTTGAGCAGGGTCGGCGCATCGGTCGTCCCGGTGATCTCCAGATCCAGATCAAAGCCCGTCACCCGGTAGGTCGCCTCCAGCCGTCGCTGGCCCGGAAACCCGGACAGGCCATCGGGTAGCACCGTTGCCAGCGTCACGTAATCCGGCCCTTGCGCGACCAGATCCCAGACCCGTCCCTGGGTGCCCTCGCTCCCCCCGTGAAGCGTATGCTGCCCCGCGAGATTGGCCTCGAAGTGATGCATCTTCCCGGCGATCGGCGCGCGGGCGTCACGAATCCGGTTCGCAACCGGCCCCATCAACGCGCCAAAGCTGATCATCCCGGCCTCATACCCGGACAGTTCCTCGGTCCCCAGGGTCAGGCCATGGGCCACACCCGCGAGCCGCACATCCTGCAGCACGGCCCCCCAGGTCAAAATTGTGACCTGCAACGGGCCTTGCCCAATGGTGAAGGCGCGCACGGGCTGGCCGTCTGCGGTGGTGCCAAAGGGTCTCGAACGCGCGCTCATGGGGGATCTCCGGGGCTCATGTCGACCCGGAGGATCCAGCGGAAGCGTCCGGGATGCAAGCCGGGCCGGGATCCACCCTGTCGCAGGGGGCAAGCCCCGGAAATCCTTGCATCCCGGGCGAAGTTTCCGATAGGAAACAAGCATGGCCCACGGGCCACGACTCAGACCGGACTGCGCCCATGTTGAAGCAGACACCCCTGCATAATCTACATCTTGAGTTGGGAGCCAAGATGGTTCCCTTTGCCGGATGGGAGATGCCCGTCCAATATCCCACGGGGATCATGGCCGAGCATGCGGCCTGCCGCGAGGGAGCAGCCCTCTTCGATGTGAGCCATATGTGCCAGATCGAGATCCCTGGCCCGCACCCGGACAAAGCTCTGGAGCAGCTGGTGCCCGGTGGGATCACATCCCTGAAACCGGGGCAGGCCCGCTACACCCAGCTGACGACCGAGACCGGCGGGATCTTTGACGACCTGATCGTGACGCGGATGGATGACGGGCTCTTTGTCGTGGTCAACGCCTCCATGGCCGAGCAGGACGTGGCGCTGCTGCGGGCAGGACTGCCCAAACACGAGATCACAGTGCTGGACACTCGCGCTCTGGTTGCCCTCCAAGGGCCCGAGGCGGCGGCGCTGCTGACCCCGCTGCTGCCGCAGGCAGACACACTCCGCTTCATGCAGTCCCATGAAGAGACTTGGCAGGGTCATGCGCTCCGGGTCTCGCGGCTGGGTTATACGGGTGAGGACGGCTTCGAAATCTCGCTGCCTGCCGAGGCTGGCGAGGATTTCGCCCGCGCGCTCATCGCCGCCGGCGCCGTGCCCGCCGGGCTTGGGGCCCGCGATACCCTGCGCATGGAGGCCGGCCTGCCGCTCTATGGCCAGGACATCGATCAAGACACCTCGCCGCTTGAGGCCGGGCTCGGCTTTTCCATCCCGAAACGGCGCCGCGCCGAGGGCGGGTTCCCCGGCGCGACCCGGATCGGCGCCGAGGCCAACACCGGTCTCGCACGCCAGCTTGTGGGCTTGCGCCCCGAGGGCCGCGCCCCGGTGCGCGCCGGCGTCGAGATCACCACAACCGACGGTACGCCCCTCGGCTCCGTGACGAGCGGAGGCTTCTCGCCGACCCTGCAAGCGCCGATTTCCATGGGCTATGTCGCCACAAGCCACGCCGCACCCGGCACCGCTCTCACGGTCCTGCTGCGCGGCAAACCCGTGCCGGCGACCGTCACCCCGCTCCCCTTTGTTCCGCACCGCTACAAACGTTGAAAGGCCCGACCATGCCCAGCACCTATTTCACCGATGACCATGAATGGATCGAGGTCGAGGACGATATGGCCACGATCGGGATCACCAAGCACGCCGCCGAACAGCTGGGCGAAGTGGTTTTCATCGAGCTCCAGCCCACGGGCGAAACCTTTGCCAAAGGTGACGAAATCGGCGTGGTCGAGAGCGTGAAGGCCGCTTCGGATATCTTCGCCCCCGTCGCGGGCGAGATCGTCGAGGCCAATGAAGCCCTGGTCGAGACGCCCGGAGACCTTAACGAGGACCCCGAAGGGGCCTCCTGGCTCTACAAGATCAAGCTGAGCGATACGGGCGAACTCTCCGAGCTGCTCGATGCCGATGCCTACGCGGCCCTCATCGAGTAACGCCGCCTCATTGTTCTGAAAATACTCCCGCCGGAGGCGCTCCCGGACCCCGCCTCCCGCCCCGCCGCCAACCGCAAGGAGACCAGAATGGGTTTTTCGCTGACGGACTATGCGCCCTATGACTTCGCCAATCGCCGCCATATCGGGCCCTCGCCCAAGGAGATGTCGCAGATGCTCGCGGTATTGGGGGTGTCCTCCCTGGAGGCGCTGATCAACGAGGCCCTGCCCGAGGGGATCCGGCGCCGCGACCCTCTGGCCTTTGGCCCGGCCCTGAGCGAGCGGGACACGCTCCACCGGATGCGGGAGCTCGCCGACAAGAACACCGTGCTGACCTCGCTGATCGGGCAGGGTTATTGCGGGACCCACACACCGCCAGTGATCTTGCGCAACATCCTTGAGAACCCGGCCTGGTACACGGCTTATACGCCCTATCAGCCCGAGATCAGCCAGGGACGTCTTGAGGCGCTCTTGAACTACCAGACCATGATGGCGGATCTGACCGGGTTGCCGATTGCCAATGCCTCTCTGCTGGATGAGGGCACGGCGGCGGCCGAGGGTATGGCCATGGCCCAGCGGGCCTCGAAATCCAAGGCGACGGGGTTCTTCGTGGCTGAGGATTGCCACCCCCAGACCATCGATGTGATCCGCACCCGGGCGGAGCCGCTGGGGATCGAGGTGATCGTCGGATCCGTCGATGCGCTGGATCCCGAGGCAGTCTTTGCCGCGCTCTTCCAGTACCCGGGCAGCTACGGTCATGTGTGCGATTACAGCGCGCAGATCGCAGCGCTCCACGAGGTCAAGGCGCTGGCCATCGTGGCCGCAGATCCGCTCGCGCTCACCCTTTTGAAATCCCCGGGCGAGATGGGGGCGGATATTGCCATCGGCTCGACCCAGCGCTTTGGCGTACCCATGGGCTTTGGCGGGCCCCACGCGGCCTATATGACCTGCGCAGATGTGCTGAAACGGGCGATGCCCGGGCGGATCATCGGGGTCTCGGTGGATGCGCGCGGGAACAAGGCCTACCGGCTCTCCCTGCAAACGCGTGAACAGCATATCCGCCGCGAAAAGGCCAATTCCAATGTCTGCACGGCCCAAGCGCTGCTGGCGGTGATGGCCTCCATGTATGGCGTTTTCCACGGCCCCGACGGGCTGAAAGCCATCGCCCAGACGGTCCATCGCAAGACGGCCCGGTTGGCGGACGGGCTGACCGAGCTCGGCTTCAAAGTCGACCCCAAGGACTATTTCGACACGATCACCGTCAAGGTCGGCGCCATGCAGGGCGTGATCCTCGCCGCGGCCCTGCGCGAAGGGGTGAACCTGCGCAAGGTCGGCACGGACCGGGTGGGGATTACGCTTGATGAGTTGACCCTCGGCAGCACGGTTGAGGCCGTCTGGCGTGCGTTCGGCGCGGGCGACATGGCCTATGACAAGACGCGAATGGTCTATCACCTGCCCCAGGAGATGCTGCGCGAGAGCAGCTACATGACCCATCCGATCTTCCACATGAACCGGGCCGAGGCGGAGATGACCCGCTATATGCGTCGGCTCGCGGACCGCGATCTGGCGCTGGATCGGGCGATGATCCCGCTCGGCTCCTGTACGATGAAGCTGAATGCGACGGTGGAGATGCTGCCGCTCACCTGGCCCGAGTTTGCCAATCTCCACCCGTTCGCGCCGGCGGATCAGGCGGCGGGATATCACGAGATGATCTCCGAGCTGTCGGAGATGCTCTGCGATGTGACGGGCTATGACGCCATGTCCATGCAGCCCAATTCCGGTGCCCAGGGCGAGTATGCGGGCCTTCTGGCGATCCGCGGCTATCACCGGGCGCGAGGCGAAGACGGGCGCAAGATCTGCCTCATTCCGACCTCGGCCCATGGCACCAACCCGGCCAGCGCCCAGATGGTCGGCTGGAAGGTGGTCGTGGTGAAATCCGCCGAGAATGGCGACATCGATCTGGAGGATTTCCGTGCCAAGGCGGAACTGCACTCCGACGCGCTGGCCGGCTGCATGATCACCTATCCCTCGACCCATGGGGTGTTCGAGGAGACCGTGCGCGAGGTGTGCGAGATCACCCATGCCCATGGCGGGCAGGTCTATATTGACGGGGCGAATATGAACGCCATGGTCGGGTTGTCGGCGCCGGGCGATCTGGGCGGGGATGTGAGCCATCTCAACCTGCATAAAACCTTCTGCATCCCCCATGGGGGCGGCGGGCCGGGCATGGGGCCGATCGGGGTGAAGGCGCATCTCGCGCCGCATTTGCCCAGCCATGCGACCCGCCATGGGGCCGGGTTCGGCGATGTGGGGGCCGTGGCCTCGGCGGCCTATGGCAGCCCGTCGATCCTGACGATTTCCTATGCCTATTGCCTTCTGATGGGTGGCGCCGGGCTGACCCAGGCCACGAAGGTCGCGATCCTGAACGCGAATTACATGGCCAAGCGGCTGAGCGCGGGCTTCCCGATCCTTTATGCCAATGATCAAGGACGCGTGGCCCATGAATGCATTCTGGACACGCGGGTGCTGGACAAGATCGCCGGGGTCAATGTCGAGGATGTGGCAAAGCGGCTGATGGATTGCGGCTTTCACGCGCCGACCATGAGCTGGCCCGTGGCGGGCACGCTGATGGTGGAGCCCACGGAGAGTGAGCCCAAGGCCGAGCTCGACCGGTTCTGTGATGCGATGCTGGCGATCCGGGAGGAGGCAGATGCCATTGCCACCGGGACGCTGGATGCGGAGAACAACCCGTTGAAACGCGCGCCGCATACGGTGGAGGATCTCGTGGGCGACTGGAACCGGCCCTATAGCCGGGAGCAGGCTTGCTATCCGCCTGGCGCCTTCCGGGTCGACAAGTACTGGCCGCCGGTAAACCGGGTCGACAATGCCTATGGTGATCGGAACCTGGTCTGCACCTGCCCGCCGGTCGAAGACTACGCCGAACCTGCTGAATAGGGCTCGGAGGGCTCCCGCCCGTCGTTGCCGCGCCCTGACGGGCGCAGCGCCTCCCGTTGGGCGTGGCCCGGTGCTGGCGCACCGGGCGGTCACGCGCCGATGTGGATGCGGGTATGTCGGGAACCGCAAAACCATGTCGCAGAAGAGCGGTGGACCTGCCTCGCGCCGCACTAGGTAAAGGGCGAGGGAGAGCGCCCATGTTTCTGAGCATTTTCGACATTTTCAAGATCGGGGTTGGCCCGTCGAGTTCCCATACGATGGGGCCGATGGTAGCCGCCGCCATGTTCCTCGAGGATCTGCGTGGCGGGCGCGAGAAGGAGCCCGGGGCAGGCACGGTTGCCGCTTTGCAGGCCACGCTGCATGGCTCGCTGGCCTTTACCGGCAAGGGCCATGCCACGGATCGTGCGGTCTGCCTCGGGCTTGCCGGGTTTGTGCCCGAAACCCTCGATCCGGTCGCAGCTGAGGAGGCCTTGTCCGCCATGGCCGCCGAGGGCGTTGTGCGTCCGGCTTCGTTACCGGAGCTAACCTTCCATCCGGACCGGGACGTGGTGTTCGACTATGAGGAGAGCTTGCCCGGACACGCCAATGGCATGGTTTTGCGCGCCTTCGACCAATCCGGGGCGCTCTATATGGAGGAGGTCTTCTACTCCGTCGGTGGCGGCTTTGTCCTGCGCGGCTCCGAAATCGCCGCGGCAGATCACGGCGGCGCGGCGGATTTCCACGACGAAAAAGCCGCCCAGGGCTACCCCTATCCCTTTGGTTCTGCAGCCGAGATGCTTGAGATGGGCGCGGCCTCGGGTAAGCGCATCTCCGAGATGAAGCATGCGAATGAAACCGTCCATGGCGACCCGGATGCGGCGATTGCCAAGGTGCGCGACGTCATGTTCGCCTGCATGGACCGGGGGCTTGCCACGACCGGCATCCTGCCCGGCGGCCTCTCGGTCAAGCGCCGCGCCCACGGGATTCACGAGGCGTTGAAGGCGGGGCAGGGGCTGAACCTGTCTCAACCTCACGAGGTTAATGACTGGCTCTGCGTCTACGCCATGGCGGTGAATGAGGAGAACGCCGCCGGGGGCCAGGTCGTGACCGCGCCGACCAATGGTGCGGCGGGGGTGATCCCGGCCGTGCTGCGCTACTACCGAGATCACTGCGTCGGCGCGACCGAGGCCGGGGAGCGGGAGTTCCTGCTGGTGGCCGCTGCCATCGGGGGGCTGATCAAGCACAATGCCTCGATCTCCGGTGCTGAGGTGGGCTGTCAGGGGGAGGTCGGATCTGCCGCCGCTATGGCCGCCGCAGGTCTCTGCGCCGCCCTTGGAGGCAGCAACGCGCAGGTCGAAAATGCCGCTGAGATCGCGCTCGAACACCATCTGGGCATGACCTGCGATCCGGTCGGCGGGCTCGTGCAGGTGCCCTGTATCGAGCGCAACGGGCTGGGTGCGATCAAGGCGGTCGCTGCCGCCTCACTCTCGCTGCGCGGGGATGGAACGCACCTCATGCCGCTCGACAACTGCATTGAGACCATGCGCCAGACCGGCATCGACATGTCTCACAAATACAAGGAAACCAGCCTCGGTGGCCTTGCGGTCAACCTGCCCGAGTGCTGACACCCCCTTCATTGTTCCAGAAATACTCCGGGGGAGGCGCGCGTAGCGCGGCGGGGGCAGCGCCCCCAACCGGGCGTCGCGCGTCAGCGCGGCGCAACCCCTCGAAGACTACTCCCGTCCGCGCAAAGTGCGCGCGGGTCGCGTGGCCAGCGGGCGCAGGGCAAAGCCGAGACCGGCCAGCAAGGTCGCCATGGCCCCTCCAGTGACAATCGCCAGGGCTGAGATCGGCTCGAAGCGGTAATTCGTCTCCATCACAAAGGTCATCACACCCCAACCCGCCAATCCGCCGGCAAAGATCGCGACCAACCCTGCCGCAAGCCCGAGAAAGGCCGAGCGCAGGGCAAAGCTCGCGAGGATCCGGCCCCGTGTCGCCCCCACGGTTTTCAAAACAGCCGCTTCAAACACCCGCGCGCGCTCGCCTGCGGCGGCTGCTCCGATCAGAACCACGAACCCAGTCACCAGGGTCGCCGCCGCGCCATAGCTTGTGGCCGCGGCAAGCCCCGACAAGGCCTCCGTCACCCGATCAATCGCGTCGCGCACCCGGATTGCAGTGATGTTCGGGGCGTCCGCTGCCACATCGCGCAGAAGCTGCGCCTCCGCCTGCTCGGCCGCATAGACGGTCGCGATATGGGTATGAGGGGCCCCTGCTACTGCGGCGGGGTTCATGGTCAGGACAAACCCGATCCCTGCGGTTGAGAAATCCACCACGCGGAAGCTCGTGATCTCCGCCTCGATATCGCGGCCCAGAATGTTCACGGTCAGCCGGTCGCCCAGCTCCAGCCCAAGCTCCAAGGCCTCTTCTTCGGCGAAGCTGATCTGGGGCGGGCCGCTATAGTCCTCGGGCCAAAAGGCGCCTTCGGTGATCCGCGTGTCCGGGCCAAGCGCCGCGGCATAGGTGATCCCGCGATCGCCGCGCACCACCCAGTGATCCCCGGCCACCTCACGCGCGGGCTGGCCGTTGATCTCGGTGATCACACCGCGCAGCATGGGCGCCGTATCCACGCGCCGCACATCGGGATCCCCGCGCGTGCGTGACAGGAACTCCGGCAGCTGGTCGGTCTGAATATCCACGAAGAAATAGCTCGGCGCATCCTGGGGCAGCTCATCGGCAATCACCGTGCGCAGATTGCTGTCGATCTGACCGACGGCGGCAAGCACCGCGAGGCCGAGCCCGAGCGAGAGCACCACCGACGTCGTCTCACCCCCCGGTCCGCCCACCGCGCCAAGCGCCAGGCGCAGGGCGGTGCGCCCGCGCACGAGTTTCGACCGGGCCAAGCGGCGCGCGGCGCGCCGGACCAGCCAGGCCGCGCCGATCAATAGGACAAGCGCTCCGGCAATCCCGCCGACCGAGCCCATGGCGAGGGTCGGGATGCCCGACAGCATCACTGCACTGCCAACAAGCGCCAGCACCGCAACGATCACCGCCGCCAGATAGCGCCCGCGCGGCCAATGGAACTTGGGCGTGGCCGCATCGCGGAAGAGCTCAGCGGCGCGCACCTGTTCGGTCCGCGCCAGCGGCCAGAGCGTGAAGACGAGCGCGGTCAATATCCCATAGAGCGCCGCCTCGGCCAGCGGTCCGGGATGCACGCCGAAGGCTGCCGGAATGGGCAGGCTCGCGCTCAGGATCGGGGCCGCGATCAGCGGAATGGCCGCGCCAAGGGTCAGACCCGCCGTCACACCCAGCGCCGTCAGCACGCCAATCTGCATGAGGTACGCGGCAAAGATCGTTTTGCCCTCGGCCCCGAGGGTCTTGAGCGTCGCAATCACCGGGGTCTTACCGTCAAGATAGGCGCGCACGGCGGCGGAAATCCCGACCCCGCCCACGGCAAGCCCGGCAAGGCCCACCAGCACGAGGAAGGACCCGATCCGCTCGACAAACCGCTCTACACCCGGGGCGGCATTACGGCTGTCGCGCCAGCGCATGCCCGTGTCGCGGAAGAGGCCCTCAGCCGTGTCCTCCATCGCCTGCAAATCCGTGCCCTCGGGCAATGAGAGGCGGTACTCGGTCTCAAAAAGGCTGCCCGCGCCGATCAAGCCGCTCTCGGCGAGATCCTCGGTGCGCACGATGGTGGTGGGGCCGAGCCCGAAGCCGCCCCCGGCGCTGTCCGGTTCGCGCTCCAACACGGCGGAGAGACGGAATTCCTGGGTGCCGAGGCGGAACGTGTCGCCGATCTCCAGCCCCATCCGGTCCACGAGGATCTGCTGGATCACGGCCCCGGGGATTTCTCCGCCAAGGGCCGAGGCAAGAGGGATATCCGGGCTGAGCAGCACCGATCCCTTCAGCGGGTAGAGGTCATCCACCGCCTTCACCTGGGTCAGGCCACGCTCGGCCCCGTCCGGTCCGTCCACCACCACCATGGAGCGGAACTCCACGATTTCAGAGACTTCGAGGGCGTTCTCCTCCATCCAGGCGCGCTCGGTCTCGGTGGCGAAGCGATAGGTGAACTCCATCTGGCCATCGCCGCCGAGGATCACCGCGCCTTCGCGCTCAAGCCCCTGCTGGATGGCCACACGCACTGAGCCCACGGCCGCGATCGCGGCAACACCAAGGGCAAGACAAAGAAGAAAAACACGGAACCCGGCGATCCCGCCGCGCAGCTCTCGCCGGGCGATCCGGCCCGCAACCGCGAGGCTCATTCCGCAGCCTCGCGCTGGGCACCTGTGTCGCTATCCACGCGCCCATCGCGCAGGCGGATCACCCGGTCGCAGCGGGCGGCAAGCTCGCGCGCATGGGTGACCAGCACCAGCGTCGCACCGTGGCGATCGCGCAGGCCAAAGAGCAGATCCATGATCGCCTCGCCCGTGGTCCCGTCAAGATTGCCCGTGGGTTCATCCGCCAGCAGCAGCTTGGGGCGCGGCGCCGCGGCGCGGGCGAGGGCCACGCGCTGCTGCTCGCCGCCGGACATCTGGGATGGGTAATGGTGCAACCGATCCGCGAGCCCGACCGAGGCGAGCTCGGCCTCCGCACGCTCGAACGCATCGGCGGCCCCGGCCAGTTCGAGAGGGGTTGCCACGTTTTCCAGAGCCGTCATGGTGGGAATGAGGTGGAAGGATTGGAACACGACGCCCATATGATCCCTGCGGAACCGGGCCAATGCGTCCTCGTCGAGCCGCGTCAGGTCATGGCCAAGCGCCAGCACCTGACCGCCGGTGGCACGTTCGAGCCCCCCGAGCACCATGAGGAGTGAAGACTTGCCCGACCCCGAAGGCCCGATGAGCCCCACTGTTTCCCCGGTTGTGACCTCCAGCGAGATGTCATGCAGAATGTCCACCGGCCCCGCATTCCCGTCCAGACGGAGCGAAACATCGGTGAGCGACAATACAGCGTCTGACATGGGCGGGGATCTCCGGTCGAAGGGGGTTGCAAGGGCATATGGGGCGCGCGGGGCGTTTCGCAAGGCGCGGGCAGGGCTTGCCGGGCTGGCGGGCGCGGTTTGGCTGGCGCTCAGCCCGGCCATGGCCGAGCCGGTGACGGTCGCGGCCCTCGGAGATAGCCTGACCCAGGGCTATGGGCTGCCTCAGGCGGACGGGTTCGTGCCACAGCTCCAACGCTGGCTCGAGGCGCAGGGCGAGGAGGTCGCGCTGATCAATGCCGGTGTCTCTGGCGATACGACGGCGGGCGGGCTCAGCCGCGTGGACTGGACCCTGACGCCCGAGGTCGATGCGATGATCGTGGCGCTGGGGGGCAATGACCTCTTGCGCGGGATCGATCCGTCGGTGAGCCGCGCAAATCTCGACGGAATTCTCGCCAAGGCGCAGGCGCGGGAGCTGCCCGTGCTGCTCGTCGGGCTGGTGGCACCCGGCAATTACGGGCCCGAGTACAAGGCGGCCTTTGACACCATGTATCCGGAGCTCGCCGAGGCTTATGGCACGCTCCACGTGGAAAGCTTCCTCGGCGCGCTCACGGCGCAGGTCGATCAGGTGCAAGCGGTCCGGGACTACATGCAGAGCGACGGGATCCACCCGAATGCCGAGGGCGTGGCTCTGATCGTCGAGGCGCTGGGCCCCGAGGTGCAGGCGCTGATCGCGCGTGCGGCGCCCTAGTACTCCGCCACGGATTTCAGGGCACTGGTCAGGAAGCGTTCCAATGTGCGGGCATCGATGGGCTTGTTCAGCAGGTCCACGTCGCGGGCCGCACATTGGGCGCGCAGCTCGGGCGAGCGGTTCGCCGAGATGAGCCGCGTCGGCAGCTTGCCATGGCGCGCATGGATCTGGTCGATCAGATCGAGCCCGTTTTCGCCATCATCCAGCTGGTAGTCGATGAGCATGGCATCGGGCGCGATCTCGATCTCGTCGAGCAGGGCAATCGCCTCCTCCGCGCCATGGACGTCCAGCACGGAGATATCCCATTTCTCGAGCAGGAGCGTCATCGCTCGGCGCAGTTCCAGATCGTTCTCCACCAGCAGGACGATCATGCCCGAGCCTGCCAACTGCCCGCCGGTGATCTTGCTGAGCGAGCCGGGCAGGGTCAGATGCGGCTGGTTCGACAGGGTCACATTGACGAAAAAGCCCGAGCCCTTGCCCACAACGGACCAGAGGCCCAGCGGGTGGCCGAGCCGCGCGCAGGCCCGCTCCACGATCGCCAGCCCCAGCCCCAGCCCCTCGGAGGCGCTGGCCTTGGCGTCCAGACGCTCGAACTCCTGAAAGATGATGTCCTGCTTGGTCTCCGGGATGCCGGGGCCGGTATCCCAGACCTCGATCCGGAAGGAGTTTCCGTTGCTCCGCGCACCCACCAGAACCCGGCCCGTATCCGTGTAGCGGATGGCGTTCGAGACCAGATTGGCCACGATCCGGCGCAGGTAGGAGGTGTCGGACTCCACCACGGCGGAGCAGGTCAGGACCTTGAATTCCAGACCTTTTTGCGCGGCGATCGGGGTGAACTCCTCGCGGATTGTATCGAAGATCGTGTCGAGCCGGACGGATGTGACCTCGAGCGAGGCCATGCCCGCCTCAAGCTTGGAAATATCCAAGAGCGCGTCGATGATGTTCTCGACCGAGTTCAACGCCCGGTGCGCCTTGTGGGCGATCTCGCGGGTGGCGGATCCGGTCTCGGGCCCGTCGAGCGCCGAGACATAGAGCTTGGCCGCCGAAAGGGGCTGCAACAGGTCATGGCTCGCCGCGGCCACGAAACGCGACTTCGAGGCATTTGCGCGCTCGGCGGAGGAAAGCGCATCCTCGAGCTCCAGCGTCCGCTCCATCACGCGCTGTTCCAGCAACTCGTTGACCTCGAACAGGGTGCGGGTCGCCTCACGCTCGGCGGTGACATCGGTGAAGCTGATCACGAAGCCCCGGTCGGGCATCTCCTGGGCGAAGACATCGAGGATCAGACCATCCCGGCGCTTCACCTCGAAGCTGATCGGCTTGCGGTCGCCATCCTCCATCACCCATTTCCAGAGGCTGGAGCGGTTCTCGGCGGCCTCCGTGGTGGTTTCGGCCTCGAACCGGTCGAGCAGGGTTTGGAACTGCGTGCCGAGGCGGAACCGGTTGACCGGCAGGGTCAGAAGCGTGCCGACCCGCTTGTTCCAGCCCATGAGCCGCGCGTTGCGGTCAAAGATCACCACCCCCTGGTTCAGATGGTCGAGCGTGGCGCGGATCATCCGGGACTGACCGTCGAGGAGCTTGTCGCGCTCCTCCCGCTCCAGCCGCATGATATCGGTGACGTCGGTCTGCATGATCACCGTGCCGCCATCATGGGTGCGGTGTTCCGAGACCTGCACCCAGCGGTCGCGCACCATGCGGACATTGAACATCACATGGTTGTCCTGATGCCGTTTGAGCCGGCGTTCGGCCCAGGCCTCGGGCGAGAGATCCACGGGCAGGGCGAGGAAGCGGCTGTGGCTGACCAGTTCGACATACCGCTTGAAGGTCAGGCCCGGCGACAGCTCCGCCTGCAGGTCGAGCATATGCATGCCGAAGCGGCTGTTGCACATGACAAGCTCGTCCTGCGCATTGAAGAGGGCGAACCCCTCCTGAATGGTCTCGATGGCGCTGGACAGGTCCGCCCGCGCGCTCTCGGCGGCGCGATTGGCTTCGGCGAGGCGCGCGTTGGAATCGTTGAGAAGGTCGAGCGCATGCTCGAGATCCGCCGTACGCTGGCGCACCTGATCCTCGAGCAAGGCGGCACGTTCGAACTGGCGATAGGCGACGCCGGTCTTGTCGGTATCCTGCTCGACCCGCCGCATGAGCACGTCGGTGATCTGGCGCAGCTTTTCGTTTTGCCGCTCCAGCGAGTCACTTGGATCGATCAGCCAGTCCGTCATGCGCGCTCCCTGGGGTGTCGCCTTGGGGTGCGGGCGGATAGATCGCCACGCCAGTCATGGTGTGATTTACATGCATTGCATTCAATTGCTCACCATAGGTTGAAAAACCTACAACGCAATGCTCGGCAAGCGTGTTCGAGATCCGGCCCATCATCTGCTTCTGCCCGGCTTCGAGCCGTCGCAGAATGCAATCACAAGCGATGATGCCCGCCGGCTTGCCGTCCTCCGCGAGGGACTCGAATTCCCGTTCCAGATGGGCCACCAGATCATCGGGCTCAGCAAGGGTCAGGACCAGCCCCTCGTCGATCGCTGAGAAGAAAACGAGATCGCCATCCTCGGTGACCTGCTGGATCGCGCGCACATGATGGGTGCCACCGATGGTGACCACGACCGGATGGGCGGCGAAGGTGAAAGGGCCCAGCTGTTCGGGATCCTTGCCCAGCACGCGGGCATATTCCCGGGCCGCGGGGGCCGCGTTCAGACTGTGGACCATGCGGCGGCTGGGGTCGGCATCGGTCACCACGAGGCGGCGATCCGTGGGTGTCAGATGGTCGAGGCTGAAGACCTTCACCGGGCAGAGCGTGCGCACGAAGGTCACGATGGCCGCGTTCTGAAACGGCGTGCCATTGAGGGACACGAAGGTCTCCTCGAACCGCGCGCCATCCCCGGCCGAGCCACCAAAGAGCGGCATGGGGCCGAGCCCTGTGGCGAGCCCGAACGCGAGCTCGTCTTCCTTGAGCGACAGCCCGTCGATCATCAGGAAGGCAAACTCATTCTCCCAGCTCTCGGCGCGCCGCGTCAGCTTTTGCCGCTTGCGGATCGTGCGCCCGATCAGTTCCTGGGTGTCGATCTTCTCCAGCGTGTCGATGAGCATCGTCTCGACCGCGAAGAGCGCGGAGGGCAGGCCCACGGCCACGATCTCATCCTCCGTATAGCCCGAGGCCGAGATTTCCCCGGCGGTGGTGCAGGCCAGGACCGGGGTTTCCCCAAAGAGCTTGTCGGCTTCGGCGATCACCGTGCGGAAGTCCGTGGCGGGGGTGACGAAAAGGATCACGAGCGCAAGGGGTTCGGTGCACAGCGCGTCTCGCAACACGGTTAAGGCATCGGCTTCGTCGCACCGCACATGGGCCTGCACAAAGGCCTGAGGCGCGCCATCTGGCGTGCTGAGCATCTCCGCGATCCCCCCTTCCAGCCCCCGGCGCCCCGGAGACTGCCCCTAGACCAGGCGGGTACGCCGCTCAGGCCATCGAGCTATTCTCGTTTGCTACAAAGTTGGCGAAATTCGCCTCTTGTGCAATCAAAACCGCCTGCGTGCGGCTTTGGACGCCCAATTTGCGCATAATCGCGGTCACATGGGCTTTTACGGTCGTTTCGGCAATAGACAGATCATAGGCGATCTGTTTGTTCAGCTTGCCTGCGCAGATCAGCTGCAGGATTCGCGCCTGTTGCTTGGTGAGAAGGCCAAGCCGGGCGAGGGCCTCCTCGGCATTGTTCTGGGGACCATCCCGGTCCGAGGTCGGCACATAGCTGTCGGGCGTAAAGACGGTGCCCTTCTGGATTGCCTCGAACGCATCGCGGAACACGTCCCGTTTGGAATGCTTGGGCACAAAGCCCGCAGCCCCCACGCGTAAAGTCGAGGAGATCATCCGGTTATCGGCCATGGACGAGACCACCACGACAGGTGTGTCCGGCGCCACGGATTTCAGGCGGATCAGCCCGTCGAGCCCGTTCACATCCGGCAGGTTGAGATCGAGGATGATCACATCCGGGCGCCCGTCCTCAAGCTGGGTGAGCGCGGCCTCCAGATGGTCGGCCGTGTCGATGGCATCAATGCTCGCCACCGTTTTCAAGGTCATCGAGAGCGCATCGCAGAACAACGGGTGATCATCCACGATCATCGCTGTCTTGAAGACTGTTGCCACCATCGCCTGTCGTCCTTTTGCCGTCCGGTCGGGCCTCATGCCTACAGAGGGTGCCGGTTCTTGACTCTAATCATAAGAAAAAACCGCTCAAGGAAAACCAAGCCATTGGTCCCATAGCCGCGTCCTTTCGACTCTGGCAGAGGGCGCAAACCGGTGCTTCGTTAAGGTTTTGCGGTGTTTTCGGCGATCATCGAGATCATTTCGAAGAGGATGGCCGAGGCGGTCAGCGCGGTGATCTGGTTCGGAGCGTCCTTGGTGGGCATCATGCAGACCACGTCGCCGCCGATGATGTTGAGCCCGCGCACGGCGTGCAGGAGCCCCACCGCCTCGTCGATATCGAACCCCTTTTCCCCGGGCTCCAGATTCGAGACAGCGGGCGCGATGGTCGGGTCGAGGCAGTCGAGATCGAAGGTGATGTAGACCGGGCGCCCGGCCAGGGTCTCGCGGATCTGGGTCACGACCTCCGCAAGGCCGCGTTGGCGAAACTCCTTCATGGTGACCACGTTGTAGCCGTAGTCATAGGAAGGCTGCAGCCAATCGAGCGTGCGGGCATGGCCGCGCAGGCCGACCTGCATGGAATGGGCCGGATCCACCTGTTCCTGATCCACGAGGTAGGCGCCCCAATGGGCGGCGGATTTCTCGGCCCCGAGGAAGTGATCGACCTTGGTGAAGACATCCGTATGGGCGTCGAGATGCAGAAAGCAGACCTTCTCGCCGCCGGTCAGTTGGCCATTGCCCAGGGCCTGGACGATGCCACCGGTGATCGAGTGATCGCCGCCGACCGAGACCGGGCGGGCGCCCGCTGCATCGATCCCTTTGTAGAAGGCCGTGATATCGGCGATGCAGGCCTCGTTGTCATTGGCCCGGGGCAGGGGGACATCGCCCACATCCACGATCTTTGCCGCACTCCAGGGGTCGAGGTTGAAGCCGCCATGCATCCGCCGCGCGACGCTGGAGACATTGCGCACGGCGCGCGGGCCCAGATGCTGATCCCGTTCCGTTGTGCCATTGCCGGTGGAATGGGGCACGCCCACGAGGGCGATATCGGCGCCCTCTGCGCTCGTATTGGGGCAGCGGAACATGGTTGGGATGCCCCACCAATAAAGGTTTTCCATCATGGCGGTCTGGTGGGGGTCGGTCATGGGGCCTCGCGTTTCGGGTCGTGTGTCGGCGCAGCCTAGACCAGGCTTAGGCCTTGCGTCACGCGGGGTGTGGTCGAAACGGAGCGCGCCCAACATGTTGGGCGCGCGGTCACGCTCCGGGATCGGGGATTGAGCATGGTCCGCGCGCTCGAGGAACAGGTCCTCCGGGCAAGAAAAAGCGCGCGCCCCGAGGGACGCGCGCCATGGTCGTTCTGATACGTGGCTTACTTGGACGCGTACTGCTTGGGCAGACGGAATGTCCAGACCATGCCACCCTGGTTCAGGTAGTTGACCTTCTTGGCCACTTCACCGCCCCAGAGCGGAACCGCGCCACCCCAGCCGGAGACCACGGAGACGAACTGCTCGCCATCCTGCTCCCAGGTGATGGGCTGGCCGACGATGCCGGAGCCGGTCTGGAAGGACCAAAGGGTCTCGCCCGTGTCGTCATCCAGCGCGATGAACTCGCCTTCCGGGGTGCCGAAGAACACCAGGCCACCGGCCGTGGTCATCACACCGCCCCAGAGCGGCGCGTCGTTCTTGTAGTTCCACTTGACCTCGCCGGTATCCGGGTCGATCGCCTTCAGAGAGCCGATATGGTCTTCAAAGAGCGGCTTGATGGTGAAGCCGGAGCCGAGATAGGCGGCACCCTTCTTGTAGGTGATCGGCTCGTTCCAGATGTCCATGCCCCATTCGTTGGAGGGCACATAGAAATTGCCGGTGCGCTGGCTGAACGCCATGGGCATCCAGTTCTTGCCACCGAGGAAGCCCGGAACCGCGAAGACGGTTTCGCCCTTCTTGCCATCGGCTGCCGCGGCAGGGTCGCCCGGACGGTTGTCCTCGATAAAGATCGGACGGCCGGTGTCGTCGATGCCGGAGGCCCAGCTGATCTGCTCGACAAAGGGCACGGCGTTGACATAGCCGCCATCGGCCGCGTCGAGCACGTAGAAGAACCCGTTCCGGTCGGCGGTCGCCAGACGCTGGTTCCCGTCGCGGTCGTTATAGGCGACCACTTCGTTCACACCGTCGAAGTCCCAGCCTTCGCGCGGGGTGGTCTGGAAGTGCCACTTGATCTCGCCGGTGGCGGGATCGATGCCCAGACGGGAGGCCGCATAGAGGTTATCGCCAGTATTGCCTTCGGTGGGCTCGCCCGCGCCGCGCAGGTGGCTGTTCCAGGGCGCCGGGTTGCCGGTGCCGAAGATCAGCGTGTCGGTCCGCGCGTCATAGGAGCCGCCCAGCCAGGTGGCGCCGCCGCCGGTCTTCCACATATCGCCCGGCCAGGTCGCGTTCAGCGTGCCGGTCATGGTGGAGGGTTCACCATTCAACTCGCCCATGTGACCCTCGATCACCGGACGCTTCCAGACCAGATCGCCGGTCTCGGCATCGCGCGCCTCAACCGCGCCGACGATCCCGAACTCGCCACCGGAGTTGCCGGTGATGACGAGGCCGTTCACGATGAGCGGGGCCGCGGTGTAGGAATAGCCCGCCTTGTAGTCGGCGATCTTCTTGCGCCAGACAACGTCACCCGTCTTCAGGTCGAGCGCCACGATGCGCGCATCCAGCGTGCCGAAATAGAACTTGTCGCCATGGATCGCGCCACCGCGGTTGATCACGTCACAGCAGGGCAGGATGCCTTCGGGCAGGCGGGCATCATACTGCCACAGCTCTTTGCCGGTCTTCACGTCGATCGCATAGACCCGGCTGTAGGAGCCGGTGATATACATCACGCCGTCATAGATCAGCGGCTGAGTTTCCTGACCGCGCTGCTTCTCGCCGCCGAGGCTGAAGGCCCAGGCCGGAACGAGGTTCTCGACGTTTTCCTTGTTCAGGGTGTCGAGCGGGGAGAACCGCTGCAGGTCACGTCCCATCCCGTTTGTCAGGACCCGACTGGTGTCCGCCTGATCATTGGCCAGGTCTTGTTCCGTGACGCCTTCTGCATAGGCCGCGCTGGTGGCGACGACTGCAGCTGTCACGGCGGCGATAAACCGGTTCATGCGGTTTTCCTCCATGGTGTTGCTGTCCCTAAGACTCCCGTTCCGCGGGAGCTCCTCTGGCATATGTGTCCCTCAGAATGTGGCGGCGGACCTATTGCACAATAGTCGTAAGCTGAGTCAAAGACTTGGATTTGCTGCAAAAACCCCTTTATTTGCACGCCTCACAGGGCCGTGAACGCAGCACGAAAGTCGCAGATATCCCCGAGCACAAGAGACGTAATCTCGGCGCGAGGAGGAGAGTCCATGCCGTCAAAGACCCCGCAATCCACCCCGATCCGCGCGCGATCCGGCCTGCCCTTTGCCGTGGCTGGTGCAGCCTGTCTGATCCTGGCCACGCCAGACGCTGGGGCCGCCGAGACCCGCGCGGTCTATCTCGAGGCGCAGGATGGCGAGCGGCTGGCCATCGCGGATCTTGTAGTCGAGGATGGGGCCTATGATCTCACCCTGCGGGATGGGCCGTTCTCGGACCATTTCCTGTCCATGCGCCCGTTCAAATGCCTGACCGGGGCCGAGAAACACTGGTGCTATGTGCCGTACCCCTACGAGAACGCCCGCAATATCGGGTCCGAGCTCACGGATCTCGAATACGACCTGCTGTTCCTGTGGAAGGGTGCAGGCGAGTACGGGATCAACATGTGGAACGGGGTCTACTACAAGCTGGAGGCCGAGGGCGACCGGCTCGTGGGCGTCATGCATGAGATGGATATGGATATCCTCTCGGCCCCGCCGGAGGATGGCAATCTGCGCCCGGTCCGCGAGATGGATCTGGAGCCCGCCGATCCCGACAGTCACTGGCTGCCGCGGCTGGTCATCGAGTAATCCGCGCGGGATGTGGCCGCCACCTGGGCGACCATCCCTTTTAAATCTGGTGCTTACTCGTCCAGGGCCTTGTTCATCTCCACATCGGAAATGCTCTCGAGATAGGCGATGATGAAGTCCTGCACCGTGCGGTCGGTGATGCCGACATGGCGCATCTTGGTGCCGGGCATGAACCCCTGATTGTCTTCCATCCAGGCGCGCAGGGCCGCGGGCGTCCAGACAATGCCCGAGGCCTCCAGCGCGATTGAGTAGTCGTAATCCTCGACCATGCCCGCCGCGCGGCCCACGATGTTTTCGAGCGTCGGGCCATAGCTGTCATGGTCGGTATCGGGCGCGTGGCAGCGGCGGCATTCGGAGTTATACAGGGTCTCGCCCGCGGCCACCTTCACCGCTTCGAAGGTGTCGGCCGTGGCGGGCGGGGCAAGCAGGCTCAGGCCAAGGGCTGCGGCGGTTAGAATTCGGGTCATGTCGTCCTCCATTGCGTGCCCGCAGGCTAGGTCAAGCGGCGACGCGGCGGATTGAGCTAGGTCAACAGATCGGCCCGGTTGCATGACGCTTTAGTCGTATTTGACGCGGCTCGCCCATAGGTAGAGTATGGGGCCATTGGGAGGGTTTCATGACCTATATGTCACGTATTCTGGCCGGTGCCGCGGCGCTGGCGATCTCGACCGTTGCAGCCTTTGCCGACACGCCGGTGCTGCGCGCACAAGTGCTGAAATTCGGCACGGTGAATTGGGAACTCGACACGATCAAGCACCACGGGCTCGACACCGCGAACGGTTTCGAGCTGGAGGTGACAGGGGTCGCGGGCGGCGCTGCCGCCAAGGTCGCGTTCCAGGGCGGGGCGACGGATGTGATCGTCTCGGATTGGCTCTGGGTCGCGCGGCAGCGGGCAGCCGGCAAGGACTACGTGTTCATCCCCTATTCCAAGGCCGTGGGCGGGGTGATGGTCCCCGGTGACAGCACTGCGCAATCCCTTGCGGACCTCAAGGGCAGCAAGATCGGCATCGCGGGCGGTCCGCTCGACAAGAGCTGGCTGATCCTGCAGGCCTATGCCCAGCAGCAGCACGGGTTTGACCTCTCTGGCGAGACCGAGCAGGTCTTCGGCGCGCCGCCGCTGATCTTCAAGACCGCGCTTCAGGGGGAGCTTGGCGGGGCGATCAATTTCTGGCATTTCATGGCCAAGATGGGGGCGTCTGGCATGCGCCAGCTCGTCTCGGTGGAAGACGCGGCCGAGGCGCTGGGGCTTGATAGCGAGACGCCGCTTCTGGGATATGTGGTCACCGGCGAGATGCTCGCCGAACACCCTGAGCTGGTAACCGGGCTCGCCGCCGCCTCGCGGAGCGCCAAGGACATGCTGGCCAGCGATGATGCGGAGTGGAAGCGCCTGCGCGACCGCATGAACGCCAAGACCGACGCACAGTTCGAAGCGCTCAAGGCCGGGTTCCGCGCGGGCATCCCCTCCGAAGGCCCTGTGGATGAGGAGGCTGCGGCCCGCATGCTCGCCCTGATGGTGGAGCTGGGCGGTGAAGACCTGCTGGGCTCGGCGACCGAGCTGCCCGAGGGCGTTTTTGTCCAGCCGGGAAGCTGACCCGGTCCGGCTGCGCGTGGCCAGCGATACCGAAGCTGAGGCGGGGGCGTCGGGCGTCCCCGGGGCCTCGGCCCCTCTCGTCACCTTGACGCTTGCCGAAATGCGGTTCGAGGATGGCACGCCCGTGCTCGGTGCTCTGGAGCTGTCTTTGCGCCCGGGCGAGACGCTGGCCATCACCGGGCCGTCCGGGGTGGGGAAATCCACCCTTCTGCGCATCCTCGCCGGGCTCGAGACCCGATTCACCGGCACGCTTCAGGTGCCTGACCGTATGGCGATGGTGTTTCAGGAGCCGACCCTGCTGCCCTGGCGCACGGCGCGGGACAATATCCGGCTGACCACGGGCCTGTCGGCGAAGGCCGCGCAGGAGGCGCTCGACGAGGTCGGTTTGGCCGATCACGCGGGTCAGTACCCAACGCAGATGTCCCTTGGCCAACAGCGGCGCTTGTCGCTGGCGCGGGCCTTTGGCAGTGCGCCGGATGTGTTGTTGCTTGATGAACCCTTCGTTTCGCTCGACCCGGAGCTGGCCGAGGAGATGATGGTTCTCTTTGCCCGGCTCCGCGCGGCGCGGGGGCTGGCCACGGTGCTCGTCACCCATGTGGAAACCGAGGCCAAGATGCTGGCCTCGCGCATTGTCACCCTGTCCGGCAGCCCCGCACGGCTCGGGGCGGAGCGTCAGAACAAGGGCGCGTATTTCCAGTTATCCGCGTCCGGCGTGACCTCGTCCAAGTCATAGCCCGCGCCCTGCAGACGCCGGGCGGCCTCGACCCCCTCGGCGGCGGCGGCATCCACCATCTGACGCCCCTTGATCGGATCCTTGGCGATCCCGCGCCCGCGCAGCAGGTCGATCCCGTGGTTGAACTTGCCCACCGCATCCCCGGCCTCCGCCGCGCGGCGGTTCCACTCGGCGGCGGCATCGGGGTTCTCGTCGGCGCCGAGGCCATTGTCGTCAAGCTGGCTCATCCAGGTCATCGCGCCCGTATAGCCCGCCTCGGCACAGGTCTCGAAGATCTGGCGGGCGTTCTCGTGATCGCCGGACTTCGTCAGCATGTAGCCAGAGGCGCACATAACCATGCCGGTCTCGCCCCGGCTGGCCTTGTCGAGCATGGAGCCCCAGGTCATCTCCTCGGGGTTCAGCGTGCCGCCCGGATCCTCATCGGGCTCCTCCGCAAGGACCGGCAAGGCGAAGGCGGCGAGCAAGGCCGCGAGAAGCGCGCGCATCTTCATCCCTTGCGCTTGATCATGCCGCGCGCCGGGTCATAGCCCCAGAGCGCCAGAGCCATGAAGGCGAGGGTTGCGAGCAGGGTCCAGCCGAGCGCGGCAAGGTTCAGGTTGCCGTAGAGCGCAAATCGGATGAGCTCGACCCCATGGGTGAAGGGATTGACCGCGCAGATATCGTGGAGGAGTTCCGAGCTTTCGGCCATTTTCCACAAGGGGTAGAGCGCGGAGGAGAGGAAGAACATCGGGAAGATCACGAAGTTCATGACCCCGGCGAAATTTTCCAGCTGTTTGATAAAGCTCGACAATGCGAGGCCGAGCGCCCCCAGCATGAGCCCCGCGATCAAAAGGGCCGGGAAGACCATGAGGTAGCCTTGCCAGGGCATGTAGATGCCGAAGATCGCGGCAATTGCGAGGAAGGCATAAGCCTGAGCGATCGAGATCAGCGTGCCACCCGTGAGCTTGCAAAAGAGCAGCCACCAACGCGGCAGGGGCGAGGTCAGCAAGAGCCGCATGGACCCCATCTCGCGGTCATAGACGAGGCTGAGCGAGGATTGCATGCCGTTGAAGAGCAGGATCATCCCGCAGAGGCCAGGGACGATATAGACCTCATAGGTGATGTAGGTCTGGTAGGGCGGGATGATCGACAGGCCAAGCGCCGCGCGGAAACCCGCGGCGAAGACCAGGAGCCAAACGAGAGGGCGCACAAGGGCCGCGATGAAGCGCTCGCGCTGCTGGATGAAGCGGAAGGCTTCGCGGGCGATGATGGCGCGCAGGGCGATGAGATAGGCATTCATGGCGCGGGCTCGAAGCTGGGGACCGCCTCCGGCGGGAGTATTTGGGGAACAATGAGGGGGGCGGTCATGCCTCGGCTCCGGTCAGGGCCAGGAAGTGGTCGGTCAGGGGCGTCTCGCCCCGGATGCTGTCGGTGGGGCCATCGGCGCGGATCTTGCCCCGGTGCAGGATCAGGAGCTGGTCCGTACCGCGGATCTCGTCGGTCAGGTGGGTGGCCCAGAGCACCGTCAGATTGCGCGCGGCGCAGAGCTCATGGACATGGTCGGTGATCGCCGCGCGGGAGGCCGCGTCGAGCCCCACGGTCGGCTCATCGAGGAGCAGCACGGAGGGGTCGTGGATCAGGGCGCGGGCGATTTCCGTGCGGCGGCGGTGGCCGCCATTGAGGTTGCGCACGGTCTCGCGCCGCCGCTCGGTCATGTCCAGCAGGTCGAGCGCGGTATCGATGCGCCGGGCGGCGTCAGCCCCGGCGAGCCCATGGAGCGCTGCGAAATAGCTCAGGTTGCGGTCCACGGAGAGGGACAGATCCAGCGTGGTTTGCTGGAACACCACGCCGATCTCGGCAAGGGCTGCGCGCGGGGTCTGGCGCAGGTCATGGCCCGCCACGGTGATCGCACCCTCGGCGCTGGTGAAGAGCCGGGTCAGCAGGCCGAACAGGGTGGATTTCCCCGCGCCGTTCGGCCCGAGCAAAGCGCAGAACGCGCCCTGGGGGATGTCAAAGCTGACCTCCGCAAGGGCGCGTTTGGAGCCATAGGAAAAGCTCAGGTCGCGGACGCTCAGGCCCGTCACGCGGTGTTACTCGATGGTGATGTCAATGCGCTGGGTCTCTCCTGTGGAGCCTGGAATGCGCAGGAAGTAACTGCCAGGCTTGATTGCCACAAAGCCTATTTCCATTTCGCCTGCATCGTCAAACTCGATGGAGTTCACGCCGAGGGGGCGGATCTCCAGATCGTTCACCACGATCTCGTCGATCCAGATGGCGCGGAAGAACTCGGATCCTTCAAGGGCCAGTTCGGCGGAGCCGTCGCCTTCGATCTCGAACTCGTAATAGGTGCCGGAGGTCAGGACCCAGGGGGCCTCGGAGAGGGGCGTGCCCGAGCTGAGGGTGATCGGCGGCAGGTCGGCCTTGTTGGCCGAGGACAGGATGCCGGCGCGGCCCCATTCGTCGCGCGGGGCGCCATCGGCGAGGGCGAGGCCCGGCAGGACGAGGGCGAGGGTGGTGGCAGCGAGGGTCAGGGTCTTCATGGGTTCGGTCCTTTGGTATCGGAATGGTCGTTGAAGGAAGGGACGCTGAGGCGCCAAGGTCGGGCGCGCTCGAGGCGACCGCAGGGCAGCGCGCGGGTCTATTCGGTGGGGCGCAGGGCCGCGCCCCAAGGGAAACGGCCGACCTTGATCGACTTGATCGCCTCGCGCTTGGCCACGTCGATGACGGTCACATCGCCGGAGACGCCATTGGTGGTGAAAAGCAGGGATTTGTCCGGCGAAAAATCCATATGCCAGACCCGACGGCCCACGAGGATGTAATCCTCAACCTCGAAGGTCTCGGCATTCACCACGGCCACATGGTTCGACGGGCCGAGCGCCACGAAGGCATGGGTGTCGCCCTCGGTGAACTCGAACCCCACGGGCTGCACCCTGTCCGGATGGACGCCATCGACTTCGAAGCCGATCTTGGCGATCTCGGTCTGATCGGCGACGTTGAAGATCGAGATGGTCCCGCCGATCTCGGCACTGACCCAGAGCTGCGCGCCATCCTTGATGAACTCCGCATGGCGCGGGCGGCTGTCCACGAGCGTGTTGGCAAAGAGCTCCTGGGTCTCCGTGTCGATCCAATGGGCCATATTGGTGGTCTCGGAGGTGGTGATGGCGATCTTGCCATCGGGGGAGACGGCCATGCCCTCGGGCTCGATCCCCACATCAATCTGGGCGATCACGGTGCGGGTCTCGGTATCGACCACCGTGGTGATCGCGTCATCCTCATTGGCGATATAGAGGTGGCGGTCATTGGGGTGGAGGACGAACTGCTCGGGGTCCTCCCCGGAGGGCAGATCATGGAGGATCTCGCCCGTCACCGGATCCATCACCTGCACCGTGTCGCTGTCGGAGGCGCAGATATAGACGCGGGAATAGTCCTTGGAGAAGGTGATGCCGCGCGGGCGCTCTCCGGTTTCGATGGTGCGGACAACCTCCAGCGTGGCGATGTCGATCACGCTGATCGTGTCGTCCTTCTCATTGGTCACCCAGATCTCGCCCGAGGCATGGGCGGCGGTGGAGGCGAGAAGGAAGGCGAGGGTGGTCAGGGTCGGTTTCATGGATCGGCTCCGGCTCTGGTGAAGGAAGCGGGGGACACGCGTTGCGCCCCCCGGGAACTGGCTGTGAAAGACCCGGGCAGGGTCAGTTGAAGGCCGTGCAGGCGCTTTCCGGGGCATCGAGACCGAGCGTGTCGAGCTCCGTCCGCTGGTGCAGGAACCCGTCCAGCGGGGCCTGAGCGACCAGGGCACGGGGGTGCACGATCGGAATGGGTTGGCGGAGCTGGCCGTTCCACTGGCGGAAGGTCAGGGGGCGTCCCTTGAACCCGGCCAGTTCGAACGTGTCGCCGAGGATGTAGCCGCGCAAGGTCGGCAGGTCCGTTGCAGAGGTCCGCACGACCGCCTCCCCGAGGGAGCGCATGGCCGCCCAGGCCGCATAGTCCACCGGGGCCATACCGCGCTCGGCGGCTTCTGTGAAGCGCGACTGCAGCTGGGCGGCGCCCCATTGTTCCACCACGGGCGACCAGGTGCGCGGGCTCAGTCCTTCGGAGCCTGCGACCGGGCGCGGTTCCCATGTGTTGTAGAGGATGTAGCGGCCGAAATCATTGACCTCATCGGCAATGAGCAGGGCGTCGTAATCGCCGAACTCCTGCGTAAAGAGCGGGACTTCCTGTGCCGCATTGCGGCGCATATCCGCGTCAAAGGCCCAGGTCTTTTCGGCTTCCAGGTCGAGCCCGAACTTGGTCAAGGAGTTCCGCAGCGCCTCCGCATAGGCCGTATCCACCGGATAAGTGCCGGAGATCATGACCAGATCCGTCCAACGCTTTTTCACCAACAATTGGGCCAGCGCATCCGTGCGCATGGCGTCCGAAGGCAGGGTGTGGAGCAGATTGCCCCGGCACTCCCCGTCTCGCAGGGCAACATCGCCTGTGGCCACGTTGAAGATCAGCGCCTCGGCGGCCTCGGGCATATCGGCGATCGCCAAGAGGGCCTCCGCCGGGGCGTCCACCAGCAGGTACGGGGTCTCGGCCAGCGCGGCTCGGGCCGCAGAGAGCAGATCGCCCTCCTCGGCCACCTCGGTGATCGTCAGCTCATACTTGTGCCCCAGGAACCGCCCCGTGGTGGTGTTGTCTTCCAGCCCGAGCTGCGCGCCCGCAAGCCCCAGATCCTCGGGGACAGGGTCGAGATTGGACAATGTGGGCGGGGGCGAGATGTCCTGGCGCAAGTAGTGCACGGACAAATCCAGTGCACTCGCAGTGGTTGCCAGCATAGCTGTCGCACAAACGCCTAAGGCGAGTTGGTGCATGTGATCCTCCCGTTTGTCAGCACGGTAGGACGGGCATGGGGGAGAGTAAAATGCGACCAATGTCGAAGGCTCGCCAGGGCGGTTTTCGGCCCGAAAGGGGCTCGGGCTGCGACCTCTTAAACCAAAGTCCAATTCTGCGGGCGCATCCTGTCGACTACAACAGCCTCGACACCAGAACACTGATGCGGGAGCCGAGGAACATGGACCTGACAAAGACCGCCCACCTTGTGGGGATCGCCCTTTTCACTGCCACGATGGCCTATGCCCACGGGGATGTCGCACCGCAGCCTGTGGATACGGACGCGCTGCCCGAAGTGGGCGAAGAGTGGCTGATCGAGAACCCCTATCGCGAGCTTGAGCCCGCCCTGTGGAAGGCCGCGATCGATATCGGATCCTCGGGCTACAACCAGAACTGCGCACGCTGCCACGGGCTGGGCGCGGTGTCGGGCGGTCTTGCACCGGATCTGCGGTATCTCGAAGCCGAGGAATATGGCGACGAGTGGTATGTGGAGCGGTTCCAGTATGGCTACACCCAGAACGGCATCACCAAGATGCCCGCCTTTGGGGACCTGCTGGGCCAGAAAGCCGCTTGGGCGATCCGCCTTTATATCGAGACCCGTCCCGGCGAGGGCGCGCTCGACGATCACCAGGCCCGTCTGAAGGAAATCCGCGACGAGTTGATGAGCGGTAGCGTGGCCGATGAAATGGCCATGAAGACCGAGCTCGAGGCGATTGCCGCCGAGGTCTACACCGAAAGCGGTGCACCCCTCGCAGACAGCATCGCCTGGCGCGCAGCGGCCCAGCTGGCCGGGTCCCCGGAAAGCTACAAGACCGCCGCCGAAACCTTGACGGTGGGTCTGTCTGCTGCGCAATAATCAGGGCTCGTGATCTCCGGCGCGCAGAGAAGACAAGAAAAAGCGCGCCGGACCAACAGCATGGGAGGAAGAATGGTCCGCGTTTCCAACTGGATTTCGGCTGCCATCTTATCAACGATCACTCTGAGCGCCCCGGCCCATGCGGACAGGTGCGCTGATTGGGTCCCGCAACCCAAACCTCAGAATGCCAGCCGTGACATCGTCGGGCAGGATCTCGATACGATTCAGGAACGCGGCTTTGTCACCATCGCGGTCTATGAGGATTTCCCGCCCTATTCCTGGAAAGAGGGCGGCAAACCCCGTGGCATCGATGTGGAGATCGGCAAGCTGATCGCGGCGGATATCGGCGTGGATGCGCGGTTCAACTTCGTCACTGCCGGCGAGACGCTGGATGCGGATCTGCGCAACAATGTCTGGAAAGGGCCGATTGTCGGCGGGGCCGTGTCGAACATCATGATGCGCGTGCCCTATGACAGTGAGTACACCTGCCGCGTCGAGCAGGTCGTCTTTACCGGGCAGTATTACAAGGAAAGCATCGCCATCGCCTATGACGCGGCGAGCTATCCCGAGGAAAAGCCGGTCCCGGCCTATTTCCGGTTTGATACGGTCGCAGTCGAAAATGACTCGATTGCCGATTTCTACCTGTCGAGCCTCGCAGGCGGGCAGCTTTTGAACAATATCCAGCGCTTTCCCACCATGGAGGAGGCGATGGCTGCCCTCGCGGCGGGGGAGGTCAAGGCGGCCATGGGGCCGCTGGCCCAGCTGGAGCATGGCAAGACCGAGACCATCGGCGTGCACCAGCCGCCCTTGCCGGGCTTTTCCCGCGGCGCCTGGACCATCGGTCTGGGCGTGCATTTCGCCTATCGACCGCTCGCCTATTGGGTGGATGACGCCGTGCGCTATGCGCTCGATGACGGCCGGATCGAAGCGATCTTCGCGGATTATGGATTACAATTCAGCGCCCCTGAGCGCTGAACCTACAACTTTGGTACGAGTAGTCCCATGCGAACAGCGTGTTAGGCTCTCGTATAACGTGAAAGGACGACCCCGATGCACCTCACTGACTCGCGCGACATCGCCGCGGACCCTCAGACGGTCTGGAACTCGCTGCTCGATGCGGAGGTGCTGAAGGCCTGTGTGCCCGGCTGCCAGGAGATGCACGGCTCCCCCGAAGAGGGGTTCGAGGCCGTGGTCGTCCAGAAGGTCGGGCCGGTGAAGGCGACCTTCAAGGGCGCAGTCGAGTTGCAGGACATGAACGCCCCCGAGAGCGTCAAGATCGTTGGCGAAGGCAAGGGGGGGGCTGCCGGGTTTGCCAAGGGCGGCGCCAGCGTCCGGCTTGAGCCGATCGAAACCGGCACGCGCTTGCATTACGATGTGGAGGCCAAGGTCGGCGGCAAACTCGCCCAGCTCGGCAGCCGGATCATTGACGGGTTCGCCAAGAAGATGGCGGATCAGTTCTTTGCCAAGTTCCAGGAAGCCGTCGAGGGCCCCGCCCCCGAAGGCGAGGATCCGTCCCCCGAGGGCGGCGATGGTGAAAAGAAGAAAGGGTGGCTCAAGAAGCTCGTCAGCTGAGCACTTGTCCCGCCGTCAGACATCAGGATTCAGGGAGGATCTGTATGACATCTGTGACAATGACCGTGAACGGCAAGGCCCGCTCCGGTGACGTGGAGGGCCGCACGCTTCTGTCGTCGTTCCTGCGCGATGAGCTGAACCTCACGGGGACCCATGTGGGCTGCGACACCAGCCAGTGCGGCGCCTGTGTGGTTCATGTGAACGGCGAAGCGGTCAAGGCCTGCTCGATGCTGGCGGCCGAGGCCGATGGCGCCGAGGTCAAGACGATCGAGGGCATGTCCAACCCGGACGGCTCGCTCTCGGTGATCCAGGCCGCCTTCCAGGAACATCACGGGCTGCAATGCGGGTTCTGCACCCCGGGCATGGTGATGTCTGCGGCTGCCCTTCTGAAGGACAACCCCAAGCCCTCCGAGGCCGAGATCCGCGAATATCTCGAAGGCAATATCTGCCGCTGCACCGGCTACCACAACATCGTCAAAGCGATCATGGCCGCCTCCGGTCAGGACGTCGCGCCGCCGATGGCTGCGGAATAAGGCCAGCACGCGACCCCTCGGGCGCGATCCTGCGCCCCGGATCTACAGACCAAGGTTTTCCCCAGGGAGGAATGCATGCCCAAAGACGGTGGCATTGGCGCCAGCTCTAAGCGCCGCGAAGACGTCCGGTTCCTGACCGGCCGTGGACGCTACACAGACGATATCAACCTGCACAACCAGACCTACGCCTATTTCCTGCGCTCGGAAGTGGCCCATGGCAAGATCAACGGGATCGACACTTCTGCCGCCGACGGCATGGATGGTGTGGTTCAGATCTTCACGGCCAAGGATTTCGAGGCGGTGGGCGGTGTGCCCTGCGGCTGGCAGGTCACCGATCTGCACGGCAACCCGATGAAAGAGCCCAAGCACCCGGTGCTGGCGGAAGGAAAAGTGCGCCATGTGGGCGACCCGATCGCCGTGGTTGTGGCCGAGAGCCTCGAGCAGGCCCGCGATGCCGCCGAGGCGATCGATGTGGACATCGAGGAGCTGCCGGCAGTCATGGACATGAAGGCCGCCATCGCGGAGGGCGCCACGAAGGTGCATGACGATCTCGACGACAACCTCTGCTACGAGTGGGGTTTTGTCGAAGAGAACCGCGCGGCGGTGGATGAGGCGATCAAGAATGCCCATCACGTCACTACGCTGGAGCTGACCAACAACCGTCTGGTGGCCAACCCGATGGAGCCCCGCGTAGCCGTGGGCGACTTCAACCCGGGCACCGAGGATTACACCCTCTACACAACCTCTCAGAACCCCCATGTGATCCGCCTGCTGATGGGCGCTTTCGTGCTGGGCATCCCCGAGCACAAGCTGCGCGTGGTGGCTCCGGACGTGGGTGGCGGCTTCGGTTCCAAGATCTATCACTACGCCGAAGAGGCCTTTGTGACCTTCGCCAGCGCCCAGATCCGGCGCCCGGTGAAATGGACCTCCTCTCGCTCCGAGGCCTTCGTGTCGGACGCCCATGGTCGGGACCATGTGACCAAGATCGAACTGGCACTGGACGAGAACAACAAGTTCACCGCCCTGCGCTGCGATACCTACGCCAATATGGGCGCGTATCTGTCGACCTTCGCGCCGTCGATCCCCACATGGCTGCACGGCACACTGCTCGCGGGGAACTACACGACGCCGCTCATCTACACCAACGTCAAGGCCGTCTTCACGACCACGACGCCGGTGGATGCCTATCGCGGGGCCGGTCGCCCCGAGGCCACGTTCCAGCTGGAGCGTGTGGTGGACAAGGCCGCGCGGGAGTTGGGCATTGACCCGGCCGAGCTGCGCCGGATCAACTTCATCAAGCCCGATCAGTTCCCCTATGACACGCCCGTGGCGGTCACCTATGACACCGGGAATTACCACGCGACCCTTGAGAAGGGGCTTGAGATGGCGGGTGTCGACACGTTCGAGGCGCGCCGCGCCGAGAGCGCCAAGAACGGCAAGCTGCGCGGTTTGGGTATCGCCCATTTCATCGAGGCTTGCGGGATCGCTCCGTCGAACCTTGTGGGACAGCTCGGTGCACGCGCCGGTCTTTATGAGAGTGCCACGGTCCGCGTGAACGCCACTGGCTCGATCAGCGTGATGACCGGCTCGCACAGCCACGGGCAGGGGCATGAAACCGCCTTCCCGCAGGTTGTGGCCGAGATGCTGGGCATTGATGAGGGTATGATCGAGGTCGTCCATGGCGACACCGCGAACACGCCCATGGGCATGGGCACCTATGGCTCCCGCTCCATCGCGGTGGGCGGATCGGCCATGGTCCGCGCGACCGAGAAGATCATCAACAAGGCCAAGAAGATCGCCGCCCACCTGCTCGAAGCCGCCGAGGGCGATATCGAGCTCAAGGACGGTGCCTTCACCGTGGCCGGCACGGATAAATCCGTGGCTTGGGGGGATGTGACCCTCGCGGCCTACGTGCCCCATAACTACCCGCTCGAAGATATCGAGCCCGGGCTGGAGGAGACGGCCTTCTACGATCCGTCGAACTTCACCTACCCGTCGGGCGCCTATATCTGCGAGGTCGAAGTGGATGCGGAGACCGGCAAGGTCGATGTGCTCGGCTTCACGGCAGCGGATGATTTCGGCAACGTGATCAACCCGATGATCGTCGAGGGGCAGGTCCATGGCGGCGTGGCGCAAGGCATCGGGCAGGCGCTGCTCGAGAACTGCTCCTATGACGAGGACGGCCAGCTTCTGTCGGGGTCCTACATGGACTACACAATGCCCCGCGCCGATGATGTGCCGATGTTCGAGGTCGACCATTCTTGCATCACGCCCTGCACCCATAACCCGCTCGGGGTGAAGGGCTGCGGCGAGGCCGGGGCCATCGGTTCCCCGCCTGCGGTGGTGAATGCGGTGATCGACGCCCTGCACCGGGCGGGCCACACCCATGTGAGCCATATCGACATGCCGCTGACGCCGAGCCGCGTCTGGGCTGCGATGAACGGCGAGAAAGCCGACGGCTGGGCAGAATAAGCGACGGGCTCTGCCTTCGGGCGGAGCTCCCACAACTGGGAGAATGAAATGCACAATTTCGACTTTGTGAAACCAAGCACCGTCGCGGATGCTGTCTCGGCCCTGTCCTCAGAGGATGCGCAGGCGCTGGGCGGAGGGCAGACCCTGCTTCCGACGATGAAGCAGCGACTGGCCGCGCCGGACACCCTCGTCAGCCTCTCGGGCATTGCCGAGATGAAGGGGATCTGCACCAATGATGCGGGCGAGATCTGCATCGGGGGCGGTACGGTCCACGCGGTGGTCGCCGTTGAGACCGCGTCGAGCTATCCGGGCCTCTCGGCTCTGGCGGGCAAGATCGGCGATCCGGCGGTCCGCAATCGCGGCACGATCGGCGGCAGCCTTGCCAATAACGACCCGGCAGCCTGCTATCCGGCGGCTGCGCTCGGCTCGGGCGCGACCATCGTCACCAATGCGCGGGAGATCGCGGCGGATGACTATTTCCAGGGGATGTTCACCACGGCCCTCGATGAGGGGGAGATCATCACCGAGGTTCGCTTCCCCGTGCCGGAAAAGGCCGCCTGGCAGAAGTTTGTCCAGCCCGCCTCGCGCTTCAGCCTCGTGGGCGTCTTCGTGGCCAAATACGCCGATGGCGTGCGCGTCGCGGTGACCGGAGCTTCTGAGGAGGGCGTGTTCCGCTGGACCGAGGCAGAGGCTGCGCTGAGCAGCAACTTCTCGGCCGATGCGCTCGCGGATCTGTCGGTTTCGGCGGATGGCATGATCAGCGATCTGCACGGCACAGGCGCCTATCGCGCCCATCTGGTCAAGGTTCTGACCGGGCGTGCGGTCGCGGCCGCCTAAGGCCCGCCTGACCAATCAAGCAAAGCCCCGTCCGGACCTCCGGGCGGGGCTTTCGCGTGTCAGGGGCCCTCGTTCCCGGGGGGACCGGCTCTTGTGACATGGCGTCTGGATCGGGCCGGGGGGCTGGCCCTGTTACGGCGTCTTTTCTATGACGGAATGAGGTTTGATTCGTGCGGTGCGTGGGGCCGTTGTCTTGGTTTGGGGGATTGTGATGGGCGAAACGCGAGGATTGACGGGCGCAGCATGTGCGGCGGCGCTTTGTCTGGGGCCGGGGATGGCGGCGGGGTTCGAGCTGGACCCCTCCTGGGAGCGGCATCTGACGTTCTTTGGCGCGTCGATGACCGAAAACACCTCCTTCGAGATCCTGCGTTTTGAAGTGGATTGGGCGGATTCCTATCTGATCGGTCTCGCTTTCGGGCTCGAGCGTCAGATCGGCGCGAGCCGGTTCAGCTGGGGCGTGGAGGGGCAGGTTGTTCGCCATTTCGGAGAGATGGACCATTGGGAATTCAACGTCCCCGTCGTGCTGCGCTACACCCCGCCAAACCCCTGGATCGACAGTTTCGAGAGCTTTGCCTACGGCCTCGGCCTCTCCCACGCGACGGAGGTTCCCAGCGTCGAGGTGGAACGGACAGGCGAGTCCCAGCGCAACTTCTTCTATTGGAAGGCGGAGCTGGAGTTCAATCTGCCGAACCCGGACACGTCGCTCCTCGTGGGGATGCATCACCGCTCGGACGGCTATGGCGTGTTTGACGCCGATAGTGGGTCGACCGCGCTCTCGCTCGGGTTCAAGCGGACTTTCTGAGCACCGACGCTTTCGATGGGGCGGCGAGGCCTGAGCGGCCCCGCACCCCCTGAGATCCAACCCGCAAGCGGGCCCGCGATCAGGCGGCCAGATCCGTCTGGATCTTGTCGCCAATGATCTCGGCCGTTGCGGGCGAGAGGGTCCAGCCCAGATGCCCGTGGCCGGTGTTGTAGTAGACACCCGGGCGTTTGCCCGCATCCACCAGCGGCAGCATGTTCGGCATCATCGGGCGCAGCCCGGCCCAGGGTACCGCATGCTCGGTCTCCACATCCGGGAAGTTCCGCTCCACCCACTTCACCAGGGGGCGCACGCGGTCATCGCGGATATCCAGATTGTAGCCGTTGAACTCCGCCGTCCCCGCAACGCGGAGGCGATCCTTGCCGAAACGGCTGGTCACTACCTTGGCTTCATCATCGAGCAGGCTGATCCACGGCGCGGCGGCCTGGCTCTGTTCGTCGTCGAGCTTGACCGTGATCGAGTAGCCTTTCACCGGATAGATGTTCACCCGGTCGCCCAGGATCCGGCCGAACTTCCGGCTGGAGACACCGGCGCAGACCACGACCCCATCGAACCGCTCTTCGGAGCGCGCGCTATCCTCTTCGGACCATTGGATCATATGGCCGTCCTCGACCATGCGGATCCCGGTGACATCGGCGCGGAAATGGAAAGTCGCACCCTTCTTGCGGCAGGCCTCCGACAGTCCCCGGCTGTAGCGGTGGATGTCGCCGGTCATGTCCGAGGGGGTGAAATAGCCGCCGTAATAGGTGCCCACGGTCGCGGGCTCCAGCGCCTTGATCTCCTCGGGTGTGACCGCCTCGCGTACCAGCCCGCCCTCCGCGAGCATCGCGTTCACCTCGGTGGCGTGGTCGAACTCGTATTTGGTGTTGTAGATGTGCAGGATGCCGCGCTCTTCGACGTCAAAGGTGAACCCTTCCTTCTCGGCGGTCGCCTTGAGGTGTTCGCGCGCGGTGATGGCCATGCGGACCGTGTCCACCGTGTTCTGCCTGTAGTCCGGGATATGGGCCATGAACTCGGCCATCCAGGAGTATTTGTGCCAGCTCGGCTTGGGGTTCACCAGAAGCGGTGCGCCGCGCTTGAACATCCACTTCATGCCCTTGATCACCGTGGACCAGCGGTTCCAGACCTCGGCATTGGACGCCGAAAGCTGCCCGCCATTGGCAAAGGACGTATCCATCGCGGCATAGCGGTTCTGGTCAAAAACAGTGACCTCAAAGCCGCGATTGAGCAGCGCATAAGCAGTGGTAACGCCGGTAACTCCGGCCCCGATAACAGCAATTTTTTTCAACGGGACATCTCCCATGGACAGACCAAGACATGGTGCAGCCGCCTGCACCGCTCATCCCCTCTGTCAGAGTACCTGAGAGCTACGCGAGACCCCCTGAGGTGGCCTGCTTTCTCCGTCGGTGGAACCGTCCGAAGACAGGTCCGCTTTCCAGATTGTCGACTTTCGTGCAGTCCATTTGCCTGAGAGTTTCCGGGGGGTTGCTCCTTCGGCGCCAGCGCGCGGCTGATCTCTCCAACACAAAGTCATTAGCGACACTGGCCGATTAGGACGGGTCTTGATTCGGAGCAAGAAGAAGTTTGGACGGGGCGGGGTTTACGGAATTGTAAGGTTGGGCGCAGGGCGCTGTGAGGCAGCTTGCCTAAATCCGGGGCATCAAACTATCGGAGTGCCCCATGCCCAAGAAAACCCTGTTGATCGTCACCGGTCTGATCGCGGCCCATATCGCGCTTGTCGCGCCCTTCACGCCCCTGGCAAGCATTCTGCCCGCGGCGCTCGGGGCGCTGTCGATGACCGCCATGGCGGCGACGCTGATCCTGGCCGCGCGCTGGCGGGTCGTGGACCGGATCATGGGCGGGCCGGACAAGTCCTATGGCGCCCATCGCTGGCTGGGGATCTGTGCCCTGGGCGGCGCGCTGGGGCATTGGGCGCTGGCGGATTTCTCCGGCGCGGGGCTGGTGCCGTTCCTGGCCGACAGTGCCGAGGGCGCAGGCTCGATCGCGGCGACCGGCCTGATTTTCATGACCGCCGCTGCCATGGTCCGCGTGATCCCGTACCACCTGTGGAAAGCGAGCCATATGCTCATGGGCCCGATCTTTGTGCTGGGGGCATTTCACACGCTTTTTGTCGCGAGCCCGCTGAGCCTTGGGACGCTACCATGGGCGGTGATGGTGGTGACCTCCGTGGCGGGCTGCGTGGCCTGGGGACAGACCCTGCTGCGCAAGGTGACACCGACGCGGCTCGTCACGGTGGCCTCGGTCACGCCCTTTGACGGGGGGGTGGATGTGACCCTGCGCGCCGATGCGCCGCTGCCGCGGTTCCGCCCCGGTCAGTTCTCGACCCTCGCGCAGAACGAGGCGCGGGCCGAGGCACATCCCTTCACCATCGCGGGCGGGACCGAGACCGAGCGGCGCTTTGTGATCCGCGCGGCGGGGGATTGGACCGAGGCGTTCGTCAAGAACGTGACCGTGGGCGATCAGCTGCGGCTCGGGCGTGGCGTTGGACGCTTCCTGCCGCAGACCGGAACCACCCGGAGCGAGCAGGTCTGGGTCGCGGGCGGTGTCGGCATCACGCCCTTCCTCGCCGCGCTGGAGAAGATGGAGCCGGACCATGGCCCGCGCGTGACCCTGATCTATTGCATCCGGTCGCGGGAGAGCGCAGGCGCGCTGGAGGATGTGGAGCGTCGGGTTCTGCAACTGCCGCAGGTTGACCTGCATGTCATCTCCGATTGCGGCGGCGGCAAGCTGACCCCGGCGCGGCTGGCCGAGATCCTGCGCGGGGTCGGGACGAAGGCGCAGGTCTATCTCTGCGGGCCCGAAGGCCTGAAGGAGATGGTCGTGACCCAGTGGGCGGCGACGGGCAAGACCGGGCGCATCCATAGCGAGCGCTTCGACTTCCGCGGGGCCTATTGCCTGTCCGAGCTGATCTATCTCGGCAAGCCGGTCATGGAGGCAGCCAGCGAAATGGTGGCCCGCCAACGCGCAACGGTCGCCGGGCGGTAGGTAAGGACGTCCCCCGCTGAAGGGGGGCAAGGCTAGGGCAGGTGGGCCTCGAGATCGCAGATGTCGATCAGGTCCACCTCCCTGGCCAAGAGGCGTTTATAGGCGATGAGTTGGCTTGCGGGCATCACATCGATGGCGCAGCCCAGCACGTCACAGCGCACCGAGACTTCAAAATCGATGACCTGCGGGATCCATGCGCCCGTGACCTTGTCCTGGATCCGGGTATCCTCCGCCGCGCCGATCTCGATCTTTTGCCCGTGGTAGAGGAGCTTGAGATAGGTGAGATTCCATTGCCTCTCGACCACCGCCTCGGGACCCCAGGTCAGATACGGGGTAATCGCGCGCAGGAACTCCGGCCATTTCGGATGGGCGAAGGGCATATAGAGGTCGATATCGTGGAGCGGGCGGGAGCCGCCCTGGGCCAGCGCCGCGAGCCCGCCGCAGACCTGATAGGGCAGGGCGTGTTGCGCCGCCGTGCCGGTGATCCAGCGCAAGGCCTCTGCCTGCTCAGTGTGGGTGGGGGCGGTCATGGGGGCTCCTGCTCTTGGGGCGCAGGGTTTGCGCGCGGCGTCCGGCTGTCAAGCAAGCGCAAACGAAAACCGCCCCGCCAGAGGGCTGGCAGGGCGGTTCGATGGTTCAGACGGGGCGCTGCCGCCCCAACCGGATCACGCGGCGACGAGGCCCATGGATTCCAGCTTCAGCAGCACCTGCTGGGCGCAGTAATCCACCTCGGTCCCTTCGGTGTCGAGCACCAGCTCGGCTGCCGTGGGCGCCTCATAGGGGTCGGAGATCCCGGTGAATTCCTTGATCTTGCCTTCGCGCGCCAGCTTGTAGAGGCCCTTGCGGTCCCGGCGCTCGCATTCCTCGAGGCTGGTGGCCACGTGGACTTCGACGAAGGCGCCGTAAGCTTCGATCATCTCGCGCACGGCCCGGCGGGTCGCGGTGTAGGGCGCGATGGGTGCGCAGATCGCGATGCCGCCATTCTTGGTGATCTCGGAGGCCACGTAGCCGATCCGGCGGATGTTGATGTCGCGATGCTCTTTCGAGAAGCCCAGCTCGGAGGAGAGGTGTTTCCGCACCACGTCCCCATCGAGCAGGGTGACCGGACGGCCGCCCATCTCCATCAGCTTGACCATCAGCGCGTTGGCCACGGTGGATTTGCCCGAGCCGGAGAGGCCGGTGAGGAAGACGGTGAAGCCCTGCTGGGCGCGCGGCGGCTTGGTCTTGCGCAGCTCGGCGACCACTTCGGGGAAGGAGAACCACTCAGGGATCTCGAGGCCCTCGGCCAGGCGACGGCGCAGCTCGGTGCCCGAGATGTTCAGGATGGTGACGTCATCCTTGTCTTTGATCTCATCCATGGGCTCGTACTGCGCGCGTTCCTGCACCCAGACCATGTGTTTGAAATCGACCATCTCGATGCCCATTTCCTCCTGATGCTCGCGGAAGAGGTCCTGCGCGTCATAGGGGCCGTAGAAATCCTCACCGGCGGAGTTCTTGCCGGGGCCGGCATGGTCGCGACCGACGATGAAATGGGTGCAGCCGTGATTGGCGCGGATCAGACCGTGCCAGACGGCTTCGCGCGGGCCAGCCATGCGCATGGCGAGGTTCAGCAGGCTCATGGAGGTGGTGGAGGCCGGGTACTTGTCGAGCACCGCCTCATAGCAGCGCACGCGGGTGAAGTGGTCCACATCGCCCGGCTTGGTCATGCCCACGATCGGATGGATCAGCAGGTTGGCCTGGGATTCCTTGGCCGCGCGGAAGGTCAGTTCCTGGTGCGCGCGGTGCAGGGGGTTGCGGGTCTGGAAGGCCACGACCTTGCGCCAGCCGAGCTTGCGGAAATAAGCGCGCAACTCGTTCGGCGTATCGCGACGGGCGCGGAAATCATAGTGAATCGGCTGCTGGATGCCGGTGATCGCCCCGCCCAGATAGACCGGACCGGCCACGTGGTGCAGGTAGTTCACCGCCGGGTGGGCCAGATCATCGGCGCCAAACACCATTTCGGCCTCGCGGGCCTTGTTGGGGATGTACTTGTCCGAGATCGACAGGATAGCTAGGATCACGCCTTCCTGGTCGCGCAGGGCGATGTCCTGGCCTTCCTCGATGCTGTCGGCGAAGTCCTGGCTGATATCCAGGGTGATCGGCATGGGCCAGAGGGAGCCGTCCGCGAGGCGCATGTTCTCGACCACGCCTTCGTAGTCGTCCTTGCCCAGAAAGCCCTTGAGCGGGTTGAACCCGCCATTCATCAGCAGCTCGAGGTCGCAGATCTGGCGCGGGGTCAGGTCCCAGGAGGGGAGCGACGCGGCCTCGACCTTGAGCTTCTGGGCGCTGTCCGCGGAGACATAGAGCTCCGGAATGGGGGCGAGATTGTTCTGCATCAGAGTGCTCCTGACATTTTGAGGAAGGGGATAGGCTGCCGAGCCCGTGAGCTCGGCATGAAGGGCGGCGTATTCAGAAAACTTACGCGCGAGAAATCGGTCGGTGAGGCGGGCTTTCTCCGCCGCGCCACGAGCGGTGAGCCCATAGGCGAAGCGCTTGCGCCGGTCGCTGTCATTGCGGTCGCTGACCTCGATCAGGCCTGCTTCGGTCGCGGCGCGGAGCTGGGCGTTGAGTCGTCCAAGAGAGACCCCGATCGCCTGCGCGATGGTGCGCTGGGACGCGTCCGGCGCCTGGTCGAGCTGGCGCAGCAGACGAAACCGCAGGTCTTCGTCGTCATCAGCCGAGATCGGGACGGGGTGGAGGGACATGGGGGACGCGACTCAATGTTTGTTCACGCGTGAACGCTTCGCACTATTTTGCACGCGCAGCAAATCCCATAAATGTCGCAGAGTTTAAGTATCCCGCACTGGGTCCCTCGAGCCACACTGCTGCGTGAGGTGGCTCAGGATCATACAGCTCTAGGGGCCGCGCCTGAGGGCGCGGCGGGGGTGTGGACGCAGCAACGCGCCAAATCGGCTCAGAAAAAAGGTTGCTGTTGCGCGGGTCCGCCCCGTGCGTGTCGCACGGGGCCACCGATCCCGGTGGCGCGGATCAATAGATCCGCGCTTGGCGCGTTGCCCTACTCGGCGGCGACGGGTTCCGCGCCTTCCTGCGCGGCAAGGAAGCGCTCGGCCTCAAGAGCGGCCATACAGCCCATCCCGGCACTGGTCACGGCCTGGCGATACTCGTGGTCCGTCAGGTCTCCGGCGGCGAAGACACCCGGGATCGAGGTCGCGGTGCTGTCGGCTTGTGTGACCACATAGCCGCCCATATGGGTCTCCAGCTGATCGACAACCAGTTCCGAGGCTGGTGCATGGCCGATGGCCACGAAGAACCCGGCGCAGGGCACCGTGCGCGTCTCGCCGCTGGCCACATGCTTGATCACCACGCCTTCGACACCGCGCGGGTTGTCGGCGCCAACGACTTCTTCGACCGTGTGATCCCAAATCACCTCGACCTTGGGGTTCTTGAACAGACGATCCTGCAGGATCTTTTCTGCGCGCAGGCTGTCGCGACGGTGCACGAGCGTCACCTTGGAGGCGAAGTTGGTCAGAAACAGCGCCTCTTCCACGGCGGTGTTGCCGCCGCCGATCACCACGACCTCCTTGCCGCGATAGAAAAACCCGTCGCAGGTGGCACAGGCCGAGACGCCAAACCCTTTGAAATGCTCTTCGGAGGGCAGGCCCAGCCATTTCGCCTGCGCGCCCGTGGCCAGGATCAGCGCGTCCGCCTTGAACACCGTGCCGCTATCGGCATAGGCGGTGAAGGGGCGCGCCGAGAGATCGAGCCGGTTGATATGGTCCGAGACGATCTCGGCCCCCATGGCGCGGGCATGCTCTTCCATCCGCACCATCAGGTCGGGCCCCATGACCATGCTGTCGCCGGGCCAGTTCTCAACCTCGGTGGTGATTGTCAACTGACCACCCGGCTGGATCCCCTGCACGAGCACAGGGTCCAGCATCGCGCGGCTGGCATAGACGGCGGCGGTGTACCCGGCAGGTCCGGAGCCGATGATGAGGACCTTCAGGTGGCGGATGTTCTCGGTCGACATGGGGCAGCTTCCTCGCAAATGGTTCACCGCATATAAAACTCCGACGCCGCGAGGGGAAGGGGCCGAAGACAGTCCGGATCGGACATAAATTTATTGCTCAACGGTGAAATATTATTGCGCAGCTAGAGCGTGTCACGTAAGAAACCCCTATGGGAAGGGGCTGCCATGCATGCATCTAAATTAGATCCGATCGATCGCAAGATCCTGGCGGAGCTTCAGGCCGATGGTCGGATGACCAATGTGGAGCTGGCCAAGCGGGTCGGGATCTCGGCGCCGCCCTGTCTGCGCCGGGTCCGGGCGCTGGAGGATGCGGGCTTCATCCGGGGCTACCACGCGGATGTGGACAGCCGGGCCCTGGGCTTTGAGGTGCAGGTTTTTGCCATGGTCGGCCTGAGCAGTCAGGCCGAATCGGATCTCAGCGCGTTTGAAGCCCGCTGCCGGGAATGGCCGCTGGTCCGTGAGTGCCACATGCTCAATGGCGAGATTGACTTCATCCTGAAATGCGTGGCACCCGACCTGTCCTCCTTCCAGAGCTTCCTGACCGGGCAGCTCACGGCCGCGGAAAACGTGGCGAGCGTAAAGACCTCGCTGGTCATCCGCGGCGCCAAGGACGACCCCGGCGTGCCCTTCGACGTCATGGAAGAGCGGCTGAGCCGCACGGCCTGAACCGGCGGCGCGCGCCAGTTCAGTTGCCGAGACGTGCCTTGCGGAAGGGCGAGGAGGTCACGAACCGCTCCCCCGTTCCGGTCGCCAAACCACCCGGCATCAGCTTGGAAAAGGCGGTGGTCACCAAGCCGCTTTGACGGGCGAGGAACGCATCCGGGTCCAGTGTGCGCACCGGCAAACCATTGGCCGAAACCCAACCCGGCGACTGACAGGCGATCTGGAACAGGCGCACGGGTGTGGGGGGCACCAGCGCGGTGATCATGTCGTCATTCGGGTAGCTTTCCAGCGGGCGTGAGCTCTCGGTGAATGGATCGAGCAGGATCTCAGCCCCGGCGCCCAGGATCACGTCGCTGAGCGGGCGGGCGAAGCCGAAGCGTTCGGGCTGCACCCGGCGCAGCCAGGGGGTTTCGAGCGCATCGGGGCGCAGGGTCACCTCGCCGATCCAGGTGATCGTCATCGGGTTGCCATCGGCTCCGGTGACCTGATCCTCAAGCCCCAGATCCTCGATCGAGACGGTCCCGTCGGGCACGCGCATCTGCGCGCCTTGGGCGAAAATCCCGAAAGCGGGCAAAAGCCGTTGTGTGATCTCGGCATTGCGTGCGCAAAGGCTCCGCTCGCCCATATGAATGCAGCGGCTGGAAAACTTGGCCAAGACCGGCAGTTGTGTCGTCGACGATGTTGGCGTGCCCGACCCAACTTGGGCGGACGGAAAACGAACAGGAGCCATACTCGTTACTCTCGGGTTGCTGTACGGCCCCCACCGCTATCAGCCACCCGACGCTCGTTCGTTTGAGTAAAATTGTCAAAGAATTTAAGACGTAAACCTTAACAACCTGCCCCGTGCGGGGCGGGCTTCCCCTATCCGGCCCGGCGCACGGGCAGCTCTTCGACCTCTGGCGGCAGAGCGCGCAAGGTCGCAGGGCGCCGCGTCTCGCGGGCATAGGGTAGGGGCGGGATCTCGTCTTCGGTGGCGCGGATCATCGCGATCAGCCAGCGTGGCGTGGTGGTCATCATGGGTGTCCCTCCGGACTGTGTACTCATTTCACCAGCCAATACCCCGCAATGCGGCTGATTGTTCACACGGTCGCCCGGGAATAAGGCGCTTTCTGGGCCGATTTCGGACATTTTGAGTCAAATTGTGCCGATGTCGCCCAGGGGGAAACTCGTCGAAATCGCTGTTTTTGAACGGGAAACCGGAAAAACTGAGACAAATGCGCCACGCCTCGCCCCGCGGATGGGGCAGAAATGTGGCGGCAATGTGGTCTCAGAGCCGGATGGTGGAGATCAGGCGGCCATAATCCGCCTCGGATTGGTGAACGCTGCGGCGATAGGAAAAGAATCGCGCCGGGTCCGAATAGGTGCAATGGCCTGTCCAGGCCGCGTGGCCGATCCCGGCGGCTCGCAATCGCGCTACGCCATAGGAAATCAGGTCGAACTGGAACTTTTCACCAAAGCCACTGGCGAAGAACCGGCCGTTTTCGGGATCAGCCTCCAGAAACCTCTCGAGAAATTCGGGCCCGACCTCATAGGCGCTCTGCGATATTGAGGGGCCGATCACCGCTGTGATCGCGTCGCGCGTGGCCCCTGCGGCGACCATTTGGTCGATGGTCGCTTCGAGCACCCCGTCCAATGCGCCCCGCCAGCCCGCATGGGCTGCAGCTATGACGCCAGCCTCCGGATCAGCAAAGAGCACTGGCTGGCAATCGGCGGTCAGGATCCCGAGCACGAGGCCCGGGGTCGCCGTCACCATGGCATCCGCCTTGGGTTTGGGGGCGTCCCCGAGGGGCCCGTCGAGCAAGACGACATCCGCTGAATGGACCTGATGCACTGTCGCCAGATGGGGCAGATCCACCCCCATCGCCGCAGCGACCCGGGCGCGGTTCATTTCGACCGCTTCGGATTGGTCCGAGGATCCGGGCCCGCAATTCAGCCCCTCGAACACCCCGGAAGAGGCCCCGCCCTTCCGGGTGAAAAAGCCATGGGTCACCGACAGCGCCGGAGAAGTCAGGATGTCGAGCGTCATGGATCGGCTCCGGCAGAAAGGTCAGGGGCGCGTCCCGGCGAGGGGCGGCGCGTCCATGGGACTCACGCCGAGCACTTTGAACAGGGTTCCCATTTCATCCGGGTGGGTCAAGCGCCGATGTGCGGCGATGTGGCTGTCGAGAGCCGCTCCGCTCAGCCCTTTGGCAAGGGCCTGGGCGCGGGCCGTAATGCCGAGCTGTTCGAGAAAAACCCCCTGAGACAGCAACCGGGCTGGGCGGGCCCCGGCCTCGGACGCGGCGAGGGTGAGCGGCTCGAAATCCACATGGGCCGTCAGATCTGCCTGGCCGGGATGGGCGAGCACCGGGTCTGGAGCATGGTTGCGCACCGCTTGCAGCGTGTCGCCCAGACTGCGCCAGCCACCATAATCCACGAGGATCGCTGCCCCGCCATGGCGGGCGATGCGCGCGGCAATCTCGGTCATGATCGGCAGGGCAGGGGCGCAGGTTTCCACCAGATCCCCTGGCTCTGTATCCTCGCGCCGTGCGTCCAGTTCCGGCCTCGGGTCCGAGGGGCCCAGACCCAGAGACAGCGCGCCCTCGGACACCCCGACCATGCGCTCGGCCCAACCGGTCTCCGTCCGCTGGAACTGCCGGATCGGCAGGGCATCGAAAAACTCGTTGCCGACCAGAAAGAGCGGTGCCTCAGGCAGATCGCTGACGCTGTCATGCCAGTGGGCATCTGGGACCACCTTGGCTTGGATCTTGCGTAGGGCCGGGCTCGCCTCGACCAAATGGGGGCGCAGGCGCGGCCCTCCCGGGATCTGGGCAAAGACCCGCTGGATATCCGCCATGAGCGTGCCGCGCCCGGGTCCGATCTCGGCAAGGCAGGCCTCAGCCGGTGCGCCCTGATCCATCCAGGCCTGCACAAGGGCGAGGCCCAGCATCTCGCCGAACATCTGGCTGATCTCGGGCGCGGTGGTGAAATCGCCCTTCTGTCCGAAGGGCGTCCGGGTCGTGTAGTAGCCATGCTCGGGATGGAGCAGGCAGTCCGCCATATACTCTGCCACGGTGATCGGACCAGTTGCCGCAATCCGCGCCACCAGCAATTCGGCCAGCGGGGTCATGCCGGGGCTGCCGGGCGCAGGCGTGCCCGCGCGATCAGAACCAGACCCAGGGCAATCATCGGCAGGCTCAGGAGCTGTCCCATGGTGAGCCCCCATTCCCCCAGTTGCAGCGCATAGCCCACAGGGTTGCCCGCGCTGACAAACTGCGCGTCCGGTTGGCGCACCAGCTCGACGACAAAGCGCGCACCGCCATAGCCCGCAAGGAAGGTGCCAAAGATCGCGCCGGTCCGGGCCAGCGCCCCGCGCCGCAGAAGGATCCAGAGCACCAGCCCCAACAGCAACCCCTCAAGCCCGGCCTCATAGAGCTGCGAAGGGTGACGCGCACAGAGTTCCCCCAGAGGTTGACCGCAATCCTGCGCGTTGAGCCCGGGGAAGATCACGCCCCAAGGGGCCTCGGTCGGGCGCCCCCAGAGCTCCGCATTGATGAAATTCGACATCCGCCCGAGAAAGAGGCCCGGCGGCGTGGCCAGCGCCAACGCATCCGCAGTCTGCAAAGGCGGCACGCCTTCGCGCCAGCAAAACAGGGCGACCGCCAGCACGACGCCCGCCAGCCCCCCATGAAAGGCCATGCCGCCTTGCCAGACCATCAGGATCTCGGCCGGGTTTCGCAGGTAGTAATCCGGTTGGTAAAACAGCACAAAACCCAGTCGTCCGCCCAGAACCACACCCAGCACGACCCATGTGAGCAACGCCTCCACCTGCGGCGGGGTCATGGGGGCCGGGCGGGCACCCCACAAAGCGGGCCGCTGCACCAGTCGCGTCACGATCCACCAACCCAGCCCGAGCCCGACAATATAGGCCAGCGCATACCAGCGGAGGGCAAAGGTGAAGGTCCCGATCTCGATGCTGAAGAGCTCGGGCGACAGGGGCGGAAAGGGAATGGCGAAGGGCATGGTTGGCTCCGGCGTCTGGGGCGATCTGTCCGGGCTGACCGCGCGGATGTCAACCTTGAGCTTTGGCGGGGGCGGGGCCATATACATCACAGCACAGAGATCACGGAGCGCCCCATGCAGACGCGAAACAAATTGTTCGACGATATCGGCCAGTTGATGACCAACGCCATGGGCGTGGCCCAAGGGGCCAAGGACGAGGCGGAAACCGCGATGAAGGGCATGATGGACCGCTGGCTCGCGGATCGCGACTTCGTCACGCGCGAGGAATTCGACGCGGTGCGGACCATGGCCCAGAAGGCGCGTGAGGAAAACGAAGCGCTCAAGGCGCGGATCGAAGCACTTGAGGCCAAGGGCTGAGCCCGCGCGCACTGCTTGGCGCGGGCGTCTCGCAGGAGATGCCTGATATTTGAGCATTAATCTTTGAGTCGCCCCGCGAGACCTGTCGCGCGGGGCTGCGCCTATGAAATCAGTGGGCTGGCTGCGCGACGCGGCTGCTGTCTCCCCCAGATTTCTTAAGACTTTCGTGAATTCTGTGGATAAGTCCGGCGCAAATGGCCGCCGCGCGCTCTGCCGCGAAAATTCGTCTTTACAGGACGCCCCAAAGCCGGACACCATATCTTGTAAGACGCGGGCCGCCGCGGTCCGGGTCTTGTAATGACACCCAGCCTATAGTGGGGGATGCCCCTGCGACTGGCAAACGAACGGGGCCACAAATGTCACTCATCGAGCAGCACTATGAAGTCGACGATCTGCATCCGATCGACATTGTCGAGACGATTGCAGAACACAACGACTGGGATTTCGACCGGATCGCCGAAGATCAGATCGCCATGGCCGTCGAGGGCCAGTGGCGGACCTATTCGGCGACCCTCGCCTGGTCGGCCTATGATGAGACATTGCGGCTGGTGATGACCTTTGACATGGAACCGCCTGAGCACCGGGTTGCCGCGCTCCATGAGGTTCTGAATGCCGTGAATGACCAATGCTGGACCGGGGCCTTTACCCATTGGGCCAAGCAACAGCTCATGGTGTATCGCTACGGTCTTGTGCTGAGCGGGGGCGCGATTGCGGGCCCCGAGCAGATCGATCGAATGATGACCACGGCCTTTTTGAACTGCGAGCGCTTCTATCCGGCTTTCCAGCTGGCCACATGGGGCGAGCAGGACCCGCAGGCCGCCATTGATGTGGCCATTGCAGAGGCGTACGGGCGCGCCTAACCTGCCCCCGTTGGACGCGGGGAGAAGTCATGAGTTTGGACGATGTAGGCCGCCGGGGGTTGTTCCTTCTGGGATGCGGAAAGATGGGGTCGGCCATGTTGCAGGGCTGGCTCGCCCAGGGGGTCGCGCCGGGCTCTGTCTGGGTCATGGATCCGAAACCGTCGGCGTGGTTGGCCGGGCTGGCAGAGGAGGGGCTGCACCTGAACGAAGGTGTGCCCGAAGCGCCGGCCATCGCCCTTCTGGCGGTCAAGCCGCAGATGATGGGCGATGCGCTGGGCGCGGTGACGGCGCTGGGCGGGGGCGAGACGCTGATCCTCTCCATCGCGGCAGGCACCTCGATCCGGTATTTCGAAGAGGCCTTTGGCCCGGCCACCCCGATCATCCGCGCCATGCCGAACACGCCTGCGGCCATCGGCAAGGGCATCACTGCGATCACCGGCAATAGGGCAGCGCGCGAGGCGCATCTCGCTTTGGCTGAGGCGCTACTGGCGGCGATTGGCCAGACCGTGCGCCTCGAAGGGGAGCATCAGATGGATGCGGTCACGGCGGTCTCGGGCTCCGGCCCGGCCTATGTATTTCATCTGATCGAGACGATGGCGGCGGCTGGGGAGGCAGAGGGGCTGCCCCGGGACCTCGCCCTGCATCTCGCCAAGGCCACGGTTGCGGGCGCGGGGGCGCTGGCGGAGGCCGCCAGCGAGGACCCGTCCCAATTGCGGGTGAATGTCACAAGCCCCGCGGGCACGACCGCGGCGGCGCTGGAGGTTCTCATGGACGAGGCCGATGGCTTCCCGCCGCTTTTGCGGCGGGCTGTGGCAGCGGCGGCCCAACGGGGCCGCGAGCTCGCGGAGTAGCGCCATGGCGGAGATCACCTTTGACGACTTCCTGAAGCTCGATATCCGCGTGGGCGAGGTGGTGCAGGCCGAGCCCTATCCGGAGGCGCGCAAGCCCGCGATCAAGCTCTGGGTCGATTTCGGGGCGCCGCTGGGCGTCAAGAAGAGCTCGGCCCAGATCACCAAGCACTACACGCCGGAGGCCCTGATCGGGCGGCAGGTGATGGCGGTTGTCAATTTCCCGCCGCGCCAGATCGGCAAATTCATGTCCGAAATCCTCGTGCTCGGGGTGCCGGACGCAGAGGGTGAGGTCGTGCTGCTGGCGCCGGACCTCAAGGTTCCGCTGGGGGGGCGGCTTTACTGATGAAACTACTGATTTCCCGGCCCTTGCCGGAAGCGGTGCTGACCAAGGCATCCGCGCGCTTCGACACGACGATCCGCTCCGAGACGACCCCGATGGGGCCGGAGGAGCTGCGCGCGGCCCTGCGGGACTATGATCTGGTGCTGCCGACCCTCGGGGATCTCTTCTCGGCAGAGGTCTTTGCCGATGTGCCTGAGCCACGGGCCAAGCTGCTGGCGAATTTCGGGGTGGGCTACAACCATATCGATGCCGCGACGGCCAAGGCGGCCGGGATCGCGGTGACCAACACACCCGGTGCGGTGACCGATGCCACGGCGGATACGGCGATGACCCTGATCCTCATGGCCGCGCGCCGGGCCGGTGAGGGTGAGCGCATGGTCCGCGCTGGCGCCTGGGAGGGGTGGCACCCGACCCAGATGCTGGGCCTCCATGTGAGCGGCAAGACCCTCGGCGTGATCGGCATGGGCCGGATCGGGCAGGCCATCGCGGCACGCTGCCATTACGGCTTCGGCATGGATGTGGTGTTCCAGAACCGCTCGCCCAAGACGCTCGACATGCCAGCCACGCAGCTCGGCTCGATCCCGGAGGTGATGGCGGCGGCGGATGTGGTCGTGGTGGCCGTGCCCGGGAGCGCCGAGACCCATCACCTGATCGGGGCGGAGGCGTTCGCCGCCATGCGCCCCCATGGGGTCTTCGTGAATATCGCCCGTGGGGATGTGGTCGATGAAGCTGCCCTGATCGCTGCGCTGGAGGCGGGGCAGATGGGGGCTGCGGGGCTCGACGTCTATGAATTCGAGCCCAAGGTGCCCGAGGCGCTGATCGCGCGGGAGGACGTGGTCCTCTTGCCCCATCTCGGCACCGCTGCCCTGGAGGTGCGCGAAGCGATGGGGTTGATGGCGCTCGACAATGTCATTGCCTTTGCCGAGGGCAAGCCCCTGCCCAACCCGGTTTGATCCCAGTCGGGGCGCCTCAGGCGCCGCGCCAAATCAAAACTTTCTTTTTGCGCCCGGCCCCCCGTAAAGTACCGTCCGAGGAACACGTGGAAAGACATTGATATGGACGTATTAACGGCCGCGGCGGTCTATGAGGATATGCATTTGCCGATCATGGGTGTGGGGGGTGTTGTCTTCCTCCTCATCGTCCTTCTACCAACGGCTGCGGTGGTGGGCCACGCGCTGGGACGTCGGCAGCGGGAGCGGACGCTGGCTGCGGGCAAGGAGGTCGACAAGGTCACCGGAGAGACCTCGCTCGGCGCCATTCTTGGCATTCTCGGTCTTCTGCTGGCCTTCAGCTTTGGCAATGCCCTGTCGCTCGCTCAGACCCGCAAGCTCGCCGTGATTGATGAAGCCGCAGCCCTCGGAACCGCGTTCCTGCGCGCGGATTACCTGGCGGAGCCGGGCCGGACCGAGCTGAAGGAAGCGCTCTACGCCTATACCGAGACGCGGATCGTGCCGCCGGCCAGCAAGATGCATGATGCCGCCGGGGTGCGCGCCTTCCTTGAGACCACGCTGAGCGCGCAAGCGGTGCTGTGGCCGATCACGCTCGAGGCGACGGCGGATCCTGTGCCGCGCCCGATCGCGACCTTTGTGAGCGGCGCGGTGAACGAGGCGCTGGATGCCCATCTTTACCGGATGCAGACCTTCGCGGTTCCGGTGGCCGATATCACCCAGGGCATGGTGCTGGCCGCAGCCCTCGCCTCGCTCTTTCTGTTGGGCAACCGATCGGGGATGCATGCGCGCGCGCTATCCTGGCGCACCTTCATGTTCTCGGGCTTCCTCTTCGTGGTGATGATCACGATTGTCGATGTCCAGCGCAGCTCGGGCGGGTTGGTCACCACGGACCAATCGCCTCTCTTCGTGACCCTGTTCGATATGGAGCAGGCCCTGCGCTAGCCCGGGTCGTGATCGCCCATCGCCTCGCGCCAATGGCGGCGGCAGAGCGAGACATAGGTTTCGTTCCCGCCGATCTGTACCTGATCGCCATCCCGGAGAGGCCGCCCATCGGGGCCCTGCCGGATCACCATGGTCGCCTTGCGCCCGCAATGGCAGATCGTGCGTACCTCGCGCATCTCATCGGCCAGTGCGAGCAGAGTGGCAGAGCCCGGGAAGAGCTGGCCGCGAAAATCCACCCGCAGACCGTAGCACATCACCGGCACACCGAGGTCATCCACGGCGCGGGCCAGTTGCCAAACCTGTTCTTCGGTGAGGAATTGCGCCTCATCCACGAAAACGCAGGCGCAAGGGCCGCCTTTGAGGCGGAGCGTCAGCGCGTCAAAGAGGTTGGTGGTCGGCGCAAAGGTATCCGCCGGGGCAGAGAGGCCGATGCGGCTTCCGATCTGGCCTTCGCCCGCGCGGTTGTCGAAACGTGCGGTCATCAGATGGGTCTGCATCCCGCGCTCGATATAGTTGTGCGAGGCTTGAAGCAGGGCAGTCGATTTGCCCGCATTCATGGTCGAGTAGTGAAAGTAGAGCTTGGCCATGGGCTGGCATAACGCGGGGCGGCCGGGCCCGGCAAGGGGCGGCGCGGTGTCCGTGCGCGGCTGTGTTGATCCGGCCCGTCCTGGCCTATTGCTGGGCGCGTGCAGAGCCCTTGGGGGCGGGCTCGGCCCCTAGCGCTCCCCCCGACGGCGACGCCCCGGACGGGGCATCGGTGGCAGGGGCGCCTCGACCCTTGGGCCCGTAGGACGCTGCATCGGGGCGAAGCCCGGGGCCTCCGCGATCTGGGGCGCGACCGCATCTGGCACTGCTTGCGGCATGGGGGACGCCTGGGGGGCGCTCTGCTCCGTTTGCTCCGCATCCGGCAGCAGGTCGAAGGCCGCGTCGAGAGATCTGTGTACCTCGACCGACGTGGCCTCGGGGGGGAGCTCCACAAGGGGCAGCGCGCCCTTGCGGAAAAGCTCCCGCAAGACGGTTTCGCGCAGAAGTGTCGCCGTATGGATGTCCTCGGCATCGGTCTGCATCAGGCCTGCGACGGGCATGCCGCCGGGTTCGGCCAGCACATAGTCCACCTTGTGGCCGCGCAGCACCTCCGTTGCGGCGCGGCCCGCGTCGCCGGTCGAGGTCACTGCAAAGAGCGCTGCCAGATCCACATGCGCAATCACCCGCAGATCCGGCGCGCCGCGCGCAACGGCCCAGGATTGCAGCATGTCGCGGATCTGCGGATCACCCACCATTGGCAGGGCACGCGGCGCCACTTGCAACTGGTCGAGCCGCTCGGCCTGGCGCGCAAAGCTCACCGCCTTGGACGGCGCCCGTGTTCGTGCCCCGCGCGGGATATGCGCCCGCCGTCTGCGCCGCTTGGACCAGCCCATCTTCTCGGAGAGTTTCGCAAGCACCCAGATCCCGCCCACGACGAGCAAGCCGAAGAGGACGATCGCCACGAACAGGACCAGCACGGAGAGGATGTCCGGCTGGGCAGGGGCCTGGGCAGGGGCGGTGGCAATCCCGGGGGTCATGGGGCAACGATCCGTGTCATGGATCCGGTATCCCACGGCAATTCGGCGTGTTTGTGGCACAGGCCGGGCGGGTTTGGTGCGATTGATCGCGTGCGCACCCGATGCGGTGATGACGCAGCGGTAACGCTCGCAGCGGGACAAGGGGCCAATCTTGATCAAATGGAGTGTCCCATGTTGTTGTTCTGCCGTTCTCTTCTGCCCGCAGCTGCTTTTCTGGCAGCGGGATTGAGCCTTCTGCCTGGCGAGGCTGCGGCGGCGGAGTGCCAGCGCAAGCTGAACTTCCTCGGAGCGAATGCCTCCGATAGCCGCAAGCTCGAGGCGCTTCTGATCTGCGCCGAGGAGACCCGGACGGATATCGCAGATCTGCAGATGCGGCTGAGCGCGGTCGAGCGGGATATCACCGCGCTGGAGCGGGCCGACACGCGGCTGCAGACCTCGCTCGACGGCGTGGATGGCAAGATCTCGCGGGCGATCCAGACGAGTGAGCGCAAGACCAGCGGCGAATTGGCGAGCGAAGCGCGGGAGCTGCGGGCCGAGATCCGCGAGGCGGGCGGGTCAGAGGCCGGTGAGCTGCGGGCCCTGAAGACGCAGATTGCCGCCGCAGAGCGCGCGCTGGGCAAGATCACCGGGCGTGGTTGGGAGGAGTTCGGGGTCGCGCAGCGCGGTGTCGGGCGGACCCAGAGCAACGACAAGGATTACCCGATTGTCGTGGCGGCCACGATCAACGTGGCGGAGTCGAACCGCTGTCACGCGCGGATCAAGGTCAATGGGATGACCGTGGCCGAGACCAAGAACAACAATGACAAGTGGGACAAGGCCTGTTTCGTGACGGCGACAGTGCCGCCGGGAGCAAATTACGTGCTGGAATCCGCACCCCATGGCGGTGGTCGCCCGCGGATCTCGAAATGGACTGAGCTGCGCTGAGCGCTGCTCTCCTGCTGTCCAGCACAAGCGGGCGCGGCAGAGGTCGCGCCCCTTTTGCTATCAGATCAGCGGCACCAGCGGCACGCCCCCGCAGGCGGCGAGCAAGGTCAGGGCAGTCAGGGCGGTGAGCAAGCGCAGCATGGGGTCCTCCGACAGAGCGGCGATGGGGTCAGGGTGAGACCGGCGCGGCGGTCGACGCCACCTCGGTCTCGACAGTGTCAGTTGGCGGCAAGCCGAAGCCCCGGTCAAGCACACGGTAGACCTGCGCCCGTGTGGATTTCGCCCGGATCTCCAGAAAGGGGATCCCGGCTTTGCGGAACACCTCGCGCTTGATCGCGTCGCGGAGCACGGCGTCCTTCTGGAAATGGCCGCTGCCCTGATATTCGATCCCGGCCCGTGGCATCATATCTGCCCCGACGAGCAGGAAATCCACGCGTTTGGAGTTATAGGCGCTGTGCCCGGCGCGTCCGGCGGCGCCGCTTGTCGTGACGCGAAAGATCTCGCCCATGGAGACCTGCGCATGGAGCGACAGGGGCGGCAGATCCCGACTTGCCAGCCAGTCGCGGATCATGTCCTGCAGCGCGGCTTCGCTTCGGTTGAGGAGCGGCTGGGGGCGGATCGCAACGCGGGTCAGGGCATCGGCTTGCTGCATGTGCCAGCCGCCTGTGGGCGGGGCGGAAGAGGTCGCGGTGCGGGCGCGATCTGTCCGCGTTCGGCGCGTTTTGCGCGGGCGCGCCTTCCGAACGAACAGTGTGAGAAGGAGCGCGCCGAGGATGAGCAAAATCCCATGCAAAGGGATCTGATCAAAGAGCCCCGTCGCCAAGGACGACGGGGCGGACGCGAACTGAATATCCGATGCCATGGGCGCCCTCGCGATTGCGCGCCCTCTATGGCGGGGGAATGCGGCGCTTCCATGGCGCCCCTCACGGGCGCCCGCGCCGGTCCCGGATCAGCCCTGCAGCGCGCGCACGCCGATGGCGTCTTCGCGCCGCGCTTTCATCGCTTGGGCGGCGGCATGGCTGGCGGCCAGCGTGGTGAAATAGGGGATCCGGTCATAGAGCGCGACCGAGCGGATCTCGCGGCTGTCATTGACCGCTTGGGTGCCTTCGGTCGTGTTCATCACCAGCGCGATCCGCCCATCCTTGAGCATATCGACCACATCCGGGCGCCCCTCATAGACCTTGTTGACCACGGTGGAGGCGATGCCATGGGCCTTGAGGAAGGCCGCCGTCCCGCGCGTGGCCACGATGTCGAGACCGAGCTCAACGAGCGTCGCGGCGGTGTCGACCAGCATCTCGGTTTTGTCGGCTTCCTTGATCGACAGGAACACGGTGCCTTCGGAGGGCAGCTCGGTGCCCGCGCCCATCTGCGCCTTGAGGAAGGCGCGGGGGAAGGAGCGATCCCAGCCCATCACCTCGCCGGTGGAGCGCATTTCCGGCCCCAGGATCGTGTCCACACCCGGGAAACGGGCGAAGGGCAGAACCGCCTCCTTGACCGAGAACCAGGGCGTGTCCGGATGGGCGAGGGTCATCGGATCGCCGATCGGCAAATGCTGATCCTCCGGCGCGTCATGGGGCAGGCGGTCGCGCAGCGGGAAGTTCGACATCGGCTCCCCGGCCATGAGCCGCGCGGCGATGGAGGCGATCGCGCTATCGGTCGCCTTGGCCACGAAAGGCACCGTCCGCGAGGCGCGGGGGTTTACCTCGATCAGGTAGATCTCGTTGTCCTTGATCGCGAACTGCACATTCATCAGACCCTTCACGCGCAGGGCCTTGGCCAGCGCCTCGGTCTGGACGCGGATCTCGGCGAGGATCTCATCCGAGAGCGAATAGGGCGGCAGGGAACAGGCGCTGTCCCCGGAATGGACGCCCGCCTCTTCGATATGCTGCATGATGCCCGAGACATGGACGTTCTCGCCATCGCAGAGCGCATCCACATCGAGCTCCACCGCGCCGGCGAGATAGCTGTCGAGCAGGACCGGGCTGTCGCCGGAGACCACCACGGCCTCGGAGATATAGCGCTCCAGCTGAGGCAGATCGCGGACGATTTCCATCGCACGGCCCCCCAGCACATAGGAAGGCCGGATCACCAGCGGATAGCCGATCTCACCCGCGGCGGCGAAGGCCTCCGCATCGGTGCTGGCGATGGCGTTCTTGGGCTGCTTCAGGCCAAGCTGATTGACCAGCGCCTGGAAGCGTTCGCGGTCTTCGGCCAGATCGATCGCATCGGGCGTGGTGCCGAGGATCGGGATACCCTCAGCCTCCAGCGCATTGGCGAGCTTCAGGGGCGTCTGGCCACCGAACTGCACGATCACCCCGTGAAGCGTGCCGTTCTCCTGCTCGACACGCAGGATTTCCATCACATGCTCGAAGGTCAGCGGCTCGAAATAGAGCCGGTCCGAGGTGTCGTAATCGGTGGAAACCGTCTCGGGATTGCAGTTGACCATGATGGTTTCATAGCCCGCCTCGGTCAGGGCAAAGCAGGCATGGCAGCAGCAATAGTCGAACTCGATCCCCTGGCCGATCCGGTTCGGACCACCGCCGAGGATGACGACCTTCTTGGCCTCCGAGGGGCGCGCCTCGCATTCGGGCTCGCCCATGACCGGGGTCTCGTAGGTCGAGTACATATAAGGTGTCTGGGCCTCGAACTCGGCGGCACAGGTGTCAATCCGCTTGAACTGCGCGGTCACGCCGAGCCGGGTGCGAGCGCGGCGGACCTGACCCTCTTCGCGGCCGGTGATCTTGGCGAGACGGGCATCGGTGAAGCCCATCATCTTGAGCTTGCGCAGTCCATCCGCATCGAGCGGCAAGCCGTCCTTGCGCACGGTGGCCTCGGTGTCGATGATCTCGCGGATCCGGTCGAGGAACCATGGGTCAAAGGCCGTCGCTGCCTGGATCTCGTCATTGCTGAGCCCATGGCGCATGGCCTGGGCGATCACCCGCAGCCGGTCCGGCGTCTGCTTGCTGAGCGCCTTGACCACGGCGGCCTTGTCCGGCGCGCCGTCGATCTCGATCTCGTCAAACCCGGTCAGGCCCGTCTCCATGGAGGCGAGCGCCTTCTGCACGCTTTCGTGGAAGGTCCGGCCAATGGACATGGCCTCGCCCACGGATTTCATCGCCGTGGTCAGGTTCGGCTCGGAGCCGGGGAACTTCTCAAACGCAAAGCGCGGGATCTTGGTGACCACATAATCGATGGTCGGCTCGAACGAGGCGGGCGTGACCTTGGTGATGTCGTTGTCGAGCTCATCGAGCGTATAGCCCACAGCGAGCTTCGCGGCGATCTTGGCAATCGGGAAGCCCGTCGCCTTGGAGGCCAACGCCGAAGAGCGGGACACGCGCGGGTTCATCTCGATCACGACCATCCGGCCATCGGCGGGGTTCACGGCCCATTGCACGTTGGAGCCGCCGGTCTCGACCCCGATTTCACGCAGCACAGCAATCGAGCCGTTGCGCATGATCTGGTATTCCTTGTCCGTCAGGGTCAGCGCCGGGGCGACCGTGATACTGTCGCCCGTATGGACGCCCATCGGGTCAACATTTTCGATGGAGCAGACGATGATTGCATTGTCCGCCTTGTCGCGGACCACCTCCATCTCGTATTCCTTCCAACCCAGCAGGCTTTCATCGATCAGGATCTGATTGACCGGGGAGGCGTCGAGGCCGGATTTGCAGAAATGCTCGTAATCGTCGCGGTTATAGGCGACGCCGCCGCCGGTCCCGCCAAGGGTAAAGGCCGGGCGGATGATCGCGGGCAGGCCGATATCATCGAGCGCGGCCATGCATTCGTCCATCGTGTTGGCGATGGTGGCGCGGGGGTTTTCGAGGCCGAGCCGGTCCATCGCCTCGCGGAAGAGTTTACGGTCTTCGGCCATCTCGATGGCCGCGCGCTTGGCGCCGATCATCTCGACATTGAACTTGTCCAGAACGCCCATCTCCTCCAGCGCGAGGGAGGTGTTCAGACCGGTCTGCCCACCCATGGTCGGCAAGAGCGCGTCCGGGCGCTCTTTCTCGATGATCTTGGCGACAACCTCGGGCGTGATCGGCTCGATATAGGTGGCGTCCGCCAAACCCGGATCGGTCATGATCGTTGCGGGGTTCGAGTTCACCAGGATGACCCGGTAGCCTTCCTCGCGCAGGGCCTTGCAGGCCTGGGCGCCGGAATAGTCAAACTCGCAGGCCTGGCCGATGATAATGGGTCCCGCCCCGATGATCATGATCGATTTGATATCGGTTCTTTTGGGCATCGGGCAGACTCCAGTGGCGCAAATTGTCGGCGTTATACATGGGGGCTGTCCGGGCGCAAGAGCGTGCGACATGGCATACGACTTTGGAAGCCGTTCGCAGCGTGACGGACGGCCCCAATGCAAAAGACGCGCTCCGATCGAAGCGCGCCCCTATGTCGTGGTCGGCCTCTGGGCCGGGCTCAGCTCTTGCGGCGCCGCCGGGCCAATCCGCCCAGACCCGCGACACCGGCCAGCATCATCAGCGCGCTCGGAGGGAGGGGCACCGGCGCCGGAGTGGTGTCGATCGGCGTGACGTCAAACATGATGTTGTCCACGCCCGAGTTGAAAAACTCCGGTGCGATGGTGATCAGGTAGCCATCCTCGCTCGGGCCAAAGGCGGACAGATCGACCTCGGTGGCCTGGACAACGCTCAGAATGTCGACCGCCAGAGCCGTCTCCGTCGCGCCGCCAACTTCGGTGACCGTGACGCCCGTGGTTTGCGCCGTGTTGGAGAATGGCGCGATGTCCATCTTCACCAGCGACACCTCGAACCCGTCCAGCGGCGTGATCAGGAGCGTCCCGCCCCCTCCGCCAGCATTGCCATAGGCCGCATCGACCAGTTCTTCATATCCCAGATTCCAATAGATCCAGGGTTGGAGACCGTTCACGGATTGGGCGGCATCATAGGTCACCTCGACCTCGCCCGCGATATCTCCGTAATCCTGACTGATCGCCTCTCTGTCGGCATTGCAGAGGCCGTCCGCACAGGCATCGCCGTCGAAGGTGAGGGAAACACTCGTCGCATGCGCCGCGGAGGTCGCGAGGAAAAGGGCCGTGCTGGCCGCCAAAAGCTTTTGCATCATAAAGTCCTGACACTTTGAACGCCTAATAATGGTTAATTTTAAGGCAAAATGCGAATCCGGTCAAACCTGCTGTGTCCCGGAATTGGCCGTCGACGGGCTGTCCTTAATCTCGTCAGATTCCTGTGATTGGATTCTCTTTCAACGGTGGGCCCCGCGCCCCCGGATCGCGTGATAGAGGACGACAGAACCCATGGCTGAACGGATCATCGCGTTTCTTCGCACAGAGGACGGCGCCGTCACCGTCGATTGGGTGGTCCTGACCGCAGCGCTGGTGGGGCTGGCGATTGCCGTGGTGGCTGTGCTGGGCCCGGCGGCGACGACAAATTCCGGATCGCTCAACCGGCAGCTGGAGAACCACCAGATCTCCACCGATTTCGACCATCTGGCGCCGACGGACTGAGCGCGCCGCCATTCCTGTGCTGGCGTTGATGTGTGTCAAGGAAAGTTGACATAAATAATGTCACCCTCCGCGAAAGGCAGTGGAGGGTCTCATGCGCATTGTATTCGTTCATCCCAATTACCATTCCGGCGGGGCCGAGATCGCGGGGAACTGGCCGCCCGCCTGGGTCGCCTATCTCGCCGGGTCGCTGAAGGCTGCGGGCTATGAGGATATCCATTTCCTCGACGCGATGACCAATGACATGCCGGAGGCGGATCTGCGCACCCGGCTGGCGGAATTGCAGCCCGACATCGTGGGGACTACGGCCATTACACCGGCGATCTACGAGGCGGAAAAGGTTCTGAAAATCGCGTCGGAGGCCTGCCCGAAGGCCCTGCGTGTCCTCGGCGGGATCCACGGGACTTTCATGTATAAACAAGTCCTTTCGGAGGCGCCCGAGGTCGACGTGATCGTGCGCGGCGAGGGCGAAGAGATCATGACCGAGCTGGCGCGCTGCGTCGATGACGGGCGCTGGCCGGCGGATCAGCGCAAGATCAAGGGGCTCGCCTTTCGAGAAGGCGATCAGATCGTCGCGACTCAGGCTGCCAGCACGGTCAAGAACCTCGATGGCATCGATCCGGACTGGTCGCTGCTGGAATGGGACAAATACATCTATGTGCCCCTCGGCGTGAAGGTCGCGATTCCCAACATGGCGCGGGGCTGCCCTTTCACCTGCTCCTTCTGCTCGCAATGGAAATTCTGGCGCGACTACCGCGTGCGCGATCCCCTGAAAGTCGTGGATGAGATCGAGCGGCTGGTCGAAGACCACGGCGTTGGCTTCTTCATCCTCGCCGATGAGGAACCCACCATCAATCGCCGCAAGTTCATCCAGTTCTGCGAGGAACTGATCGCCCGGGGCCTGCCTGAAAAAATCCAATGGGGCATCAACACCCGCGTCACGGACATCATGCGCGACAAGGAGCTTCTCCCGCTCTACCGCAAGGCAGGGCTCGTCCATGTGAGCCTCGGGACCGAGGCCGCCGCCCAGCTCAAGCTCGACCAGTTCAACAAGGAAACCAAGGTCTCTGAGAACAAGGAGGCGATCCGCCTGCTGCGCGAGGCCGACATCTTCGTCGAGGCGCAGTTCATCGTCGGGCTCGACAATGAGACACCGGAGACCCTCGAAGAGACTTACCGGATGGCCTGGGATTGGCAGCCGGATCTGGCAAATTGGGCGATGTACACGCCCTGGCCCTTCACGCCGCTTTTTCAGGAGCTGGGCGACAAGGTCGAGATCTTTGACTTCTCGAAGTACAATTTCGTGACCCCGATCATGGCGCCGGACCAGATGACGCGCGGCGAGTTGCTGGATGGCGTCATGAAGAATTACCGGCGATTCTACATGCAAAAGGCGCTGTTCCACTACCCGTGGCGCGGCACGGGCTATCGCCGGAAATACCTGCTCGGCTGCCTCAAGGCGTTCCTGAAGGCCGGGTTTGAACGGAAATTCTACGACCTCGGCAAGGCCAATTACTGGGGCCCGCAATCCAAGGACACGGTCAACTTCAACTTCGACCGGACCCGCAAGATCGCCAAGGCCCAGATGGAGGATTGGGAGGCCGCCGCCGACCGCGCCAGCCAGGCCCGCGCCCGGCGCAAAGCGCTCGATACGTCCTTCAAACTGCCCGAGGGGCAGGAGGCGCGCGCACCGGTCAAAGCCTGCGGGGGCGGAGCCCAACAGATGGAAGATGTGTGATGCCACTTGATACGCGCTTGCATGCGGACTGGGCGCCGCCGGATACCAAGGCGCGGATCGGGCCCAATGCGGTCCATCAGCTCCTCGCCGTGCTTGAGGAGGAGGGCGGCCCAAGGCTCGCCGCCCATATGCTGGCGCTGGCGGGGATGTTCGATGTCCCACCCGAAAGTGGCATGATCGATGAACGCCCTGTGGCCCGCCTGCATCAGGCATTGCGGCGGGATCGCCCCGAGACGGCGCCGCGTCTGGCTTGGGCGGCGGGGGAGGCCACGGCGAATTACATCATCGCCCGGCGCATCCCGACGCCGGTGGTCTGGCTCTTGAAACTGCTGCCCGCGCGCCCCGCCGCGGCGCTTTTGCTGAAATCGATCACCAAACACGCCTGGACCTTCGCGGGCTCCGGTCAATTCCGGGTCGTCTCACCCCAACCGATCCTGGTCGAGATCGCCGACAATCCGATCGTGCGCGGCGAGCATGCCCAAAGCGCGATCTGCTTTTGGCATGTGGCGGTCTTCGAAACTCTGTTCCGCCGCCTCGTCGCCCCGGATTACCGCGCCCGCGAAACCACCTGCTGCGCCTGTGGCGATGCGGCCTGTCGGATCGCGCTGACCCGGTCCGGGATCTGACCCGCCATCTTGGCGCGCCCTATCAACCTTAAGTCTCCAAATATCCCCGCCGGAGGCTCCCGTCCGCGCCACGGGCACGCCGCCCGATCCATAAGGCGCAGCCCGTACCGCTTGACACCCAACCGCCCCTGATATGTATGGCCCCAGACCGCCATTTGAGTTCCGGGGACCCCCATGCACGCCTTTCGTACCCATACCTGCGCCGCCCTCACCAAAGAAGATGTGGGCGCGACTGTGCGCCTCTCGGGCTGGGTCCACCGGGTGCGCGACCATGGCGGCGTGCTCTTCATCGATCTGCGCGACCATTACGGCATGACCCAGGTCCTTTGCGACCCGGACAGCCCGGTCTTCGCCGAGGTGGAAAAGGTCCGCTCCGAATGGTGCATCCGGATCGACGGGACCGTGAAGGCGCGGGACGAAAGCCTGATTAACCCCAAGATCCCCACGGGCGAGATTGAGGTCTTTGTGCGCGACCTCGAAGTGCTGGGCACCGCCGATGAGCTGCCCCTGCCGGTCTTCGGCGATCAGGAATACCCCGAGGAAACGCGCCTGAAATACCGCTTCCTCGACCTGCGCCGAGAGAGCCTGCACGACAACATCATCCTGCGCTCCAACGTGGTGAAGTCGATCCGCAAACGCATGTGGGATATCGATTTCAACGAGTTCCAGACGCCGATCATCACCGCCTCCAGCCCGGAAGGCGCGCGCGATTTTCTCGTGCCCTCGCGCCTGCACCCGGGCAAGTTCTACGCGCTGCCCCAGGCGCCGCAGCAGTTCAAGCAGCTCACCATGGTCGGCGGCTTCGACAAATATTTCCAGATCGCGCCTTGCTTCCGTGACGAGGACCCGCGCGCGGACCGCTCGCCCACGGATTTCTACCAGCTCGACCTGGAGATGAGCTTTGTCGACCAGCAGGACGTGTTCGACACGATCCAGCCAGTGATCGCGGGTCTCTTCGAGGAGTTCGGCGGCGGTCGCAAGGTGGATGCGGAGTGGCCGCAGATCTCCTACCGCGACAGCGCTCTCTGGTATGGCACCGATAAGCCGGACCTGCGCAACCCGATCAAGATGCAGGTCGTGTCCGAGCATTTTGCGGGCTCCGGCTTTGCGATTTTCGCCAAGCTCCTGGAGCAGGACGGCACCGAGATCCGCGCGATCCCGGCCCCCACGGGCGGCTCGCGCAAATTCTGCGACCGGATGAACAAGTTCGCGCAGGAACAAGGCCTGCCCGGCATGGGCTATATCTTCTGGCGCGATCAGGGCAACGGCATGGAGGCTGCAGGTCCGCTCGCCAAAAACATCGGCCCCGAGCGGACCGAAGCGATCCGCCAGCAGCTGGGTCTTGAGGTCGGCGACGCGGCCTTCTTCCTCGGCGGCAAGCCCGCGACCTTCGAAGGGGTGGCTGGCCGTGCCCGCACGGTGATCGGCGAGGAGCTGAACCTCGTGGACAAAGATCGCTTCGCCTTCGCCTGGATCGTGGATTTCCCGATGTATGAGGCCGATGACGAGGGGCGGATCGACTTCTCGCACAACCCGTTCTCCATGCCCCAGGGTGGGATGGACGCGCTGGATGGCGACCCGCTCGAGGTGCTCGGCTATCAGTACGATCTGGCCTGCAACGGCTATGAGCTCGTCTCCGGCGCGATCCGGAACCACAAGCTGGAAATCATGTACAAGGCCTTCGAGATCGCGGGCTATGGCAGCGACGAGGTCGAGAAGCGCTTTGGCGGCATGGTCAATGCGTTCAAATACGGCGCTCCGCCCCACGGGGGCTGTGCGGCGGGGATCGACCGGATCGTGATGCTTTTGGCCGATGAGGCCAATATCCGCGAAGTGATCATGTTCCCCATGAACCAGCGGGCCGAAGACCTGATGATGGGCGCACCGTCCGAGCCCACGGGCGAGCAGCTGCGCGATCTGTCCCTGCGGGTCATCCCGCAGGACTGACGCGACGCGCTGGGCCCCGCGAGGGGCCCATTTCAGATCTTAGTCGGGATTGTGCGGCACAAGCGTGCCCTGCACATCTTCGGTGGCGCCGAGATCCGAGGTGATGGACCGGATCGAAATATCTGAGGTGCCGATCAGGATCGCCGCCAACATGGCGAGACCGAGGATGATATTCGCCCCGACAGTGGCCATGGGCCGCTCTGTCCGGGGCGCTGAACGGGCGGTGTTCCAGCGCTTGGGCATCGGAGTGTTCCCTTATTGACTGCTCGAGGTCGTTGCCTTCGAGCTTTCTGCTTAGCGCCATCAGCTCGAATTGGGACCCGTGAGGCGATGATTGGGCCATCTCGTGACACAGGTGTGTCGCAAGTGTGACAAGTTTGCGCTGTAAGCGCTTGATTGCGAGGCAGGTTCCTAGATGGCCACCCGGGTGGCGATTCGGTCTTCGAGCATGGCGCGCACTGCTGTCAGACTGTCCCGGTCCCCTTGCGCGGCGAGGGTCTTGGCGGCTTCGGCAAGTGGCGTGTCCTTGGCCGCCACGGCCAACCCGTGGAGGAATTGCGCCGAATAAGCCCGCTGGATCGGGTCATCCTCATCCAGCAGCAGGTCCTGCGCATGGGCCAGATCATCCTGCAGGGCCAGTGTGTCCGGGCAGATCTCGGTCTCGGTGATCGCGCGGGGGCCTTTCGGTTGGGCGTCCTTCGGCAGATGGGCCAGCACCGCGGCCTGAAACTCCGCGATCCGGGTCAGGGGCTTGGCGAGAAACCCGTCGGCCCCGGCGGCGATGGCGCAATCCTCGCCGCTGAGATCCCCGCTGAACCCGAGGATCGCGGGCAGGCGCGGCTGGGCCTGCGCAAGCTCTGCGATCAGGTCCTCGCCCGCGCCATCCGGCAGGCCGAGATCCACGATCGCCACGGTGGGGCAATACATCCGCAAATGCCGTCGGGCCGAGGCCAGGCAATCGGCACGCCGCAATCGGGCGCCTGAGCGCAGGCACAAAAGGCGCATCGCTTCGGATGCGTAGCGGCTGTCTTCGACCAGCAGAATGGTCACCCCCAGCAGGGGACGGTTGGCTGTCGGTCGGGGCGCAGCGGAGAGCAGGGCAGCGGTATCGTCCATAGGGTCCTCCGAATCTCCCTAAAGACTGCGTCACCTTCCCTAATGAGTGGTAAACGCGACCCTCTGCGCCTTGCTCACAAGGGGGTGACAGGCCATAACCGCGCCAAACCAGTCACAGTTGGAGCCAGTTATGATCGGTCGCCTGAACCACGTTGCCATCGCCGTCCCGGATCTCGAAGCCGCCTCGGCGCAATACGCCAACACGCTCGGCGCCAAGGTCGGCGCGCCTCAGGATGAGCCCGATCACGGGGTGACCGTGGTCTTCATCGAGCTGCCCAACACCAAGATCGAGCTGCTCTACCCGCTGGGCGAGGCCTCTCCGATCGCGGGCTTTCTCGAAAAGAACCCCTCGGGCGGCATTCACCACATCTGCTACGAGGTGGACGACATCCTCGCGGCCCGCGACAAACTGAGCGCAGAGGGCGCGCGGGTGCTGGGCACGGGGGAGCCGAAGATCGGCGCCCATGGCAAGCCGGTGCTCTTCCTGCATCCCAAGGATTTCAACGGCACCCTGGTCGAGCTGGAGCAGGTCTGAGCCCATGCAAATCACCTCGGCGCTCGTTCTGCTGGCTGTCATCTGGTTCATGACCCTGTTCATCGTCCTGCCGATCCGGATGAGGACCCAGGGCGATGAGGGCAAGGTCACCATGGGCACGCCCGCGGGCGCTCCGGCGCGCATCGACATGCGGCGCAAGGTCAAGATCACCTCGATCGTTGCGGTTCTGCTCTGGATCCCGGCGGTCTATGTGATCGTGGCCGGTTGGATCACGGTGGATGATTTCGACCTGTTCAACCGCTTCGGCGGCGGGTTGGAGCGGCTGGAGTAAGCCAGCCTCCCGGAGACGCGAAAGCCTCGGCACAAATCTGGGCCGAGGCTTATTTCATGGGTTGGGGGCAGGAGGGCTCAGACCTCTTGCGCGGCGAGCCGGTGATAGAGATGGGTGAAAGCCGCAGCCCCGATGACCGGGATGATCAGGTTGATGAGCGGCAGGGAGAGCACCATCGCCATGGGCACCCCGGCGACCCAGATCTTCAGCATATGGCGTTTGCGCATCTGCGCGGCGCCTTCGCGCCCGAGCCGCCGCATGGCAGTGACCTGAAAGTATTCCCGACCGAGCAGGAACCCGTTCAACCCCCAGAAGATCAGGGGCGCGAGCGGGATGAACATCAGATAGAGCGCGAAGGCCGCGAGGTTTGCGACCACCAACACGCCGAGAAAGCCGAATGTATCGCGTAACGCCTCGCCGAAGGGCACCTTGGGCGCGGGGCTGAGGCCGGGATAGTGCCGCGTCTCCACCGCATCGGCGATGTCCTCGAGAAAGAGCCCGGTGAAGGCCGAGGCCACAGGCACCATGAGAAAGACCGACAGGCCCAGCATGCTGAGGATGCCGAGGCCCGAGGCCAGATCGTCCAGCCAGGTGATCTCGCCGATGAAGGGAAGGGTCAAGGCGTCGGGCACGAGCCAGCCGAGCACCAGCGTGAAGATCCATGTGATCGCCACCAAGAGCCCGACGGTCGCCCCGATCCCGATCAGTAGCACCCGCCGAAAGGCCGGATCGGGCAGCTGGCCGATCGCCTTGGAATAGATGAGCGGGATCATGAATCCACCCATTTGGTCAGGGCCGCGATATCCGGGCGCGGGCGCTCCGGTGGGGCGACGGTCTCGGTGCCCAGATGGATGAAGCCTGCGACCCGCTCGGTCGGTGCGAGGCCGAGCCCCTCGATCCCGAATGCGGCATCATGGGCCATGAACCCGGTCAGCCAGTTGGCGCCCCAACCCGAGGCAAGCGCGGCATTGACCAGCGCGAGGCAGGCCGCCCCTGCCGAGAGGTCCTGCTCATAGGCGGGGATCTTTTCCGAGGCTTTCGGCGCCGCGATCACAGCCACCACGCAGCCCGCATCGGCAAAGGCGGCCTTGGCCTTGGCGACCTTTTCGGGCTCCTGCCCCAAAGCGGTGCCCCGGGTCTCGGTCAGAGCGGCCAGCCGGGTCAGCGCCGCAGCCTGCAGCACGATGAACCGCCAGGGCTCCAGCTTGCCATGGTCCGGTGTCCGCGCGGCAGCGGTCAGAAAGGTCTCGACCGTGGCCCGGTCCGGATAGGGCGCGCGCAGGGTCTTGGCCGGGCGCGAGCGGCGGGTCAGCAGAAACTCCATCACGTCGGGGCGCGGGCTCAGCGGAGGCAGGGCAGAACTGGTCATAAAGGGCTTTCTCGGTCGGACTGACGGCTTGGGTGGTGGCGCGGGGGAGGCGCGCTCACTCCTCCGTTACCTCGGGGTTTTCGCGGCGCGCTTCAAGGGGGGCACGCAGAGCCGGGGCCAGAAGCGCCACCAGAAGCCCCAGTGCGAGCAGCAGCAGGAACGCGGTCGGGTAGTCGCTGCGCGCTGCGATGAAGCCGATCAGGGGCGGGCCGAGCAGCAAGCCGCCATACCCGATCAGGGCGACCTGGGCGATGGCGGTTCCCGGGGCAATGCGCGGGTCGGCCGCCGCCCGGGCGAAGGCGAGCGGCATGACGAGGGCCGCGCCGCACCCCATCACCGCGAAGCCCCCAAGCACGGGCAGACTGCCGGTGGCGGCCACCACGATCGCCGTGCCGAAGGCGAGGCAAAGCCCGGAGAGCCGCGTTGCCAGCACCGCCCCCAGCCGCGCGACGATCCAGCCACCGCTGAGCCGCACGATCACCATGGTGGTCGAGAAGGCCGCGAACCCGAGGGCGGCGATGGCTGGCGGGGCCTCGTTGACGATGCGCAGATAAACCGCGCTCCAATCCGCGACGGCGGCTTCGCTGAGCCCGGTGCCCCCGGCGATCAACCCCACCAGCAGGAGCGCGCCCGTGGGCAGGATCGGGCCGCGCGCGGGGGCGGTCCCTTGATCCGTTGCCCCGGTCGCCCGTGGGGTCGCGGGCCCCCGCAGGGCAAAGGGCACCGTCAGGATCCCCAGCGCCACCGCGACCAGCGTGAAATGCGCCAGCGGAGTGAGCCCGGCGGCCACGGCCAGCCCGCCCCCGGCGGCCCCCAGCCCGGCGCCGAGGCTGAACACCGCGTGAAGCTGCGGCAGGAGCGGTTTGCCGCGCGCGGTCTCCACCTCCGCCCCCCAGGCATTCATCGCCACATCCATCGCCCCGAAACAGGCGCCGAACACCAAAAGCGCCACCGCCAGCAAGATCGGATCCGGCGCCGCCGCCAGGGCGGGTAGGGCAAGGCAGTAGGCCACGGCGAGGATTTTGCTGAGCTGTTCCGGCCCCTGCCGGTCGATGATCCGTCCTGCAGCCGGGAAGGCGAGGATGGCGCCCCCAGCGAGACAGAGGAGCAGAACCCCGAGCGCATCGGGGCTCAGGGCGAAACGCTCCTTGAAGGCGGGGATGCGCGCGGCCCAGCTGCCAAAGAGCGCGCCGTTGAGCAGGAACAAGGCCAGGACAGCGTGGAGGGCGGGGCGCATGACAGGGTCTCCGGGACGAGTGTCCGGGACTGTAGGCCGCGCCCCGCGCGCCTTGTCAATTCAGCGCATCACGCCGCTGAAACCTTGCGTCACAACCGGCGTTCCGCGCAGGCTCGCCCCATGTCTCAGCCCGATCTCCGCCATCTCGCCCGGCCCGGCGCTCGCCTGACGGTCAAGGCCGTGCCGCGGTCCAAACGCCCCGGGATCGACCTCGAGGCCGACCCGATCCGCGTGCGGGTGACTGCGGCGCCGGAAAAGGGCCGCGCCACGGCGGCGGTCGCACGGCTGCTGGCTGACTCGCTGGGCATCGCGCCGGGGCGCTTGCGGTTGGTGCAGGGACAAACCCACCGGATCAAAGTGTTCGAAATCGCGCCCGAGTGAGGGCGTCAGGCGTCCTGACGCGTGGTCTCGCTCCGCTTGAGCCGGTACACCCCCTCGGGCAGATCGAGGGCTGCGCCCAGATCGTTCAACTGCGAAATCGACAGGGTGATGCGCAGGGTCTCTTCGGTGCGGGGATCATATTGCTCAATCGTGACGCATTCTTCGAACGCATGGACGATCACGTCTTCGGTCAGGGGCGTTTTGCCCTCATCCACCAAGGTCACGATCGTCGAATCAAAGTCGTGTTCGATTGTAAACATGGCTCAACTCTACTGCTGCACCGGTCCATTTCCAGATTTTTCTGCACCTGCATAACGGTGACGCTGGCGGTGGTACAAAATTGGCGCAAGCAGGCGGTCATAGACCAGGCAAGCGACCTGGCGGATACCGGGCAGGCCCACGACCCGCGCCAGCCAGCGATAGCGGGGCATGTCCTGCCAGAGAACGAGGAAGGCGGGAATGCCGCTGAGCATCTCACCGTTCTTGCGCAGATAGAGCCGTCGGGCAGCCTGATCCTGGGTCAGTCCCCAGGGATTGAGATCCGTCTGGTTCAGGTCCTCAAACTCAATGGGCAGAGAATTGTTCTCAGAGTAGCGCTCGTAATGGATGATCTCGAACCGGCAGACGGCGCATTCCGCGTTGTAAAGGACCGCGGTTTCCGGTGTCTCGTCGACGGGTTTGGGGGCTGGGTCAGGCATCTCGGGATCTCCCTTCGCGGCACGAGCTAGGGCGCGGGCAGCGGCGGCCAAGACCCAGTGACAGGCTTTCCGGGCGCCTGCGCGCGCACCACCGGGAGGACCCGCCTGTCCCGGGTGCAGCTGTGCAAAATGGCCCGAGTCTCGGGGTATTGTTGCCGAATCCCCCGGTTGCTGGGCCTGAATACGAGGCGTAAATCAGCAAGAGCCCGCGCGTCAGGGTTGCACCAGTCTGGCGTTGCGCGATGAAATGCCTATTTAGGCAGACGAGTATCGGTTCGGGAGGCAAGAGTGATGCGCATTTTCGGGATCCTGACGGTTCTGGCCCTCGCCGGGTGCAGCGTCGCTCCCTCAGCGCCCCGTGCCCCCTCTTCCCAGGCTACGGATGCGGCGACCCGTCTTTCGGTGGATCAGGCGGTTGCGAATTTCGATGCGGTTGTGCGCCGGGTGGAACCTGTCGCCGAAGCCCAGTGCCGGAGCCGGACGCGGAACACCAATTGCGATTTCCTGATCCAGGTGGATACCCGCCCGGGCCAGCCGGTCAACGCATTCCATACCCTGGACGCAGAGGGCAATCCGCTGATCGTGTTCACCGTGGCGCTGATCGCAGAGGCCCGCAATCAGGATGAGCTGGCCTTTGTCATGGGCCATGAGGCGGCCCACCATATCGCCGGGCATCTGGCCCAGACCGAGGCGAATGCCGGGCTCGGGGCGATTGTCTTTGGCACGCTTGCCTCGATCGCGACCTCGGGGGCCTCGGATTCCGTGCGCCAGGCGGCGGTTGAACAGGCGACCCAGGCCGGGGCCTTTGTGGGCGCGCGGACCTATAGCAAGCAAAACGAGCTCGAAGCCGATGCGCTCGGCACGGTAATCGCCGATGCGGCGGGCTATGATCCCTTGCGCGGCGCGGTGTTCTTCACCCGCATTCCGGACCCGGGTGATCAGTTTCTGGGCAGTCACCCGCCCAATGCGGCCCGAATTGAGGTCGTCCGGCAGGTCGCAGCCACGCTTTAGGGCAACGGGCGCGGCAGTTTGATCTGGCTCAAGGTCGGCAGCAGCGCGACCGGTCAGACTTCGGTCAGTGACAGGAGTCTGACGACATGCAAAACGATCGCGTTCTTCGCAAACATGCCAGCCTTGTGGACCGGATGTCGGACCATGTGGGCGTCGATCTCGAGGAAGCCGTCCTGCGTGGCGAGGTTTCGCCGGACCTGATCCCGGATCTCGTGCTGCGCTGCACCACCTGCACCAACCCTGAATCCTGTGCGCGTCTTCTGGAGACGACTGCCTCGCTCAAGACCGCGCCCAGCTACTGCAGAAACCGCGAAACCTTCGAGAAACTGCAGTAACGCCGCCAGACTGATCCGTCTCACAGGCGCGCAGACGCCAACCCGGGCTCGCCCGGGCTCGACCCATGGGGACCCGCATATGACCGCTGCTCTGAAACTTGCCCATTCCACCCAGGACTCGCCTTGCCCACAGAAACTGGGCGACACCACCGAGCATTTCTGGCTGATCCAGCGGATGGCCAAGACCTCGGGGCTCGATCTGGCCGAGGCCATGCATCAAGGCGCGCTCGATCAAGACGATTGGGCCGCCATGGTCAATCGCTGCCGCGGCTGCGCCTGGGCCGAGGGCTGCCATCGGTGGCTTGACGTGGTGGACCAGAAATCCGATAGCGCTCCGGAACCCTGCCTGAACCGGGCACGGATGACGGAGCTGAAGACGAAGATCGCCTAGCCGAGGCGGTTTTCGGGTCACCGGGAGGATTGATCATGGCGCCCAACGCGTTCCTGTTTCCGGGCGGCGCGGCTGTCCTCCTGGCGGCTTGCTCGATGCAACCGGCTCCTGTGCCGGACACGGAGCTGCCGCTCTTCGGCGGCTATCGCAGTGCCGAGGACGCCTGCCAGCGGGTGGGCGAGACCGCCGCCACCAACACCTATCTCGATGATGCCGCGGATCTCGTGGGATGCCCTGCGGGCAGCCCGGAGGCCGACAGCTTCGCTGCCGAGACCGGTGGGATCCTCCTGACCACTTTGGACGGCTATACGCTCTTTACCGTACCGCGGCGCTAGTCGCTTGTCTCTGTCCGGACCCAGTCGGCCAGCTCATCCGACATCCCGACCTCGGTCCATGTGATCGCTGGCAGGTCATAGGGATGGCCCTGCGCGATCAGCGCGGTGAGCGCCGGGCGGTGCCGCTCCAGCGTCTTGAAACTCAGGATCGCCTCGCTGTCCTCGCAGAGCGTGCCCTGCCACCAATAGAGGCTCGACAGGCCTGGCAGGATATTGGCGCAGGCCACAAGCCGCGCCGAGAGAGCGCGACGGCCCAGGAGCCGGGCGGTCTCCTCATCCGGGCAGGTCACGGACAGGTGCAGCGGGGTATCGGCGGGTCGTGCAGTCTCCGGCATGGGTGCCTCCGGTCAGGATAAGGCCTCGCGCAGACGCGGGGCAGGTCGGTCGGGGCCGGGGTAGGGGCCTAGATCGGGCGCCCCCAAAGATCATATTCCGAAGCTTCCTCCACCTCGACGGTCAGGATGTCGCCGGGGGAGAGCGCCTCGAACCCTTCGTCTATGAAGAGGTTGCCATCGATTTCCGGAGCATCTGCCTTGGTCCGGCAGGTCGCGGCCTCGGCATCCACCTCATCCACGATCACGTCAAGCGTCTGTCCGACCTTGGCGGCGAGCTTGGCTTCGGAGATGGCTTGCGCCTTCTCCATGAAGCGCTCCCACCGCTCATGCTTGACCTCTGCCGGGACGTGATCGGGCAGGGCGTTGGAGCGCGCGCCATCCACATTCTCGTATTGAAAGCAGCCCACACGGTCGAGCTGCGCCTCGTCGAGCCAGTCGAGCAGGGTTTCGAATTCCGCCTCGGTCTCACCGGGATAGCCGACGATGAAAGTCGAGCGCAGGGTGATCTCCGGGCAGATCTCGCGCCAGGCTGAGATCTCATCCAGAGTGCGGGCCGCCGCCGCTGGCCGGGCCATGCGTCGGAGCGTGTCGGGATGGGCGTGCTGGAAGGGGATGTCGAGATAAGGCAGCACCCGACCCTCGGCCATGAGCGGGATCAGGTCGCGCACATGGGGGTAGGGATAGACGTAATGCAACCGCACCCAGGCCCCGAGCGATCCCAGATCGCGCGCCAGATCGGTGATATGGGCGCGGTGGCCGCGATCCTCCGCATGGCGGATATCGACACCGTAAGCCGAGGTGTCCTGGCTGATCACCAGAAGCTCGCGCACCCCGGCCTCGACCAGCTTCTCCGCCTCGCGCAGCACCGCATGGGCGGGGCGGCTCGCCAGTTTGCCGCGCATATCCGGGATGATGCAGAACTTGCACTTGTGATTGCAGCCTTCGGAGATCTTCAGATAGCTGAAATGGCGCGGTGTCAGGCTGACCCCGGAGGCCGGCAGCAGGTCGATGAACGGGTCCGGGCTGGGTGGGACGGCCTTGTGAACCGCATCGAGCACCTGTTCGTATTGGTGCGGGCCGGTGACGGCGAGCACGCTCGGGTGATGGCCGGTGATATAGTCAGGCTCCGCCCCGAGACAGCCGGTCACGATCACGCGCCCATTTTCATTCAGCGCCTCGCCGATCGCCTCCAGGCTTTCGGCCTTGGCACTGTCCAGAAACCCGCAAGTGTTCACGATCACCGCCTCGGCTCCATTGTAATCCGGGCTGATCGCATAGCCCTCCGCGCGCAGGCGCGTCAGGATCCGTTCGCTATCCACCAAGGCCTTGGGGCAGCCGAGGCTGACCATGCCGATGGTGGGTTGTCCCGGGCGCGCAGCAGCGTCGAGCCGCATGGTCGGGGCGAGGTCCGGGCGAAGATCGGGCGGGTTCTGGGTCATGCGGGGGATATATGCCGGTCCGCGCTGGTCGGGAAGGGCTTGTTGACTGCGGGGGCTTTTCCGTGGTCAGGCGTGTTCTGCCTTACGTTAGGTCATTCCGGATCGCGGGGCCTTTTCTCGGCTTTTATCGTGCCGAGCGCACGGCAATTTGAATTGCGCGAACGGTTTCGTTGAACTTTGCCGATTGTTGCAGGCTGCATCTCCGTCGGAGAGTCAGTGCTGTAATAACGGTGTTAACCAAGAAAAACAAATTATTTTCAATCGCATAGTCGATCTTGGCCGGCTCTCCGCGCCGTTGTTTTGCCCAAAGCCAAGGCAGTCCCTGCACGGGTAACCAATCAACGAATAGTTTATTTTGATTTCTCCGAAAATCCTCATAAAGACAGCAAGTGTAGTATGAGTGGAGACAGTAATGAAATTCCTTGCAACCGCGATTGCCGGTGCCGTTCTGGCGGCCTCCGGCGCCCATGCCGCCAATATCGGCTTCGAAGAGTTCAACGCCGGTGACATCCTCAGCGGTCTGAACACGCTCGAAGTGGATGGGATCGGCTACGACATCAGTGTCAACAGCAATGGCGCCTTCGACATCGCCATGGTCTTTGACACGAACAACGCCTCGGGCGACGATGGCGACCTCGCCGCGCCGTTCAATGACGGCATGGGGGGCGTGAGCAACCCGGGCAATGTGCTGATCATTTCCGAGGATGGCGACAGCTCTGACCCCGATGACGAGGGGGCTGGCGGCTCGATCACCTTCGCTTTTGATTCCGCTGTGAACCTGCTGGGGTTCGAGGCCTATGACGACGTGACCCTGACCGTGTCCACCGATCAGGGCGACAGCGTGATGGTGAATGTGGGGGCGGACAACCAGTTCGCTGAAGTGACGACGAACTTCTTCAACGTCACCGAGATCACGTTTGACTTCGGCAACCAGTCCGGCGCCATCGACAATATCCAGGTCTCTGCCGTGCCGCTTCCGGCGCCCGCGCTGCTCCTGCTGGCCGGGATCGGCGGGCTGGGTGTTGCTGCGCGCCGCCGCAAGGCCGCCTGAGCCAGACCCAAGGTGGCCCACATGGGCCATCGATCACTGCAAAACAAAAGGCGCCTCGTGGGGCGCCTTTTTTCGTGGGTATGGGCTGTGCGCGTCCGCGCCGTCGTGTCAGCGACGGCGATCCCGCCGCGAGGACATGGGCTGGAACGCCACGCCCACATGGGCCTCGCAATAGGGCTTGCCCGCCTGCACCGGCAAGCCGCAGAACCAGAACTCATCCGTGGCCGGATCCCCAATCGGCCATTTGCAGGTCCGCTCGGTCAATTCCATCAGGTTCAGCTTTCGGGCTTTCTTTTCGACCTCGCGCACCGAAGCGAGCGCCTCGGGGCTGATCTCATTGGCCGAAGGTTGCGGCGGCAAGGGCTGGCCCGCGGGCACGATTGTTCGGCGCGGCGGGATCGGCGTTGCGGGAGCTTCGGCCGCCGGGCGCGCGGCAGGCTCCGCCTTGGGCGCAGCATTCGCAGGTTCCGGCGTCGGCGCCTTGGCCGCTGGCTTGGCAGGCTTCGGCGCGGCTTCTGCGGTCTCGCGCGGGGCTGGCTCCGCTGGTTTGCTCGCAGCACTGCCGCCCCCGCCATTGCGATTCGACAGACCCAGCCGGTGCACCTTGCCGATCACCGCATTGCGCGTCACACCGCCCAGCTCTTTTGCGATCTGGCTGGCACTCTTGCCTTCGCCCCACATCGTCTTGAGTATTTCAACGCGCTCGTCAGTCCAGGACATATCCACCTCGGGTATGCACAAAGGACGGGGTCGGGCCGAATGACCCAACCCCGCCCCTTGGAGTTTTCCAATCTCCCTCTATTTTAGCCACCGCATCCGAGGATACAAGGACCCGCGACCTGCAACCGCAACGCGACAGGCCCCTGACGCGCAGAAAGGACCCCGATGAAGACGACACCTGATATGGGGACGCGCCGATTTGGCCGCGTGAACTGGCTCGGCGTGGCCACTCTGGCCGAGCGCGAGATGCGCCGCTTCATGGCCGTCTGGACCCAGACCGTGGCCGGGCCACTGGTCACGGCGGGGCTGTTCATCCTGATCTTCAACCTCGCCATTGGTCCCCGGCGCGGCGAGGTGATGGGCGTGCCCTTCATGCATTTCCTGGCGCCGGGAATCCTGATGATGACGGTGATCCAGAACGCCTTTGCCAACACCTCGAGCTCGATCATGGTGGCCAAGGTGCAGGGCAATATCGTCGACACGCTGATGCCGCCTCTTTCGGCGGCAGAGCTTGTCGCGGGCTATGTCATCGGCGGGATCGGGCGCGGGCTGCTCGTTGGTGTCGTGATCCTTTTGGCCATGGTCCTGCTCCTGGGGATCAGCGTCGCGCATCCCCTTTGGGTCCTGGTCTTTGTCCTGCTCGGAGCGACGGTGCTCGGCGGGCTCGGCATGATCGCGGCGATCTATGCCAACAAATTCGACCAGATGGCGGCAATCACCAATTTCGTCATCACACCGCTCAGCTTCCTCTCTGGCACCTTCTATTCGCTCGAGGCGCTGCCCCCGCTCATGCAGACCCTCAGCCATATCAACCCGATGTTCTATATGATCGACGGGGTGCGCTACGGGGTGCTCGGCGTCTCCGACAGCTCGCCCTGGCTGGGGCTCGCGGTCTGCGCCAGTGTGGCCCTCGCGATTTTGGTGACCTGCTGGGCCTTCTTCCGCTCGGGCTATCGCCTGAAACCGTGATCGCCAGATGATTGAGATTTCCTGCAAATCAAGCTAGTCTTAAGGCTCCGGGAGGTATCAGACCCCCAAGGGCGGCTCCCGGTGCGAGGCAGAGCAACTTAATGGCAGGTGAGCAGAATGCGCACGGCACTATTTGGACTATGCATGACTTTGGCTCTGGGCAGCGTGACAGGCGTCACCGCACTGTCCCTGAGCAGCACAGCGGCACAGGCGGGCTCGATCGAGCGGGCCTGCATGTCGTCGGGACGGCGCGCGGCCAATGGCGCGCTTTGCGGCTGTATCCAGAATATCGCGAATATGACGCTCAGCGGATCTGACCAGCGCAAGGCGGCGAAGTTCTTCGCCGAACCCCATCGCGCGCAGGAGATCCGCCAATCGGATCGCGCCTCGGACGAGAAATTCTGGGATCGTTACCGCGAGTTCGGGGCAGTTGCTCAGAACGCCTGCGGCTAGGCGAGGCGCGCCAGCAACCCGCGCGAGGCGTCCGAGAGCATGTCGAACACCTCCGGGAAGTTGTCCTCGTAATAGGGATCGGGCACCTCATAGGGGCCCGCCCCACTCCGTTCGCTGAGAAAGAGCGCGACGGGCGTTTCATTGCCCGCGGGACGCAGCGCCTCGAGATTGGCGATATTGCTGCGATCCATCCCATAGATCAGGTCAAACCGGGTGAAGTCCTCCGGCGTGACCTGACGAGCGCGCAACCCGCTCAGGTCGATCCCCCGGCGGCGCGCCTCGGCTACGGCCCGGCCATCGGGTGGGCCACCCACATGCCAGTTCGACGTTCCCGCGCTGTCACAGGTGACATCCGCGCCCACCGCCTCGGCCAGATGCCGAAACACTCCCTCGGCTGTGGGCGAGCGGCAGATATTGCCAAGACAAACGAAGAGAATGGAAACACTCATGGACAATCGCGCGCGGCGCCCCTTTGCTAGCTCCCGGAGAGGGTAGCGAAGGGAGCAGCCATGCCCAAGCGGATTGTCATTCTGAGCGGCGCAGGTCTGTCCGCGGAAAGCGGGCTCGGGACCTTTCGCGACAAGGATGGGCTCTGGACCAAATACGACCTCTCCGAAGTGGCCACACCGGAAGGGTTCGCCATGGACCCGGCCAAGGTCCACGGGTTCTACAACGCCCGCCGCGCCAATTGTCTTGAAGCACAGCCCAATGCCGCCCATGAGGCCCTATCCCAGCTTCAGGCGGCCTGGGGCGCCGATCTCACTCTCGTGACCCAAAACGTGGATGACCTCTTGGAACGGGCGGGCGCGCGGGAGGTGATCCACATGCATGGCGAGCTGACCAGCGCGCTCTGCGCTTCCTGCGGCCACCGCTGGACCGCGCCGCGGGCGATGGACCCTGCGGACCCATGTCCGGCCTGTGCCCAGCCCGCCACGCGCCCGGATATCGTCTGGTTTGGCGAGATCCCCTACCACATGGAAGCGATCGAGACCGCCCTCCAAATGGCGGAGCTCTTCGTCTCCATCGGCACGAGCGGTGAGGTCTATCCCGCGGCCGGTTTCGTCCAAGAGGCACGCATCGTGGGCATCCCGACCCTCGAGCTGAACCTCGAACCCTCCTCCGGCAGCGGGCTCTTCACGGATGCCCGCTACGGTCCGGCGACCGAGATCGTCCCGGCCTGGGTCGCGGAGTTGCTGGAGGGGAGCTCGGGCTCCTCTTAAGTCTTCAAATACCCTCGCCGAAGGCAGCGCGCCCCGCGCGCTACTCCGCGCGCGGCAGATCCACCGCGATCCGTTGGAGCAAGGTCCCATCCAAGCTGTCAAAGATCAGGATCTCATCGCCTGCTACCACAGCGGTCCAGCCCTGGCCGAACGTCACCGCCTCCGCTGCCACCCCGTCTGGCAACGCGATCGCACTCGGCAGAACGGGGGCCACGGGCGCTTTCAAACGGATGACAAGCAAGGCAATTACCGTTACGACCCCGGCAATCATCACGACCGTCAAGACGGTCACCAACCGCCGCAGGAACCGCAGATTGGCCGGTTCCGGCAGGTCCGGGCCGGGTTCGGCCCCCGAATTGGACGGGTCATCGCGCATGTCAGGCACCTTTGAGGCCAGCGAGGAAATTACGGTAGAGGTCCAGGCCGACCCGCCGTCCCGACTTGATAAGGCCCTCGCGCGGGATGTGCCAGAGGGGCGCGGCCTGTCGCGCTCGCGTCTCGTCAAGCTGATCGAGGGCGGGGATGTGCGGCGCGGGGCAGAGGTGCTCGCGAGCCCCAAGGCGCGGGTGGCCGAGGGCGATGTGTTGACCCTGCGGCTCGGCGCACCGGAGGAGGTCGCGCTCCTGCCCGAAGCGATCCCGCTCGAGGTGGTCCATGAGGATGCAGAGCTGATCGTGGTCAACAAGCCTGCGGGCGTGGTGGTTCACCCCGCCCCGGGCAGCCCGTCGGGAACGCTGGTCAACGCGCTCTTGCACCATTGCGGCGACAGCCTCTCGGGGATCGGCGGCGAGAAGCGTCCGGGCATCGTCCACCGGATCGACAAGGAGACCTCGGGCCTTCTGGTCGTGGCGAAATCCGACCGCGCCCATCAGGGGCTCGCGGCGCAATTCGCCGCCCATAGCGTGGACCGGATTTATGACGCGCTGGTCTATGGCGTGCCGGAGGCGTCGGACCCCCGCTTGCGCGGTCTGCCCATGGTTCGGTTCGAGCCCGGCGGCGTGATGTGCTTGCGCGCACCCATTGCGCGCCACCGCACAGATCGCCAGAAACAGGCGGTCGTGGCCGAGGGGCAGGGCCGTCACGCGGTCACCCGCGCCCGGGTCGAGGCGCGGTTCGGCGCGCCTGCCGGTGCCGCCCATCTGGCCTGTTGGCTTGAGACCGGGCGCACGCATCAGATCCGCGTTCATCTGGCCCATATCGGCCATGCCCTGATCGGGGATCCGGTCTATGGTGGGCGTAAGCGGCTGTCTACAAAGAGCTTTCAGAAAAGCGCTTTGGAGGCCGTCGACCAATTCCCGCGGCAGGCGCTACATGCGCGAACCCTTGGATTCGTCCACCCTGTCACCGGCGAGACCTTGTCCTTCGCCGCCCCAATGCCCGCAGATATGGCCGATCTCCTGACCGCGCTCAGCGCCTGAATTGCGATTGTTACAGGGCTGCACAAGCCGGTGACATCCGGTTTCATGGGCTCGCCCTGACCCGGTCACCGGGTCATATTGCCTGCCAAGCAAGCGGCGTGCCCCTTGAATAATGTTCACGTCGTTAACATATCACCCTGCAAGCGGGCGGGACCCGCGCTGAGACGACACGGAGGCGACCATGGCATCTTATACCAATCTTCCAGCCCCATCCCCGGAGCAGGGTCTGAACCGTTATTTGCAGGAAATCCGCAAATTCCCGATGCTGGAGCCCGAGCAGGAATACATGCTTGCCAAAAGCTGGGTCGAAAACGAGGACACGGATGCGGCGCACCAGATGGTGACGTCTCACCTGCGTCTCGCGGCCAAGATCGCCATGGGCTATCGCGGCTATGGGCTGCCCCAGGCCGAGGTGATTTCCGAGGCGAATGTGGGCCTGATGCAGGCCGTGAAGCGGTTCGACCCGGAAAAAGGCTTTCGCCTTGCGACCTATGCCATGTGGTGGATCCGCGCCTCGATCCAGGAATACATCCTGCGCTCCTGGTCGCTTGTGAAGCTCGGCACAACCTCGGCCCAGAAGAAGCTCTTCTTCAACCTGCGCAAAGCCAAGAACCGGATCGGCGCGCTGGAGGATGGCGATCTGCGCCCGGAAAACGTCGCCCGCATCGCTAATGACTTGAACGTCACCGAGGACGAGGTGATCTCCATGAACCGGCGTCTGTCCGGGGGCGATGCTTCGCTGAACGCGATGATTGGCTCCGATGGCGAGGGCGCCACCGAGTGGCAGGACTGGCTTGAGGATGAAGACGCGGATCAGGCCGGGGATCTGGCCGAAAAAAACGAGATGACCGTCCGCCGGGAGCTTCTGGCCGAAGCCATGGCCGTGCTCAATGACCGCGAGAAGGACATCCTCATGAAGCGGCGGCTGGAGGATAAACCCTCCACCCTCGAAGAGCTCTCCGAGGTCTATGAGGTCAGCCGCGAGCGGATCCGCCAGATCGAGGTCCGCGCCTTTGAGAAGCTGCAAAAGGCCATGCGTGAGCTGGCCCGTGAAAAAGGCCTGATGGCCGGGGCCGACTGAGCCTTTCCCTCCTGCCATGCCCCGGTTTAGGGTCGCGGCAGGAGGATCACCTATGACGACACCACTCCGCTGGGGCATACTCGGAGCCGCCAATTTCGCGCGCAACCAGATGGGTCCGGCCATCCATGCAGCCAAGGGATCGACTCTGGCCGCTTTGGCCACGCGCGACCCGGCCAAGGCCGCGCCCTTTGCTGCCTTTGCGCCGGGGTTGCGGGTGCATGGCGACTATGACGCCCTGCTCGCCGATCCTGAGATCGACGCGGTCTATATCCCGCTGCCGCACCCGATGCATGTGCCCTGGTCCATCAAGGCGCTGGAGGCGGGCAAGCATGTGCTGGCCGAGAAGCCGATTGCCATGAAAGCCGACGAGATCGATCCGCTGATCGCCTTGCGCGACAAGACCGGGCTCCATTGCGCTGAGGCTTACATGATCGTCCACCACCCGCAGTGGCAGCGGGCCCGTGCGCTCCTGCGGGACGGGGCCATTGGCCAGCTGGTCCATGTGGAGGGGATCTTCACCTATGACAATCGCGGCGATCCCGGGAACATCCGCAACACGGCCGGGCAGGGCGGTGGCGGGATCCCGGATATCGGCGTCTACACTTATGGCTGCACCCGCTGGATGACCGGGCAGGAGCCCGAAGAGATCACCCATGCGGATATCACCTGGGAGAACGGGGTCGACGTCATCGCCCGGGTCTCTGCGCGCTTTGCGGGTTTCACGGCCCATTGGGTCAATTCCATGCGCATGGCGCCGTTTCAGGACATGGTGTTCCATGGGGAAGAGGGGGTTCTGCGCCTGACCGCACCCTTCAACGCCCAGATCTTTGGCGAGGCCCGGCTTGAGCTTCACCGGATGAGCGCGGGCGGCGGAGCAGGCCATTCCGTCACGGTTGAGCGGTTCCCGGCTGCGGCGCAATATGTCGAACAGGTCGAGGCCTTTGGCCGGACCGTGACCGAGGGCGCGGCCTATCCCTGGACGCTCGAGGATGCGCGCGGCACGCAAGCCATGATCGATGCGGTCTACGCCGCGGCGGGCTGAGACGGGCCGGGTGGTGCAGCCGGGCCATGGGGCGTTGACAGCCGCCCCTGGCCTGCGCTCCTCTGGGGCCGAGAAAGAGGACAGAACATGGTCGAGAACACGACGCCGAATGACGAAGACAAGGTAACCGGGCGTCTCCATGGCGAGCAGCCGGATCCGGGCGATCCGGACGGGCTCTTCCTGCGGCTGATTTACATGGTGCTGATCGCGCTGATGATCAGCCTGGCGCAGACGGTGCTGACCTTCGTGACGGTCCTGCAATTCGTGATCCTGCTGGTGAACAACAAGCAGCCGAATGAGCGGATCGCCGAATTCGGTACGGATCTCGGGATCTGGATCGCCAAGGCCGCGCGTTACCAGACGGCGGCCTCCGAGGTGAAGCCCTGGCCCTGGACGGAGCTCGACTGAGTTCGGTCGCTGGCGCGGCCCGGGAGCGCGGTGCGCGGGCTCAGTGCAAGGTGGTACGACCGAATGGAAGGCTCTCCATGCGAGCTCTATGTTCTGTCATGAGTTCGGTCACCCGGTTCGGCATCCAATAGCGCCGGGCAAAGCGAAAGGGACTGCAAATGAAAACAAATCCTCGTTTCTCCGCCGTCCTTGTCGCGCTGGCAATCGGTGTCGTCGCCAGCCCAAGTCAAGCGCAGGATTTTAACAAGGGGCGCGTCGCGGCCCTGAACGGCGACTATGGCATCGCTCTGCAAGAGTGGCGTCCTTTGGCAGAACAAGGCGATGCACAGGCACAATACTTCCTGGCATTACTGTATATCGGCGGCCACGGCGTGCCGCAGGACTATGCAGAGGCAGCGAAATGGTATCGTTTGGCTGCGGACCAGGGCTATTCAGATGCGCAGTACGGTTTGGGGGTTATGCATTACAGGGGCGAAGGTGCCCCGCAAGACTTTGTAGCGGCGGCGCGCTTGTACCTGTCGGCTGCGGAGCAAGGGCATCCATCGGCGCAATACAACCTGGCTCTGATGTTGTCCGAAGGGCGAGGCCTTCCGCGCGATGCATTTCAGGCTTTCACGTGGTGTCGCAAGGCAGCAGAACAGGGCCTTCCCGGAGCGCAAACACGGCTCGCGCTGATGTACTACCACGGCCAAGGTGTCGAGCAGGATTTTGCCGAAGCGTTTCAATGGAACCGCAGGGCTGCGGAAGCTGGTGTGGCCACCGCGCAAAACAATCTCGCCGTTATGTATTCCTACGGGCAGGGCGTCCCGCAGGATCAGGCCGAAGCATTTCGGTGGTACCTTATGGCTGCAGAACAGGGGTTCTCACACGCTCAGTTTGCGCTTGCGCAGATGTATGATCGCGGTGTGGGCGTCATTCAGGACCGCGTTTACGCACATATGTGGACCAGCATCGCGGTGTCCCAAGGCGTCCGTGGCAGTCGGGCATTGGCTGAGCAGTTGGCGCAGCAGATGCTTGCAGAAGACATCTCGAAAGCGGAGCAACTTGCACGAGAGTGCGTTGCCAAAGGCTACAAGGGCTGCTGACAAAGGCGGCGCGCTGCTTTGGAGGCGCGGGGCTCTCGGGCTGTCTCGCCCTCTGAGCACCCGTGCCGGTTGGGCGGGTTGGCTCATCACACTAGGTACCTGCGTAGCAAGCACAGGAGCCAGCCCATGTCCGACACCCCGATCATCGCTCAGAAAGCCCCCTATCCCGTCGAGGTGACCGCCGGGAAGACCTATTTCTGGTGCACCTGCGGCCGCTCGGACAGCCAGCCTTTTTGCGACGGCTCCCACAAGGAGACCGGGTTCGCCCCTATGAAATACGAGGCAGAGGCGGACAAGACGCTGTTCTTTTGCGGTTGCAAGGCGACCGGAAACGCGCCGCTTTGTGACGGGGCCCATAACAAACTCTGACCGGGTTGACGGGGGCGCGCGAAACCGCGTCTGCTTGGCCGTGACCGGATGAAAAACGGCGCCTGCCCCTTGTTCAATGGGGTTTCGGCTGTGGTCGTGCTGCTTCATCCTTGCGCCTTGTGGGACGACCGACAATGAGGCGGCTGCCATCTCCGAGGCCATCGTCACAAGTATGGAGACCGCCGAGATCAATCGCGAGTTCAAGGACAGCCAGGATTTCGACCGCATCGCTGAGGAGGCGGTTGCGGGGATGGACCCCTCTGGCCTTGAAGCACTGACCCAGTAGAGACCGAAAGGGCCCGGGATGGAGAACATGAAGCTGGCCGTGCAAACGGCCCTGTCGAATTACGCCACGTTTACCGGGCGCACCGGGCGTCCGGCGTTTTGGTGGTGGGCCCTGTCAGTCTTCCTGCTTTTCGCGGTGTTGAACTTGCTCGATGCCTATTTCGTCGCGCCGCTGCTCGGGTTTGACGCGGCTGTAGAGAATGCAGTCCATCCCCTCGCATTGCTGGCCAGTCTCGCCCTGTTCCTGCCAAATGTTTCGCTCGGGATGCGGCGGCTCCATGACACCGGGCGGAGCGGTTGGTGGCTCCTGCTCGGCGCCCTCCCGGTGATCGGTGGTCTGGTGTTGATCTATTTCTACGTTCAGCCAAGTGACGAGGGCGAGAATGCCTATGGCCCACAGCCGGTCTGGCCTCCTGCCGCGCCGTGAGCATTAACGCCATGGCATCCTTTCCGCGCGATAAGGGCGCATGGCGGATCCCTACTTCTCCGAGATCAAGTATCTGGGCGGGCGTGACCTCGATTTCATCGAGGTTGCGGTTGATCAGGGTGCGGATATCTCGGAGCTGGTGGTCACGATTTACCTGCCCGATGGCACGATCCGGTCCAGCAACCCGCTAGAGGGGCTTGAGCCGACCCAGAGCGGTGGCAGCGATGTCTATATCATCGATACCACTACGCAGGACACGTTCAACGGGCTGGGCAAGACCAATGCGCTGTCGCTCTCTGACGGGTCGGGGGTGCACGCCTTCTATTCCTTCAATGACCGCTCAAACCCGATCACCGCGGTGGAGGGGCCCGCCGCCGGGATGACCTCGACCCAGATCGGGAAGGCGGGCGGGGGCCACTCGCTGGAGACGGAGGATCGCGGCGCGAGCTATCAGGTGCAGACCGACCCGAACCCGGGCACGATCACCTGCCTGACCCGAGGCACGCGGGTGCAGACACCGGACGGGCCGGTCGCGGTCGAAGACCTCCGCCCGGGGCAGTTGATCTGCGCCTATGGCGGGGGCGCGCAGCCGCTGGTCTCGGTATTGTGCCGGACCGTGTCTGCTGCGCAGATGCGCCGGGCGCCGAACCTCTACCCGGTCCGGATCGCGGCGGGCGCTCTGGGTGCCGGGCGGCCCGAGCGGGACCTTCTCGTGTCGCGCCAACATCGGATGCTGATCGCGTCCCCGATCGTAAAGCGGATGTTCTCCGTGGCGGAGGTGCTTGTGGCGGCGATCCGTCTGATCCGCCTGCCGGGGATTTCTGTGGATAGGTCCCTGCGGGAGGTCACCTATTTCCACCTGCTCTTTGAGCGGCATGAGGTGATCTTTGCCGAAGGCTGCCCAACCGAGAGCCTGTTTCTCGGGCCCGAGGCGCTTAAGGCACTGGATCCCGCAGCGCGCGCCGAATTGCAGGCGCTCTTTCCAGACGCAATGATTGGCACTGGCTGCCCCGGTCGGGTGATCCCTCCCGGGGCGCAGCAGAACCGTCTGATCGCGCGGCACGCGGCGAACCGCAAACCGCTCCTGCAAGGGGAGGAGGGGAGGCTTTAGTCCTCCATCGCCTCCAGCTCGTCGATCATGCCGGAGATCATGCTCAGCCCCTTGTCCCAGAAGGCCGGGTCCGAGGCATCGAGCCCGAAGGGCGCCAGCAGCTCCTTGTGATGCTTGGACCCACCGGCCTTGAGCATCTCGAAATACTTGGCCTGGAACTCGGGATCGCCTTCCTCGTAGACGGCATAGAGCGCGTTCACGAGCCCGTCGCCAAAGGCATAGGCGTAGACATAGAAGGGCGAGTGGACGAAATGGGGGATATAGGCCCAGAAGGTCTCATATCCGTCCATGAACTCGAAGACCGGGCCGAGGCTCTCGCCCTGCACGCTCATCCACAGCTCACCGATTTCCTCGGGCGTCAGCTCGCCGTTCTTGCGCGCATCGTGGAGCTTGCACTCGAAATCATAGAAGGCGATCTGGCGCACGACCGTGTTGATCATGTCCTCGACCTTGCCCGCGAGCAGGGTCTTGCGGGTGGTCTTGTCCGGCGCCGCGTCCAGCAGCTTGCGGAAGGTCAGCATCTCGCCAAAGACCGAGGCGGTCTCCGCCAGGGTCAGAGGCGTGGAGCTCAGCAGCTCCCCCTGACCGGCGGCCAGCACCTGGTGCACCCCATGGCCCAGCTCATGGGCGAGGGTCATGACATCCCGCGGTTTGCCGAGATAGTTCAGCATCACATAGGGGTGCACCTCGGCCACGGTCGGGTGCGCAAAGGCCCCGGGCGCCTTGCCCGGCTTCACGCCCGCATCGATCCAGCCCTTGGTAAAGAACGGCTCGGCGATCCGCGCCATCTCCGGATCAAAGGCGCCATAGGCCTCGAGCACGGTCGACTTCGCCTCGTCCCAATCCACGAGCCGCGTGTCTTCCTGGGGCAGGGGGGCGTTGCGATCCCAGACCTGCATCTTGTCGAGCCCCATCCACTTGGCCTTCAGCGCGTAATAGCGGTGGCTCAGCTTGGGATAGGCGGCAACCACGGCATTGCGCAGCGCCTCGACCACTTCGGGTTCCACATGGTTGCTCAGGTGACGCCCGGCCTGGGGGCTGGGCAGCCCGCGCCAGCGGTCGTTGATCTCTTTCTCCTTGGCGAGCGTATTATGCACCCGGGCGAAGAGCTTGATCTGTCCGCCAAACTGGCTGGCGAGCTCGCGGGCCGCCGCCTCGCGCTTCTCCCGGTCCGGCTCGGACAGGAAGTTCAGCGTGCCCTCGATATTATAAGCCTCGCCATCAACCTCGAACATCATGCCCGCGATGGTCTCGTCAAAGAGCCGGTTCCACGCCGCGGCCCCGACGGTCGAGGTGTCGTGCAGGTATTTCTCCAGCTCATCGCTCAGCTGATAGGGCTTCATGGCGCGCAGACGGTCAAAGATCGGCTTGTAGCGCGCGAGATCCGGGTTCTGGTCAAAGAGCCCGTCGAGCTGCTCATCCGGGATACGGTTGATCTCAAGCGTATAGAACACCAGCGGCGTGGTGAAAGTCGTGATCTTGTCCTGGGCATCGGCCATGAACTTGGCCCGCTCGCCATCGGTGGTGTTCTGGTAGTAGCGCAGACCGGCAAAGGACATGATCCGCCCGGCGACGCTGTCGATCCGCTCGTAGCGCTGCACGCAGGTCAGCAGCCCCGACGCATCGAGATCGGCGAGCTTGCCCTCATAATCCGCCGCAAAGTCGCGGCAGGCGGCTTCGAGCCAGTCCATGTCGCGCTTGAGTTCCGCCGCGTCTTCGGCCGTATAGAGATCGCTCAGATCCCAGACCGGCAGATCCCCGAGGTTCTTGCCTCCGCTCTCGGCTGCGGCATCGCGCAACGGGGTCGGCATCGGGAAGGGAAGGGGCAGGCTCTGCATGGGATGTCCTCTTATCTGGTTGGACAAGAGGTAAGGCGGGAGGGGTGGAGGCTCAAGCCGGGAGGTCGATTTTACGGAGCGCGCGGGGGTAAAGAGACCGGCATCGCGCCGGGCGCGGGGCGGCCGAGGTTGATCAGCCTTCTGCAGGCCCCCGGACAAGGCGGCGCAAGCAGATGTCAAAGGGCCGGGTCAGGACCGGCGGGCCAGCGGAGCGGAGACGCCATAGACGCCCGCGCCGACGGCGGGGTTGCGAATAGTCTCCACGAGGAAGCGCGCGAGGCCGCGCCGCGAGACCGAAGATCCATCCTGGGGCAGGGCCTCCACCGACGCGCGGTAGCCCGTCTCCGCCGCATCGGTCAGGAACCCGCAGCGCGCGATGGTCAGGTCGAGCCCCGCGCGCTGCAAGGTCGCCTCCATGCGGGTGGCGCTTTGCACGACATTGTGGACCAAAGCCGTCAAGAGCCGGTCGATCAGGCGCCCGCTTGGAAAAAGCAGCGCGGTTGAGGTCACCGCGACGCTGGTCAGCCCAGCGGTTTGTGCCGCCTCCACGATCGCCTCGGCGGATCGCCAATAGATCGCAGTGGCATGGCGTGTGGGGCGACGCCCCCCGAGGGTCGAGATCACCGCATCTTGCCCGCGAAAGACCCGCGTCAACACGGTCGGGTCACAGGGGTCGCCGATCACGACGGTCAAACGCTCATGATCGAAGGTCAGGCGGCTGGCCTCTGACCGGACCACGGCGGTCACATGGTCCCCTGCCGCCAGTGCATTGCGCACCACATGTCCTCCGGTTCGGCCATTCGCGCCGAGCACAACAAGCTTCATTCCGGTCCCCTCTTCATAGGTCAGCGGGCCCCATGTCGGGCGCCGATGTCTCTGTCAGAGGTGGATGTAGTTCATACGCATATGCTGGTTAAATTGCGTAAAAGTGTTTCTCAAGCATACGAAAATCGCATACATGAGCCGCCATGGAGTTTGACTGGGATCACGCAAAAACCTTTTTCGCGGTGGTGGAGGAAGGCTCTCTGTCCGGGGCCGCGCGCGCGCTCGGCCAGACGCAACCCACGATCAGCCGCCAGATCGCCGCGTTGGAGGCCGCGCTGAACGCGACCCTCTTCGAGCGGACCGGGCGGTCGGTGATGCTGACACCCTTTGGTGCCGACCTGCTGGACCATGTCCAGGCCATGGCACGGGGGGCGGATCTGGTCTCCCTCGCGGCCATGGGTCAATCCCGCTCGATCGAGGGGCAGGTGCGGATCACCGCAGCCGAGCTGGTCTCGGCGCTGGTTCTGCCTGCGCTTCTGACGGAGATATCCGTGCAAGCGCCGCGTCTGGAGATCGATATCGTGGCGGATAACGGCATCCGCGATCTGGTGCGGCGCGAGGCGGATATCGCGATCCGTCATGCCCGGCCGGAGCAGCCGAACCTCTATGCCAAGCGCCTGCGGGACGAGAGCATGCAGTTCTGCGCCAGTCCGCGCTATCTGGAGAGCGCGGGCCACCCGACGCCGCAGACCCTGTCAGCGCATCAGATTGTCAGCTTCGTGGATGCGGATCGTCTGCTCAGCTATCTGGTGCCGGCGGGGATGCCCCTGTCCCGGGCGAATATCCGCTACACCGCCTCGTCCCAATATGTCGCGCTGGAGATGGCGCGTGCGGGACTGGGGATCGCGATCCTGCCGACACATGCGATCGCCGCCTGCCCGGATCTGCGCCCGGTTCTGACCGAGATCGAGGCGTTCAAGCTGCCGACCTGGCTCGTTACCCATAGCGAGCTGAAAACCAGCCGCCGCATCCGCTTGGTCTTTGACCTGCTGGCCGAGCGGTTGTCGTGATCTCTCGGCCCTAGAACTCGGTCAGAAACCGCTCGACCGACACGCCATTGCCGAAATCGACCGGGCCCCCGTCGAAACGCGAGATCTGTGCGGGTTGCTCGATGAAGCTCAGCACGGCGCCCACGCAGGAGACCAGCACGGAAACCGGTTCGCGCGGGCAGTTCTTGAACCGGGGATCCTTGGCGATCTGCTCTTGCGTGATCTCTCCGCTCTGGATCGCCACGAAGGCGGTTTGCGGTGTGATCGCGGCAATCACGTCGCCCTGGGTCGCGGCGAGCACCGACTGGGGGATATCCTCCCCGAGCCGTTCGCGGAGGGTCTCGTTCGCCCAGTCCCGCGCAGAGGCAATTAGCGGATCGGTGGAGATGAACTCGGGCGTGGATGCCACGGAGAGGGCAAGCTCGAACTCCTTGTCCTGTTGCGCGGCCTCTTGCTGGTAACTGCCGACAAACAGGCCGATCATGCCGACAAGGATTGGCACGAAGAGAAGCTTTCCGATGATCTCCAGCTTGTCCCAAATGTCTTTTTGCGCGCTCATGCTGCCCCCCAATTGCCCGTGCCCCGTCTCGCAGAGCCCGAAGTATAGACGCGGCCTGCCTCGGGCAGAAAGGCCGCTCCGCTCGGACATCTCTGCCGGGCTGCTCGGTGGAGCGAGTGTTGGGTCCAGTCTTCCGATCACAATTTGCCTGAGCCCATCGCGCCGGCGCGGGCATTCGCTAGAGTGCAGGTCTGGAATGGGGAGGGACATATCATGGAGACACGGGAAGTCGGACGGACAGGTCTCAGGATCGACACGTTGGGCGTCGGGGGCGCGCCGCTGGGCGGAAACTTCGTCGATCTCGAGGACAGTCAGGCCGCCGCGCTGATCCGGGCGGCGCGGGATGCAGGGCTCCGCTATTTCGATACGGCGCCGTGGTACGGGTTCGGGCGGTCCGAGCGCGTCATGGGCGATGGCCTGCGCGGCAAGGATTATGTGCTCTCGGACAAGGTCGGTCGGTTGCTGAAGCCGGGGGCGGTCGAGAACCCCATGGAGTTCGGGATGGTCGATCCGCTGCCATTCCACGTGATCTATGATTACAGCTATGACGGCATCATGCGCGCCTTTGAGGACAACCTGCACCGTCTGGGGCTGGATCGCATCGATATCCTGCTGGTGCATGACATCGGCGAGATGACCCATGGCGCGGAGAATGCCCGCCATTTCCGCGACCTCACCGAAAGCGGCTATCGCGCCATGGACGAGTTGCGCGGATCCGGGGCGGTCAAGGCGATCGGGATCGGTGTGAATGAGAACGCCGCCTGCGCCGCCGCGTTGGAGATCGGGTCCTGGGACGTGTTTCTTCTGGCGGGTCGGTACACGCTGCTGGAACAGACGGCGCTCGACACCCTTTTTCCCGCCTGTGAGGCTGCGGGGACAACGATCATCTGCGGCGGGCCGTTCAATTCGGGCATCCTTGCCGGGCGCGATACGTGGAACTATGCCAAGGCTCCGGCGGATGTCATGGCAAAGGCCCGGCGTCTCGCCGATGAGGCCGATGCGTTCGGCATCCCGCTGGCCGCGGCGGCGCTGCAGTTCCCGCTGGGCCATCCGCTTGTGACGTCGGTGATCCCGGGGCCACGGGACGTCACGGAATTGCAGCAGATCATCGCGTGGTTCGACATGCCCATCCCGACGGCCTTCTGGGAGAGTTTGCAGGCCAAGGGGCTTCTGGCCGAAGGCGCGCCAGTGCCCGGGGGCGGGGCCTAGGGACAGGGGGGCGGTCGTGTTCCGCCGGTTTGCGCGGGCGGCCTAATAAACGCCCATGCTGATCCCGGCCCCCATGGCCGCCCCGAGATCCCGGCACAGGGACAGCTCTGCCTCGGGGATGGTTTTCTCTGCAAGAATCGCCTCGGGCGTCTGCGCATGGGTGCAAATGATCAGCGGTGGTTGAACCTCCCGCAGGCGCCACCCTTTGGCAATGCGCGCCGTCTGTCTGGCGGCATTCTCCCCATCGGATCCGGCGCAGACCATCTGCGCATAGGGGCGCCCTTCGATCTCGCCAAGCAGCGGATAGTAGCAGCGGTCGAAGAAGTCCTTCATCACCCCCGAGAGCGCGGCGAGGTTTTCCGGCGCGCAGAACAGAAATCCCGCCGCGTCGCGTAGGTCTTCAGGCTCTGCGGAGGAAGCGGGAATGAGCCGCGTGTCGATCTCGCCGCGGGCGGCCTCTGCCGCCGCCTCGGCCATCTGTCGGCTGCCGCCGGTGCGCGAGTGATAGACAATGATCAAACCAGCCATGGGCCACCTGTAGTTCCACCACTCCGCCGCTGCAATGCGCAGCGGATGTCGCGTCCGGCATGCCGGGTCCGTTCAGCCATAGGTCGCGAGCATCTCCTTGAGATCCTCCAGCGTGTTCGCCTCTTGCAGCGGCTTGTCCTTGCGCCAGCGCGACATGCGGGGAAAGCGCAGGGCGACGCCGGATTTGTGGCGGGGGCTGGCTTGAATACCCTCGAAGGCGATCTCGAAGACATGCTCGGGTGTGACGCGCCGCACAGGGCCGAACCTTTCCAGCGTGTTCTTGCGGACCCAGCCGGTGATCTCGCGAAACTCCCCATCGGTCAGGCCGGAATAGGCCTTGGTGAAGGGCACCAGCTCATTCCCGTCCCAGACCGCGAAAGTGTAGTCCGTAAAGAGGTTCGCGCGTCGCCCGTGCCCGGCCTGCGCGTAGATCATCACCGCGTCGATCACCAGTGGATCGACTTTCCATTTCCACCAATCCCCTTTCTTGCGCCCGGCGAGATAGGGGGAGGCACGGCGTTTCAGCATCACGCCCTCGGCCCCGAGCGCACGGGACCCGTCGCGCTGCTCTGCCAGCGCCTCCCAGCTTTCGAATTGCAGCGCGGGGGAGAGGCGCAGGGGCAGCCCCTCGGGCAGTGCTTCGATCATCGTCTCCAGCCGCGCGCGGCGCTCGGCAAGGGGCCTGTCGCGCAGATCCGTCCCCTCCGCTTCCAGTAAGTCATAGGCGCGCAAGATCACTGGCGCTTCCGTCAGCAGCTTTTTCGGCACCGTCTTGCGCCCGATCCGCTTCTGCAGGGCGTTGAAGGGCAGCGGCGCGTCTTCCGCCCAGGCCAGAAGCTCGCCATCGAGCACGGTGCCCTCGGGCAGGAAATCACGCAGGCTGGCGAGCTCCGGGAAGCGGTCGGTCATCAGCTCCTCGCCCCGGGACCAGACGAAATGCTGTCCGCCCCGCAGGATCACCTGACCGCGGATCCCGTCCCATTTATGCTCGGCCTGCCAGTCGTCCGGATCGCCCAGGGTCTCCGGCGCATCCTCCAGCCCATAGGCGAGGTAGAACGGATAGGGCTTCGACAGATCCGCCGCCGGATCGCGGGTCAGGACAAGCGCCTCGAAACTGGTGGTCTCGGGCGTCCAGTCGCCCATCAGGCGGTGCGCGAGCTCGGCCTCGGGGATCTCCGTGGCCCGGGACAGGGCCCGTGTCATCAGCTTGGTCGAAACGCCCATGCGGAAGCCCCCGGTGATCAGCTTGTTGAAGACGAAGGCTTCGGTTGGGGGCAGGCTGTCCCAGGCCGTCAGGATGAATTCCCGGCGGTCCGACTCCTCCAGCGCGGCGAGGCCACGGATCTCGGTGATCCAGTCGCTCAGGCTGCGGGTGCTGGACTGGCTGGGGGGCGGTAGGACGAGGGCGATTGTCTCGGCCAGATCGCCGACAATCGGATAGGCCTCTTCAAAGAGCCAGAGGGGGATGCCCGCCCGCTCCGCCGCCCATTCCCGCAGCCGCGTCGTGGTGACCGTGCGCTTGGGCCGTCGCCCGGAGAGAAGCGCGATGGTCCAGAGCTTGTCCGCCTCGGGGGCTGCGTGGAAATAGTTCGCGAGGGCCGCGACCTTGGGCGTGATCTTGGTGGTCTGATCGAGCGCCGTGAAGAGGTCCGCAAAGCGCTTCACGTGGGGTCTCCATGGCTGCGGAGGAAGGCCCCGAGACGCGCGATGGCGCGATCGGCACTGTGGGAGCGGCCCGCATGGATCTGCCAGACATGGGGCATGCCGGGATAGACCTCCACCGCGACCTCGGCGCCAGCGGCACGCAGAGCCTCGGCGGAGGCCAGCGCATCCTTGGCTAGCGCCTCCCCCTCGGCATATTGGATCAGCGTGGGCGGGCCTGCGGGCAGGGGCGCCGCAAGAGGCGAGGCATAGGGATCGCTCGGGTCATGTCCGTCGAGATAGGCCCCGACCGTGTAGCGGCCCCAGCGTTCGGGGATCAGGATCTCGGTCTCGAGCCGGGTCAGAAAGCCGCCCGCCTCCAGATCCAGATGCCCGATGGGCGACAGAAGCGCGAGCGCACTGGGTTGCGGCAGCCCGGCCCGCGCGGCCCAGTGGAGCAGGCCCAGAGCGAGGCAGCCGCCCGCGCTGTCGCCCGCCACCATGACCGGTCCCTCGGCGCTAAGGGCTGCATAGGCCTCCAGCACATCCTCGGGGGCGGCGGGGAAGGGGTGCTTCGGGGCGAGCCGGTATTCCGGCAACCATGCGGTGCCCCCGGCGGCCCGGGCGATATGGCTGACCATATGCTGGTGGCTGCGGGCGGATCCGATGGTGAAGCCGCCGCCATGGAGATAGAGCAACCGCCCGCTCCCCGAGCCGTCGGGCTGCAAGGCCAGCGTGGGCACCCCACCCAGCGACACGCGGCGCTGGGTGACACCGGGACAACGCTTTTCCCCCAGAAACACGGTCACGTCAAAGATGGCCCGCAGCAGGGTCTGGGAGGGGGTGAAGGCGAGGGTCGGGCGCTGGACATAGCGCGCATAGAGTGGCCAGAGCCGGTCCCCGATCCCCTGCGGTCCGCTGGGCCCGGTCACGCGGAAGCCTCCTCTGAGGCGGGGGCTTCCGCATCCGGCTCGACGCTTTCGCCTTCGAACTGGGTTTCGACGATCTGGGCGTCATAGCCCTGATCCTCCAGCCATTTGCGAAAGACTGAAGTGTAGCCATGGGTGACAAAGATCCGCTCGGCCCCGGTCTCGGCAATCGCCTTATTGAGGCCCGGCCAATCCGCGTGATCTGACATGACGAACCCCCGGTCCGCGCCGCGCCGCCGCCGGACGCCGCGCATCCGCATCCAGCCGGAGGCAAAGCCCGTTTCCGTCGCGCCAAATCGTTTCATCCAGGGGGTGCCAAGGGCGGAGGGCGTGGCGAGCACCAGCGACCCGGGATGGGTCTTGGCGGTGATCTCGGCAGTGACTTGCACCGTCGGCGGGAGGGCGAGGCCCTGTGCCCGCAGAACGGCATTGGTCGCCTCCACCGCCCCATGGGTGAGGATCGGGCCCTGTTCCGGGTCGAGCTGGGCGAGGATCCGCTGCGCCTTGCCCAGAGCATAAGCGCCGAGCACGGCGGTCTTGCCAGCGGCGGCGCAGGCTGCCCACCAGTCCCGGATGGAGGCCACCACATCCGGCTGCGGATCCCAGCGAAAAACCGGCAGCCCGAAGGTGCATTCGGAGATGAAGGCGTGGCAAGGCACGGGCTCGAAGGGCTCCGACAAGCCGTCCTTCTCGATCTTGTAGTCGCCGGAGACGACCCAAACTTGCCCGCGATGGGCGAGCCGGATCTGGGCCGAGCCCGGCACATGGCCCGCGGGATGAAAGCTGACCTCGACCCCGCCGATCTCGCGCGTCTCGCCATAACGGATGGTCTCAAGCGTGATCGCCCCCAGACGGTGGCGCATGACCGGGGCGGCAGCTTCGGTCGCGAGGTAGTGGGCATGCCCGGGGCGCGCGTGATCCGCATGACCATGGGTGATCAGGGCACGATCCACTGGCCGCCAGGGATCGATATAGAAATCGCCCGCCGGGCAATAGATCCCGCGCTCCGTGAAGGTCAGAAGGTCCTTGGCCATGCTCGAGACCTAGCGCCCCCGCGATGCGCCGCCAAGGGTTGCAGCCTCTGCGCCGCTCTGGTCCAGTGCGCTCAGAGCCAGACCGGGGGAGGGGCGATGACAGAGTTCAGGACAAAGATGGAGGCAGGCGCGCTTTTGGCGGGAACCTTCCTCAAGACGCCAGCGATCGAGATGGTCGAGGTGATGGCGCTCTCGGGGCTGGATTTCGTCTGTCTCGATGCAGAGCATGCGCCCTTTGACCGGGGCCGGATCGATGCCTGCCTCGCCGTGGGGCGCGCGTTGGGCTTTCCCTGCCTCGTGCGGGTGCCCGATGCGTCCCCGCCCACGCTGATGCAGGCACTGGATGCGGGGGCGGCGGGGGTGGTCGTGCCCCATGTGGACAGCGCCGAGAAGGCCGCCGCCATCGCCAAGGCCTGCCGCTATGGCGGGGGCGGGCGCGGCTATGCGGGCTCCACCCGCTCGGCGGGCTATGGCACTCAGGCCATGTCGACAGTGCTGGGATCCAGCGGAGAGCCGATCGTCATCGCCCAGATCGAGGACGCCGAAGGTGTCGAGGCCTGCGAGGGGATCGCGGCGACCGACGGAATCGATGGGGTGTTTCTCGGCCCGGCGGATCTGTCTGTGTCCTACGGCAAGACCGACCAGACCTCCGACGAGCTCATGGCCGCCATCGCCCGGGTGGGCGAGGCCTGCGCGGCCACGGGCAAGCCCTATATGACCTTTGCCGCGAATGCCGAGAAAGCCGCGGCCTGGCGCCGCTATGGGTTCACGGTGTTCTTCGTCGCCTCCGAGCATGCCTGGATGCTACAGGGCGCGCGGGCCACGGCGGAGGGGATCGGCGCGCTCGACTGACGGCGCCCCGATCCTGCGCGGTCAGTGCTTGTGGCCGCTATGGTCGCCATGATCGTGCTTGTGGTCGTGTCCGCCATGGGCGGCCTCACGCTCAAGATCGACCGGGATCTCGAGGGTGACCTCACCTGCTTTCTCGAAGACGAGGGTGACGGACACCATATCGCCCTGGGACCAGCTGTCCTTGAGGCCCATGAACATCACATGGTCGCCGCCGCGCTTGAGCATATAGGTCTCGCCGGCGGCGATCGCGAAGCCGCCTTGGACCTCGCGCATCAGCATCACGCCATTGCCATCATCGATATGGGTGTGCAGCTCGACCCGTGCGGCGGCAGGGGAGGTGGCCGAGACGAGGCGGTCATCCTCGGCGCCGTGGTTCATGATCTGCATGAAGGCCGCGCCGGATTTGGCCACCGGCGAAGAGACGCGGGCATAGGGATCCATGACCATGATGGCCTTGTCCATGGCGGCCGCGGGAAGGGCGACGAGTCCGAGGCTCGCCGCAAGCAGAAGGGATTTCAAAGACATGTCGAGAGTCCTGAGAGAAGGGAACTGAAAGGTGAACGGGTTCAGCTCAGGACAGGTGGCGCGCGCGGGGCGCCGCCGGGCTCGGGCGGTTGCGCCCAGAGGCAGGGCGAACGAGCAGGCGCCAGACTGGCCGCGCCATAGGCCGGAGAGGTCGCAAGATCCGCAGCCAGTGCCAGAGCCGCCAGCCCGGTCAGGGCGCAATCGGGGCAAATATGGCTGGCATGGATAGGATTGCCCTTGGCATCGACCAGGAGCGTATCGGTCTCCGCCCCGACGCAGATCACCACCAGCATGCCGGGCTCGGCGGCCATCTGGCCTCGCGCCACAGCCATCGCCCCGCTGGTCCCCACAAGGGTCAGCGCGAGGCAGATCGCGAGGAGGCGGCGGAGATGCGTCACAAAAGACAGGTAGGCGGAGGTGCCGGGCTTGGACAATGGTCGCTTTGTCGCAGCGGCGGACGACGAAGCGTCAGCTCCGCGGCAGCGCGGCACCCCGGGGCTGAACCGCTCGCCGAGCCCGCCATGAAACGCAAAAACGCCCCGTGCGGATCAACCGCCGGGGCGTTTTCACGAAACCTCGGAAGAATCAGGCGGCTGCCTGGGCCTTTGCGATGTCTTTCTTGATCTTCAGCGCCTTCTCGGAGAGCTCCGCGTCCTTCGCCTTGGCGAGGAAGCCGTCCAGCCCACCGCGATGATCGACCGTGCGCAGTGCCGCCGCCGAGATGCGCAGCTTGAAGCCACGGCCCAGGGTTTCGGACATCAGGGTCACATCGTTCAGGTTCGGCAGGAAGCGCCGCTTGGTCTTGTTGTTGGCGTGGCTGACATTGTTGCCAACCATTACGCCTTTTCCTGTCAGTTCGCAGCGGCGCGACATCGGCTCGCTCCTCGTTATCTAGCGGTTCGGGTCGAAAAGGGGCGCGCACGAGGGGGCCCCGGAAACTTGAAGCTGCCGTCTAAGCCGAATGGGTACGGGCGTCAAGCGATTCATTCGCCCCCGGGCGCAGAACGGTGGGGGTTTTCAGATCCCTATCCGTCCGAGATCCCCGCGCCAAGGCTGTCGAGGATATCCGCCGCCGCCTGGCTGGCCGAGAGCTCCCCTCCGGCCACCGCATCCGAGAGCCGATCCATGGCCGCGCGGGTAGCCTGATCCTCGGTCAGCCGGGCCAGAAGGCCTGCGCGCACCTCGGTCTCGAACCAGCCCCGAGCCTGATCGGCGCGGCGACGGTCCCAATGGCTGTTCTCCTTGCGCCAGCTGGCCAGCGCCTGCATCTCGGACCAGGCCTCGGGCAGGCCGGTCCCCGTGACCGCCGACACCATGAGCGCCTTGGGGAAATCCTCCGGGTCCTCGGGCCGTTTGCGCAAAAGCCGCAGCGCGCCCGCGTAATCCGCGCAGGTGCGCGTCGCTGTGGGTTTGAGGTCGCCATCGGCCTTGTTGATCAGGATGACATCGGCGGTCTCCATGATCCCGCGCTTGACCCCTTGCAGCTCGTCGCCGCCCGCTGGGGCCAGCAGGAGGATGAAGAGGTCCGACATCTCCGCCACCATGGTCTCGGACTGGCCCACGCCGACGGTCTCGATCAGCACCACGTCGAATCCGGCCGCCTCGACCAGCGCCACGGCCTCGCGCGTGCGGCGCGACACCCCACCCAGATGCGACAGCGACGGCGAGGGGCGGATGAACGCCCCCGGCGCGCGGCTCAACCGCTCCATCCGGGTCTTGTCGCCAAGAATCGAGCCGCCCGTGCGCGCGGAGCTGGGATCGACCGCCAGCACCGCGACCTTGAGCCCGGCCTCGATCAGCATCATGCCGAAAGCCTCGATGAAGGTGGACTTGCCCACCCCCGGCGTCCCCGAGAGGCCGATGCGCAGAGCCTGCCGCCCGCCGCCTGCCAGCCTCTGCAGGAGGGCCGTGGCCGTGGCGCGATCCGCCGGACGGGTGCTCTCGATCAGGGTGATGGCCCGGGCAAGCGCGCGTCGCTCTCCGGCAGTGATCCGGTCGGCGAGCGTCTCCAGATCCGGGAGGCGGGCATTGATCCGGTCGGCGGGCGCGGGCGAGGTCTGGTCGGTGGGCACGTGGCGGTCTTTCGCTGGGTCGATCTGACATTCCCGTCAGGGCAATTGACGGCTTCGCGGTTTTCTTGCCTTGTCGTCCTATGTCTTGTCCAGACGACAGCGGCGCGCGCCCGCTGTGACAGGAGGCGAAAGTGACGGTGAGTTCGAGAAATGGCCTGCGCTCGGCGCTGTTCGGGCTGGCTCTGTTTGGGGCGGCGACCCCGGTCTCCGCGACCGAGCAGGGGGTTTTTGATGTCTCGCTTGGCGGCGTGCGGGCTGCGGTTGTGCAATACGCGGCCAATAGCGATGGCACCCGCTATGCGGTGACGGGCAAGGTGCGCACGACGGGATTGCTGGGCGCGGTGGTCAAAGCCTCCTACGAGGCGACGGCGCGCGGGCAGCAGACCGGGCCCAATGCCTATCGACCGAGCTCCTTTGTCGAGACACGCAATGCCAGTGGTGAGCGGTCCGAGGCCGAGATGCTCTATCGCGGCGGGCGTCCGCAGGTGAAGGTCTATGACCCGCCGCGTGAGGCGGATCGCCATGCGGTCGATCCCGCGACCCAAGCGGGCACAGTGGATCCAATGACGGTGATTTATGCGGCGCTGCGGGATCAGCCCGAAGCGCGGGTATGCGATCTGACCTTGCAGGTCTTTGATGGCAAGCGGCGGAGCGAAGTGGTCCTGTCAAACCGTCGCGCCGCCGCGAATGGCGAGATCACCTGTCAGGGCCTCTATCGCCGCATCGCTGGCTGGTCACCGCGCAAGCTGGCCGAAAAGACCCGCTTCACCTTTGAGATGACCTATGCACCCAAGGGCGACGGGGTCTATGAGGTTGCCCGGGTGACGACCGACACGACCTTTGGCCGCGCGGTGCTGAAACGGCGCTAAGCCGGGCGGCGCGCGCCTCTTGACCCCGCAGCGGTCGGATGGTTCGGTCCCGCGCAACCCTGTCCGATGCCCGCAAGGACCGCGCGCCCCATGCCCGCTGCCGATCCGCTTCCCATTGATGAGGCCCTGCCTGATCTGCTCGCCGCCATGGCGGGCGAGGGCGCGGCCGTGCTGCAGGCGCCCCCGGGGGCGGGCAAGACCACGCGGGTGCCGCTCGCGCTGCTCGAGGCCGGGGCCGAGGGCCGGATCATCCTGCTGGAGCCGCGCCGTCTGGCGGCGCGCGCGGCAGCGGAACGCATGGCCGCAACCCTGGGGGAGCCTGTGGGCCAGACCGTCGGTTACCGCATGCGCGGGGCGTCGAAAACCAGTGCGCAGACCCGGATCGAGGTCGTCACCGAGGGCATCCTGACCCGCTGGCTGCAGGCCGATCCCGAGCTGCCGGGAATCGGCACGGTTATCTTCGATGAATTCCACGAGCGCTCCCTGAATGCGGATCTCGGGCTGGCGCTGTGCCTCGAGGTCCGCGCCGCTCTGCGCGACGATCTGCAACTGCTGGTCATGTCGGCGACGCTCGATGCCGCGCCCGTGGCCGCCCTGATGGGCGATGTTCCCGTGATCACCAGCGCGGGGCGCAGCTATCCGGTGACCTCCGTCCATCTCGACCGGCCCCTGCCCAAGACCATGCGCTTTCCCAATGCGGTTGCCGATCTGACCCGCAAGGCGCTGGCCGAGGCCGCGGGCAGCGCGCTGGTCTTTCTGCCTGGCGAGGGCGAGATCCGGCAGGTCGCGCGCCTTCTGGAGCCGGATCTGCCCGCGAACACCGTGCTGCGCCCGCTCTTTGGGGCGATGAAACTCGCCGAGCAGCGCGCGGCGATTGCGCCCGCGCCCGACGGACAGCGCAAGGTGGTGCTGGCCACGTCCATCGCCGAGACTTCCCTGACCATCGAGGATGTCCGCATAGTCGTCGATGGCGGGCGGGCGCGACGGGCACGGTTCGATCCGGATTCGGGCATGTCGCGGCTGGTGACCGAGCCGGTCAGCCGGGCCGAGGCGACCCAGCGCGCGGGCCGCGCCGGGCGGGTGGCGCCGGGTGTCTGCTACAAACTCTGGACCAAAGGGGCAGAGGGCGCGCTCGCGGGGTTTGCACCGCCTGAGATCGCGGTGGCGGATCTGAGCGCGCTGGCACTGGATCTGGCGATCTGGGGCACGGGGCCCGCGGATCTGGCTTTGCTCACGCCGCCGCCCGAGGGGGCCTGGGCCGAGGCACAGGCGCTCTGCCAACTGCTTGGGGCCCTTGATCCGGAGATGCGGATCACCGATCACGGGCGGGCTCTGGCCGCGCTGCCGACCCATCCGCGTCTGGCGCATATGCTGCGCGCGGCCGGGGCGCAGGCCGCGCCACTGGCAGCCCTTCTGGCGGAGCGTGATCTTGACCGCAACGCGGGCGTTGATCTGGCGCGGCGCGTGGCCATCCTGCGGGGCGAGGCCCCATGCCCGGATCCCGGCGCCCGTGCGCGCGTGCGGGAGGAAGCCAAACGCCTCGCCCGTGACCTGCCAAAGCGCGCGCTGCTTAGTTTCGGAGCACAGGCCGCGCTCGCCTATCCCGACCGGATCGGGTTGCGCCGTCCGGGGGAGGATCCACGCTATCTGCTCTCCGGCGGCAAGGGCGCCATGATGGAGCCCGCGGCGAGCCTCGCTGGCGCGTGCCTGATCGTGGCCACGGATCTCGATGGCAACCCGCGGGAGGCGCGAATTCGTCAAGCCGTGGAGTTGATCGAAGGGGAGCTGCGCGCGCTCTATGGGGATCAGATCCATTGGCAAGATCATTGCCATTGGTCGCGCCGTCACCGCAGGGTCGAGGCCCGCCAGCAGGAGCGGTTTGGCGCGCTGGTTCTGGCCGACCGGATCTGGCGTGACGTGCCAGAGGACGCCCGGGCGGTCGCCGCACTCGATGGGGTGCGGGATCTCGGCCTCGATGCGCTGGGGGGCAAGGCGGCCTTCGCCCGCCTTCGGGCCCGGGTGGCGCTCTGCCGGGCGGGGGGCATGGACCTGCCGGAGATGTCTGACGCTGCGCTGCTGGAGGCCGCGGAGGCCTGGCTGCTTCCCTATCTCGGTCAGATCCGGAATGCGGACGATCTGCGCGCCCTCGACCCGCTGGAGCCCCTGCGCGCGTGGCTGGGCTGGGATGCGCTCCAAGCGATTGACGCGCAGGCCCCCGCCGCGATCACCACGCCACTGGGCCGTAGATTGCCCGTGGATTACAGTGGGGATGCGCCCGAGGTGTCCGCCCGGGTGCAGGAGTTCTTTGGTGTGACCCGGCACCCGACCGTGGGCCCTGGACGCGAGCCCTTGCGGATCACGCTGCTCTCGCCCGGTCAGAAACCCGTGGCGGTAACCTCGGATCTGCCCGGGTTCTGGACGGGCGGCTATGCGGATCTGCGCAAGGATATGCGCGGGCGCTACCCCAAGCACCCCTGGCCCGAGGACCCGACTCAGGCGGACCCCACGGTGCGAGCCAAGCCGCGCCGCTGAACGTGCGCGGTGCAGATCCCTTAAGTCACTAAATATCCCCGCCGGAGGCAGCTCTCAGCCCGCGCTGGCCATCGGCGTTCTAGCGCACTCGCTGCCAGGTGTTGCCTCGACAGATCGGCCCGATGCAGCCGGACACTTTCAGCAGATCCCCGTTAAGGGACATCTTGGAGCGATAGGTCTTGTCCGCGCCCGGATCCCAGATCTTGCCCTTGCTGTAGTCGCCATCGCCCTGCGCCTGCATGTCCCAGACGATGTTCTTGCCAATATTGTCGGATGCGATGGGCGTGCCGTTCGAGGTGAAAGAGCGCAGAAGCTTGCCGCAGATCTTGCCGCTGCAATCATAGAATTCCACATGCCCCACATTGCCCTCGTCATTGGGGGCCGTCTGGAACACGCCCTTGACTGCATCGGCCGCCGCGGGGCTCGCAAGCGCCGCGCAGGCGGCCAGGGTCGCGAAAAACGATCTCATGTCTTTGTCCTCCTCATTGGTGGGGCAGAGGCTCGCAAATGGGGGCTGAACGGGGCAAGTGTGACGTAACGCCAGCCTGCAAACTGCCGTTGCGTCTTTGCATTCGGGCCCGGCGCCCGCTAGAGACCCGCAACGATATAAGACAGCCGGAGCGCGCGTGATGATCCTTTACCCCGCAATCGACCTCAAGGACGGCCAGGCCGTGCGGCTCTACAAGGGCGATATGGACAAGGCGACCGTGTTCAATGACAGCCCGGCAGCCCAGGCCAAGGCGTTTCAGGAGGCGGGCTGCGAATGGCTCCATCTCGTGGATCTGAACGGGGCCTTTGCTGGCACGCCGGTCAATGGCGCGGCGGTCGAGGCGATCCTGGCCGAGACCTCGGTGCCCGCGCAGCTTGGCGGCGGGATCCGGGACATGGCGACGATCGAGATGTGGCTGACCAAGGGGATCGCGCGGGTGATCCTCGGGACCGTCGCGGTGGAGGATCCGGATCTGGTGCGCGCGGCCGCCAAGGCGTTCCCGGGCAAGGTGGCTGTGGGGCTCGATGCGCGCAATGGGCGTGTAGCGACCCGTGGTTGGGCCGAGGAAACCGAGTTGATGGTCACGGATCTCGCGCGATCCTTCGAGGATGCGGGGGTGGCGGCGATCATCTACACGGATATTGACCGCGATGGCGCCATGCAGGGCCCGAATGTGGACGCCACGGCAGCTTTGGCGCGGGCGACCTCGATCCCTGTGATTGCCTCTGGCGGCGTGTCCTCGCTGGAGGATCTGCGCGCGCTGAAGGCAACGGGCGCACCGCTCGATGGTGCGATTTCGGGTCGTGCGCTCTATGATGGGGCGATTGATCTGGCGGAGGCTTTGGCCGTTCTGAAGGCCTGATAGACGATGGTGGTTGGTGACGTCGCGGGGGCCAGCCCCCGCACCCCCGGAGTATTTCGGGAACAATGAGGGGCAGGGTCAGGGCAGGGGATCTGTCCGCCAGAGCGTGACCTTGAGCCCGCCCAGCGAGACCGCGGGACCTGCGGGGAGGAAGGGCAGACCGGTGGCTTTGGCCAAGCCGCCATCAGAGGTGATGACGCCCACGCGCCAGCCAGAGAACCCCTCCATCAGGACCTTGCCGAGGCTGCCATAGAGCCCGAAGAGCAGTTTGCGGTTGCCGATCCGCGCGCCATAGGGCGGGTTGACCAGCACGAGGCCGGGGCCGGGGACAGGCGGTATGAGATCGGATATGGGTTGCCGCTCAAACCGCGTTGCTGCGCTCACGCCCGCGCGGTCCGCGTTACTGCGCGCCCCTCTGATCGCCCCGTCATCCCGGTCGAAGCCGAATGCCAACGGCTCAGCGCTTGGCGCGTCCGCCGGGTTGTGCTTGCGCGACCCGGCTATGGTGTCTGGATCCGCTGTGGCCAGCGTTTCGAAGGCGAAGCTGCGATCGCGACCGGGGGGAAAGCCCAGGGCGATCTCTGCCGCCTCGATCACAAAGGTGCCTGAGCCGCACATGGGATCCACCAGAGGCTCGCGACCGTCATAGCCCATCTGCCGCAGAAAGAGGGCGGCAAGCGTTTCGCGCATGGGGGCTTTGCCGACGAATTCCTTGTGTCCGCGCCGGTGAAGCGGCGCGCCGGAGGTGTCGAGGCTAATCTGCACCAGATCGTCCTCGATCCGCACGAGGATCCGGACGGCGTCGTCGCCTTTGCCCTCGGGCGCGCCGAGGGTTTCGGTGATGGCGCGCATCACGCGCTGGGCGGCGGCGCGGTCATGATAGATCTTGGAGCGGCGGCAGGTTGCTTCGACGCGCACAGGGATGTCTGCCCGTAGCACATCGCCCCAGGGGAATTTACGTGCGCGTTTGTCGAGCTGTGCCAGATGGAAGGCGCGAAAGCTGCCAAGGCGGACCAGCACGCGCGCCGCGCCGCGCAGATGCAGGTTTGCGCGCCAGATATCGGGCCAACCGCCCTTGGTCTCGACCCCGCCGGGCACAGCATGGGGGTCGGGAAAGCCGTGCGCGGCAGCCTCTGCGGCCAGAACGGGCTCCAACCCCGGCGGGGCGGCGAGAAAGAGATCAAAGGGCGGTGTCGTCATGGGCCGGGCTTAGCGCGGATCGGGGTCCAGCGCGAGGGGCAAGCAAGCAGGGCGGCTTCGCTCTGGGGCAAGGCTTGTTCCAGCACCCCCGGCGCGCTAAGAGGCCCTGAGCCGACCCGAGGACCCTGCCCATGCTGAAAACCCGTGTCATCCCCTGTCTCGATGTGGCCGATGGCCGGGTCGTCAAAGGCGTGAATTTTGTAGACCTCGTCGATGCGGGCGATCCGGTCGAGAGCGCCAAGGCCTATGACGCGGCGGGCGCGGATGAGCTGTGTTTCCTTGACATTCATGCGACCCATGAGAACCGAGGCACCATGTATGATCTGGCCACGCGCACGGCGGAACAATGCTTCATGCCGCTGACCATCGGGGGCGGCGTGCGCACGAGCGAGGATGTGCGGAACCTGTTGCTTGCGGGGGCGGACAAGGTGTCGTTCAACTCTGCGGCTGTGGCAGATCCGGATGTGATCGCGCGGGCGGCGGACAAGTTCGGCAGCCAGTGCATTGTCTGCGCCATCGATGCCAAGACCGTCAGCCCCGGCAAATGGGAGATTTTCACCCATGGGGGGCGCAAGCCCACGGGGATCGACGCGGTGGCGTTTGCAAAGACCGTGGTGGCCAAGGGGGCAGGGGAGATCCTGCTGACCTCCATGGATCGGGACGGGACAAAGCAAGGGTTCAACCTGCCGCTCACAAGGGCTATTTCCGATGCGGTTGCGGTGCCCGTGATCGCTTCGGGCGGTGTGGGTACGCTGGATCACCTTGTGGACGGCGTGACCGAGGGCGGCGCGAGCGCTGTGCTGGCGGCGTCGATTTTCCATTTCGGGGAATACACGATCCGCGAGGCGAAGGAGCATATGGCGGAGGCGGGCATCCCCGTGCGCCTGTCATGAGCGTTCTGGCGGATCTCGAAGCGGTGATTGCCGCGCGCAAAGGGGCGGACCCCGAAAGCTCCTGGACTGCGAAACTGCTGGCCAAGGGGCCGGAGAAATGCGCCGAGAAGTTTGGCGAGGAGGCGATTGAGGCCATCATTGCCGCCGCCAAGGATGACCGCGAGAACCTGACCTATGAGGCTGCGGACGTGCTCTATCACCTGCTGGTGATGCTGGCGGCCCGGGATGTGGCGTTGGAGGATGTCCTGGCGGAGTTGGCGCGGCGGCAGGGGATTTCGGGCATTGCGGAGAAAGCCTCGCGCTGAGCGGTCCGTTCGGGACCAGTTTCAGGCATGGGCCTTCGGCGAGGACATTTGAAGACTTAAGCGGGCCCGCGCGGGTCAGAGCTTGGAGCTGATCACGCCGGTGGCAAACCCGCCCATGCGCAGCTCGCCATAGAGCCGCTGATACTCGATCTTGGGGCAACGGTTCTGGATCACCGTGAGCCCTGCGGCTTCGGCTTTGGCGGCGGCTTCCGCATGGGTGACGCCGATCTGCATCCAAACTGTCCGCAGGTTTGGCAGATGCTCCATGGCCTCGTCGACAATGGCGGGCACGTGTTCCGGGCGGCGAAAGACATCGACCATATCCACGGGCTCCGTGATCTCCGATAGATCTGCGCGAATGGTTTCGCCCAGCAAGGTCTTGCCCGCATGGACCGGATTAACCGGGATCACACGCTTGCCGCGTAGGCCGAGATAGCGGGCCACGTAGTAGGAAGGGCGTACCGGATTCATGGACACGCCCACGCAGGCCACGACCTTGGTCCGGGTCAGGATCTCGCGCAGCAGGTCGTCACTTGGAGTCTCAGTCATGGAGAGAGCCTAGCGCCCCGGGCGGCGGCTCGGAAGGTCTCTTCTGCCGTTGCTGCGCGCGGGTGCAGGCAAAAAAAACGCCCGGGCCGAGAGGGCCGGGCGTGTAGTAACGGAACGAGGGACAGTGAAGTGAAGCACAGGAGTTCCGAGCCCGGCTTCTATGAGAAGTACGTAGGGGCCGTATTCTGGATTGAAAGGAGGAGATCACGATTCTGTGATCTCCTGTCATATCCCCGGGTGCGACGCGCGGATATTGGCCGAAACGCCCTGCCGGCGGACCAGCAGGGCTGCGGCTTAGCCCAGAACCTTCGGCCAGTTGCCGTTGGCGCGGGTGATGTTGCCGGGGATGTCTTTTTCCCAGCGACGCTGCACGCGCTTGGAGAAGTTCATGTAGAGCTTGCCATCGACGATCTTCCAGGCATCCGGGTCGGTCGAAGCGGTGTAGCCCTCGGCCACGGCCCAGGCGCAGTAGCCGCCATATTGCGGGGCGTAAGCCTCGGGGTTGGCGGCAAAGGAGGCGCGGTGCGCATCGGAATCAAAGCGCCACTCGGCTCCGTTCCAGGTATGGGCGTAGGCCGCGTTGCCCTTTGCGGGCTTGCCGTCCTCGAAATAGGCGACGGGGTCATAGCCGCGAATGGCCAGACCACGCTTGGCGTAGATGGCGGGCTCGGCGGCAAGGGCGGGGGCGGCGAAGGGTGCAGCAGCGGCCAGAGCGCCGGTGCCGACCAGGAAAGTGCGACGTGAAATCATGAGGGGTCTCCTGAAGCGTTGATCTGCTCAGGAGGTGGCAGTTGACGTCAAAACCGACAAGAAAAGTGACGTGCTTGTGAGAGAGATGTCAGTCGAAGATGTCTTCGATGAGGTCGACCGCTTCGCCCAAGGCCTTCTTCCACAAGGGTTTCTTGCGCTTCTTCCGGCGCGGCTGAGCATGGGCGGCGCGCTCGGAGGCGCCGCGAAACCCGGCTCCTGTTTCAGGGCCGTGGACGCCGGGGATATAGCCCGTCTCCTTGCGGCGCTTGCCTTTGCCCTTGGGTTTCTTGCCGGGCTGGGGAGGGACCTTCAGCCACTTCATCTCGTGCAGAGGCGCCCCGCAGGATCCGCAGGCCAGCTCATGCCCGTCCCGGGCCGAGGGCACGAGCATGGTGCGCGCGGAGCAATAGGAACAGGTGGCGACTTTGGTGTATTCGGCCATGGCGGTACCTCTCTGTCCCCTAGATAGGCGCGAGGTGCGGGCTTGTCATCCGCGCGCTGCGCCGGGCGCTAGCCCTGGGGTGTCCGACAGGCATAGAGCGCGACCGCCGCGGCATTCGAGACGTTGAGCGAGCCGAAGGCGCGGGCAAATGGGATCTTCACCAGCAGATCGCAGGTCGCCTTGGTCTTGTCGCGCAGGCCAGGCCCTTCGGCGCCCATGACCAGCGCCAGCGGGCGGTCGCGGCGGGTTGCGAGGGCGGTGTCCAGGCTCTCCTCAGCCTCGCCATCGAGGCCGAGCAGGTCGAACCCCATGGCGCGGAGTTCTTCCATCGTGTCGGCGAGGTTGCGGACGCGCAGATAGGGCTGCCGTTCCAGCGCGCCCGAGGCGGTCTTGGCCAAGGCCCCGGTCTCGGGTGCTGCCGAGCGGGCCGTGGCGATGACGGCCGCCGCGCCGAACACCTCAGCCGAGCGCAAAACCGCGCCGACATTATGGGGGTCCGTCACCCGGTCGAGCAGCACCACGAGAGGGGGGCTATCCGTCGGCCCACCGAGGCAGACCTCCGCCACGGGCCCCCAGCTCAGGGGTTTGACCTCAAGTGCGGCGCCCTGATGCACGGAGCCGGGATCGAGAGGGACGGGAAATTTGCGCGGATCGGCGATTTCGGGCTCCATGCCCGAGGCGGCAATGGCATCGGCGAGCTTGTCGGCCGCGTTCCGCGTGACCACCAGCCGCACCCGGCTGCGCGCCGGGTTTTGCAGGGCATCGCGCACCGCATGCAGCCCGAAAAGCCACAAGGTCTGCGCCGCCGCGGCGCGCTTTGCGCGTTCCTTGTCGATCACCCATGTGGGCTTCTTACCGGCCATGGCCTGTCCTTTCGCGCGGATCAAGGCGCGGGGATAGCCGAGGGGCCGCGCCCGGTCAACGCCGTGTCAGGCTGGGGCCGGGAAGGGCCCGTGGCACGCGGCTAAATTCCCGTCGCGCAGCGCGAGTTTTGGTGTTGACGCCCCAGCCCGGCCCGCGTAATCACGCATCCGTTGGGCGACAGGCCGCAAGGTGTGGCAGGGGACTGTAACTCCCTCGCGGAGACGCACGCCTGGTTCGATTCCAGGGTCGCCCACCACTTTTCCTCCATTGCCAGGCGCAGTTTGCGCCGCCGGATCCCTACGGGGTCTTGGGGATTGTGATGGCTCGTCCGGGACGGAGCTTGGATTATGCCTTGCGGTGGTTCTCGCGCGGCTTAGCATATCCTTATCCGAGAACGCGCCGGGGAGGGGCTGTGATGTCGAGGACAAGTCAAGGCACCCTCCGAGGTTGCCGGTGAGCATCCGGTTTTTCTCTGACGCGACGCGGCCCGTGCATCTCGGTCCCTATCCTTTGGAGCGGCTCGCGCGCGGCGCCATGCCGGATCTGTCGCACGTGCCCGACGACATCCCGCTCAGCTTTGCGCGGCCTGAGGCGCCGGCCTCGATCGTCAACGCTATGGGCGAGTATCAGGCGATGATGGATGCGATCCGCGACGGGCTGGTGAACAAGGCGCGGGCGGAGTGTCCGAGCGACCTGGTGGAGCGGGTCAACCATCTGAAGGCCTTTGGCTATTTCTCAGACGCATCCATGGTCGGGGCCTGCGCGCTGCCGCCTGAGGCTCTGCTGGCGCAGCCGCGCCGGAACCCGGATATCGACAGGCTCGCTCATGAGCTGCGCACGCGGCAGACCAAGACGCTGGCCTCGGGCATCGACATGATTATGGCCGATCTCAAGGAGAGCATGGAGGCGCCGCCCTCCACCATCGTGGATCACACCCATGCCATGGTGTTTCTTTACGAGATGCCGCGCGATCCGCGCCCGGATGAACCGGGGGCGGAATGGATCACCGACGCTCAGGCCCACCGCGCCTGCCTGCGCGCCTCCGAGACGGCGGTGGTGCTGGCCAATTACATCCGGCTGCTGGGCTGGGATGCCAAGGCGCATACGGCAACCTCGACGGATGTGTCGCTGAACAAGCTGACCGTGGCTGCGGGGCTCGCGACGATCGAGAATGGCGTGCTCACGAACCCCTATCTCGGGACGCGGTTCGGGGTGGCGGTGTTGACCACGACGATGGAGCTCGCCCCGGATGCGCCACTCGCCGCCACGCAGCCTTGGATGCGGACCAAGGGGCCGGCCTGGTGGTTGGGCACGGCCTCGGCCAAATCGGCCCTGAATGGTGATCCGTTCAAGTCCCGCGACTTCCGCGATGGTCCGCACCCGTTCGAGACGCTGAAGCGGGTCGAGACCCCGACCACCTATATCGACGCGCCCAATGTGGCGCGGGTGCCGAAGCGGACGGATATGTTTGCCCGCGCCCAGTTTGGGGATATGGGCAAGCCCCTGCAGGAGGGGGCGAAGGGAGGCTACTACGCCCGCAAGGCGGCCCCGTCCATGGCGCAGCGGCGGATGCTCGGGGCTTTTGTTCTTTTGCAGGACGGCGTATCGGAGGCGGATCGTGCCGCCCCGGACCCGCAGACCCATGCGGATGCGATCAAGGCGGCGAGCTATTTCCTCGGCGTGGATGCGGTGGGCATCAGCGCTTGCCCGGACTGGACCTGGTATTCCCATGACGCGCGGGGCGAGGTGCTGAACCCGCCCCATGATCAGGCGATCAGCATGATCATCGATCAGGGCTATGAGACCATGGAGGGCGCCTCCGGCGATGACTGGATCTCGGTCGCGCAGTCCATGCGGGCCTATCTGCGGTTTTCGCTGCTGGGCGGGGTGATTGCCAAGCAGATCCGCAATCTGGGCTATTCGGCCAAGGCGCATACGGTGCTCGATGGCGAGGTGTTGCAGCCGCCGCTCCTGCTGCTTTCAGGGCTGGGCGAGGTGAGCCGGATCGGCGAGGTAATCCTGAACCCGTTCCTCGGGCCGCGGCTGAAATCCGGGGTGGTGACGACGGACCTGCCGCTGGCCCATGACAATCCGATCAATTTCGGGCTGCAGAGCTTTTGCGAGGCCTGCAATAAATGCGCCCGCGAATGCCCGTCCGGGGCGATCACCGCCGGGCCAAAGCTGATGTTCAACGGCTATGAAATCTGGAAATCCGACAGCCAGAAATGCGCGAGCTACCGTATCACGACCCTTGGCGGGGCCATGTGCGGGCGCTGCATGAAGACCTGTCCGTGGAACCTTGAGGGGCTCTTTGCCGAAAAACCCTTCCGCTGGGCGGCGATGAACCTCCCCAAGGCCGCGCCGGTGCTGGCAAAGCTCGATGATGCGGTGGGCAATGGCGGGCTCAATCCGGTCAAGAAATGGTGGTGGGATCTGGAGCTTTTCGAGGATGGCGGATACCGGCCCACGCGCCACCCGGTCAATGCGCGCGACCTGCAGCGGGACCTTGACCTGCGCTATGAGGATCAGACGCTGGCGGTCTATCCCGCGCCCCTTGCGCCGCATCCCTACCCATACCCGTTCCCCATGGATCGTGAGGCCGGGATCGAGGCCTATCAGGCGATGATCACCGCCGAGGAGTATCGCGACCGACTGGCCAAGGGCGATGACAGCGTGATCCACCGGCGCGCGGATGCCGGGGAGAGCCCGGTCCTCCAGGTCGTGGTGACCAAGGCCGAGGTCATGACGCCCGAGGTGACGAAATACGAGTTCCGTCTGCCTTCCGGTGGGGATCTGCCGGAGTGGACCGCAGGCGCGCATCTGGACATCGTGGTCGCGCCGGAGTTTCTGCGCCAATACTCCATGTCCGGGGACCCGGCGGATCGCTCCAAATACCAGATCGGCGTGTTGCGCGAGGAGGGCGGGCGCGGAGGCTCTAAGCTGATGCACCGGATCTTTGCCGAGGGGCGGCGGGTCTTCATCTCGCGCCCGATCAATCACTTCCCCCTGACCGAGGAGGCGCCCATGTCCTATCTCATGGGCGGCGGGATCGGGGTGACGCCGATGATCGCGATGGCGCACCGGCTCCACGCGCTGGGCCGGGACTTCGCGCTGCACTACTCGGTGAGTACACGCGCGGCTGCCGGGTTCCTCGACGATCTTGCGGCGATGCCCTGGGCCGAGAAGCTGCATCTGCATATCTCGGATGAGGGCACGCGCGCGGATCTCGACGCGCTCTTTGCGGGCCATCCGGAGGGGGCGCATGTCTATACTTGCGGGCCCGAGCGCTACATGTCCTCCGTGATGGAGGCCGCCGAGCGGCAGGGTGTGCCGGAGGAGGCGCGGCATCTGGAGTTCTTCTCCGTGCCCGAGGTGCCGGAGTATGAGAACCACCCCTTTACCCTGCGCCTCACGCGGTCCGGGCGGGAATTCCAGATCCCCGCAGACAAGACCGCCACGGATGTGCTGACCGAAGCCGGGATCAAGATCGACGTGAAATGTTCGGACGGGATCTGCGGGGTGTGCAAATGCGGGCTGGTCTCCGGCGAGGTGGAGCACCGAGACTACGTGCTGTCCAAGGCCCAGCGGAAAGACGCGGTTATCCTGTGCCAGTCCCGCGCCGCCGAGAAAGACGGGGTGATCGAGGTCGACCTCTGAGCCGCTTATTGCAGCTCGATCTGGCTCCGCTCGAAATTGGCGGTCTGGGTCGAGCCATCCCCAAAAGTCACGGTCACTTCGACGCTGGTCAGGCTGTCGAGCGGGAAGGCCACGTAAGGCAAGTGACTGTCGAGCTTGAAGGCGTTCGGCGCGGGCGTGCCCTCATAGCAGGGTTCCATGAACTTGAAGAGTTGCTCGGGGTCGCCGTTGACCTTGAAGGCGATCTGCTGGACACCGCAGCGCCAGCTCTCGATCTGGGTGAAATAGAGCAGGTCCTGCCCGTTGAACTTGCGCACCGCGACCCAGCTCGACTGTGTGGCCATGAGGATCGGCTTGACCTCGGCGGCTGTGGTGAAACCGGTGGCCATGGCTGGCGTCGCCGCCAGGAGACCAAGGCAGAGCAGCAGGGGACGCGGCATGAGTCACTCCGAATTCTCTGGGCGGGAACGGGTTGTCCCGCAGCTTGATCCCGGCATACTGCAAAAAACCGGGCAGGCCCAGAGATGACCGACTTCCTTCCATTCTTCGCGCGCGGATGCGCCTGATGCAGCGTCCATGAGGGCAGAGGCGCCCCCGGGCCGTGATGTGCTCGCCGTGTTGCAGGGCGGGCGCTTGGCTTATGAGGCGCTGATCTTTGCGGCGTCGTTCCGGGCGGCCAATCCGGATTACGACGGGCGCCTGATCTTTGCCGAGCCGCAGCCCGGGCCGCTTTGGGGCGAGACCGATCCGACGGCGCCGTCCGAGATTCGCAGCTTTCTGGGCACCGAGTATGGGGCCGAGATCCGGCCCTTCGCCTCCGAGGCGTTCGGCGCGCGCTACCCCCATGGCAACAAGATCGAAGCGCTCAAGGTGCTCGACCGCGACCGGCCCTTCGTCTTCTTCGATACGGACACGCTCTTTCTCGGGCCCCTTTCCGAGGTGCCCTTCGAGGACAGCCGTCCCGGGGCCTCCATGCGCCGGACCGGGACATGGCCGGTGATCGAGCTTTATGGGCCGGGTTATACCCAGACCTGGAAGGCGCTCTATGACCGGTTCGGGCTCGATTTCGAGAGCTCCCTCGATCAAACCCACCCGGACGAGTATTGGGAGCGCTACCTCTATTTCAATGCGGGCTGGTTCTTTGGTGGCTGCCCGCAGGTGTTTCACCGCCGGTTCCTGGAGATCGCGCGCAGCATCTGGGACGACCCGCCGCCCGAGCTGATCTGTCAGCCGCTGGAGCCATGGCTAGACCAGATCGCGCTGCCGCTCGTGATCCACGGGCTCGGCGGGGGGCGGGACGCGGTGCCGCCGGGGCTGCTCGATGGGCGGATCAGCTGTCACTACCGGGTGCTGCCGCTGCTCTATGCGCGTGAGGCCGATGAGGTCGTCGAGGTGTTGGAAAGAGTGACCGCCCCGAACCGGATCAAGAAGCTTCTCAAGGGCTCTGAGGCCGCGAAACGGATGATCTATCAGGGCAAGGGCGCCAAGGCGCGGGCGCTCTTTGATCGGGCGGATCTGCCTCCGAAAGAGCAGACCATCCGCAACACGCTCAAACGCAACAAGCTCTGGCTGCGCTGAGTAGAAGCACTGCCCGCCGGGGGGCGGTTTCTTGATCTAGCTTGTCCGGAGAACTTCAACTGGAGCGGGCGATGAGATTCGAACTCACGACCCTAACCTTGGCAAGGTTATGCTCTACCCCTGAGCTACGCCCGCGTCCGTTGAGTGAGCGTGATGTATCCAGCGGCCCCCTTGGCTGCAAGTGAAAAACGCACCGATTTGCGATTTTTTGCTGCGCCCGCCCGTCGCAGGGGAGGGATCCGTGGTGCCGCCTGCTCCTCAGAGGCTGAAGCCGCCTGAGTGGCAGGGGAGGCGGCGGTAAAACCGCCTCTTACACGCGTCGTCAGGGCAGGAGCGTGATCTCGCCCGGGCGCCATGTCTGGTCGAACCAGGGCTCCAGCGGGCCATAGAGCCGCAGGATCGTGTTCCACCCTTTGCCGGGCACGGTCTGCAGCCAATTGCTCTCATGGCCCTCGGGCGGTTCGGGGCCGAAATAGATATCCGTCGAGCCATCGTCGTTCTGCACCAGCCCGGCATCATTGCTGCCAAGGGCCGGGAACTGCTTGTCCGTTTGCAGCATGGAACGGGTCTGGTTGTCATAGAGCGTGAAGGACCAGAAATCCTTGGCGGGCGGGTCGGCGGGCACGGTCAGCTTGTAGGTCTTGCTGCCATCCAGCGCGTTGCCCGCGGCGTCCCGGTAGGTGAAGGCGTATTGCGAGCCTTTGCCGACGACCTTGAGCGCCATGGCCGGGGTCACACCCGTGGCGTAGAAGTGAAAGGCGCTGCGAAAGTCCTGCAGGGTCACGCCATCCAGCACCCAGGTATAGGCCCCGCCCGGAAAGGCGGTCTGCCAGTAGCTCTCGCCCGGATACCAGTAGACCCGCGGGTCGCGGGGTTTGGAGACCAGCGTCTTGACAGTGACAGCGCCCGCCGCCGCGGCGCGCTTGAGGATGCCCTGCATGCGCTCATCCGGGGCGAAGTCCTGCCCTTTTATGATGCCGATGGCGGCGAGATGACCGAGCAGTTCCGGTTCCTCCCCGCTCAGGGGTTCGGACTGCACCACCGTGTTGATCTCCTCGAACATCCGCTCATCCATCACGTGGATCGTGTTGAATGCCTTGCCGGAGACATTGACGAACGTCATCTCCGGCGGCGCATCTGCGGAGGACAAAGGATACATCCGGAACCGGTCCTGCGTGGCCTGAACGGCCTCGGCCGTGGAGCCGTCCTTCAGGTAGCCGCGCCAGAGCACCCAGTGGCCATAGGTGTCCGTGGGCACAACGGCGGTGTAGCCCTCGGTCGGCACGTCGCCCTCATATCCCGGCGGAATGATGAGGAACTTGCCCCCTTGCCCCTCGTCCGGGCCGAGATTTCCGAAATCCATCACGTATTTGAACCAGGCATTGTTGAGAAACCCGAGCACATTGGGCGGTGTCTCGATAATCATGGGTTCATCGCCGAGCTGCAGCCACGCGGTCTGATAGACGCTGGTGGTGTTCGGCGTCAGGAACAGCGCTTTGGAATCCATCAGATCCGCAAATTGCAGAACGGTCGTGTTGGCGGGACCAAAGGCCTCGATCCCGCGCCGCATCGCGTCCATGGAGGCGATCTTCACCCCATCCAGATAGGCCTGATAGGCATGGGTGAAGTCGAGCAGCGTGTATATCTTGTCCGCAGTCTCCGCATCCGGGACGCCGTCAAAGAAGTTGAGCGCGCCGAGCTGCGTGTCGATATTGTCCGGCGTGGTGATCCCGTCCGGGATCTCCGTGGTCATGGCCATTTGTGGCGGGTCTTGCGCCAAGGCCATTGTCCCAAACAGGAGCCCGCATGCGGCAACTCTGAGTGATTTTGTCATTGATTTTCCTCCCCCCGGTTGTGTTGAGCCTAGGAGGAGGGTTGAGACAAAGCAAATTTGAGCGCGGTCAGCGGTCAGGGCTGCGTGCCGCTACGCCCCTCTGGATCCGCATATTGGATGAGGTCCCAGCGGTTGCCCCAGGGGTCGGCAAAGACCGCGACCGTGCCGTAGGGCTCGTTGCGGGGCGGGCTCTCAAAAGGGACGCCCGCCGTACTCAGCCGCGCGAAATCCGCGGCGAAGTCTTCGGTTTCGAGAAAGAGCCAGACGCGCCCGCCGCCTTGCTGGCCAATCACGGCCACCTGGCTTGGTGTGGCGGCGCGCGCCAGCAGAAACTCGGTCTCCGCCCCGGGGGGCGCCACCCGCACCCAGCGCTTGGTCTCCGACAGGCGCGTATCCTCGCGCAGCTCGAAACCCAGGGTCTGGGTGAAGAAGGCAATCGCCCGGTCGTAATCGTCCACGACCAGGCTGAGGGCGGCGAGCCTGCGCGGCATCAGCTGAGCTCGATCAGCAGGTCCTTGGCGTCGATCTGCGCTGCCGGAGTGACGTGCACCGCCGCCACGACAGCGTCGCGTTCCGCGTGGATGCCGGTCTCCATCTTCATGGCCTCGATGGTCAGCAGGAGGTCGCCTTCCTTGACCTTGGCCCCGGGCTGCACCGCGACCGAGGCTACCACACCGGGCATGGGCGCGCCGATATGGTTCGGATTGCCGAGCTCGGCCTTGGGCATCTTCGCGACCGTGGCCGCCGCCTTGCGGTTCGGCACCCGCACCACGCGGGGCTGCCCGTTCAACTCGAAGAAGACCTTCACCTCGCCGTCCTCGTTGGTCTCGGAGGCGGTCTGCATCCGGATCTCGAGGGTTTTGCCCGGGTCAATCTCGGCTTCGATCTCATCGCCGGGCTGCATGCCGTAGAAGAAGGTCCGCGTGGGCAGGGTCCGGACAGGGCCATACTCGCTGTGGCGGGCCATGTAGTCGGTATAGACCTTGGGATACATCAGGTAGCCGTTGAGATCCTCGTCATCCGCCGGTGCGCCGGTCTGGGCCTCCAGATCCTTGCGCGTCGCTTCCAGATCCACGGGCGGCAGGTGTTTGCCCGGGCGCGCGGTGCTGGGTTTCTCGCCTTTGAGGATCTTGGACATGATCTTCTTCGGGAAGCCGCCCGCAGGCTGGCCGAGATTGCCGCGCATCATGTCGACAACCGAGTCCGGGAAGGCCACGTCGCGGTTCGGGTCCTCGACATCGTCGCGGCTCAGGCCCTGGCTCACCATCAGGAGTGCCATGTCGCCCACAACCTTGGACGAGGGCGTCACCTTCACGATATCCCCGAACATCTGGTTCACATCCGCATAGGTCTGGGCGACCTCGTGCCAGCGCTCTTCGAGCCCGAGGGACCGGGCCTGCGCCTTGAGGTTGGTGAACTGCCCGCCGGGCATCTCGTGGAGATACACCTCCGACGACGGCGCCTGCTGGCCGGTCTCAAAGGCGGCGTATTCACCCCGCACGGCTTCCCAGTAATCCGAGATCTCGCGCACGGCCTTGATGTCGAGCCCGGTGTCGCGATCCGTGTGGCGGAGGGACTCCACGACCGTGCCAAGGGTCGCCTGGCTCGTGTTGCCCGAGAGCGCGTCCATGGCGCAATCCACCGCGTCCACACCGGATTCGGCGGCCGCCACGATGGTGGCGCAGGCGATCCCGGCGGTGTCATGGGTGTGGAAATGGATCGGCAGGCCGACCTCTTCTTTCAGGGCCTTGATCAGCACCCGGGCCGAGGCCGGTTTCAGCAGGCCCGCCATGTCCTTGAGGCCGAGCACATGGGCGCCTGCCGCCTTCAGCTCCAGCCCCATATCCACATAGTATTTCAGGTCGTACTTGGACCGCTCCGGGTTCAGGATGTCGCCCGTGTAGCAGACCGTGCCCTCGCAGACCTTGCCGCTTTCGAGCACCGCATCCATGGCGACGCGCATGTTCTCGACCCAGTTCAGGCTGTCAAAGACGCGGAACACGTCGACACCCGATGCGGCGGCCTGACGCGTGAATTCCTGCACGACGTTGTCGGGGTAATTCGTGTACCCGACCCCGTTCGAGCCGCGCAGCAGCATCTGGGTCATCACATTGGGCAGGCCCGCGCGGATGTCCCGGAGGCGCTGCCAGGGGCATTCCTGCAAGAAGCGGTAGGCGACGTCGAAGGTCGCCCCGCCCCAGCACTCCACCGAGAAGAGCTGCGGCAGGTTCGCGGCATAGCTCGGCGCGACCTTGATCATGTCGATGGAGCGCATGCGCGTGGCCAGCAGGGACTGGTGCCCGTCGCGCATGGTTGTGTCGGTGATCAGCAGTTGCTTCTGCTCAGACATCCAATCCGCAACCGCCTGCGGGCCTTTTTCCTCGAGCAGCGTGCGTGTGCCCGGTGCAGGCGCGGCCTTGGGGGCAGGGGCCTTGAGCGCGCGCGGCGTGGCGGGCGGCAAGGCGCGGCCTTCGGTCTCGGGATGCCCGTTGACCGAGATATCCGCGATGTAGCGCAGGATCCGTGTGGCCCGGTCGCGCCGTTTGGGGAACTCGAAAAGCTCCGCCGTCTCGTCGATGAACTTCGTGGTGTATTGGTTGTTCAGGAAGGTCGGGTGCTTAAGCAGGTTCTCGACAAAGGCGATATTGGTACTGACCCCGCGGATCCGGAACTCGCGCAGGGCGCGGTCCATCCGCGCAATCGCGGCCTCGGGCGTGGGGGCCCAGGCGGTGACCTTCTCCAGAAGGCTGTCGTAGTAGCGGGTGATGACCGCACCGGAATAGGCGGTGCCACCATCGAGGCGGATACCCATGCCCGTGGCACCGCGATAGGCGGTGATGCGACCATAATCGGGGATGAAGTTGTTCTGCGGATCCTCGGTTGTGACCCGGCACTGGATCGCGTGACCGCTCAGCGGCACGTCATACTGGCTGGCCACACCCGTGGCCTCGATCAGGGATTTGCCCTCGGCGATCAGGATCTGGGCGCGGACGATGTCGATCCCGGTGATCTCTTCGGTGACCGTATGCTCGACCTGAACGCGGGGGTTCACCTCGATGAAGTAAAACGCGCCGGTGTCCATATCCATCAGGAACTCGACGGTGCCTGCGCATTCGTAGTTCACATGGGCGCATATCTTGCGGCCAAGCTCACAGATCTGCTCGCGCTGGGCGGAGGAGAGATAGGGTGCGGGTGCGCGCTCCACGACCTTCTGGTTGCGGCGCTGGACCGAGCAGTCCCGCTCCCACAGGTGATAGATGTTGCCCATCGTGTCGCCGAGGATCTGGACCTCTACGTGGCGGGCGCGGGTGATCATCTTCTCCAGATAACCCTCGCCATTGCCAAAGGCGGCTTCGGCCTCGCGGCGACCTTCGCGGACCTTCTCGGCAACCTCATCGGAGCCGAAGATCGGGCGCATGCCGCGACCGCCCCCGCCCCAGGACGCTTTGAGCATAAGGGGATAGCCGATGGTTTCCGCCTCGGCCTTAATCGCCTCCATATCATCACCGAGCACCTCGGTCGCCGGGATGACCGGCACGCCAGCCGCGATGGCCACCTTGCGGGCCGAGGCCTTGTCGCCCAGAGCGCGCATGGTTTCGGCCTTGGGCCCGATGAAGGTGATGCCGTTGGCGGCACAGGCATCCACGAAATCCGGGTTCTCCGACAGCAGGCCATAGCCCGGGTGGATCGCATCCGCGCCGCAAAGCTTGGCAACCCGGATGATCTCGTCAATGCTCAGATAAGCGGCCACAGGGCCCATGCCCTCGCCGATCTTATAGGCCTCATCCGCCTTGAAGCGGTGCAGGCTGAGCTTGTCTTCCTCCGCGTAGACCGCAACCGTCTTCTTGCCGAGTTCGTTGGCGGCTCGCATCACCCGGATGGCAATTTCGCCGCGATTGGCAATCAGGATCTTTTTGAAGTCAGTCATCGGGTCCTCATTGGTAAACTTTATTGTCCATGTACGGCAAACCGCTCCAAACCGGAAGCCCCTAGCGTGTTGGGGCCAATTCGTCGCGGAAATCGGCAAGCGAGGCAAGGCCGCACATTTGCATGTTGGTGGTCAGGTCTTCGGTGAGCAGGTGGATCAGGTGGCGCACGCCACGCGGGCCCAGCCCGGCCAGGGCGAAATGCCAGGCGCGGCCCAACATGACGAAATCCGCGCCCATCCCGACTGCGCGCAGGATGTCGAGACCGCCCTCGATGCCGCTGTCATAAATCAGGGGGTAGTCTGGACCAACCGCGCTCCGGATCTGGGGCAGCTGGGTGATGGCGCTGGGTCCGCCTTCGAACTGCCGCGCAGAGTGATCGGAAACCCAGATCGCATCGACGCCTGCATCTTTCAGACGGGTCGCATCCTCCGGGCGCAGTACGCCTTTGACGATGAAATCCCCGTCCCAACCGGCGCGCAAGGCGTCGAGATAGGCCCAATCCGGCGCGCCCCGGATCGCTTTGCCGGCATGGGCCATGTAGCTCGCCGCCCCGGATTTCTCGACATAGCTTTCCGCCAGTTTCAGCGACGGCCGCCCATGCTGCGCCATGCCAAGGGCCCATCGCGGGTGCAGGGCCATTTGTACCACCATCCGCGCAGTGATCTTGGGCGGGATGGTCAGGTTCGCGCGGCGCTGCCGTTCGCGGCGGCTATCGGCGGGGACATCCACGGTCAGAACCAGCGTCTCAAAACCCGAGGCTTTGGCCCGTGCCAGTATATCGTCGCGGATCGCCGGATCCGCCGGTGGATAGAGCTGAAACCAGCCCATCTTGCCCGCCTTGGGGCCCACACGCTCTGGCACCTGGGTGGCCACGGTTGAGAGGCCATAGGGGATCTGCGCCGTCGCGGCCTCCGCGGCCAGCAAGCGCTCCGCATCGGGCCAGATCAGCCCGGACATCCCCACGGGCGCGATGCCAAAGGGCCGGGCATAGGTCCGGCCCAACAAGGGGGTTTCCAGAACCGGGTCCGTCTCTCCATGGAGGATACTGGGCAGCAGATGGATCGCATCCAGCGCCGCGCGGGTCGTCCGCACCCCCACCTCGCGATCGCCGGTGGCACTGTCGAGATACTCGAAGACGAAGCCGGGAATGCGTCGGCGCGCGGCCCGTCGCAGGTCAGAAATCGCCGGATGGGTCGTGTCCAGATCCATGGGCCCTTGCTAAGCATTTCATCTGATTGCGCAATAGAGGAGTCGCGAACAGATGTGGAACATAGCTTTCCCCCCGTGCTGCTTCGCGCTATGTTTGGCCCCATGAACAGCTTCGACGATAATGACGCCTTCGAGGCGGGGGCGAGCCTGTCGCTCTCGGCCCGGGCCATGGGGGCGCGCCCGACGCCCTATCTCGACACGTTGAACCCCGCGCAGCGCCAAGCGGTCGAGGCGTTGGAGGGGCCGGTCCTGATGCTCGCCGGGGCCGGGACCGGCAAGACCAAGGCGCTCACCTGCCGGATCGCGCATCTGCTGACCACGGGCGTGGCGCGCCCGAACGAGATTCTGGCGGTGACCTTCACCAACAAGGCCGCGCGCGAGATGAAGGATCGGGTTGCCAACCTCATGGGCCAAGCGGTGGAGGGGATGCCCTGGCTCGGGACTTTCCACGCGATTGGTGTGAAGCTCTTGCGCCGCCATGCGGAACTCGTCGGGCTGAAGTCGAACTTCACCATCCTCGATACGGACGACCAGATCCGCCTGCTCAAGCAGCTCATCCTCGCGGAGAACATCGATGAGAAGCGCTGGCCCGCGCGCCAGCTCGCCCATATCATCGACGGCTGGAAGAACCGCGCCTGGGCGCCGGATGCGGTGCCTGCGGCGGAGGCGTCAGCGTTCAACTCCCGTGGGGTCGAGCTTTATGCGGCCTATCAGGAGCGGTTGCGCACCCTGAACGCCACGGATTTCGGGGACCTCCTCCTGCATGTGGTGGGGATCTTCCAGAAGCACGAAGATGTGCTGGCCCAGTATCAGCGCTGGTTCCGCTATATACTTGTGGACGAGTATCAGGACACGAACGTTGCCCAGTATCTCTGGCTGCGGCTCTTGGCCGGTGGGCACAAGAATATCTGCTGCGTGGGCGATGACGACCAGTCGATCTATGGCTGGCGCGGGGCCGAAGTGGGCAACATCCTGCGTTTTGAAAAGGACTTTCCCGGCGCGCTGGTGATCCGGTTGGAGCAGAACTACCGCTCCACCCCGCATATCCTCGCCGCCGCTTCCGGCGTGATCGACGGCAATAAGGGGCGGCTCGGCAAGACCCTCTGGACCGAGGCGAAGGAAGGCGAGAAGGTCCGCCTGATCGGCCATTGGGACGGCGATGAAGAGGCCCGCTGGATCGGGGAAGAGATCGAATCGATGCAAGGCGGCACGCGCGGGATGCGGCCCTTCGAGCTTGATCAGATCGCCATCCTTGTGCGCGCCTCGCACCAGATGCGCGCCTTCGAGGATCGGTTCCTGACCATCGGTCTGCCCTACCGGGTGATCGGCGGTCCGCGTTTTTACGAGCGGATGGAGATCCGCGATGCCATGGCCTATTTCAGGCTCGCTGTAAGTCCAGATGACGATCTTGCAATGGAGCGCATTGTCAATGTGCCTCGACGTGGCGTAGGCGATGTCGCCAAGGGCAAGATTTTCTCCCGTTCTAACGAAGATGGCTTTTCGCTTTGCTCTGCAGTGCGGGCCATGGTCCTAGATGGAAGCATCGCTACGATGGGTGGGAAAGCGCGAACCAAAGTACCACAACTGGTGGACCAGATTGGTCGGTGGCATGAGCTAACACGTGATCCACGTCAGAGCCACGTAGAGCTGGCGCAGGTCATTCTGGATGAAAGCGGCTATACCGCCCATTGGCAGAACGACAAGACGCCGGAGGCACCGGGACGGCTCGAAAACCTCAAGGAACTGGTCAAAGCGCTGGAAGGGTTCGAGAACCTGCAAGGGTTCCTCGAGCATGTGAGTCTGGTGATGGACAATGACACGGGCGCGGCGGGACCGCAGGTCTCGATCATGACGCTCCATGCCGCCAAGGGGCTCGAATTTCCGGCGGTGTTCTTGCCGGGTTGGGAGGACGGGCTCTTCCCATCCCAGCGTTCCATGGACGAATCGGGCCTCAAAGGGCTCGAGGAGGAACGGCGTCTGGCCTATGTGGGCATCACCCGGGCCGAAGAGGTCTGCACGATCTCTTTCGTGGGCAATCGGCGCATCTTTGGGCAGTGGCAATCGGCGCTCCCCTCGCGCTTCATTGACGAGTTGCCTGAGGCCCATGTGGAGGTTCTGACGCCTCCGGGCCTCTATGGCGGCGGCTACGGGGCGGCGGCCCCGGGCGGCGGCTTGCCGGATGGGGTGAGGTATGGCTCGAACCTCGAAGAGAAAGCCGCCGAGGCCAATGTCTATAACTCCCCGGGCTGGCGCCGGATGCAGGCGCGCAGTGCCAGCCGTGGCACCAGTCAGCCGCGCGAAAGCCGCAACATGGTGATCGACGCAACGGCGATCTCAAGCCATGCGCTGGGCGACCGGGTCTTTCATCAGAAATTCGGCTATGGCGCGGTGACGGGGATCGAAGGGGATAAGCTCGAAGTCGCGTTCGAGAAGGCCGGGGTCAAGAAACTGGTGGCGAAGTTCGTGGTGGCCGCGGATCAAGCCGGCGATGTGCCGTTCTAGGCCTCTTGGCGCCCGCTAGAGCGCGAAGACGAGGCTGGCTGCAAGGGTTTGCGCCAGGGCAAGGCCTGTGAAGGTCACGACACTGCGGATCAGGATGAGGCGTGCGCTGGACTGCATGGAAGTCTCCGATCTGGATGAGAGTATTGTGACCGGCCCCGCCCGGATGTGCGTCGCAGGGCGGGGCCGGGTCTGGATCAGCGGGTCAGGTAGCCGCCATTGATCCAGAGCGTCTGGCCATTGACCCATTGGCTCTCGGGGCTTGCGAGAAAGCCAAGCAGGGGGACCAGATCCTCCACCGTGCCAAGGCGCTGTTCGGTCGAGAGGCGCGCAGCATAGGCGGCGGATTGTTCGGTCTCTTCTCCGTGGAAGAACGGCGTGTCGATCGGGCCGGGGGCGATGGAATTCACGGTGATCCGGCGCGGCCCAAGCTCCTTGGCGAGCATGCGCGTGTATTCCTCAACCGGCGCTTTGGTCCCGGAATAGATCGTGTAGCCCGGCGCGGCACCTGCCAGCAGCGACGTGCCCGTGTTGATGATCCGCCCGCCATCCCGCATCCGAAGAGAGGCTTCGCGCAAGCTGTAGAAGAGGCCCCGGTTGTTGATCGCGTCCAACCGCTCAAACTCGGCATCGGTGAACTCGGCCAAGGGCTTCTTCAGAATGGCGCCCGCATTGTTGACCACCAGATCCACGCCACCGAAGCTCTGCTCGGCGACATCATACATGGCGCGGACATTGGCGGCCTGCCCCAGATCCCCCATGGTGAGGGCAGCGCGGGCGCCAGCCGCTTCGACCAGACGGGCGGTTTCTTCGGCCTGATCGCGGGTCTCGGCGCGGTGGTAATGCACCACCACATTCGCCCCCATCTCGCCCAGCTTCACGGCAAAGCCGCGCCCGATATTGTTGCGCGCGCCGGAGACAATGGCGGTCTTGCCCGCGAGGGGGCGGGAGGGGGCGGTCTGCGCGCTGGCAGATGTGGCGGCGGCGGCCATCGCGGCGGCGCCAAAACCGGTCAGGGCCGCGCGGCGGGAAAACTCAGGTCCTTTGGTCATGTCAATCTCTCCTGTTCGGGCTGGGCCCTGTTGCGATGAGGCAGAGGTAGCGAATGCTTTTCCCCGGCAGGAGGCGTGGCATTGACATGTCGCTGTAGACCAACGATCTACAGATTATGCGCAAGGCGAGTGAAATGGCATTCCTCAAGACGGTGGAGCTCGGCTCCATACGGGCCGCCGCGCGCGCCCTCGGGCAGGACCCCACTGGCATCTCTCGCCGGATCACCCAGTTGGAGACGCGGCTCGGGGCGAAGCTGGTGGACCGTTCAGGCGCAGCAACGCGCGCGACGGCTCAGGGGCAGCTCTATTTCGACCGGCTCAAGGGGATTCTGGATCAGCTGGACGCGCTGGAGGCCGAGATTGGCGGCGAGACGCTGCATCCGTCGGGCCTCTTGCGGGTCACGGCGGCGATCGATTTCGGGCAGGAGTTCCTCGCGCCCTGGCTGGTTGCCTTTCGTGATGCTCATCCGGATGTGGAGTTCGACCTCGTCCTCGCCAGCGGCTTTGTGGATCTCAGCCAGAACAACATCGATGTGGCCGTACGCGCCGGGTGTCTGCCCGACTCGAGCCTTGTGGCGCGCAAGCTGGCGGATGTGCCTCGCGTGACCGTGGCCAGCCCGGACTACGTGGCGCGGCGCGGGATGCCGCGCAAACCAGAGGATCTGGCAGCCCATGACTTCGTTTTTTTCTCACCGGCCAATCGCGCGCAGCCGCTGGAATTGACCGGCCCGGATGGCGCGGTTGTCCGCGTTCCGCGCCGCCGCGGGGTGGCGATCAACGCCGTGCGCTCGGTCGTGACAGCGGTTCAGGCAGGGCAGGGCGTGCATACCGGGCCGCGCTGGGCCTTTGCCAAACAACTGGCCAGCGGGGCGGTGCTGGAGCTTCTGCCAGAGTACAAGGCCCCGGGCCTGCCGCTCTATGCGGTGCGCCAGGCTTCGGTTGTGGTTCCGGCGCGGATCACCCATTTCATCGATTTCCTGCAGGCCCGTGTGCAGGAGGTGGACGGCCTTCTCCCGGTGCGGCCCACCGTGCCCTAGCCGAGCAGGATCGGGATCAGTGAGGCCATGAGCAGGATGGCCATGGTCCAGTTGAAGAGCCGCAACCGACCCGGGCTCGACAGCCAGCGGGCGACCTGAGTCCCCATCCAGGCCCAGACCGAGACCGACGGGAAATTCGTGGCGCAAAACGCGACGGCCACGAGTAAGGCGCCCAGGGCCCCCGCGCCGGGCGTGGTGTAGACCGTCACCGCCGTGATCCCCATCACCCAGGCCTTGGGGTTGACCCATTGAAAGGCCGCCGCCTGCAGGAAGGTGAAGGGGCGCCCGGCGGTCTCGGCTCCCTCCGGTGCCGCAGCATGGGCGATCTTCCAGGCGAGCCAGGCCATATAGGCGACACTCGCGATCTTCAGCACGTCATGGAACACAGGCCAGGTCACAAAGACCTGCCCAAGCCCCAGCCCCAGGAGCAGCACCATGAACGCATGGCCGAGGCTGATCCCCAGAAGATGCGGCACAGTGCGGCGAATCCCGAAATTCGCCCCCGAGGCCAAGACCATGAGGTTGTTGGGCCCCGGCGTGATCGAAGAAACGAGGGCGAAGGTCATCAGGGCGAGGAGGGTTTCAAGTGTCATTGCGCAACCCTGCCGCACCTTTCGCCGAATGAGATTGCGAATGCGCGGTGATCGCAGCTATTCTTGCAACTTATGACGAAGCTTGATCCCATTAACGAGAAGATATTGCGCGAGCTAAGCCGCGATGGTCGGCTCAGCAATCTTGATCTGGCGGAGCGGATCGGGCTTTCGCCCTCTGCCTGCCTGCGCCGGGTTCAAGAGCTTGAGAGATCCGGCATCATCCAGGGCTATCGCGCGGTGCTGAACCGATCCGCCCTGGGGCAGGGGTTCACTGTCTATATGGCGGTCGGGCTCTCGGAGCATACAAAGGGCGACCAGCAGGGGTTCGAGCGGGCGGTGGCCAATGCGCCCGAAGTGCGCGAATGCCACAATGTGACCGGGACGGTGGAATACCTGCTCCGGGTGGAGGTAGCGGATCTCGCGGCGTTCAAGACCTTCCACACCGATGTGTTGGGCACGCTCCCTCAGGTGTCGAGCCTGACCTCCTATGTCGTGATGGACAGCCCAAAGGATGAGCGCGCCTGATCAAGGTCATAGCGGTTTGAGGAGCAGCGCTTTGGGCAAAAAAAAGCGGCGACGCTAGGGAGGAGGAAAGCGCCGCCGCATATTACAGAAAACCCAGGGAGGAGGAGGGGTCTTCTGATCTGGTGCGCGAGGTCGGTTCCGTGTAAACCGTGTCTCGCTGGGCGCTTGCAGTGGTGCGTCGCCCTCTGTTGAGATTGAATATAGGCAAATGCTGCGCTGCAACAAGAGCCGTCTTGTCAAAACAGTTATGCATTTCCTGCATTGCGCAAACTGCAAAAGGCCACTTTTCGAAATGCAAGCGCTTTGAGATAGGCCAAAGTGTTGAAATCACGAGAACGTCGCAGCATGGGGTCTTGTCAGGCGCAGCGTTGCGCCCACTTAGAGATCAGGCCGTTTGAGGGGAGCCCATGACGCGCGAAGACATTCTTGCTGCACTCGCAAAGGTTGCTGTGCCCGGTGGCGGGACGCTTGGGTCCCGGGATCTGGTGCGGGCGGTGGCCACGGATAAAGGTCAGGTGCGCTTTGTCATCGAGGCGGCTGATGCCGAGGAGGCGCGCCGGTTTGCCGATTTGCGCGCAGAGGCGGAAGCTGCCGTGCGGGCTTTGCCGGGGGTGACCGGAGTTCAGGCGGTTTTGACGGCCCATGGTCCCGCGGCGAAGGCGCCTGCGGCCCCCCAGGGCGAGCCGCCCAGCCTCAAGATCGGACGTCATCCCACCCCGGATCAGGGCAAAGGCCCGACAAAGATCGCGGGGATCGACCGGATCCTCGCCATCGGGTCGGGCAAGGGCGGGGTTGGCAAATCCACCGTGTCCTCGAATCTCGCTGTGGCCCTGGCCAAGCAGGGGCGCCGGGTGGGGCTTCTCGATGCAGATATTTATGGTCCCAGCCAGCCGCGCATGATGGGCGTGTCCAAACGGCCCGCCTCCCCGGATGGCAAGACGATCCTGCCGCTGACCGCCCATGGCGTGACGATGATGTCCATCGGCCTGATGCTGGACCCGGCCAAGGCCGTGGTCTGGCGCGGCCCGATGCTGATGGGGGCCTTGCAGCAGATGCTGGGGCAGGTGGCCTGGGGTGATCTGGATGTGCTGATCGTCGATTTGCCCCCCGGGACGGGCGATGTGCAGATGACGCTCTGTCAGCGGAGCGCGGTCACCGGGGCCATCGTTGTCTCGACGCCGCAGGATGTGGCGCTGCTCGATGCACGCAAGGCGCTGGACATGTTCGCCACGCTCAAGACGCCGGTTCTGGGCTTGATCGAGAACATGTCGACCTTCTGCTGTCCGGAATGCGGGCATGAGGCCCATATCTTCGGGCGCGGTGGCGTGCGCGACGAGGCGCAGAAGCTCGGTCTGCCCTTCCTTGGGGAGTTGCCGATCAGCCTTGATGTACGGATCGCCGGGGATGCGGGCACGCCCATCGCTGCGGGGGATGGCCCCGAGGCGGCGGCCTATGCCCAGCTTGCCGCCGGTCTGGTCAAGGGCGGGATGGCCTGATCCGTCGACTCTGACATGGGCCCGCCTGTGCCACTGATGTCCCGTTGGATCCCGCGTCATGGGACGCCATGGGACATCTGCGGGAAATGGTGCCGGCTCCGGAGCGATTCCGGCCAAATTCGTTAAAAATAAGTTAAAATCGGGGAATCGCACGCGTTGCCGACGCTTCGCTTCACATGCGATTCGCGGTGTTTGAGCCGCAAAAGACGCTTCTCTTTGCCGATCTGGGAAAAAACTTTGGGCCCAAATGGGGACCCATGGGACGGTATGGGTGCGACTACATCTAGGGGCGCACCTCGCATATGTTGCAAAAATCCCGCGAAATATGGTGGCGACGGGGCCCGTGGGCTTGCACCCGACTCCGCTGTGTGAGACGCTCGATGGGTGTTGTTCCCATTTTTTGGCATTGCTTCCCAAGCTTTCCCATGGCATAAAATCTTCATCGAAAGCGACGGACATCAGCGGCACCCAACGACCGCGACCGACAAAAAGACAGGTTTCATACAGGCCGCGCATTTCGAACGAAGATTGACGCACCACGAGCAGACATCCCCCCAGATGGTGGACGCGTCGGTCATCCCAGTCTCTGGGTCGAGTGCGGCGGATCGTGCTATGGCAGCAGCACGATCCGCCGTTTTCATGTCCGGGCCATCGGCGACCGGAAATCGGCAATCACGGGGGGCAGGCAGAGGAGCGGCCCCCGTTGGCGCGCATGTTCCGAGGTGAAAGCGTCCACAAGGTGGACAGCAAGGGGCGGGTCTCTATACCCGCTGGCTTTCGCCGCGTGCTCGAAGACAACGACCCGCGCTGGACCAAGGACCGCAACCCGGAACTGGTCATTGTCTATGGCGACCACCGCCAGAACTACCTTGAATGCTACACTATAGCGGCGATGGAAGAGGTCGACGCCAAGATCGCGCGTCTGCCACGTGGCTCCAAGCCGCGGCGCATGCTCGAGACGCTCTTTACCGGGCAGGCCCATGAAACCTCTGTCGATGAGACCGGGCGTCTGGTAATCCCGGCCAAGCTGCGCAACAAGATCGGCCTGACCGGCGAGGCGCATTTCATCGCCACGGGCGATACGTTCCAGATCCTGTCGCCCGAGGGCTACGGCGCCAAAATGGGTGAGATGGCCGATTGGCTCGACGATCTGGACGAGGATGTGGACCCGCTCACTTTCCTCGATGCCGGTCCCAGCGGCGGCGAGGTCTGATCATGACCGCGTCGGCGCCAGATCCGTCGGATGCGCCCCATATTCCGGTCCTGCTCGGCCCGATCCTTTCTCATTGCGCGCCGATTACCGGCACGTGGCTCGATGGTACCTTTGGCGCAGGCGGCTATGGCCGGGCATTGCTCGAGGCGGGGGCAGAGGGCTTGATCGGTGTGGATCAGGACCCGCTCGCGCTGGAGATGGCGGCAGCGTGGGCTGCGAATTACGGCGAGCGCCTGCGCCTCGTGGCGGGCAATTTCGAACAACTTGATGCGCTGGCAGGTGTGCCATTGGACGGGGTCGTGCTCGATCTCGGAGTGTCTTCGATGCAGCTCGATCTGGCCGAACGCGGGTTTTCCTTCCTGCGCGACGGGCCGCTCGATATGCGCATGTCGCAAGAGGGGCCGTCGGCGGCTGATCTGGTGGCGGAAGCAGACGAGGCCGTGCTCGCCGACATCCTTTTCCATCTGGGCGAGGAACGTGCCGCCCGCCGGATCGCAAAGGCCATCGTGATCGCCCGCCAGAACGCGCCAATCACCCGGACAGCCGAGCTTGCCGAGATCGTCTCGGCCTGTCTGCCGCGTCCGAAACCGGGGCAAAGCCATCCCGCCACGCGCAGTTTTCAGGCACTGCGCATTGCGGTGAATGACGAGCTGGGTGCGCTTGTCCGGGGGTTGGAGGCCGCCGAGCGCGCACTCCGCCCCGAAGGCTGGCTGGCGGTTGTGACGTTTCATTCGATCGAGGATCGGATCGTGAAGCGGTTTCTGACCCAGGCCTCCGGTGGGGGTGGGCGTGCGAACCGCTATGCGCCCGAAACTGTCGAGATCACCCCTCGGTTCCGGTTGAGCCCGCGCAAGGCCATCGCGCCCGACGAGGCTGAGCTTGCCGCCAATCCACGGGCCCGTTCCGCCCGGTTGCGTCTGGCGCGCCGGACCGAAGCCGAGGCCCGCCCCGCAGATTACACAGGCCTCGGCCTGCCGCGTTTCTATTCGCTGACGGAGACACCATGAGGACGTTGCTCTACTTTCTCGCCATTGGCTCGGTGGTCGGTCTGGCCTATTGGGCCTATGAAGAAAATTTCGAGACACAGCAGTCACTTAAGAGATTGCGCGCGCTTCAGGCGCAGATCGGTGACACGCGGGAGGCACTGGCCGTGCAGCGCGCGGAATGGGCCTATCTCAACCGCCCGGACCGGCTCAGCGATCTGGTGGAGATGAACTTCAAGGGGCTCGAGCTCCTCCCGCTGACGCCCGGCCATTTCGGGGCGTTGGATCAGGTGGCCTATCCGCCGAACCCCTCCCTTGAGGGAGAGTTGGTCGAGACCATCGAGGTTAGCGCAGGCACGGGAGGACGGCCATGACCCGCACTCCGCTCCGCCCGCTTGCCCGGATCCTCCATGCCCGCGAAACCGGGGGCAACCCCGACCTGATCGAGCGCGAGAACATCCGCCGCCGCCATGAGGTGATGCGCGATGAATGGCGCGTGATGGCTGAGCAGCGGCTGCTGCTGGCCGCATTCTGCTGTCTTCTGGTCTTTGGCTTTGTCGGCGTGCGCATGTGGGCGATTGCCTCGACCCCAGTCGCCGAGCCCGTCGCCGCCGTCAGCGATGCCCGGATCGATGCGACGCGGGCCGATATCGTGGATCGGAACGGGCGGGTGCTGGCGACCAATCTGGTGACCCATTCGCTTTATGCGCAGCCGCATCTCATGACCGATCCCGAAGGTTCGGCGCGGGCCTTGGCGGCGCTTTTTCCCGATATGGATGGTGAGCGTCTGCGCGGTTGGTTCACCGGTGATCGCAAGTTCATCTGGCTGAAGCGGCGCATCTCGCCCGAGCAGATGCAGGCGGTCCATGACATCGGCGATCCCGGGCTGCAATTCGGCCCGCGCGAGATGCGGCTCTATCCCAATGGCGCGCTGGCCGCGCATATCCTCGGCGGCACCGGGTTTGGACGCGAAGGTGTGCAATCGGCAGAGCTTCTGGGCGTGGCCGGGGTCGAGAAGGCGATGAATGCCCGTCTCAGCGATCCGGCCACAGCGGGCACGCCGCTCGCGCTGTCGATCGATCTGACCATTCAGGCGGTGATCGAGGATGTGCTCGGCTCGGGCATGCGGCTGATGAATGCCAAGGGGGCGGCGGCGGTGCTGATGCATGCCCAAACGGGCGAGATCCGAGCCATGGCCTCCCTTCCGGATTTCGATCCGAACACGCGCCCGCAACCGCTGGTCGAGGGGGAGGCTGGCGATAGCCCGCTTTTCAATCGGGCGGTGCAGGGGGTCTATGAGCTGGGCTCGTCGTTCAAGATTTTCACGGCCGCACAAGCACTTGAACTGGGTCTTGCGAATCCTGCGACGATGATCGACACGACCAGCCCCATGCGCTGGGGGCGCCACCGGATTGGTGATTTCAAGAATTACGGGCCGGAACTGAGCCTGACAGATGTGATCGTCAAAAGCTCGAATGTGGGCACGGCCCGGCTCGCGCTGGAGATCGGTGGCAAGCGGCAGCGAGAGTTCCTCGATGCGCTCGGTTTCCTCGCGCCAACGCCCGTGGAGATGATCGAAGCGCCCGGGGCGCGGCCGCTCTGGCCCGAAAGCTGGGCGGATATCCACACCATGACCATCAGCTATGGCCACGGGATTTCGACCTCGCCACTGCATCTGGCGGCGGGCTACGCCTCGCTCCTGAATGGCGGGACCAAGGTGACGCCCACGCTCCTGCGGCAGGGCGCCCCTGTGGTTGGGCCGCGCCTTGTCTCTGAGGAGACCTCGGCGGCAGCGCGCGAGATGCTGCATCAGGTGGTGGAGCGTGGCACGGCCAGTTTCGGGCGCATCCCGGGCTACGCCATCGGCGGCAAGACTGGGACCGCGGACAAGCCGCGCGCGGCTGGCGGCGGGTATTATGAGGACAAGGTGATCGCGACCTTTGCGTCGGTCTTTCCTACGGATGATCCGGAATACATCCTGATCGTGACCCTGGACGAGCCCGTCGAGACCTCGGGCACCGAGCCGCGCCGCACGGCCGGTTGGACCGCCGTGCCGGTTTCGGCAGAGATCACACGTCGGATCGTTCCGCTTCTGGGCCTGCGCCCAAGCGTTGAATATCTCGGAGATCCTGAGATAACGCTCGCACGCAACTAAGCAGGGGGTGCGGGTCATGGGGGACCGGCAAGACGGCGCAGGCGACGACGGGTACGGACCAAAATCGCTGACCGAGCTCGGCTTTCCAGGGGGCGGCGAGCCGGTCACGGGACTTGCGCTGGACAGTCGCGAGGTGCGCGACGGGTATCTCTTCGCAGCCCTGCCGGGCAGTCGTGTCCATGGCGGCGAGTTCATTCAATATGCATTGCGTATGGGCGCGGGCGCGATCCTGACGGATGCCGAGGGCGCCGAGATCGCCAAGGCTGAACTGGCAGCGTCCGAAGCGCGCTTGATCGTGGCCGAGGACCCGCGGCAGGCCTTCTCCGCCGCCGCAGCCCTTTGGTATGGCGCGCAGCCCGGGATCATGGTCGGGGTGACCGGCACCAACGGCAAGACGTCGGTGTCCAGTTTTACCCGTCAGCTCTGGCAGGGGCTGGGCCATGCCTCGGCCAATATCGGTACCACCGGGATCGAAGGCGATTTCGAAGCCGACCTTGCCCATACCACACCGGATCCGCTGACCCTGCACCGCGCGCTGGCCGAGATGGCCGCAGCCGGGATCACCCATGCGGCGATGGAGGCCTCGTCCCACGGCCTTGACCAGCGGCGGCTTGACGGCGTGCGGCTTTCGGCGGCGGGGTTCACGAATTTCACCCAGGATCATCTGGACTATCACGAGACCTTCGCGGCCTATTTCGCGGCCAAGGCGGGGCTCTTTACCCGGGTCCTTGGGGATACGGGCGTGGCGGTGATCAATCTCGATGACCCGCGTGGGGCGGATATGATGGCGCTCGCGCATACTTCGGGCGCTGAGCTTCTGACCGTTGGGCAGCACAAGGACGCGATGCTGCGCCTGACCGCTCAACGCTATGACGCGGACGGGCAGGAGATGCGCTTCACCTGGAAAGGCAGCGCGCATCAGGCCCGGCTGGACCTGGTCGGCGGGTTTCAGGCGGCCAATGTGCTGGTGGCCATGGGGCTCGCGATGGCTACGGGTGCGCAGGTCACCGATCTGGTGCCGATCCTGCCGCGGTTGCAGACCGTGCGCGGGCGGATGCAGAAAGTGGCGCGCCGGGCAAATGGCGCGACAATCTTTGTCGATTACGCCCATACCCCGGACGCGCTGAAAACCGCGCTGCGGGCGCTGCGGCCCCATGTTCTGGGTCGGCTGGTGGTGGTCTTTGGCGCAGGCGGCGATCGCGATGCCGGCAAACGTCCCTTAATGGGGCAGGCCGCAGCGTCGGAGGCGGATGTGATCTTCGTGACCGATGACAACCCGCGCTCCGAGGATCCAGCCCTGATCCGCGCCCAGGTCAAGGCGGGGTGCCCGGAGGCGACGGAGGTCGGCGACCGGGCCGAGGCGATCCTGCGCGGGGTCGATGCGCTGGGCCCGGGGGATGTCCTCTTGATCGCGGGCAAGGGGCATGAGACCGGACAGACGGTCGGGGATACGGTCTATCCCTTTGATGATGCTGAACAAGCCAGCGTCGCCGTGGCTGCGCTGGAAGGGCGGCTCGCATGACCGCGCCGCTCTGGACATCTGCCGAGGCGGCAGCGGCAACCGGCGGGACTGCCCATGGGGAGTGGAGCGTATCGGGCGTGTCCATCGACACGCGCGAGATGAGACCCGGGGACCTCTTCGTGGCACTCACAGCCGCGCGCGACGGGCATGATTTCGTGGCCAATGCGCTGGCCGCTGGAGCGGGGGCGGCGCTCGTTTCGCGGATTCCCGAGGGGGTCGCGCCGGATGCTCCGCTTCTGTTGGTTGAGGATGTTCAGACCGCGCTCGAGGCGCTGGGCCGTGCCGGACGGGCGCGGACACAGGCCCGCGTGGTCGCGATCACCGGGTCCGTTGGCAAAACCTCCGCCAAGGAAATGTTGCGCGCAGCACTGGACGCGCAAGGCCGGGTCCACGCGGCCGTGCGGAGTTTCAACAATCATTGGGGCGTTCCGCTCACGCTCGCCCGGATGCCGGTCGAGACCGACTATGCGGTGATCGAGATCGGGATGAACCATCCCGGTGAGATCGCCCCGCTTGCGCGCATGGCCCGCCCTCATGCGGCGCTGATCACGACCATCGCCGCGGCGCATATCGAGGCGCTTGGCTCCCTCGAAGGGATTGCCGAAGAGAAGGCCTCGATCTTCGAGGGGCTTGAGCCGGGTGGGCTTGCCATGATCCCCGGAGACCTGCCGCAAAGCCCGATCCTGAGGACGGCGGCAGAGGCGGCAGGGGCGCGGATCAAAACCTTCGGCACCTCCGAGGCTGTGACGCACCGATTGCAGGACCCTCAGGTTGCCGGAGACTGCGCCGTGGCCCGAGGCAGCCTGTCTGGCACACCCGTGGCTTTGAAGATCGCAACGCCGGGGATGCATTTCCTCGAAACCGGGCTCGGGGTGGTGGCGATCGCCGCCGGGATCGGAGCCGATCCTGCGGAGGCCTTGATCGGTCTTGCGCAATGGGCGCCCCCGGCCGGGCGCGGCACCCGCGAAACCCTGCATCTCGACCCGGCCATCGACACACTGACTGCAGATCTGATTGACGATGCGTTCAACGCCAACCCGACCTCTATGGGCGCGGCGCTGGTGATGCTCGCGGCAAGCCAGCCCGCCCACGACATCGGCCGCATCGCCAAGGGCCGCCGCATCGCGATCCTGGGCGATATGCTGGAGCTTGGCCCGGAAGAGATCGCCGATCACGTGGCGCTGGCTGATCTTGAGGCCATGGGCAGCGTGGATCTTGTCCACTGCGTCGGTCCGCGCATGAAGGCGCTCTATGACGCGCTTCCGGCCAGCCGTCAGGGGAGTTGGGTCGAGACCGCGCCCGAGCTTGCGGCGCGCGCCCATGCCCTGATCGATGCAGGGGATGTGGTGCTGGTCAAAGGCTCCAAGGGAAGTCGCGTCAGCCTGGTTGTTGACGCCCTGCGCAAACTTGGGCATCCCACATCGCGGTATGAGAACGAAGGATCCCCATAGATGTTGTATTGGCTGACCTCGATTTCCGATGGCGGGGACGCCTTCAACCTCTTCCGATACATCACCTTTCGGGCGGGGGGCGCGTTCTTCACAGCGCTGATCTTCGGCTTCATTTTTGGCCGTCCGCTGATCAATCTGCTCCGCAAACGGCAGCGATTCGGCCAGCCGATCCGCGAGGATGGGCCCCAAAGCCATCTGGAGACCAAGCAGGGCACGCCGACCATGGGGGGCCTCTTGATCCTCTCGGCCCTGACCCTGGCGACACTTCTCTGGGCGCGCTGGGACAATGGCTATGTCTGGCTCGTGCTCTTTGTGACCGTGAGTTTTGGTCTCATCGGCTTCATGGATGACTTTCAGAAGGTCACGAAAAACTCCCATGCGGGCGTGTCGGGCCGGGTCCGTCTCGCCATCGGCTTCGGCATCGCGGGGATTGCCGGGGTCGCGGCCCTGCTGCTGCATCCTGAGGAACTCTCGGGGCAGTTGGCGCTGCCGGTCTTCAAGGACACGCTGATCAACCTGTCCCTCCTCTTCATCCCCTTCTGCATGCTGGTCATCGCGGGCTCGGCCAATGCGGTGAACCTGACCGATGGACTCGACGGGCTTGCGATCATGCCGGTGATGATCGCCGCGGGTACGCTGGGCGTGATCGCCTATGCAGTGGGGCGGGTCGACTTTACCTCCTATCTCGACGTGCATTACGTGCCCGGCACGGGGGAGATCTTTGTCTTCACCTCTGCCCTGATCGGCGGCGGCCTCGGATTTCTCTGGTACAACGCCCCGCCCGCAGCTGTCTTCATGGGGGACACAGGCTCGCTCGCGCTCGGCGGAGCCCTTGGGGCCATTGCCGTCGCCACCAAGCACGAGATCGTGCTCGTGGTCGTCGGGGGTCTCTTCGTGGTCGAGGCGCTCTCGGTGATCATTCAGGTCGCCTATTTCAAGAAGACCGGAAAGCGCGTCTTCCTTATGGCGCCTATCCACCACCATTTTGAGAAAAAAGGTTGGCAGGAAAGCCAGATCGTTATCCGCTTCTGGATCATTTCTTTGATCCTCGCGCTGATTGGCCTCGCCACGCTCAAGGTGCGCTGAGCGCCCGGGCCGCTCGCGCGCCCTGCCTGTCTTAAGTCTCCAAATATCCCCGCCGGAGGCTCCCGCCACCGCGGCTCTCTCAAGCGTCGATCATAGGGCACGCCCGCCCCATCTTGCCGCGACCGCGCGCCCGGTGCATCTTGCCGCCAATCGCGAAAGGAGCCGCCATGATCCCCGTCCAAGGCTATACCGGCCAATCCGTCGCCGTGCTGGGATTGGGCCGTTCGGGACTGGCCACCGCGAGGGCGCTCAAGGCCGGGGGGGCGATCCCGCTCTGTTGGGACGACAATGAGGAGGCCCGCGCCCGTGCCGAGGCCGAAGGGTTCGAGACTACGCCGCTCAAACGCCCCGAGGCCTGGAGCGGGATCACCGCGCTGATCACCTCGCCGGGCATCCCGCATCTCTATCCGCAGCCCAACCCTGTGATCGCCCAGGCTCTGGCCCTTGGGATCCCCGTGGACAATGACATTGGGCTCTTTTTTCGATCCTTCGCCACGCGCGACTGGGATCATTTCGATCAGCCCCCGCGCGTGATCGCCGTCACCGGGTCGAACGGCAAGTCCACGACCTCGGCCCTGATCCATCATGTGCTGACCGAGGCAGGGCGCTCGGTCCAACTGGCGGGGAATATCGGGCGCGGTGTGCTCGATATTGACCCGGGTGAGGATGGCAGCGTCGTGGTGCTGGAGCTGTCGAGCTATCAGACTGAGCTTGCGCGCGCACTGACCCCTGATATCGCGGTCTTCACCAATCTCAGTCCCGACCATCTGGATCGCCATGGGGGCATGGGCGGGTATTTTGCGGCCAAGCGGCGTCTCTTCACCATTGGCGGGCCGGACCGGGCGATCATTGGCGTGGATGAGGCCGAGGGGCAGTTCCTCGCAAATCAGCTGACGGTTGCGCCGAGCGACGACCGGGTGATCCGGATCACGAGCGCGAAGCCTTCTGGTCCCGGCTGGCTGGTTAGCACCCGCAAGGGCTTTCTCGCCGAACACCGCAAGGGTCGCCAGGCCGGGGCGATCGATCTGCGCGCGATCCCGGGGCTGCCCGGATCCCATAACCACCAGAATGCGGCCTGCTCCTATGCGGCCTGCCGCAGTCTCGGCCTTGCGCCGCGGATCATCGAGGACGCATTCCAGAACTTCGCCGGTCTGCCCCATCGCAGCCAGATCGTCGGGACACGTAACGGGGTGACCTTCGTCAATGACAGCAAGGCCACCAATGTGGACAGCGCGGCCAAGGCTTTGCAGGCCTTCGGGTCGATCCGCTGGATCGCGGGCGGGCTTGAGAAAGAGGGCGGGCTTGGGGCGCTCACCGACCATCTGGGCTCGGTGCGCAAGGCCTACCTGATCGGACGATCCGCGCGGGAATTCGCGCTGGGGATTTCCGAAACTCCCCATGCGATCTGCGAGACCATGGCGCGGGCGGTGGCCGAAGCGGTGGCCGAGGCCGAGCCGGGCGACACGGTGCTGCTCGCGCCTGCGTCGGCGAGTTTCGATCAGTATGACAGCTTCGAAAAACGGGGCGAGGATTTCATGGCCGAGGTGTCCAAGTACCTCTGAGCCTCAGGCTTGAGCAAGGCGTTCGGCCGTTCGGAGGGCCCCGTCGCGCAGAATATCTGCGAGCGCTGTTTCCACAGCCGCGAGCCAGTCCCTGTCCGCAAATAGCGGCTCAGGAAGCAACCCGGGCACGCTGCGCAGGCCAGCGATCACATCCTTCGCTTCACGCGCGCCTCTCAACCCTTCGGCGATCTCTGTCTCGCGCGGATCGCGTAAGGCGTATTCAGCCCCGTCCTCGGTGCGACCCATCAGGTAGCGCAGCCAGGCCGCCGTCGCGAAGGCGTAGGTGTCCCGTGGCGCGCGGGAAATGCGCGCATCCTCTGCCGGGGCAAAAATGCGCTGTGGCATTTTCTGGCTCCCATCCATCGCGATCTGATAGGTGGAATGGGCGATGCTCGGGTTCTCGAACCGCGAAATCAGCGCACGGCCATAAGCGGCGTAGTCCATGCCGGGCAAGGGCGCGAGACCAGCCGCCACCGCCACGAGATGCCGGGTGAGGCAAGCCTTCAGGAGCGGGCTGCCGAGACAGGCGCTGATCGTCTCCAGACCCGCCACATGACCCGCATAGGCCAGCAGGGAATGAGATCCGTTGAGCATGCGCAGCTTCATATGCTCATAGGGCGTCACATCCGGCGCAAAGATCGCGCCTGCGTGCTCCCAGGCCGGGCGCCCATGGGGGAAGTCATCCTCAAGAACCCACTGGCTGAAGGGCTCGCATTGCACCGGGGTTGCATCTGCAAGACCCGTCAGACGGGCAGCCTCATCGCGGTCCGCTTGCGTGGTTTGCGGGGTGATCCGATCGACCATGGTGGCGGGAAAGCGCACGTGATCCTCGATCCAGCCGCTCAGATCCGGCGCCACCTGCGCCGCGAAATCCTGCACGACGCGGCGCAGGACCTGGCCGTTCTCCGGCAGGTTATCACAGCTCAGCAGGGTGACACTGCCCGCGCCGCTCTCCTGCTTGTGTCTCAGACATTGCACGAGCAGGCCGGGCACGCTTTGGGGGGTGTCGGGCGTCTTTAGATCCTGTGCGATCTCGGGATGGGTGAGGTCCAGCCCACCCGTTTGCGGGTCTTGGCCATAGGCTTTTTCCGTGACCGTCAGACTGATGATCCGCGTGTCCGGCGCAGAGAGCTGGCGCAGGATCTGCGCCCGATCCGTACGCAGGGCGCGCGCGGCGGCGAGGCTGCCAATGATACGCGGACGGATGCCCTCGGCCCCACGCTCCAGCACGGTATAGAGCCCGTCCTGTTCGGCGAGGTCCTGCGCGGTTTCCGTGGACCGCATGCTGACCCCGAGGATCCGCCAATCGCCGCCTGCCGCAGCGAGCGCGGTGTCCGTATAGACCGCCTGATGGGCCCGGTGAAACGCGCCGAGGCCGAGATGGACGATGCCAATTCCGTGGGCGGAGGGGGTGTAACCCGGGTGCGCCACGCCATCGCAAATCCGCGCCAGAGTTCCGGCGCTGAGGCGGTCAGCCATGTCCGGTGGCATGGCGGATCCCCCGGATCACACCGCGCAGTTCCGCCAGCCCCTTGAGCCGACCGATGGCTGGATAGCCCGGCTGGGCCTGCCGCGTGTGGTCGTCGAGAATGTTCTGCCCGTGATCGGGGCGGAAGGGGATCGCGTGGTCTCCACGCCCGGCGAGACGGCGCCGTGCCTCCTCGCGCAGGATCGCGGCGATCAGGGCGGCCATGTCCACATCGCCGTCCAGATGCTCGGATTCATGGAAGGAGCCGAAGAGCCCGTCATGCTCCCGCCGCACATTGCGCAGATGGATGAAATGCACGCGGTCCCCGAGCCGTTCCATCATTCCGGGCAGGTCATTGTCCGAGCGCGCCCCGAGCGAGCCGGAGCAGAGCGTGATCCCGTTTGCAGGCAGGTCCACTGCCTCCAACAGGCGCTGGTAATCGGCCTCGGTCGACATGATCCGCGGCAATCCCAACAGGGACACTGGCGGGTCATCCGGGTGACAACAGAGCCGGAGCCCGAGTTCCTGCGCGAGCGGTGCCACCTCCGCGAGGAAATCCGCCTGATTCCGGGCCAGATCCTCGTGGCTGTGTTCGGCGTAGAGCGCCAGATGCGCTTTGATATCGTCGAGGGTGAAATGGTCTGCCGCGCCGGGCAGGCCGCAGACGATGTTCTCTACAAGCTGCTGTTTGAACCTATCGCTCGTGGTCTCGAAGCGCTGTTTTGCGCCCTCCAGTAGTGGGGCGTCGTAGTCGCCCGAGGCACCGGTCCTTGCCAGCACATGGACGTCGAACATCACATAGTCGGTCAGATCGAAGCGCATGCAGGTCGCGCCCGTCTCCACCCGGTGGCTGAGATCCGTGCGGGTCCAGTCGAGGAGCGGCATGAAATTGTAGCAGACCACGTCGATCCCCGCCGCCGCGAGGTTCCGCAGGCTGGTTTTATAGGCCTCGATATGGCCGCGCCACTCGCCGGTCTGGCGTTTGATATCCTCGGAAACGGGCAGGCTTTCCACCACGCTCCAGCGCAAGGGCGGGGTTAGCGCGCCGGATCCAGTGCGAATGGCCTCCTGCCGTGCGCGGATCTCCTCAAGCGGCCAGACAACGCCCGGGGGCAGGTGATGTAGCGCCGTCACGATCCCGCGGGCTCCGGCCTGAACGACGTCGCTGATCGACACCTGATCCTTTGGCCCGAACCATCGCCACGTCTCCTGCATTGCGTCTATCTCCTGTGCGCTTAGCGTTTGCTTGTCCGTGATCACGGGCTTTCTGTCAACATTCTTGTTGACTTGTATGGAAGAATGCAAGAAACACAGCCAAGGAGGAAATTTTGGTCCATCAGCTTTTTATTGACGACAGGTTCGACCGGGATGCTGCGATCACGCCGCAGATCTATCGGATTCTGCGCGAGCGGATTATCAAGAATAACCTGCCGCCCGGCACCAAACTGTCCGAGCCGGAACTGGCGCGCCAATACGAGGTGAGCCGCCAGCCGATCCGCGAGACCTTCATCAAGCTCGCCGAAGAGGGGCTGATCATTGTGCGGCCCCAACGCAAGACGCTGGTCACCAAGATCGACTTCAAGACGGTGATGCAGTCCCGTTTCGTGCGTGAGGCGGTGGAGGCGGATATCGTCGCCCTGTTGGCGGAGGCCGGGGACGGCGACGTGGTGCGCGAGCTGCGCGCGCAGCTTCAGAACCAGCGCAAGGTCGCCCGGAGCTCGCGGTTCGACTTTATCAATGAGGATCTGAAGTTCCACCGCACCCTCGCCGAGGCCGCAGGCAAGGAAATCGCCTGGAAGTTCATCGAGAGCCTCAACAGCCAGATGGACAGGGTTCGATTCCTGAGCCTCGGGCAGTTTCCCGTCGACCAGCTCGTCGAAGAGCACACGCGCGTCGTCGACCATATCGAACAACAAGAGGTGCCGGAGGCCGTTGCCGCCATGCGCACCCATTTGCAGCGTCTGATCGGGGATCTGCCCCAGATCGTGCGCGAACACGAGGATTTCTTTGATCGGTTCGACCCGGATCTGATCGACACATAACCACCAATAAGGAGGAGAAGATGGTGTTCAAGTTCAAGAAACTGGTGGCCGCAGGGCTTCTGACGCAACTGATCGGGGGGGCTGCCTTCGCGCAGGATATCACCCTGAAACTGGGCCATCTGGCCAATGAACAGAATGCATGGCATCTCGCCTCCGTGAAATTCGCCGAAGAGCTCTCGGGTCTGACCGAGGGCCGCATCGCGGTCGAGATCTTCCCCAATGAATCCCTCGGCAAGGAGATCGACCTGATCAACGGGATGCAGCTCGGCACGGTGGATATGACCATCACCGGGGAAAGCCTGCAGAACTGGGCGCCCATGGCGGCCCTGCTCGCAGTGCCCTATGCCTATGCCTCGACCGAGCATATGGATGAGGTCGCGAGCGGCGAGATCGGCGACAAGATCAAGGCCCAGATCGTCGAGAAGGCGCAGATCCGCCCGATCGCCTATTTTGCGCGGGGGCCACGGAACCTGACCTCGAACCGCCCGATTGCACATCCCGATGACCTGAACGGCCAAAAGATGCGCGTGCCGAATGTGCCGCTCTTTGTGGATGTCTGGAACGCGCTGGGCGCAAACCCGACACCCATGGCCTTCTCCGAGGTCTTCACTTCACTGCAGAACGGCACGATCGGCTCGCAGGAGAACCCGCTCGCCTTGATCCGGTCGGCCAATTTCAACGAGGTGCAGAGCCATGTGAACCTCACGCAGCATGTGCGGTCCTGGATCTATCTGACCATCGCGGAATCCACCTGGCAGAAACTCAGCGCCGAGGATCAGGCCCATGTGATGGAAGCTGCCTCCCGGGCGCAGGCCTTTGAACGCGGGCTTCTGGACAAAAGCCTGGCCGATGACCGCGCCCACCTTGAAGCCAATGGCATGACCTTCGTCGAGGTGGACGGCGCAGCCTATGCGGCGGCGGCCAAGGATGCGGTGCTCGCGAACGTCAATGACGAGATCAAGCCCATCGTCGAAGGCCTCTTCAATAGCCAGAACTAGGCCCCGATGACCCTGCGCCTGCCGCCTCCCTCCCGGGCGGCAGGTGCGCCCTTTCCCAAGTGAGACAAGGACAGGACCTCGTGCTGCGGCGCCTCAATTCCTTCATGACCGGCCTGTGCCGCGCAGGTGCGCTGACAGCCTTCGCCGTTCTGATCTTTGCAGTCCTGTTGCAGGTCGTGGGTCGCACCATCGGCACCTCGCCCGTCTGGACCGAAGAGCTGACCCGTTTTGCCCTGATCTATCTGACCGCCTTTGGCGTGGGCGTGGCCCTGTTGACCGGGGATCTGGTCAATGTGGACGCGTTTTGTGACGCGCTGCCGGGTGAGTGGCCCCGCTATTTGCGGATGTTCGCGTCGGCGGCGACGGCGGTGCTCTGCCTCGCGCTGCTGCCGGGGGCGGGGAAATATGTGAAAATCGGCATGTTGCAGAACTCCCCCGCCATGGCGATGCCCATGGAGTTCATTCATTTCAGCGTCTGGCTTTTGCTGGCCATGCTTGCGGCGTTCGGGATCCTGCGCTTCTGCCTCGACTGGGCGCGGATCGACTACCGCCGCCCCATGACCGGCGAGGAGGAGTGACCATGGAGGTTGCGGTTCTCTTCGCAGTATTCATCGCCGGGCTTTTGATCGGCATCCCGGTGACCATCACGCTCGGCCTGTCCTCCATGGCCTATCTCCTGCTGTCGGATATCCCGCTCGTGGTGATGCCGCAGAAGATCTATGCCGGGATCGATGTGTTCGTGTTGCTGAGTATCCCGGGCTTCATCCTTGCCGGGAACCTGATGAACAATGGCGGGATCACCGAGCGGATCATCCGTTTTGCCAATGCGCTGGTGGGCTGGATCCGGGGCGGGCTGGGCCTGACGAATATCGGAGCGTCCATGCTCTTTGGCGGGATCACGGGCACCGCGGTGGCCGATGCGGCCTCGATCGGCGGCGTGATGATCCCCGGCATGAAGAAAGCAGGCTATCCGGCAGATTTCTCGGCGGCAGTGACGGCGGCATCGTCCACCGTGGGACCGATCATCCCGCCCAGCGTGCCGATGATCATCGTCGGCGCGCTCTCGGGGATCTCCGTGGGCAAGATGTTTCTGGCGGGTGCTGTGCCGGGTATCCTGATGGGGGTCGGCATGATGGTGACCTGCTATGTGGTCTCCGTGCGCAAGAATTTCCCCAAGCAGCAATGGCAGGGCGTGGGTGAGATCGGACGGGCCTTTGGCGGTGCCTTCTGGGCGCTGGCGATGACCGGGATCATCCTTTACGGCCTCCTGAGCGGGATCGCGACGCCGACGGAAACGGCCATCGTGGCCAGTGTCTATGCCTTTATCGTGGGCGCCTTCGTCTATCGCGAGCTGCCCCTTCGTCTTGTGCCCAAGATCATCACCGACAGCGCGGTCTCGGCCGCCGCCATCCTCGCGCTGGTGGGCTTTGCAAATGTCTTCGGCTGGATCCTTGTGTCCGAGCGGATCCCCCAGGCGATCGCCGACGGGGTGCTTTCGATCACGGACAACCCGATCCTCGTGATTCTGATGATCAACATCCTGCTCCTCTTCATCGGCATGTTCATGGAGACGATTGCCGCGTTGATCATCCTCTTCGTGCCCCTTCTGTCCCTCGCGACGGCGGTCGGGGTCGATCCGCTCCATTTCGCGACGTTCGCGGTGCTGAACCTGATGATCGGGCTGACCACGCCGCCCGTGGGCGTCTGCCTCTTTGTCTGCGCGGGGATCGCCAAGCTGCCCCTGACGCCCGTGGTGCGCGCGATCTTCCCCTTCCTCTTGAGCAACCTGATCGTGCTATTGATGGTGTCCTACATCCCGGCGCTGGCGACCTGGCTGCCGAACCAGATCCTGCCCTAGGAGCCGCCCATGACCGCCCGGATTTGCCGTTTGCATGCTGCCCATGACCTGCGGGTGGAGACCGAAGCCGTGGCGGCGCCGGGACCTGAGGAGGTCCAGATCGCGATCGCGGCGGGCGGGATCTGCGGCTCGGATCTGCACTACTACCATGATGGCGGGATCGGACAGATCCGCGTGCGCGAACCGATCATCGTCGGCCACGAGGCCGCTGGGCGGATCCGCAAGCTCGGGTCCGGTGTGCACGGGCTGGCGGTCGGCGATCTGGTGGCCGTAAACCCCAGCCTGCCATGCGGGGCCTGCCGGTTCTGCGATCAAGCGGCCTTCAACCATTGCCTGAACATGCGCTTCATGGGCTCGGCTTATCGCATGCCCCATGAGCAGGGGATGTTCCGCGATGTGATCACGGTGCCCGCCCGGCGCGCCCACCGCTTCGCCAATCCGGTGCCGCCCCGGGCCGCGGCCTGTGCCGAGCCCTTGTCCGTGTGCCTGCACGCGGCCTCTCACGGGGTGGCCTTGGCGGGTCAGCGGGTGCTGATCACCGGGGCAGGGCCGATCGGGTCGCTCATGGCGGCGGTGGCCGCGCGGCGCAAGCCAGCGGAGCTGATCGTGACGGACCTGCACGACTTCCCGCTGAACGTGGCCCGCCGGATGGGGGCCCAGCTGGTGGTCAATGTCCTCCGCGCGCCGGAGGCGCTCGCCTCCCTGCGCGCCGAGAAAGGGCAGGTCGATGTGGTCTTTGAATGCAGCGGCGCGCCCGCCGCCATTCGCGATGCGCTCGAGATGCTGCGCCCGGGCGGGACGATGGTGCTGGTGGGCGTGGCGGGGGAGACGCCGCTGCCCCTGAACGTGCTGGTCAGCAAGGAGATCCGCCTTATCGGCACGCACCGCTTTCACCCGGAATTTGCCGATGCTGTGCGCCTGATTGACAGTGGAGAGATCGACGTCTCCCCGATCCTCAGCCATGCCTTTCCCCTGGGCGACGCGGTCGCCGCCTTCAATCTGGCCGGAGACCGGACGCAAGCGGTCAAGGTCCACCTGACCTTCGATGCTGAGGCGCCCTGATGTCGGGACTGCACATCGCTTGTATCGGCGAGGCGATGCTGGAGCTTCTCGTCTCGGATGTGCCCGGGCCTGCGCGGATCGGTGTGGCGGGAGATGTGTTGAACACCGCGATTTATCTGCGCCGGGGGCTCCCCGCGCCGCACCGGGTGAGCTTTGTCAGCCTTGTGGGCCAGGACCGGTTGTCCGACGGGATGCTACGCTTCATCGAGGAACATGGCGTGGAAACCGATCTGATCGCGCGCGACCCGCAGCGTTTGCCCGGCCTCTATGCGATCTCCACAGATGGGGCTGGGGAGCGCAGCTTCTCTTACTGGCGCAAGGACTCCGCCGCACGCCTTCTCTTTCAGGAGAGCTCTTTGTTTGATGAGCTGACAGCGGCGGATGTGATCTACCTCTCGGGGATCACTCTGGCGATCCTGCCCCCCGAGATCCGGCAGCAGCTTTTCACTTGGATCGACAGCTATCGCGCCAGGGGCGGGCGATTTGCGTTCGACTCCAACTACCGCCCGATCCTGTGGGAACGCCCTTCTGTCGCGCGGGAGGTTATGGCCGCCGCCTGGGCGCGCTGCGATCTGGCCTTGCCTTCGGTGGATGACGAGATGGCGCTTTTTGGGGACGCTTCGCCAGCTGAGGTGTTGGCAAGGCTGGGGGCCTTCGGCTCCATGACAGGCGCCTTGAAGCAGGGGGCGGATGGCCCGGTCTCGATCGGAGAAACAGTACCACCGGAGCACTATGAACCGGCTGTGGCCGTGGTGGACACCACTGCTGCCGGAGACGGGTTCAATGGGGGCTATCTCGCGGCCAGATTGACCGGCGCGAGCCAGGCGACTGCGCTTCATGCGGGCCATTCGCTGGCTTGCCGGATCATCGGCCATCCGGGGGCGATCCTGCCGCAAGAGAGGTGAGCCGCCTCATCTGACAGAAACAGGATGTTGCTTTTTCAGCCCTTTGCGCCGACGCTCTGTGGATACACTTATTCATTCAGGGGCGCATTGTGTCAGACCAAAAAACAGTTCCCTCGCGCCGACAATTTCTCGGCATGGCTTCCAGTGCGGCGCTGATCGCGGGCGCCCCATGGCCCGCCCGGGCCAATATCGATCCCCAGGCTGCCTATGCGCCCGCGCCAAGCGGGGCCAGCGTGTCCAAGGTCCGGATCTATCCGGCGCTGGGCATTTGCCGGGTCGGGGGATCGGAGAAATGGTTTCTCGCCCCCGAAGTGCCCGGCCTCCCGCCCATGCCGGAGGATGGCCAGTTCAAGGACGGGCTTGAGAAGATCAAGAAACAGGTCCAGCGCTTCCGGGTCTATGCGTTCGATGCCGAAGACCGGATCATCGGTGAGGTCACTGGCGATGGCATCACATGGGGCGCTCATCTCGCCAATACCAAGGCCAATTGGTACGGGTTCAACAACCCGCTCGACAATGGGGCTCTGGCGCCGGGACTGCCCTCGCGCAAGCGCAACCAGTATTTCGTGTCCAACGCGGATCGCGAGGCGAACCTGCTGATCGACGGGGGCGCGCGGCAAATCTCCGGCGCGGAGACGAATGCCGATGGCAGCGATCCGGCCTATGCCTTTGAGGGCACCTTCTGGGGCGGTCAGCCCGATGCGATCCAGGTCGGGCTGGGGCAGGTGCGCACAGATGCGGAGGGCCGCCTTCTGGTGGTGCCGCCCGATGGCGTGTCAGATTCCCCGAGCAATGCGGGGATCACCAGTTTCGCCGATAATGACGCCTGGCATGACGATTGGTGCGACGGCCCGGTGACCGCTGAGGTCGAGATCGATGGCGAATCCTTCACGGCAGAGCCCGCCTGGGTGGCCTGCGTCGGGCCGAACTTCGCGCCGGAGATCCCGCCGATCACGACGCTCTATGACGTCATCGCGGATATGAACGTGCAGGAGGGTTGGACCGAGGCGCCCCAGCTGCCGCTTTCCTTCATGACCCATATCTATCCCACCTTCCGGCGCGTGGCCTTGATGGCCTGGGTCACCCAGGCGGCCAATCTGCGACAGGGCTGGATGGCCATCGGCGATCTCGGGGATCCGGCCTATGTGGCCCGCCTCGCGGACCCAGCCCCGGAGAATGCGGCCTTCCGCGAGAGCATCTTCGCGCTCTTCCGGGATCCGGAAAATCTGAGTGAGACGGCCTATGTCGAGGAGCGTCTGAAAATCCCCTACATGCTGGGCGATGGGGTGAATTTCGATGGCAGTCCGCTGCAATGGTTCCAGTTCCCCAAGCTGCAATATGACATGCTGCGCGCATGGGCGGCGGGTGACTTCGTCGACGACTATACGGGGCAAGCAGCAGAGGACGTGGTCAGCGACTACACCAGCTTTGATGAAATCCCGCTGGAGCAGCAGCCGGGGGCACTGACCCAGTCCGCGCTCGAACCCTGTTCGGGCGGGGCGTTCCATCCTGGGGTTGAGCTGACCTACTACCTCCGCCTGAAGGAGATGTATGCCCGCAACTATGACGAGGAGGCGGAGCCCTTCCGCATCGCCCATGGCAACCGACCCAGCCTGAACCAGGACCTCGGGCGTCTGCTGACCCCCGAGATCGCCTTTGAGGGGGGCAACGGTGCGCCCCCAGCCATCGGGCCGCAAATGCCTGGGGATCTGACGCGCTGGATGGGGCTGCCCTGGCAATGCGACGCCTTCAGCTGTCAGCAGGTCCTGATGCAGGACAATTATCCGACCGCCGTCTGGTGGCCCGCGCTCTTGCCGATCGATGTGCTGCCGGAGGCCTATTACACCGCCGGGCTGGATGAGGGCCTCAGCGACGCGGCCCGTGCGAAGTTTCTTTCCAACCGGGTGAGCTGGTCGCGGGGCGTGGCGGGGATCGGGTATCACGCCAATGCCAGCTATTGGGACGGGATCACCAACATGATCACCCTGTGGGAGCGGATGGGCTTTGTCGTGCGCAAACCCACGCCCGCCGGGGATGCTTTCGTGGAAACCCAGCGGGATACGGATCTCGAGGCGCGGTTCGACTGGTCACCTCGTCAGGGGATGCTGCCCAATTGATCCATGAGGTCGCCGTGCTCGGGGGCGGGATCGCCGGGGCGGCGGCGGCTTTGCATCTGGCCCGGGCGGGGAAGCGCCCGGTCTGGATCGCCAAGCGCCGCGCAGACGCGTTCAAGCCGGGGGAGCACCTGAGTGCTGCGGCGATCCCCTTACTCAAGGAGTTGGGCTCGGACGCGCTCTTGCGGGCGGAGGTGCATCGGCTCGCTCATAGCACCTATTCGGCCTGGGGCAGTGCGGCGCTGGTTGCGCGCGATGCCATCCTTCAGTTGGACGGGCCGCCCGTTGTGCTCGACCGGACTGCGTTTGAGGCTGCATTGACCGCTCAGGCCATCGCTGCGGGCGCGCAGCGGATCGATGCGGATGTCTCCGAGCTCGCGGTGGCGGAGGGGCATTGGCGTCTCACCACGCGGGCGGGAGAGACCCGCGCGAGCTTCCTCTTCGACGCCACGGGTCGCAAAGCGCTGGTTGCCGCGCGTTTCGCCCGGCGTTTCGCGGCGGATCGCCTGGGTTGCCAATGCGTGCTCTTCTCCCGGGCCGGGTCCGACGCGCCACGGCCTGTGACCCTGATCGAGGCGGAGGCGCGGGGCTGGTGGTACTTGTCGGCGCTGGCCGATGGCAGGGCAGTGGTGAATTTCTACACGGATACGGATCTGCCTGCTGTTGAGAATGCCGAACTGGCGGCCGAGGCGTTTGCGCGCCCTGCGCTGGGGGCTTATCTGGCGGAATACGGCTTTGCGCCATCCGGCCCGGTCCGCCGGATCGCCACGAACAGCACCTGGATCGCCCCCGCGATCGGGGAGGGGTGGGTGGCCATCGGCGATGCGGCGGCGGCGTTCGATCCGCTCTCCTCCCATGGCATGACCACCGCGCTCTGGTCTGCGCTGCAGGCCGCGTCAGCCTTTGTCGCTCAGGACCGGGCGGCCATGCAGACCTATGCCCAGAGTGTCGCAAAAGGTGTGCAGGACTACCTGAACGCCCGGCGAGAGGTCTATGGGCGCGAGACCCGCTGGCCCGAGAGCCCGTTCTGGGCGCGGCGGCATCTGGAACCCGAAACGGCCCCCTTGGCGCAGGCGCTTTAGGCCAACTGGCAAAGGGCCGCGACAGTTTAAGACAAATCTGCAATGTCTGGCTTTGCGCAGCCGCATCGTGTACGCTTTCGCCCAGACCCGGCAAACGGGCGTTTTGACTGAGGCATAGGCGGTAGTTTCGATGACTGAGATGGTGTACGGCACCGTCCGGCCCAGCGCGCGGGAGCCCATTCTCCCGCGGTGGTGGCGGACCGTGGATAAAGGCGTGCTGCTGGCGATCCTGGGGTTGTTTGCGATCGGGCTGTTGCTCGGTCTCGCGGCCTCTCCGCCCCTGGCGACGCGCAATGGCCAGCCGCCCTTTCACTATGTTCAGCGCCAGATGATCTTCGGGACGGCGGCGCTCAGCATCATGCTGCTTCTGTCGCTTTGTGACCCGAAACAGATCCGGCGCATGGGGAGCCTTCTGTTCCTCGGCGCCTTCGTCGCGTTGGCCTTCCTGCCGCTTTTCGGGACGGATTTCGGCAAGGGGGCGACCCGCTGGTACTCGCTGGGCTTTGCCAGTGTGCAGCCGTCGGAATTTCTCAAGCCCGGCTTCATCATCCTGTCCGCCTGGCTGCTCGCCGCCTCGCAAGAGATCAACGGCCCTCCGGGGCGCAGCCTCTCCCTCGGGATCGCGCTGGCGGTGGTCGGGCTCTTGGTGATCCAGCCGGATTTCGGGCAGGCCTGCCTGATCCTCTTTGGCTGGGCCTCCATGTATTTCGTGGCCGGGGCCTCCATGGTTCTGGTCGTGTCGCTCGTGGCCGCGGTCGGGTTGGGCGGGATTGCCGCCTATAACCTCTCGGAGCATTTCCGGCGCCGGATCGACGGGTTTCTCTCGTCGGATCTCGACCCAACGACCCAGCTTGGCTACGCAACCAACGCGATCCGCGAGGGCGGGTTCTTTGGCGTGGGCGTTGGCGAGGGGCAGGTGAAATGGGTCCTGCCCGATGCCCATACGGATTTCATCATCGCGGTGGCGGCTGAAGAATACGGCGTTCTGCTCGTCATGGTGATCATCGCGCTTTATGCCACGATCGTGCTCCGCAGCCTCTGGCGCCTGATGCGGGAGCGGGATCCTTTCGCGCGTTTGGCTGGCACCGGGCTCACCCTGCTCTTTGCGGCACAAGCGATCATCAATATGGGCGTTGCCGTGCGTATGCTCCCGGCCAAGGGCATGACCCTGCCTCTGGTCAGCTACGGCGGATCGTCGCTTATCGCGACAGGGATCGCGCTGGGCTGCCTTTTGGCCTTTACCCGCAGCCGTCCCCAAGGGCAGATCGAGGACATTCTGATCAAGCGAGGACGATAGGCGATGGGACCGGGGGCACCCCTTTTGGTGATAGCGGCAGGCGGCACAGGCGGGCATATGTTCCCGGCTCAAGCCCTGGCCGAGGCGATGCTGCGCAAGGGCTGGCGGGTCAAGCTGGTCACGGATGCCCGCGGCGCGCGCTACACTGGTGGCTTTCCCCATGTGGTCGAGATTGTCGAGAAGTCCTCGGCCACTTTCGCGCGCGGCGGGGCGCTGGCTAAGGCCATAGTGCCGCTGCGGATTGCCGGGGGCGTGGTCTCGGCCCTGGTCGATATGCTGCGCGACCGCCCCTCCATGGTGGTCGGGTTCGGCGGCTATCCGGCGATCCCGGCCATGGCGGCGGCGACGATCTTGCGCTTGCCGCGGATGATCCATGAGCAAAACGGTGTGCTGGGCCGGGTCAATCAGCTCTTTTCCAAGCGCGTGGATGCGGTGGCCTGCGGGACCTGGCCCACGGATCTGCCCGAGGGGGTCGAGGGGCAGCCCACGGGCAACCCGGTGCGCGGTGCGATCCTTGAGCGGGCCGGCGCGCCCTATATCCCGCCGGGAGACTGGCCGCTGAGCCTTCTGGTGCTGGGCGGCAGTCAAGGGGCGCGGATCCTGTCCGATGTCCTGCCCGAGGCCGTTTCGCATCTGCCCGCTGCCTTGAGGGACCGGATCCGCGTGGCCCATCAGGCCCGGGCCGAAGATCTCGACCGCGTGGTGGAGGCCTATGCGGCGGCGGGCATCAAAGCCGAAGTCAAAACCTTCTTCAATGATGTGCCCACGCGTATGTCCGAGGCGCAGCTTGTCGTCTCCCGTTCCGGCGCCTCGACGGTCGCCGACCTGACCGTGATCGGGCGCCCGTCGATCCTCGTACCCTTTGCCGCCGCCGCCGCGGATCACCAGACGGCCAATGCCCGTGGGCTGGTTGAGGCCGGGGCTGCGATCCTGATCCCCGAGAGCAAGCTCGATCCTGCAACACTTGCCGACCAAATCACCCTGATCCTCGACAATCCCGATGGCGCGGTGCAGATGGCCCATGCCGCGCTGGGCGTGGGCCACCCGGACGCAACTGAACGGCTCGTGGATCTTGTCGACCACCTCGCCACGCCACCCGCTCAGGTCGCCGCCTGAGCCTCCGCAACCGCCAGAGACCCAAGGACCGATGAAAGACAGTTTTGTTATGAACGCCGCCACGAAACTTCCGACCCAGCTTGGGGCCATTCATTTCACCGGCATCGGCGGGATCGGCATGTCCGGGATCGCCGAGGTGCTGTTGACCCATGGCTACACGGTGCAGGGCTCGGACCTGAAACCGTCGAAGATCACCGAGCGGTTGGAGCGTCTGGGCGCGCGGATCTTCATTGGGCAGGTGGCCGAAAACCTCGAGGAGGCTGAGGTCGTGGTGATCTCCTCGGCGATCAAACCGGGCAACCCGGAGTTGGAGACAGCGCGGGCCCGGGGCCTGCCCGTGGTGCGCCGGGCAGAGATGTTGGCTGAGCTCATGCGACTGAAGTCGAACATCGCCATTGCCGGGACCCATGGCAAGACGACGACCACCACGATGGTGGCGACCTTGCTCGACAAGGGCGGGATCGACCCGACGGTAATCAATGGCGGGATCATCCATGCCTATGGCTCCAACGCGCGGGCGGGCGCAGGCGAGTGGATGGTGGTGGAAGCCGACGAATCCGACGGCACCTTCAACCGTCTGCCGGCCACAATCGCCATTGTGACGAATATCGATCCTGAACATATGGAACATTGGGGCAGCTTTGAGCGGCTCAAAGACGGGTTTCATGAGTTCGTTTCGAACATTCCCTTCTATGGGCTCGCGATTTGCTGCACGGACCATCCGGAGGTGCAGGCGCTGGTCGGGCGGATCACGGATCGCCGGGTCATGACCTTTGGCTTCAACACTCAGGCCGATGTCCGGGCGGTCAATCTGACCTACAAGGGCGGGGTCGCGCATTTCGATATCCTGCTGCGCAATGAGGGGCAGGTGATTTCGGGCTGCACCCTGCCGATGCCGGGGGATCACAACGTCTCAAATGCCTTGGCGGCCGTGGCTGTGGCCCGCCATCTGGGCATGAAGATCGACGAGATCCGCGCGGCGCTGGCCGGGTTCGCCGGGGTCAATCGTCGCTTCACCAAGGTTGCCGAGATCAATGGAGTGACCATCATCGACGATTATGGCCACCACCCGGTGGAGATTGCCGCCGTGCTCAAGGCCGCGCGTCAGGCGAGCGAGGGGCGCGTGATCGCCGTGCATCAGCCGCATCGCTATTCGCGTCTCGCGAGCCTCTTCGAGGATTTCTGCACCTGCTTCAACGAGGCGGATGTGGTCGGCATTTCCGAGGTGTTTGCGGCAGGCGAGGATCCGATCCCGGGCGCGTCCCGCGATGATCTGGTGGCCGGGCTGACCGCCCATGGCCACCGACATGCGGTGGCGGTGCCCAACGAGGACGCATTGGAAGAGCTTGTGCGGGCGGAAGCCAAGCCGGGTGACATTGTCGTTTGCCTTGGGGCGGGTACGATTTCCGCCTGGGCCCATAGCCTGCCCAAACGGATGGCCTGACCCCTTGCGCCCACGCCCGGTTTGATGGCCTAAAAGGGCATTCGCGGAGACCTGCTGTGCCCACCGATTTCCCTCTGTCGCTGACGCTATTTTGCGTCTGGATCGTGATTGCCACGGTGATCGCCATGATGCCCGGGCGGTACCACTGGCCCGGGGCCTATGGGCTGATGGCGCTACTGGTGCCCTTGCTCGTCTTCATCTGGATGGATCTGGGGCTCTGGTACGCGCTGGCCGGGCTCGTTGCGGCGGCCTCGGTCCTGCGCTGGCCCGTGCGCTTTGCATTCCGCTGGCTGCGCGCCCGCGTGACAGGAGATCCGAAATGACCGATCTGCGCGGCACCCTGACCGAGAACCGGTCCTTGGCCGACCTGACATGGTTGCGCGTGGGCGGGCCTGCGGATGCGCTTTATCAACCTGCGGATGCCGAGGATCTGGCGGCGTTCCTGCGCAGCGATCTCGCGCGCCCGATCTTTGTCATGGGGGTCGGCTCGAACCTGATCGTGCGCGATGGCGGGATCCGGGCCACGGTGATCCGGCTGGGCCGTGGGTTCAACGGGATTGAGATTGACGGCACCAAGGTCCGGGCCGGAGCCGCGGCACTCGACGCCCATGTGGCGCGCAAGGCCGCCGCAGCTGGGGTGGATCTGACCTTCCTGCGCACCATCCCGGGGAGTATCGGTGGCGCGGTGGCCATGAATGCGGGCTGCTATGGCAGCTATATGGCGGATGTGGTGCGCGAGGTGGAACTGATCACGCGGGAGGGCGCGACCCTGCGCCTTGCGCCCGAGGCCCTGAACTTCCGCTATCGCCAGAGCGATCTGCCCGAGGGCGCGGTGGTGACCGCCGTGACGCTGGAGGGGGCACCGGGCGATCCCGTCACGCTTGAGGCGCGGATGGCGGATCAACTCGCCAAACGCGACGCGACCCAGCCCACGAAGGACCGCACAGCCGGATCCACCTTTCGCAACCCGGCGGGGTTCAGCTCGACCGGGCGGGCCGATGACACCCATGAGGCCAAGGCCTGGGCCGTGATCGATGCGGCGGGCCTGCGCGGCGCCATGCGCGGCGCGGCGCAAATGTCGCCCAAGCACCCGAACTTTCTGGTGAATACCGGAAACGCCACCGCCGCCGAGCTCGAATCCCTCGGCGAAGAAGTGCGAAAAAAGGTTTTCCAAGAGACCGGCCATTCGCTACACTGGGAGGTGATCCGCATCGGAACACCCGGGCGGAGCCACCCCGAAAAATAGCCCATCCAAAAGGGCAGGGGTCCGAGCAGTTCACGAAGCCGCAAGAGCTTCGAAAATATGAGGCGGGACGTGTCGAGCAGGACATCGCCCAATGTCGTGATGCTGATGGGTGGCCCATCGGCCGAGCGCGAGGTTTCCCTCGTCTCGGGTCGGGAATGTGCGGCCGCCTTGCGGGGCGAGGGGTTCGATGTCACCGAGCTGGATGCCGGTCCCGATCTCGTCGCCGATCTCAAATCCCTGAAGCCGGATGTGGTCTTCAACGCGCTCCATGGCCGTTGGGGCGAGGATGGTTGCGTGCAGGGCCTGCTGGAATGGCTGCGGATCCCGTACACCCATTCGGGCGTGCTGGCCTCGGCGCTGGCCATGGATAAGGAGCGTTCGAAGGCGGCCTATGCCACGGCGGGCCTGCCCATCGCGACGAGCGGGCTCTATTCCAAGGCCGAGATTGCGGCAGGCCATGTGATGCCGCCACCTTACGTGATCAAGCCGTTCAACGAGGGCTCGTCGGTGGGCGTGCTGCTGGTCGAGGAAGGGACGGAGACCCCGCCGCCCCTGCCCGAGGACATGCCCGAGATCCTGATGGTTGAAGCGTTCATTCCCGGGCGCGAATTGACCGTGACCGTGCAAGGGGACCGGGCGCTCTGCGTGACCGATATCGTGACCGATGGCTGGTATGACTATGACGCGAAATACGTGCCCGGCGGCTCGCGCCATGTGCTGCCCGCGGATTTGCCGCGGGATGTCTATGACGCCTGCATGTCCCATGCCGAGACCGCGCACCGGGTGCTCGGGTGTCGCGGCGTGACGCGCACGGATTTCCGGTGGGATCCCCGACGCAGCCTCGATGGCCTCGCTTTGCTCGAGACAAACACCCAGCCCGGCATGACGCCCACATCGCTCACGCCCGAGCAGGCCCAGCATGCGGGACTGAACTTCGGGGCCTTCTGCCGTTGGATCCTGGAGGATGCTTCATGCGATCGTTGATCCGCCGCCGCAAGAGCGTTGACCGGCCCGATCCCGCGCCGTCGCGGCTGGCCTACCGGCTGCAACGTCTGTTGCTCACGCCCCTCTTTCACTCCGTGCTGCGGGTCGGCATTCCCGCTTTTCTGCTGGCCTTTGGCGCCGGATGGCTCATGCGCAACGAGGCGCTGCGCGACGATATGATGGGCGAGATCCTGGCGATCCGTACCTCGATCGAGAACCGTCCGGAATTCATGGTCGCGGCCATGGCGATCACCGGCGCCTCGGAAGAGCTGATCGAGGATATCCATGAGGTCGTCCCGATCGACTTCCCGATCACCTCCTTCGCGCTGGATCTTGAGGCCATGCGAGAGGTCGTGCTGGGTCTCGATGCGGTGGCGGAAGTGGATCTCTCGATCCAGGCCTCCGGGATCCTCGCCGTGGATATTGTCGAGCGGACGCCTGCCGTGGTCTGGCAGACCCGCCAGACGCTGGAGATCCTCGATGCCGAAGGTCACCGGGTTGGCCCGATCGACTCCCGCGCCGCCCATGCAGCCCTGCCGCTTGTCGCCGGCGAGGGCGGGGACCGGGCCGTGCCCGAGGCCCTGCGCCTGCTGGCCATGGCCGATGAGCTCGAAGGCCGGGTGATCGGCTTGCAACGCATGGGCGCGCGCCGCTGGGACGTGGTCCTGACCGAGGACCAGCGGATCCTGCTGCCCGAAACCGGGGCCGAGCTGGCGCTTGCGCGGGTCATGGCCCTCGACGCGGCCCAAGAGCTTTTTGAACGCGACATTTCGGCGGTGGATATGCGCCTGCCGGATCGCCCGACCATCCGCCTCAATCCCGACGCGCTCGATGCCCTCTGGGACATCCGCGGCCTGTCTACCATCAGGAGCGACCAATGAGAGACCTGTATTCAGCGCAACGTGCCATGCGGAACATGCGGCAGGTGGCGATGCAGCGGGGCGTCGTCGCAGTGCTTGATATCGGCACCTGGAAGGTTGCCTGTCTGGTGCTCAAGTTCGACGGCCCCGAACCCGATAGCGAAAACGACGGTGTCGGTACCATGGCGGGCCAATCGCGGTTTCGGGTGATAGGCGCGTCCCACACGCGCTCGCGCGGGATCCGGTTCGGCGAGATCGACGGGATGGTCGAGGCTGAACGCGCGATCCGCACCGCCCTGCAGGGCGCGCAGAAGATGGCGCAGGTGCGGGTGGATCACGTGATCGCCAGCTTCTCGGGGGCTGAGCCGCGCTCCTATGGTGTCTCGGGACAGGTCGAGATCGCGGGCGAAGCGGTCTCCGAGCAGGACATCGCCCAGGTGCTGGCGCGCTCGAACCTGCCGGAATTCGGGGACACGCGGGAGGTGCTCCACGCCCAGCCCGTAAATTTCGCGCTCGACCATCGTTCGGGCCTGAACGATCCGCGCGGGCAGATCGGCAACCGGCTGGTAGCGGACATGCATGTTCTGACTGTGGAACAGGCGGCGATCCAGAACCTGCTCTATGCGGTGAAGCGCTGCGATCTGGAGCTCGCGGGGCTTGCGTCGTCCTCCTATGTCTCGGGTGTTTCAGCGCTGGTTGAGGATGAGCGGGAGCTCGGCGCGGCCTGCATCGATCTTGGCGCGGGCAGCACTGGCGTGTCGATTTTCCTCAAGAAACACATGATCTATGCGGACAGTGTGCGGCTGGGCGGCGAGCATATCACCTCGGACATCTCCAAGGGGCTTTCCATCTCTCACAGCTTCGCCGAGCGGCTCAAGACGCTCTATGGCGGCGTGCTGGCCACGGGCATGGACGACCGCGAGCAGATCGAGATTACTGGCGAGACCGGCGATTGGGAACATGACCGCCGCACGGTCAGCCGCTCCGAGTTGATCGGGATTATTCGTCCCCGTGTCGAAGAGATCCTCGAGGATGTCCGCGACCGCCTTGTCGCCGCCGGGTTCGAGCAATTGCCCAGCCAACAGATCGTTCTGACCGGCGGGGGCAGTCAGCTTCAGGGCCTCGACGGGCTTGCGGCCAAGATCCTCGGTCCGCAAGTGAGGGTCGGGCGGCCCTTGCGGGTGCGGGGCCTGCCGCAGAGCACTTGTGGCCCGGAGTTTGCATCCGTGGTCGGGCTCTGCCTCCACGCGGCGCATCCCCAGGATGAGTGGTGGGATTTCGAAATGACCCATGACCGCTACCCGGCCCGCTCCATCAAGCGTGCGGTGCGCTGGGTCCGGGACAACTGGTAGGCGCGATCCGGCGCAGGTCCATTGGGAATGCCCTGGAATATCTATTCTTCGAATTGGTGAATGCCCGATTGCGTTTTGGTAAATAGGGTTGGGCGCAGTCATTCCGCGACCTATCCGAATTGCGCCAATAGCAAAGTCCTCGGAGTGCGTCTCGGCAACGCGTCACCCAGCAGGACATTCCCGTAAGAAACGCGTGACGTCGCGCAATGCCTGCGATAGGCTTACGGTAGAGGTTCGAGAAGAACCCGAGAGAGGCAGAGCAGTCGCCCTCTATATCGTTAGCCCGGTCGCTCGCGCGACGCCCACGGAACTGGTCCATCCGGCTCCGGGATAGGCATGCTTTTAACCAAACACCCCAGATCTGGGGGTTCGGGCAAGATGGGTTAAGAATTGGCAGGAATACGCCCATATTTCGCGTCTTGAACGCAGTTTTCGGGTGACGTCGGCTCCTCCAACAGGTACTATCTTGGGTTAATAGAGCCGTGAGCAGGGTTAACGCGCCCTTAAATAAGCGGCAAAAACAACGCAGGCGGACCTCTTTAATGACCTTGAACCTCACGATCCCCGAGCATTCCGAGCTGAAACCCCGCATCACCGTCTTCGGTGTCGGCGGGGCAGGCGGCAACGCCGTGGACAACATGATCGACAAGCAGCTCGACGGCGTCGAGTTTGTGGTGGCCAATACCGACAGTCAGGCGCTGCAGGGCTCCACGGCCCCGGCCAAGATCCAGATCGGCGCGAAAGTGACCGAAGGGCTCGGCGCAGGCGCGCGGCCCTCCGTGGGTGCTTCGGCCGCCGAAGAGAGCATCGAAGAAATCGTCGATCACCTCGCGGGCGCACATATGTGCTTCATTACCGCGGGCATGGGCGGCGGCACCGGCACAGGTGCTGCGCCGATCATCGCTCAGGCCGCGCGAGAGCTGGGTGTTCTGACCGTGGGTGTCGTGACCAAGCCCTTCCAGTTCGAAGGCGCCAAGCGCATGCGCCAGGCGGAAGAGGGTGTCGAGATCCTGCAAAAGGTCGTCGACACGCTGATCATCATTCCGAACCAGAACCTGTTCCGTCTCGCTAATGAGAAAACGACCTTCACCGAGGCGTTCTCCATGGCCGATGACGTGCTGTATCAGGGTGTGAAGGGCGTGACGGACCTCATGGTTCAGCCGGGCTTGATCAACCTCGACTTTGCCGATGTTCGCGCCGTGATGGACGAGATGGGCAAGGCGATGATGGGCACGGGCGAGGCCACTGGCGAGGACCGCGCCACGCAAGCCGCCGAAAAGGCGATCGCCAACCCGCTCTTGGACGAGATCAGCCTGCGCGGGGCCAAAGGCGTTCTCATCAACATCACCGGTGGCTACGACCTCACCCTGTTCGAGCTGGACGAGGCGGCGAACCGCATCCGCGAGGAAGTGGACCCGGAGGCGAACATCATCGTCGGCTCCACGCTGGATACTTCGATGGAAGGGGCCATGCGCGTCTCCGTCGTGGCGACCGGCATCGACGCGCTCGATGTGCAGCAGGACATCCCGACCCCGCGCCGCCGTATGGCCGAGCCTCTGACCCCGCCCGCCGCTGTGGCAGCGCCCGTGGCGGAGCCTGAGCCCGCCCCGGTCTATCAGCCCGAGGTGGCAGCCGCGCCCGAGCCCGTGGAACTGGTGATCGACGAGGCTGTCGAAGAACCCGCCGCGTATGAACCTGCGGCAGAAGCCGCCGACGAGGCACCGGCTGAAGAGGATCTCTTCGCCGGACTCGAGACCCGTCAGGTCGAGACCTTCCGCGCGCAGCCCGACGCGTATGACCCCAACGGGTTTGAGCCGACCGCGCCTGCGGCGGAGTATGTCGCGCCACAACCGCGCAAGCCCGGCACCCCCACGCCCGAGACGCTGGCCCGTCTGCGCACGGCCGTGAACTCCACCAAAAACGTCGGGGCAGCCCCTGCGCGCCCGGCGGCTGAGACGGGGGATCATGGCGAGCGTCGTGGCTTTGGCATCAACTCCCTGATCAACCGCATGACCGGTCAGGCCGGCGAGGGTGCGCCTGCTACCGCGCCTCAGGCCCGCGCGGTGACGCAGCGTGAGGCCCCTCAAGCGGTGGATCCGGAGCAGGAGAAAGTCGAAATTCCCGCCTTTCTGCGGCGCCAAGCAAACTGATTTCAGTCACATCCGACTCGAGAAAAGGTCGCCAAATGGCGGCCTTTTTTCATTATAAAACAATGAATTACCTCGGTGTCCGCAGCGGCTGAGCGGATTTCTGCCACTGCGAAATTTCAATGTTTCACCTCGTTGCAAAGATTGAGTTGAGATACTCCTGAACCAGACCTTAATACACCTAAGCCGACCGCCAGAGGTGGGCATGCGAGGTGTAGAGATGCAGAAAACGCTGAAATACAAAGTGACATTCGACGGGGTCGGCCTTCATGGCGGCAAGCCCGTGCGGATGACTGTGCATCCTGCCTCCGCCGATTACGGCATCTGGTTCAAGCGCACCGATTGGGTTGGCTCCGACAACATGGTCGCGGCCCGCTGGGATCAGGTGGATCGCACCCCCCTCTGCACCAAGCTGCGCAACGAGGCGGGTATGACTGTCTCCACCATCGAGCATGTGATGGCCGCGCTGGCAGGCTGCGGCGTGCATAACGCGCTGATCGAGCTCACCGGCCCCGAGGTTCCGATCCTCGACGGCAGCTCGGCAGAGTTTGTCAGCGGCTTCCTCGGTGCGGGCATCCGCGACCTGCGGGTGCCCAGCCGCATCCTGCGGGTTATGAAGCCGGTCGAAGTGCGCGATGGTGCAGTGACGGCGCGTCTGGACCCGGCCCCCGGGTTCGAGCTGCGCTTCCATATCGATTTCGAAGACACCGCAATCGGCGATCAATCCAAGAAGCTCTCCATGGCCAATGGTGCCTTCGTGCGCGAGCTCTGCGACAGCCGCACCTTCTGCCGTCAGGCGGATGTGGATGCGATGCACGCGGCAGGTCTGGCCCTGGGCGGCACGCTTCACAATGCCGTGGTTGTCGATGGCGCCGAAGTGCTGAGCCCGGGCGGTTTCCGCCACCGGGACGAGGCCGTGCGCCACAAGATGCTCGACGCCGTTGGCGATCTGGCGCTGGCGGGGGCTCCGATCTTCGGGCGCTACACGGGCGAACGGGCCGGTCACACCATGACCAACACCTTGCTCCGCGCGCTTTTTGCGGATCCGACCAACTATGTGGTCGAAACCTGCAGCGAGAAGATGGCCGCGCGTCTGCCGGGCTCCGGCCTGCACCGCACCGATCTGCGCCTCGTCGCGTAAATCAGGATGGTCCTTGCTAAGGGGCGGGGCGCGCCGGGTGGCTCGATCCTGCCCGACAGGATGTCCCAGCAACTTCCGTTTTTAACTTCCGTCAAACGTGTTAAACACCGCTCAGACGCGACCGCTTGGGCGCGCATGTTCGGAAGGTGAGCCGGGGTCAGGATGACACGCTGGGGCAGACTGCGAATTCCACTGCTGGCTGGGGCCTGTGCCCTCGCGCTGGCAGCTTGCGGACAACAGCAACCGGAATTTCCGGCCTTGGAGGAATCGCCCCCGGACGCGATTTTCAACCGTGCCGAGTTTGAACTGGCGTCGGATAATCTCGATGAGGCGGCCCGCTATTTCGGCGAGGTTGAGCGGCTCTATCCCTATTCCGAGTTCGCCAAGCGCGCGCTCATCATGCAGGCCTTCACCTACCACCGGAACCGCGAATATGAGAGCAGCCGTGCCGCCGCGCAGCGCTACCTCGATTTCTATCCGGCAGATGAGGATGCGGCCTATGCGCAGTATCTGCTGGCGCTGAGCTATTACGATCAGATCGACGAGGTCGGCCGCGATCAGGGCCTGACCTTCCAGGCGTTGCAGGCTTTGCGCGCGGTGATCGAGATCTATCCTGACAGCAGCTATGCCAAATCCTCGATCCTGAAGTTTGATCTCGCCTTCAACCATCTCGCCGCCAAGGAGATGGAGATCGGGCGCTACTACCTCAAGCGCGGGCATTATGCAGCGGCCATCAACCGCTTTCGCGTGGTGGTCGAGGATTTCCAGACCACGACCCACACGCCCGAGGCGTTGTTCCGGCTGGTCGAGGCCTATCTCTCGCTCGGGCTTCAGGATGAAGCCCAGACCGCTGGGGCGATTCTCGGCTTCAACTACCAGTCGACCGATTGGTACGAGGACAGCTTCGCGCTCCTGACCTCGCGTGGATTGTCGCCCGATGCCGAGGGTACGGGTTGGCTCAGCACGATCTATCGCCAGATGCTGCGCGGGACCTGGCTCTGAGCCGGGATTGGGTCCGCTAGGGCGGTCGCGGAGCCTTGCGGCAGCGCGCAAAACACGGCACATCTTGAGGGACCGCGCTGGGCGGACACAAGGACAGGGTATGCTGGCGCGCCTCGACATTCGCGACATCCTCATCATTGATCATCTGGTGCTGGAGTTCCGGGGCGGCTTGAACGTGCTGACCGGCGAGACGGGCGCAGGCAAGTCCATCCTGCTCGATGCGCTGGGTTTCGTGCTGGGATGGCGTGGGCGCGCGGATCTCGTTCGACAAGGGGCAGCGCAAGGGGAGGTCACGGCGCTCTTCGAGCTGCCCGCAGATCACCCGGCTTTTGCGGTGCTGGCCGAGGCGGGGTTCCCGGATCCGGAGGGCGAGCTGATCCTGCGCAGGGTGAATACGCCGGAGGGTCGCAAATCGGCCTATGTGAATGACCGGGCCTGCTCCGGTGCCGTGTTGCGCGCGCTCTCCGATGTACTGGTGGAGCTGCATGGGCAGCAGGATGATCGCGGTCTGCTCGATCCGGCAGGCCACAAGGCCTTGCTCGACGATTTTGCCGGGCATGGGGATTTGCTGGCGGCTGTAGCCAGCGCCTGGCGCGCCCGGGCCGCCGCGCGCCGCGCCTTGACGGAGGCAGAGGCGGAGGTCGCCGCCATCGCCGCGGATGAGGAATTCCTGCGCCATGCCGTGGCGGAGCTCGACGCGCTCGACCCGCAACCGGGCGAAGATGCGGTTCTGGATACCGCCCGCCGCCGCATGCACGCCGCCGAGAAGATCCGTGCCGATGTGGCCCGCGCCTTGCAGGCCCTCTCCGCGCCCGAGGGCGGGGCCGAGAGCCTCGTGACCGACGCGACGCGCTGGCTCGATGGCGCCGCAGAGGATGCGGATGGCGCGCTGGATGATGCTCTTGCAGCCCTGTCGCGGGCCATGGTTGAGCTGGGCGAGGCCTCGGATGCGACCGAACGCGCGCTGGACGGTTTGGGCATCGATCCGCTGGAGCTCGAACGCACCGAGGAACGGCTCTTTGCCCTGCGTGGGCTCGCGCGCAAACACAGTGTCGCGCCCGATGAGCTTGGCGCCTTTGCCGAGACCCTGCGAGAGCGTCTCGGCGCGCTGGATGCCGGGGCGGACCGGCTCGGGGATCTGGAGGCCGCGGTGCGCGAGGCCGATCGCACCTATGACGCTGCCGCCGCCGCGCTCAGCGCGTCCCGCGCTGCGGCCGCCATGCGCCTCGATGGCGCCATGGCGGACGAGCTCGCCCCTCTGAAAATGGAGCGTGCCGTCTTCACCACCGACCTGTCCGAGGCCGCCGCCAGCCAAGACGGTACCGATCACGTGACTTTCCGGGTGGCGACCAACCCTGGCGCTCCTGCGGGAGCTTTGAACAAGATCGCCTCGGGGGGCGAGCTGTCCCGCTTCCTGCTGGCCCTCAAGGTCTGCCTGACCGCCGAGGCGCGCGACCTCACATTGATCTTCGACGAGATCGACCGGGGCGTGGGTGGGGCCACCGCCGACGCCGTAGGTCGCCGCCTGCAATCCCTCGCCGAGGAGGGGCAGGTCCTCGTGGTTACCCACTCGCCGCAAGTCGCGGCCCTGGGCGCCCATCACTGGCGCGTGGAGAAAACCGTCGAGGCCGACACGACCCTGTCGCGCGTCGTTCCGTTGGCCCGCACGGACCGTGTCGATGAGATTGCACGCATGATCTCCGGCGATGTGGTCACCGAGGCCGCCCGCGCCGCTGCCCGCGCCCTCCTGAAGGCCGCTTGACCCACGCCAGCGCGCAGGGCTCTGACACGGAACATTGCGGCTCCGAAACATTGATCACCCTTGCCCGGCGCGACAGGGCGCACCCTTGGTCTCGCGCGCGCCACGGCGTAGCCTAGAGCTGTCGTTTCTCCTGCCCGTCGCAAGGACGGTTGCCCGCGTCCCATGTCGAACCCGCCCCAAGGTTTTCTCGCGCAGCAACGCGCGGCGCTGCGCAGCAGCTGGCAGCGCTTGGTGGCCACGGTGCGCCGCCAGGGACCGAGCCAGATCCAGTTCTGGTTCATCGCCCTTGCGGTCGGGGTCGCGGCGGGCTTCGTGGCACTTCTCTTCCGCAAAGGCATCATCTGGCTCCAGACGCTGATGTATGGCCATGAGGACGTGCGCGCGCTCCTCGCCCATGCGGACGGCTTGCCCTGGTACTGGCTGGTAATCGTGCCCACGCTCGGCGGGCTGGCCGTGGGCCTGCTGCTGCATTTTTTCACCAATGACGGGCGCGTTCGTTCGGTCGCCGATGTGATCGAGGGCGCTGCCCTCCATGAAGGCCGGGTCGAAAAGCGGGCGGGCCTCGCCTCCGCTGTGGCGTCGTGGATCACGCTCTCGACCGGCGGCTCGACCGGGCGAGAGGGGCCAGTCGTCCATCTCGCCGCTGTGATCTCCAGCTGGGTGAGCAACCGGATCCATGCAGACGGGATCACCGGGCGCGACCTGCTCGGATGCGCCGTCGCTGCCGCGGTCTCGGCCTCCTTCAACGCGCCCATCGCGGGCGCGCTCTTCGCGCTTGAGGTCGTGCTGCGCCACTTCGCGGTCCATGCCTTCGCACCCATCGTGATCGCCTCGGTCGCAGGGACGGTGATCAATCGGCTCGAGTTTGGCGATGTCACCGAGTTCTCCCTGCCCGACGCCACCGCGCTGGCCTTCTATATCGAGCTCCCAGCATTTCTGCTGCTCGGGCTCGTCTCTGGGGTGATTGCGGTCATCCTGATGAAATCCGTCTTCTGGACCGAGGATCTGGGCAACTACCTGCAAGCGCGCACGGGCCTGCCACGCTACCTCCGCCCGGCTTGCGCGGGGCTTCTTCTGGGCGGGCTCGCGATCTGGTTTCCGCATATCATCGGCGTTGGCTACGAGACGACGACCAACGCCCTGACCGGGCAGCTTCTGCTCCATGAGGCGATCGTCTTTGCGATCCTCAAGGTGATCGCCGTGGCCATCACCATGGCCGGGCGCATGGGGGGCGGGATCTTCTCGCCCTCGCTGATGGTCGGCGCGTTGACCGGGTTGGCCTTCGGGATGATCGCCACCAGCATCTTCCCGGATGTCTCGGGCTCCGAGGTCCTCTACGCCCTTGCAGGGATGGGCGCCGTCGCTGCCGCCGTGTTGGGCGCGCCGATTTCTACCACGCTGATCGTGTTCGAGCTCACAGGCGACTGGCAGACCGGCCTTGCGGTGATGGTCGCTGTGTCGCTCTCCACAGCGCTGGCGAGCCGAATGGTCGACCGCTCCTTCTTCCTGACTCAACTCGAACGCCGCGACGTCCATCTGGCCGCGGGGCCGCAGGCCTACCTGCTCAGCACCGTGCGGATCATCAAGATCATGCGCCCCATGGGCCATCCCCGCGCCGCCGATGAGGCGACCTGCTGGGATCTGATCGGGGAGGGGGTCTATTTTGACGGCAATGCCAGTCTTGAGACCGCCATGCCGGTCTTTGACCGGGCCAATCACGATTTCATCCCCGTGGTGCGCCTCGGGGGCGAAGACACGCCGCCGGAGCTTCTGGGTGCGCTCTTTCAGGTGGATGCGCTCAAGGCGCTCAACCGGGCCTTGGCCGAGACCGCCGCGGAGGAGCACTCGTAGAAAAGGCGCGCCCCGGGGGACGCGCCTTTGGCCTCTGCGCCGGTGGGGCGGCGGTCACCCCACGTGGAACAGAGTTTGGAAGAGCCGCGGGTCGAGGCTGTCGCTGGCGAAGGTCGGCCCCTCGGTCAGCACGCTCACCGCGTCATGGCTGTGCAGGCTTTCCTGATGGCTGGCCACCACGCGGAAATCCCCGATCCGATCATCGCGCTGCAACGCCTGGCAGAAGCTGCGCGCCGCGTCCTCGACGAAGATCGGGTTGGCGGCGTTGAGCTCGGCAAAGGCCTGCTCGTCCTCGCGCTTGACCATCACCTGCGTCTCGGTGGGGATCGCGTCGCGGCAGAGCTCCACCAGATCCTCGAACCACAGGCAGTCGCAGGTCTCGCAGGTCAGCTCCACTGAGATCCGCGCCACCGAGCGCTGGGAATGCGGCGTCGCAAGCTGGCCCCGGAACTGGCGTGCATGCTCCGACAGCTCCAGCGAGCAGGGGCAGGTGGAGGAATAGACATAGTCGAGATGCATGAACTTGCGGCGCGTGCCGTTCACATCCACTACTTCGAGCGCGATGTCGTAATACTGGTACCCCGACAAGCCCGAGCGCAGGCTCTCGACCTGCATCGGGAAACTGAAGCGCATCTGGATCCGCGCATCGAAGCTTTCGAGGTCGGTCTTGTAGGCGTCCAGCGTCCGCTCGATCACATCGAAGCTGAAGGTCTCGTCCGCCTGCTTGTAGAAGGTCCGCATGATCCGGGACATGTTGATGCCCTTCTTCTCGGCCTCCAGGCTGACGGATCCGGTCACGCTGGTCTCAAGCGTCAGGTCGCCATTGTCCCGCGTGTGGAACTTGATCGGCAGGCGAAAGTTCGAGATCCCTACATGCTGGATCTGCGCCTTCGCGCCACGGATCAGGCTGGAGGGCCCGTTCTGCAGATCGGGCAGGCTGTCCTTATAGGCGCTGTCCACCGCGAAATCCTCCGGATAGGCGCGCGCCAGCGCCGGATAATCCGCGGGATCACCGGGCAACAGACGGGCCACGGAGGGATCGAGCGTCTCGATCTCCGCCGCCGAGGCCCGCTCGGCCCAGGCGCGCAACGTGGCCAGCGCATAGGCGGCTTCGTCGCGGTTCGGCAGTCTGTCGATTTCCGGTGTATGAATATTCATGTGGGCAGCCCCTTCGCATCCCAAGTCACGGCCCGTCATTACATGGGGGCCAGCCACCTGTTTTCCAGCATCTTTATGTCAGATATACGCGACAGGAGCGGGGGCGGATCACATAAATCTCTGAATTCTTTCAAAGATCATGCGCCGCGCCCGGCTGGGGTTTCGCGCTGGCCTTAAATTGCGGCCAGAGCGCCCAGAATGTCCTCTGCCAGATCCTCGGCATCTTCGAGCCCCACGGACAAGCGGATCAATCCGTCAGAGATGCCCAGCTCCGCGCGCTGTTCCACGGACAGGCGCTGATGGGTGGTCGTGGCCGGGTGGGTGGCGATGGATTTCGCATCGCCCAGATTGTTCGAGATCGTCACGATGTCCAGCGCGTTGAGGAAGCGGAACGCCGCCTCCTTGCCCCCGGCCAGATCGAGAGACAGGACCGTGCCGCCCGCATCCATCTGCCGCTTGGCGACGTCATATTGCCGGTGGCTCGGCAGATGCGGATAGAGCACCTGCGCCAGCGCCTCATGCCCCTCGAGCCGCGCCGCAAGGGTCGCGGCGGTCTCCGCCTGGGCCCGCACCCGCAGATCCAGGGTCTCCATGCCCTTGAGCATGACCCAGGCGTTGAACGGGCTGAGCGAGCCGCCCGTATGCTTGAGGTACGGCTCCGCCACCTTGCGCACGAACTCCTTCGTGCCGCAGATCACACCACCGAGGCAGCGCCCCTGTCCGTCGATATGCTTGGTCGCGGAATAGACGACCACATCGGCCCCCTGATCCACCGCGCGGCTGAAGATCGGCGTTGCAAAGACATTGTCGACGATCACCAGCGCGCCCACCGCATGGGCGAGCTTGGAGACAGCTTCGATATCGATCACTTCCAGCGTCGGGTTCGAGATCGTCTCGAAGAACACGGCCTTGGTGTCGGGCCGGATCGCCGCCTCCCAAGCCGCCAGATCGGTGCCGTCGACAAAGGTCACCTCGACGCCGTACCGGGTCAGGATTTCCTCCAGGATATAGAGGCAGGATCCAAAGAGCGCCCGGCCCGAGACCACATGATCGCCCGCCCGCAGCATCGAGGTCAGCGCGCCATTCACCGCCGCCATGCCGCTCGCGGTGGCAAAGGCGTCCTCTGTGCCCTCGACCGCGGCGATCCGGTCCTCGAACATCCGCACGGTCGGGTTGCCGTAGCGGGCATAGATGAACTCGTCCTCACCGGCCTCGATGAACCGGGCCTCTGCGGCCTCCGCGGTGTCGTAGACAAACCCTTGGGTGAGGTAGATCGCCTCGGCCACCTCGCCATACTGGCTCCGCCGGGTGCCGCTATGCACCAGCTTGGTCCGGGTCCTGCGTGTCGTCATTGTCGTCGTCTCCTGTCGCGCCGGCGGTCCTGATCCGGGCACGAAAAACCCCCGCAGCCGGACGGGCTCGGGGGATCCGCGTCCTTTTAGCAGCTTGTTTTACGTGGCCTGCAATCCGGCAACAAATCACCACGGTGTCGCGGGTGTAGGGGCGTTGCGTGTGGCGGTCAAGCACCGTCACGGAAGTCTAACGAAAGTTTCACGCGAGGGTCTTAGTCTGAGGTTACCCGCCGTCCACAACATCTTGTGTATCGCAGAGAGAGGGAGCCCCATGCCCGTTCTCAATCTGACCGTGTCCCGTGATGACATCTCCCCCGCCCAGGGGGGCGCCGGTCTCAACTGTGCCCTGTCCCGCGCGGCAGCGCGTGGTGAGGACAAGGCGCCGATCGTGCTCTTGCTCCATGGCTATCGCTACTCGCCCCTGCGGGGGCCGAGCGATCCCCATGCCAGCCTCTATGCCACCGCGCCCTGCGCCCAGAGCCTGCCGAAGCGCAAGGGATCCTGGCCCATGGCACTGGGGTTTCGCGATGCCGATTGCGACCCGGGGCTCTGCCTGCCCGTGGGCTGGGACGCGCGCGGGCGCTTTGCCGAGGCCTTTGGCGCAGCCGATGACGTTGGCGCCCACGTGGCGCGGCTGATCACGCGGCTGCACCGGCAGTTTCCCAAACGCCCGATCCAGATCATGGCCCATTCCCTCGGCGCGCGGGTGGCCCTGTCGGCGTTGGAACGTCTGGCGGGGCCCATGGTGCGCCGGGTCATCCTGCTCGCGCCCGCCGATCTCGCCACACATGCGGAGACTGTGCTGTCCCGCCCCGGCGCTCAAGGGGTCGAGGTGCTGCAGATCAGCCCGACGGAGAACTGGCTCTTCGACCGGTTGCTGGAACAGGCTCTGCGCGGCCATCCGGAGGCGGGGACCGCGCTCGGGCGCCGACCGCCGGAGGCGGAGCGCTGGGTCTCCCTCAGCCTCGGCACCGATGCGGAACTGGCCAATCTGGCCGCGCTCGGCCATGCGGTGGCGCCGCGCAACCACCGGGTCTGCCATTGGAGCGCCTATCTCCGCGACGGAGCGATGGATCTTTATTCTGCGCTTCTGACCGATCGCGGACCGCGTGCCTTGCGCGAATTGGCGCCGCCCCGGTCCCGCCTCGCACCGTCGGCCTGAGCCCACGCAGCCCTTGCCAGCGGGCCGCCCCCTCGCCACAGTCCCCTGGACTGCCACAGGAGGCCCGCGCCATGACCCAGCCCATCGATCTCTATTTCTGGCCCACGCCGAATGGCTGGAAGGTTTCGATCTGTCTTGAGGAGATGGGCCTGCCCTATGAAACCCATCTGGTGAATATCGGGGCAGGGGACCAGTTCAAACCCGACTTCCTTGCCATCGCGCCGAACAACCGGATGCCTGCGATTGTCGATCCGGAGGGGCCTGATGGCGCGCCGATCTCGATCTTTGAATCCGGGGCAATCCTGCAATACCTCGCGCGCAAGACCGGCCAGTTCGGCGGCCCGACCGAGCGCGACCGGATCGCCGTGGACCAATGGCTCATGTGGCAGATGGGCGGGCTCGGCCCCATGGCCGGGCAGGCCCATCACTTCCTGAAATACGCGCCTGCCATGGAGCCGCCCAATGATCTGCCCTATGCCAAGGATCGCTACCGGGCCGAGACCGGGCGGCTTTACGGCGTGATGGACCGGCAATTGGCCAAGCATGAATACCTCGCGGGCGATTTCTATTCGATTGCGGATATGGCGGCCTGGGGCTGGGCATCTCTGTGGGAAGGCCAGCAGCAGACGCTGGAGGACAAGCCGCATTTCGCCCGCTGGCTCGACACCGTGGGCGCGCGCCCGGGCGTGCAGGCGGGCCGCGCGCTCTATGCCGAGAAGCGGGCCGATTTCCGCAAGGAAAAGGACAGCCACGCCGCGCTCTTCAAGACCAAGAGCTGAGCGAAGCCGTTGACAGCGCGCCCGCGCCCGGCCAAGCCTGCGCCCCATGTTTGATCTGCGCCCCGTTGGATATGTGATCGGCCTGCTGGTGGCCGTGCTCGGGGCGTCCATGCTCCTGCCCATGGCGGCGGACATGCTGGCTGGCAACGACCATTGGCCGGCCTTTCTCGAATCTGCGATCATCTCGGCGCTGTGCGGGGGGCTCATTGCCATTGCCTGCTCGAACGGGGTGGGCGAGCGGCTGAACATCCAGCAGACCTTCCTTCTGACCACCGGCGTCTGGCTCGCCCTGCCGATCTTCGCGGCGCTGCCTTTCATGTTCGGCGCCACCGAGGCCCGCTATGTGGATGCGTTCTTCGAGGCCATGTCCGGCCTGACCACCACAGGCTCCACGGTGTTTTCTGGGTTGGAGGATCTGCCCCCCGGCCTCCTCCTCTGGCGCGGGCTCATGCAGTGGTTCGGCGGGATCGGGATCATCGTCGTGGCCATGGTGTTCCTGCCTGAGCTGCGGATCGGGGGGATGCAGATCTTCCGCTCCGAAGGGTTTGATACCATTGGCAAGATCCTGCCCCGCGCCACGCAGATCGCGAGCCGGATTTCGGTGATCTATCTCGGCCTGACCACCATCTGCGCCTTCACCTATCTGGTGCTCGGCATGTCGGGCTTTGACGCGGTGATCCATGCCATGACCACCGTGGCCACGGGGGGCTTTGCCAATTCCGATGCGAGCTTCGGCGCTTTCAGCGGCCCGATGGAATACGCCGCCGTGATCTTCATGCTGCTCGCGGCACTGCCCTTCGTACGCTATGTCCAGATGCTCAGCGGCACCGCGCGTCCGCTTCTGCAGGACGTGCAGGTCCGCGCATTCTTCATGACGATCACCATCGTGGTTCTGCTGATCGCAGCCTGGAAGATGACCATGATCGACCAGCCCAGCGAGACGAGCTTCCGCGAGGCGACCTTCAACACGGTCTCGATCCTCACGGGCACGGGCTATGCCAGTACCGACTACATGCTTTGGGGAACCTTCCCGGTGGTGATCCTGTTCTTCGCCGGGCTGATCGGCGGCTGCGCGGGCTCGACCGCCTGCTCGATCAAGATCTTCCGCTATCAGCTGCTCTTTGCCTCGATCCTCGCCCAGATCCGCCGGATCCATTCCCCGAACGGCATCTTCACCCCGCGCTATGGCGGCAAGCCGATCTCCGAGGATGTGCTGTCTTCGGTCATGGCGTTTTTCGTGATGTTCACCGTGTCTCTCGGGATCCTGTCGGTGCTTTTGGCGCTGACCGGGCTCGACTTCGTGACCTCCGTTTCCGGCGCAGCCACGGCGCTGGGCAATATCGGCCCGGGCCTCGGGGATGAGATCGGCCCGGCGGGCAATTTCGCCGGGCTGAATGACAGCGCGAAATGGATCCTCTCAGCGGCCATGCTGATCGGGCGGCTCGAACTGATGGTGGTCTTTGCGCTCTTTACCGTGCGGTTTTGGCGCGCCTGAACGGGGTTACTCCCAGCAGGAGACGAGCACCGTCAGGTTGCCTGCGAGCATCGCGAGGCGCTCCGGCGGCAGGGAGGGGCCCGCATCGCCCAGAGCAATCTCGACCCCGGATTGACCGAGCCAGCCCGCGATCGCCTCGGCATCCGTGGCGAAATGCACATCCCCCGGCAGGACCCGGCTGCCCGCCTCAGGACGCGGCAGAAGCAGGCCTAGTACATCGCCGCCCGCCCCCAGAACCGGACCGCCCGCATCACCCGGGGCGACCTCAACGGCCAGCCGGTTGAGCTCGGCCTCGCCCTGCAACCCGCGCAGGTCCGCGATCTTGCCAAAGCTTAAGGTCGGCGCGCCCAGCAGGCCCGCATAGGAATAGCCCGAGACCGCGATCTCAGATTGCAGTCGCGCCTCGCCATCGCGGAACCGCGCCACGCTCATGGGCGCGACCCGCTCGCGGGGGGACAGGACCGCAAGGCCCAAGCCCGCATCGGCAAGCCGGATATCGGCTTCGATCTCATCGCCGATGGTCACTCTTCCGCAGGCGCGCAGGGCCGTGTCCGTGGTCAGGACATCCCCGGCCGCAGTGATGAAAAAGCCCGAAACGGCGCGCAAAGGCTGGCGGATCTCCAGCCCGGAGAGCAGGTCGATGCGCTGTTCGGCCTCCGGATCCCCGGCAGCGGGGTCGAGCACGATCCCGTCCTGCGCGGCAAAGCTGCTGCGCATCATCTGGGCGGCCCGCTCCATCAGACGGGCATCTTCCAGGGGCCAGACCAGGGTGAAGCCCTTGATCGCGCCATCCTCCAGCGCAGCATAGGTATAAGAGGCGATCTCGGCATTCGCGCCTCGGATCTCGAAGGAGCGCTCCCGGCGGGCGCGTTCACCGTTGCGCGGGATGACCTCCAGCGTCTGCATGATCTCGTAAAGCCCGGCGAGACCCGCGGGGGAGCCTTCCTGACTGATCAGTAGCGCCTTGCGCGCGCCGTCTCCTTCGTAATGGACGAAAGGCGGCTCCAGCCGGTCGAAAGCCACCATGCCGAGTGGCATGTCGAGGGCGATCCCCGCCTCGGCGCTGACCACGGGGGCCATGCCGAGCGCGCTCAGATCCGCCTGCCAATCGGCCAGAAGCCGCGCGCGCTGGGCGCTGGTCAGGATGCCCGTGACCTCATCGCCCTGGGCGGTCTGATAGGCGGACATGGCGCGCCGCGTGCCCGGGCCGAAGGCGCCATCAATCGTGGAAGTATAATGGCCGAACCATTGCATGGCCTCCTGCAGACGCTCGCGCGCCGGGCGGTCCAAGGCGCGTTCGCTGGCGCGGGCTTCTGCCGGGGTTTCATCGGCGGGGGGCGCCGTCGGCGTCACGGTCAGAACCGGCGCGGTCGGGGCCTCGCCCGGAATGCCTGCACCGCGCAGTTCCAGCGCACGCAGGGGATCGGCGGTCTGGATCTGCCCCTGGGGCCAGAACGCGTCGCGGAACCGGCTGCCATCGGCGAGAAAGCTGTCATTGGGGACATCGCCAAGCGCGCGCAGACGGGTGAGGGTGGCCGCAGCCTGATCCGGGCCATAGGGTCCAAGCGCGATGGCGTACCAGCCCGATTGCAGGCGGTATCCGGTCACGTCCGGCAACTGGCCCGCATAGCTCCGCGCCCGGTCTTCGGCCGCGCTCAGGGTCGGGCGGGCCTCGATCTGGATCCACACCTGTTCCTGGGCCTGGCTGTCCTGGGGCAAAACCGCCGTCCAGAGCCCCACCAAAATCGCTATCGCCAGAACCATCCGTGTCACGCTGTGCCCCGTCTTTCCTGTTGGATTGTCCACATTGTGGCGACAGCGTTACGCATTTTGCCGCGCGGATGCACGCGGAACCGGGGCGGGCCGCGTTGACCCTGCCCGGGCTGTTGCCTATTGAGAACGCGGTTGAGATCAAAGGCGCTTCCCATGGACACCCCACGCTCGTTTCAGGAGATCATTCTGCGGTTGCAAAACTACTGGGCGGCCAAGGGCTGCGCGGTGCTGCAACCCTATGACATGGAGGTTGGCGCGGGCACGTTTCACCCGGCCACGACCCTGCGCGCGCTCGGCGACCGGGCCTGGGCCGCGGCCTATGTACAGCCCTCGCGCCGTCCGACCGATGGGCGCTATGGCGAGAACCCGAACCGGTTGCAGCATTACTACCAGTACCAGGTGATCATCAAACCGAGCCCGCCCGACCTGCAGGAGCTCTATCTCGGCTCGCTCGAGGCGATCGGGATCGATGCCTCCCTGCACGACATCCGCTTTGTCGAGGATGACTGGGAAAGCCCGACCCTGGGCGCCTGGGGGCTCGGCTGGGAGGTCTGGTGCGATGGCATGGAAGTCAGCCAGTTCACCTATTTCCAGCAGGTCGGCGGCCATGACTGCCGCCCCGTCTCGGGCGAGCTGACCTACGGGCTGGAGCGGCTGGCGATCTACATCCTCGGCGTGGATCACGTCATGGACATGCCCTTCAACGATCCGCAGACGCCGATTCCGCTGACCTATGGCGATGTCTTCCGGCAGACCGAGGCCGAGTACTCCCGCTGGAATTTCGATCAGGCGGACACTGCCGTGCTGTTCAAGCATTTCGAGGAGGCCGAGGCCGAATGCGCCGCGGCCCTGAACGCGGCCTATGACGACCCCAAGACCGGCAAGCGCATCGTCATGGTGCACCCGGCCTATGACCAGTGCATCAAGGCGAGCCACCTCTTCAACCTGCTCGACGCGCGCGGGGTGATCTCGGTCACCGAACGGCAGGCCTATATCGGCCGCGTCCGAGCGCTCGCCAAGGCCTGCGCCGATGCCTTCGTGCAGACCGAGGCCGGGGGCTGGACCCCCGCCGCCTCCGCGTCATGACCGGTGGCAAGCTGGTTGGAGGCGCGCTCGTGGGCTTTGCACTGATCTTCGGCGCGGTGGTCTACTACACCCAGGTCTACGCCTATTACCAAGAGGTTGACGCGGAAGAGGTGACCATCCGGCTCACCCCCCTCGGCGGGCAGGACGCACCCGAAGCGATGCTGGCCGAAGGGATCGAGGCGATCGACGGCTCCTCCAGCCCGCTGCGCTTTCGCGCCTGTTTCCGCACGCCCGAGAGCCTCGCGCTGCTGACCGAAAGCTACGAGATCTATGACGCCGCCGAGCCCCTGGTCGCACCGGGCTGGTTCGAGTGCTTTGACGCCGAGGAGATTGGCGAGGCACTGCGCAACGGCACGGCCATCGCCTTCATGGGCGAAAAGAACATCGATTTCGGCGTCGACCGCATCGTGGCCGTGACCGAGGATGGCCGGGCCTATGCCTGGCATCAGATCAACGATTGCGGCGAGAAGACCTATGACGGCACGCCCGTGGGCGATGCTTGCCCGACCCGCGACTAACCGCACCGACACCTCCCGGGGTTCGAACTGGACCCTTACCCCTGCGGTCGTTAAACCCGCCCCGAACAGCCTTGGACGAGACCTATGCCGGACCTCCTGATCGAGCTTTTTTCCGAAGAAATCCCCGCCCGCATGCAAGCGAAGGCGGCTGAGAACCTGCGCAAGCGCGTTACGGATGGTCTGGTCGAGGCGGGTCTGACCTATGCGGGGGCGCGCGCCTTCGCGACGCCCCGGCGACTGACCCTCGTGGTGTCGGACATGCTGGCCGCCTCTGCGCCCGTGCGCGAAGAACGCAAGGGGCCCAAGGCCGACGCGCCGGACAAGGCGATCGAGGGCTTTCTGCGCTCCACCGGCCTGACCCGCGCGCAGCTCGAGACCCGCGAGACCCCCAAGGGCGAGGTGCTCTTTGCGGTGATGGAAAAGCCGGGTCGCCCGGCGGCCGAGATCATCGCCGAGGTGCTCGAAACCACGATCCGCAGCTTCCCCTGGCCGAAATCCATGCGCTGGGGCGCAGGCTCCTTGCGCTGGGTGCGCCCGCTGCACCGCATCCTCTGCATCCTGCAAGGCGAGGACGGAACCGAAGTCGTGCCCCTGGAGGTGGACGGGATCACGTCCGCCGATCTGACCGAGGGGCATCGCTTCCTCGCGCCGGGGGCCTTCAAGGTCTCCGGCTTCGACGATTATGTTGCCAAGCTGCGCCGCGCCAAGGTGATCCTCGATCCCGAAGAGCGCGCGGGTCACATCTGGGCCGATGCCACGAACCAGGCCTTTGCCTCCGGTCTCGAGGTGGTCGAGGACAAGGGTTTGCTGGCGGAGGTCGCCGGGCTGGTCGAATGGCCCGTGGTTCTGATGGGCGAAATCGGCGAAGAGTTCCTCGAGCTGCCGCCCGAGGTGCTGCAGACCTCAATGAAAGAACATCAAAAGTTTTTCTCGGTTCGCGACCCGAAATCCGGAAAAATTGTTCGATTTGTGACAGTCGCCAACAACGAGGCTGCCGATGGCGGGGCCATGATCCTGGCCGGAAACCGCAAGGTTTTGTCCGCGCGGCTCTCGGATGCGAAGTTCTTCTGGGAGAATGACCTGCGGGTGGCCAAGTCTGGCATGCAGACTTGGCGTGACGCGCTGGGCGCCGTGACGTTCCACAACAAACTCGGCAGTCAGGAGGCGCGGATCGCCCGGATTGCGGACCTGGCCGCGGAGCTCGCGCCCCAGATTGGGGCGGAGGCGGAGGCCGCGCGCCGCGCCGCCGGGATCGCCAAGGCCGATCTCAGCTCCGAAATGGTCTATGAATTCCCCGAGCTGCAGGGCCTGATGGGCCGCTACTATGCCGAAGCTGCCGGGCATCCGGCGGAGGTCGCCGCCGTCGCCGAAGAGCATTACCAGCCCCTCGGCCCCTCGGACGCGGTCCCCACCGCGCCGCTCAGCGTGGCCGTGGCGCTCGCCGACAAACTCGACACGCTGACCGGCTTCTGGGCCATCGACGAAAAACCCACCGGCTCCAAAGACCCCTTCGCCCTCCGCCGCGCCGCGCTGGGGGTGATCCGGATCTTGCTGGAGAATGGGCTAAGGTTGAAACTGTCGAAATACTTTGTGTCAGGTCTTATGCTGGATCCAGAGGCCCAGCGACTTCATCTCGATTGGATGGAAGCAGAGCAGAAACTTCACGAGACAGTACCAGATAGCGAAGAATGGACGCGCCGAAACTTGATCTCCTTAGAGATGAATAAGCGAGAGCATGAATTGCATGACCGAAAGGCATCCGATCTCGTCTCCTTCTTCCACGACCGCCTCAAGGTCTTCTTGCGCGACGAGGGTATCCGCCATGATGTGATCGACGCGTGTCTCGCCATGCCGGGCAATGACGATCTGCTGCTCGTCGTGACCCGGGCGCGGGCGCTGTCCGAGGTGCTCAAGACCGAGGATGGCGAGAACCTGCTCCAGGGCTTCAAGCGCGCCAATAACATCCTGACCCAGGCCGAGGAGGCCGACGGCGTCGAGTATTCCTATGGCGCGGATCCGAAATTTGCCGAGACCGAGGAGGAGAAAGCCCTCTTTGCCGCGCTCGACACGGCCGAAGCGGCGATAACACCGGCGCTCGAGGCCGAGGATTTCGCCGCCGCCATGGCCGCCATGGCCGGGCTGCGCGGGCCGGTGGATGCGTTTTTCGAGGCCGTGCAGGTCAATGCGGAGAACGCCATTCTGCGGCGCAACCGTCTCAACTTGCTGAGCCGGATCCGCACGACCTGCGGCGCGGTGGCCGATCTTACGCGGATCGAGGGTTAAGCAGGCCCTACCGGACCGCGCGCCGGTGCCCGACACTTGCCCGACAGATGTCCGACACCTGTCCGACGGGGCGCCGACGCCGGGTCCGACCCCGTTGGGCCGCGCTGACATGCCCACTTTCGGGTAGTTGCAAATGCAACCACGCTGTCTATCGTAGCGCTAACAGGAGGACGCTGCGGTGCAGAAGAGCGCGCCATTTACCGAGATCACCCGGACTGTTGCGCTATCGGCGGAAACGCATGGCCAGCGCGCAAAATGTGTCCAAAGGCTGATCCGTCTCGACATGCCGGTGCCCCATACGGTGGCGCTGAGCTTTGAGACCGTGCGCGCGATCGCGGCGGGCCAAGTGTTTGATATGTCTGCGCTTCTGTCGAGCTTTGGCGCGGATCCTCTGGTCTCCGTGCGGCCCAGCCCCGAGCTGCAGGAATGGGGCGGTCCGTCCACGGTGCTCGATATCGGCATGAACGATGCGATGCTGCTGAGTCTCTCGGAGGTAATCGGCTCCGAGGCAGCGCGCGCAATCTATCTGCGGTTCATCCAGTCCTTCGCCGTTGAGGTGGCCCGGCTTGATCCGGAGCTTTTTGGCCCGACAGAGCCCACCCGCGACGCCCTGACCGAGGCGCTGGCCGCCTATGAAGACGAGATGGAGGAACCCTTTCCCCAGTCTCCCGCCGACCAGCTCGCCGCGGTCCTCAAGTCCATGGCGCGCGCATGGGAGGGGACGTCGGCGCGGCTCCTGCGGCAGGCCAAAGGGGCGCCGCCCGAGGCGGGGCTGGGCCTTGTGGTGCAGCGCATGGCGCTTGGCCTCGGCGCGCCCGAAAGCGGGTCCGGCGTGATCCAGTTTGTCAGCTCGGAGACCGGGCATCCGCAGATCACCGGACGCTATCTCAGCCAGTCCCAGGGCCGCGATGCGCTCGCCCGCCGCAAGGAGGCGATGTACCTGTCGCGCGACCATCGCGGGCGCTCTCTGGAGGAGGCCTGCCCCGAGGCGTTTGCCGAGCTGCAAGCCCTCAGCGATACCCTGCGCAACGGGCTGCGCGAGGAGATGCAGATCGAGTTCACCCTCGATACCGGGCGGCTCAGCGTTCTGGATGCGGTCCGGGTGCCGCGCACGTCTCGCGCGGCGGTGCGGATTGCCGTGGCGCTGGCCGAAAGCGGGATAATCAGCAAGGAAGACGCGCTGTTGCGGATCGAGCCGCGCGCCCTGCCGGAGCTGCTGCACCGGCAAGTAGCGCTGGATGCGGCGCGGGATGTGATGGCCAAGGGCATGGCCGCGAGCCCCGGGGCGGCGACGGGACAGCTCGTCTTTTCGGCGGCGGCGGCGCAGGCCTGCGAAGCCCAGGAGATCCCCTGCATTCTGGTCCGCACGGAAACCTCGCCCGAGGATATCCGCGGAATGCACGCGGCGGCAGGGGTGCTGACCGAACGGGGTGGCATGACCAGCCATGCGGCGGTGATCGCCCGCGGCCTGGGCAAGCCGTGCGTTGTCGGGACGCGGGACATCACCCTGGATACAAAAGAGAAAAAGCTGATCGCGGCGGATGATCGGGTCTTTGCCGAGGGCGACACGGTCACGCTGGATGGGACCGCCGGGACCTGTCTTGCCGGAGCGCCGCAGCTCATGGAACCATCGCTGGACGGGTCCTTCCGGACGCTGATGGCCTGGGCCGATCAGGCGCGCGATATCGGCATCCGCGCCAATGCGGACACACCCGCGGATGCGGAGGTCGCCCGTCGTTTTGACGCCGAAGGGATCGGCCTCTGCCGCACGGAGCACATGTTCTTCGACGAAGATCGCCTGACCGTGATGCATGAGATGATCTTTGCCGACACGCCCGAGGCGCGGGGCGCGGCCCTCGAACGGCTCTTGCCGATGCAGCGCGAGGATTTTGTCCATCTCTTCGAGATCATGCGCGGCAAGCCCGTGACGATCCGGCTGTTTGATCCGCCCCTGCATGAGTTCCTGCCGACATCGCGAGACGGGATCTGGAACCTCGCCGAGGCGCTGGACCTGCCGGTCTCGACCGTGACCCAGCGGATCGATGCGCTCAGCGAGTACAACCCGATGCTGGGCATGCGAGGCGTGCGGCTCGGGATCGCCGTGCCCGAGATCTATGCCATGCAGGCCCGCGCGATTTTCGAGGCGACGGCGGATGTCAGCCTGAAGGGCGCTATCATCACGCCGGAGATCATGCTGCCGCTGGTATCGGCCCGACGCGAGGTCGAGTTGATCAAGTCCAATATCGATGCGGTGGCCGCCGCCGTGCGCACCGAGCGGGGTACGCGGTTCGGCTACCGGCTTGGCGTGATGGTCGAGACCCCGCGCGCGGCTTTGAAGGCCGGTGAAATCGCCGAGATGACCGATTTCCTCTCCTTCGGGACCAACGATCTGACCCAGATGACCTATGGGCTGAGCCGGGATGATGCGGGCCGCTTCATGGGCACCTATGTGCAGCAGGGCGTCTTCTCCGAGGACCCATTTCATACGCTTGATGCCGATGGTGTGGGCGAATTGCTTAACATCGCCGCCGGGCGGGGCCGCTCCGTAAGATCTGATTTGACCTTGTCCATTTGCGGCGAACACGGGGGCGATCCCGATTCGATCGATTTTTGCCGAAAAGCGGGCTTTAACTACGTTTCCTGCTCACCGTTTCGCGTTCCCGTCGCGCGCATGGCCGCTGCCCATTTGGCGCTGACCGAGGTTCCCGCCGAGAAAAAGCCGCGGCGATTCAACATTTTGGGCAGAGTCCTGCGCAGCGGAGGGTGATGCAAAAAAGGCAAAGAACCGCCGACGTTCTTTGTGCCGCATGACCCTGGGGTAGACGCTGCTTCTCCGATCTCTTAACAAACCGTTCGTCAGTGGGCTCATGCTGCGTGTGCGAAGGTTTTCTGCAACTGCACAATGCGCGAGACGGTCCCCTGTTAACGTTACCGTGCATTTTGGGTCTGCTCCCGGAGTGTTGCGGCGCTGCGGATGAGGTTGGGTATGAAGCGCTTTTTGGATGTGAAACAGCTCGTTGCGACGGGTCTCGTCGCCATGTGCGCAACCGTGGCATCGGCAGATGTCACTGTCTCTACCTCCAACGCGCAGACAGCGACCCTCGATCTGGAGCTGCGGGGCCTACTGGGTACCGAAGAGGGCGGTCTCTCGGCTGTGACCCCCACGCGTCTCGAAGAGCTCGCGGCGCCGGTTGAAGTCAGCCCCATGCCCGCCGAGCGGAAATACAGCCGCGAGTGGATCAACTCCCAGCCCAAGGCTGAGGGTGGTGAAGCCTGGCGCTGCCTGGCCGAAGCGCTCTATTTCGAGGCGCGGGGCGAGAGCATCAAGGGGCAGTTCGCAGTGGCTGAAGTGATCCTGAACCGGGTTGAATCGGCGCGCTATCCGAATTCGGTCTGCGGCGTGATCAATCAGGGCACCGGGCGCAAGTATCAGTGCCAGTTCACCTATACCTGCGACGGGCATCCGGAGCGGATCGGCGAGCCGCGCGCCTGGGAAAGCGTGGGCAAGGTGGCCAAGCTCAGCCTTGAGACCGGCGATCGCTCCCTGACCGATGGCGCGACCCACTACCACACGACGGCAGTGCGCCCGAGCTGGTCCAAGAAGTATATCAAGACTGCCGAGATCGGCGTGCATCGCTTCTATCGCCAGTATTACCCGAACCGGACTGCGTCGCGCTGACCGGGTGAAACGGCGCGTTCGGTCTGTCCCAAGCGGATCGGCCTGTGCTAGCCTTGGGGAGACCCCGAGCGCTTGAGGACGCCCCTTCCATGAATGACGAAACACGGCGCGCCTTTGCGCATCCCGAGATCCGCGCTGCGCATCTCGCGGAAGATGGTCGCGACCGCATCTCGCTGCGGGATTACACCCTCGATGTCGAGATTGGTGCCTTTCAGGTGGAGCGGGGCACGCGGCAGCGGGTGCGTTTCAACGTGGTGGTCGAAGTGCGCATGGCCGCCGAGACCTTGGGCGATGATGTGGACCGGGTGTTGTCCTATGACACGATCACCGAGGCCATCCACGCTTCCCTCGCCGAAGAACGTCTGAACCTGCTGGAAACCCTGGCCGAGCGCGTGGCGGACCGGATCCTCTCCGACCCCAAGGCGGCCAGAGCCTTTGTGCGGATCGAGAAGCTGGATCGCGGCCCATTTGCCCTGGGGGTGGAGATCGTGCGCACGCCGGAGGATGCAGATCGGGTCACGGATCCGGTGCCGCAACCGCGGATCGTGCTGCTCTCTGACGCGATGATCGGGGCCAAAGCGCTGGCGGAGCATCTCGACAAATTAGAGCAGGGGGATGCGCCCGTGGTGCTCTGTGTCGGGCCGACGCCGGGGCCCCGCCCGCAGGCCGATCATCCGGCGGCACAGCGGCGGATCGACCTGCTGGCCATTGAGCAAAATGCCTGGATCCTTGCCGGGCGCGATCCGCGCTGCGTGGTGGTGGACAGCCGGACGGAGATCGATTGGGCGCTCCGCCAGGGCCATATGACGGTCTGGGCCCCGGGCAAGATGTTGCTCGATGCGACGGACGGCCCCGTGCCCGAGGCGACCGATACGCGGGGCATTGCCGAGTGGCTCGCCGCGCGGCTGGACGCTCTGGACGTGGTCGCTCTCGAAACCCCATGAGCCAGCTCTACTACCGTCCGATCCCCACCCTGACCCCGAGCGCGCGCGCGCTCCGGCTTGCGGCGGGATGGGTGTGGTTTGACCGGGTCGAGGTCTTGCAGCGGGGTGGCGTGGCGCGCCAGATCCCGGCGGCGGAGCTGCCGGAGGATGTTCGCGCGCGGCTCTGCGATGCGCGGCCGGATGTCGCCGGGCTCTCCATGGCGCGGCCACAGATCATGGGCATTCTCAACACCACGCCGGACAGTTTCTCCGATGGCGGTCTGTTTGATGCACCCGCAGCCGCGCGGGCTCAGGCCGAGCAGATGGTCGCCGATGGGGCGGATGTCCTTGATATCGGCGGAGAAAGCACGCGTCCCGGCGCCCAGGAAGTGGCCATTGCCGACGAGATCGCGCGCACAGCACCGGTGATCGCGGACCTCCGGGCGCGAGGCGTGAAGCTCCCGATCTCCATCGACACGCGCAAGGCTGCGGTGGCCGAGGCGGCGATCGGGGCAGGCGCCAATCTGATCAATGATGTGGCCGCGTTCAGCTTTGATCCCGAGATGGCGGCGACGGCCCGGCGGCTCGGAGTGCCGGCTTGCCTCATGCATGCCCAGGGCGCGCCCGAGACCATGCAGGACAATCCGCAATATGAGGACGTGCTCTTTGACGTCTATGACGCGTTGGAAGGGCATGTGCAGCGGGCCGAGGCCGCGGGGATCGCGCGCGCAGACCTGCTCGTGGATCCGGGGATCGGGTTCGGCAAGACTTTGGAACATAACCTCGCGCTGCTCCGGGGGCTCAGCCTCTTTCACGGGTTGGGCTGCGGGATCCTGCTCGGGGCGTCGCGCAAGCGGTTCATCGGCACGCTGTCGGACACGCCCGAAGCGCGCGAGCGCGTGGCCGGATCCCTCGCCGTGGCACTGCACGGGGTCGCGCAAGGGGTTCAGGTCCTGCGCGTTCATGATGTAAAGGACACCCATCAGGCGCTCGCGCTGTGGCAGCCACTGGCGCGGGTAGAGACAGGTTGAACCGGCAGGGGCGGTCATGACACGAAAATATTTCGGCACCGATGGCGTGCGCGGCACAGCCAATACAGCCCCCATGACGGCGGAGTTCGCCCTGCGCCTCGGTGCGGCGGCAGGACGCTATTTCCGGCGGGATCAATCAGCCGCGCATCGGGTGGTGATCGGCAAGGACACGCGGCTCTCGGGCTACATGTTCGAGACCGCGCTGACGGCGGGCTTCACCTCCACGGGGATGAATGTGCTCCTGCTCGGGCCGACTCCGACACCTGCGGTTGCCCTTCTGACGCAGTCCATGCGGGCGGATGTGGGCGTGATGATCTCGGCCAGCCACAACCCGGCGGATGACAACGGCATCAAGTTCTTCGGCCCCGACGGGTATAAGCTCAGCGATGAGGCCGAAACCGAGATCGAGGCGATCCTCGGCGGAGAGATCGTCCCGGCCCAGGCCAAGAATATCGGACGCGCCAAGCGGATCGATGACGGGCTCGGGCGCTATATCGAACGGGCCAAGCGGACCTTTCCGGCCCATCTGCGGCTCGATGGGCTCAAGGTGGTGATCGATTGCGCCAATGGCGCGGCCTATAAGGCGGCCCCGGCGGTCCTGTGGGAGCTTGGGGCGACGGTGATCCCCGTGGGCGTGTCCCCCAATGGCCGGAATATCAATCTCGATTGCGGCTCGACCGCGCCACGCTCGGCGGCGGAGGCCGTGGTGGCCCATGGGGCGGATGTGGGGATCTGCCTGGATGGCGATGCGGATCGGGTGATGATCCTCGACGAGAATGGCGATCTGGCCGATGGCGACCAGATCATGGCGCTCTTTGCGACGCGCTGGGCGGCGCAAGGCATGCTGCGGGACAACACGCTCGTGGCCACGGTCATGTCCAATCTCGGGCTGGAGCAATATCTGGAGGCGCTGAACCTGCGCCTCATGCGGACCCCCGTGGGCGACCGCTATGTGGTCGAGGCCATGCGGCGCGGCGGCTGGAACCTCGGGGGGGAGCAATCGGGCCATATCGTCATGACCGATTACGGCACCACCGGGGATGGCCTGATGGCGGGGCTGCAATTCCTCGCCGAGATGGTGCAACAGGGGCGCTCGGCCTCGGAGCTGAAGCAAAGTTTCACGCCAGTGCCGCAGCTTTTGAAGAATGTCCGCTACGGCGCGGGGCAGGATCCGCTGGATGCAGCGCCCGTGAAAAGCGCGATCTCCCAGGCCGAGGCGGCGTTGCAGGGGCAGGGGCGTCTGCTCATCCGCAAATCCGGGACCGAGCCCTTGGTGCGGGTGATGGCCGAGTGCCGGGACGAGGTCCTGCTGGAGACGGTCGTCGGAGACGTGGTTGCGGCGGTCGAAGCCGCGGTCTGACCGCGCCCGCTTGCTCAAAAAATCGGCAAGCGCAGCGGATCTGGGCGGCCTCGCGGTGCGCCTCGGGAATCCCATTTGCGCCTCTCTGCCAAACCTGCGACATTTTGGACGGCGGACCTCGGGGGGAGGCGCTCTCGCTGACCGTCTTCGCAACTGGGTAACAGGGAGATACCGAATGTACTTTATCGGAATTGTGCTGCTATTGGCCTTGCTGGCGCTGAGCGTCCTGATGTTCCTCAAGGAAGGCACGGTGGCCATGCGGAACTCTGCGGCGGAGGCCGAGCCCGAACCGGTGCCGGTTGAGACGAAAGAGGAAGGCGGCGACAAGTAACGCGCCCCTGGATACAGAAAACCCGCCGAGATCGGCGGGTTTTTTTTCGTCCCTATGGGGGCTCGATCAGGCGGCGCGTTTCCGCAAGCGGGCGGCTCCGGCCAAGCCAGCGATCCCCGCCCCCAGGAGCAGGATCGGTGCCGGCAGCGGGACCGGCGCCGGATCGGTGTTGTTGTCCGGGTCGATAATCTGCAGCTGCTGCGTGTTCTGATCATCCACCGGGGAGGTCATGTGCAGGAAGGTCCAGTCGAACTCCGAATGCTCCACGAAGGATTCTGAAATCCCGCGGAAGGAGAAGCTCTCGCCGACGGTGGTCGGGGTCCAGCCCGGGGTGATGCAGCTGCCGTTGAAGCACAGCTCGGGCCCGTTCACGAAGCCAGACGCCGTTCCGGCGCGTGTTCCATCGGGCGTATCTTGAAAGAAGTCAGCGCCTTCCGCGAAGGCCGAGGCAACGCCCATCACGCCCACGCCAATGACGAACCAGTTGAAGCTCATGCCGGGCAGAAAGTCGCCATCGTCAATGGTGGTCCGGACCTCGAAATCATATTCGAACAGGCCGTTATCCAGGGGTGAAACGTCATAATTCAGACGCAGGGGCACTGCGTGGGATGCGGTCGCAAACGAAACCGAAAGCACAAAAACAAGCAAGCGGACCATGAGAATCTCCAGTTATGCTTAATTTGTAGCATGTTTAAGAACAAAAGAGAAAGCCCCGGCGGAACCGGGGCTTTCGCAGTGACAAAGCCGAAGCTGCGTCGAATCAGTTCTTCTCTTGGTCGACCAGTTTGCCGGCAGAGATCCAGGGCATCATGCCGCGCAGCTGCTTGCCGACTTCCTCGATCTGGTGCTCGTCGTTCAGACGACGTGTGCCTTTGAAGAAGGGCTGACCCACGGTGTTTTCCTGCATGAAGTCACGCACGAATTTGCCGGTCTGGATGTCGGTCAGAACCGCTTTCATCCGCGCCTTGGTCTCGTCATAGGGCAGAACCCGCGGGCCCGAGACATACTCGCCATACTCGGCGGTGTTCGAGATCGAGTAGTTCATGTTCGCGATGCCGCCTTCGTAGATCAGGTCCACGATCAGCTTCACCTCGTGCAGGCATTCGAAATAGGCCATCTCGGGCGCGTAGCCCGCTTCGACCAGGGTCTCGAAGCCCATGCGGATCAGCTCAACCAGACCACCGCAAAGCACGGCCTGCTCCCCGAAGAGGTCGGTTTCGCACTCTTCGCGGAAGTTGGTCTCGATGATGCCCGAGCGGCCGCCCCCAATGGCGGAGCAGTAGGACAGACCGATTTCCAGGGCGCGGCCGGTGGCGTCGGTGTCCACGGCCACGAGGCAGGGCACGCCGCCGCCTTTGGTGTATTCGCCGCGTACGGTGTGACCCGGGCCTTTCGGCGCCATCATAATCACGTCCACGCCGGGCTTCGGCTCGATCAGGCCGAAATGCACGTTCAGACCGTGGGCGAAGGCAATCGCCGCGCCTTCGCGAATGTTGTCATGGACGTATTTCTTGTAGGTCTCGGCCTGCAGCTCATCGGGCATGGTGAACATGATCACGTCACACCAGGCGGCGGCTTCGGCAATGCCCATCACCTGCAGCCCTTCGCCTTCGGCTTTCTTGGCCGAGGCCGAACCTTCGCGCAGGGCGACGACGAGGTTCTTGGCGCCGCTGTCGCGCAGGTTCAGCGCATGGGCGTGGCCCTGGGAGCCATAGCCCAGAATGGCGACCTTCTTGTCCTTGATCAGGTTCACATCGCAATCGCGATCATAGTAAACGCGCATGTCTCACGTCCTCGTTGTTATTCGTTCTCCGAGGCGCACCATACGGGCTCTGCCCCGGGATGCGAGCAGGGGGAGCATTGAAAAGCCAGGATTGATGAAATTGCTATTCGCAGATTTGGCTGATAGTGATCTGATCATGCAAATCGATGATGTGGATCGCCGCCTTTTGCGGTTTTTTCAGTCCCAGCCCGGGGCGAGCGCGGCGGAGCTGGCTGCTCTGGTGGGGCTGCCCAAGGCGACCTGCTGGCGGCGGTTGGAACGGCTCGAAGCGGCGGGGGTCATCGCCGGGGTCGAAGCGATCATCGACTGGCGCGCCCTTGGCTTCGCCGTGGAGGTCGCCCTGCGGATCACACTCGACAAGACCGAGCGCAACGCCTTTGACACCTTTCTCGCCGCGGCCCGTGAGGTGCCCGAGGTGACCGAGATCCAGACCTTTCTGGGCCGTGTCGATGTGCGGCTCAACGTGCTGGCTCGGGACATGGCCCATTACCAGGAGATCTATCGCAGCCGGATTCTGAACCTGCCTCATATCCTCGATATCCAGCAGCTCATGCTGATCTCGGATGTGAAAACCGATGAGGCGCTGCCCGTATGACCGATCTCGACCAGACCGACCGGCAGATCCTGCGCGAGTTGAGCCGCGACGCGCGCCAGACCGCCGGGGCGTTGGGCCGCAAGCTTGGGCTCAGCCAGCCTGCAACCTGGCGGCGGATCAAGCGGCTGGAGGAGGCGGGCATCCTGCGCGGACGCCGCGTGCGCCTCAATGCGGAGCCGCTGGGTTTTGGGGTGACGGTCTTTCTTGGCGTCAAGCTCGCGACCAAGGGGCGGGTCAGTGTCGAGGATTTCGAAAGGGCCGTGACCGCCATCCCCGAGGTACAGGTGGTCCAGCACGTGCTCGGCGCCTATGACTACCGCCTGCGCGTGGTGGCCCGGGACATCTCGGATTTCGAGCGGGTCCTGCGGCGCCGGATCATGACCCTGCCCGGCGCTGGTGAGGTCGAGGCAAATGTGCTCTTGTCCGAAGAACGCCGGGCTGGGCCGCTCGGCTGAGCCTCGGGGCGCGCGATGCACTACTACGACCTTTACGCGGATGACACGGGCGAGAGCCACTGGCGCGACGTGCCGGTGGCGCTGGCGGAGAAAACCTTTGCCCCGCCCGCCAAGGCGATTGAGATCTCCGAGATCGCCCCGGCCACGGGCATGCTCTTCCTGCGCTTGCGGGCCGGGTGGAACGAGCCGATCCACCCGACACCTGTGGCCCAGTCGCTCATCTGCCTGCGGGGCCGGGTGCGCGTGACCGCCAGCGATGGCGACACGCGCGAGATCGGCCCGGGCGATGTCTGGCGCATGGCCGACACCCACGGAAAAGGCCACCATACGGAAGTGATCAGCGCTGAAGATTTCGAATGCGTGATCACCCAGCATTGGGACCCCGCGGGCTAGGCGTCGAAGAACTGCTCCGCCGCGCGAACCACAGAGGTGGCATAGGCGCTTTTATTCGCCTGCGCGGTCGCGCAATCGTCCGGATTTGAGCCAAAGAACGGCTCCAGCAGGGTCGCCGGGGCGCGTCCCGCCCGCAGGGAGGTCAGGCCGCGCTGCGCCTTTCCCGAGGCTTGAAACGGGGTGACCACGCCGCCCGTGCCCTTCGGCCAGTCGCGCAAACCCAGCGCGCCGGACATGCCTTCGAAGATATGGCCCGCGAAGCGCTTGCCCTTCTTCGAGCCCGGGAAGTAGAGCACCGCCGATCCTGTCGCCGATTTGCTGTCTGCGGAGTTGAAATGCAGCTCCACCGACAGATCCGCGCCCCAGTCATCCGAGGCGCGATAGGCGCCCGAAATCCCCACATGGTCACGCAGGAACACCTTGCGCTCCACCTCGCTATCGACGGTCAGAATGCGGTCGGCCAGATCCTTGTTCCACGTGTATTCCTGAACATTCATCGGAACCGACAGCGCGCCTTCATCCGCCTCTGTATGCCCCACAATAATTGCGAGCTTCATGGCAATCTCCTCGTTTGAAATGGCAAGTTGAAAATGACTTGGAGGCCCAGTTTAGCGCAGCTTGGCGTTATCGCAAAATCAGCGCGATCAACGCCCGAGGCGCGCCGGAGTTTCCGATGGGCGGCACGGGCGCGGCCTGCGACGGAAAATCCCACAGGAAATCCGCGCCTTTGCTCTAAGTTCCGCGTGACAGGCCGGCCCCGGGAGCGCTAGCCAGATCCGATAACGTGGAGGATGAGATGACCGCTTTGCTTGAAACCGTCGATCCGGATGGCCTGCTGGAATACTCGGTGGTGTTCACCGATCGCTCGCTGAACTCGATGAGCGTCGCGTTTCAGGGTGTGATGCGCGACATCCATGGGATGCTTTGCGAGGTGTATAACGCCGATCACGTGGCCGTTGTGCCTGGGGGCGGGACCTATGGGATGGAGGCGGTCGCGCGCCAGTTTGCCACCGACGCCCATGCGCTGGTGGTCCGGAACGGCTGGTTCTCCTATCGCTGGAGCCAGATTTTCGAGGCGGGGGGCTTCACCTCCGAGACCACCGTGATCAAGGCCCGGCAGGCGGGCAATGGTGCCACCGCGCCCTTCGCCCCTGCACCGATTGAGGATGTGGTCGCCCGGATCCGCGAGACCCAGCCCGATGTGGTCTTCGCGCCCCATGTAGAAACCTCCGCCGGGGTCATTCTGCCGGATACTTACATCACTCAGCTTGCAGCGGCGGCCCATGAGGTGGGCGCGCTCATGGTTCTTGATTGCATCGCCTCGGGCTGTGCCTGGGTGGACATGAAGGCCACCGGCGTCGATGTGCTGATCTCTGCCCCGCAAAAGGGCTGGTCCGCATCCCCATGCGCGGGCCTTGTGATGATGTCCGAGCGTGCCGTGGCGCGGCTGGGCGAGACCCAGTCCAACAGCTTTGCGATCGATCTCAAGAAATGGGTGTCGATCATGGATGCCTATCTCGGAGGCGGTCATGCCTATCACGCGACCATGCCGACCGATGCCCTGCGCGCCTTCCGCGACACGATGCTGGAAACCCGGGAATATGGGTTCTCGCGCCTGAAAGAGGCGCAATGGGCGCTGGGCACGCAAGTCCGCAGCCTGCTGGCGGAGCGCGGCTTCCCGTCGGTGGCTGCCGAAGGCTATGGCGCGCCCGGGGTCGTGGTGGTCTATACGGATGACCCCGCGTTGCAGAACGGCTCGAAATTCGCGGCGCAAGGGGCTCAGATTGCCGCTGGCGTGCCTTTGCAATGCGATGAGCCGCCGGAATTCCGGACCTTCCGCATCGGCCTCTTCGGCCTCGACAAGCTCTATGATGTGGACGGTGCCGTGGCGCGGTTCCGCGAGGTGCTCGACAAAGCGACGGCGCCTTTGGCCGACGCGTAAGCCACGGTTCCCGCGTCGGGGTGTTTCTGACGGTGATAGAACTGCGCGCGCCTCATGTGAGGCGCTGCGCGGCTGTTCCCCCAGGATCAGCCCAATGGGGCCTTTTTGCGCTTGCGGCGCATCCGCGTGACGCCAAAGGCTGACAGAGCGGTGGTGAGCAACAAGGCCGAAGAGGCGGGCAAGGGGATGATCGCCACCGACCATGACCCGGGATCGGCGATGTACTCTGCGTCTCCAACCACAATGCTATCGGTGCTCGGTGTGTTGAAATAGTCGGGCGGACCGTCGAGGGTGGAGAAAGACCAGTCAGAGACGTCGCCCGCATCGTCGAAGGTGAAAGATGCATCGGTGGAGACGGTCGGAATGATCGGGATGGTGAAGGTCCACTCGAGGATGCCAAGCGCTGCCAGATCTGCCGGCGTCGTGGTTGAGGTCGTCGCGAAGTCAACGGTCCCGCCGGGAAACCCTCCGGTGATGCTCGTATCCAGGACGATATGCCCAGAGAGGGGCGCGATGGGAAAAACCTCGGCGCCTGGGAAGAGCGGAAAACCGGTGTATTCGTTGCCGCTATAGGTGAGCTTGATCACGGTCGCATGGACCGGGGCGATGGCGCCGAGCGCTGTGAATGCAAGGGCCGCGATGAGTGTCTTCATGTTGATATCCCCTTTAAATTATAGGCAGAGGATAGCACAATCTTGGTTAATTCCGTAGACTGTATGTTAACAACTATTGCAGGTCGCAGTGCGGATGGTGCGGTGTTCTGCCGGTCAGTTACCGACCTTTGGTTCCCAGCCCAGCCTGCATCAGGGATTTGCGCAGAGGGGTGAGGCCATAGAGCGCCTTGAGCCCTTGCGCCCGCGCGTCCCGCAAGGGTTGCGCCGCGGCCATGGAGGCCCGGTTCAGAATGTCGATCCCGGCGATCCGCGTGCGCACATCCGGATAGCGTTTGCGGTGGTACTCGGCCAGCATTTCGGGGCTGCCGAGTGTCTCACGATTGGCCTCCGCCAGATCCAGCAAGAGCCGCAGGTCCGCCAGCGACATGTTCAAACCCTGTGCGCCGATGGGGGGCACCACATGGGCGGCCTCGGCCATGAGCGCTGTGCGCTCTCCGGCGAAGCGTTCGGCGATCTGGCTGATGATGGGCCAGACGGACCGGCGTGAAACCAGTGTGAGCGGTCCCAGCAAACCGGTAGAGCGGGCGTTCATCTCCCCCTCAAACTCCGGCACGGGCAGGGCGGCGAGGCGCTGGACCTCGGGCCCGCGCTCCATCCAGACGATGGCCGAGCGCGGCTGCCCATCGAGATCCGGGAGTGGCACGAGGGTAAACGGGCCGCCCGAGCGGTGGATCTCGGTCGACACGCTGTCATGGGGCAGGGGATGCGTGACCGCAAAGGCCAGGGCCTTCTGCCCGTAACGCGTGGTCTTTACGTCGATCCCAAGCGCCTCGCGCACGGGCGAATTTCGCCCATCGGCGGCGATGAGCAGTTGCGCCGAAACGGAGCTGCCATCGGTCAGGCGCACCCGCGCCTCGGTCGCCCGGGTCAGGACATCCGCCGTCCCGACGCCCGCGCGGAACGCGACATTCGGCAGCTCGGTGACCCGTGCCAGCATCTCTCGCCGCAAGAGCCAGTTCTGCAGGTTCCAGCCAAAGGGCTCGTCCGAGATATCCTCGGCATCAAAGGCCTTCTGCACTCGGGCCACGGGCTCCGTGCCTCCGGCATCGATGATCTGCATGACCTGAAGTGGGGCTGCGAAGGGCGCAAGACGCTCCCACAGGCCGGCCCGGGCCAGCACATCGCGGGAGGGTTGCAAAAACGCCGTCGTGCGCAGATCCGCATCGGCCGCGTCGCCCTGGGTCACGGGCGGGGCGGGGTCCACCACGACCACGTCAAACCCGGCCGTGCCAAAGGCAGCGGCGGCGGACAAACCTGCCACGCCGCCACCGGAAATCAGAATGTCAGTGCGTGTGGGCTGCATGTCCGGACCTCCGTGGTTGAGATACACCTAGGCGTGTCTCTCCCGAGGGCCAAGCGGCAATTCGCCCCGCTGTGCGGGATCAGCCGCGGCTGATCGTGACCAGCACCGCGTACATGACCGCAACCATGGTCAGCGCGCCGATGATCAGACCCGCATAGCCGAAGATCGCCGTGGCACCGCCCCAGAGCGCGATGATGGTCAGCGCGAGGCCGATTGCCTGAAACTCTTCGTTGGAGACCGAGAAGTCAAAGCGCGAGGCTTTCTTTGCCTTTTGCGTCAGGGGCGTGGCGGTCGAAAGCGGCGCGTCGGTCGAAATCGTCGTCATGTCAGGTCTCCGAAGTGTCAGGGTGCACCGTCTATCGCAAACCATTGCTGCACATGCGAGACGGCGTCTTGCCGCAGCGCAGCAAAACATGATGTATAGATATGAGTTTTATGCCGAGATGCCAGCGCCGGGCGGCCTATTCGCTCAAATGTCGCAGGAAGCCACCCAGATCGCTCGTATGGTGGTGGATATGCTCCGCGGAGACCGGATCAGGGGCCACATGCACCGTCTGCATCCCCATGGCATGGGGCACCTCGAGATTGCGGACATCGTCTTCGAACATCGCCCCACGCTGCGGCTGCACACCATCCTTGGCGAAGATGGTTTCAAAGGCGGAGCGCTCGGGCTTGGGGCGAAAGCCCGCATGTTCCACGCCATAGACCGCGTCGAAAATTCCGCTGAGGCCCCTGTGATGCAGCACCTGCTCGGCATAGGGCGCGGAGCCGTTCGTGTAGACGATCTTGCGCCCCGCGAGCCCGCGCACCTGTGCGGCGAGATGGGGATCAGGCTCCAGCACCGAGAAATCGATATCGTGGACATCGACCAGATAAGGGGCCGGATCCACGTCATGGACATCCATCAACCCGGCCAGCGTGGTGCCAAACCGCGCCCAGTACTCCGCGCGCAGGCGGTCCGCCTCGGCCTCGGCCACATCCAGCACGCGCATGACATAGGCCGTCATCCGCGTCTCGATCTGATCAAAGAGGCGCATATGTGGCGGGTAGAGCGTGTTATCGAGGTCAAACACCCATGTGTCCACATGGGAAAAGCGATCTGCAACCATGCGGGATATCTAGGCTTTCCGGGCTGGCGCGGCAATGGTGGTCTTGATCCCCCGGGCCTCGCGCGGCTACGGTTACGCACGGAGGAGACCGCGATGATAGAGCCCAAGCCGGCCCAGAAAGACGCCTATGACATGATCCTCGAGGCGATTGATGTCGGGGTGTACCGGCCGGGGGATCGTCTGGTGGAAAGCGACCTGGCGGATCGCTTCGGGGTGTCCCGCACGCCGATCCGGGAGGCGTTGCAGCGGCTTGAGACGCAGTCGCTTCTGGCGCGGGATGGCCGGAGCCTGATTGTGGCCTCACTGGATCACAGCCAGATGGCCGAGCTCTATGTGGTGCGCTGCGAGCTGGAAGGGCTGGCGGCGCGACTGGCGGCCCGGCATGCGGCCCATGAAGAAATCAAGGTGCTGGCCGAGATGGTGGATGCAGATGCGGCGCTGCTCGGAGATGCGGCGGCCATGGCACGCGCGAACCGGCGGTTCCACAAGCAGATCCATCTGGCCTCTCATAACCGCTTTCTCGTGCAGCAGCTCGACCTCGTCTACCGCTCCATGGCGCTGATGGCGACCACGTCGCTGGCCGCCAAGGGGCGCGGAGAGGAGGCGCTCGAAGAGCATCGCGCGATCATCGGCGCGATTGCGGATCGGGATGAGGATGCGGCCTATGCGGCGCTCAAGGCTCATATCTCGATCGCCTTCGAGACCCGCCTCAAGAGCGACGCGGAAAGCCTCTAGTCGAGATCCACGGTCTCGACGCCCACGGCGACGCCGTGATCGGTCTTGTCCCAGTAGAACGGATCATGGAGCAGCTCGATCAACGCCTTGAGCGCGGCAACGGTCGACATCAGGAAATAGATATGCAGGAGAGGCACCATGGGCATCAGCTTGCGGTGCCGGGGCGCGCGCACGCCAATGGCCCAGATCAGCAGGTTGATCGCTTCGATCCCGAGCATCGTCGGCCCCAGAACCCAAGGCGCTGGGATCGCCATGCTGTGCAGGACCGGCAGCGGCACACCGAGGGACACGGCCCAGATCGTAAACAGAATGGGCAAGGTCAGCGCCCCGAGGATGGAGCCGAGAAACAGGCACTGCATGGAGGCAAAACCCGCCGGGCCCAGATCGCGCCAGAGCTGCACGGGCGTGCGCATATGGACCACATAGGTCGCCATGTATCCCTTGATCCAGCGGGAGCGCTGCTTGATCCAGGGCCAGACCCGGACATTGGCCTCCTCCTGAGTGACCGTATCGATCAGCTGCACGCGGTAGCCGAAGCGGTAGAACCGCATGCCGAGATCCGCGTCCTCGGTCACGTTATGGGCGTCCCAGGGGCCCGTGCGCTCCAGCGCATCCCGGCGCAGGAAGAGGGTCGTCCCGCCCAAGGGGATCGGTAGCCCTAACCGGTCCAGCCCCTGCAGCATCAACCCGAACCATCCGGCATATTCCGCCGTGAAACAGCGGGCCATGAGGTTGTAGCGCGTGTTGAAGAAGTCGAGCCGCCCTTGCAGGCAGGCCACGTCGGGATCCGCATGGCGGAAGCCCTCGGCGACCTTCAGGAGCTGGTCCGGATCCGGCCGATCCTCGGCGTCATAGATCCCGATGACCTCCCCCTTGCAGAAGGGCAGGGCGAAGTTGAGCGCGCGCGGCTTGGTTTGCACGGTGCCTGCGGGGACTTCGAGCATGCGGAAGCTCTGCGGCAGATGGAGCTGCGACAGAGCGTTCTTGGTCACGTCATCATCGGCTTCCACCACGAAGATCACTTCGAGCAAGGCCCTCGGGTAGCGCAGCCGGTCCAGATTGTTCAGCAGCTTCGCCGCCACCTCGGATTCCCGCAAAAGCGGCACCAGCATGGTCATCCGGGGCAGGGGTTTGCCCGTCCCCTTTGGGGCGCCATCCGCCGGTGGTGGCGGGCGCGCCAAGAGACAGGCGAGGGTCAGGATCAGCTTGAAGGCCATGGTGACGGCCAATGTGCCCAGAGTGACCCAGACAAGCGTCGTGGCCAGAAGCCCCGGCACCAGCATCAGGAGCGCCGCCCCCAGGGCCATGGTCAGCAGCCAGAGCGCCGCTTGCGGTGGTTTCAGGCCACGGCAGCTCCATTTTCGGGGAACGGCGCTTTCCGCCGCCGCGATCAGACGGGGAGCATGGGCGCTGCGGATGGCCTCGATCACCTCCTCCATCGGCGCGACGGCGAGGATCGGGCGACCGGCTGAGGCCGGGAGGCTGTCCTTGAGGGTCTCAAACTCTTCGGGCGCGGCGCAGATAAAGACCGTGGCCCCCGAGAGCCGCCGCCACGGCAGGACGCCATGGGTGATGCACCATTGCAGACCGTAATCGTCGATCAGGGCCGGGTCCGCGGGGGTGCGCTCCGGCACGATCCGCGAGGCTTTCATGAGGGTGCACCGGCCCCAGATCAGCGCGTCCTGGCTGAGCCAGCCTTCGGCCACGAGCACCTCAAGGGGTGTTGCCCCGTGAAGCCGCGCCATATGGCTGGCCTGCACCCGCTCCCCGGACGAGATATGTCCGTGGCTCACCAGCAGGTCGAGCAGAAGATCCCGATGCGCACGCGGTTTGGCCGCGCGCCGGGGGCGCGCAGGCGAATTGGAAATCGGCCCCGGCTCGAAAGCGGGTTGGAGAGGCACGACGGACATAACACTCACTCAGCCGAACAACGGCCCGGCTAAAGTGAGAGTTCAGGGTTAAAAAACCGTAAAAAACAGGGCGCAAGGGCTGGCCCATCTGGCCAGCCGGGCAGGCTCAGTCCGCGGCGACCGCCTGATTTGCCTCGATCGCGGCCACGAAACGCTCGAACAGGTAGTAGCTGTCCTGCGGGCCGGGGCTCGCTTCTGGGTGGTACTGCACCGAAAAGACCGGGCGGTCGGTCATGCGGATCCCGCAATTGGAGCCGTCAAAGAGCGAGCGATGGGTCTCGACCACGCCTTGGGGCAGGCTCTGGCTGTCCACGGTGAAGCCGTGGTTCATGGAGGTGATCTCTACCTTGCCGGTTTCGAGATCCTTCACCGGGTGGTTCGCCCCATGATGGCCGTGGTTCATCTTGACTGTCTGGGCCCCGAGGGCAAGCGCCAGCATCTGGTGGCCGAGGCAGATGCCGAAGACCGGCACGTCGCTTTGTTCCAGCACGCCCTGGATCATCGGCACCGCGTAGGCCCCTGTGGCGGCCGGGTCGCCCGGACCGTTGGACAGGAACACGCCCGCGGGGTTTTGGGCCAGAACCTCCTCCGCGGTGGTGCTGGCTGGCATCACCATCACGTCACAGCCCGCCGAAGCGAGGCAGCGCAGGATGTTGCGCTTGGCGCCATAATCAATCGCCACGACCTTGTGGCCGGGTGTCTCGCGCCGGGAATAGCCTTCGGGCCAGGCCCAGCGTTTCTCATCCCAGAGATAGGATTGCGCGCAGGTCACTTCCTTGGCCAGATCCACCCCTTCGAGCCCGGCAAAGCCCCGGGCCTGTGCCACCAACGCCTCGAGGTCAAACTTGCCCTCGGGGTCATGGGCCAGCGCCACATGGGGTGCGCCTTGCTGGCGGATCTGGCGGGTCAGGCGCCGTGTGTCGATGCCCCCAATCCCGATCCGTCCAGTGCGCGCGAGCCAGTCGGTCAGCTCGCCCTGAGCGCGCCAGTTCGACGGCTCCGTCGGATCCCATTTCACCACCATCCCTGCGGCCACCGGATCGGCGGTCTCGTCATCCTCGGCGGTCACGCCGGTATTGCCGATATGGGGGAAGGTGAAGGTCACGACCTGCCCTGCATAGGAGGGATCGGTCATGATTTCCTGATAGCCGGTCATGGCCGTGTTGAAGCACAGCTCCGCCGAGGTCGTGCCGGTCGCCCCGAACCCGCGCCCGTAAAAGACAGTCCCATCTGCGAGAACAAGGCAGGCGGTCGGCGTGTCGGAGGGGGCGGACATGGGTGACTCCTTGAAGGCGGCAAAATTTGGCGGACCCTAAGGGCGGCGCGGGGCCGGGTCAAGCAACCATAGGGCCTGCCGCGACCCCACGACACCGTGCAACCCAAGGTGGTTGTCATGGGCGGAGGCGGCCCCTAGATTATCGGCTCGAACCGTCACACGGGAACAGGTGATATGGATCTGCGAGACAAGATTTCTGCCGAGCTGAAAACGGCGATGAAAAACAAGGAAGCGGCACGGCTGTCGACCTTGCGCCTCATCAGCGCAGCGATCAAGGACAAGGACATTGCCCTGCGAGGTCAAGGCAAATCCGGCGGCGTGGCCGAAGCGGATATCCTTGCGATCCTTGGTAAAATGGTGAAACAGCGTCAAGAGACCGCACGGACCTATGAAGAGGCCGGACGTCTCGAGCTGGCCGAGCAGGAACTGGGCGAGATCGAGGTGATCGAGGCCTTCCTGCCGACGCCGCTGGACGATGCCGAGATCGATACCGCGATCCAGACCACGATCACCGAGCTCAAGGCCGAGTCGATCCGGGATATGGGGCGCGTCATCGGGGCGCTGAAATCGCGTTATACCGGCCAGATGGATTTTGGCCGCGTCGGTCCCATGGTGAAGGAACGCTTGAGCGCCTGACGATGACCACGACCGACGAGCCCGACCTGCCTGCCTTGGACGCGAAGTATCGCCCGCTTCTGGAGGCGGAACTGCGCGAGCTTGATCAAGCCTCCGAGCATAGCTCGTCGGATCGCAAACCGGTCACTCTGGATCAGCAAAGCGTGGGGCGTCTGTCGCGGATGGACGCCTTGCAGGGTCAGGCCATGGCGGCTGCGCTGGAAGTGCGGCGGCGGGGGCGGCGTGCGCGCATCGTGGCCGCGCTCCATCGGTTGGAGACGGGCGAGTTCGGCTATTGCATCGATTGCGGGGCGTTCACCGGTACGGACCGGTTGGATGCGGATCCGACCTGCGCCCGCTGCAGGGACTGCAAAAGCTAACGGGCGCCTGGGCTTTTGGCCCGGGCACCCGCCGCACTGTCACTCATCACTTGCACAGGGTTGCGATACGCACGCAGTCACATAGTCGGGCTGCATCGAGATCACGCGCAAGGGTGGACGCGTGATCTCGCAGCAGGTCACTAAAAAACTCTCTCCAAGGGTCTCCAGACGTGGCACTGGACCGAAGTCCAAATGCCACGCTGGAGTACTCAAGCACCGTTCACACTGAGACCGACCGGGCGGACCCCCCTGCTTGCGCAGTACACGTGGCCCTAAACCAAAACCGAAAACCGGCCGCTCTCTACGTCGCTCCGACCCCGAAGGACCGGAGGTGCAGCTTGGCCATCACTCCGCACTGCACTGGTCGGCCCGAAATTACGGACCTTTTCTCGTACCGGCGGGCGTTTCAGGAAAACCGAAGGTCTATTTCCATCAAATCTGCCGCTCAGCACATGACCGACATTAGGGATTCGGGGGCGTTGGGTATGTGAACTCCCTCACATTCGCCGAAAAAACAGAAAAAAATCGACCGACCCGGATCAGATCTGGTTGGGCTCGGCCAAGGCGCGCATGGCGCCCCGCTCCAGGATCCGCAGAGCGCCGCGATTGGCCTCGATCACGCGGGCGCGCTTCCATTCACCCAAGGTTTTAGAGACGGCTTCGCGCGTCGCCCCAACGAATTCGGCGAGCTGGGCCTGCGACAGGAAGAGTTCGCCATCGGGATTGGCCTCGGTGAGGTAGAGCAGTTTGCGCGCCAGCCGGGTGGAGAGGGGCAGAAAGGCCTGATCCTCGATCTGCGCGCTCATGCTGCGCATCCGCCGTCCGGCCAGATGGATTAGGTCCACGGCGAGCTCTGGTGATTTGCGAATCGCGTTCATCAGATCCGCGTTCTTGAGCCGCCGCAGCCGGGTCCGCCCCACGGCAATCGCGGTGGCCGTACGCACGCCTGGGTCGAACAGCGCGATCTCGCCCAGAAGCGCGCCGGGCCGCATGATGTCGAGCACCAGCTTGCGCCCATCCGGCGAGAGCACGGAGATTTCCACGATCCCTTCGACCACAGCAAAGAGCGCGTCCCCAGGGTCGCCCTGTTCGAACAGGGTTTCGTCATCCTCCAGAGAGCGATCCTGGGCGATGGATTCGAGGAGTTGGCGCAGCTCTGGCGAGATGTCAGCGAGAAACCCGGAGTCGGGCAGGGGGGGGATCAGGGGGGCTTGCATAGATCAACAATAGGGATTGGGTCAGAGATGAGGAAGCCCTGCCGCGCTCGCTTCGGCTGACAACCGCCTGATCGGGCTCAGTCCGGGCGGCGCAGTTGGTTGAGGCGATCCTGCAGATCCGCGTGCAGATCCAGCCGTTCTTCGGGCGACAGAAACGCGCCGAGCTCGACCTCCCGGTCGCTGCCACGCAGGGTCAGGTAGTTCTCGACAGGTCCCTGTTTCGGGTGGAGGCGCAGCTCGACCCAATAGGGGTTCGCCTCCCAATGCTGGTTGTCGCGGCGGGGATTGTGGCGCGTCAGGACGATCCGGTCCTCGGCGAGCACCAGCACCTCATGCAGGCTCAGATCCCGCTGGTTGCGGCGGATGCCGTACCACACACCGCCCAGCACCAGCAGCATGAAAGGTAATAGCCCCCAGAGCACCGCCGTCCCCAGCACCGCGAAGAGCGGCAGGGAGAGCGCTGTGGCCGTGATCCCGATGAACCAGACAAAGCCCTTGGCGGTCAGGGAGCGGTGCGGCCAGAGATGCAGCTCTGCCACGGGAAAACAGGCCCCGGATTGCTCCGGAGCCTGCTCTGTTCGTGTAATCCACTCAAGCGGCATTGCGGCTTAGTGCGACGCTTGCTTGTCCCACATGTCCCGGGTCGGGAGCTGCTCGAACGTGTGCTCGGGCGGCGGGTTGGGCAGCGTCCATTCCAGCGTGTCCGCGTGCTCGTTCCAGTAGTTCTCTTCCTCGACGCGCTTGCCCTTGGTGATCGTGTAGAACACGACGCCGATGAAGAAGAGGAAGGAGGCGAAGGACAGGAAGGCGCCCCAGCTCGACACGTAGTTCCAGAGCGCGAAGGCATCCGGGTAGTCGATATAGCGGCGCGGCATGCCCTGACGGCCCAGGAAGTGCTGCGGGAAGAAGGTCAGGTTGGCACCCACGAAGAAGGTCCAGAAGTGCAGCTTGCCGGCCCATTCCGGGTACTGGCGGCCGGACATCTTGCCGATCCAGAAGTAGATCCCGGCGAAGATCCCGAATACAGCCCCCAGCGACATCACGTAGTGGAAGTGTGCCACCACATAGTAGGTGTCGTGATAGGCGCGGTCGACGCCCGCCTGGGACAGAACGATGCCCGTCACACCGCCCACGGTGAAGAGGAAGAGGAACCCGATGGCAAAGAGCATCGGCGTCTCGAAGGTGATCGAGCCCTTCCACATGGTGGCGATCCAGCTGAAGATCTTCACCCCTGTCGGCACGGCGATGACCATGGTCGCGAGCATGAAGTAGCTCTGCTGGGTCAGGGACATGCCCACCGTGTACATGTGGTGCGCCCAGACGACGAAGCCGAGGCCGCCAATGGCGATCATGGCCCAGACCATCGGCATGTAGCCAAAGATCGGCTTGCGCGAGAAGGTCCCGATCACGTGGGAGATGATGCCGAAGGCCGGCAGGATCACGATATACACTTCCGGGTGCCCGAAGAACCACAGAATGTGCTGATAGAGGATCGGGTCACCGCCACCGGACGGATCGAAGAAGGTCGTCCCGAAGTTCCGGTCGGTCAGCAACATGGTGATCGCACCCGCCAGAACCGGCAGAGCCAGAAGGATCAGCCAGGCGGTGACGAAGATCGACCAGGCAAAGAGCGGCACCTTGAACAGGGTCATGCCCGGGGCACGCATGTTCAGGAAGGTCGTGATGATGTTGATCGCCCCGAGGATCGATGAGGCGCCCGAGACGTGGACCGCAAAGATCGCGAGGTCCATGGAGAACCCGTCTTCATTGGTCGACAGCGGCGGATAGAGCACCCAGCCCACACCGGACCCGGTCTGGCCATTGCCGCCCGGTGCCAGCACCGAGGCCACGGCGAGCGAGGTGCCCGCCACATAGAGCCAGAAGGACAGGTTGTTCAGACGCGGGAAGGCCATGTCCGGTGCGCCGATGTGCAAGGGCATGAAATAGTTGCCAAAACCACCGAAGAGCGCCGGAATGACCACGAAGAACATCATCAGGATGCCGTGGCCGGTGATCAGCACGTTCCAGAGGTGACCGTTTGGGGTACAGACATCGCCTGCGCCCGCTGCGATCAGCCGCGCGCCCTCTGCACACATGAATTGCACGCCGGGGCTCATCAGCTCCATGCGCATGTAAACGGTGAAGGCGACCGAGATGAACCCGGCAAGACCGGCTACCAGGATATAGAGAATCCCGATATCCTTGTGGTTGGTCGACATGAACCACCGGGTGAAGAACCCGCGGGTGTCTTCGTGACCGTGGCCATGGACGGCTGCATCTGCCATGCTGCGCTCCTGTTTGTCGTTCGTCGCGGGGGAGGCCGGCCGAAAGGTCGTTCAGACGGATCTGTCCCGATGTTTCCTGATCGTGTTCTATCCGCCGCTCCCGAGTGCGGCAATGCCGTACACCATGACATACAACAAAAAACGCATATGTTTTTGGCGATCTGGGCGCAAAGGTCGCATTTTGGGCGGGCCGCACGCGACTTTGGTCTGAAGCCTGCGGGGGCGCGCGGTCTCGACGCGCGAGTCAGTTGCTGCCGGCCGGCTGTGGTCGCGTTTTGTGATCACATGCAGGCGATGGCCCGGTGCCAGTCCCTAGTTCACCGCTCCGTCCGGGCGCGGCCATGTGACGAGGCTGACAGAGTTCGGGGTGAAAGAGCGGGTTTTGCGCACGAAATCAAAATGCGCCCCAACCCGCGTCGCCCACCAGCGCGCCGGGCGCACGGTGCAATGGGCGTTCTCGCCATTGGGCAGGATCTCGGCGGCCTTTACGCAGGAGATATTGAAAAACGCATGGGCAGAGATCCCGCGGATCTCCGCCAGCACCCGGTCCACGTCTTCGAGCGGGATATGCTCCATCACATCGGTGCAGATAACGAGATCCGCGCACACCTCCGGACGCTCCGCATGCGCCGGCAACCCCGGGTCATAGCGATAGGCCTCGGCGTCAAAGATCTTGGCGAGCCAATCCACTGTCCGGGCCTGCCCGCAGCCATAGTCGAAAATCGAACGGGGCGCAGGCAGGAACGCCACCTGTCGCAGGATATACCCCGTCAGCAGCTCCGAGGTCTGGCCATAGACTTTGCCCGCATGGACCTTGCGATATTCGGCGATGAGGTCTTCGGATCTCGACAAGATTTATGCTCCTTCGGGCGTAGCGGAGCCTGCGCCACAGGGAGTTGTTAAGCAATAGGCCGGGGTCAAGGGGCGCTACGCGAGGCCTAGCTGGCCTCGATCGGTCCGAACTCCCGCTCGAACGTGGTGCGCAGGGCGATATCCACATCCTCCATGGTGACCGGAAGGCCGAGATCCACGAGGCTTGTCACCCCGTGCTCGGAGATCCCGCAGGGCACGATGCCCGAGAAATGCGACAGATCCGGTTCCACATTGATCGACAGCCCGTGGAAGCTCACCCATTTGCGCAAGCGCACGCCGATGGCCGCGACCTTGTCCTCCGGGGGCTGGCCGAGCGCGGTCAGTGGCTTGTCCCTGCGCTGGACCCAGACGCCGACACGGCCCTCGCGCCGCTCTCCGGTCACGTTGAACTCCGCGAGGGTCGCGATGACCCAGGCTTCCATTTGCGAGACGAACTTGCGGACATCGCGCCCGCGTTTGCCGAGGTCGAGCATCACATAGACCACGCGCTGTCCCGGCCCGTGATAGGTGTATTGCCCGCCGCGCTTGGCCTCATAGACCGGAAAGCGGTCCGGGTCGGTCAGGTCCTCGATCTTCGCGCTGGTGCCCGCGGTGTAGAGCGGTGGATGCTCCAGCAGCCAGATCATCTCCGGCGCGCGCCCCTCCGCGATGGCCGCCACGCGCTCCTCCATGGTGGCAAGGGCGGTCTCATAGTCCACCAAGCCGTCGCTAATGATCCATTCCATGGGCCTCTCCACCGGTTCAGAAGGGTGGTGCCGCAATCGCGCCGCGCGGGCAAGACGCTGCGCGCGGTGCCATGGGCGAAAAATCCGCGCAGGAGGGTGGTTTTCCCTCTTGGCATTGCCGAACAGTCCCGCTAAACCGCGCTTCATTCCTCAGGACGTGCGGTCGTGGCGGAATTGGTAGACGCGCAGCGTTGAGGTCGCTGTGGGGTAACACCCGTGGAAGTTCGAGTCTTCTCGACCGCACCATTTTTCAAAAAATGTGCCGTTTGTCGTCTCGTTGCCTCTAAGGAGAACGGTGTTCGACTGTTCCAGACCTTTGAGATTGGCCGTATGCGCGGTTGGCTCTGGGGCAACGAAAAAGCATCGGGAACCTCCCGCGAAGGCTTACTAAGTCCTCTCTGTTATTGGCTTGTGACATTCTGGGCGCGAGCTCTGGTTTTGACGCAGTCGGTAAAGGGTATGCCGACCATTCACTGTGCTAGGCCTCGCAACGTGCCAACGCTGTTTTATTCCACGCGATCCCCAACCCGGGTCCGCGGGCCGTGAGGGTTCCGTTCACAACCTCCGAGGGCTCCGCGAGGATTTCGCCTGCGACGTCGAGATACTCCAGAAGGTGGCGGTTGGGAGTTGCCGTGAGCGCGTGGGCGCTGGCTTCCACGAAAATGTGGCTCGACACGGGCATGGAGGCAGCATCGGCGAGGGCAGCAGCGCGCATCCAGCCTGTTACGCCACCGATCTTCATGATGTCGAGCATGGCATGGTCGCTCACCCGGGCGTTGATGGCGCGGGCAGCATCGTCTGGGAGCCACCAGTTCTCGCCAGCTTGCAGCGGTGTTCGGGTCTTCTCGCGCAGGCTACGGTAGCCGGCGTGGTCCTCGGCGGGCAGCGGTTCTTCGATCCAGGCGAGTGCGAAACGGTCCTCCAGGGCGCGGATCCGGCGGATTGCTTCTGGCGTTGTCAGGGATTGGTTGTAGTCGACCATCACCTCGACATCCGGGCCCACGATCTCGGTGATCGCCTCCAGCGCGCGCAGGTCCTCCGCTGCCGATCCTGCGCCGATCTTGACCTTCACGGCCCGGAACCCCTCCGCCAAGGAGCGCTCGAGCAGGGCCACGTCCCGAGAGCTCTCGAAGATCCCGTGACTGTCATAGCAGGGCAGGGGCGTGGGGGTGGCGCCGAGCATTTCGGCCACACTCATACCCCGCGCCTTGCCCGCAGCATCCCAGAACGCCATGTCGAGACCAGCCATCGCCATGGCGACGAGCCCTTGCCGCCCCAGCAATCGGAACATCTGCGACAGCTCCTCGAACCGGTCCGTCGGGGAGACACTCTTGCCCGTCAGGGTCGCGCCGATTTCTTCGATCAGCCGGCACAGAGGCCCCATAGCCATAGGGGTGTAGGTGAAGAGATAGCTGTGACCGACCACGCCCTCGACGGTCTCGACATCGATCAGAACCAGAGGCGCGCGCTCGATGGCGGCAACCGCAGTGGTGATCGGGCGCTTGAGGGGGGCGAGAACGGCGCGGGTCTTGATGGCTTGGATGGTGGGGGCGGGCATGGGGCTCTCCTGATCTGGGTGCCCGATCGCTACCGCGCGCGGCCTCGCGAATACATTCACTGTTGGGTATAGAAACCCCATGCCCCGCTCCGCCGCCCCCACCATTCAACGCATCCTGACCGCTGCTTTCCGGTTGTTCTTTCGGCGTGGCTATTCCCGGGTCAGCATGGATGAGATCGCGATCGAAGCCGGGGTTACCAAGCGGACGCTCTACAATCATTTCTCCAGCAAGGACGCGTTGATCGGCGCGGTGATGGATCGGCAGGCAGATCTGACCTTGGAGACGGTTCAAACCTGGTGCGATCCGGAGGCCGAGACTGCGACGCAGTTTCTGGATGGTTTGCTTGTTAAGCTCGCCGATTGGGCGGGGACGCCGGGCTGGACCGGATCCGGTTTCACCCGCCTGACGCTTGAGCTGAGCGACCTGCCGGGCCATCCCGTGCGCGGCGCGGCGGCGCGGCACAAGAGGATGGTGCAAAGCTGGATCGCCGGAGAGCTCGCGGCTCGTAACGTGGCGCGGCCCGAGGCCTCGGCGGAGATGTTCTGTACGCTGCTCGAGGGGGCGCTGGTCCTGACGCTGATCCACGGGGATGTGGGTCATATCCTGCGGCTGCGCCCTGAGGTTGCCCGCCTGCTCTGACTAAGCTCCGACCATCCGATCTTGCCGGGCCTGCGACGCCAAAGCGGGGACAGCCTGTGTTTCCGGGCGTTGTTCCGCTCTGGCCGAGATGGAGTCTTGCCAATCGGGGGACTTGCCGCGACACCTGCGATACGCCAGCCACGCTCGTGCCAACGGCCCAGAGCAGATGAGGAGACCGGACCATGCTTGAGCGTTTTCACCATGTCGCTCTGATCGTCAGTGACTACGCCCACTCCAAGCGGTTCTATACCGAGGTGCTCGGGTTGTCGGTCATCGCCGAGACCCACAGGGTTGAACGGGACTCCTGGAAGCTGGACCTGCAGATCCCGGGGGGCGGGCAGTTGGAGCTCTTTTCCTTTCCCTCCCCACCGGCGCGCCCCTCCCATCCAGAGGCGTGCGGATTGCGGCATCTGGCCTTTCAGGTGACGGATCTCGACGGTGCCATCGCGCGCCTGACATCCCATGGGGTCGAGGTCGAGCCCGTGCGCGTTGATTCCGTGACCGAGGCGCGCTTCACCTTCTTCAAGGACCCGGACGGTTTACCCATCGAGCTCTACAAGCTTGCCCGGTCCTGAAATCCCTTGAGAATTCGGATCTCTTCTTCGATCTGAACTTTTTTCTTGCGAGATTTGGATCGTTCCAATAAAGATCGGCCCATAAAGTGGAACGTTCCAAAACCTAGGGAGGCGGGGAGAGATGAACTGGACCTTTGTCGGAGCAAGCACCATCGCCTCCCAGCACATGATCGGCGCCGTGCGGGCGCAGGCCGGAGGAGAGGTCACTTGGGTTGTCAGCGGCGCGGCAGAGCGAGCGCAGCGTTGGGCCTCGGATCACGGCATCGCCAAGGCGACACAGGATCTGAGCCAGGCACTCGCGGATCCGGAGGTCGCGGCGGTCTATATCTCTTCGACTAATGAAAAGCATCACGCCCAGACCATGGCGGCCATCGCGGCGGGTAAGCATGTTCTGTGCGAAAAGCCGCTGGGTCTGACCCTGGCGGAGGCCGACGAGATGGTCGCCGCTGCCCGCGATGCGGGTGTGGTTTTTGCCACCAATCATCATCTGCGCTGCTCGGGCTCCCACCGGGCCATGCGCGCGCTGATCGCCGAGGGCGCGGTGGGCCGGGTGCTCTCCCTGCGGATCCATCATGCGGTGCACCTGCCGGAGAACCTGCAAGGCTGGCGGATCAATGACGCCTCTGCCGGGGGCGGTGTGATCCCCGACATCACGGTCCATGACGCGGATGTGGCGCGTTTTCTTCTGGAAGAAGACCCGGTGGATGTGGTCGCGCAATTGGCAAGCTCTGGCATGGGACAGGGGGTTGAAGACAGCTGCATGTCGGTCTGGACCATGCCCTCCGGCGCCATGGTCATGTCCCATGAAAGCTTCACCCACCCCTTTGCGGGCAGCGGGCTGGAGATCCACGGCACCGAAGGCTCGATCTTTGCCCGGGACGTGATGACCCAGATGCCCGTGGGTCAGATCACTTTGCGCTCGGCCAGCGGCGTGCGCGAGATCTCCTATTCCGACCACTCGCTCTATGTGCAGGGCGTCGCGGATTTCTATGCTGCTGTCGCAGGCACCGGGACCCCGGCAGCCAGCGGACCGGACGGGATCAAATCCCTGGCCGTGGCCCTGGCCGTGCGCGAGGCGGCCCAGAGCGGTCGCAAAGTCACCGTCGCCTATGGAGATGTGGCATGAGCAAGATCCTCCCCGTTGCTGAGGCTGTCGCGCGCATTCCAGATGGGGCCGTGGTGTCGGTCTCGTCTTCCTCCACCCTGGGGTGTCCGGACGCGGTTCTCGCGGCAATTGGCGAGCGCTTCGATGCGGAGGGGCATCCGCGCGGGATCACCTCGCTGCATCCGATCGCGGCGGGCGACGTCTATGGCGTCAAGGGGATGGACCATCTGGCCAAGGATGGCCTGCTGACGCGGGTTCTGGCGGGGTCCTATCCCTCCGGGCCCTCCAGCGTGGAGATGCCCGAGATCTGGAAGATGATCGTCGAGGATCGCGTGGCCGCGTACAACGTGCCCTCCGGCATCATGTTCGACATGCATCGCGAGGCCGCGGCCCACCGCCCGGGCGTGCTGACCAAGGTGGGGCTCGACACTTTCGTGGACCCCGTACGGCAGGGCTGCGCCATGAACGACAAGGGGGCCGCGGCGCCGATCGTGGACCGGGTCGGGTTTGGTGGCGAGACCTGGCTGCATTTCCCGAACATCGTGCCGAATGTCGCTGTGATCCGCGCGACCACAGCCGATGAGCGGGGCAACCTGACCTATGAGCATGAGGGCGCCTATCTCGGCGGTCTCGAGCAGGCGATCTGCGTGCGCAACAATGGCGGGCTGGTGATTGCGCAGGTCAAGCGCGTCACCGCCAATGGCAGCCTGCGCCCCCATGATGTTCGCGTTCCGGGTCATCTGGTCGATTGCGTCGTGGTCGATCCGGACCAGAAGCAGACCACCGAGACTGGCTATGATCCCGCGATCTCCGGGCAGGTCATGCGCCCCTGGGACAGTTTCAGCCATGCCGAGCACGGGGTCGAGAAGGTCATCGCCCGCCGCGCCGCGCAAGAGCTGCGCCAGGGCATGACCGCCAATCTCGGCTTCGGGATCAGCGCCATGGTGCCCCGCATCCTGCTCGAAGAGGGCCACCCGGATGCGGTGACTTGGGCCATCGAACAAGGCGCCGTCGGGGGCGTGCCGCTTACGGGCTTCGCCTTTGGCTGCGCCTCCAATGCCGATGCTTACGTGCCCTCACCCCAGCAGTTCATCTATTTCCAGGGCGCGGGGTTCGACATGTCCTTCCTCTCCTTCCTGGAGGTCGATGTGGAGGGCAACGTGAATGTCTCGAAGCTGGGCAAGAAGCCTTACCTCACGGCGGGCTGCGGCGGATTTGTCGACATCACGGCGCGGGCGCGCAACATCGTCTTCTCCGGCTGGTTCGAGGCCGGGGCCAAGATCAACCTGACCGAGGACGGGATCGACATCGCGGCCCCCGGGCGTTTCACCAAGATGGTGGATGAGGTCGAGCATGTCACTTTCTCGGGACGTCGCGCGCGGGAGCAGGGGCAGAATGTCCTCTATGTTACCGAGCGCTGCGTGATCCAGCTCACGGGCAATGGGCTGCTCGCGACCGAGATCATGCCGGGCATCGATCCGCAGGAGCATATCGTCGGCGCCTCCGGAGGACGGGTGCAGGTCGCCGAGAACGCCAAGCTCATGCCGAAATCCCTGCTGGCCGACGCGCCCATGGGGCTCACCCTATGAGCGGGGTAAGCTGCACCACCACCGGCACCACAGCGGTGCTGACGCTCGAGAACGGGGCGAAGCTCAACGCCCTGACCACGGGCATGTTGGAGGCGCTGGCGTCGCATCTGGATGCGCTGGACCGCAATCCGGAGATCCGGGTCGTCATCCTGACCGGGGAGGGGCCGAAGGCATTCTGCTGTGGCGCCGATATCGCCGAATGGGGCGCGCTGGGCCCGGCGGAGTTCGCGCGCTACTGGGTGCGGGATGGCCACCGGGTCTTTGACCGGCTGGCGCGGCTCAGCAAACCGGTGATCGGCGCGCTCAACGGCCATGCCTTTGGCGGCGGGCTGGAGCTTGCCGCCTGTTGCGACATCCGGGTGATGACCCCGCGCGCCACGCTGGCGCTGCCCGAGGCCAAGGTCGGGATCGTGCCCGGCTGGTCGGGAACCCAGCGTCTGACGCGCCTGTTGCCCGAGCCTGTGGTCAAGGAAATGGTCCTCTTTGGCCGTCGCATCCCCGCCGCGCGGGCCGAAGCCTTGGGCTTTGTCGCTGCCATCGCCGAGGACACGCTCACCGCGGCGCATGAGATCGCCGCCGATCTCGGCGATGTCTCGCCCCGGGCCAACGAGCTGGCCAAGGCCATGATCCACGGCGCGGTGGGCGAAGACCGCGCCGCCGCCATCGAGGCTCTGGGCAGTGCCGCTGCCGGGGCCAGCGCCGACCGCGACGAAGGGGTCGCGGCCTTCCTTGAAAAACGCAGCGCACAGTTTGACGGGCTCTGAACAGATGAACGACATGACGATCAACACCGCGATTTCCTACGACCTGCCGCCGGTCTTTACCGGTCGCCATCTGATCGATGGGGCCTGGGTCGAGAGCGCCGAAAGCTTCGAGCGCCGCGCCCCCTCCCATGACACGGTGGTGAGCCGCTCCGCGCTGGGCGGTGAGGCCGAGACGGAGGCCGCGATCGCTGCTGCCCGCCGGGCCTTTGATGCGGGGATCTGGAGCCGCATCTCGGGCAAGGCGCGGGCGGAGGTTCTGCTCAAGGTCGCGGACCTGATCGAGGCCAATGTGGACGAGATCGCCGTGCAGGAGACGCTGGAGAGCGGCAAGCCCATCTCACAGGCCCGAGGCGAAGTGGGCGGGGCGGCGGATCTCTGGCGCTATGCGGCCTCCCTCGCGCGGGCGAGCCATGGAGACAGCCACAACACCCTCGGCGAGGACATGCTTGGCATGGTCCTGAAGGAGCCCATCGGGGTGGTGTCGATCATCACGCCCTGGAATTTCCCCTTCTGGATCCTCAGCCAGAAACTGCCCTTCGCGCTGGCGGCGGGCTGCACGGTGGTGGTCAAACCCTCCGAGATGACGCCGTCCTCGACGGTGATGATGGGCGAGCTGCTGATCCAAGCGGGCCTGCCCGCCGGGGTCTGCAATATCGTGCTGGGCTACGGCCAGCCCGTGGGCAGCCTCATGTCCACCCATCCGGAGGTCGACATGGTGACCTTCACCGGGTCGACAGCGGTAGGCAAGATGATCACCGAAGCCTCCTCCGGCACGCTCAAGAAGGTCGCGCTGGAGCTTGGAGGCAAGAACCCGCAAGTGATCTGCCCCGATGCGGATCTGGAGAGTGCGGCGGATGCGGTGACCTTCGGGATCTATTTCAATGTCGGACAATGCTGCAATTCCTCGAGCCGGATCATCGTCCATGAGGATATCGCCGAGGCCTTCGTGGCGCGTGTGGTGGCGCTCTCCAAACAGGTGCGTTTCGGCGACCCGCTCGACCCCACCACCCAGGTGGGCGCGATTGTCACCGCCGAGCATAATGCCAAGATCGACGGCTATGTGCGCGATGCACGCAATGCGGGAGCGAAGATCGCCCTGGGCGGCGGGCCGCTGCAGGTCGAGGGGCTGGGCCCCCAGTTCTACCAGCCCACGGTGGTCACCGGGGTAACGCCGGACATGGCCATCGCCCGCGAGGAAGTGTTCGGCCCGGTCCTGACCGTGCTGACCTATCGCACGTTTGAAGAGGCCATCGCCCTCACCAATGACAGCGATTATGGCCTCTCGGCAGGGATCTGGAGCGAGAATATTCATACATGTCTTGAGTTTGCCCGCCGCGCCGAGGCTGGGACCGTCTGGACCAACACCTGGATGGATGGCTACCCGGAGCTTGCTTTCGGAGGTGTCAAACAATCTGGCCAAGGCCGCGAGATTGGTCATTATGGCTTTGAAGAATTTCTCGAGGTGAAGTCGGTGGTCATGCGTGTGGGCCGCAGCCGGGCACCTTGGGTGACAACACACGCATAAAGCGTGGGCATAAAACCTGAATGCACAATGGGAGGATACCAAATGCGTTCGATCTTGAAGACCAACACAGCCCTTGCGCTCGTCCTGATGATCAGTGGCGGCGCGGCATCTGCGCAGGACAACGGCGTGGAGGTGTTGCACTGGTGGACCTCGGGCGGGGAAGCGGCGGCGCTGAACGTCCTGAAGGAGGACCTTGAGGGTCAGGGCATCGGCTGGACCGACATGCCGGTCGCCGGCGGTGGCGGCGAGCAGGCGATGACCGTGCTGCGCGCGCGTGTCACGGCGGGCAATGCGCCGACCGCCGTGCAGGGCCTCGGCTTTGACATCGTGGACTGGGCCAAGCAGGGCTCGCTCGCGGATCTGAACACCGTGGCGGCTCAGGAAGGCTGGGACGACGTGGTACCCTCCGCCCTGCAGGAATTTGCCAAGATCGACGGCAAGTGGGTCTCCGCCCCGGTGAATGTGCACTCGACCAACTGGGTCTGGGCCAACAAGGCCGTGCTCGATGCCAACGGGATCGCCGTGCCGACCACCTGGGACGAGTTCACCGCCGCGCTGGAAACCCTGAAAGCGGCGGGCATCACGCCGATCGCCCATGGCGGTCAGGCCTGGCAGGATGCGACGGTCTTTGACGCGGTCGCCATGTCTGTGCTGGGTCCGGACGGTTACCAGGCGGCCTTCATCGATCTCGACGAGGACGTGCTCGGCGGAGCAAAGATGCAGGAAGCCTTTGAGCGCATGGATGTGATCCGCGCCAATGTGGACGAGAACTTCTCGGGCCGCGACTGGAACCTCGCCACGGCCATGGTCATCAATGGCGAAGCCGGTTTCCAGATGATGGGCGACTGGGCCAAGGGTGAGTTCCTGAACGCAGGCAAGGTGCCGGATCAGGACTTCCTCTGCTTCCGCTTCCCGGGCACGGCCGAGCAGGTCACCTTCAACGCGGACCAGTTCATGATGTTCGATCAGGGCGGCGCGGTCTCGGATGAGCAGGCAGCACTGGCCTCGGCCATCCTGTCCCCGTCCTTCCAGTCGGCGTTTAACGTGGTCAAGGGCTCGGTCCCGGCGCGCACGGATGTCTCGGACGAGGCGTTTGATGCGTGCGGCAAGAAAGGCATGGCCGATCTCGCCGCCGCTGCAGCCTCGGGCAACCTTTTTGGCTCCATGGCCCATGGTCACGCGGCCCCGGCCTCGGTGAAAAACGCGGTCTATGACGTGGTGACCGCGCATTTCAACGGTGAGTTCGACAGCGAGGAAGCTGTGGCCGAGCTCGTGGACGCGGTGTCGATCGCGAAGTGATCCTCCCCGATGGGGCGGCCCGGCGGGTCGCTCCATCACCCTGCCGTCCCGGCGGCCCTACTCAACAACTCTAAGATCCAAAGGGGGGTGTGATGGCGTTAGAAGCCAACGCGGATTTCAAGACGCGACTACAGGTCTGGTTGCCCAAGCTGATCCTGTCGCCATCGCTGGCGATGATCCTGGTCTTCGTCTACGGGTTCATTCTCTTTTCGGTCTACCTGTCCTTCACGGACAGTCGCCTGCTGCCCTCCTATGGCTGGGTCGGCTGGGAGAATTACTCCAAGCTCTGGCGCCTCAGCCACTGGGAGATCTCGCTCACCAATATGGGGGTCTTCGCGGCGCTCTATATCGGGATCTGCACCTGCCTCGGGCTGGGCCTGGCGATCTTCCTTGACCAGAAGATCCGCGCCGAGGGCATGCTGCGGACCATCTACCTCTATCCCATGGCGCTGAGCTTCATCGTGACCGGCACCGCGTGGAAATGGTTCCTCGATCCGGGCATCGGGCTCGAGAACGTCATGCAGAGCTGGGGTTGGGAAACCTTCCAGTTCGACTGGATCAAGAACCGCGATTTCGCGATCTATACGGTGGTGCTCGCGGCGGTCTGGCAGACCAGCGGATTTGTCATGGCCATGTTCCTCGCCGGGTTGCGCGGGATCGACAACGAGATCCTCAAGGCCGCGCAGATGGATGGCGCCTCGAACTGGAACCTCTATCGTCGGATCATCATCCCGCAGCTGCGCCCGGCCTTCCTCTCGGCCTTCGTGATCCTGAGCCATCTGGCGATCAAGACCTTTGATCTGGTGATCGCGCTCACGGGTGGCGGGCCCGGGCGGGCCACCGAGCTGCCCGCCACCTTCATGTATTCCTACACCTTCACGCGGAACCAGATGGGGATCGGTGCGGCCTCGGCCGTGATCATGCTGATGACGATTGCCGCCATCATGATCCCCTATCTCTATGCCGAATTGCGGGAGAAGAAGTGATGTCTGTCGCAAGCCAAGACACTGCCATTCGCACGGGCCGCGCGGTTCGCACCCTGATTTACCTCGTCCTGCTGCTCTTTGCGCTGTTCTACCTGCTGCCGCTCTACGTGATGCTGGTGAACTCCGTGAAACCGCTGGAGGAGATCACCGGCGGGGGCATGATGAACCTGCCCCAGGTCTTCACGCTGGAGCCCTGGGCCAAAGCCTGGTCCTCGGCGCAGATCGGCGTCGATCCCACGGGGCTCTCGCCGTACTTCTGGAACTCCATCAAGATGGTGGTGCCGGCGGTGATCGTCTCGACCATCCTCGGGGCGCTGAACGGCTATGTGCTGACCAAGTGGCGGTTCCGCGGGGATACGATCCTCTTTGGGCTGATGCTCTTTGCCTGCTTCATCCCGTTCCAGATCGTGCTGATCCCCATGGCGCGGATGCTGGGCCTGATGGGTCTGGCGGGCACCACCTGGGGTCTGGCGCTGGTGCATGTGGTCTACGGGATCGGGTTCACCACGCTCTATTTCCGCAACTACTACGCTGTCTTCCCGACCGAGTTGGTGCGCGCCGCGCAGATCGACGGCGCCGGGTTCTTCCAGATCTTCTGGCGGATCCTGCTGCCCTCCTCGGGGCCGATCGCCGTGGTCTCGATCATCTGGCAGTTCACCAATATCTGGAACGACTTCCTTTTCGGGGCCTCCTTTGCGGATGCCAACTCACAACCCATGACCGTGGCGCTGAACAACCTCGTGCAGTCTTCCACGGGGGTGAAGGAATACAACGTCCATTTCGCCGGGGCGATCCTCGCGGCGATGCCAACCCTGCTCGTCTATATCGTGGCCGGTCGCTACTTCGTGCGCGGCCTCATGGCGGGCTCAGTGAAAGGATAACGCGTTTTTCGGAGGTCGGGACGCGGGTGGAGCCGCTTCCCGACCATGTCAAGATCGTCAACCGTCGGTGCGCAAGCCGACCTCAACACTTGAGGGACACCACAAATGAACAGAATTGCCAAGCTCTCTGTGACCAGTCTGTTACTTTCCACCGCTCTGGCCCAGGCCGAGCCGAATGTGGAGGTGATGCACTTCTGGACGTCTGGCGGGGAAGCCGCCGCTCTGAACGTGATCAAGGACAAGGTCACCGCGAATGGCGTCGGCTGGGAGGATGCCCCGGTCGCGGGCGGCGGTGGCGATCAGGCCAAGACCGCCCTGCAAGCGCGGATCGCAGCAGGCGATCCCCCGGCAGCCATGCTGATGCTGGGCCAGAATATCATCGATTGGGCCAATGAAGGCATTCTGGGCGATGTGAACGCCGTGGCGGAGGCCGAGGGTTGGGACGCCGTGCTCCCCCAGGCCGTGCAGGATTTCAACAAGATCAACGGGGCCTATGTGGCCGCCCCCACCAATGTGCACCGGACGGATATGATCTGGGCCTCCAAGGCGGCCTTCGACAAGATCGGCGCGGCCTATCCCTCCAGCTGGGAGGAGTTCAACGCGCTCGCGCCGCGTTTTGTCGAGGCAGGCATCGTGCCCATCGCCCATGGCGGGCAGGCTTGGCAGGAAGCCTATATGTTCGAAGCCCTGGCCCTCGGCATCGGCGGCGCGGAGTTCTATCGCAAGGCGCTGGTCGATCTCGATCCCGACGCGCTGCAATCGGACGCCATGAAGGCGGTCTTTGCCCAGATGGCCGCGATCCGCGGCATGGTGGACGACAATTTCTCAGGTCGTGATTGGAACCTGGCCACGGCCATGGTGATCAATGGCGAGGCCGCCATGCAGATCATGGGCGACTGGGCCAAGGGCGAGTTCACCAATGCGGGCAAGCTACCGGGCGAGGATTTCGCCTGTATTCCGGTGCCGAAGACCGCCGAGGGCGGGTTTGTCTATCTGGTGAACTCCCTGAGCTTCTTTACCCAGCCCGATGAGGATGCAGCCTCGGCGCAGGCAACGCTCGCCAGCGCGATCATGGATCCGCAGGTTCAGGTGGCGTTCAATCAGGCCAAGGGTGCGATCCCGGCGCGGGTGGATGCGGATATGTCCGCACTCGACGCCTGCGCTCAGGCCACGGCTGCCGCCTTTGCCGAGACCGATGCGGCGGGTACCGCCGTGCCCACCTTCGCCGGAACCCATGCCGCACAGGCCAGCGTCGTTGGCGCGGTCACCGATGTGGTGACGGAGTTCTTCAACACAGACATGAGCCCGGACGACGCGGTCGAGCAGCTTGCCGAAGCCGTCGAACTGGCCCTCTAACCCCAATGGGGCGCGCCCCGCGTGCGCCCCGTCCCAACCGGAGCGAGAGATATGGGTTTTCTTGATATCGACAACACCACGAAGTCCTATGGCGCGGTCGAGGTTCTGCACAAGGTGGATATCTCGGTGCAGGAGGGCGAGTTTCTTGTCCTTGTGGGGCCGTCGGGTTGCGGAAAATCCACGCTTCTCAACATGATCGCCGGGCTGGAAGAGATCTCCAGCGGCGAGATCCGCATCAAGGATGTGGTGATGAACGGGGTCCATCCGTCCAAGCGTAATATCGCGATGGTGTTCCAGTCCTACGCGCTCTACCCGAATATGACCGTCGGCAAGAACATCACCTTCGGGCTCGAGATGCATGGTGTGCCCAAGGACGAGCGGGACAAGGCGATGAACGAGGTCGCCAAGCTCTTGCAGATCGAACAGCTTCTGGACCGCAAGCCCGGTGCCCTCTCGGGCGGCCAGCGGCAGCGGGTTGCCATGGGGCGCGCCCTGGTGCGGAACCCGGATGTCTTCCTTTTTGACGAGCCTCTCTCGAACCTCGATGCCAAGCTGCGCGTGGATATGCGCACGGAGATCAAGAAGCTTCACCAGAAGCTCGGGACCACCATCGTTTATGTGACTCATGACCAGATCGAGGCGATGACCCTCTCGACCCGGATTGCGGTGATGAATGGGGGCTATGTCCAGCAGCTCGGCACTCCGCAAGAGATCTATGACACGCCCGCCAATATCTTCGTGGCGACCTTCATGGGTTCGCCTGCGATGAATGTGGTGCCGGCCAAGGTAGCCATGGAGAATGGCAAGCCCGTGGCGCAGGTCACGCTCCATGATGGCAGCCTTTGCGCGCTGCCCTTCAGTCAGGACAACATGGCCGCCTGGGACGGGCGGGAGATCCTGCTCGGGATCCGGCCCGAGACGATCACGGACGAGGACGCGGCGGATCGGAAATCCTCCAACATCGCGCAGCTGACGAACCGGATCGTGGTGACGGAGCCTGCGGGGTCGGACACTTTCGTATCGATGATGCTCGGCGGCAAGGATGTGATCGCGCGGATGCGCTCGGATGCCGAGGTCAAGCCGGGAATCGATTTCACTTTCGCGGTGAACATGGAGAAGGCCGTGGCCTTCGATCCTGAAACCGAGAGCCGTATCGCCCCCTGATGCAACCGGATGTGGTCATAATCGGCTCCGGCATGGGCGGCGCGACCCTTGCGGCGGCGCTGGCGCCCAGCGGGCGACGGATCCTGATCCTGGAACGGGGGGAGCACCTGCGCCCGTCGCCCCAGGACCGGGATGCGGGCGCGATCTTTGGGGATGGCCATTTTCGACCGGAAGAACGCTGGCTCGATGGGCAGGACCGGCCTTTCAATCCCGGCAATTTTTACAATGTGGGTGGGAATTCGAAGTTTTATGGCGCGGTTCTGATCCGTTACCGGGCGGAGGATTTCGAGGGGCGCGCCCATCCCGGGGGATCGACCCCCGGATGGCCGCTCGTCTACGGCGATCTGGAGCCCGACTATCAGGCCGCCGAGGCGATGTATCACGTTCGCGGCACCCTGGGCGAGGATCCGACCGAGCCGCCCCATTCCGGAACGTATCCGCACGCGCCTGTGCCGGATGAGCCCGACATCGCGGATTTGCGAACTCGGCTGAGCCGGGTCGGGTTGTCACCGGCGAGCCTGCCTTTGGGGGTCGATCTTGCGACCTGGCGGGCTGCGGGGGACACCACCTGGGACGGCTATCCGGACACTTGCGGCGGCAAGATGGATGCGGAGACCTGCGGTCTCGCCGCAGCGCTGGCCCATCCGAATGTGGAGCTTTGCTGCGGGGCTCGCGTCACCCGGCTCGAAGCTGCGCCGGACGGGCGGATCACCGGAGTGACCTTCGAGCGGGCAGGGCAGGTAGAGAGCCTTGCCCCGGGCCTTGTGGTGCTTGCCTGTGGCGCGGTGCAGAGTGCCGCGCTCCTCCTGGCTTCGGCCAATGACGATTGCCCCACGGGGCTCGCCAACCTGTCTGATCAGGTGGGGCGGAATTTCATGAACCACAACTGCTCGGCGGTGCTCGCCCTGCATCCGCTGCGCCGGAACCGCGCGGTCTATCAGAAGACGTTGATGGTCAATGACTACTATCTCGGTGACGGCCCGGACGCACCACCGCTTGGGAATATCCAGCTCCTCGGCAAGATCACCGGGCCGATCCTTGCGGCCAATTCCAAGCTGCCGCGCTGGTTGGCGGGGGCGGTCGCGGCGCGCAGCGTTGACCTCTATGCCATGTCCGAGGACCTGCCCAATCCCGACAGCCGCGTGACCCTGACGGACGGGCAGATCAAGCTCGACTGGCAGCGCTCCAACTGGGAGGCGCATCTGCAGCTGGTCAAGACCCTCAAGGGCAAGCTGCGGCAGGCAGGTTTCCCGATCGTGCTGTCCCAGGCCTTCGACCGGCGCACGCCGTCGCACCAATGCGGCACGGCGCGGATGGGCCGCGATCCGGAGACCAGCGTCGTGGACGTCTTCTGCCGGAGCCATGACCACAAGAACCTGTTCATCATTGACGCGTCGGTCCTGCCCACATCGGCTGCGGTGAACCCGGCGCTTACCATCGCGGCGCTGGCTTTGCGGGCGGGCCGCCACATTACCGAAACGGAGTTCGCGGCATGAGTGGGGTGGCGCTGATCACGGGCGGGCAGCAGGGGATCGGGCTGGCCATCGCGACCGAGCTTGTAGGGGCGGGCTTTGACATCGCGATTGCCTCGCTCCCCGGTCCAAACGACGCGTCCGTGACGCGCGCCCTTGCGGAGCTCGGAGCCCGGGCGCGTTACTACCAGCATGACATCCGCAAGACAGATGCGGTGCCCGCGCTCCTGGACCGGATCGAGGGGGATCTGGGACCGGTCACCACGCTGATCAACAATGCGGGCATGGGGGCGCCCAAGCGGGGCGACATGCTGGAGATGGCACCCGAGAGCTTCGATCTGGTGATGGATGTGAACTTGCGCGGGGCGTTCTTTCTGACCCAAGAGGTGGCGCGGCGTATGTGCGCCCAGCCTGGCGAGACCTACCGCGCGATCATCTTCATCACCTCGGTCAGTGCCGCCATGGCTTCAGTCGAGCGGGCGGAATACTGCGTCTCCAAGGCGGGCGCTTCGATGATGAGCACGCTCTATGCCCTGCGCCTTGCGCCCGAAGGCATCGGTGTTTTCGAGCTGCGCCCGGGGATCATCGCCACAGACATGACCGCCGGGACCCGAGACAGCTACACGCCCCGGATTGAGAATGGGCTCGTCCCCGCCAGACGCTGGGGAGAGCCCCAGGATATCGGCCAGGTGGTGCTGCCCCTGGTCTCCGGTCAGATGCCCTTTGCCACCGGCGCGGTCATTCCCGTCGATGGTGGGCTGTCCATTGCCAGATTGTGAGGGCCAGACATGGCGCAAGGGTATGATTTCATCGTGATCGGTGGGGGCTCGGCGGGCTCGGTCCTGGCCGCGCGGCTCAGCGAGATCCCGGAGGCCTCGGTCCTGCTGCTCGAGGCCGGGGGCGGCGACCGCCACCCGTTCTTTCACCTGCCTGCGGGCTTTGCGAAGATGACCAAGGGCATCGGCTCCTGGGGGTGGTCGACCACGCCGCAAAGGGCGATGCAGGATCGGGTTTTCACCTATACCCAGGCCAAGGTGATCGGCGGCGGCTCGGCGATCAATGCGCAGATTTACACCCGTGGATCCGCGCAGGATTACGACGAATGGCGGCAGATGGGTTGCGAGGGCTGGAGCTATGCAGAGGTGCTGCCCTATTTCAAGAAATCCGAGGATAACGATACCTATGGGGGCGAGTTCCACGGCAAGGGCGGCCCGCTCGGCGTCTCCATGCCCTCGGCACCCCTGCCGATCTGTGACGCGTTTATCGCAGCGGCTGGCGAGCTCGGGATCCCCAAGACCACCGATGTGAATGGCGCCAAGCCCGACGGGGCGGGGTACTATCAGCTGACCCAGCGCAATGCGCGGCGCTCCTCCGCGGCGATGGCCTTTCTCGGCCCCGCCAAGAAGCGACCGAACCTGACGATCCAGCTGCAGGCGCAGGTGCGTCGGATCACGGTGGAGAACGGGCGGGCCACCGGGGTCGAGATGGCCGATGGCACGAAGATCACCGCGGATCGCGAGGTGATCCTGTCCTCGGGGGCAATCGGGTCGCCCCGGCTCCTGCAGCTTTCGGGGATCGGCCCGGCGGAGGCGCTGCGCCCCTTGGGCATCGATGTGGTCTATGACCAGCCCGGGGTGGGGTCGAACCTGCAGGATCATCTCGATCTCTACGCGATTTGCGAAGTGACAGGCCCTCATACCTATGACCGCTTTGCCAAGCTGCATCTTTCGGCGCTCGCCGGGCTGCAATACCTCCTGACGCGGAAGGGGCCGGTGGCCTCCAGCCTCTTTGAGACGGGCGGCTTCTGGTACGCGGACGAAAACGCGCGCTCGCCGGATATCCAGATGCATCTGGGGCTCGGGACGGGGATCGAGGCGGGGGTCGAGGCGATGCCCAATGGCGGTGTGACGCTGAATGCCTGCCATCTGCGGCCCCGGTCGCGGGGCACGGTCCGCCTGCAGAGCGATAACCCCGCCGATATCCCCCTGATCGACCCGAATTACCTGTCGGACCCCTATGATCGCGAGATGTCGATCCGCGGCCTGAAACTGGTGCAGGAGATCCTCGCCCAGGACGCGCTGAGACCCTTCATCCTGGCCGAACGGCTGCCGGGGCCGGGCGTGCGCACGGATGCGGAGTATTTCGATTTCATCTGCGCCCATTCCAAGACCTCGCACCATTGCGCGGGCACCTGCCGGATGGGCAGCGACGCCGAGGCGGTGCTCGACCCGCGCCTGCGCTTCAACGGGATTGACGGGCTGCGTGTGGCCGATGCCTCGGTCATGCCGCAGGTCAACTCCTCCAACACCAATGCTCCATCGATCATGATCGGCGAGAAGGCCGCGGATATGATCAAGCAAGATCAGGGATTTCTGCAATGATCCGACATATCGTTCTGACCAAGTTCAAACCCGAGACCTCCGAGGAAAAGATCGCCGAGATCTATGGCGGGCTCGCCGCGCTGACCGAGAAACTCCCGGGCGCACAGGGCTTCACCGGCGGGCGCTCCGAAAGCCCCGAGCAGATCGAGCGCGGCTATATGCATGGTTTCGTCATCGATTTCGACAGTTGGGATGCGCTGCAGACCTATGCGGACAATCCCGAGCATCAGGCCCTGGGCGGCCAGCTTGTCGAGAACGCCGTGGGCGGGATCGACGGGCTCTGCGTGCTCGATCTGGATGTGTGAGGCGCGCCGATGCTGACCTTGCCAACCACTGAGGGTGGGCTCGCGGCCTATACCCTGCGCGCCACACCGCTGGAGGCGCGTGCGCCCCGCGTGCCCCTGACCCGCACCGCCTTTGCCGCCGCCCATGTGGTCAGTGACCCGCTGCGCGAGCGCAACCCGTGGGACACGCGCCCGGCGGTGGATTGGGAGGCAACCCTGCAATTTCGCATGGGCCTCTGGGATCAAGGGCTGGGACTGGCCGAGGCCATGGACACTGCGCAGCGCGGCATGGGAGTTGATTGGCTCACCGCGAAGGAGCTGATCGAGCGCACCATGGTCGCCGCCAAGGCCCATCCGCTGCGCCCGCGCGTGGCCTGCGGGGCGGGAACCGACCATTGGGAGCTGTCCGAGCTTGCGACGCCCGAGGCCATTCTTGCCGCCTACCAGGAGCAGGCCGAGGCGATCGAGGCCGCGGGCGGGCAGCTCATCCTCATGGCGTCCAAGGCCTTCACGGCGATCAATGCCGCGCCGGAGGCCTATCACAAGGTGTACCGCGCGCTGATCGATGGCGCGCAAGAGCCGGTTGTCCTCCACTGGCTGGGGGAGATGTTCGATCCCGCGCTTGCGGGCTATTGGGGTCAAAGCGATCTGGAGGCCGCGAACCAGTTCGTGCTCGACCTGATTGCCGAGAACCCGGGGCAGGTGGATGGGATCAAGATCTCCCTGCTCGATCAGGCCCATGAGGAGGCGTTTCGCGCGCGCCTGCCTGAGGGGGTCCGGCTCTATACCGGGGATGATTTCAACTATGCGGATCTGATCGCCGGGGATGGCACCCATTTCAGCCACGCTTTGCTGGGGATCTTCGCGGGGATCGCGCCCGCTGCCTCGCAGGCGCTGGAGGCTCTGGCCGAGGGCGATATGGAGCGCTACCACGCGCTCTTTGCCCCCACGGTCCCGCTCAGCCGCGAGATTTTTCGCGCGCCGACCCGGTTCTACAAGGCCGGGATCGCGTTTCTGGCGTGGCTGAACGGCGCGCAGGGCCATTTCATCATGCCCGGAGGGTTCCAATCCAGCCGCGATATCACGCACTATGCCCAGGTGTTCCGGCTGGTCGATCAGGCCAACCTGCTTTTGCAGCCGGATCTGGCCGAGGCGCGGATGACGTCCCTGCTGGCCATTCATGGGATCGATACCTGAGGAGCTGATGGCCCGCCGACCGACTATCCTGGATGTTGCCAAACAGGCGGGCGTGTCGAAATCCACGGTCAGCCTCGTGTTGCAGGGCAGTGAGACGGTCAAGGACAGCACGCGCGACCGGGTGCGCGCGGCCATGGGCGAGATCGGCTATGTCTATAACCGCTCGGCGGCGACCCTGCGCTCGTCCTCCTCTGGGCTGATCGGGTTGGTCATCAACGATCTGCGCAACCCGTTCTTCACCGAGTTCGCCGCCTCGTTGCAGATGCAGCTCGCCGAGGAAGGCTATGCCACGGTCATCGCCAATACGGATGAAAACCCTGCGCTGCAGATCAAGATGATCGCCTCGCTGGTGGAGCATGGGGTCTCCGGGTTGATCCTGTCCCCGGCCTATGGACAGCAGGCCGAGACCCTCGCCGCCTTGCAGGCCGCGGGCACGCCGACGATCCAGGTCCTGCGGCAGCTGGAAGGATCCTGTGGCAGCGTGCCTTTCATCGCGCCGGATTTTCAGCATGGCAGCGCGCTCGCGACGCGGCATCTGATCGAGGCAGGCTGCCAGCGCATCGCCTTTCTCGGTGGGCTCGAAGGGCGTCCGGTCACCCAAGAGCGGATGAGCGGTTACCTCGAGGTTTTGGCCGCCCATGGGCGCGAACCGGTCATCTTCACCGGGCAGGCGACCCGCGCCTTTGGCCGTGCCATGGCCGCCGAGCTTCGCGATCACCATGGGGAGGTCGATGGGGTGCTTTGCTTCAACGATCTCGTGGCGCTCGGGCTCTTGGCGGGCTGCGCGGAGCATGGGCCCCGGGTGGGGTCCGACCTCCGGGTGATCGGGATCGACGATATCGAGGATTGCCGCGACAGCTTCCCGGCGCTGACCTCGGTCAGTTGCAACATCTCGGAGCTGGCGCGCACCACGGCCCGGACCGCGCTCTCCTGGATCAAGACGGGTCTTGCCCCGGCACCCGTGACGCGCATGCCCGTGGCGCTGGTGCGCCGCGCCTCGAGCGGGTAGGCGGACAAGGCCCGCGCCCGTACGCCCTTGGTGCTACATCTTGCGCACCCGCAAGTGCTTGACCGCGCAAATCCGATGACATACGACCTTCATGCTACGCGGGCGTTGTGTAGTGGTAAGACCTTAGCCTTCCAAGCTAATGACGCGGGTTCGATTCCCGCCGCCCGCTCCAAGCACCCGGCCGGATGCGCCGTCTCTGAGCGGAGACAGGCCCGGGCCGAGACCTGAGACTGCTGGCAGCGCCGGGACAGGAGCCCCGATGTGCCAGTGCGGCGGATCCGCCCCTCGGGCAGGCTGTCGTAAGAGTGACCTTCGGGGGACATGCAGCGGGGCGTGGGGCCGCGCACGTGCTCCGCACAGTGTGAGAGCTGCCGCCGATGGCCAGACAACCCGCGCCGACCGCGCCCAATGCCGCTTCCGAAGAGCGCGAGAAATCCAAGAATATCAGCGCGCTGAAGACGCTGTTCCCGTTCATCGCGCCCTATCGCACGCTGCTGGCTGCGGCGGGCGTCGCGCTGGTGCTGACGGCGTTCCTGTCGCTCCTCTTGCCCATGGCCGTGCGTCGTGTGGTCGACGGGTTTGATGCCCGCGATACGGCCCTGCTCGATCAGTATTTCGGCGCAGCGATCGCCGTGGCGGCTCTGCTCGCGATTGGCACGGGCCTGCGCTATTACCTCGTGACCCGGCTCGGTGAGCGCGTGGTGGCCGATATCCGCAAGGCGGTGTTCGACCGGACCCTTGGGATGAGCCCGGCCTTCTTCGAGAAGATCATGACCGGCGAGGTGCTCAGCCGCCTGACCACGGACACGACGCTGATCCTGTCGGTGATCTCGTCTTCGGTCTCGGTCGCGCTGCGGAACTTCCTCATTCTGCTGGGGGGGATGGTGCTGATGCTGCTGACCTCCAGCAAACTGACGCTTCTGGTCCTCTTGCTGGTTCCCATGGTGCTGATCCCCATCGTCGTTTTGGGCCGCAAGCTGCGCAAGCTCAGCCGCGCGAACCAGGACTGGATCGCGGCAAGCTCGGGCAATGCCTCCGAGGCGCTCTTGTCGGTGCAGACCGTGCAGGCCTTCACCCATGTGCAAGAGAGCCGTGCCGAGTTTGACCGGATGACCGAGGCCTCCTTCGACAGCGCCAAGCGGCGGATCGGTGTGCGTTCGATCATGACGGTGATCGTCATCTTCCTGATCTTCACCGGTATTGTCGGCGTGCTCTGGATGGGCGCGCGGGATGTGCGCGACGAGCTGATGACGCCCGGCGCGCTGGTGCAGTTTGTGATCTACGCGGTGATGGTCGCGGGGTCTGTCGGGGCGCTCTCCGAGATCTGGAGCGAGCTGCAACGCGCGGCCGGGGCCACGGAACGTCTGGTCGAGCTGCTGACCATGAAAGACAGCGTCGAGGATCCCGCCGACCCCAAGACCCTGCCCGGCGAATGCGTCGGCCATATCCAGTTCGACGGGGTGAGCTTCACATACCCGGCCCGACCCGACACGCCCGTGCTTGACGGCATCGATATCGATATCCAGCCGGGGGAAACCGTGGCTCTTGTGGGCCCCTCCGGCGCGGGCAAGTCGACGATCCTGCAGCTGCTGCTGCGCTTCTTCGATCCGTCCGAGGGTACGGTGAAGCTCGACGGGATCGACCTGCGCGAGACCGAGCGAGACGCCTTCCGCCGCAAGTTGGCCTTCGTGCCCCAGGATGCCGTGATCTTTGCCGCCAGCGCGCGGGAAAACATCCGCTTTGGTCGCCCGGACGCCACGGATGCAGAGGTGGAGGCTGCTGCCAAGGCCGCTGCCGCCGATGAGTTCCTCACCCGTCTGCCCGATGGCTATGACACCTATGTGGGCGAGCGCGGCGTGATGCTCAGCGGTGGGCAGAAGCAGCGCATCGCTCTGGCCCGTGCGATCCTGCGGGACGCGCCGGTCCTGCTGCTGGACGAGGCGACCTCGGCGCTGGATGCCGAGTCCGAACTCGCGGTGCAGCGCGCGGTCGAACAGCTCTCTGAAGGGCGCACCACCCTGATCGTGGCCCACCGTTTGGCGACCGTGAAGAAGGCCGACCGCATCCTGGTTTTCGAGGATGGCCGGATCGTCGCCGAAGGCACCCATGATGCGCTGGTTGCTCAAGGCGGCCTCTATGCCCGGCTTGCGCGTTTGCAATTCACCGCAGGGCTCGCCGCCGAATAGGCCCGTTTTCCGGGCCTTTGGGCCCGTTGACGTCGCGGCGCGGGCGTTTGGACGTAACGTTGTCGCCATGCGCTACGGGTTGCGTCACTCTGTCATTCGCGTATCTCTGGATCCCAGATCAGCGCCCGGTTGCGGGCAGAAAACAGGCTGACAGGGAAAAACAGGGGGGAAGGCGCGATGGGAGCTTCCATTTCGACGCTTGCAGACAAGGCCGATCTGGAGGCCGCACATCCGTGGGAAACAGCGCAGCCCGCGCAGACCATTTATGAGCTGCTGACCAAGACCAAGAATGCCCATGGGGACCGCAAGGCGGTGACCTTCACGCTCACCTCCGACGCCAAGGATGCGGGCGAGACCCTGACCTGGCGCGAACTCCATGGCAAGGCGACCCAGGCGGCGAACCTGTTCCGAGCGCTGGGCGTGGGCGAGAATGACGTCGTCGCCTATGTCCTGCCCAACACCTCCGAGACGGTCTGGGCCTATCTCGGCGGGGCCGTGGCCGGGGTGGTCAACCCGATCAACCCGCTGCTCGAGGCCGAGCAGATCGGGGCCATCCTGAACGAGACCAAGGCCAAGGTTGTCGTGACCCTCAAGTCTTTCCTCAAGACCGATGTCGCCCAGAAAACTGCCGAGGCCGTGGCCATGGCACCGGGCGTGACCCATGTGCTTGAGATCGACCTGCTGCGCTATCTCAGCCCGCCCAAGAGCTGGATTGCCGGGCTGCTCCGGCCCAAGAACCCGGTTTCGCATCGCGCGACGGTGCTGAACTTCAACACCGAGATCGCCCGTCAGCCCGCTGATGGCCTGACCTTTCCCGACAGTTTTGAGGATCGCGTCGCGGCCTATTTCCACACGGGTGGCACCACTGGCATGCCCAAGGTGGCACAGCACACCTATTCCGGCATGCTCTATAATGGCTGGCTGGGGGCGGAGCTCCTTTTCACCCATGACGATACGCTGATCTGTCCGCTGCCGCTCTTCCATGTCTTTGCCTGCTATCCGGTTCTGATGTCTGTGCTGACCTCGGGCGGGCATGTGGTCTTCCCCACGCCCCAGGGCTATCGCGGCGAGGGCGTGTTCGACAATTTCTGGAAGCTGATCGAGCGTTGGGACGTGACCTTCATGATCACCGTGCCCACGGCGCTCTCGGCCCTGATGCAGCGTCCGGTGGATGCGGATGTCTCCTCCCTGCGCATTGCGATCTCCGGTTCGGCGCCTCTGCCGCTCGAGCTCTATACGCGGTTCCAGAAGGCCACGGGCGTGAACATCGCCGAGGGCTACGGGCTGACCGAGGCGACCTGCCTTGTCTCCTGCAACCCGATCGATGGGGTGCAGAAGGTCGGCTCCGTGGGTATTCCGCTGCCCCATACGGATGTGCGGATCCTGCATTGCGAAGAGGATGGGAGCATCACCTATGAATGCAGCACCGATGAGGTGGGCGAGATCTGCATCGCCAATCCGGGCGTGAATGAGGGCTCGACCTATACGGAGGCAGGCAAGAATCTCGGGCTTTATGCGGATAAGGTCTATCTTCGGACGGGGGATCTGGGTCGGATTGATGATGAGGGCTATCTCTGGATCACAGGGCGCGCGAAGGACCTCATCATTCGCTCGGGTCACAATATCGACCCGGCGGTGATCGAGGAGGCGCTGATGGCGCATCCCGCCGTGGCCATGGCCGGGGCAATCGGCCAGCCGGATTCCTATGCGGGCGAGCTGCCTGTCGCCTATGTGGAACTGGTCGGCGGCGCCGAAGCGACTGCGGAGGAGCTGATGGCCCATGCCGCCGAGGTTGTGACCGAGCGTGCGGCGCACCCCAAACGGGTCGAGGTGCTGGACGAGCTGCCGAAGACCGCCGTCGGCAAGGTCTTCAAGCCCGATCTGCGCAAGCGCGCGATCAGCCTCGTCTATGACAAGGCGCTGAGCGAGGCGGGCCATACAGCCGAGGTTGCCGAAGTGGTCGAGGACAAGAAGCGTGGTCTGGTCGCGCGGTTGCGCAAGACCGGCGATGTGGATGAAGAGGCGCTGGGCCATACGCTTGGCAACTTCACCCGTCCCTGGGAATGGGCCGAGTGAGCGATCCGAACAATTGAAGGTGTTTCGGGCCTTCCGAAACACCTCTCGTAAACCTTCGTTAAGACTCTGGTAAGATTCGTCACGCTACGGTGAACAGGCACCAGCTTGATGGAGGACAGCATGATCTACGCGCTCACGGGAACGGTTTTCGGCGTTCTGAGTGCGGGCGTGTCCCTGGTGCTTGGGGCGCCGCTGCTGATCGCGGCGCTGATCTATGCGGGCACAGGCGCGGCCTGTCTCGCCTTCGGCTTTGCTGCCGCGGCCTTCTGCATCTGGCGCAACGGGCCCGATGACGGGGCCCTGCCGCTGCAGGCCTGATCCACCGTGTTGGCCTAGGCGGCCTCCTCCACCGGGATCATATCCACCCCTTGCGAACTTGTGCCCTGGGCGGCCGTCCTCAGCACGCCCTTGATCGGCGAGACGTCGGAATAATCGCGCCCATAGGCGACCACGATGTGATCCGTCTCGATCGAGAGGTCATTGGTCGGATCATATTCGATCCAGCCCATATCCGCCCCGCACCAGGCGCTCACCCAGGCATGCATGGCATCGGCGCCCTCAAGTCGTGGTTTGCCCGGGGGCGGCAGGGTGCGCAGGAAGCCCGAGACATAGCGCGCCGGGATCCCGAGGCTCCGCAGGGCCGCGATCAGGATATGGCTGAAATCCTGACACACCCCGTGGCGCTTCTCGAACGCCTCGATCATCGGGGTCTCGACCGTGGTGGCGCTGGCGTCGAACTTCATTTCGCGGTGGAGCGCACGCCCCAGCGCGCGCATCTGCGGCAGTGCCCCGCCGCGTGTCTCGGCAACGATCTGGCGGGCGAAGCTGGCCAACTCGGACCGTGCCGGCACCCGCGGCGAGGGCCCAAGGAAGTGATGTGGCGCGTCGGGGCCGAGGGCGGAGACCTGCGCGATCTCCTGGGCCAGCCGCGCGCGATCCGGCGACATGTCGAGCTGCGCTTCCGGGGCCTCGCAGGCCACCCGCGCCTGCATGGTCACGATCATCTCGTCATGGGGGCGGTCGTGGTAGAACACCGTCGCCTCATTGCCAAAGAAGTCGCGAAAGCTGTGCCGCGTGTCTGCGAGCGGCGCGCAGCTGAGCAGGCTCGTGCGCACCACTTGCCGGCCGGGCAGGGCGGCGGGCACCACCCGGGTCAGATGCCGCGCCCCGCTGGCGCGCCCCGAATAGCTGTGGCTCAGCTCCAGCCGGATGTCATAGAGCATCCCGTCCCTCACCGCATATAGGTCTCGGAGAGCAGATCCGAGAGCGTCCAGATCTGCGCCCGCAACGCGCGCAGCTTGGCGGGATCGAGGCTCTCGGCGCTTTGGACCGCGAGATCCGTATGGGCTTGCAGCATGCAACGCGCCACGGGCGAGAGGGTATCGTCCTGCCGGGTCCGGGGGAGGGCGTCGATATGATGCTTGAGCCGCTCCAGATGATAGAGCACCGAGCGCGGGTTCAGGCTATCCAGCGCAAGGATCTGGGTCAGGCTCTCGGGCGTGGCCGGTTTCATGAACCGCCCGCGATGGGCCATGACGCTGTCCCCAAGCTCCAGTGCCAGATCGAGCGCGCCCTCCGGCGCGTCCGGATCGCCGATCCGCGCCAGCGTGGTGCACATGGCGCTGGCCCGCTCAATCGACATGCCCGCGCTCATGAAGCGCCAGCCGGTGGAGCGGTACATGTTCTCATGGACCAGACCGGAAAAGCCCGTGAGCTTGCGCAGGAGGATCCCGGTTGCGGGCGCGGCCTCCTCGATGGCGATGGGGTTTTCCACCAGTCTTTGCACCGCTTTCGACACATCTTTGAGCGCGAGCAGACCATCCACCGAGATCCGGTCGCGGATCCGCGCGCCACAGGCGAGTGCTGCTTCGAGCGGCTCCTGAAACTGTCGCGCCAGGGTCGTCGGATCGCTGGCACTTTCGCGCAGCAGCTCCGACAGGATAAAGGTCGGCAGCTCGGCCTCGGCCACGACCCCCGCCGATAGAAGCCCGAAAAACGCACGATAAGCGCGCATGGCGCCCTCGGCCCGCTCCACATAGCGGCCAAGCCAGTAAAGGTTATCCGCCGCCCGGCTGGGCAGCGAGGCCGCGTGGCCATCCCCGCTCACCCCCGGCGTCGGCGTGGCGATCATCGAGGGTTTCGGCACCGGTCCGTCACTGACGATCCAGACATCCGACACCGCGCCGCCCGCTTGCATCGCGATGGCCGAGGCGTTGTTTTCCGCCGCCACCCGCGCATAGCCGCCAGGCATGACGCGCCAGCCTGTGGGCGTGCGCGCAAGGAAAACGCGCAGGGACATGGGCCGCGGTGCGAGGCGTCCCTCGTCCCAGACTGGCGTAGTCGAGAGGGTCACGATCTCCTGTCCCACAAGGTCGCGGCCCTTGGTTTGCAGAAGCTCGGCGACCCGATCCCCGCCTTCGCTGCGCAGATCCTCGGGGATGCTCGTGCCGCCCGGATCGTCATAGGGCAGGCGCGTGGCGTAGGCCGAGCTGATCATCATCCGGTCGCGATGGGCCAGCACATGGGCGCGCTCGGCCTCTTGCCCGCACCACCAGGTGGCGATGTTGGGCAGGGTCAGCGGCCCGCCTGTCAGGGCCCGTGAGATCCGGGGCAGGAAGGCGAGCATCGCGCGGGTTTCCAGCACTCCGGCCCCGAGGGCGTTGACGCTCGCCACCTGACCGCGCCGCACCACGTCGACAAGCCCCGGCGTCCCGAGGGTGGAGCTTTCGTTCAGTTCCAGCGGGTCGCAGAACTCTGCATCGAGCCGGCGCCACAGGACCGAGATCGGTCGCAACCCGTCTACGGAGCGGACCTTCAGGCGGCCCTGATCCACCGTCAGGTCCTCGCCCTCCACCAGCAGCATCCCGAGATAGCGGGCGAGATAGGCATGCTCGAAATAGACATCGTTCATCTGCCCCGGCGTCAGCAGGGCGATGGGCTCGTCCCGGTCCCGGCGATGGCCGACCAGCCCCTCGCGGAAAGCCTGGAAAAACCCGGCGAGCCGGTGGACATTGGCCTGCGCATAGAAGTTCGGGAAGATCCGGCTGGTGGCGATCCGGTTCTCCAGCGCAAAGCCCGCCCCCGAGGGCGCATCCGTGCGGTCCCCCAGCACCCACCACTGGCCCGAGGGCGCGCGCCCGACCTCAAAGGCGATGAAGTTCAAAAAATGCCCGGAGGCGGGTTTCACCCCGACCATGGGCCGCAGCCAGGCGGGGTTCTGGGCGATCAGCTCGGCGGGCAGATGCCCTTCGGCGAGCAGGCGGTTCTCGCCATAGAGATCCGCGACCACACGCTCCAGCAGGTCGGCGCGTTCGATCAGGCCGGAGGCGATGCGGGTCCACTCCTCCTGACTGAGCAGGACGGGGATATGGCTCAGGGGCCAGTCCCGTTCACTCGCGGCCTCGGCGCCGTATTTGCGATAGAACACGCCCGCATCGCGCAGATACTGCTCGCCGCGATTGAAACGGTTGGCGATCCCGCTCTCGTCGAGCCGCGCCAGATGGCGGACGAAATCGCGCCAAACCGGGCGGATCTCCCCCGCGCTGTCATAGAGCTCATCGGCCACGCCCGGTTGCGGCGCATAGCCCGACAGCAGCGCCTGCGTCTCGATCGGATCGTCCGCAGGCGCGGCCATTGGGTCAGACATTCGGGGGGCGTCTCAAATCCAGGGTCATGGGGAATTCCGGGTGCGGCGTTTCCGCAATCGGGGCGTAGGTCCCGACACTATGACCCTGGGCTTCGAACCGGGCAAGGCGGCGCGCCTCGGCCTCGTTGCCATTGACCGGGAAGGTGTCGTAATTGCGCCCCCCCGGATGGGCCACGTGATAGCGGCATCCGCCCAGGGACCGCCCGGTCCAGGTGTCGAAGATGTCGAAGGTCAGGGGCGCCTGCACCGGCAGCGTCGGGTGCAGGGACTCTGCCGGTTGCCAGGCTTTGAACCGCACGCCCGCGACGGCTTCTTCGGGCGAGGCAGTGGCGCGCAGGGGCACCTTGCGACCATTGGCGGTCACGACATAGCGGTTGGGATCCGCGCCGCTCAGCTTGACCTGCATCCGTTCCACCGAGCTGTCGGTATAGCGCACGGTGCCGCCGATCGCACCGGTCTCGCCGAGCACATGCCAGGGCTCCAGCGCCTGACGCAACTCCAGGGTCATGCCCTCATAGGTGACCTCGCCGCAGAACGGGAAGCGGAATTCCGACTGCGCCTTGAACCATTCGGGATCCACCGGCAGGCCATGGGCGGCCAGATCGCGGCAGACCTCGGTGAAATCCTCCCACAGGAAATGGGGCAGCATGAACCGATCATGGAGCTGCGTGCCCCAGCGCGTCAGATTGCCGGAAAGCGGGGCGTCCCAGAACCGCGCGATCAGGGCGCGGATCAGCACCTGTTGGGCGAGCGACATGCGCGGGTTCGGCGGCATCTCGAAGCCGCGGAACTCTACCAGCCCGAGCCGCCCGGTGGGCCCGTCGGGCGAATAGAGCTTGTCGATGCAGATTTCCGAGCGGTGCGTGTTGCCCGTCACATCGATCAGCGCATTGCGCAGCAGCCGGTCCACCAGCCACGGGGGCGGGGCCTGTCCGGCGCTCGGATCCGGGATATTGGCCAGCGCGATCTCCAGCTCATAGAGCCCATCATGGCGGGCCTCGTCGATGCGTGGGGCCTGAGAGGTCGGGCCGACAAAGACGCCAGAGAAGAGATAGCTCAGGCTCGGATGCCGGTTCCATTGAAGGATCAGGGATTTCAGCAGATCGGGCCGCCGCAGGAAGGGGCTGTCCTCGGTCGAGGCACCGCCCACCACCACATGGTTGCCGCCGCCTGTCCCCGTGTGCCGTCCGTCCACCATGAACTTGTCGGCGCCGAGCCGGGATTGCCGCGCCTCTTCATAGACGGCCTCGGTGATGGCCACGCAATCGTCCCAGCTATGGGCGGGGTGGATGTTCACCTCGAGCACGCCCGGGTCCGGCGCCACGCGGATCACATTGAGCCGGTCATCGCCCGGAGGGGCGTAGCCTTCGATATGAACCGGTTGCTCCAGCGCCGTCGCCGCCGCCTCGGTCGCGGCGAGCAGCTCGAGGTAGTCCGCAGCACTCTCCACCGGCGGCAGGAAGACACAGAGCTTGCCATCCCGCGGCTCGACGCTGATCGCGGTGCGGACCGGGCCCCCGAGCTCGGTCAGGAATTGCCCGGTCTGGGCCTCGCCGGCAGCAGCCGCCGTGGTCTGTGCCGGAGCAAGCTCGCGCCGGTCGCGCAGGCGCTCGGCCTCCCTGGCCACCAGATCGGGCTCGGGCAGCGGGGCCTTCTCGGCATAGGGATCCGCCGGATAGGTATAGGGATAGGCCGCCGGGCTCACATAGGGCAGGGAGCCGAGGGGCAGGCGGTAGCCCACGGGGCTGTCCCCGGGGGTCAGGAAGAGCTGCCCGCGCCGCAGGCTCCAACGCTCCGAATGCCAGCCCGCGCCCGATTTCGCCTGCCAGCGCTGCACGGGCAGGACATAGCCCGAGGGCGTGGTCAGCCCGCGCTCAAAGACTTTGGCGATGCGGTGTCGCTCTTCGGGATCCTTCAGCTTGGAGTTCTCCGGCGTCACGTTTTCCGGCAGCCTGGCTTCGCGCACGAGCCACTCGGCCGGGTCCTCGAAGGCCGGGGTGACGTTCTCCTCCGGCACCTCCAGAGCGGCGGCGATCGCGCCGAGCAGCGCTTGCGCATCCTCGGGGCCCGGGGTCGCGGCGCTTTCTTCCCGCGCGATCAGGTCGGAGTTCGACCAGAGCGGTTTGCCATCGCCCCGCCAGTAGAGCGAGAAGGTCCAGCGCGGCAGGGTCTCCCCCGGATACCACTTGCCTTGCCCGTAATGCAGAAACCCGCCCGGCGCGAAGCGGTCGCGCAGCTTGCGGATCAGCTCATCCGCCAAGGCGCGTTTGGTGGGGCCGACAGCGGCGGTGTTCCACTCGGCGCTCTCGAAATCATCGATCGACACGAAAGTCGGCTCGCCGCCCATGGTCAGGCGCACATCGCCCGCGGCCAGTTTCTCATCCACCTTGTGCCCCAGCGCGTTGAGCGCGTCCCAGGCCTGATCGGAGAACGGCTTGGTGATGCGCGGATGCTCGGCGGTGCGTGTCACCTGCATGTCGAAATCGAAGGTCACATCCGCAGCGCTCGCCATGCCCGCAATGGGCGCGGCGTTGCGATAATGCGGCGTGGCGGCGAGCGGAATATGGCTCTCACCGGCCAGAAGCCCGCTCGTGGGGTCGAGCCCGATCCAGCCCGCCCCGGGCAGATAGACCTCGGCCCAGGCATGCAGGTCGGTAAAGTCGTGATCCGTGCCAGAGGGGCCATCGAGTGCTTTGAGGTCCGGTTTCAGCTGGATCAGGTAGCCCGAGCAGAACCGCGCCGCAAAGCCCAAGTTCCGCAGGATCTGGATCAGCAACCAGGAGCTGTCGCGGCAGGAGCCCTTGACGCTGGTCAGGGTCTCTTCGGGGGTCTGCACCCCGGGCTCCATCCGGATGACATAGCCAATATCATTGGCGATCTTGGCGTTGAGCTGTACGAGGAAATCCACCGTGCGCTCGGTCTCCCGGGGCAGGGTCTCAAGATAGGCGCGCAGCTTGGGACCCACGGGCTCGGGTGTCTTGTAGATCACCAAATCCGGCGCGAGATCCTCGGGGTAGTCAAAGGGCCACTCCTCCGCCGTTTCCTCCACGAAGAAATCGAACGGATTATAGACGCTCATATCCGCGACCAGATCGACCTCGATCTTCAGTTCGCGCACAGGCTCGGGGAAGACGAACCGCGCCAGCCAGTTGCCATAGGGGTCCTGCTGGTGGTTCACGAAATGCCCGCCGGGCGACACCTTGAGCGCATGGGAGATCACGCGCGTCCGGCTGTGCGGGGCCGGGCGGAGGCGGATGATCTGGGGGCCAAGCGTGACCGGACGGTCATACTGGTAGTGGGTCAAATGATAGATGCTGGCGGTAATGGACATGAGGGAATCTCGACCTGTGCAGGGATCTTTCGGTCCTACCCCATGGGCGCGGTATTGCAAGAGAGTGCGCCACACCCCCGGGGCAGCCGGTCGCAGATGGTGGCAAAAGGGGCAGCCTGAGAACGCGCGAACCGGCTCTGCTGGTTTCTGCAGCACAGCATTTTGCGATTTGCGAGGGCAATCCCGTCGAAAACCGGGCAACTGCCCGAATTTCAGCCCGGAATCGCGCATTTGCGGGCGCAGAAACCGCGCGCTGCTCAATTCCGCCGCTCACATCCCCGTGATCGTCCAATTCCCGATCATCGCCCCGGGAATATGCCGCAGCGCGGCTAATCCCTTGGTTGAACCCCGCTCGGCCATGCTACGCCTCAGGTAACCCCGAGACACAGTCGTCTCTTCATGCGGAGCAAGGACGTTCCGTTTCGACTGGCAGCAATGATGCGCCACACGCCCGCCGTCCCCACGGCGTGGAAGGTTCTCTTGCTGCATGAGGATTGCCCCATTGTCCTTGTCCGATCCCGGATTTCTGACCGACCCTGTTTCTGATCCCGCAACACCCGGCGTGGTGGTGGTGGGCGGTGGCCCGGTCGGGGTGCGCGCCGCCAACGAGATCGCGCGGCGCGGCCAGCCGGTCACCCTGCTGACCGCCGAACCCTATCAGCCTTATAACCGCGTGCGCCTGACCCCGCTTCTGGCGGGCGATGTGCAGTTTGGCGAGATCGAGGTGCCCCAGATGGGCGGCGCCGAAGGCGTGACCTGCCTTACGGGCCTGCCGGTGACGGCCATCGACCGCGAGGCAAACCATGTGCGCACCGCCGATGGCGGGGTCTGGCCCTATGCCAAGCTGGTGCTGGCCACGGGATCGCGCGCCTTCGTGCCCTCGATCCCCGGGGCGGATCTGACCGGGGTCTATACCTTCCGGACAGCGGCGGATGCCTCGGCCCTGCTGGCGCGGAGCTTTTCGGCGCGCAAGGTCGTGGTGATCGGAGGCGGCCTCCTTGGGCTTGAGGCCGCGCGCGGGATGCGCCAGCGGCAGGCCGAGGTCACCGTGATCGAGCATGAGGGACGGGTGATGCCGCGCCAGCTCGATGCGGAAGCGGGCGCGCTGCTGGCCCAGAATATCGAGGCGCTGGGCGTAAAGGTGTTCACCGGGGTCGCGGTCAAGGCGATCACTGGGGAAAACGGCAAGGTCACGGGGCTGACCCTCGCCAATGGGACCGAGATCGAGGCCGATACGGTGATCATCTGCACCGGGGTGCGTGCCAATACGCAGATCGCCCTGGCGGCGGGTCTGCCGGTCGGGCGCGGGGTGATCGTCAATGACGCCATGCAAACTGCGGATCCCGATATCTATGCGATCGGCGAATGTGCCGAGCATCGCGGGCAGGTCTATGGCCTGGTCGGGCCGGGCTATGCCCAGGCGGATGTGGCCGCCGCGGTCCTGAGCGGCGGCAATGCGAGCTATGCGGGCACGGCACCGGCCACCAAGCTCAAGGTCATCGGGGCCGAAGTGTTTTCCGCGGGCGAGGTCGAGCAACTCGATGGGCGTCCGGATGTGCGCAGCCATGTCTGGCGCGGGCCCGAAGGGTATCGCCGGATCTTTCTGGTGCGTGGCAAGCTCAAGGGCGCCATGGCCGTGGGCGGCTGGGCGCAGTCGAGCCGGGTGCAGAATGCGGTGCAGGCCGAGGCGCAGGTCCATCCCTGGCAGATCTGGCGCTTTCGCTCCACGGGTCAGCTGTGGCCAGATGAAGAACTCGGGGTCGCGGACCTGCCGGAGGAAGCCACGGTTTGCAATTGCACCGGGGTGACCGCGGGCCGTCTGCGCGCCTGTCAGGCCGCCGGGGCAGGGGACGCGCCCGCGCTGAGCCTCGCCACAGGCGCCGGCACCGTTTGCGGCAGTTGCGTGCCGCAGCTCGAAGAGCTTGCCGATGCGGGCGGGCCGCCCAAGCCCGTGCGCCTTTTCAAGGCGCTGATCGCGCTCTCGGCAGTGGCAGGGTTTCTGGCGCTTGTGCTCGCGCTCATGCCGCGGGTGCCTTACCCGACGAGCTTTGACGCGGCCTCCCTCCGGGACTGGCTCTGGCGCGATCCGATTGTGAAGCAATGGACCGGCTGGACCCTCTTTGGGATTGCCGTCGCGGCGATGATGGTAGGGCTGCGCAAGCGGTTGCGGATCACCGACAGGCTCGGGGCCTATGACTGGTGGCGGGTGATCCATCTCGGCATCGGATTGCTCGCGGCCATCGCGCTTGTGGTGCATACGGGCCTGCGCCCGGGAGCGAACACCAATCTCGCGCTCTTTGTCGCTTTCACCGCGACGCTGGTCATGGGAGCCGTGGCGGGGCTCGCCACAGGCGGAGACCACGCCCTGCGCGCCCGCCGGATCGGCACTGCGCGCAAACCCGCGCGGGCCTTTCCCACATGGCTCCATATCCTCGCGATCTGGCCCCTTCCGGTCCTGATCCTCGTCCATGTCCTGACCGTCTATGCGTATTGAGGAGGCCGTTCGATGACCCGTACACAGCTCCTCTGGACACTCTGGATCATTGGCACCCTTGCTCTGGCCGGGGTGGCAGGCGCGCGGATTTTCGTGACCGGGGATCGCACGGCCTTTCTGCCGGGGCAGACCACCGGCGTGCATCACCAGCTCGAGATCGCCTGCGAGACCTGTCACACGTCGAAACCCTTCGCCTCGACCACGAAGGTGCGCAAGGACATCAACAAGACCTGCGTGACCTGCCACAAGGACGAGCTCAAAGCCGCCGATGACAGTCACCCGAAGAAGAAATTCACCCCGCCGCGCATGGCGCAGTTCTGGGACAAGGTGGATGGGCGCTTCTGCACCACCTGCCATTCCGAGCACCTGCCCGAGGTGACGCTGGCGGGGATGGTCACGATCCAGGGTGACTATTGCGTGGCCTGCCATTCCGAGGGGGAGCAGGATGTGCGGGTCAACCGCGCGAGCCATGCGGATCTGACCTTTGACACCTGCGCCACGGCAGGGTGCCACAACTATCACGACAACCGCGCGCTTTATGAGGATTTCCTCGTCAAGCACGCGGACAGTCCCTGGGTTGCCGAGGATCCGGTGCATGCCGCTTCTGCTGCCGCGCGCCAGCGGCCCAAGCCCGATGCGGAGGCAATCCGCACCTATCTCGCGGCCCTGCCGCTCGCCCCCGCGCCCCATCCGCAGGACGAGGCCATCGCCCATGACTGGGCGGGCTCGGCCCATGCGGCGGCGGATGTGGGCTGCGCCTCCTGCCACGCGCCGAAATCCGAGAGCGCCGAAGAGATCGCTGCGAACTGGGTTGAAAGCCCGGACCCGCAAGAGATCTGTTCCAGCTGCCACAAGGCCGAGGCCAAGACCTTCCGTTTGGGCCGCCATGGCACGCGCTCCCATCCCAAGCTCGGCAAGCCGCGCAACGCCAAGCACATCACCAAGGATGTGGGCTGGAAAGCGGATAAGGAGCTGCTGGCCCAGCTCGACGCCTATCTCAACGACGCCACGCCACCGCCGCTCATGAGCACGGCCGAGGCCCGCGTGCCGCTCCATGCGGATGCCATGGGGCAGGCGTTGACCTGCACCACCTGCCACGGGCCGCACAAGGTCGATGTGGTGAAGGCGCAGGTGGAAAGCTGTACGAGCTGCCATGCGGACGACCATTCCATGGCCTATGAAGGCAGCCCCCATCACCAGCTCTGGCAGGCGGAGCTCGCGGGCGATCTGCCCCCGGGCAGCGGCGTGACCTGTGCCACCTGCCACATGCCCAAGGAGGAGACCTCCAAAGGCGTGGTTTCCAACCACAACCAGAACGACACCCTGCGACCGAACGAGAAAATGATCCGGCCCATCTGCATGGACTGCCATGGCCTGCGCTTTGCCATCGATGCGCTGGCGGATCCGGATCTCGTGGCGAACAATTTCGCAGGCCAACCTTCCCGCACGATCGAAAGTGTCGATTGGGCGGTCCGTCGCGTGGATCAACCGGACGAAGGCTCCAACCAATGACCCGGCTGCTCCACGCTCACCCCACCTCCCGTAGAAAATGAGGACACTCTCTATGTATACCAAAATGCGCAAGTTCAAAGCCGCCGCCCTGCTTGCGGCCGGTCTGTCGGTCGTGGCGCCCGCCACCCAGGCCGAGGACATGGAATATCAGCAGGTCGCGGATCTGCTGCATCTCGTGATGAGCTCGGACCGCACGGTCTATACCCGCATGATCGTGAACCGCCTGGCGGTGAAGGAAGGCGTGATCAAGGCCTCCGAGCATTTCATGGATGACAAGGCTCTGGTGCTGCCGGCGCAGATGTTCCGCTTTGGCGCCGAGATGGTGGCCGAAGAGACCGACGCGTTCTCCTATTCGCTGCTGTCGCTCTGGCCGATCAACAAGCAGAACGCGCCGACCACGGATCTCGAGAAGGAAGGCCTGCAGTACATCGCTGACAATCCGGGCGAGAATTTCTACGGCGAGGAAGAGCTGGGCGGGACCACCTATTTCACCGCGTTCTACCCGGATATCTCCGTCGCCGAGGCCTGCTCGTCTTGCCATAACGAGCACAAGGACAGCCCGCGCACCGACTTCGAAGGCGGCGACGTGATGGGTGGCGTGGTCATCCGCATCCCCGTCGATTGATGCGGGGCTGGCGATGCCACTGGGTGGTGGCCTGCCTTCTGCTTGTGACTGGCGCACAGGCGGGGGCAGAGGGCGTGGCATCGCCAAAGGGTCTGCCGGGGCTGGTGGCGCTCGATGCGCTGCCGGTCCCGGAGGATCCGGTGCTGGCGCTGGGGCGTGAGCTCTGGGCGGAGCCCTGCATGAATTGCCATAACGGCAACCGCTATACGGGCGCGCCCAAGATCACCGCGACCGAGGCCTGGGCGCCGCGGATCGCCAAGGGTCTGCCGCAGTTGCTGGTCCATGCGACCGAGGGCTTCGTGGGCCCGAAATTCACCGAGATGCCCGCCCGAGGCGGCAATCCCGACCTGACCGACCGGCAGGTCGCGGCCGCCCTGGCCTTCATGGTCTGGGCCAGCGGAGGCGCAGAAGACGCCCTGGCCTATGTCCAATCCACAGACTTTCCGAGGGACTGACATGACACCTGATCAAATCAACCTGGTTCAGACCAGCTTCAAAAGCGTGGCGCCGATTGCCGAGACAGCGGCGGATATCTTTTATGCGCGCCTTTTCGAGATTGCGCCGGAAACGAGGGCGCTCTTTCCCGAGGTGATGACGGATCAGAAGAAAAAGCTGATGCAGATGCTGGCCGTAGCGGTGAATGGCTTGACCAATCTCGACGCGATCGTGCCAGCGGTGCAGGAACTGGGCGCGCGGCATCAAGACTACAAAGTCGAGGATGCCCATTACGACAGTGTCGGCGCCGCACTGCTCTACACGCTCGAAAAAGGGTTGGGCGAGGCCTTCACGCCTGAGGTCGAAGCGGCCTGGGCCGAGACCTATGGCACGCTGGCAAGCGTCATGAAGGACGCACAGAAGGCCGTCGCCTGAGCCCCTTCGAGCGGTGATCCAAAGGCGCGCCTGCGGCGCACTCCACGATGCACTGCGTGCCAGAGGGGGCCCCGCCCCCTCCGACGCCTCAGCGGCGTCGCCCCCGGTGCTCAGAGCCCCGCCTGCCCGCAGGGTTGCGCAGGGGTGCATAGCGGAAGGCGTCGTTCCATCTTAAGTCTGGAAATATCCCGGGGGTGCGGGGGCTGGCCCCCGCGGCGTGACAGAGGCAAACGGGGCTAGACTCCCAGCCAGCGCGCGGCGCCTTCCGATGTCAGATCACCCATGTCCCCGGCCCAGACTGTTTTGCCTCGGGCCAGGATCACGGCTCCATCCGCCACCTGCCGCAGCTCGCGCAGGGACTTGTCCACGAGGATGAGGCTCAAACCGCCTTGCGCGCGCAGCTGGGCGACTGCGGCCCAAATCTCCCGCCGGACGACCGGGGCAAGCCCCTCGGTGGCTTCATCCAGCACCAGCAGGCGCGGATTGGTCATCAGGGCCCGACCGATGGCAAGCATCTGCTGCTCCCCGCCCGAGAGGGAGGCCGCGCGCTGATCCCACCGCTCCGCCAGTCGGGGAAACAGGGACGCAACGCGATCCAGATCCCACGGCCCGGGCCGGGCCGTCGCAGTCAGGTTTTCCGCCACGGTCAGGGGCGTGAAGCAGCGCCGCCCCTCGGGCACGAGCCCGAGACCGCGCCGTGCGATCCGGTGGGCGGGCAGGCCCGTGATCTCGGATCCGGCAAATCGAATGCGACCATCGCTTGGGCGTAGCAGCCCGCAAAGCGTCTTCAACGTCGTGCTCTTGCCCATCCCATTGCGCCCCATCAGGGCCAGAGCACCACCCTCCGGCAGGGTCAGATCCACCCCGAACAGCGCCTGAGAGGCGCCATAGCTGGCGGTCACGCCGCGCATCTCGACCATTGGCGCGTTCATGGGTCCTCCTCCCCCAGATAGGCCAGACGCACGGCTGGGTCCGCGCGGATCTCATCCGGTGTGCCTGAGGCGATCACCGCCCCAGCGACCAGCACGGAAATCCGGTCGGCCAGTGCAAAAACCGCGTCCATGTCATGTTCCACCAGCAGGATCGGCGCCTCCACCCGCAACCCGTCCAGCAGCTCTGTCATCGCGGCAGTCCCCTCGAGGCCCAGACCGGCCATGGGCTCGTCCATGAGGAACAGCTTTGGCGAGAGCGTGAGGGCCACGGCCACCTCCAATTGCCGCCTTTGCCCGTGCGACAGGGTCGCGGTGACGGTCTCGGCCTGCTCGGTCAACCCGACCCGCTGCAACGCCGCCTCTGCCACAGCCCGAAGCCCAGCATCGCGCGCAACCGGGCGCCAAAGCGAGAGGCGCCCGCCGCGGGCCCCTTGTGCGCCAAGCAGCGCGTTTTCGAGCACCGTATGCTCCATGGCCAGCGCCGAGATCTGGAAGGTGCGGCCCAAACCACGCCGGGCGCGGGCGGGCGTGTCGAGCGCGGTCACGTCCTCGCCCGCGAGCCAGACCCGCCCGGCATCAGGGCGCAGAGCTCCTGCGATCTGCGCGATCAGCGTGGATTTTCCTGCCCCGTTGGGCCCGATCAGCGCGTGGATCTCCCCCGGGCGCAGCTCAAGGCTCACCCCATCGCTTGCCACCAGCGCGCCGAAGCGCTTGGTGATCCCCTCAAGCGCGAGAACGCTCATATCCGCCCCCGCACCAGCGTGCCCACGAGTCCGCCTCGGGCAAAGAGCACGACGCCGAGCAGGAGCGCGCCCAGATAGATGTGCCAATAGTCGCTCAGCCCGCCGAGCCAATGCTCGAGCAGGATAAAGAGCGCGGCCCCGGCCACCGGCCCAAAGAGCCGCGCGACCCCGCCAAGGATGACAAAGACCATGATCTCGCCGGAGGTTTGCCAGCTGAACATGGTCGGGCTGACGAAACGGTTGAGATCGGCAAAAAGCGCCCCTGCGAGCCCGGTAATCGCGCCGGAGATCACGAAGGCAATCAGGCGCAGGCGGAAGGGCGAGAAGCCCAGGGTCTCGGCGCGGGCGGGGCTCTGCCGCGCGGTGCTGAGGGCCAGCCCGAAGGGCGAGGCGGCGATCCGGGCGCTCAGGAACAGCGCCAGCAGGAGCAGCCCGTAGCAGATCCCGAAGAACTGGATCGGGTCGAGCGTATTGAGGCCCGGAAACCCGTTGCGGACATAGATCGACAATCCGTCCTCGCCGCCATAGGCGGGCCAGGAGATCGCGAAATAGTAAAACATCTGCCCGAAAGCGAGGGTGATCATGATGAAATAGACGCCCGAGGTGCGCAGCGAGAGTGCCCCGACCGCCAGAGCCGCCAGCGCGCTCGTCACCATGGCCACCAGCCAAATCACCGGCATGGATTTCGTCCCTTCGATCAGGAACGGCGCCTCCATCACGGGCGTGTAGGTCTGGGCGTGATGGGCGAGAATGCCCATGGCATAACCGCCGATCCCGAAAAAGAGCGCATGGCCAAGGCTCACCAGCCCGCCGAGCCCCAGCGCGAGGTTCAGGCCCACGCCTGCCAGCGCGAGGATCGCCACTCGGGTCGCGAGCGTGATGGTGAAGGGTTCATCGGCCCAGAGCGCCCAGAGCGGCACCGCCAGCAAGCCCGCCGCGATAGCGGCGTTCAGCAGAGCTTCGCGCGACATATCAGGCCCGCCCGTAGAGGCCCGTGGGCCGCAGGACCAGCACGCAGGCCATCAGAATGTAGATCGCCATGGAGGCGATGGCCGAGCCGACACTCGTGGCCGCCGACGGCTCTAGGAAAGTGCCGAACAGCACTGGCAAGAGCGTCCGGCCCAGGGTGTCCGTCAGCCCCAGCAGGATCGCGCCCACCAGCGCGCCCTTGATCGAGCCGATGCCTCCGATAACGATCACGACGAAGGCAAGGATCAGAACCGGCTCGCCCATGCCCACCTGCACCGACTGGATCGCGCCGACCAGCGCTCCTGCGAGCCCCGCGAGCGCTGCGCCAAGCGCAAAGACCAGCGTGTAGAGCCGGTTGATGTCCACGCCGAGCGCACCGATCATCTCGCGATCTGCCTCGCCCGCGCGGATCTGCACCCCGATCCGCGTGCGCCCGATCAACCAGAAGAGCCCTGCGGCCACGGCGAGCCCCACGAGGATGATCGCCAGCCGGTAGGCCGGGTACTGGATCCCGCCGGGCAGGGTGACCGGTCCCGAGAGCGCCTCGGGGACGTCGAGGAACAGGGGAAACGAGCCGAAGATCCAGCGCGTCCCTTCGGAGAAGATCAGGATCAGCGCAAAGGTCGCGAGCACCTGATCCAGATGGTCGCGATCATAGAGCCTGCGGATCACCGTCACCTCGATCAGCGCGCCCGCAGCGGCGGCGGCCGCGAGCGCTGCGGCGAGGCCGAGCAGGAAAGACCCGGTCGCCCCGGCCACGGCCGCTGCCGCAAAGGCCCCGACCATATAGAGCGAGCCATGGGCCAGATTGATCAGGCCCATCACCCCGAAGATCAGCGTCAGCCCGGCGGCCATCAGGAACAGCATGATCCCGAATTGCACGCCGTTCAGCACTTGCTCGATCAGCAGAACCGCACTCACCGTCTAGGCCACCCCTGGCAGAGGCCCGACCCGAAGGCCGGGCCGTCGATCACATCTTGCACTCGCCTGCATAGGCGTCCGCATGGTCCGTCAGGGCCGCGCCGAGGGTCTTGTTGGTGAAGACATCGCCCTCCTGAATGACCTCGCGGATATAGATGTCCTGGATCGGGTGATGGTTCGGACCAAAGGCGAAATCCCCCCGTGTGGAGGCGAAGTCCGCCTCTTTCAGGGCCGCGCGGAAGGCGTCTGCATCGGCGACGTCTGCCTTGGCCATGGCGCTGAGCAGCAGGTTCGCCGTGTCAAACCCCTGGCTCGCATAGAGAGAGGGCAGGCGACCATACTCGGCCTGGAAGCTCTCGACAAAGGCCGCATTGGTGGGGTTGTCCAGATCCTTGTTCCACTGGCTGGTGTTCTTCACGCCGAGCGCCGCGTCGCCCACGGCCTGCAGAATGCCCTGATCAAAGCTGAAGGCAGGGCCGACAACCGGCAGGTCCACACCCGAGGCCGCGTATTGCTTGAGGAAGGAAATCCCCATCCCGCCGGGCAGGAAGAAGAAGACGCTATCGGCGCCCGAGGCGCGGATCTGCGCAATCTCGGCGGCGTAGTCGGTCTGACCCAGCTTGGTGTAGATCTCACCCGCCAGATCGCCCTCGTAGAAGCGCTTGTAGCCGGTCAGTGCGTCCTGACCCGCCGGGTAGTTCGGCGCGAGGATGAAGGAGTTCTTCAGCCCGGCCTCATTGGCATAGGCCCCGGCGGCCTCGTGCAGGTTGTCATTCTGCCAGGCCACGTTGAAGTAATTCGGATGACAGCCGCGCCCGGCGAGCGCCGAGGGGCCCGCGTTCGGTGACAGGTAGAACTTGCCCTGGGCCGTGGCCGCCGGGACCACCGCCATGGCGAGGTTGGACCAGATGATGCCCGTCAGCACATCGACCTTCTCGGACTGGATCATCTTGTCGGCCAGCTGCACCGCGATATCCGGCTTGCGCTGATCATCCTCGATCACCACTTCGAGCTGCTTGTTGCCCGCCTGTTTCACCGCCAGCATGAAGCCGTCGCGCACATCGATCCCAAGGCCTGCACCGCCGCCCGAGAGCGTGGTGATCATGCCCACCTTGACCGTGCCGCCATGGCCCTCGGCCAGGCCCATCCCCGCAGTCGTCGCCGCCAGAAGCGCCGCCATCAGCGTTGTTTTCAATGTCATATTCTGTCTCCCGTTGGTCTTCGGCGTTTCTCAGAACGCCTTGAATGTCAGTGTGGTCAGCGTCCGCTCGATCCCGTCGATATCCAGCAGGTTCTCGTTGATGAACCGGCCCACATCCGCATCCTGGGGGATGTAGAGCTTGAGCAGCAGGTCATATTCGCCGCTGGTGGAATAGAGCTCGGAGTGGATCTCGCGCAGGGTGATGTCATCGGCCACGCGGTACGCGGTCCCCGGTCGGCACCTGATCTGAACGAACACACAATTCATCGCTTTCCCTCCATCACCGGCGCGCAGCGCGCCCGGGCCAAACGGAAGCGGGTTTTGCGCCGAAAGGCCAGAGGGATCATGCGTTTGGCCGCGATTTTTCTCTGAGTCTCTGCGCATCGGCGTTTCAAATAATCAGCTAATGTGCGCTGGCGCGCGGAAATACCTCTTAATAATTGGCCAATCGCGGTTAAGTTAGAGAGTCTAACACCACAGATCCGATGACTGGGAGGTCTCGATGGTCAGCTTTACGCTTAATGGCGCGCCAACCACGGTCGATGTCGAAGAGGACATGCCGCTGCTGTGGCTCCTGCGCGACGAACTCAAGATGACGGGGACGAAATTTGGCTGCGGGGTGGCCTCCTGCGGGGCCTGCACCGTGCATGTGGACGGGGTGCCGACGCGCTCCTGTCAGATCGCCGTGGGGGATCTCGAAGGGGCCGCGGTGACCTCGATCGAAGGGGTGGACAGCAAGGCTGCCGCCGCGATCCAGGAGGCCTGGGTCGAGCTGCAGGTGCCTCAATGCGGCTACTGCCAGTCGGGTCAGATCATGTCCGCCACGGCGCTTCTGGCGGAAACGCCGAAGCCCACGGATGAGGACATCGACTTCGCCATGGAAGGCAATGTCTGCCGTTGTGCCACCTATGCCCGGATCCGCAAGGCGATCCATCGCGCATCTGAAATCATGGAGGCCTGAGATGCTGCATTATCTGGAACAGGCCCTCACCGCTCCGGCCCCCTCGCGCCGGACCTTTCTCAAACTCTCCGCCGGCACTCTTGGCGGGCTGCTGATCGGCGCCAGCCTGCCACGCACGGCTGAGGCCATGGGCGAGGGCAGCTTCACGCAACCCTTCGTCCATATCACCCCCGACAGCACCGTGACCGTGCTGGTCAAGCATCTGGACAAGGGGCAGGGGGCCGCGACCGGTCTCGCAACCCTCGTGGCCGAAGAGCTGGACGCCGACCCCGCGCAGGTGGCGGTGGAATTCGCACCCTCCAACCCGCAGGTCTATGCCAATACGGCTTTCGGCGTGCAGGGCACGGGCGGTTCGACCGCCATGGCGAACTCCTTCATGCAGTATCGCGAAGCCGGCGCCGCCGCGCGGGCCATGCTGGTGGCCGCAGCGGCAGAGCTCTGGAAGGTGGCGCCCGACGCGATCTCGGTCTCCAATGGCCGGGTCAGGCATGGGGATGACAGCCTCAAATTTGGCGATCTGGCCGAGGCTGCGGGCCGTCAGGCCGTCCCCGAAAGCGTGACCCTGAAATCCGCCGCGGATTGGACGCTGATCGGCAAGGACATGGCGCGGGTCGAGCTGCCGCTCAAGACCCAAGGGTCTGTCGGCATGTTCGGCATGGATGCCAAACCCGAAGGGATCCTGATCGCCGTGACCGCGCGCCCGCCGAAGTTCGGCGCGACCGTGGCTTCGGTGGATGCAGAGGCCGCACTGGCGATGCCGGGCGTCTCAGCGGTACTGACCATCCCGCAGGGCGTGGCAGTCGTGGCCGACAACACATGGCGCGCGATGATGGCGCGCGACGCGCTGGAGATCGAATGGGACATGTCCGCGGCCGAGACCCGTGGCACCGATGCGCTCACCGCAGAATACGCGGCCTTGTTGGAGACCGAAGGCGCCCCCGCCATGGCGCGGGGCGACGCGGCGGGCAAGCTCGCCGGGGCCGCGCAGGTGGTCGAGGCCAGCTATCACTTCCCCTATCTCGCCCATGCGCCCATGGAGCCGCTCAACATGACCGTGCTCTTTGATGGCGAGACGGCGACCTTCTGGGGCGGCAGTCAGATCCAAACCATCGATCACAATGTGGCCGCCGCCGTGCTCGGCATCCCCTTCGAGAATGTGGCGATCAACACCATGTGGGGCGGCGGATCCTTTGGGCGGCGCGCCACGGCGGATGCCCATCTGGTGGCGGAAACCGCGATGATCGGGGCGGCCTGGTTGGCGGAGACCGGCTCAGCTGCGCCGATCAAACTGGTCTATTCCCGCGAGGATGACATCAAGGGGGGGTACTACCGCCCCCTGACCCTGCACAAGGTTCGTGCGGGCGTGGATGCCGAGGGCAAGATCTCAGGCTGGGAGCATCGCATCGTCGGTCAGGGCATCATGATCGGCACGCCGTTCGAGAGCTTCCTCGTGAAGGACGGGGTGGATCACTCGTCGACCGAAGGGGCCGCGGACACGACCTATAGCCTGCCGGATATGGCCATGGATGTGCATCATCCGAGCGTCGGCGTACCCGTGCTCTGGTGGCGATCCGTGGGCCATACCCACACGGCCTATGTGATGGAGACCATGATGGATCAACTCGCCGAGGCGGCGGGGCAGGATCCGGTGGCCTTCCGTCTGGCCCATCTGGGGGAGGATCCGCGCCTGGCGGGGGTGCTCCGTCTCGCCGCCGAAAAGGCGGGCTGGGACAGCCCTGCGCCCGAGGGCATCCATCGCGGCGTCGCGGTCCACAAGAGCTTCAACAGCTATGTGGCAGAAGTGGCCGAGGTGCGCATGCGCGAGGATGGCACCGTGAAGGTCGAAAAGGTCACCTGCGCCGTGGATTGCGGCGTGGCGGTGAACCCCAACAACATCGTCGCGCAGATCGAAGGCGGGCTGGCCTATGGCCTGTCGGGGATCCTGCGCGAGGAAGTGACCCTGACGGAGGGGGAGGTCGACCAGTTCAACTACCCCGACTACATGCCGCTTCGGATCACGGATATGCCCCTGGTGGAGGTGCATATCGTGCCCTCGACCGAAGCCCCGACCGGGGTGGGCGAGCCGGGAACCCCTCCGATCGGTCCGGCCGTGGCGAATGCGATCGCCAAGGCCACCGGGCAGCGTATTACCGAACTGCCTTTTGCCAAGCACGGGCTCGCCTGAGCCCGCGCCACACCACTCACGAACGGCCCCGTCTCACGACGGGGCCTTTTCATTGGCCGAACGTCTCAGTGCCCTGTTGCCCTACCGCAGAGGCCGAGTAGCGTACCAATGCCTTGGTCATCGCACTTACTGCCCCGCATGCCCGTGATCTTGAAAATGCGGCGGCTTACTTTTTGCAACGTGACTTTAAACCGGTTGGTCGGGCCCGCGCGGCCAAACCGCGCTTGGAGTGGCTCAGTTCCATGCACAGCTCTTGCTGCGTGCTCTGGGACACTGCGGAGGTCTCGGGCTCATCGAACGGTAGCCGAGATGACGGACTTCGCACCCATCTAGAGCCTCGCCCTTGCACGAAGGATACTCCGGTGTGCCCTGTAGGTTCCGGGCCCACGTGACGCGCTGGTAGAGCTGGAGGAGGCGGGCTTGACCCTTTCCTTGGGGCTCGCCACCCTCCCGCCAAACCTTGCAGGAGCATCGCCCATGTCCGCGTCAATGTCCGACCCGCAAACCCAGACAGTCTGGCTCCACGGTGCGGGGCTTTCGGCCCAGACTTGGGAGGGCAAGGCCGAGGGTCTCTGCCTCGACCTGCCGGGCCATGCAGGCACGCCGCGGGTGCGCGAGGCCACTGTGGCCGGGTTCGCCGAGGCGCTCTTGCCGCACTTGTCGCCCCGCTGCGCGCTCGTGGGCCATTCCCTGGGCGGCATGATCGGACTGCATCTGGCCGCGACCCAGCCTGAGCGCATCACCCGGTTTGTCTTTGCCGAGAGCGCCTTCACGATGCAAAGCCGCTGGATCGACCGGAAAGGGGCGAAGTTCGCCAGTTGGCTCACCGCCAAGCTCGGTCCCCGAGGCACGGCCAAGCTCGCGGCCATGGGCGAGAAGGGCGCCGCGAAAAAGGCCTATCTGACCGAGGTGGCGCGGATGGATCCCGCTGGGCTCAACGACGCCATGGCGGCGGCACACAGCTTTGACGGGCGCGACCTGATCGACCGGATCCACTGCCCGGTGCTGATCCTGACCGGGCGCCGGAACCCGCGCACCCATAAACAGGCTCTGGATCTCGCCCGACGCCTGCCCGGGGCCAAACACCGGATGCTCGAAGGCGGCCATATGCTCCATAAGGACGTGCCGGGGGCCTTCTATGGCGCGGTGCAAGCCTTTCTGGCGGAGGAGGCGGGCCGCGCCTGACCATGCTGGACAAACCGGTCCGTGCCGGTCAGATCAAAGGGGCGATCCCAGCCCGCAGAGGTACCCGATGACCCCCGCTGATCCCATGCCTGCCGCCCTGCCGCCCGTAATGCGCCCGCGCCCGCCCAAAACCGCGATCCCTGCGGGGGCCTGCGATGCCCATGTCCACATGGTCGCCGACGATATTCCCCTTTGGGACGGGCGGGTCGAGGATCCGGCGCCCGGGGCTTTGCTGGACTGGGTGGCGCGGCTCGAGACCCATCTCGACACGCTGCAGATGGCGCGGGTCGTGATCGTCCATTCGATCCTCTATGGCGGCGACAACACCGTGACCCGGGCTGCTGTGGCCGCCCTCGGAGATCGGGCGCGCGGGATCGGGCTGGTGCGCGATGGCGCGCCGGATGCGGAGCTGGCTGCCCTCGCCGAGGCGGGGGTGGTCGGTGTGCGCCTGAACTATGTCCATGGCGGGATCCTGTCCTGGGAGGGGGTGCGCGAGATGGCCCCGCGACTTGCGGCCCATGGGCTGCATGTGCAGATGCTCATGAACACCCATAGACACATGATCGAACTGGCGCCGGATGTGCCAGGGCTCGGTGTGCCGGTGGTGTTTGACCATATCGGCTGGCCTGATCTGGCCGCGGGCTCTGCGGAACCCGGCTTTGCCGCGCTCTGCCGTCTGGTGGCGGAGGGGCAGGCCTATGTGAAGCTCTCGGCGCCCTACCGGCTCTGCCCTGCGCCCTATGACGGGGCCGCGGCGGCCATCGCCGCGCTGGTGGAGGCCAACCCAGATCGCTGCCTCTGGGGGAGCGATTGGCCCCACCTGATGCTCGCGGATGCGGCCCAGCCTGATGCGGGGGATCTGCTCAATGCGTTTCTGGATGTGGTCCCATCGGACGACCACCGCCGCCGCATCCTCACGGAGACGCCGGCAGCGCTTTACGGGTTCTGAGGACGGAGCAGGCCGGGGGCTTACTCGGCGGCGACCGGGGCCGCGCGGTAGACCTCGAAGGTCAGGGTCAGGCTGTCGGCCGCGCGCAGGGTGCGGACGCGGGTGACGTATTCCGTCTCGGAGACCTGACTTCCTCGTTCACAGGTCCGGCCGGTGCCGCGCGGCGCGAAGAAGGCCGAAGGCTCGAGCTCTTGCAAATTGCGCGCCACGGCTTCCAGCACATATTCGGCGGGATGCGCGGCCTGGGCCTCGCCCCAGCTCCGCCCGTCTGACGGTGGCCGTCCCTTGGGCGTGGCGCGGTCGCGGCTCTGGCGCAGGGGCACGACGGTGCTGCGATGGGGGTCATGGGTCGGTGCCGGCGGCGCGATATAGGGATCCGAGGCGAGGATCTTTGCGGCGCGGTCATGCCAGATCTGGCGCTCCATCTGCAGCCAGTCCTCGAATTCCTCATCGGCCACATCCATCCCTTCGAGCAGCTCGGTTTCCTCACCGATATGCAGGGCGTGAATTTCCGTGGGATCCTCGCTGACGGCGGTATGGTCGATCCAGATCCGATCGAGCCGCAGGGCGATCGAGGTCCGGTTGATCTCGAGAATTTCATCGGCCAGCGGGCCCAGATCCTTGCGCAGCTCGAAAATGGTCTGGCGCAGGGAAGAGGCGGATTTCTGTTCGTCGCTGGTGCTCCAGAGCTTGTCGCGCAGCCAGACCCGGGTGCGCTGTCCCCGCGGGGCCAGCGCCAATAGCGCGAGCAGCCCTTGGGTTTTCTTGCCGCGGGGGGTCAGGTTCCGCTCATCGGCGGAAAAAAGGCCCAGCGGACCAAGCACATAGAGCTTGGCCAGCTGGGCAAGCCCCGTCTGAGATGCCGCACTCATTTCAGCATCCCCGAGCGGGGGGTGCAGAGAAACGGGGTTGGTTTGGGAATGAACCCGCCGCTCTGTTTCCACCGGGAAGGGTGCATCTGAACAGGAATTGGACACATCGAAGTTGAACTCCACACTTTGGTTCTTCAAACGTATCGGGCGGGAACAGTGCCCTTGATTGAAAAGACTAGCTGCTAAAAAATTGCTTTTTTTCAATTGTTTGAAGCCCATCTTACCTGCGTTGATCGCATCCTGCTCAGATGCCTGCTTACCTTGGGTCATTCGGCGTTAGCGATCTGTTAGTGATTGCCTGTTTTGGCGGGGTCTCTGCAGAAATTCTTAACGTTAACGCGTGTTTTCAAGGGCTTGGCGGATTTCGGCGAATTGCCGATTTTTTGTGCGGGGCGCCGCGCAAGGCCGAGCCTGCGAAAGAACCCGGGCCGGCGCGGGATTTGGGCCAGTTTTCGGAGGAAAACCGCCCCACACCGCCGCCCTCAACCCGGCCTGTCGACCGGTCCGGCGGCACCGCAGGGTCGAGCCGCCTGAATTCCGATCAGGGGGTGTCTGGTGCGACGCGCTTGACGCGGGGGCGGCGCATTTCGGCCTTGCGTTCTGCTGCCGCGCGGTCATTCTTTTTTCCGGCGCCTGTCGAGGCGGTCACACAAGATGGCCCCCGGCAGCCCGGCGGATGGCAACCCATGCCCTGCCCGCCGAACCATAACTGGGAGATACGATCCATGAAAAAAACGACCCTTCTGCTGGCCACATCGGCGCTCGTCCTGACGCCGTTGCTTGCCAGTGCTGAATCCCTCCGCTGGGCGCGGGCTGGTGACAGCCTGACCCTTGACCCGCACGCGCAGAACGAAGGCCCGACCCACGCGCTGGCCCACCAGATCTATGAGCCACTGATCATTCGCGACATGTTCGGTCAGTTCGAAGGGGCGCTCGCCACCGAGTGGGGCCCCAAGGCCGATGACCCGACCGTCTGGGTCTTCAAGCTGCGCGAAGGCGTGAAGTTCCACGATGGCTCGGACATGACCGCCGAGGATGTGGTCTTCTCCTTCGAGCGGGCGAAATCCGAAACCTCGGCCATGAAAGAGCTGCTGACCTCGATCACCGAGGTGCGCGCGGTGGATGACATGACCGTCGAGTTCGTGACCGACGGCCCGAACCCGATCCTGCCGAACAACTTCACCAACCTGTTCATCATGGACAAGGGCTGGACCGAGGCGAATGGCGTCACCAAGGTGCAGGACATCGCCAATGGTGAGACCACTTTCGCGGCCACCAACGCCATGGGCACAGGTCCTTTCACCCTGACCAGCCGCGAGCCCGATGTGCGCACGGTTCTGACCAAGAATGACGGCTATTGGGGCGCGTCGGACTTCCCCATGGAAGTGAGCGAGATCATCTACACCCCGATCCAGAACGCAGCGACCCGCGTGGCCGCGCTGCTGACCGGTGAGGTGGACTTCATCCAGGACGTGCCCGTGCAGGATCTGGAGCGCGTGGCGAGCACCGACGGGCTCGAAGTGAGCACCGCGGCGCAGAACCGCGTGATCTTCTTTGGCATGAATTCCGGTGCCGATGACATCGACAGCGACAATGTGGATGGGGCCAACCCGCTTGCGGATGTGCGCGTGCGCAAGGCCATGAACATGGCGATCAACCGCGATGCGATCAAACAGGTCGTGATGCGCGGCCAGTCCGCCCCCGCGGGCATGATCTCGCCGCCCTTCGTCAATGGCTGGACCGAGGAAATGGACGCGGCCTCCAAGACCGATCTCGATGCGGCCAAGGCACTGATGGAAGAAGCGGGCTATTCCGACGGCTTCTCGATCACCCTCGACTGCCCGAATGATCGCTACATCAATGACGAGGCGATCTGCCAGGCCGCCGTCGGCATGATGGGGCAGATCGGCATCACCGTGAACCTCGACGCCAAACCCAAGGCGCAGCACTTCCCGCTGATCCAGAATGGCGAGACCAACTTCTACATGCTGGGCTGGGGCGTTCCGACCTACGATTCCGAGTACATCTTCAACTTCCTCGTGCATTCGCGCGGCGGCGATCGGGGGTCCTGGAACAACACGGGCTTCGCAGACGCCATGGTTGACGAGAAGATCGTGAGCCTCGCCTCCGAGACCGATCTCTCGGCGCGCAACGCGACCATCGGCGAGATCTGGAGCGTGGTGCAGGACCAGCAGCTCTATCTGCCGGTCCACCACCAGGTGTTGAACTGGGGCAGCAAGCAGTCCGTCGATTTCCCGAATGTGGATCCCGAGGACCAGCCGAAGTTCAAATACTTCACCTTCAACTGATCCCGCCGGACCAGTTCACGCAGATATGCCGGGCCTTCGGGTCCGGCATTTTTTGTGCCAAATCGCGCAAGCCGGGCCAGATTGGCGCGGCTCTGATCGGAATGGGCGCAAATTGACCCGGATGGGCGCAGCTCGGCGCTGGCGGTGGGCGGCGGCATCGGCCTAGTCTCGTCCCATGAGCGCAGATGATCAGGAGACCGCGCCGGGTTTTCACATCCGGCAATACCGCCGGGCGCGGTTCGATCGTCTGATCAGCCCATCACCAGCGGTGATCCGGGTCGAGGCGGGCGAAAAGCGTCTGAGCGCGGACGGCTGCACAACCCGGGTGGAGGCGGGCGCGCTGGTCCTGTTGCCCGAGGCGACGCCACTTCTGGTCGAGAACCTGCCCCTTGGCGGCATGCCTTATGCTGCCACGGTGTTGGCGGTGCCGCGACCTCTCTTCGAGGCGGCCTATGCCCGTCTCGGGGAGGGGGCGGTTCGCAAGACGCCCCCCTTGCAATCCTGCCTCGCAATGGGCGCGGTGGCGCAGGCCTTCATCACGGCTCTGACGGATCTTCGCCGCGCGCCGACCCATCCCCGCTCACAGCTCTCCTGCGAGGCTCTGGCGCTGGAGATGGCGCTCGCCGGGGCCTGGGTGTCGCCCGCGCCTGTGGTGGATCTTGCGGCGCAGCTCCGGACGCTCCTCGCCGCAGATCTTGCTGCGCCCTGGACCGCCGAGACCGCTGCAAGGCGCCTCGGTCTCAGTCCCGCCACCCTGCGCCGCCGACTGCGCGTCGAGGGTCAGAGCTTTCAGGAGATCCTGCGCGAGCTGCGGCTCGCCAGCGGTCTGCACCTGCTGCAAACCACGCGCTGGCCCGTGGCCTCGGTGGCCGAGGCCGTGGGCTATCGCTCCGCCTCGCGCTTTGCCAGCCGCTTTCAGGCGCGCTTTGCCCTGTCGCCGCGCGACTTGCGCCGCCCCGTTTCCATCAAGGAGAGTTCGAATGACCGATGAAACATCCCCCAAACCCCTCGCTGCGCTGGCCACGGAAATCCCCCTGCGGGAGGGGAAATCCTCCTATCCCGCAGCCTTTGCGGCCCGGGTTGAAGGACGGGCCAAACGCCAGCTGGGCAATGCCTTCGGGTTGTCCAATTTCGGCGTGAACCTGACGGATCTCGCCCCGGGCGCGGAATCCGCGCTCCTGCACCGTCACAAGACCCAGGACGAGTTCATCTATATCCTCAGCGGTCATCCGACCCTGAAAACCGATCAGGGGGAGGTGCGGCTCGCCCCCGGCATGTGCGCCGGGTTTCCAGCGGGCGGCGTGGCCCATCACCTCGTGAACGAGACCGCCACCCCGGTCCGCTATCTCGAGATTGGCGACCGCAGCCCGGGAGACAGCGGCACCTATCCAGACGATGATCTGGAGGCCCATCTGATCGAGGGCGCCTATGTCTTCACCAACAAAAAAGGCGAACGCTACGAGAGCTGACAGCCCTCGGGCCCCGGGGCAGGGCGCGGGCAAATCGGGCTATCACAGCCCCGTGATCTGCGCGTTTTCGCGATGACCCTGCGACATTTTGGCGTCATGCTGCGCGGGTTGCTGCATAGACCACATAAGGACAGATCATGACGCGATTGCTGACCTCGACCGCGCTGGCGCTGCTTGTCGCGGTTCCGGCTTCGGCCAACGAGTTCCGCTGGGCCTCGACCACGGATCCGCAGACCATGGACCCCCACGCGGTCAACTCCGCCCCGGTTCTGGGCTTTCTCAACAACGTCTATGAGGGGCTTGTCCGGCGCGGCAAGGACATGGCGATCGAGCCTGCGCTCGCCACCGGGTGGGAGCCGATCGGCGATGGCGAGGGCTGGCGCTTCACCCTGCGCGAGGGCGTGACCTTCCATGATGGCGCGGCCTTCACGGCCGAAGATGTGCTCTTCTCCTATCAGCGGGCGTCGGACGAATCCTCGGATACCCGCAGCTGGTTCGCACCCGTCTCCGAGGTGAAGGTCGTGGATGACTACACGGTCGATATCATGACCTCGGCCCCGAACCCGATCTTCCCGGACAGCATCGCGAACTGGATGATCCTCGACAGTGGCTGGGCCGAGGCCAATGGCGCCGCTCTGCCCGACAAGGAGACCGGGAACTACGCGACGCTGAACGCCAATGGCACCGGGGCCTTCCAGGTGACCGCGCGCGAGCCGGGCCTGCGCACGGTGCTGGAGCCCTTCGCGGGCTGGTGGGGCGAGGCGGAGCACAACATCACTCGCGCCGAGTTCACACCGATCCAGAACCCGGCCACCGCCGTGGCAGCACTGCTGTCGGGCGATATCGACATGATCAACCCTGTGCCGATCCAGGATGCCGCGCGGCTTTCGGGTCAGGCGGGCGTGCAGGTGATCCAGGGGATCGAGGCGCGGGTCATCATGCTGGGCTTCCCCCATGAGGCCGAGAGCCTGAAGTATTCGCAATCCGATGATCCGGGGAACCCGTTCACGGATCTGCGCGTCCGCCAGGCGGTGTCCCAGGCGATCAATGTGCCCGCGATCCTGCAGACGATCATGCGCGGCAATGCGGAGCCTGCGAGCCAGCTCGTCAGCCCGGCCATGCGTGGCTATTCCGCAGGCCTCGCGGACCGTCCCGCCTATGATCCGGAGGCGGCGCGCGCGCTGCTGGCCGAGGCGGGCTATCCCGAGGGCTTCTCCTTCGGGCTGAAATGCCCCAATGATCGCTATCTGAACGATGAGGCCGTGTGCCAGGCGGTCACCTCGATGCTGTCGCAGATCGGCCTCCAGCCGGAGCTCGAGACCATGCCCGTCCGGGGCTACTGGCCGCGCCTGCGCGAGGATGATTTCGACATGTACCTCTTGGGCTGGTCCCCGGGCACCTTTGATGCCGAGCATCCGATCCGCTTCCTTGCCTCGACCCCGAATGCCGAGAAGAAGCTGGGCTCGTGGAACTTCGGCGGCTTCTCGAACGCGCGGGTCGATGAGCTTCTGCCGATGATCCAGTCCGAGATCGACGACACCAAACGTCAGGCCATGCTCGACGAGGTCACCGGGATCCTGCAGGACGAGGCGGCCTATGTGCCCCTCTACGTCCAGCCCCTGGTCTGGGGCGCGCGCGACACGGTCAGCCTGACCCAACGCCCGGACAACTTCTTCATCCTGCGCTGGGTGACGATGAACTAAAGCCACTCGGGCTTTGACGGCCTGAAACGGCGCGGTCTCGAACCGCGCCGTTTTTCGTGTTTGGGGCAAGGCGCAAATGGCACCTTGGCCGCCACGGTCAAAAGGCTGGCATGGCGGGTCAAGACCCTGGCCGCCCGCGCATCCTATTCCTTGGTCATCAACTCTCACCAAGGACTACACAGATGCATCTCTCCCGTTTTCAGAAAATCACGCTTGGTCTCAGCGGTTTCACGGCGTTGGCCATCGGCCTCTCCATCCTGCTCATGCCCCATGCGTTCTATGCGAGCTACGGCATCGCCCTGGATCACTCCCCGAACCTGATGAGCGAATTGCGCGCGCCGGGGGCGGGGCTCGCGAGCTTCGGGGCGATCATGCTCTCTGGCGTATGGCGCGCCACGCTCGCGCCGCTCGCCTTCAAGGTGGCGCTGACGGTCTATCTCAGCTTTCCCGCCGGGCGGGTGGTCAGCCTGCTGGCCGACGGGGTGCCCTCGTCGAGCATTCTCTGGGCGCTGGCCATTGAAGTCGCGCTCGCCGGTCTCCTCCTCGGAGCGTTCGGGTGGCGGTCTTCTCCGGGTGCCGGGGGCGCGCGTCTCGCCGGGTAACCCCCTCTGGCGGCACCGGACCTGCGGTGCCGCGCCTCGCGCCGGACTAGACCGCGAGGATTCCGGCGTATTTCGTGCCGCTGATCGGTTTGCCGTCATTGGCCAGCACAAAGCCCGAGATCACCCGGGTCAGGCCCCAGACCACGAGGAAGATCCAGACGAGAACTCCGATCCCGATGGTGAGCAGGATGACTGCCACGATCCCGATCCCCAGACCGATCCAGAAGGTCCGGATCTGGAACGTGAAATGGCTGTCGGCCACCGGATCGGATCCACGGGTGATATAGGCGTAGATCAGGCCTGCGAGACTCGTGAGCCCTACGAAATACCCCACCGCGTAGAGGCCATAGACGATCTTCACCGGCAGAAGCGGGTCCTTTGAGGCCGGTGTCGGTGCCGGCGGAGGTGTCGGGGTCGGGTCTGTCATACTTGTATCATTGTCTATCCTATGAAAGCCCTGCGCCACTCCCGAAAAGACCGAGCGCCGTTGGGCCTATTCGAACTTCACCGTCAGGCTGGGGTTCCCCGGCAGGCCGAGATATTCGACCTTGGCCATGCCTTTGGCCTTCATGGGCGGCATGAGCGGGCCGATGGATCCGACGGAGATCATGTCCCCCTCCTTGAAGGTGATGCCCGTGCTGCGTAGCCAGATGACCGAGCGCAGGGGGTTGCCCAGAACGGCGGCTCCCGGTGCCTCCGACAGGACGGTGCCCTCGGCATCAGTGACGCGCACCTGCATCTCGGCCAGTAGGTCGATCATCGCGCCACCATCCTCAAACGGGATCGCCGGGCCCAGCACACCCGCGCGTGCGCCCACGCCACCCGCGGTGATCGTGGCGCCGGTCAGGGGCTCATCCTTGGCATACATCAGGTCCGGCAGTTCGATGAAGCCATGGACCGAGGCGATGGCATCCATCACATCCGCACCGGTCTCGGCCTCATTGATCGCGGTACTGCCGACGACCAGAACCAGATCCGCCTCGAAAAGCGGCCGCGCCCCGTGGGGGCCGGTCACGGTCGCGCCATCCTCGAGGAACATGTCGCGATAGAGCACACCGGCCACGGGCTCGGAGACGCCGAACGCCTCCATGGCGCGGTCACTGGTCAACCCGGCCTTGTAGCCCACCACCGGACCCATATGGGGCTCGAGCGCCTTGGCGACTTTCGCCTGGGTGCAGAACGCCTCCTCCATGGTGGCGTTCACGCCGAGCGCTTTGGTCGGGGTCTTGGCGAGGTAATCTTCGACAAAGCTGGCGACCTCCGCATCCGTGGCGCAGGTGGCCAGGCCCGCCGAGGGCAGGGCGACAGCGGCCAGTGCGGCCAAGACGGTCAATCGGGTCATGAAAGGGTCCTCCTGAAAAATGGTCCGGCTGGGGCGGGGCAGGGCGCGGTGGCGGATCGCGCGGCCCCCTGCGCGCGGAGTCTGCTCTGAGCATGCCTCCCGCTTGGGCAGGGGGCAACGGTTTTCGCCCCTTGGCGCGCCAGCTGCTGCTTGCCGCAACGGCGCGGGCCCGGGCAGACGACAGAGCCCTTGACCGCGTCAGCCGGTCGCGGGACAACGGAGAGCAGTTTGGGGAGGGTGCATGCTCGCATTTATCATTCGCCGGGTGGTGCAGTCGCTGGTCGTTCTGCTCATCGTCGGTCTGGTCGCATTCTCGATGTTCCGCTTCGTCGGGGATCCGATCGACAACCTGCTCGGGCAGGAGCGCACGCTGGAGGATATCGAACGTCTGCGCGCGCAGCTTGGTCTCGATGATCCCTTCCTCGTGCAATACTGGAACTTCCTGAGCCGCGCCTTCCAGGGCGATCTGGGGATCTCCTACCGGCAGTCGCGCCCCGTGGCCGAGATCCTGCTGGAGCGCGCCCCTGCAACCCTCGAACTGGCCGCCGTCTCGGGCGTGCTGGCCATCGGGTTCGGCATCATCCTCGGCATTTTCACGGCGATCCGCCGCGACGGCTGGGCCGCGAGCATGGTCATGTCCGTCTCGCTGATCGGGGTGTCCCTGCCGACCTTCCTGATCGGGATCCTCTTGATCTATGTCTTCGCCGTGGAGCTCAACTGGCTCCCAAGTTTCGGACGTGGGGAGGTCGTCGATCTCGGCGGCTGGAGCACGGGGTTCCTCACGGCCTCAGGGCTCAAGGCCTTGATCTTACCGGCAATTACCCTCGGGCTCTATCAGATGACTCTGATCATGCGGCTGGTGCGATCCGAAATGCTCGAAGTGCTCCGACAAGACTATATCCGCTTTGCCCGGGCGCGTGGGCTGACCGAGAAGGCGGTGAATTTCCGCCACGCGCTGAAGAACACGCTGGTCCCGGTGATCACGGTCACGGGCTTGCAACTCGGCTCGATCATCGCCTTCGCGATCATCACCGAGACCGTGTTCCAATGGCCCGGTGTGGGGCTTCTTTTCATCAACGCCATCCAGTTCGTCGATATCCCGGTGATGGCCGCCTACCTGATGCTGATCTCGGTGATGTTCGTGGGCATCAACCTGATCGTGGATCTGCTGTATTTCGCGATTGACCCGCGCCTGCGGGTGGATCGCTCCGGGTCCGGAGGACATTGAGATGACGGATATGCCCAATGAAACACCGACCCCGGTGAAAGAACCTTCGCGCCTCGCCGTGGCCTGGCAATCGGATTTCGCCTGGAAATTCCGCCGCTCGCCTGTGGCGATGATCTCTTTCGCGCTGGTCCTCCTCCTGGTGCTGTCGGCGGTCCTGGCGCCGCTGATTGCCCCCTATGACCCGTTCAACCCCGCCTCCCTGAACCTGATGAACGGGTTCTCGCAGCCGATGCAGCCGAACGCGTTCACCGGCGATGTCTTCTGGCTGGGGACGGATGATCAGGGGCGGGACGTGTTCTCGACGATCCTTTACGGCATGCGGATCTCGCTTTTCGTAGGCTTCGCGGCGGTGCTTTTCGCCATGGTGCTGGGGGTCACACTGGGCCTGATCGCGGGCTATGTGGGCGGCTGGGTCGAGACGCTGATCATGCGCGTGGCGGATGTGCAGCTGACCTTCCCGGCGATCCTCGTGGCCATGCTGATCTTCGGGATCGCCAAGGGCATCACGCCCGTCGAATATCGCGATCAAATGGCGATCTGGGTGCTGATCCTGGCCATCGGCCTGTCGGACTGGGTGCAGTTCGCGCGGGTCGTTCGGGGCGCCACGCTGGTCGAGAAGAACAAGGAATACGTCCAGGCGGCGCGCCTGATCGGGCGGGGCTCCGGCGCGATCATGCTGCGCCACATCCTGCCCAATGTGCTCTCGCCGGTGCTGGTCATCGCGACGATTTCGCTGGCGCTCGCGATCATCGCCGAGGCGACCCTGAGCTTCCTCGGCGTCGGCGCGCCCCCCACCCAGCCGTCACTTGGCACGCTGATCCGGATCGGGCAGGGCTTCCTCTTCTCCGGCGAGTGGTGGATCCTCTTCTTCCCGGCGGTCACGCTTCTGGTGCTCGCGCTCAGTGTGAACCTTCTGGGCGACTGGCTGCGCGACGCCCTGAACCCGAGGCTGCGATGACCGCTCAGTGGACGGGCGAGAACCGCGCCAATCGGTCGAGCTGGGGCGCCATGGTGCACCATTCATCATCGGAGGTGAGCACCCAGTGCACGTCCCCGGTCTCGGCGGCCACGATGATCCGTCCGGGATCGGTGGTCACCAGATCCGAGCCGATGACGTTGAGGAACAGGACGAGGGCTTGGGTTGATAGGCACATATGGGGCACTCCTTCAGCAGTCGTTGCGATGCGTCTTCAGCAGCTGGCCCAGACTATGACCCAGCATCATCAGCGTTGCGTCATTGGTGATGCTGCGACGCAGCATTTGCCGCAGCCCGCAACGCCGCCCGCATCCGATTTGCGCGTTTCCGCGACGCTTTGCCGGGAAATCGGGCGGCTTTTCGGGCCTTTTGAGCTGAAAGAACGGAGGGTTTCATGACGGAGCCGGTTCTCTCCATCCGCAATCTGACCGTGGATATTCCGACCCGCTACGCCGTGCTGCGGCCCGTGGACAACGTGTCCTACGATATCGCACCGGGGGAGATCCTCGGCGTCGTGGGCGAATCCGGAGCCGGGAAATCCATGGCCGGGAACGCCGTGATCGGCCTTCTGAACCCGCCCGCCCATATCTCCAGCGGCGAGGTCTGGCTCAATGGCAAGCGCATCGACCAGCTGGGGATCGATGCCCTGCGCCGGGTGCGCGGCAAGGATATCGGCATGGTCTTTCAGGACCCGCTGACCTCGCTCAACCCGCTCCTGCGGATCGGCGATCAGCTGACCGAGACGATGCTGGCCCATCTGCCGATCTCCCGCGCCGAGGCCGAGGAGCGGGCCATCGCCGCCCTCGAGGAGGTCGGCATTCCCGCCGCCCGCCAGCGGGTAAACAGCTATCCCCACGAGTTCTCGGGCGGGATGCGTCAGCGGGTGGTGATCGCGCTCGCGCTTTGTGCGGAGCCGAGCCTGGTGATCGCCGACGAGCCGACCACGGCCCTCGATGTCTCGGTGCAGGCCCAGATCATCGCGCTCCTGAAGCGGCTCTGCCGGGAGCGCGGGACCGCCGTGATGCTGATCACCCATGATATGGGCGTGATCGCCGAGGCGGCGGACCGGGTCGCGGTGATGTATGCCGGGCGTCTGGCCGAGCTTGGTCCCGTGCGCGACGTGATCACCACGCCCAGCCATCCCTACACCCACGGGCTCATGGGCTCGACGCCGCTTGCCTCCAAGGGGCTGGCGCGTCTGCACCAGATCCCGGGCTCCATGCCCCGGCTCGGGCGGTTGCCCGAGGGCTGTGCATTCAACCCGCGCTGTCCCCGTGCGCAGGCGCGGTGCCGTCAGGACCCGCGCCCGGTGATCGAGGCCGGCGCGCGCGCTGCCTGCCTCTATCCGATGGATGGCGCGGCGCCCGAGGGCGACGCAACACCACCGAACGCAGGTGCCCGACACTTGCCCGACACAAGTCCGACAGGGGGCCGACCCGGGGCCGACGCCGGTCTGCAGGGAGGAAACCCATGACAGCCCTTGTCTCCGTCAAGGACCTGAGCCGCCGCTTTGACGTCTCCAAACCCTGGCTGAACCGGGTGCTGGAACGGCTGCCGAAATCCATCCTGACCGCTGTCTCCGATGTCAGTTTCGATGTGGAGGAACGGACCGTCTACGCCCTTGTGGGCGAGAGCGGATCGGGCAAATCCACCATCGGCAAGATGGTGGTCGGCTTGCTCGGACCCTCCGAAGGCGGTGTTGAAATCAACGGGATAGACCTCGCGCGCGAGACCGATGAGGCGGCGCTGGATGCGGTGCGCTCGGACATCCAGATGATCTTTCAGGACCCGTTTGCGAGCCTGAACCCGCGCTGGCGCGTCCGTGACATCATCGCCGAACCCGTCGCCGCCCGGGGCGGCCAGACCCAGGGCCTTGCTGAGCGGTTGCTGGAGCAGGTGGGTCTTTCGGCCGAGGATGCGGGCAAGTTCCCCCACGAGTTCTCCGGCGGTCAGCGTCAGCGGATCTGCATCGCCCGCGCCCTCGCCTCTGAACCGAAACTGATCGTCTGTGACGAGCCAACTTCGGCCCTCGACGTGTCGGTTCAGGCGCAGGTGCTGAACCTGATGTCCGACCTAAAAGATGAGTTCGGGCTGACTTACCTCTTTATTTCCCATGACTTGACCGTGGTCCAACATATGGCGGACCGGATCGGGGTGCTCTATCTCGGACGGCTGGTGGAGGAGGCGGATCCCGCGACCCTCTTCGACACACCACGTCATCCCTATACCCAGATGCTGCTGGCGGCGGCGCCGAAAATGGATGGGTTCGGACGTGAGGTGGATCCGCCGAAAGGCGAGATCCCGGACCCGATCAACCCGCCCTCGGGCTGTGCCTTTCACCCGCGCTGCCCCATGGCCGAGGCGCGCTGCAGTGCCGAGCGGCCCAAGCTGCGCGAGATCGGCGGGGCGCGGGTCGCCTGCCATCTGGCGGGCTGAGCAGACGGGTTACTCCGCAGCCATGCGCGGGGCCTGCCCGCCGATCCGTGCCGTGACCTCGGCTGCCGCGGCGCGCACAGCTTCGCCGAGACCAGGCAGGGCGGCGGGCGAGAACCGCGCCGAGGGCCCCGAAACCGAGATGCCCGCCACAGGTTCCTGAAAGCTGTCATAGATCGGGGCCGCGACGCAGCACATCCCCTCAAACCGCTCTTCATTGTCGAAGGCCCAGCCGCGCGCGCGGGCCTCGGCCAGATCGCTGAGCAGGGCATCGGGCGCGGTCAGGGTCTTGGGCGAGAACTGCTCCAACCCGGTACGCCGCAACAGTTTTTCCGTATCCCCTTGCGCCATCGCCGCCAGAAGGGCTTTGCCAATCCCCGAGGCATGCATGGGCCCGCGAGAGCCGGGACGGTGAAAGGCGCGGATCGGGTTATGGGTCTCGACCTGCCCGATGAAAACCACATGGTCGCTATCGGCGATCCCCATATTCGCGGTCTCGCCGGTCTGCTCCATCAGGGTCCGCATAGTGCTGCGCCCGACCTCCAGAAGGTTCGTGCGCTGCATGAAGCTGGAGCCGACGCGGAACGCCTCAAGGCCCACGCGCCAGGTCTGCGTCGCCTCGTCCATATCCACATAGCCGTGCTTTTCGAGGGTCGCGAGGACGCGGTGCGCGGTCGAGGCGGGCATGCCCAACCGCATGGAGAGATCCGAGAGCGTCCCACCCCCATCCCGCGCGAGCGCGCTGAGTACAGAGAGCCCGCGATCCAGTGCCTGAATGGTGCTGGCCTGCGTGTCAGAGAAGGGGTTTTTCGGGCGCCCACGGCTGCGTCGCTGGGGGGATGTCGAGTCGGTCATGCTCACTCCGGTCTGGCTGTCTAAGAGTATCTCGCAGTGAAAAATATTTTCAATAGTGCGCACATAACTTTCTTTGGAAATTCAAAAACAGTGTAAAAACAGGCGCTAAACTGTATTTTTCCAAAAACGAAAAATGTTTTCGAAAAAATTGGAAAAATAGATCACCCTGTCTATGGTGCTGCTCAAAGGAGGACTGCACCATGTTTGAGCAAAACCCAGTTTTTATCCCCGGGCCGACCAATGTCCCGGATCGTCTGCGGCGCGCCATGGATGTGCAGACCCGCGATCACCGCTCGCCGGAATTCGGCGCGATGCTTCCAGCGCTGTTCGATGGTGTGCGCAAGATCTTCAACACCAAGAGTGCCGAGATCATCACCTTCCCGGCCAGTGGTACGGGCGGTTGGGAAGCGGCGGTGAGCAACACGCTTTCGCCCGGCGACACGGTGCTGATCGCGCGCTACGGCATGTTCAGCCACCGCTGGATCGACCTTTGCGAGCGTCACGGCCTCAATGTCGAGATCATTGAATGCGCCTGGGGCACGGGCGCGCCGGCGGATCTGTTCGCGGCCAAGCTGGCGGCGGACAAGTCTCACCGGATCAAGGCGGTTCTCGTGACCCATAACGAGACCGCGACCGGCGTGCGCTCGGATATCGGGGCTGTGCGCCGGGCCATGGACAGCGCGGATCATCCGGCGCTCCTGATGGTGGATTGCGTGTCCTCCCTGGCCTCCATGCCTTTCGATTTCGACGGCTGGGGCGTGGATATCGCGATCACCGGTTCGCAGAAGGGCTTCATGCTCTTTACCGGCATGTGCATCGTCGCCGTCAGCCAGAAGGCGCTCGACTATCGCGACACGGCAACCCTGCCGCGCACCTTCTTCAGCTTCGACGACATGCTCGCAGCCAACGGCGCGGGCGGCTATCCCTATACCCCGCCGATCCAGCTCATGTTCGGGCTGGCCGAAAGCCTCAAGATGCTGGCCGAAGAGGGGATGGAGAACGTCTATGCCCGCCATTTCCGCCTTGCCGAGGGGGTGCGCCGCGCGGTCTCGGCCTGGGGTCTGAGCCTCTGTGCCGAGCGGCCCGAGCTTTACTCCGACACGGTAAGCGCCATCTACGTTCCCAAGGGCTTTGACAGCAACGCGCTGACCCAGCACGCTTTCGACACCTATGACATTTCCTTCGGGGTGGGTCTGGGCGAGATGAATGGCCGCGCCTTCCGGATCGGCCATCTGGGCGCGCTGACGGATGTGACCATGCTGTCGGGCCTCGCGACAATCGAGATGGCCATGGCCGATCTCGACTACCCGATCGAGCTGGGCTCCGGTGTCGCCGCCGCCCAGCAGTTCTACCGGACCACGGCGGGCGCAAGCCTCGCCAAAGCAGCGTGAGGACGTGATGAAAGACACGATCGACCCTCCGGTGATCCCGACCTATGAGGACGTGGTCACCGCCCATGAGCGGATCAAACCCTATATCCATCGCACGCCGGTGCTGACCTCGTCCTATTTCAACGAGCTGACGGGCGCGGAGCTGTTCTTCAAATGCGAGAACTTCCAGAAGGCGGGTGCCTTCAAGGTACGCGGCGCCTCGAACGCGGTCTTCGGGCTGAGTGACGAGATGGCGGCCAAGGGCGTGGCGACCCATTCCTCCGGCAACCATGCGCTCTCGTTGAGCTATGCCGCCGGGCGGCGGGGGATCCCCTGCCATGTGGTCATGCCGCGCACAGCCCCGGAGGCCAAGAAGGCCGCCGTGCGGGGCTATGGTGGGATCATCACCGAATGCGAGCCCTCGACCACCTCTCGCGAAGCGGTCTTTGCCGAGGTCCAGGCTGCGACCGGGGCCGAGTTCGTCCATCCCTATAACGATCCGCGGGTCGTGGCGGGGCAGGGGACCTGCTCGCGCGAGTTGATGGAGCAGACCGACGGGCTCGACATGGTGATCGCGCCCATCGGCGGCGGCGGTATGATCTCGGGCTGCTGCCTGACGCTCAGCAACATCGCCCCCGAGGTGCAGATCATCGCCGCCGAGCCCGAGCAGGCCGACGATGCCTATCGCAGCTTCAAGGCCGGTCACATCATCGCCGATGATGCGCCGGTGACGATTGCCGACGGGCTGAAGGTGCCGCTGAAGGATCTGACATGGCATTTCGTGTCCAACCACGTGTCGGACATCCTCACCGCCTCGGAGCAGGAGATCATCGATGCCATGAAGATCACCTGGCAGCGGATGAAGATCGTCATGGAGCCGAGCTGCGCCGTGCCGCTCGCCACCATTCTGAAGAACAAGGAAAAATTCGCCGGCAAGCGCGTCGGTGTCATCGTAACGGGCGGCAATGTCGATCTCGACAAGCTGCCGTGGATCATGGGCTAAGGGGAGCCAAGACATGAACGCAGAAGCGAAATTCGCAGAGCTCGAAGTGGGCTACAACATTCCGGCTGCCATCGGCATGTCCGAGGCTGATATCCAGACCCCCTGCCTCGTCGTCGATCTCGACGCGCTGGAGCGCAACGTGGTCAAGATGGGCAACTTCGCCAAGGAGATGGGGGTTCGCCACCGGGTCCATGGCAAGATGCACAAGTCGGTCGATGTGGCCAAGATGCAGATGGAACTGGGGGGCGCCTGCGGTGTCTGCTGCCAGAAGGTGTCCGAGGCCGAGGCCTTTGCCCGCGGGGGCATCAAGGACGTGCTCGTGTCGAACCAGGTGCGCGACCCGGCCAAGATCGACCGTCTGGCGCGGATCCCGCGTCTGGGCGCGCGCGCCATCTGCTGTGTAGATGACATTGAAAACGTCGCGGACCTCTCGGCTGCGGCTACCAAGCACGGTACCCAGATCGAATGCCTCGTGGAGATCGACTGCGGCGCGGGACGCTGCGGCGTCACCACCACCCCCGCCGTGGTCGAGATCGCCAAGGCCATCGATGCGGCCCCGGGCCTGAAATTCTCGGGCATCCAAGCCTATCAGGGCGCGATGCAGCATCTCGACGACTACAATGAGCGCAAGGCCAAGATCGACATCGCCGTGGCGATGGTGAAGGACGCCGTGGACACGCTGAAAACCGAGGGGCTGGAGTGTGACATCGTCGGCGGCGGCGGCACGGGCTCCTACTATTTCGAGGGCAATTCCGGCGTCTATAACGAGCTCCAATGCGGCTCCTACGCCTTCATGGATGCGGATTATGGCCGGATCCTCGACAAGGATGGCAACCGCATCGACCAGGGCGAGTGGGAAAACGCACTCTTCATCCTGACCTCGGTCATGTCCCACGCCAAGGCGGACAAGGCGATCTGCGATGCGGGCCTCAAGGCGCAATCCGTGGATAGCGGCCTGCCCTTCATCTATGGCCGCGATGATGTGACCTACGTCAAATGCTCCGACGAGCATGGGGTGATCGCGGATCCCGATGCCAAGCTCAAGGTCAATGACAAGCTCAAGCTCGTCCCCGGCCACTGCGACCCGACCTGCAACGTCCATGACTGGTATGTAGGCGTGCGCGGCGGCAAGGTCGAAGCCCTCTGGCCGGTCACGGCCCGCGGCCTGGCCTACTGATCTGGCCCACTGACAAGGGCGGGGGTGGCGCGCACCACCCCCTCATTGTTCCTGAAATACTCCCGCCGGAGGCGTCCCCACGCCCGAGGCGGAGCTGCCATCTGAGGGGAGGCACCCATGCTCAAGAAACTGGATACGGACGGGCTCGTCATCGTCACCGAAGAGGTCTGCCAGAAGGTCATCGACCGCGATCTCGCCTTCACCGCCGTGCGCGATGTGTTCGGCGCCATGGCCCGGGACGACGCGTACAACTTTCCGGTGATCCGCGAGGCGATCGGCCATGAGGACGCGCTTTACGGGTTCAAGTCCGGTTTCGACAAGGCGGGCATGGTGCTGGGCGTCAAGGCGGGGGGCTACTGGCCGAACAACATGGCCAAGGGCATCATCAACCACCAATCCACGGTGTTCCTCTTCGACCCGGATACGGGCAAGCTCAAGGGGCTCGTGGGGGGCAACTACCTGACCGCGATCCGTACGGCGGCCTCCTCGGCGGTTTCCATCGACCAGCTCGCGCGCAAGGACGCCAAGGTGCTCGGCATGGTCGGCGCGGGCCATCAATCCACCTTCCAGCTGCGCGCCGCGGTCGAGCAGCGCGACTTCGAGAAGGTCGTCTGCTGGAACCCCCATCCGGACATGATCCCCAATCTGGGCAAGGTTGCTGACGAGCTTGGGATCCCCTTCGAGGCCGCCAGCCGCGAGGAGCTGGGCGCGCAATCGGACGTGATCATCACCATCACTTCGGCCTTTGAGCCGCTGATCGCGGCGGACTATATCAAGCCCGGCACCCATCTGGCCTGTATGGGCACGGACACGAAGGGAAAGCAGGAGGTCGACGCCGCCCTCGTGGCCAAGGCGACCCTCTTCACCGACGAGGTGGCGCAATCCACCACCATCGGCGAGACCCAGCATGCCATCGCCTCGGGCGCGATCACCGAGGCCGATGTCACGCCGATTGGGCGCGTGATCAATGGCGATCACCCGGGGCGGACCTCCGATGACGAGATCACGCTCTTTGACGGGACCGGTGTCGGGCTGCAGGATCTGGCCGTAGCCGCCGTCGCGGCTGAGCAGGCCGTGGCCACCGGAGCGGCCCAGGTCGTGTCTCTGTAACCAAACTGACAACAATCCCTGGAAAGGCCGCCACAGTGTTGGCGGCCTTTTTGCGTCCGAAGGGGCGTTAACCATGTTTCTTAGCGCCTTCCTACGCGAATCCGGTTCGGGCCTGGCGGAAAGCTCTTGGAAAAGAGTATGGAATAACAGGGGTCTACAGAAATTGCTGCGGCTGCATTGCCCTGTATTTCCAACTCTCAATTAAGTGATCATTAACTTGTTGCTTGACCGAAAAGGGCGCGTGATTAATCTTATCAGAAGTTTCAAGGTGATGGAGGATCGCCGTCGGACTGTGTGTTCTGAAGTAACCTGCCGCATATTCAGCGGCTTCTGTGGTTGTCTTGATGTAAATTGTTAATCGCCCTTTTTGGGTGTCAAGATTTTCTGAATTCGCATGAGCGGCGTTTCCTTTCGACGTGTCGAAAAGGACTGACTGCATGAATACCCCGCTGACTCCCGAAGAAATACTCAATGCGTTTCCGGTTTCTGATCAGGACTTGCCCGCGATAACGACGCTGGCCGATGGCCGCTTCGTGGTGACATGGGAATCCTTCGGACAAGACGGGGATCAAAACGGGATTTATGCGCAGGTCTTTTCTGCCCAGGGTGAGCGGATCGGGCTTGAGTTTCTGGTCAATGATACGCGCAGCGGCGCGCAGAGCGACCCGGCCATCGCGGCCACCGATGATGGCGGCTTTGTCGTCGTCTGGGAGAGCAACGATGGCAGCGGCACGGGCATCTTTTCGCAGCGCTATGATGTGAATGCGGATCCGGTCGGGGGCGAGACCCGGGTCAATGACATCGTCAACAGCTCTCAGTTCGATCCGTCCGTCGTGGGCCTGCCCGGCGGCGGTTATGTTGTCACCTTCTATGACGAGGGCAGCGCGGTCGACTTCTTTGACGACATCCGGGCGCAGGTCTTTGACGCGAATGGTGCGCCTGTGGGGGCCACGTTCCGGGTGAACACGACCGGCGCGCTTTCGGGATCCAACGAGTTCCATGCCGAATTGACCGCGATTCAGCCTTCGGGCGATGCGGGCAACCTGGCTGCGGGTGGATTTGTTGTCACCTATTCCAGCGGCAATCAGTCTTTCCTGCAGGTCTATGACCTCACCGGCAACCCCGTTGGCACCGAAGTTGCACTGGCCTCGCCAGCGGCACCGAGCCCGACGGAACCTGTGGTTGCGGGGCTGATCGGGGGAGGCTTCGTTGCGGTCTTCCGGGACGGGCTCGGCGAGATTTCGGCACAGCTCTATTCCGGCGATGGCACCACCATCGGCGGGACATTCCAGGTCAATACCGAGGTCTCATCCACCCAGTCGCAGCCGGAGGTCATCGGGACACCGGATGGCGGCTTCACGGTCGTTTGGGCCTCCCAGGCCAGTGGGTCGGCCGGGGACGGGAGTGGCTTTGGTGTTATTGCGCGCAGCTTCGACGCGACCGGCACGGCCACCACGGGCGAGTTCATCGTCAATGAGCAAACCCAGAGCACCCAGAACCAGGGGGTTGTAACCGCGCTCCCCGATGGCACGCTGGCCTTTGCCTGGACATCCAACTCCTCCGGGGATGCCGGCGATGGCAGCGGCACGGCTGTGGCTGTGCGCCTCTTTGGCGATCCCCTTGTCTTCGCGGCCCCCTCGGCCTCGCCCGAGATTGAGGCCGTCTCCACCGAGCGCACCATGCTCGAGGCGGATCTCAACGCGGCGCCCCAACTGATCGATATCGAAGGGGCGGCGGCTGTGTCCGATGGGGATTCCACGGATTTCGACGGGGGTCGTCTGCTGGTCGGGCGGATCGCACAATCCGCAGATGAAGATGGCTTCCCGGCACAGGATTCCGAGGCGCAGGACGTGTTCGGCCTCAGCACCGCCGGGGCAGTATCCATCAACGGGTCGGATGTGTCCGTCAACGGGACGGTCGTCGGCACAATCGTGTCCAACGGGCAGGGCGGCGCGCAGCTCGAGATCGCGCTGAACGCCGATGCGGATGCGGCAGCCGTGGAAGTGCTGGTCGAGAACCTGACTTATGCCAATGTCTCTGACGATCCGCTCTCCAGCGTGGTGCTCGGGATCCAGCTTGAGGATGGCGACGGCGCCGCCTCAACCCCTGTGGTGGTGACCATCACCATCGAGCCCGAGATGGATGCCGATCCCAAGATCCGGGGCGAAGTTCAGGTCAACACGGTCTTCTCCAACAATCAGAGCGATTCCGACATCGCGGGGCTGGCCGATGGGGGCTATATCTCCGTCTGGACCTCCACCAATCAGGACAATCCGGGCGATTTCAGCGTCGGGGTCTTTGCACAACGCTATGACGCCAATGGCGCGGTGCTCGGGGATGAATTCCTGGTCAACACCACGGTCACGAACTCACAGTCCGATGCTTCGGTCGCCGGGCTCACCGATGGCGGTTTCGTCATCGTATGGGATGACAATACAATCGACAGCATCCGGTTGAGCCGCTTCGACGCGAATGGTGTCGAGACCATTTCGGAGTTGCAGGTCGCCACAGACCAGAGCGGCTCGCAATTCGAACCCCATGTCACTGCGCTCAGCAATGGCGGCTATGTGGTGACCTGGACCAGCAACGGCTCCGGGGGCGATGGCAACTCCAACGCTGTGAAGGCTCAGGTCTATAACGCGGCTGGCAATGCCGTGGGCGGCGAGATCCTCATCAACGAGTTCACCGACGGGGCTCAGGACTCGTCCCGCGTCGCGGCATTGGACAATGGGCGCTTCGCCGTCGTCTGGGAGCAGAATGACGCCACCGATGGGGATGGCAGCGGTGCCTCCGTGTCGGGCCGCATTTTTGAGGCGAACGCGACCCCAGCCGGGGGCGAGTTCCAGGTCAACACCTTTGTCAACAGCACCCAGAGCCAGCCGGATATCGCGACCCTGTCCAACGGGGATATCGTCGTCGTCTGGCGCTCCGAAGCGCAGGACGGCTCCTCCGGCGGCATCTATGGCCAGCGCTTCACGGATCAGGGCGTCGCCGTGGGCGGCGAATTCCGGATCAACGACTTCACCGCCAGCAATGAGCGCGACCCCAAGGTCATCGGGCTCGATACCGGCGGCTTTGTCGTCGCCTGGGAGGGCGATACGAATGTGGGATCGGGCACGGATGTCATCGCGCAGGTCTTTGACGCCGATGGCACCCGGATTGACGGCGAAGTGCTGGTCAACACGCTTGTGGCCAGCACCCAGGACGAGATCGCGCTGACGGCCCTGCCCAATGGCAATTACGTGGTCCAGTGGACCTCGGACAATGGCGATGGCAGCGGCGATGGGATCTTCCAGCAAATCTTTGGCGATCCGAACGAAATCAGCACCTCCGCCGCACCGGCCATCGAGGGTCTGGCGTCGAATATCGAGCTGACCGAGGCCGAGGCCAATGGGGGCGTGCTGCTCTTCCCAGCGGGGGCGGTGAGCCTGACGGATCTGGACTCCGCGGATCTGGATGGGGGACAGCTGCGGGTGAACCGCATTGTCTCCGACCCGCTGCAGGAGCAGTTCAACGACCCTGACGGGCCCGGTCAAGACGCGCTGACCGTCGCCGTTGGGGGCGATATCACGCAGGCTGGCGCGACCCTGTCCGTAAATGGCACGGCCGTGGCCACGGTGGTGTCCGATGGCACCGATGGCGCGTCCCTCGTTCTGGACTTCCTGCCCGGGGCAAGCGTCGAGGCGGTCGAGACCCTGCTCAGCGCGCTGTCCTATCAGAACTCCTCCGACAATCCGCGGGAGAGCCGCACCTATTCCGTGACCCTACTGGATGGGGATGGCGGCGCCACCACACCTTTCGTGTTCGAGATCGATCTGAGTCAAAGCCCGGATCTCGTCGGGCTCGACAAGGTGGGGTCAGAGACACAGGTCAACAGCTTCATTCCCGGCTCTCAGTCGGATCCCGGCATCGCGGTTCTGGCCGATGGCGGCTGGGTCGTGGTCTGGACCTCCGAAAGTCAGGACGGAGCGAGCAGTGGCATCTATGCGCAGCGCTACGCGGCGGATGGAGCGCGTGTTGGCGGCGAAGTGCAGGTCGCAACGACTTTTGCCGGTGCGCAATCAGATGCGGTGGTCACTAGCCTAAGCAATGGCGGCTACGCGATCTCCTGGGAGGGGAATGGCCCTGGGGATGCTTTCGGTATCTTCACCAAACTGTTCGATGCATCTGGCGTCCCGCTCACCGGGGACATTCTCGTCAATACCAGTGTCAGCAGCACACAAGCCGATCCAGCGATCACCGCCCTCGGCACCGGCTTTGTGGTCAGCTACACGACCTTCAATGTGGACGGCAGCTCGGAAGGCATCGCATTCCAGCGCTTCGACGCAAGCGGGGTCCCGCAAGGCTCGGAAACCGTTGCCAACGAAGAGATATCGAGCAACCAGTTCCAGTCTGATATCGTGCAGTTGGCCGATGGGCGCTTTGTTGTCGTCTGGACGAGTGCCACCTCCGGGAGCGCCGGGGACGGCAGCTCCAACGGGGTGTTCGGTCGGATTTTCAACGCTGATGGCACGGCTGCGACCGGCGAGTTCCTGATCAACGAGATCACCCTGAATGCCCAGGGCACGCCCTCGGTCGTGGGCACACCGGATGGTGGGTTCCTTGTGGCGTTCGAAGATAGCTCGAATGCGCTGGACGGCTCTGGCGTTTCGATTATCGCTCGCAAGTTCGACAATACAGGTGCGCCCGAGGACGACCAGTTTGTCGTCAACAGCTTCACCTCCAGCACGCAGTTCCAGCCGGATATCACCGTGCTCGCCGATGGCCGCTTTGTGGTCAGCTATATGAGCAACGGCAATGACGGGGACCGGAACGGAAACTCCGTCATCGCCCAGGTCTATGCCGCGGATGGCAGCCGGATTGACGAGTCCTTCGTCATCAACTCCGAGACGACCGGCGCGCAGGATCAGGGTCAGGTCGTGGCCTTGCCCGGTGGCGGTTTCGTGGTGGTCTGGTCCTCGGTCACCTCCGGCGATGCCGGGGATGGGAATGACCGGGGCATCTTCCAGCAGATTTACGGTGCTCCGGGTGATTTCAACCTGGACGAGGCGCCGGTCATCGTCGGGCTGACAGGTACGCGCACGATCTCCGAGGCGGAGGCGAATGCGGGTCTTGTGGCCCTCGAAGCGGATCGCGCGATCGCGGTCGGTGATCTGGATGCGGCTGACTATAATGGCGGCGTGCTCCATGTGGAGATCGATCAGGTCGCGAGCCTGCTGGATCAGATCCCGGGCATTGATGGAATTGCTCAGGACGAGCTTGGTCTGCTGACCGACGAGGTTGGCAATGGCGCGGTGTCCCTGTCCGGGACCAATGTTCGGGTGAACGGTGTCACAGTCGGGACCCTGACCAGCGACGGGACCGCCGGGCAGCCTTTGACTATTGAATTCAATGGCAATTCCACGGTGGAATCCGTCGAGGCGGTGATGGGCGCTTTGGCCTATGCGAACGCCTCGGACGGCCCGGCCGCGGATCGTCGGATCAAGATCCAGCTGACCGATCCCCAGGGCAATTCCGCTCCGGATCAGTTCATCGAGCTGACCATTGAGCCGAGCGCGGACGGCACTCTTGTGGCGGGTGACGAAACGCGGGTGAATGCGTTCACCCAGGGAGAGCAATCTATCCCGGTGCTCGCCGAACTGACCGGTGGCGGTCATGTGGTGGTCTGGTCTTCGACCAACCAGGACAACCTGAATGTCGAAGGCAATATTGGCGTCTTCGCTCAGCTTTATGACGCGAACGGCGTGCCCGTGGGACAGGAATTCCAGGTCACTACGGCCGTCGATCAGGCGCAAGCGGATCCCAGCGTTGCGGCAACCGCGGATGGTGGCTTCGTCGTGGTCTGGGAGAGCGTCAATCAGGACCAGCCGGGCTTCTTTGACAATGGTGTCTTCGGGCAGCGCTTTGACGCCAGCGGGATCCAGGTTGGCAGCGAATTCCAGGTCAACACCACGGTCGCCGCGCAGCAGTTCGATGCCTCGGTCGCAGCCTTTGCCGATGGTGGCTTCATCGTGGTCTGGAATGCCGATGCGGGCGATGGCAATGGGGATGCGATCATCTCCCAACGCTATGATGCCACGGGCGCCCCGGTCGGCGGCGAGGTCACGGTCAATGTGGACCAGACCACGAGCAATCAGTTCGATCCCGAAGTTGCAACGCTCGTCACTGCCGGTGGCCAGAATGCCGGGCACGCAGTCGTCTTCACGGGCCCCACATCGGGCCCCGATGGGGACGGGGATCGCACCGGTGTTTACCTGCGCGTCTTTGATGCGAGCGGTGCTGCGCTGGGTGCGGAGACCCTCGTCAATACCACGACATTCGAAGATCAATCCGATGCAGAAATCACGGGGCTGAGCGGGGGCGGATTTGTCGTCACCTGGACCGACGATACGGCGGACGGAAGTGCCCGGGGCATCTATGCCCAAATCTACACGAATGCAGGCGTAAAGGTCGGTGGCGAGTTCCGGGTCAACACCAATACCGGCTCGGATCAGTTCAATTCCTCCGTGACGGCCATGGCCGATGGCGGTTTCGTGGTCACCTGGACCTCCGATACGGGCGACGGGTCGGGGCAGGGCGTCTTTGGCCAGCGCTACGATGCCAATGGCGTGCGCATTGACGGCGAGTTCCAGATCAACCAGGAAGTCTCCAGCACCCAGAGCCAGAGCGCCGCGCTCGGCCTCGCCGATGGCGGGCTCATTGTGACCTGGCGCTCCGAAACCAGCTCCTCGGCGGGCGACGGCTCCGGAGGCGCGATCATTCAGCGGGTGTTTGATGCCACGCCCACGGCGGATACATCGCCGGTTCTGTCCGATGTCGAGCGGCTCATCAATGTCGGCGCCGATGACGTGACCGGCGGGTCGGTCGTCCTGCTGGATGAGGGCATTTCGCTCGTGGATCCCAACGGCGGCGATTTCGATGGTGGCACCCTGCGGATCTACTACACCGCAGGTGAGACCGCGGATGATCAGCTCTCCGTGGTGGACAATGGTGTCGTGACGGTCGCGGGTGCTGTGGTCTCGGTCAACGGGACGGCGATCGGCACGATCAACGGCGCCGAAGACGGCGTGAATGGCGTGGCGCTCGCGATCGATCTGAACGCGAATGCGACCGCGACCGAAGTGGCCCTGCTCTTTGAGGCCATCGGCTTCAGCTTTACCGGGGTTTCCGGTGACATCCAGAATACCGATCGCGGGATCGGCTTTACCCTCACCGATGGGGCCGGCGGGCAGACACAGCCGGATTCCATCTTGTTGAACTTCTTCCAGGGCTCGAACAACCCGTTGTTCTTGCTGACGAATTTCGGTTCGGATGAGACCGGGTTTGGCACGGATATCCTGGGCAGCGTGGAGGAATCCGACCTGCTGACAACGCCCGTCCGCCTCGACGCGGCGGTCAACCTGACCAATACCTCGGGCGTGACCTTTGCCTCGGGGCAGGTCACAGTCAGCAACAGTTCGGGCGGGCTCAGCGTCGATATCCTGTCGGTGGCCGATATCGGCAATGGCGCCGGACAGATCGGCTTCAACGGCTCGGATGTGACCTATGAAGGAACCCTGATCGGGACGGTGAACGGCACCAGCAATGGGCAGAGCGGATCCCCGCTTCGCATTGATCTGAACGCCTCTGCGGATGCCGTGGCCATCGAGGCCCTGATCGAGGCCTTCACCTATGCGACCACGGGCGCGATCAACCGCACCCAGCAGACCTTCAATGTCTCTGTGTCCGGGTCCGGTGGCTCGACCTCCGTATCCGCTGTTCTGCTGATCGATGATGATCTGGTCCTGCCCGCCACGGGCGAAGATGAACAGGTCAACAGCTTCATCACCCGTGACCAGTCCAATCCGGTCATCGCGGATCTCAGCACGGGCGGCTATGTCATCGCCTGGACATCGGAGAACCAGGACAACCCGAACGCGGCCTTTGAAACCGGCATTTTCGCGCAGGTCTACAATGCGAACGGGTCTCCGGTCGGGGTCGAGTTCCAGGTCAATGACATCGCGATCCGCACCCAGAACGAACCGAGCATTACCGGGTTGAGCAACGGCAATTTCGTCGTGACTTTCACGGACACCAATGGCGCGCGGGATGGATCGGGCAGCGCAGTCGTCGCGCAGGTTTTTGACAGCAGCGGAGCGCCCATCGGGGCCAACTTCGTGGTCAATGAAGAGACCTCGAGCGCCCAGGACCTCTCCGAGGTGGTCGCGCTCGACAATGGGCGCTTCATGGTGCTGTGGGATTCCGAGACCTCCGGCAATGCCGGGGACGGCAACCGCGAAGGCATCTTCGGCCGCGTCTTTGCGGCCAATGGCACGCCCGAGGGCGGCGAGTTCCAGATCAACAGCACCACCAACCAGATCCAGCGCGAGGTTTCTGCCGCCGTGCTCGACAATGGCGATGTCATCGTTGTCTGGCAGGACAATGGCGGCGCAGATGGCGATTCCATCGGCGTCTTCTCGCAGCGTCTGGATGACACGGGCACGTTGCTGCTGATCGACGGGTCCGCGCCCGGCGCCGATGAGCAACAAGTCAATGTCGAGACCACCGGAGCCCAAGACCGACCCGATGTGGCTGCGATTCCGCCGGGCGGAACCTTGGCGAACGGTGGCTATGTGGTGGTCTGGCAGGGGGCCAGCCCGAATGGCACCGATATCTTTGGACAGGTCTTTGACGAGGCCGGAAATGGGCTGGGAGAGTTCCAGGTCAATACGAGCGAGCGCTCCACCCAGTCCGACCCGCAAGTGATTGCGCGCCCCGATGGGACCTTCACCGTGGTGTGGACGGATGCTAACTCGCTTGATGGCAGCGGAAATGCGATCATCGCGCAGAACTTCTCGGGCCTTGGCATCCCGCTGGGCGCGTCCTTCATTGTCAATTCCGAGGGGGCCTCGACCCAGACCCAGCCGGACCTTGTGGCACTGCCCGATGGTTCCATCGTCGTGGTCTGGACCAGCCAGACCTCCGGCACGGCCGGGGATGGGGATGGCTTCGGTGTTTTCCAGAAGATCATCGACGCGCCTGCCCCCGCAGCGGGCGCGACGGACCCGGTGATCGAAGGGGTCTCCACCGAGATTTCCTTCGCCGAGGAAGACGTCAATGGTGGCCTGCAACTTCTTGAAATCGATGGGGCATTGACAGTTGTTGATGTGGATTCTCCCGATTTCGACGGCGGTCAGCTCTCTGTTGGGCGGATCGTCGGCACAGGCGACGTACTGGCCGCGCAACTTGGCGCTGGTCTGGGCAATGGGCAGGACCAGTTGGGTCTGGTGACCGGCAATGGCGTGAGCATTGTCGGCAATACGGTGGAGGTGGATTCCGTCTCCGTCGGTGTGATCAGCTCCAATGGCGCGGATGGCGCGCTCTTTGTGGTGGACCTCAACGCGAATGCCACCCCGGAACTGATCGAGCGCGTGATCGCGCAGCTCGGCTATGCCAACACCTCCGGCAACCCCACTGGTGAGCGCGAAATCGCCATTCGGCTGAATGACGGCGATGGCGGTGCCTCCGACACGATCCGCATCAACATCACGGTGGAGCCGTTCACGGATCGCACCCAGGTTGCCGTGGGCTCTGAGGAGCAGGTCAACACCACAAGCGAGAATGCGCAAAACGCGCCGGAAACCTCGAAAGTCTTCGACAGCAACGGGGTGCAGGTCGGCTACGTTGTCGTCTGGGATTCTCTGGATCAGGACCGGGTCGCGGATGCGAGTGCTGGTGTCTTTGCCCAGATCTATGACCTGAATGGCGACCCTGTGGGCGTGGAATTCCAGGTCAATACAGAGACGCAATTCACCCAGGATGACCCCCATGTGGCCGGGGTGCCGACCGGCGGGTTCGTCGTCGGTTGGAGCTCCAGCGCGGACAGCAACAGCTATCTGCGCTTCTTCGAGGCAGATGGCACACCGCGCACGGACGAGATCCGGGTCAATGATGTCACGCCCGGCACGCAGCGCCTGACCGATATCGCGGTGCAGGATGATGGCACGGCGATTGCCGTTTTCACGGATAACAACTCGCGCGATGGCAGCGGTTTCGGTGTCTTCCAGGCTCGCTTTGACGATGCGGGCAATGCCCTCGGGGGCAGCAGCCTCGTGAACACCCAGACCTCCAGCACCCAGGACCAGCCCTCGGTGGCAGTGCTGCTCGATGGTCGCTATGTGGTCACCTGGACCTCTCAGTCCAGCGGCAGCGCGGGTGACGGGTCCGGCCAGGGCGTCTTCGCCCAGCTCTTTGAGGCGAATGGCACTCCGATCGGGGTCGAGTTCGGCGTGCCGACCTTCATCGATGGTGGCCAGTCGGATTCCTCCATCGCGGCATTGGCGGATGGCGGTTTCGTGATCGTCTGGACGGACCAGAACGGGCTCGACGGCAGTGTCTGGAGCACGCAGCTGCAGCGCTATGACGCCACCGGGGCCGAAGTCGGGCCGCAGTTGCGCGTTAACGAAACCACAAGCGGCAGCCAGTTTCAGGCCGAGGTCATCGCCTTGGATACGGGCGGCTGGCTTGTGGTCTGGACGGACGATAGTGGCCTCGATGGCAACGGATCGGGCGTCTTTGCTCAGGTTTACGATGCGACGGGCAACCGGATCGACGGTCAGTTCCAGGTCAATACAGAGGTCTCAAGCACGCAGAGCTTGCCGGTGGCAGTGGCGCTGCCCAACGGGGATTTCACGGTCATCTGGACCTCGAACACCAGCAACTCCGCCGGAGATGGCAGCAGCACAGGGATCTTCCAGCAGGTCTTCAGCTCGGGCGGTGTTGGCGGCTCTGCCGCGCCGATCCTTGTGGGTGTGTCCAGTGCGGTGACCTTCGACGAGGCCGATGTGAACGCGGCGCCGCAGCTTCTGGCGCCGGCCATCGCCCTCGGAGACGCGGATTCCGCGAATTTCGATGGCGGTCACCTGGTGCTCGCCATGCTGCTCAATGCGACGGTGCAGTCGCAGTTTGCCGCGCCGGATGAGGCGTCTCAGGATCAGCTTGCCGTTGATACGAGCGGTTCGGTCTCCGTGGTCGGCCAATCGGTCCGCGTGGACGGGACCGAGATCGGCACGATCGTGAGCGATGGCGTCGATGGCGCCCCGCTGCAGATCGATTTCAACGCCAATGCCACGCCCGAGCGGGTCGAAACCCTTGTCGAAGCGCTGAGCTATGGCAATGTCTCTGATGATCCGGAGGCCGCGCGCAAGATCGCCCTGCAGATCACCGACGGAGCAGGCGGGACTGTCCGCGAGGTCATCGATGTGACCATCACGCCCGAGACCGACGGGCTTGAGGCCATTGGATCCGAGCGTCAGACCAACAGCTTCACGATCAACCAGCAATTCGACAGCCAGATCGCGAGCCTGGCGGATGGCGGCTATGTCATCGTCTGGACCTCCACCAATCAGGACGCCACCGGAGATGGCGATAACGGCGTGTTCCTGCAACGCTACGATGCCGCCGGAGCCCCGGTGGGCGGTGAAATCCAGGTCAACAGCACCGTCCAGAACGCCCAGACAGACCCCGTCGTTGTGGGCCTCGCCAATGGCGGCTTTGCGGTCGCCTATGAGGACAATTCCGGCGTCCTGAGCCCGAACAACGATTTCGAGATCCTGCTGCAGGTCTATGACGCCAATGGGGTCAAGGTCGGTGCCGAAACCGTGGTCAACAGCGCTTCGGTAAGTCAGCCCTTCGATCCAGCCATGGCCGCCTTCGACAATGGCAACTTCGTGGTCGTCGCCGACAGCCGGACCGTTGCGACGTTCCAGGAAACGATCAGTGGCCAGATCTACGATTCCGCCGGAGGTCAAGTCGGCGTCGGGTTCGAGATCCCGACCACTGGCAATGTGATCTTCGCACCGGATGTCGCAACCCAGGCCGATGGCACCTTTGCCGTCGTCTATGTGGCGCGGGGCATCGACAACGCGCCGGCCAATGATGACGGTATCCTGTTCCAGCGCTTTGCTGCGGATGGATCGTTGGTTGGCGGCGCGATTGTGGTCAACACCCGGGTCGAGGGCACCCAAGGCGAGCCGTCGATCACGGCGCTCCAGGGCGGTGGCTATGTGGTGGTCTACACCAGCCCCGGCGATGACACGGGCTCGCAGATTGGCGTCTTTGGACAGATCCTCGCGGCCGATGGCACCAAAATCGGTGGCGAGTTCCTGATCAATGAGGAGGTCAACTTCACCCAGAACGAACCGGATGTGGTCGCGCTGGATGGGGGCGGCTTTGCGGTCTCCTACACCGAAAACAACGGCTCCGATGGCGGTGGCGCCGGCGTCTTCGTTCAGCAATATGACGCTGCGGGCAACCGTGTCGACGGAGCTGTTCAGGTCAATGAAGAGACCGAGAGCACGCAGTTCCAATCCTCCATCGCAGCACTGCCCGGGGGCAATCTCGTGGTGTCCTACACCTCCGAGACCTCCGGCGATGCCGGCGATGGTGACAGTCGTGGCGTTTTCCACCGGATCCTTGGCGATCCGGCGGACTTCTCCTTCGGGTTGGAGCCGGTGCTCGACGGGGTCAATGCCGAGGTCAGCTATATCGAAGACGATGTGAACGGGGTTCCGCAGCTGATCGATGCCAATGGGGCCGTGGCGGTCTCTGACCCGGATTCCGCGGATTTCGATGGTGGCTCGATCCTCGTGTCGAACCTCGTCTCCTCGGCGCCTCTGATCGACCAGATCAACCCGCCCGATGACTTGACCCAGGATCAACTGGGTCTGCGGCAAGCGGATGGGATCACCATTCTCGGTTCGGATGTCTCGGTCAACGGCACCCTCGTGGGCCAGATCGTTCAGGGGGGGCAGAATGGCGCGCCGTTCGAGCTGTCGCTGAATGCCAATGCGGATGCGGCGATTGTCGAGTTGCTGGTCGAGAACCTGACCTATCGCAACATCTCGGATGATCCGCTCGAGGTGCGCCAGCTCCGCGTGCAGATCACCGATGGGGATGGCGGGGCGTCCGAGCCCGTGATCGTGACGGTCAACATCACGGCCTCGCCCGATGGCGCGCAGCCCGTGGGCGGCGAGCGTGTGGTCAACACCTCGACCGGAGCGCAGGACAACCCGGCCGTGGCGGAGCTTCCGGGTACGGGCGGTGACTTCATCGTCGTCTGGGAGAATTTCGGGGCCGATGGCGACCGCGAGGGCATCTACGCGCAGCGCTTTGATGTGCTGGGTAACCCGATCGCGCGCGATGGCACCGGTCTGCCCGACGGGGTGACCGACGAGTTCCTTGTGAACTCCACCACGACGACTGATCAGTTCCAGCCGCAGGTGATCGGCTATGCCGATGGTGGCTGGGTGGTTGTCTGGACCGACGACTCCGAGGACGGCTCCGGCGATGGTGTCTTCCTGCAGCGCTACAATCCGGATGGCACGGTCAATGGGGGCCAGACCCAGGTCAACTCCCTCACCAGCTCGACCCAGAACGATCCGGATGTGGCCGTTCTGACCAATGGCAACACGGTTGTGGTCTTCGACGCGCAGACCTCGGGTGGCTCCGGTGACGGCTCCGGCATTGGGATCTCCGCACGGATCTTCGACACCAATGGCAACCCGCTCGCCGCGGAGTTCGTGGTCAACACGGAAACCAGCGGGTCCCAGTTCTCACCGGAAGTCACGGCGCTGAGCACAGGCGGCTTCCTTGTCACCTATGTCTCGCAAACCTCCGGCACGGCCGGGGATGGCAGCGGTAACGGTGTCTTCGCCCAGGCCTTTGACGCCAATGGCGCCACCGTCGGGTCGGAATTCCAGGTCAACTCGACCACCGTGGGGGCGCAGACCGCACCTCAGGTGGTGGAGCTGGAGAACGGCAATCTGGTCTTTGTCTGGCAGGACGACCGGGCCGATCTGAGCGCTACGGGTGTCTTTGCCCAGATCTACGCAGTGGATGGCTCGCCCATCACCGAGGAGTTCCGGGTCAATGACCGGCGTGTGAATTCCCAGTTCGAGCCGGATATCGCCGCGCTCGACACGGGCGGCTTCGTGATCACCTGGACCGACAATGGCGGCGCAGATGGCAGCTCCAACGGCGTCTTTGCCCAGCAATATGACGCCACCGGTGCGCGGCTCGACAGCCAGATCCTCGTGAACACCACGACATCCGGCAATCAGGACCAGCCCAGTGTTGCGGCCCTGCCCGAGGGCGGGTTTGTCATCACCTTCAACGGCTCCGATGCCGACGGGGAGATCCTGCTTCAGGTCTATGGCAATGACGCGCCCATCGTGTCGCCAGTTGCGGCCAACGGGGATGAGGACACGCCGATCGTGCTCGACGCGGCGATCTTTGACGCCGGTTTCAACGATCCCGATGGCAACAGCCTGCAGGCGATCCGCATCGAGAACTTCCCGACGGATGGCACCCTGACCCTATCGGGCGCACCTGTGAGCGTGGATCAGGTGATCAGCCGTGCGGATCTTCTGGCGGGCAATCTCGTCTATCTCGGCGCGCAGGACTTCAATGGGCTCGACAGCTTCCTGTGGTCCGGGTCTGACGGCATCGTCTTCTCGAATGACGTGGTCGCCGCAGAGATCACTGTGAACCCGGTGAATGACGCGCCGGGCCTCGAGGCCGGATCGGATCAGAATCTCCAGGAAGGGCAGAACCTGAACCGGACGATCACCCTGACCGATCCGGACACGGATAACCGCACCTTCACCATCGATTTCGGCGATGGCGACACGCAGGTCTTCAACTCCACCAATCTGAGCGAGGTGCTGAACAAGACCTATGCCAGCGAAGGCGTCTTTACCGTTACGGTGACCGTGGATGACAATGCGGGGGAGGCGAACTCGGTCGAGGTCGACAGCTTTGTGGTGACGGTCCAGAACGCGCCGCCTCAGGCCGGTAATGACTTCGACACCGTGCGGGAGGATGGCCCCTCGACCATGGGCAATGTCCTGACCAATGACAACGATCCGGGCGGCGATCCGCTGACCGTGACCGAGGTCAATGGCGAGCCCACGGATGTTGGCGTGCAGATCACACTGCCCTCCGGCGCCTTGCTGACGCTGAATGCCGATGGCAGCTATGACTACGATCCCAACGAGGCTTTCGAGAGCCTTGGCCGGTTCCAGAGTACGACGGACAACTTCAACTACACGATTGATGATGGGGATGGCGGCACCAGTGAAGGCAGCGTCACCATCCGGATCGACGGGGACAATGATGCTCCCGAAGGTGTGGATGACACATTCGCCACCAATGACACGGATGTGGTGTCGGGGAATGTCCTGACCAATGACGAGGATATTGACAATGGCGATGTGCTGTCGGTCACCGAGGTCAATGGTTCGGCGGCCAATCTGGGCACGCAGATCACGCTCGCCTCGGGCGCGCTTCTGACGCTGAACGGCGACGGCACCTTCGACTATGATCCGAGCGGGGCGACGATCATCGGCGGCATGGACAGCTTCACCTACACGGTGTCGGATGGCCTGGCCTCCGATGGTGCGACGGTGACTCTGAACATCGTGACCAGCAACCAGTCGCCTGTGGCGCAGGATGACAATGTCTCCGCGTCGGAGGATGGGGTCTCCAACGGCAATCTCTTTGCCGATAATGGAAACGGGGTCGACAGTGACCCGGATGGCGATGCGATCGAGGTCAGCCAGGTCAATGGATCGGCCGCGAATGTGGGCAACCAGATCGCGCTTTCGGGTGGCGGGTTGCTGACCGTGAATGCCGATGGCAGCTACAGCTTTGATGCCAATGGCGCCTATGAGGACCTGGCCTTCGGTGAAAGCACGCAGGAGACCTTTGCCTACACGATCATCGACGGCAATGGCGGCAGCAACGCGGCGCAGGTGATCCTCACGATCAACGGCGCCAATGACCTGCCGGACGCTGATACCGACACGGCCACCACGGATGAGGCCACGGCCATCAATGGCAATGTCCTGACCAATGACGACGATCCGGACACGACGGACGCGCTCGAGGTGATCGAGGTCAATGGCTCCAGTCTTGCCGTGGGCCAGTCGGTCACCGGCAGTGCGGGCGGCACCTTCATCATCCAGACGGACGGGTCCTATACCTATGATCCGGCGGGCGCGCTCGAAGGTCTCGATGACAATGAAAGCACGGTCGATATCGTCACCTACCGGATTTCGGACGGCAATGGCGGTGAGGATACGGCCCAGCTGCGTGTCACGGTGGATGGCCTGAATGACGAGCCGGTGGCGCAGGATGACGATATCACCCTGGGCGAAGACGACACGGTCATGGGGGATGTGAAGGCCGATAACGGCAACGGCCCGGACAGCGATCCGGATCTGAGCGATATCGGTGTGATCACCGCCGTCAATGGCGAGGCGGCCAATGTCGGTTCCCAGATCACGCTGGCCTCCGGTGCGCTGCTGGTGGTGAATGCCTCGGGCACCTTCACCTATGACACCAACGGCGCCTTCTTCGCGCTGTCCACCGGCGATACCGCCACGGAGAGCTTCACCTATACGCTCACTGACGATAGCGGCATCAGCGATACGGCGACCGTCACCTTCACGATTGAGGGCAACTCATCCAACCCGGTGGCTGTCGATGACAGCGTGAGCACCGACGAGGACACTGCGGTCAATGGAGCAGTCCTGCCCAATGACAGCGACGGGGATGGCGATCCGCTGGTCGTGTCCGCGGTCAATGGCAATGCCGCGGATGTGGGCTCGCAGATCACGCTGGCCTCCGGCGCATTGCTGACGCTGAATGCGGATGGCACTTTTGCCTATGATCCGAACGGTCAGTTCGAAGGACTGGCGATCACGGAAAGCGACACGGACAGCTTCACCTACACGATCTCCGATGGAAATGGCGGCAGCGATACTGCAACCGTTACCATCGATATCGACGGGTTGAATGATGCGCCGCGCGCCCGAGCCGACACGCTGGCGACCAATGAGGATCAGGCCCTGACCGACAACCTCTTCTCCAATAACGGAGGGGGTGTTGACCGGGATCCAGATCTTTCGGACACGTTCGAAGTGGTCGAGGTCAATGGCGACGCTGGCAATGTGGGAGGGACGATTGCCCTGCCTTCCGGCGCGTTGCTCACCGTGCTGGCGGATGGGACGGTCGATTACGACCCGAACGGCCAGTTCGAGAGCCTCGCGCTGGGCGAAAGCGACACGGACAGCTTCACTTACCGGATCTCGGACGGCAATGGCGGCTTTGACGGGGCGACCGTCACCGTTCTGATCGCGGGTCAGAATGATGCGCCGGATGCGGTCGATGACGAGGTTGCCACGGCGGTCTCGAATGTGCTGAACGGCAATGTGCTGGCCGATAACGGCAATGGTCCGGACAGCGATATCGATGCGGGCGATACGATCTCGGTGAACGAGGTCAATGGCTCTGCGGCGAATGTCGGCACCCAGATCACGCTCGCCTCGGGCGCGCTGCTGACCCTGAACACCGACGGGACCTTTGCCTATGACGACAATGGCGCCTTCGGGATGCTGGGTGCCGGTCAGAGTGAGACCGACAGTTTCACCTATTCCATCATCGATGGTCTCGGTGCGACGGATACGGCAACGGTGACGGTGACCATTGGGGGCGATAACCTGCCCCCGGCGGCCATCGACGATCCGGTGACCACCGATGAGGACACGGCCGTTCAGGGCAATGTGCTCGGCAATGACACCGACCCGAACGCGGATCCGCTGACGGTGACCGAGGTCAATGGCAATGCCGCCGATGTGGGGATGCAGATCGCGCTGGCCTCCGGGGCGCTGCTCACGCTCAACGCGGATGGGACGTTCGATTACAACCCGAACGGCCAGTTCGAGAGCCTGGCCCTGGGCGAAAGCGACACGGACAGCTTCACCTACACGGTCAGCGACGGAAACGGGGGTACGGATACGGCCACCGTGACGGTGACGATCGATGGGGCGAACGACATGCCTCATGCGCGTCGTGACGACCTGACCACCAATGAGGATCAGGCGCTGGCGGCCAATCTCTTTGCCGATAATGGCAATGGGGCCGACCGCGATCCGGATGCGTCGGACATCCTCGAAGTGGCCGAGGTCAATGGCTCTGCAGCCAATGTCGGGACCCAGATCACCCTGGCCTCCGGCGCGCTGCTCAGGGTGCTGGCGGATGGGTCGGTGGAGTACGATCCCAATGGCCAGTTCGAAGACCTCGCCATCGGCGAAAGCACAACCGACAGCTTCACCTATCGCGTCTCTGACGGGAATGGGGGCTTCGACGGTGCCACCGTCTTCATCCAGATCGATGGGCGCAATGACGCGCCGGTCGCCGAGGATGACGACGTGACCACCAACGAAGACACGGCGCTGATGGGCTCGGTCTTTGCGGATAATGGCTCTGGTGCGGATAGCGACGTGGATGCGTCCGACGTGATCACGGTTTCCGAGGTCAACGGCTCTGCCGCTTCGGTCGGCACCCAGATCACTCTGGCCTCTGGCGCGCTTCTGACGCTGAATGCGGATGGGACCTTCGACTACGATCCGAACGATCAGTTCGAGGCCCTGGCCGTGACCGAAGAGGCGACGGACAGCTTCACCTATACGATCATTGACGGGAATGGCGGATCTGACACGGCCACTGTGACCGTGACGATCGAGGGCGTGAATGATGCACCGGTCGCTGCGGATGACGCTGTCAGTACGGATGAAGACACCGCGCTGAACGGATCGGTTCTCGTGGATAACGGGTCCGGTGCGGATAGCGATGTGGACGCCTCCGACACGCTGATGGTGAGCCAGGTGAATGGCTCCGCCGCCAATGTGGGCACCCAGATCACTCTGGCCTCGGGCGCTCTGCTGACGCTGAACGCGGATGGGACCTTCGACTATGATCCGAATGGTCAGTTCGAGGCCCTGGCCGTGGGCGAAAGCGACACGGACAGCTTCTCCTATACTGTCTCTGACGGGAATGGCGGGAGCGATACCGCAACGGTGACGGTGACGATCAACGGGGCCAATGATGCGCCGGTATTCGTCTCGAGCGATACCTTCTCGCTGCCGGAGAACACCACTTTGGTGGGCACGGTGGAAACCACGGATCTGGATGCGTCTGACGATGTGACCTACGAGATCGTGGGCGGAGCGGATGAGCTTCTGTTCAACATCGACGAGGATACGGGCGAGCTCTCCTTCATCAACGCGCCGGACTTCGAAAACGCAGGCGATGCGGGCGGTGACAACATCTACAATGTGACGGTCTCCGCCTTCGATGGCACCGAGACCGTGACCCAGGATATCACCGTGAATGTCACCGATGTGGACGATACCGGCGCGCCCACGATCCTGACCGGGACCAGCGGGTTCGACGTGCTCTTCGGATCGGGCGATGACGAGATCTTCCGCACCCTCGGCGGACGCATCGACCAGAGCTTCGCCGGCGGCGGCGCGGATGTCTTCGAGTTTGGCGACGAGACCAGCAATGGTCAGCGCGAGTTCGACTTCATCTTCGGTTTCGACGGGGATGACGCGCTGGATCTCGGCGATGCCTCAATTTTGCTCGAAGTGAACCGGCCTTTGGCAACCTATCTGGTTCTGGACGGAGATTTCGACATCGTTGTGCTCTTCGGCACGGCGGACTTTGACGAGACGACCCAACTGCTATGATGACAGGAGAGATTGCATGCCAAGGCATAGAGATAAGCTCCCGGTTGTCCGGGCAGGTATTCAAGGAAGAAGCGCAGGGCTGCGCAGGAGTGTATCATGATTAAATCTTTGTTCGCAGCAGCGGCCCTGGCCCTTGGGCTGTCGGCCACAACCTCGCAGGCGGTGACGCTCGATCTGGGCAATCTCCAGCTCGGGCCGGAAATCGTCAGTGTCACAGGGGCGGCGGATATCATCGGGGGCGGGATGATCCCGGCCTCTTTCCTCGGGATCGGGGCCTCGTTTGGCCCGTTCGAGGTGGTCACCGTCACCGGGTTCGATCCGTTCGACGCCGGAGACTTCTCGGTCACCTATGCCGTGCCGTCCACCACCAGCAGTCTCTCGGGGGTCGCAACGGATCTTGTGACGACCGATACCACCATCGAGCTGCTCTTTGACGTGGCCGCGGGCAATATCGGCATTCCTTCCGGCAAATTCGTTGTGGTGATCGAGGATATCGATCCGGTCAACGACTACGGCGCCGACCCTTTCGGGTTTCTTGGCGCCCCAACCCTGGGACCTGACCCGGTTCTGAGCTCCTTCACACTCACGGCGCTTGTTCCGATCCCTCTGCCCGCGGCGTTCCCGCTGCTGGCGCTGGGCCTCGGGACATTGGTCGCCGCGCGGCGACGCAAATCAGCCTGATCAAACCCGGGGTTTCGGCCTCGGGGGCTGATAGCAAGACAAAAGGCGGCGCAGGGGTCTGCGCCGTTTTGCATGTCAGCGCAGCCAGAGCGGATGAGCCGAGGGGACCGCCCCGGTCACCGCCGCATGGGCGCAATCCGCCAGACTGCCAAAGCGCACATCGCGGCCGCTGAGCCCCGGCGCGTAATGGGCGTATTTCCCGGAATTGGTCATGAGCGTCGTGCTGCGCGGTGGAAAGAGCGGCTCAACGATGGAGCACCAGCAGAGATCCGCGTGAAACCGGACGCCCGCGGTGTTCAGTCGCGCGACCAGCCCTTCGGTCCTGGCCTGCTGGTAGATATCGCGGCCCAGAGTGATGATGACCGACATGTTGGGATCCACCCGTCGCCCCTCCATCAGATCCGCGAAGGTCCGTGTCTCCTCGAGCGAGAAATGCGGGCTGCCAAGCGCGATCAGGTTCACTTGCGCAGGCCCGGAATTCAGCTGAGCCCAAGCCTGCGTGAGGTCCGCTGCGCCGATCCGGATCCGGTCGGCGCCGGGCAATGGAGGCAGGGTGCTCTCTGGCGTGATGCCTGCGATATGCAGCATTGGCGCTGCCGAGGTCGTGCCAAAGGCAGCGCAGATCGCGCGCAGGTCATCGCGGCTGGGCGCGGCCTCTGCCAGCCCGGTCAGGAGCGGGATGCGATCCGGGGACAGCCGCCCGGCGACCCAGCCGATCAGAGGCCAGAGCGCATCATCGTGGGGCGCGGGCAGATCCATCTCGAGGATCCGGCCGGGACGCCGCCCTTCGGTCAAATAGACGCCAGTCTCCGGCGCGCGTCCGGTCATGGCGATAAAGAGGTCGAGGTAATCCGGGTGTTTCGCCGTCCGCGCGCCAAGCACCGTATTGGCAAAGATCACTGCGTTGGATTCCGACCAGCCGATATCCTCGCCAAGCGCCGGGCTGTCCTCCAGAAGGTAAGGCGCACAGGTGAAGGTTGGCCGCGCGCCCATCTCCACATAGGCATCGGCCAGGGCGCTCGCCGCGCGTCTGAAATTCGGGGCGAGGGCGGGCGCCGCGCTCGCGGCCCGGTCCACGGAGACCGCGTTGATCGTGGTCGGCACCCCGACCCGCGCGCCCATCTCCGCCATGGCCCGGGCGAAGGTCAGGTTCGCGGGGTGGGCATAGATGCAGCCGTCGATATGCCCGCGCGTGATGTCGCGCAGCCGGGTCGCCCCCTGAGCCACGGCAATCGTCGTGATCACATGCATGGCCAGCGCGACCGGCGCACCGTGCTCCCCGGCGAGCGTGGCCTGATCCTCGACGCTGAGCGTAAGATCCGTTGCCGAGGTGCGGTGAAGCGCGAGTGTGCTCTCCGGCATGATGAGCTGCGTGCCCGCGATCCGGGCGTGTTGCTGCGCGGCCAGCGTCGCGTAGTCCGCAGGCGGCAAGCGCAGAACCGCCAGGGATTTCTCGAACATCCGATGGGCGATCAGCGCGCCGAGGGTGAGGATCTCCTCCTCCTCGCGGAACACAAGCGCGGCGGGCGCGTGGCCGTTCAAAGCAAGCTCCAGCAACACGCCGCTGCCGGAACAGGAGCCACGGCTCGTGGGCATCAGCACGATCTTGTGGGCCAGGGACTGGCCATGCAGCGCGTGATGCGCGTCGATCACCACCCCGGTCTCGGGATCGACACCGCCCCAGAAACTGAGCCCCTCATCGCAGGTGATCACGTCCCCGGCGACATCGGCAGGCAGGATCAGGCGGGCGAGGGGTTCTGTCATGGCGTGGGGACCTGAATGCGAGGAACAGACCGCGGGATGCGGGCTTGGCGCAGCTTGGCGGAGGCGGGCCGGCCTCGGCAAGCGATGATTTCCGCAGGCCCCCTCGCCAAACCCCGTCCGAGCGCGGATAAATGAGGGCGACACCAGCGGGAGGCGCCCATGCGCAGCAGCAAAACCATCCATGTCGTCTCCTGCCATGCGGAGGGCGAGGTCGGTGATGTGATCGTCGGGGGCGTGGCGCCTCCGCCGGGCGACACGCTCTGGGCGCAGCGCAGCTGGATCGCGCAGGATCAGACCTTGCGCAACTTCGTGCTGAACGAGCCGCGCGGCGGGGTCTTTCGCCATGTGAACCTGCTCGTGCCGCCGAAAAATCCCGAGGCGCAGATGGGTTGGATCATCATGGAGCCGGAGGACACGCCGCCCATGTCCGGCTCGAACTCGATCTGCGTTTCGACGGTGCTGCTCGATAGTGGGATCCTGCCCATGACCGAGCCCGAGACCCAATTGGTGCTCGAGGCGCCGGGCGGGTTGGTGCGGGTGCGGGCCGAATGCGCAGACGGCAAGGCCCAGCGGATCCATGTGCGCAACTTGCCCTCTTTCGTGGCGGAGCAGGGCGTGGCGCTGGACGTACCGGGCTTTGGCCCGCTCACCGTGGACACAGCCTATGGTGGGGACAGTTTTGTGATCGTGGATGGCGCAGCACTGGGGCTGAATTTCGCCCCGGAGGAGGCGGGCAAGCTGGCCGAGTTGGGCGTGCGGATCACCAATGCAGCGAACGCGCAGCTGCGCTTCACCCATCCCGAGAACCCGGATTGGACGCATTTCTCCTTCTGCCTCTTTGCCGGTCCACTGACCGAGGCGGCGGGGCGTTTGACGGCGCCCTCCGCCGTGGCGATCCAGCCGGGCAAGATCGACCGCTCGCCTACGGGCACAGCGGTTTCGGCGCGCATGGCGCTGCTGCATGCGCAGGGGCGGATGGCGCTGGGCGATGCGTTCGAGGCACGCTCCCTGATCGGCTCGACCTTCACGGGCCGAATTGTCGAGGAGGCCATGGTCGGCGGCCTCCCGGCGATCATCCCGGAGATCTCGGGCCGCGCCTGGATCACCGGGACGCACCAGCACATGCTCGATCCCGGGGACCCTTGGCCCGGCGGCTACCGGCTCTCGGACACATGGCCCGGGGCTGGCGGTTAGGGCCTACTGCGCCGCCAGCAGAGAGGCATTGCCACCCGCCGCCGTGGTGTCGATGCAGAGATGCCGCTCATGGGTACAGAGATCGGCCATCTGACTTGTCGCGATCAGGGGCAGTAGCGCGCCCTCCCGCGCCGCCAGCGCCTTGCGCACTGCCGTCAGGTCCGCAGTCTCGGACCAAAGGGCGACCGCTGCAAAGCCCTGCAGCGTCTCAAGGGCCGCGCGGGGGAGGTACCCCGACAGGGTGTCCGGCCCCATTGCGCCTGGCGCGATGCCGAGAACCGGGCAACCCATCCGCTGGGCCGTTTCCATCTGCGCCGCGACATCTTCGGCGCTAGGACCAAGGCAGAGGATTGTGCCGCGAGGATAGAGCGACCAGCGGTTTGACTCGCCCGTGGGCCCGGGCATGTCCCGCGTCTCCAGCGGTGCGTCGCTGCCTGCGCCCAAACGGTCCAGCGCCGCCTGCACCTGTGTGGGGTCCACCTCCGCGCCCGTCTGAGGCCCATGGCAGGGCAGGGGACGCCGCTTGAACCGCTGGACATAGGCCGGGCCACCTGCCTTTGGCCCGGTGCCCGACAGTCCCTCGCCCCCGAAGGGTTGCGATCCGACCACGGCGCCGATCTGGTTGCGGTTCACATAGAGGTTCCCGACATTCAGGCGGCTGGTGATATGCTCGACCCGGTCGTCGATCCGTGTGTGCAGGCCGAAGGTCAGGCCATAGCCGCTGCCATTGATGGCCGCGAGGATGCTATCGATTTCGTCGGCCTCGAAGGTGCAGATATGGAGGACCGGGCCAAACACCTCCCGCTCCAGATCGGCGATCCCACCGACGCGGATCACCGCCGGGCCAAGGAACAGCCCGTCCTGCGGCACGTCGAGCTGTTTCAGCAACCGGCCCTCGCGGCGCGCGGTTTCCACATGGGCGGCGATGCCTTGCCGCGCGGTGTCCGTGATGATCGGACCCAGATCCGAGGACAGGCTCCAGGGGTGGGACACCTCCAGCTCGTCCATGGCGCCATAGAGCATTTCGAGGAACCCCTCGGCGATATCCTTTTGCAGATAGAGCATGCGCAGGGCCGAGCAGCGCTGCCCGCAGGAGCGGAAGGCGGAATCTACGATATCCTTGACTGCCTGTTCGGGCAGGGCGGTGGAATCCACGATCATCGCATTCAGCCCGCCGGTCTCGGCAATGAAGGTCGCATCGGGTTCCAGCATCGCGGCGGCGGCGCGGTTGATGATCTGGGCAACCCCGGTGGAGCCGGTGAAGCAGATGCCGTGGATCCTCGGATCCGTGGTGAGCCGCGTCCCGACGACCGCGCCGGTGCCCGGGATCAGCTGCAATGCGGTCTCCGGCACGCCCGCTGCGCGCATCAGACGAATGCCGATCGTCGCTGTGATCGGTGTTGGGTCCGCGGGCTTGGCGATGACGCCGTTTCCGGCGGCCAATGCAGCGGCGATCTGACCCGAGAAGATCGCCAGGGGGAAGTTCCAGGGGGAGATGCAGGTGATGATCCCGCGCGCCGGTTGATCCCCGTGGCGCAAGGCCTCGGACCCATAGTAGCGCAGGAAATCCACCGCCTCGCGGATCTCGGCGATAGCATCCAGCGCGGTCTTGCCGGCCTCGCGGCAGAGCGCGGCAAAGATCTCGCCCGCGTTCTCCTCATAGAGATCCGCAGCCCGGTTCAGGACCCGGCACCGCTCAGTCGGGGGGGTGTCCTCCCAGGACCGCGCGGCGGCGAGCGCTTGTTCGACCGTCTCCGGCGTGCCGAGAGCGACGGTTCCGAGCCGGTCGGCGGGGTCATTCGGGCTGACAACGTCGCTGGCTGCACCCGCCGCCGCGTCCCCCGCAACCATCGGGCCCACCTGCCAGTGCTGCGCCTTAAACGGATCGCGCGCGGCGTGAAACCGGGTGATGTCATCACGGTTCCGCAGGTCCCAGCCCAGGGAGTTCGGGCGCTCCGGCGCATAGAGATCGCCGGGCTTCAGGACCAGATCGCTGGCCTCGGGGGCCCCATTGAGCAAAGTAAACGGGTCGGTGGCAATCTCGGCCGGGGCCACATCCGCATCCACGATCTGGTTCACGAAAGACGAGTTCGCCCCGTTCTCCAGAAGCCGCCGCACGAGATAGGCCAGCAAGTCGCTATGGGCCCCCACGGGCGCATAGATCCGGCAGCGGGTCCCATGGCGGTCCAGCACGATCTTGTGCAGGGTCTCGCCCATCCCGTGCAGCCGTTGGAACTCATAGGCCTCGCGCGGCGCCCCCATCTCGAGGATCGCGCAGACCGTATGGGCGTTATGGGTGGCGAATTGCGGATAGATCCGGTCCGCATGGTCCAGCAGTTTGCGCGCACAGCAGATATAGGAGACATCCGTCGCCGCTTTCTGGGTGAAGACCGGGAAATCCGGGACGCCATCGACCTGCGCCTGTTTGATCTCCGTGTCCCAATACGCGCCCTTCACGAGCCGCACCATGATCCTGCGATCCAGCTCTGTGGCTAGGGACGCCAGCCAATCGATCACCGCCGACGCGCGCTTGCCATAGGCCTGTACCACCACGCCGAACCCGTCCCAACCCGCCAGTTGCGGGTCGCGCAGCACGGTCTCGATCACGTCGAGGGACAGATCCAGCCGATCCGCTTCCTCCGCGTCGATATTGAGACCCATGCCAGCCGATTTCGCCATGAGCGCCAGCTCGGTTACACGCGGCACCAGCTCGGACATCACCCGGTCGGTCTGGCTCAGCTCGTAGCGTGGGTGCAGCGCCGAAAGCTTGATCGAGATGCCCGGGTTCTGTCGCGTGTCCCCATGGACGGCATGGGCGCCGAGCTGCGTGATCGCATCCGCATAGGAGGCGTAATAGACCTCGGCATCTCGCGCGGTCAGCGCGGCCTCGCCCAGCATGTCATAGGAATAGGTGAAGCCCTTCTTCTCCATCCCCTTGCCCCGAGCGATCGCCTCCTGCGTGGTCTGGCCGAGCACGAACTGATGGCCCATCTCTTTCATGGCGCGCTTGACGGCGGTGCGGATCACCGGCTCGCCCAGGCGTTTGACCGCCGCGCGCAGAGTGTCGGCGAGCCCGTGGGCGCCGGGCTCCTGCAGGACCTTTCCCGTGAGCATCAGCGCCCAGGTGGAGGCATTGACCAGGGACGAGCTCGACTGCCCCAGATGCGCGCCCCAGGCCGACGGCGCGATCTTGTCCTCAATCAGCTCGTCAATCGTGGCGGCATCGGGCACCCGCAGCAGCGCCTCGGCCAGACACATGAGCGCAACGCCTTCGTCGGAGGACAGGCCATACTCGGCCAGAAACACCTCCATAAGCCCCGGCGTCCCGCTGGCACGAATGTCCCGGATCAGGCCCTCTGCCGAGGCGCAGGCGGCCCGGCGTGTGGCAGCATCCGGCCCGTGGGCGGCGGCCAAAGCGGTGAGGGTCGCGGTTTCCTCGGCCCTATGCAGGCGCCGGATCTCGGTGCGGACTTGGGACAGCTGGCTCATATCTGCGCTCCTTGGAGGGTGTTCCGCACAGCATATCACCCTTGCGATAGTCAGTTTCCCTTAGTTCTTGAGTTTTAAGGGGATAATCACCTATTTTTGGATCTGTGAAAATCAGGATGACTTCGGAAATGGCCCAGACGAGTGAACTTGACCAAATGGATCGCAGGATCATTGATGAGTTGTCTGTGGACGGGCGCATGACCGTCACGCAACTGGCGCAGCGGCTGGGCCTGTCCAAGACACCTTGCACGGTGCGGCTCAACCGGCTGATCCGCGATGGGTATATCCTCGGGTTCCGCGCCGTGGTGAACCCGGTGAAGCTCGACCGCAGCCATGTGGCCTTTGTCGAGGTCAAGCTCAGCGACACGAAGGAGGCCGCTCTGCGCGCCTTCAACGACGCGGTGCGCGCCCTGCCGGAGGTGGAGCAATGCCACATGATCGCGGGGCCCTTTGACTATCTGCTCAAGGTCCGCTCGCGGGATATTCTGGAGTATCGCCGGGTGTTGGGGGAGCGGATTTCGACCCTGCCTTATGTGTCCAACTCCTCCACCTATGTGGCCATGGAGTCGGTGAAGGAATCCGGCTCCTGAGCCCCGGATCGCGGCTTTTCTGAGCATAGAGCCGAAGCTTCGACCGCTTCGCGCCTCCAAAATACGCTTCAGATCAGCATGTTGCAGGAATGCTGAGGCGGATTTCTGTTTAACTTGATTTGTCGACAAGCTGTATGCAAGATTTTCCCGACTCGGGAAGGGACACGTCATGGAGCGCACGAAGTATCGGAGAGGGTCGGCCGCGACCGAGATCTGCGATCGCCTGCGCACCGAAATCCTGACCCTTCAGCTTGAACCCGGGAGCCCGCTGGACGAGACCGCCCTGTCCGAGCGTTTCGGGGTGTCGCGCTCGCCCGTGCGGGAGGCGTTGAACCGGCTTTTGGTCGAGCGTCTGGTGCAGACCCTGCCGAACCGCTCCACCGTGGTGGCACCGGTGGACCTGCGCAACTTCCCGCAATTCATTCAGGCCTTCGATGTGCAGCAACGCTTTGCGACCCGGCTCGCGGCGGAGCATCGCACGGAAGAGGATGTGACGCGCCTCCGCGCTCTGGCGACGGCCTATAACGAGCATGCGGTTGCCGGGGGTGGGCTCGCGATCATTCAGGCCAATTACGAGTTCCACGCTGCCGTGGGCGCCGCGAGCAAGAACAAGGTCGTGCAACGGCAATATGGGGAGCTTCTGTCGGAGACACGGCGCCTGCTGCATATCCATATCGACTATCTCGACACCAAGCGGGATCGCTCGCTCTTGCGGGATCAGCATTTCGACATCGTGGACGCGATTGAGGCGCAGGACATCGCGCTCGCCGATCAACTGGCCCATGCCCATACGATGCAGTTCCACGACCGCTTCCTCAAGGCGCTGCACCACCAGCCCGAAGAGCGTCTGATGGCGCTCGACATCTGGCCGGAGGGGGCGAAATGAGCCGCATTACGCGTGTCGAGATCCTCAGCCATTGCAACGCTTTGGGCGGCAAGGTCTGGAACCCGGCGATCCGCTGGTCCGACAAATTCGCCGTGTTCCTCGCGGTCGAGGACGATACGGGGCAGATCGGGATCGGGGAATGCTGGTGCTTTGACGCGGCTCCGGATGCCCTGATCGCTTTCCTGCGGACGGAAGTTGTGCCGCAGTTCCTCGGCGCGCCGCTCGATGCGCTCGAAGAGATTTCCGGGCGGATGCTGGACAAGGCCACCCTGACCGCCCGGCACGGGATCCTTTGCTCGGCCCTCTCGGGGTTTGATCTTGCGGTTTGGGATCTGCGCGCGCGCCAGGCGGGCAAGCCCTTGTGGCAGCTTCTTGATCCGGCGGGGCCGGGGGAGGCGCGGGTCTATGGCAGTGGCGGGCTCTATGGCCTCGACAAGACGGCGGCCCATCTGCGGGACGAGATCGCGGGCATGGTTGCGGATGGGCACGACACGGCCAAGATGAAGATCGGCGCGCTGCCGGCAGCGGATGATGCGGCGCGGGTGCTGGCGGCGCTGCAGGCTTTGCCACCCGGCAAGCGCCTGATTGTCGACGGCGTCTACAGCTATTCCGCGGCAGAAGCGCAGGCGCTCTTTGACCGCCTGCCCGGGGACCGGATCCTCGCGTTTCAATCGCCGGTCCCAGCCTCGGATCTCGCAGGCATGCGCGCGCTGACGGATGCGGGCGTGCCCGTCATGGCCGTGGAGGCGGAGTACCGCCCCGAGTTGCAGACGCAACTGGTGGCCGAGGGCTGTGTGCGTTTCCTGCAGGTCGCGCCCATCGCCGTGGGCGGTGTGTCCCGGATCCGGGCGCTCTGCGATCTTGTGACGGAGACGCCGGTTGAGCTGTCGCTCGAGGTTTCCTCGACCGCCTTCGCGTTCCTCGCGGCAGCCCAGATGGCCGCAGCCTCACCGCAGATTGCCCATGTGGAATACCACTATGTCCATCACGTCTTCTTCGACCGGCTCGAGGCGCGTCCCAGCAAGGGCAGCTTTGCTCTGCCGGACCCACCCGGGATCGGCTTTGAGCTGCCCCATGATCAGCTCACGCGGCTCGCGCGCCTCGCGGTCGAGGACGCGACCCCGCTCACCCATCACCTGCCAAGCATCGACGCATAACAACCTGTCCAACTTCAGGAGGACCAAATGATTGGAAACCTATTCACACGACTGACCGCAACGGCGGCTGTCCTCGGGATGGCCACGGCGGCCCAGGCCGCAGACCCGGGCCCGACGGTCGCCGCGATCAAGGAGCGGGGGACGCTTCTCTGCACCGGCCATAATGGCAGCTATCTGGGCTTTGCCGAGGTGGATGATCAGGGCGAATGGACCGGGTTCGATATCGAGTTCTGCAAGGCGTTGGCCACGACCATTCTCGGCTCGCCGGACGCGCTGCAGATCATCCCGGTGAGCTGGGCTCAACGGTTCCCGGCGCTGCAATCGGGCGATATCGACGTCATCATCAAGGTGACCGGCTGGACCCAGAGCCGCGATACCGAGCTCGGCCTGCAATACGGGCGCACCTATTTCATCGGGCCGACCAACGTTCTCGTACGGTCCGATATCGGGGCGGAGAGCACCGCGGATCTCGAAGGTGGTGTCTTCTGCATCAATGCGGGCACTTCGATCGAACGGATCGTGGCGGACTATATGGGCGCGCGCGGGATCTCCTATGAGGCGCTGAACTTCGAAAAGGGTGAGGAGCTGCGTGCAGCGCTCTATGCCGGGCGTTGCGATGCGCTGGCGGGCTTTGGCCCCTTTCTCGCGGCCACCCGTTTCAACGCGCCCAATGCCGACGACTTCACCATTCTCGACGAGGTTCTGGCGCTGGAGCCCGAGGGGATTGCCGCCCGCGAAGGGGATGACGGCTTCATCGACATCATCAACTGGATGGTTTCGGCCCTCCTGATGGCAGAGCAAAATGGCATCACTATGGCCAATGTGGATGAAATCCGCGCCAACCCGCCTTCGGCCTCCGTCGAGCGTCTGCTGGGCGTCAGCCCGGGCGTGGGCGAGCGGCTCGGCCTGTCCGATGACTGGGCCTACAACATGATCAAGGCCGTCGGAAACTACGGCGAGATCTATGACCGCACGGTGGGCGAGAACAGCCCCTACAAACTGCCGCGCGGCAAGAACCACCTCTGGACCAATGGCGGCATGCTCTATCCGCTGGTCCTCGACTAAGAGAGGTGGGGGCGGGCTGCCTTGCGCGGCCCGCTCCCCTCATGCGCCATGGCCCGAACCGCTCCGACCCGCATCAATGTCAAACACTGGCTGATCCAGGGCACCTTCTTGGTGGTTGTGGTCGGGCTGGTGGTCAGTTTCACCGTGATCGCCCGGGATAACCTTCTGTCCCAAGGTATCGCGACCGGCTTCGGCTTTCTCGAGCGGAGCACGGGCTGGCCCATCAATTTCGCGCTGATCGAGGTGACGGACCGCTCCAGCTATGCGCGGATGCTGACGGCTGGGCTGCTCAACACGCTGGTGGTCGGGCTGCTGGGCCTTTGCTTCGCGACCATTCTGGGGGTCGTGCTGGCCCTTGCGCGGATCTCCAGCAATGCGGTGCTGAACTTGATCGGCACGGTCTATGTGGAGGTGTTCCGCAACGTCCCGCTGATCCTGCAGGCGTTTTTCTGGTACGCGGTGATGACCCATCTGCCGCGCCCGCGCGAGGCGATCTCGCTGGGCGGGCTTGGCTATATCTCGAACCGCGGGATCATGCTGCCGGGGTTGGATTTCGGGCTTTGGGATGTACTGCTCTTGGCGGCGGGGCTGGCTCTGCTCTGGGGGCTCTTGCGTCGGCTGACCCTGCAAGGGCAGCTGCGTGCCAATCTCTTCTGGCCTTGCTTGATCGGGCTGGGGTTCGTGCTTTTTCTGGTGCTGCTCCTGACCGGGCGCACACCGGAGACCGCGCTGGTCTCGATCCCGGAACTCAAAGGCCTGCGCTTTGTCGGGGGCTTTGCGATCAAGCCTGAATTCTCGGCGCTGCTGATTGCCATCACGGTCTTTGGCGCGGCCTATGTGGGCGAGATCTTTCGCGGCGGGTTTCTGTCGGTGGATGTGGGCAAGACCGAAGCCGCCATGGCGCTGGGCCTCAGCCCCTGGCAGGTCAACCGGCTGGTCCGCATCCCGCTGGCGATCCGCGCGGTGCTGCCAGCGCTCTCGAACCAATACATCTGGTTGATGAAGGCCACGACGATCGGCATTGCCATCGGCTTCCCGGATTACTTCATGATCGTCTCCACCTCGATCAACCAGAGCGGCCAGACCATGGAGCTTCTGGGACTTCTGATGGCGGGCTTTTTGCTGATCAACCTCTCCATCGGGACCGTGATGAACATCATCAACAAGCGGCTCGCGATCAAGGGACGGGAGGCAGAGTGATGGCGATGATGACCGACACCCCCGCCGCGCCTCCGGTCCAACTGGGTGCGCTCCGCTGGATCCGCCGCCGCCTCTTCGCGACCTGGTTTGATGGGCTGATCACGCTGATCTTCGGGATCGGGGTGGCCTGGGCCCTCTGGCAAGTGCTCGACTGGGCGCTGGTCGACACGGTCCTTGAGGCCGAGTCCGGTGCCGCCTGCCGCGAGGTGAGCGGGGCCTGCTGGGCGGTGATCAACGCTCGCGGACGGCTGATCCTCTTCGGTCTCTACCCCTACGAAGAGCACTGGCGCTCGGCCCTGGCCTGCCTCGCGATCATCCTCGTGGCGGTCTGTTCCTGCATTCCGTGGTTCTGGAAGATGAGCCGTCTGGCGATCCTCTGGGTGCTGGGCTTCGGCACGTTCCTCGCGCTGATGTATGGCGGGTTTCTGGGGCTTGAAGTGGTCACGACCGAGAAATGGGGCGGGCTGTCCCTCACGGTGCTGCTCTTTGCCTCGGCGTTGGTCTTCGGGATGCCGCTGGCGATCTGTCTCGCACTTCTGCGGCGGTCGAAACTGCCGGTGATCCGCAAGGTCGTGGGCCTCTTCATCGACACGATCCGATCGCTGCCTTTGCTGACCCTGCTCTTTGCCGCCGCGGTTGTGGTGCCCTTCGTGGTGCCGGACTGGGCTCAGGGCGACAAGCTCATGCGTGTGATCATCGCCTTCACGATTTTCTTCTCCGCCTATCAGGCCGAGATCATCCGCGCAGGCCTGCAGGCCATCCCCGAAGGGCAGGAGGAGGCGGGCGCCGCCCTTGGCCTGCACTACTTCGGCGTGGTCTTCCTGATCCTGTTGCCCCAGGCCTTCCGCAACGCGCTGCCGGCGACGATCAATCAGGTGGTGATTACCTTCAAGGAAACCTCCATCGTCACCATCATCGGGTTCTTCGAGATCATGGCCTCGGCCAATGCCGCCATCGGGCGGGGCGATTGGAGTGGACAGTTCATCGAGGTCTATGTGTTTGTGGGCGCGATCTACTTCGCGTTTGCCTTCGGCCTCTCGCGCTATGGCGCCTATCTCGAGCAGCGCGCCAAGCGCGCGGACCGATGATGCGGAGGACCCCGACCCCCATGCGAAACCCTATGACTGAGAAAGACCCGTTCCGATGACCGGAGACACGCACACCACCCACACCGCCGAAGACGATATCCGCAACCGCGATATCAAGATCTATGTGAATGGCGCGCTTTTGCACCGGGATGAGGCCAAGGTCTCGGTCTATGACAGTGGCTTCATGCTGGGCGACGGGATGTGGGAGGGGATGCGCCTCTACAATGGGAAATGGGCGTTCTTCGACGAGCATATGGACCGCTTTTTCAATTCCTGCAAAGCGGTCTCATTGGATGTGGGGATGGATGCGGAGGGGATCCTCGCAGCGCTGACCATGACTGCCGAGGCGAACGGGATGACCGACAATGCCCATTGCCGGATGATGCTGACCCGGGGGATCAAGGACAAACCGTTCCAGCACCCCTCGCTCAGCCGGTCGGGGCCGACGCTGGTCATCATCATGGAGCATTCGCGCCCGGTCGAAGCGCTGCAGACCCGGGGCATCCGGCTCGCCACGGTGCCTCAGGCGCGCGGGCTGCCCATGACCCAGGACGCCAAGTATAACAGCCATTCCAAGCTGAACTGTGTGATCGCCTGCTTGCAGGCCGAGCAGGCCGGGGCGGATGAGGGGCTGATGCTGGACCCCCATGGGTTCGTGAACACCACCAATGCCTGCAACTTCTTCATCGTGCGTCGCGGCGAGGTTTGGACCTCCACCGGGGATTACTGCATGAATGGGGTGACCCGGCAGAAGGTGATCGACCTGTGCCGGGCGGATGGCATTCCGGTCTTCGAGAAGAATTATTCGCTTTACGAAGCCTACGGGGCGGAGGAAGCTTTCCTGACCGGAACCTTCGGGGCGCAAACCCCGGTGAGCGAGATTGATGGCAAGCCCATAGGCACCGGCGCGCGCCCGATGACCGAGCGGATCCGCGCGCTCTACAAGGCCGCCATCCAGGAAAATGTTGGAGCAGTCCCATAGCACCCACGACCGATCTGTCCCTTGAGGATATCCACGCGCTGGTTCTCGCCGTTTTGCAGGCCCATGGCGCCGATGCCGCCAATGCTGCCGCCGTGGCTGAAACCGTCACTAGGGCGGAGCGGGACCGGGCCCTGTCCCACGGCCTCTTCCGGGTGCCGGGATATGTGAAGGCGCTGAAGAGCGGCAAGGTGAAGGGCGATGCGCGCCCCGAGCTGAATGCGACGACACCGGCGGTGATGCGCTGCGATGCGCGCAACGCTTTCGCGCCCATGGCCCACAAGACCTGCCTGCCGGCGCTGATCGAGGCGGCCCAGACCTTTGGTCTTGCCGGTGTCTCGATCCAGCGCTGCCACCATTTCGCAGCGCTCTGGCCCGAGATCGAGACGCTGTCCGAGGCAGGGCTCGTGGGCATCACCTGTGTCTCCTACCTGCCTTGGGTCGCCCCCCATGGAGGGCGGGCGCCGATCTTTGGCACCAACCCGTTCGGCTTTGCCTGGCCGCGCCCGGGGCAGGACCCGATCGTGATCGATATGGCGACGGCGTCCATGGCCATGGGCGAGGTGCAGATTGCGGCGCGCGAAGGCCATGCGGTGCCTTTGGGCACCGGACTTTCGCCCGAGGGCGAGCTCACCACGGATGCGGCCGAGATCGCCAAGGGCGTGCTGCTGCCCTTTGGCGGTCACAAGGGTTCGGCGCTGGCGCTGATGATCGAGCTGCTCGCGGGACCCATGGTGGGGGAGGCGTTCTCCTACGAATCCAAAGAGCGCGACAATGGCGATGGCGGCCCGGCGCAGGGGGGGCAGTTCATTCTCGCGATGTCGCCGGATGTGTTTTCCGGCACGGAATGGGCCGCGCAGACCGAGCGTTTCGTGGATCGCTATGGCGATATCGACGGCGCGCGCTTGCCCGGTGCCAAGCGCCACGCTGCGCGCCGCGATCCGGGGCCACGCTCGGTCAACACACCACTTCTCGAAGAGATCCGCGCGCTTCTGCCCTGAGAGGGTCGGTGAGTGCGCCCCGGAAAGCGGGGCGCCACCGCGCGAGTCACCGCCGCGATGCGAGCGAATAACTAGGAGTCCATCGCTGAATTTCTGCGGGTATGTTCTGCGGAGAGGAAGCGTTTCAGATCAACGCGGTACGATCAAAAAATGGCAGCCCGTAGGGGAATCGAACCCCTCTTTCCAGGTTGAAAACCTGGCGTCCTAACCGATAGACGAACGGGCCACTCAGATCGTGGAGAGGTTACTAGGCAAAGCCTTCGAGACGCGCAAGCGGAAAATGCACGAATTTGCGTGGCAAATTTTGCCGCGCCTCAGGAGGCCGGGGCCGCGTCCTCAATCCGTAGCTGTGGCGTCTGCCGACCACCCCAGCTGTTGATCTCGATCCGGCCCGCAAGGTGCAGCGGCGGCGGGTCCAGCGCCGACAGAAACGGGCCGAGCGGGCTGTCGAACGCCCCGAACGCGATGGCGTTCATCCGCGTGCCGCAAGGCCCGGTAAAGGTGACGCGCAGATGGGTGTCACCCACTCGCTTGGCAAAGCTGATCCGCACATTGGGAAGCGCAAAGCGCGGTGCTGCGGCGGCGGCGCCAAAGGGACCTGCGGCCTCGATCTGGGTGATGAGCTCAGGCGTGATGGCGGCAGGCGCAAGCACACCGTCCAGCTTCAGCGCGCTGGGTCCCAGCGCGTCTGCGCCTTGTTGAGCCAGCAAGGCCGAGAGGCGCGCCATGGCCGGGTCAAGCTGCGCGCGGCTGAGGGACAGCCCGGCAGCCATCTTGTGCCCGCCGCCTTTCTCGATCAGCCCCTCCTGGGCCAGCCGTTGGATCGCCGCGCCGAGATCAATGCCCGGAACCGAGCGGCCCGAGCCCTTGCCGTCATCGCCGTCGAACCCGATCACGACCGAGGGGCGCTGCGCGGTTTCCTTCAGGCGCGAGGCCACGATGCCCACGACGCCCGGATGCCAGCCATCGCCCGCCGCCCAGGCCAGGGGCAGGTCCAGCCCGCGCTCCTCTGCCTGCGCGAGCGCCTGGGCGCGGACACTGGCCTCGATCTCGCGCCGTTCCGTGTTGAGCGCGTCGAGCCGCTCCGCCAAAGCGGCGGCTTCATGGGGATCCGCAGTCGACAGCAGCCGCGCGCCGAGATCCGCTGCGCCGATGCGACCCCCGGCATTCACACGCGGCCCCAGAACGAACCCCAGATGATAGGCCGAGGGCGCCGTGTCGAGCCGGGCGACATCCGCAAGCGCTGTCAGGCCGGGGCGCGCCCGGCGCCCCATCACCGAGAGGCCCTGCCGCACAAAAGCCCGGTTCACCCCGGTCAGGGGGGCCACATCGGCCACGGTGGCGAGGGCCACGAGGTCCAGCAGCCCCATCAGGTCGGGGGTGGGCTCCCCCGCTGCGCGCAACTGCCTGTTGGCCTCCACCAGAGCGAGAAACACCACCGCCGCCGCACAAAGATGGGCGAGCGCGCCATCCTCGTCCTGACGGTTCGGGTTCACCACGGCCAGGGCCTCTGGCAGCTCCTCACCCCCGAGATGGTGGTCGAGCACGATGACATCCGCACCCTCAACCGCCGCAATGGGCTCGAAGGACAGGGTCCCGCAATCGACGCAGAGGATCAGGTCATGACCCGCCGCGAGCTTGGTCATGGCCGGGGTGTTCGGCCCATAGCCCTCGTCAATCCGGTCCGGAATATAGAGCGTCGCATCCCGCCCGCGCGCCCGCAGCCAGGACAACAGGAGGGCGGCGGAGGATCCGCCATCCACGTCATAATCGGCAAAGATCGCGATCCGCTCCGACCGCGTCACGGCGGCGTTGAGCCGTGCGGCGGCGGTCTCCATATCTCGCAGGGCGCGGGGATCCGGCAGCAGATCCCGCAGGGTGGGGGCGAGAAACGCCTCCACCTCCTCCGGGGCGACACCGCGCCGGGCCAGCACCCGGCACAAGGCATCGGGCTGGCCGGTGATCTGCACCAGATGCTCGGCCGCGCGGTCCTGCTCGGCGGACAGACCTGTCCATCGCCGACCAGTGATCGACGCGTGAACCCCCAGAAACGCAGGGGCGTCGGTCATGTCAGGCGGCTGTGGTCGGGTTCCGGTAGATCATGCGACGCACGGACCCGGTCTTGGAACGCATCAGGATCGTCTCGGTCGTCAGATAACCAACCTCGCGCTTGATGCCGGACACGATGGAGCCGTCCGTCACGCCGGTCGCGGCAAAGATCACATCCGCGGTCACCAGCTCGTCGCGGGTATAGACGCGGTCGAGATCCTCGATCCCGGCCTTGCGGGCGCGACCGATCTCATCGTCGTTCCGGAAGAGTAGCTTGCCATACATCTGCCCGCCCATGCATTTCAGGGCCGCAGCGGCCAGAACACCTTCGGGCGCGCCGCCGGAGCCCATATACATGTCGATCCCGGTGATCGCAGCCTCGGCGCAGTGGATGACCCCGGCCACATCGCCATCGGTGATCAGGCGGATCGCGGCGCCGGTCTTGCGGATCTCGGCGATGGTTTCTTCGTGGCGCGGACGCTCCAGAACGCAGACAGTCACGTCCTCGGCGGAGCCACCCTTGGCCTTGGCGAGGGCATGGACCCGCTCGGACGGGCTCATGTCAAGGGTCACGGTGTCGGTCGGATAGCCCGGGCCGATCGCCAGTTTGTCCATATAAACGTCCGGCGCGTGCAGCATCGAGCCGCGCGGCCCCATGGCAATCACGGTCAGGGCGTTGGGCATGTCCTTGGCGGTCAGGGTCGTCCCCTCGAGCGGGTCGAGCGCGATGTCAACGGCCGGGCCGGATCCCGTGCCCACTTCTTCGCCGATATAGAGCATCGGGGCTTCGTCCCGCTCGCCCTCGCCGATCACCACCACACCGTTGATGTCGAGCATGTTGAGCTGGTCGCGCATGGCGTTCACAGCGGCCTGATCCGCCGCTTTCTCATCGCCCCGCCCGATCAGATTCGCGGAGGCGAGAGCAGCCTGCTCGGCGACACGGGCCAGGCCCAGGGAAAGCATACGGTCGTTAAAATCGGCAGCGGCGGTCATAGGGTGTCCTTGTCAGCAAAAAAAGTCGCTGGCGTATGGATACCGATGCTGCACTGCAAAGAAAACCCGTGCGCCCGCAACAGAAGCGGGGAATGGCGCATTCGTCACAGCGGCAAATGGTTCGGTCAGTCCGCCTCGATCCGCAGCGCGACCGGGTCCCCCAGTACCACGCCGGTTTTCGGCAGCGCCTCAAGGGCCGTGTCGATGGCATTGCGGGCCGCCTTGTGGGTCACGATCAGCACGGGCGCCGAGGCATCCTCATGCCCGTATTGCCGCATCCGGTCGATCGAGACCCCGGCATCCCCGAGCACGCTGGCCACTTTGGCAAGCGCGCCGGGTTTGTCCTCGAGCTCCAGCCGCAAGTAATAGGGTGCGGCTACTGCCGATTGCGCGCGGATGGGCGTCACAAGGGACGCGGCGGGTTGGCCAAAGGTCGAGATCCGGTCGCCGCGCGCGATATCCATGATGTCCGAGAGGACCGCCGAGGCGGTGGGTCCTTCGCCCGCACCCGCGCCGCGCAGCACGATCTGGCCGACCTCGTCGCCCTCGATCACGACCATATTCGTGCCGCCTTCAAGCTGACCAAGGGGCGATGTTGCCGGGACCAGACAGGGGCGCATGCGCTGCTCCAGCCCGCGTCCGCTGCGCTGGGCCACGCCGAGCAGCTTGATCCGGAAGCCCATATCTGCTGCGTGCCGGATGTCCTCGAGGGTGACCCGGTCAATCCCTTCAAGCTCGACGCCCTCGAAATCCACCTTGGTGCCAAAGGCGATGGAGGCCAGCAGTGCCAGCTTGTGGCCCGCATCGATCCCGCCCACATCGAGGGTCGGATCCGCCTCGAGATAGCCGAGCTTGCCCGCCTCCTCAAAGAGCACGTTATAACCCAGACCCTCGGCCTCCATCCGGGTAAGGATGTAGTTGCAGGTGCCGTTCATCACGCCCATGACGCGCAGGATGTCATTGCCCGCGAGGCCCTCGGTCAGACCCTTGACCACGGGGATGCCCCCGGCCACGGCGGCCTCGAACCGGATCACATGACCCGCCGCTTCTGCCGTCTCGGCCAGCGCCTGCCCATGGATGGCAAGCATCGCCTTGTTCGCCGTGACGACATCTTTGCCTGCCTTCAGTGCGGCTTCGGTCGCAGCCTTGGCCGCACCCGCCTCGCCGCCCATGAGCTCGACAAAGACATCCACGTCATCGCGGGTCGCCAGGGCTACCGGATCGTCTTCCCAGGCATAGCTGCTCAGATCCACGCCACGGTCCTTGTCGCGGCTGCGCGCGGACACGGCGGTGATCTCGACCGGGCGACCGGCGCGTGCGCTCAGCAGGTCGGCTTTGCCGGCTACGATTTTGACGACGCCGGCACCAACTGTGCCGAGCCCGGCGATGCCTAGGCGAAGAGGGGACGTCATGGGGCTGCCTCCGACGGTGAGCGATGAGCAAACAGAATTGGCGTTCTCGTAATCAATCAAACCGCTGCGTGCAACGCGGTAGCTCTATTGCGATGCCGCAGCCCGCCGTTGCAGCGCGGCCCCGCGGTTCAGCAGGCGCTCGGTTTCCTCGTCCGGCGCGGCCTCCTCGGCGCCGGGCAGGTTGAGGGCGCTGCGCGGCAGGAGCTCCGGCGCCGGGTCATTGCGGCCCGCCTCGGTCACTGCCGGGTCGAGAAAGGTCAGATCCGCACAACCGGCAAGCAGCCACGGAAGGAGCGTGAAAGAAAGGAGGAGGCGCCGCATGGCCACAGCTTATGTCGCGCGCCGGGGGCGCTAAAGCGAAACCTTTGGGCAAAGCGAAAAAAGCCGCTGTCAATTGAACGGGCGTTCACCTAGGCTCAGCCCATGGCGCGGAAAACCGGATCCCATTCTGACATCACCGGACCCAAGGTCCGGGCGGCGGCGCAGCAGCTGATCGCGCGCGATGGCTTCGCGGCGGTGTCCATGCGCCAGATCGCCCGCGAGGTCGGGGTGCAGGCGGGCGCGCTCTATCTCTATACGCCGGACAAGCAGACGCTGCTTTTTGATCTGATGCGCGTGCATATGGAGGAGTTGATGGAGGCGGTCTCTGGAGTCGATCTGAGCGGACCGCCACCCGAGGCGCTCGACACGTTCGCGCGCTTTCACATCACCTTTCATTTGGACCGGGCCGAGGCCGTGTTCATCTCCTATATGGAGCTGCGCAATCTGACGCCCGAGAATTTCGCCCATATCGCGGATTTGCGTCTGCAATATGAGACGCTGCTGGAGACGATTCTGAAACGCGGCAAGGCGGCCGGGTTGTTTGCGGTGCCCGATACCAAGCTTGCCACCATGGCGTTGATCGCGATGCTGACGGGGCTGACCACCTGGTACCGGGATGATGGTCGTCTCGACCGGGCGGAGATCGAGCGGATCTACCTCGCCATGGTGCGCCAGATGGTCTCCGACAGCCAAACCGGTCTGGCCGACAGTCTTGCGGTGCCCCTGTGAGCGCGTCGGAGGAGTTCGACCTGCCGGAGCGACCGGTCCTGCACCTGACCCCGGCGCCGTTCAAACGCGGCGTCTCGGCTGCGATGTTGTTCTTGCTGGCGTTCCTGCTGGGCTATGTGCTCGTGCTGCATCCGCCCGCTGCGATGGGCTGGTTGGTGTTTCTGGGGGTGATGACGGCCGGGGCCGGGTGGTTGGGGATCGCCATGGTGCAGGCGCGTCCACAAGGGTTGGAGCTGCGCGAGGATGGGCTTTACCGCGCCGATGGCGAGGTGATTTGTCTGCTCTCCGAGATCGTGTCGGTGAACCGGGGGGCCTTTGCCTTCAAGCCGTCGAACGGGTTTCTGCTGCGTCTCGCGGAACCGAAGGAGCGGGCTTGGATGCCCGGGCTCTACTGGCGGCTGGGGCGGTTCGTCGGCGTGGGCGGCGTAACCCACAAGGCCCAGGGCGATGTCATTGCCGAGACCATCGCGATGACCCTGTCGGCCCGCGACGGCAGCTAGTTCTGGGGCAAGACCACGCGTGGGGCGAAGCGTGGCGAGGTCACCATGTAATTGTTGAACTGCAAGCCCTGGCTCACCCCGACGGAAAAGAGCGTGTTGTAGGTCGACCAGCTTTCGACCAGCAGCACATGCTCGCCATCCACCAATCGCGGCAGCCGGTCGGTCATGCTGGTCAGGTCCGCTGTGGTCAGGTCACCACGGGTGCCCGTGGCGTAGGACCAGTCGACCTCGTATTGCGAACGCGCATCGACCCATTTCAGGGAGGTATAGCGCAGCTCCGCATCGCTGCCGAACTTGATCAGATACTCATAGAGGCCTTGCAACCCGTCGAGGAAGCTTTCATCGATCTCGACCATCTGCCGGGAGAGGATATCGCCCACCGTGTAGGTCGCCTTGATCGAGGCGTTGTATTGGCGAAACCCGTCGAAGATCGCGAAACTCGCCACATACCACCAGCAGAGCCAGCACATGGCAAAGAGAAACTCGGTGATCACGAGCCCCTGTTCATCGCGGACAAAACGTCGGGCAAGCCGGTCGATGCGGAAAGCGTTCATGCTGCGCCCCTCACGGTTCTGCCACAAAGGCCGAGGCGGTGGTCATCTGGTAGCCGCCGCTTTCATCCTTGGAGAGGGCGAGCCCCAGGCCTGTCAGGGGGAACCAGGGATCCACGATTGTACAGAGCCGCACGAGGACCAGCTTGTTCGCCTGGGCCTGGGTATAGGTCACCACCGGGAGGGTGTCGTTGATCCGGTCGGCGCAGGCCGCCCGGGTCGCGGGCCAAGTCCAAACCGGTGGGTTGATCTCGGTCATCTCCACCACGATCGTCGAGCGGCAATCGGCGATCAGCAGGGTCTCCTGACAGATCATGTCCTTCACATCGCTCTCGCTGAGCGGCGTGTCGGCGTTCAGGCGCAACTCCCGGATAGTCAGGTCCAGCGCACGCTCCATCATCGTGTATTTCGCAGTGAGCATTGCTGCCTCGAAGGTCGACATGAAGACCGCGATGATCAGCGGAAACACGATCACGAACTCGACCGTGGCCGTGCCACGCTCGTCATGACACAGGAATTTCCGCAAGGCCCGTCTCACAAGGACAGCCTCAGCTGCTGGATCGTGTTAGCGATTGAGCTGAACGCCTCGGAAATCTCGACGCCCTTCACGTCGAAATAATGCCCGGACGAGGATGCGCAGTATTTCATCAGGGTCTGACCGCGATCCGGCGCCTCAAACCCGATGGTGAAGATCACCACATCCTTGGCCTTGAGCTTGTCACAGAGCACTTCGGTGTAGTCGTCCGCCGTGCTGTTGCCCGTGTAACGGGTTACCGCGTTGCGGTAATCGTTGCGGATGCTGGACTGGCTGTCATTCTCGACCCGGAAGAAATACTCGGACACATAACGCACGCTGAAGGTGCCGAAGAGTTCCGCATGGCTGAGCTGTCGCGCATCGGGGCGCTCGATCTGGGGGTCCCAATCGCCATCCCCGTATTTCGCGTCATTGCCATTCGTATCGCTTTCCGGGCTACGACCCACATCCCACCAGGGCTGCTTGCCCTGATCGGCGCGGTTCTGGAAATAAACAAAGAACTCGTCACTATCCTCATCCCACCAGACCGGCGACATGGTGCCCTTGAACTTGTTCTTCAGGTCGTATTGCGAGGTGTTTTCCCCGTCGGTCATGAGCACCACGACCTTGATCGTCTCGGTATCCTCATAGGCGACCGGTCGCCCGTCCAATGCCGCATCCAAGTGGCCTTCGTCGATGAGATCGGTCACCACATCCTGGGTGCCCGGATCCAGCAGAGCGGCGGCCCATTTCATGCCCAGATCCGTCGCCGTGTTGCCGCTTGCCCCAAGAGAGGCGACTTTCGCGGTCAGATCGTTGAGATTGGTCGACAGGGGCAGGATGGCGCCATAGTCACCCGTCTGGCACCAGGGCCGCTTGATCTTGCGATCCCCGTTCTGGGTGTAGAGGTTGCTGTTATTGCGGTCGAAATGAGCCAGCCGGTCCAGCGCGTCAGTGGTGCTCAGCGAGATCGACTGGAAATCGCTGGGCGCGAACCGCACGCAATTGGTCACTTCCTGCTGCTTCGAGACATTGTATTTCGCCAGCAGGTAATCCGGCACATTGACCACCGCGTGATAGGGGATGATCGAGACCGAGGTGAGCCCGGTGCCATCCTCGGTGATATTGTCATTGGCCGCCATCATCGTGCGGACGAACTTGTCCGCCGCGGTGCGCAGGTTCTGGATCTTGCTGTTGCTGCCCATGGAGCCGGAGATGTCCACGACAAGCGACACTTCGATGTTCTGGATGCGCTCTTCGGCTTTGCTCCGGGCGAAAGCGTTGAGGGTGTCGATCCCGGACATGTTCATGAACCAGGTCGGGATCTCGGCGCTCACCCGCGCCTCCACTTCCTTGTAGTTCAGGCCCTTGGCGACCTGCACCCCCTCAAGATAATCGGCCATGCCGGCTTTCGCGAAGTAATCCTCAACCACCGCAACGGCATCCGTGGTCTGATCGAGATCGGCCGCAGCCAGCACCGCGCGATCCGACGTGGCCTGCAGCCGTGTGCGCACGGCTTCATAGCGCATGATGTCGATCGTCAGCCCTGCGATCATCATCATCAGGATGAAGATATAGAGAGAGAACCCGGTCAGAACCCCGGATTCGTCTTTCCAGAACTGCACCAAGGCGGTCAGAGGGGTCGCGCGCCCCTTGGGGTCTTCGCCATCGCCCAGTCTCATTGCACACCTACTTTCACACGCCATGCGGAACGCAACTCCGCCCCGCAAGTCTCCGCGATATTGCGGCAGAAATCGGGCAAGCTTGGTCAAGAACCGGGACAAGCCGCTCAAATGCCGCCGGTTTCCTGCGCCGTCATTCTCGGCTTCTCTATGCACGCGGTTGAATGAAGGTCCCGTTAAACCCCTCTGGCCGCGCGCAGACCACGTCCATCAAGGGCGTGCATGGGGCGCAGGCTTTGTTAAGCTGCGCCTCAGATCCCGGTCGCAGCCCGAAAAGGCAGGACGCGCATGCGTTATTCGGCATTCGAAATTCTCAAGCAGGGGCTGCGTGGCAATCGCGGCTGGCCCGCCCTGTGGCGCAGCCCCGCGCCGCAGGCCAGCTATGACGCGCTGATCATTGGGGGCGGAGGTCACGGTTTGGCCACGGCCTACTACCTCGCGCGCAACCACGGGATGACGCGGATCGCCGTGCTGGAGAAAGGTTATCTCGGCGGCGGCAATGTGGGGCGAAACACCACCATCGTGCGGGCGAACTATCTGCTGCCGGGGAATTCGGAGTTCTACTCCCACTCCCTGAAGCTTTGGGAGGGGATGGAGGCAGATCTCAATTTCAACGCCATGCATTCCCAGCGCGGAATCATCAATCTGTTCCACTCGGACGGGCAGCGGGACGCGGCCGCGCGCCGGGGCAATGCGATGATCAACCGGGGGGATGATGCGATCCTTCTGGACCGGGCGGCCTTGCAGCGGATGGTGCCCTATCTCGACTACGAACAAACTCGGTTTCCGATCTATGGCGGGCTCTGGCACAAGCGCGGCGGGACCGCGCGCCATGATGCGGTGGCCTGGGGCTATGCGCGGGCGGCGGACCGGTTGGGCGTGGATCTGATCCAGAATTGCGAGGTCACGGGCTTTCGGATCGAGGGCGGCGCGGTCAAGGGCGTCGAGACAACCCGCGGCCCCATCGCCGCGCCCAAGGTCGCCATGGTCGTTGCCGGACGCTCCAGCCAGGTGGCCGAGATGGCCGGGTTCCGCCTGCCGATCGAGAGCCATGTCCTCCAGGCGTTTGTGACCGAGGGGCTCAAGCCCTGCATCGATCAGGTCATCACCTATGGCATGGGGCATTTCTATATCAGCCAGTCGGACAAGGGCGGGCTCGTCTTTGGCGGGGATCTGGATTTCTACGCCTCCTATGCGCAGCGGGGCAATCTGCCCATGGCCGAGCATGTGGTGGAGGCGGGCATGACCCTGATGCCGATGATCGGAAAGGCGAAGATGCTCCGATCCTGGGGCGGGATCATGGATATGACGCCGGATGGCTCGCCGATCATCGATCACAGCCCGGTCGAGGGCCTCTATGTGAATGCGGGCTGGTGCTATGGCGGGTTCAAGGCGGTACCGGCCTCGGGCTGGTGCCTCGCGCACCTGATGGCGACGGAGACCCCCCATGAGGTCGCCCGGCGCTTCCGGCTCGACCGGTTTCGGAGCGGGCATCTGATCGATGAAGAAGGGACGGGCAGTCAGCACAATTTCCACTAAGCGCTGGTTCGCAGCGCGCAGGATGGCGGCTCTGAGCACGGGTATGTGTCCTGCAAAGGGCGCGGTGGGTCCGTACCGGCGCGCTGCTTGGAGGATCTCAAGCGCGCGGCAAGCCCGTCCTGCAAGTCGCAAATCCTTCCATCGAACGACGCCGATCTGTTGTCAGGTTGCGATCAGGCGGCTTTAGTGGCGGTCAGACACCAGCGAAGAGGCAGCCCGAGTGCGCATTTCCTGTCCCCTCTGCGGCGCGCGTGACCTGCGCGAATTCACCTATCTCGGGGACGACACCTATCTCGCGCGCCCTGAGCTTGGGGATGCGGACGGTTATGACGCCTATCTCCACCTGAGGGACAACCCGGCGGGGGAGACCTTGGAGCTCTGGTATCACGGGCTGGGGTGCGGGGCCTGGCTGCGCGTGCGGCGCGACACCCGCTCCCACGAGATCATCGATGTCGCACTCGCGCGCGCCGAGGGCGCAGCATGAGGCTCGCCCAGGGGGGGCTGATCGATCGTGACCGCCCCGTGCGGTTTCAGTTCGACGATGCCTGGATGGGCGGGTTCGCAGGCGACACGCTCGCCTCGGCCCTGATGGCCAATGACATCCGTGTTGTGGGGCGGTCCTTCAAGTATCACCGCCCGCGCGGGCTCTGGTCTGCCGGGTCGGATGAGCCCAACGCCCTGATGCAGGTCGGCCAGTTCGCCCGTCAGGTGCCGAATGTCCGCGCCACGCAGATTGAGCTTTATCAGGGCCTTTATGCCCGGAGCCAGAACCGCTGGCCCTCCCTGCGCTATGACCTGATGGAAGTGACCGATCTCGCATCGCGCTTTCTGGGGGCGGGGTTCTATTACAAGACGTTCATGTGGCCGCGCCGCTTCTGGGAGCGGGTCTATGAGCCGCTGATCCGTCGCGCCGCCGGGCTGGGCGCGCTGTCGGGGCAGGCCAATAGGGAACCCTATGAAAAGGCCTTCGCCCATTGCGACCTCTTGGTGATCGGCGCGGGTCCGGCAGGGCTGATGGCGGCGCTGACGGCAGCAGAGGCGGGCGCGGATGTGATCCTGGCCGAGGAGGACACCACCTGCGGCGGGCGGCTCCTGTCCGAGCGTGAGACGGTGGACGGCCTGTCAGGCTTGGATTGGGTGGCGGAGATAGTCCGCAAGCTGGAGGCTACGGGCCGGGTGCGTCGCATGATGCGCACAACGGTGACCGGGGCCTATGATGGCGGCGTGTTTGGCGCGCTCGAGCGGGTGGGCCTGCACCTGCCGAACCCGCCCGAGGCACTGCCGCGCGAATGCTTCTGGCGCATCACGGCGCGCCGCGCGATCCTCGCGGCCGGAGCACAGGAACGCCCGATTGCCTTTCCCATGAATGACCGGCCCGGGATCATGTCGGCGGCGGCTTTGCGCAGCTATGCCAACCGCTTTGCTGTGGTGCCTGGGCGGCGCGTGGCGGTGTTCGGCAATAACGATGACGCCCATCGCACCGCCCGTGATCTGCAGGTCCAAGGCCTTGAGGTTGTCGCCATGATCGACACCCGGCCGGACGCGCCGGAGGGCGACTATCCGGTGTTGCGCGGGGCGCAGGTTACCGGCTCCAAGGGGCGCCTCGGGCTGGAGGAGATCATAGTGCAGACCGCCAGCGGAGAGACACAGCTGGCCGTGGACGCCCTGGGGGTCTCCGGTGGCTGGAACCCGGCGGTGCATCTGACATGCCATATGAATGGTCGCCCCGTCTGGGATCCGGACCTCGCCGCGTTTGTCCCGAGACCAGGGGCCGTGCCCGGGCTCTCGGCTGTCGGCGCGGCGGCGGGCGTGTTTTCGACCCATAGCGCCTTGAGATCCGGGGCAGAAGGCGCGCTGCAGGCGCTGTCCGAGCTTGGGACGCGCGCCGCGATGCCGCCGATCCCCGAGGCCGAGGATGCGCCCTATGCCATCGCGCCGATCTATGCCGTGGATGGGCCGCGCCCGGGCAAGGATCGCGCCTGGCTCGATTTTCAGAACGATGTCACCGTCAAGGACGTGCGTCAGGCGGCGGCCGAGAACCTCACCAGCGTCGAGCATATGAAGCGCTACACGACCCAGGGCATGGCCACGGATCAGGGCAAGAGCTCGAACCTTCTTGCGCTCGCGGTGCTGGCCGATGCGACAGGGCGCGGGATCAAGGAGACCGGCACGACCACTTACCGCCCGCCCTATACGCCGGTCACCCTGGCGGCGATGGGGGCAGGGGCGCAGAGCAAAGGGTTCGCGCCCGAGCGGCGCATGACCTCTCACACGGCCACGGTTGCAGCAGGCGCGCCGATGCTGGAGGCCGGGCTCTGGTACCGTCCGAGCCACTATCCCCGCCCGGGGGAGCGGGACTGGCGGATCGCTTGCAACCGGGAGGTCTGCTTCGTGCGCGAGGCTGTCGGGATCTGCGATGTCTCCACCCTCGGCAAGATCGAGCTGCGAGGGCCGGATGCCGGGGCCTTCCTCGATTTCGTCTATGCCAACAGGATCTCGAGCCTGCGCCCCGGGCGGTGCCGCTACGGGATCATGCTGCGCGAGGACGGTCATGTGATGGATGACGGCACGGTCGCCTGCCTCGCGCCTGACCATTTTGTGCTGACGACCACCACGGCGGCGGCGGGGCAGGTGATGCAGCATCTGGATTTCGTGCAGCAATGCCTGCGGCCTGAGCTGCGCCTGCGTTTCCTGTCGGTGACCGAGCATTGGGCGCAGTTTGCGATCGCGGGGCCGCGGGCGCGGGAGCTTTTGTGCGGCGTGCTATCGGAAGCCCCCGAGGCGGCCCGCTTTCCCTTCATGTCCTGCGGCGCAGTGGATCTCGACGGGGTGGCGGGTCGGCTCTTTCGGATCTCCTTCTCCGGGGAGTTGGGGTTCGAGCTGGCCATGCCCGCCCGGTTCGGAGCATCTCTTTATGACAAGTTGGTCCTGCAGGCCGAGGCGCTGGGCGGCGGCGCCTACGGGATGGAGGCGCTGAATGTGCTGCGGATCGAGAAAGGGTTTCTCACCCATGCGGAGATGGATGGCCGGGTGACGGCAGGCGATCTGGGGCTCGACCGGATGGTGGCGAAAGACAAGGACTTCATCGGGGCCACGGCACGCCTGCGCCCGGGACTGGCGGATCCGGATCGCCCCCAACTCGTCGGTCTGCGCCCGCTGGATGGGCGCACGGCGCTTCCGGCAGGGGCGCATCTTTTCCCGGCGGGCGCGGACCTTACCCCCAAGACCAGTCAGGGCCATGTGACGAGCAACTGCGTCTCCCCAAGCCTGGGCACACCCCTGGCCCTCGGGTTTCTGCGCGCAGGACGGGGGCGGCATGGAGAGATCGTGCGCCTCGTGGACCACCTGCGCCGCGTAGAGACGGACTGCCGCGTCACCGATCCTGTGGCCTATGATCCGGACGGAGGGCTGGCCCGTGACTGACCTGATCGCAGAAACGGCGCTGGGATATTTGAAACCGGTGCAGATCGGCCCGTGGATCCTGACGGAGCCCGCGCCGGAGCCGATCCATGCCATCCTGCCTTATCCAGGTCAGCTGGCGCCGGCCTCCGAAGCGATGGAAGCCGCGACGGGGTTGGCGCTCCCCGCGCCTGGTCGCTCCGCCCAATCACCGGATCTGCAGCTCCTCTGGGCCGGGCGAGAACACGTCTTTGCCCTGGGCGCGCTGCCCGATGGCGCCGTTCCCGAAACACTTGCGGCCACCGTCGAGATTTCCGATGGCTGGGCGCGGCTGCGCCTGTCCGGGCCCGGGATCGAGGACGTGTTGGCACGGGGCACACCGCTCGATCTGCGCGCGCAGGTCTTTCCGCCCCATGCCACGGCGCGGACCGAGTGGCACCATATGGCTGTTCTGCTGACCCGGCTGCCCTCGGCGATCGAGATCTGGGTCATGCGCTCCTATGCTGAAACCGCTGTCGCACATCTGCGCAAGGACATGACCCAGCTTGCCGCGCGCCACCAGCTGACGCCGCGCTGAGGCATTCTCTGCGCGCGGGCGCTGGACTTCGCGGGGCAGGGCACCGATATTTCCCAGATGAGTCTGCCACCCGGTTTCCTTGATGAATTGCGCGGTCGCGTGTCCATGACACAGGTGGCTGGGCGCAAGCTTGTCTGGGATATGCGCAAATCCCAGCAGGGCAAGGGCGATATGTGGGCCCCGTGCCCCTTCCACCAGGAAAAGACCGCGTCTTTCCATGTGGATGATCGCAAAGGCTATTATTACTGCTTTGGCTGTCACGCGAAGGGGGATGCGATCTCCTTCGTGCGTGAGACCGAGAATGTGGGCTTCATGGAAGCAGTAGAGATCCTCGCCGCCGAGGCCGGGATGACCATGCCCGCCCGCGATCCAAAAGCGGCGGCCAAAGCGGATCGACGCAGCCAGCTGAGCGATGTGGCTGAGCAGGCGGTGCAGTTTTTCAAGCTGAACCTCAAGACTGGTGCTGCGCGGGAGGCGCGGGCCTATCTCGCGGGGCGGGGCCTGTCCGAGGCTGCTTGCGAGCGCTGGGAGATTGGCTTTGCGCCCGAAGGCTGGCAGCATCTCTGGGACCACCTGCGCGGCAAGGGTGTGGCCGAGGACCTGATCCTCGGAGCCGGGCTCGCCAAACCCTCGCGCAAGGAGGGTGGGCGCCCCTATGACGTCTTCCGCAACCGGATCATGTTCCCGATCCGCGATGCGCGGGGGCGGGCGATTGCCTTTGGCGGGCGGGCCATGGATCCCGAGGACGGGGCGAAATACCTCAACTCGCCGGAGACGGAGCTTTTCGACAAGTCCCGGGTCCTCTTCAACCATGCGCGCGCGCGGGAGGCGGCGGGCAAATCCGACATGCTCGTCGTGGCGGAGGGGTATATGGATGTGATCGCGCTGTCGGAAGCGGGCTTTCCGGCGGCGGTTGCGCCCCTCGGCACGGCGGTCACGGAGCCGCAGCTTGAGCTGCTCTGGCGGATCTCACCTGAGCCGATCTTTGCGCTGGATGGCGACCGCGCCGGGCTGCAGGCCGGACAGAGGGTGGTCGATCTGGCCCTGCCGTTGATCGAGGCGGGGAAATCCCTGCGGTTCTGCATCCTGCCGGAGAAGAAGGACCCCGATGACGTGATCCGTCAGGACGGGGCCGATGCGATGGGCACGCTCCTGCGCGAGGCGCAGCCCATGCTGAACCTGATCTGGCAGCGCGAGACCGAAGGGCGTGCGTTTGACAGCCCCGAGCGCAAGGCTGCCTTGGGCAAGGCGCTGCGCATGTCCGTTGCGAAGATCAAGGACCCCTCGATCAAGCAGCATTACGGGCAAGAGATCAAAGCCCGACTCGACACGCTCTTTGGCTATGGCGGCGGTGAAGCGCCGCGTTCTAGCCCCAGTGGCGGGCGCGGTCCCAGTCGGGGCGGAGGCTGGAAATCCAAGGGGCCGGAGCGGCCGACCGCGAACCTCAAGGCCTCGGCCCTTGTGACCTCGAACGCCGATGAGCAGCTGCAGGAGGCGTTGATCCTCGCCACGCTCTGCACCCATCCCATTCTGATCGACGAGTTCGAAACGGCGCTTCTGGATCACCGCTTTGCCTCGCCCGGGTTCAGTGCGATTGCCATGGCGCTGACCGCGACCGATCCCGAAGCCCGAAGCGCGCGGATCACATTCGAGGACCCCGATTGCCGCGAGACCCTTGATCTCATCCTGCGCGAACGCCATGTGCAGATTGCGCCGTCCCTGCGCCCTGGCTGCGACGAGGATATCGCGCGCCTCTCGGTCGCCGGGGCATTCGCCAAGCTTTCGGCGCAGGCCGGATGGCAACGGGAACTGGATGAGGCGATCGAGGATTTCGACTCCGCCTCGAATGAAGAGATTACATGGCGGCTCGGGCAGGCCGCCGAGGCCCGCAATTCCGCGGGACGCGTCGCCCAGGATGACAAGACCGAATACGATATTGCCGAGAACGGTGCGCGAATCAGTCGAGACGAACGCAGCGCCTTTGACGACTTGCTCAATGGCATCAGCTTTGGCAAAGGACAGACAAACGGGGGCTGACCCCGCACGGAAAGTTAAGTAAACACGGATAAAAGCGGGAAGCGCGAATCACTTACGACCTGATTCGCATACGGGGTGGAACAGAACGATGAACCGGCACGCTCCCCTTTAATCAAGGAAACATGAATGGCCGCCAAAGACACTGACGACCGCAAGACCGACGACCAGGACGCCGAGGCCATGCTCGACATGAGCCAAGCGGCGGTCAAAAAGATGATCGCCGAGGCGCGTGCGCGCGGCTACATCACCTACGATCAACTCAATCAGGTGCTTCCTCCGGACCAGGTCAGCTCCGAACAGATCGAAGACGTGATGTCGATGCTCTCGGAGATGGGGATTAACATCATCGAGGAAGATGAGGCCGAAGAGGGGGAAACCCCGGCCTCAGCCTCTACCCAGGTCGTGGAAGCCTCCGGGTCTCGCGAAGTCGCCGTCTCGACCACCTCGTCGGAAGCGCTGGACCGCACCGATGACCCGGTGCGGATGTATCTGCGCGAAATGGGCTCGGTCGAACTCTTGAGCCGCGAGGGCGAGATTGCCATCGCCAAGCGGATCGAGGCCGGGCGCAACACGATGATCGCCGGTCTCTGCGAGAGCCCGCTGACCTTTCAGGCGATCACGATCTGGCGCGACGAACTTCTCTCCGAAGACATTCTGCTCCGCGATGTGATCGACCTTGAGGCGACCATGGGCGGGGCCATGGACGAGGACGAGGAAAGCTCCTCCGTCGTCGAGATGGCCGCCAACAGCCCCAGCGCCCCCTCGGAAAAGGCCAACGAGCCCGAGCTCGACGCCGATGGCAACCCGATTGCCAAGACCGAGGACGAGGATGACGAGGACGATCAGGCCAACATGTCGCTCGCCGCGATGGAGGCCGCGCTCAAGCCCAAGGTGTTGGAGACGCTGGACCTGATCGCACGGGATTACACCCAGCTCAGCGATATGCAGGATCTGCGGATCTCGGCGACCCTGAACGAGGATGAAAGCTTCTCGATCGAGGATGAGGCGAATTACCAGAAGCTGCGCGCGGAGATCGTGCTGCTGGTCAATGAGCTGCACCTGCATAACAACCGGATCGAGGCGCTGATCGACCAGCTCTACGGTATCAACCGGCGCATCATGTCCATCGACTCGAACATGGTGAAGCTGGCGGATCAGGCGCGGATCAACCGCCGCGAGTTCGTCGAGGCCTATCGCGGTTACGAGCTCGACCCGACCTGGGTGGAGCGGATGTCCGAAAAGCCCGGGCGCGGCTGGCAGGCTTTCATTGAACGCTCCAGCAGCAAGATCGAAGAGCTGCGGGCCGACATGGCTCAGGTCGGCACCTATGTGGGCGTCGACATCACCGAGTTCCGCCGCATCGTGCAGCAGGTCCAGAAGGGCGAGAAAGAAGCCCGGCAGGCCAAGAAAGAGATGGTCGAGGCGAACCTGCGTCTCGTGATCTCGATTGCCAAGAAGTACACGAACCGCGGCCTGCAATTCCTCGACCTCATTCAGGAAGGCAATATCGGCCTGATGAAGGCGGTCGATAAGTTCGAATACCGCCGCGGCTACAAGTTTTCCACCTACGCGACCTGGTGGATCCGTCAGGCGATCACCCGCTCCATTGCGGACCAGGCCCGGACGATCCGGATCCCGGTCCATATGATCGAGACGATTAACAAACTGGTGCGGACTGGTCGGCAGATGCTCCACGAGATCGGCCGCGAGCCGACGCCGGAGGAATTGGCCGAAAAGCTCCAGATGCCGCTGGAGAAGGTCCGCAAGGTGATGAAGATCGCCAAGGAGCCGATCTCTCTCGAGACGCCGATTGGCGACGAGGAAGACAGCCAGCTGGGCGATTTTATCGAGGACAAGAACGCGGTTCTGCCCCTCGACAGCGCGATTCAGGAGAACCTCAAGGAAACCACGACCCGGGTTCTCGCCTCGCTCACCCCGCGCGAAGAGCGCGTGCTGCGCATGCGCTTCGGCATCGGAATGAACACCGACCACACGCTCGAAGAAGTGGGTCAGCAGTTCAGCGTGACCCGCGAGCGGATCCGGCAGATCGAAGCCAAGGCGCTCCGCAAGCTCAAGCATCCGAGCCGCAGCCGCAAGCTGCGCAGCTTCCTCGATCAGTAAGCGCGTCGGGCGTGCCGCGAAGGCGCGCCCGCACCGCCCGATCCAGTCATGAGCAGCAAGTTCATCATTTTCGTCCTCGGCGTCGCGCTGGTTGTGTTCTGCGCCTATGTGTTCCGCGACCGTATCCCGAGCCCGACCGTCACGGCCAAGCGCCCCTATTCCGCGCCGAACGGCCACAAGGTCGCGCCGCTGGAACTGGGTCCGGACCAGTTCGAGGTTTGGGATCGACCGGGGGCCATCGGACGGGACTACTTTTGCGCCGCTGCGAAATATGCCGAGGCGGTCCTGCGGGCCGAGCCCTCGGATCATCTGCGCGTGACAACCGGTTTTGGTCCGAGCCAGGTGCGGGACAACCGCCGGGCCGTTGGGTTCGAACTGGTCCCTGCGTCAGAGCTCGGCGATTCAATTTCGCCCAATAATCGGGCGCCGGTCATCGACACCCCCGGGGAAAGCCGATCGATCCTCGTCTCTCGGCGGTTTTGCGCTTAGCCAGCGGCGCGCTGCGGGAAATCCGGCGGTTTCGCGGTGGTCTCTCCCCCCAGCATGGTTACCATGGGTCAACGATCACGCGGGGGGCGACCATGACACAATCTGTTCGACTGCTATGCCTTGTGGGGGCGTGTATGGTGCTCGTGACCGCGGCGGTCATTCTGCCCTGACATCGCCCACCGGCGCACACTCAACCGTTATTGTGCCTGCCGCCCCGCTGGGGATAGGCTGCGAAGGAGTTGAGTGACATGCGGGCCAATCGCGGGCCCGTTCCCAGTGTGGAGAGGGCGATGAGATCTCAGACAAACCTGTGGCGCGGGTCCTGCACGGCTTGGGCCTTGTGCCTCGGCCTTGCGGCGACCCTGATGAGCTCAGCGGCAGAGGCGCGGAGCCTTTCGGAGCGCTACACCCCGAAATCGCCCTATCGCGCGATCAACGAGTTCGGGGTCATTCCCAGCGCGGAGTCGGGCGCGGTGCTCGAGGTCTATGCCAAGCCGGGCGCATCGGGCATGAAGTATTTCTGCGCGGCGGCGGAATTCGCCCAACGCTTCCTGCGCTCGCAACCCAGCGACCGGCTGGTGATCAGCCGCGCAGAGGGGCCGAGTGCGACACGCGCCGGGTCGACCAGTGTTCTCTTCGACATTGTGCCGCGCGCGCAGGCGCAGGGTCTGCCCTCGGGGGGCGTTACCCTCAGCCCGAACCGGGTAGGGGAGAACCGCAGCGTGAATTCGGGCAAGTCCTTCTGCAAGCCGCCAGACCGGCGGCGCGATGATGATTGACCTAGGCCACTGACAGAGGCGAGCGAGGGGGCGCGCAATGGCATTATTCTCAAAACTCTTCGGCAAATCCGAGCCGACCATGCCCGAAGCCGAACAGCATGAAGGGTTCTCGATCACACCGCAATCGGTGAAGGAGGGCGGGCAATACCGGCTGACCGCCCTGATCGAGAAGGATGGCAAATCCCATATGCTGATCCGCGCGGACCATTTCGCAAGCGCGGACGAGGCGAATGCGGCGGCCGTGGCCAAGGCCAAGATGCTCATCGATCAGCTGGGTGACGGTCTGTTCTGATCCGTTTGGAGCGCGCTTCGCCGCAACGGGGTGGACGGAGCCAAGACGGCGCTCTGGCGAGCATCACGCAATTCCAGGCCAGCGCAGCGTTTTCCCTTGCTGCGCAGGCGCATAGGCGGAACACTCCCGCCATGGCGCATCGTATCCTCACCATCTCAACCACGGGCCCGGGCCTGACCGAGTTCACCCGTGACGTCGCAGCATGGGTCGCGGCCCAGAATATGGCCGAGGGGCTCCTGACCCTGCAGATCCAGCACACTTCCGCGTCCCTGCTGATCCAGGAGAATGCGGATCCGGAGGTGCAGACCGACCTCACGGCGTTTTTTCACCGTCTGGTCCCGCCGACCACCGACCCCTCCATGGCCTATCTCACCCATACCTATGAGGGGCCCGACGATATGCCGGGCCATATCAAGGCGGCACTCCTGCCGACCTCCCTCCAGATCCCCGTGTTGGACGGCCGAATGACCCTCGGCACCTGGCAGGGGATCTATCTGGTCGAGCATCGTGACCGCCCGCATCAACGTCGCGTCACCGCTCTCTTGCGGTGATCGAGGCCGAGTGCGGCATTCCGGACTCAGGTTTGACCCAAGATAAGCCCTGTCCAATTGCCCTCTACCCAAGCCATAGAGAGCTACCTATAGTGCCTGTGGATAACTGGGGGCCAACCCCAAGAGCAGGAACACGAGGGAGCAAGCATGCGCTGCCCATTTTGCGGAAATGTCGATACGCAGGTGAAGGACTCGCGTCCGGCAGAAGACCACGTCGCCATCCGGCGTCGGCGGTTCTGCCCGGCTTGCGGGGGCCGCTTCACCACATATGAACGGGTGCAGCTCAGGGACCTGATCGTCATCAAGTCCTCGGGCAAACGTGAGGATTTCGACCGCGACAAGCTCGAGCGCTCGATCCGCATCGCCATGCAGAAACGCCCCGTCGAACCGGATCGGCTCGACCAGATGATCTCTGGCATCGTGCGGCGGCTCGAGAGCATGGGCGAAACGGACATCCCCTCGGCCACGATCGGCGAGATCGTGATGGAGGCGTTGGCCCGGATTGACACGGTCGGATATGTCCGCTTTGCCAGCGTTTACAAGAACTTCCAGGCGGCGGATGACTTCGACAAATTTGTCAGCGAGCTGCGGCCGCCCACCAGCCCGGACAACTGAGCCATGGAGACAGACCTGCGCTGGATGCAGGTTGCGCTGACGCTGGGGCAGCGGGGGATGGGCCGGACATGGCCCAACCCGTCCGTGGGCTGTGTGCTTGTCAGCCCGGAGGGCCGCGTTGTCGGACGTGGCTGGACCCAACCCGGCGGACGCCCCCATGCGGAGGTCATGGCCTTGCGGATGGCGGGACCTGCGGCACGGGGCGCAACGGCCTACGTTACGCTCGAGCCCTGTTCTCACCATGGAAAAAGCGGGCCCTGTTCCGAGGCCTTGATCTCCGCCGGCGTGGCGCGGGTGGTCTCGGCGTTGCAAGACCCGGATCCCCGGGTTTCGGGCCGGGGGCATGCGATGCTCCGCGCGGCGGGTATTCCGGTGACCGAAGGCGTTGGCGCAGCACAGGCACAGCAAGACCACGTAGGGTTTCTGACCCGCGCGACTGAGGGGCGGCCCATGGTGACTCTCAAGCTTGCCTTGACCCTGGACGGGCGCCTGGCCACGGCCTCGGGCGAGAGCCAGTGGATCACAGGGCCTGAGGCGCGCCGGGTGGGCCATGCCATGCGGGCCCGCCATGACGCGGTGCTGATCGGCGCCGGAACCGCGCGCGCCGATGACCCGACGCTGACCGTGCGCGGGCTTGGCGTCACGCAGCAGCCTGTGCGGATCGTGGCGGCGCGCCGTCTGGATCTCCCCTTTCCCTCCCGGCTGAGCGACACCGCGTCACCCGAGGCTCCGGTCTGGATCTGTCATGGATCGGACGCACCGGCGGACCGGATTGCCGAGGCCACCCGGCTTGGTCTGACCTGCATCGCGGTTCCGGAGGGGGCAGGCGGGCTCGATCCCGCCGCCATGCTGGCCGAGCTCGGGGCGCGCGGTCTTACCCGGATTTATTGCGAGGGGGGCGGGGCGCTTGGCGCGTCGCTCCTGCGGTCAAGCCGGGTGGACAGGCTGGCCGTGTTCCATGCAGGCTGCGCCATTGGCGCCGATGGTCGCGCCGGGCTGGGGGAGATGGGGCTCGAAGCCCTCGGGGACGCGCCGCGCTTCGAACGCATGCGGAGCGTGCCCGTCGGGGCAGATCTGCTCTCGGAATGGGCGCGCCTCTAGCGCCAGAGCCAGGATTGTGACGCGAGCAGCCCCTGCAGTTTGGACAGGATCCTGAGTGGCGGCGCGGGGGCTGGCGCGCCTGCCTCGAGCCGATCGAGGATGACCTCCACCGGGCAGGGCAGGTTGGTGACCGGATCGTGATAACGCGGGTAGTCGATCAGCGCGGCCTCGACGAGTGCTGCGAGATCAGGTCGTGCGGTCCGGCGCGCAAAGGCCGGATTGCTGCGGGGCGCCAGATCCTCTGTCAAACCCCAGCCCGCATAGAAAGGCAGGCCCGCGCAAGTGACCGACCGGCCTCGGATCAGCGCCTCAAACCCCAGTAGAGAGGAGAGCGTCCAAACCTCATCCGCGGCCATCACGCAGGCGATCGGGTCCGCCTCCCGCGCCACCGCATCAATCAGAGGGTTCTCCGTGAGGCCGGAGCGCAGGCCAGCCTCCACATCCGGGTGCGGTTTGTAGATCAGATAGCCTTCCGGATGCGCGGCCCGGGCGGCGGCGACAAGCTGCGGGATATCCGTGATCTCTCCGGCCTGTCCTAGCGCGACCGACGCGTCATCGGCGACCTGCCCGACCACCAGAATGCATTTTTGCCTTTCAGGGGCGGTCGGCGGGGCCTCGGTTCCGGTATTGTATTTCGACAGATCGCCGTGTCGGAGCCGCGACAACAAGGCCTGCCCGCGGGCCGACGCGCCTCGGGTCGCAGCGCGGGTGATCAGGGCCTCGAGATCGCTGGGCTGGTGGGGATCGTAGTAGATGCCCGTCCCGTCCCGCACGAGGGACAAGGGCGGCACCAGCGATGCGCCCAGCCCGTTTGATCGTAGGAACCCGTCCTCGACCCGGTAGAGCTGGGTATCTGCATCCGCAGAGATCTCTGGGCTCGCAGCTTGCGCCCAGCTCAGGATCGGTTTGCCGCCGGCCTTCGCAGCAGGGATCGGTGTCTCGGAGAACGACAGCGACCCGCTGCCAAAGACGCGCCGGATCGTGTCGCGCTTCCAGAGGCGCATTCCGTGGGCCACGTAGCCTTGCTGGTCTTCGCGCCAGGCCCGGGCGCGGCTCGCCAGCTGCGGGATAACCTCTTCGACCTCGCAGAGGCGGTCGCGATAGGGGTCGTACCAGACCGGGTAGAGCGCAAGGGCCCCGAGGGCGAGCTGTGGGGCGCTCAGCCGTCGCTGGCGGCGGGGCAGGGGCGCGCGGTCATCGCTGAGCCCCCAGCCCGCGTAGAAGGGTTGGCCAAAGACCTGGGGGCGGTGGCCCGCGAGGATCGCCTCGAACCCAAGTTGTGAGCTGACGGTGTAGACCGACGACGCGTCTGCGAGCAGGGGCCAGACCGCGCAGGGCCCACAGTCATCGGGGCCGAGATGGCCCGCGCGGTCTCCGCTTGCCGCAGGATGACCCTTGATCAGGATCTCGCGCCCGGGATGCTCTGCGCGGGCGGCGGCGAGCATGGTCTCGAACCGGGCGGCATCCGCGCCCCCGTAGCGGATCGAGGCGTCATCGCGCAGCTGATCCACCACCAGCACATAGCCGGGCGCAAAAGCGGTCTGCGGCGCGGTCACCGCATTGTATTTGCTGAGTCCCGCGTCCTTGAGCGCGGCGATGATCGCCTCCCCCCGTGCGCTGTCCTCGAGCGCGTGCGTGGCGAGCAGCGTCTCCAGATCGCTTGGTCCCGACGCGTCATAATAAGGCCGCTGCCGGTCCAGAGTGATCCCGTGGCGAGGGCCTCCGGCCTTGCCCGGCAGCACCGAGCGGAGGAACGCATCCTCGAGATAGAGCGGGGCCGCCCCGCTGCGGAGGGCCATCGCCTCACCGCGTGCGGCCGTGCGTGCCGAACGCCCCCAGATCGCCACATGGCCGCCGGGCCTGGGCATTCCCAGACGCAGGTCGATCCCTGCCAGAGCCAGGATCCGGCGCAGATTGCGATCGGTCAGGTGACTGAGCGAGGAGAGATGCACCGGGGTGCCGGGATGCAAAAAGGGCGCGCGCGGGTCACCGCGCACGCCCTCTGCTCTGTCGCTGTCCCGCGTCAGTTGCTTGTCAGCGTGTCGATATTGGCTGCGGGCTGTACCACAGAACCCAGCAGCAGGCTGACGGTCTTGTTCCAACGGGCGATCGGCGCTTCGGTCACGTAGATCGTGTCGCTGTCCTTCACGAAGAAGTCCTCAGCGGTGAAGAGCCCGGTCGGTTGGGTGAGGTCGAGGACATACACCATGCGCTGGTCGCCTTGCAGCTCCGGACGGCCAAGAACGCGGCGGGCAACCTCTTCTCTCTCGTCCCGCAGGATGAAGACGCCCGTCGGATCCGCGAGGTTGGGGTCGAGGCCCCCGACCTGCGCCAGCGCTTCGAGCGCCGTGAGATCCTGGGAGTCAAAGCGGACCCGTGTCTGGCCGCGGGTGGCCCCCATCGCGATAAAGCTGCGCGGATCCTGTTCAACCACGATCCGGTCGCCGCCGCGCAGGGCAATGTCGAGCTCTGGATTGCTGTAGAGGTCGGTGAGCCAGATCGTTCCGATCTGACCGCTGCGGATGACGCGCACCAGCACTTGCTCGTAATCGGCGAACTCGGCGTTCACGCCGCCCGCCCGGGCGATCATCGAGGACAGGGTCCGGGTCGGACGCTCGATCGTGTAGACGCCTTGGCCGTTCACATTGCCGACCACAGTGACCGCTGCGCCATCACCTGCGATGCGGCGCACGCTGACCTGGGGGTCGGGTGTCTGGGTCTCTAGCTGCCGGGTGATGATCCCGCGCAGCGCCTCGGGCGTATTGCCCGCCGCCATGATCCGACCCGCATAGGGCACAAAGATGAAGCCGGCGCTGTCCACCTGAACCTGGTCGATCACCGAGGCTGCTGCCCCGCCGCGGGCGAGAAGGCCTTCGACCACGTTTTCCCAGATTGTCAGGCTCAGTGTGTCGCCGGGACGGATGGAATCGGGGCTGACGGTGCCAGCGCCGAGGAAGCTGCTCGAAAACCCGAGCTGATCCCGCAGAACTGTCTGCTGGGCGACCGCATCGTTCACCGGGACGATAAAGGCGTCGCCCTGCTGCGTGACCGATCCGTCAAACAGTTCGTTCTTAACCGGGCCGCTGCGCGGTAGACCACAGGCGGCCACCGCACCGGCGACAACCAGCACCATGCTTGCCCGACCAACCCGGGCAATGAGACTTGTTCTGCCGAACATGATGTTTCTGCTCCTCGAGACGCATTGCGTACATTTTTCCGAAAACCCTAGGTATCTGGTCAGACTTTGAAAAGAAGGAACCCGACCCCTGCGCCAAACAGCAGCAGGACCGTGGTTATTTGACAACGCGTAAGGGGTGGCGACGCCGTGGCGCGCCGGTTTCCAGCGCCTCATAGGGGTCTTTCTTCGACAGGATCATGTCCGCGACCTGACGCAGCAGGTGCTGGCGCCCTTCGGCGGAATAGAACCCGCCCGTGACCTGGCTGCTTTCCAGCAGGAAGTGCCGAAAGTTGCGATAGGCGCGCATGTCGGGCGGGATCGGATCCCGAAAGAACTCGGGCAGGGGCTGTGCGGAGACAAGCTCCGGCTTGTCATAGATCGCCCGCCCGAGGCATTTCACCGGCAGACCACGCCAGAGCGCCTGCTGCGCGGCAGTGGAATTCACCGTGAGGACCGAGCGCGCCTGATCAAGGATCCGCGCCAACTTGCCGCCGGGGACGTAATGCACCCGGTCCGAGACCCCGAAACGCTTGGCAATGCGCGCGATTTCCGCCCGGATCTGGGCGCGGCCATCCTCCAGCGGGTGGGCCTTGAAGACGAGATGGTGGTGACCGGGCGCGGATTGAGCAAAGGCCGCGACCACCTCGGCCAGCACTTCGGCCATGGTTTCATACCCGCTATGGGCCTGAAACGCGCTGTCATGGTCGAGCTGCAGCAGAAAGAGGTGATAGGGAAAGCCGCCCACGCGCACACGCCGGGTCGCCACCCAACGCTCCAGCATTGTGGCAGGAAGCTTCAGCAGCACCTTGAGATACAAGAGAAACTCGCGCCTGACGCTGAGCGCGCGATGGGGCTTGAACGCGGCGTAGTCGCCGTTTCGAAAGAGCACATGGAAATGATAGAGGGCGCCGTAGAACACATGCTGGCGCATGTCGCCCCAGCGCGCCGGCGCCGAAGGCAGCTCGGGCATATGGCCGTTCAGGGCCTCGGTCATCTCGCTGATATCAAGCGACATCAGGCGCGAATACCCGTTCGCGCCGCCCCGTTCATAGGTCACCCAGGAGGGACGCAGATAACCTTCCTCGAACACATGGACGCGTAGCCCGCGCCGCTCCGCCGCGCGGATGGCGCTGCGGTGGATCGCGCGGACATCGCCGTAAAGCACCAGATCCGTGATCGCCCGCTCGGTCAGGATCTGGGCGCAGGTCTGGGGCCAGTCCTCGGGCGATCCGTCATAGGGCAGATAGCGCGCCCTATCGGTCCAGAACCTTGCATCCCCCGCATTGAACCCCACGCGCCAGCAGGTCGCGCCGGACCGGGTCAGCAGGTCCGCGAGCTGGGCAAAGAAGGGGCCATGGGGACCCTGCAGAAACAGGATCCGCCTCTGGCCGGAGGATGTGATCTCGATAGGGTGCACCGGTGTTCCAATCCGTCGCCGCGGTAGGTCGCGTCATATCGTGTCCAAGAAGGAATAGAATGGTTTCCATTAAGTAAACGGCAGCCCGCTCCGGGCGGGGTTTGCAGCGAAGTCTTGCCGGATCCGGCGCTTGCCGCTAGCTGTGCGCTACGCGCAGACCATCGGGAGAGTTGGGTTCATGTTCACAGGCATCATCACGGATATCGGCACGATCCGCGCGCTCGAGCAGGAGGGCGACCTGCGCGCCCGCATTGGCTGCAGCTATGATCCCGCGGGGATCGATCTGGGCGCGTCGATTGCCTGCAACGGCGTGTGCCTGACGGTGATCGAGACCGGGGCGGATGCCGAGACGGGCCCGTGGTTCGATGTGCAGATCAGTGCCGAGAGCGTCGACAAGACCAATATCGGTGACTGGACCCTCGGCCACCGCGTCAATCTCGAACGCGCACTGAAGGTCGGGGATGAGCTGGGCGGGCATATCGTGTCCGGCCATGTGGATGGCGTGGCTGAGATCACCGCCATGCGGGACGAGGGCGACAGCACCCGGGTGACCTTTCGCGCGCCCGACGCGCTGGCGAAATTCGTGGCGCCCAAGGGTTCGGTCGCGCTCGATGGCACCTCCCTGACCGTGAACGAGGTGGACGGTGCAGAATTCGGGATCAACTTCATCCCGCACACCAAATCCGCCACCACCTGGGGCGATGTGGCCGTGGGCGACCGCATCAATCTCGAGATCGACACGCTCGCGCGCTATGTGGCGCGGCTCAAGGAATGGGGCTGAGCGGCGCGCGCGCCCCAAGAGACGTCCGGTCGCTCTGGCGCTTCCCGAACGGCTGAGGTATCTGGCGCGCAGCACGATAGGAGCGGACATGGCCGAGATACTTGAGACGGACTTCTCCGACGCGATTTCCAGCGTTGATGAGATCATCGAAGACGCGCGCAATGGCCGGATGTTTATCCTTGTGGACCATGAGGACCGCGAGAATGAAGGGGATCTGGTGATCCCGGCGCAGATGGCGACGCCCGATGCGGTGAACTTCATGGCGACCTATGGCCGGGGCCTGATCTGCCTGACCCTGACCGGTGAGCGGATCGACCAGCTGGGCCTGCCGCTGATGGCCTCCCACAACTCCTCGCGCCATGAGACCGCCTTCACCGTGTCCATCGAGGCGCGCGAGGGCGTGTCCACGGGCATCTCGGCCGCCGACCGCGCGCTGACCGTGGCCGTGGCGATCGATGCCTCCAAGGGCGCGTCGGATATTGCGACCCCGGGCCATGTCTTCCCCCTGCGCGCCCGCGATGGTGGCGTGCTGGTGCGGGCCGGGCATACAGAGGCTGCCGTGGATGTGAGCCGTCTGGCCGGGCTGAACCCGTCGGGTGTGATCTGCGAGATCATGAACGATGATGGCTCCATGGCGCGCTTGCCGGATCTGGTGGCCTTTGCCCAGCGGCACAACCTCAAGATCGGCACGATCTCGGACCTGATTGCCTATCGTCGCCGCAACGACAATCTCGTGAAGGTGACCAAGGAAAGCACGCTGACCTCCGAGTTCGGAGGCGAGTGGGACCTGCGGATCTATACGGACGAAACCCAAGGGGCCGAGCATATCGCACTGATCAAGGGCGATATCACCACGCCGGAGCCGGTGCTGGTGCGGATGCATGCGCTCGACCCGATGCTCGACATCGTGGGCACCGGCGGGGCTGGCCGCGCCGGCGAGTTCGGCGATGCCATGCGCTGCGTGGCCGAGGAGGGGCGCGGGGTCGTGGTTCTTCTCCGTGACACCACCATGAAGCTCGTGGCCGATGGCGAGGTCTCCCCGCAGACCCTCCGTCAGTATGGGCTCGGGGCGCAGATCCTGTCCTCCCTGGGCCTGTCGGAGCTTATCCTTCTGACCAATTCCCCGTCGCCCAAGGTGATCGGTCTCGAGGCTTACGGCCTCACGATCCTGGGCACCCGCAAAATTCCGATGCAGAGATAACCATGGCCCAGTCTGACGCCCATACCGAGCTGCCCACGCCAAGCTTCGACAAGCCCGTGAAGCTGCTGATCGTGCAATCGCCCTATTACAAGGAGATCGCGGATGGTCTTCTGACCGGCGCGAAGGCCGTGCTCGACGCGGCAGGGGCCAGCTATGACGTGGTCCAGATGCCCGGCGCGCTGGAGATCCCGCCGGCAATCCGGATCGCCCATGTGCAGTCGAACTACGATGGCTATGTGGCGCTGGGCTGCGTGATCCGCGGTGAGACCACCCATTACGAGACCGTCTGCAATGACAGCTCCCACGGGCTGATGCTGCTGGGGCTGCAGGGGGCTTGCCTCGGCAATGGTATCCTGACGGTCGAGAACGAGGCGCAGGCGCTGGTGCGCGCCGATCCCGCAGGTCAGAACAAGGGCGGCGGCGCGGCAGCCGCAGCGCTGCATCTGATCGCCCTCTCGCGCTCCTACGCGCAAGAGACCAAGGGCGTCGGCTTCAAGCCCAAATCCGAGACCATCCTCGTGGCGGGCTCCGATGAAGGGGCCAGCACCGCATGAGCAAGGTACCGGCCAAAGTCGCGGCCAAGCGGCAGGCGAAATCCGCAGCGCGCCTCTATGGTGTGCAGGCGCTCTTTCAGATGGAAGTCTCGGGGCAGATGACCGATGACGTGATCCGCGAGTTCGAGGATCACCGGTTTGGCGCGACCTATGACGAGGTGGAGATGGCCGAGGGCCATGTGGATCTCTTTCGTCGGATCGTGCGCGATGCGGTGAACTTGCAGGCCAAGATCGACCAGATGACCGACCGGGCCCTGGCCGAGGCCTGGCCCATTGACCGGATTGACCCGACCTTGCGCGCGCTGTTCCGCGCCGCAGGGGCGGAGCTGACGGATACGGGCACGCCGCCCAAGGTGGTGATCACCGAATATGTGGATGTGGCGCGCGCCTTCTTTCCCGAAGGCAAGGAGCCGCGTTTCGTCAACGCGGTGCTCGACCATATGGCGCGTGAGGCGCGGCCCGAGGCTTTCGCCTGAGACAGCCGCCCGCGCTCAGAGGGCGCGGGCCTGCCGGAACGACACCAGGCGGCGCGAGTTCTCATCCCAGAGATGGAGCCGCGCGCAGCCAAAACTCTCCCACAAAGTCAGACGACTGATTTCCACCAGCGCCCCGTGATCCCGCAGCACCTCGGTCAACCGATAGAACGGGATCCGGCTGTAGAGATGGTGCACATGGTGGATCCCGATATTGCCGGTCAGCCAGCGCAGAGGAGCGGGCAGGTCATAGTGCGAGCTGCCAGCCAGGGCTGCCTCGTGGAGCTGCCACTCCTCCCCATCTTCCCAATGGGTCGTCTCGAACTGGTGCTGCACATAGAAAAGCCAGACGCCCAGAGCCGCCGCCGCGGCCCCTGTGGGCACATAGATTGCCAGCAGGACCGCCGAACCGCCGAGATACCAGATCGTCGCGATCAGGCAGGCCAGCGCCAGATTGGTGCCCATGGCACTGATCCAATAGCGCGCGCCGGCCCGCATCAGGCCGATGGGCAGACGGTGCTGGATGAAGAACTGATAGATCGGGCCGATGCCGAACAGGGTCAGCGGATGCCGATAGGCGCGGTACTTGAGCTTCCCAAGGGCGCCACGGGCCTTGTACTCCGCCACGGTCAGAGTGGTGACGTCGCCGATCCCGCGCGCGTCCAGATTGCCCGAGGCGCTGTGATGGATCGCATGGGTGCGCCGCCAATAGTCATAGGGCGTCAACGTCAGTACCCCGATGCTGCGCCCGAGCCAGTCGGCGAGCTTGCGGTTCTGGAAATAGGAGCCGTGCCCGCAATCGTGTTGGATAATGAACAGGCGCACCAGAAAGATGCCGTTGATCATCGCAAGCGCCATCGCCAGAAGCACGCTGCTCTGCAGAGCCCAGACCGCCAGCGCCCAGAGGGCCAGAAACCCGCCAAGGGTCACGCCCAGCTCGAAAATGCTCCGGGCGGTGTTCGGGGTGCGATAGGCCGCGAGAATGCGGACCCAGTCCTGTGCGCTACGCTCTACCGGGGCTGGCGACGCCAGTGTTGTCTGAAAAGTCATAGTCCATCCGCGTTTCCTCGCAGACCCGGACTATAGAAAAACCCTGATTGCGCAAGCAGAATGCACCTTGCTCGTGAAATAGTCGCGCTGAAAACGCCCGGTTTGGCCGGGCGCCGCGCTGTGCGGGATCAGCTCAGGCAGCCCGGAACGCGGACCAGAGCGCGGGCGCTGTCGTCGAATGTGCCTTCCAGCACCCCGGCGCCGGACTGAGCGACACGGGCCTTCGCGCCGCGGATCTCGGCGCCCGAGACCACCGTGGGGCGGGTTCCCGCGCTGTCATCCACATCGACCGTGAAGGCCGCGTGCTGCATGGGCATCATCCGGTCAAAACGGATCGTGACACTGCGATCTCCGTCGCGCAATTCGCTGATCCCGGCGATGTCCTCGGCCCCCATGATCACGTCAACCGGTTGAAAAACCTCAACACCTGCGCCGCCCTCGGCCACATCAAAGATCAGCGCTCCGTCCGAGCCTTCGAGATCGACGATCACATCTGTCGGGCCCAGCGGGCAGTCGCCGGTGTAGACGATCATGAAGCGATCCTTGGGCGCGCCCTCGTTGAACGCGATCGAGATATCGGCCTGTGCGAGCGAGCCAGACAAGCTCAGCGCGGCGAGGGCGAGGGTGGCGGTCAGACGGGGCGTGGCATGCAGCATGATCTCGGTCTCCTGTGACTGGGAGACAGCTAGAGCGGGGCCGCTGCGCGTCCATGGGCGCCGGGGGCGGGCAATCTGGGCGCGTCCGGTGATTTCGGCTCAATTCCGCGGCACCCTTGGGCAATTCCCCGCAGGACGGCACGCCGCCTCTGGCAAAGCCGGAGGGCGATGCTATTTCTTGCAGGGAAAGGGAGTGCCCCCATGCCCGAGCTCATTCGTCTTTACATCCGCCAGTGCTTCATCGGCTTTGGGATCGCCATCGCCTTTGTCGGTATGCTCTATCTGTTTGATATCGGCGGGCTCTGGACTCTCGTCTCGAACTCCGACGAGGCCATTCTGGTCACCGCGATGCTCGTTTTCTCGAACGCGGTCGTGTTTTGCGGCGTGCAGTTCGCCATCGCGATCATGCGCATGGCCGAGCCCGAGGATAAGGACCGCCCCTCCGGCGGATCGCGCCCCCGCACACCGCGTCTGCAGCCCAGCCCGATCCCGGTCGTGCGGCGACCGCGCAAGCGCGGGCCGGATCTGCACGAACGGCATCTGGTCTGAGGGGATAGGCGGCGGGACCACCCTGTACCGGGGAGGCGTTGAATTCCCGAGGACCTGTATATACAGGTGGGCGCCAGGTAAGTGGACCACGGTCCAAACAGAGCCAGCTCCCTCGGAGTTGCTTAAGGCCACCGGAATTTGGCCCATGTCGAGTACGGCAGTACCCGCCTTGGACGGTACATAGGGCGTGGATCCGCCCCAAACAAGCGCGAAACGTCTGGACAGATGTTCACGACTTGTTCATATTTTCCCCATGCTCGAAGATCTCCAACCCGGCCAGAAACTGGCCCGCGGTGTCAGTCGCCATCTGCGCAGCCTCGATTTCGCTTGTCTCGAGGAATTTGTGCCCGAACGGGGCCTGCGTGTGGATGTGATGGGGCTGGGACCGAAGGGCGAGCTCTGGGTCGTGGAATGCAAGTCGAGCCGCGCGGATTTCACCTCGGATGCGAAATGGGGCGGTTACCTGGAGTGGTGTGACCGGTACTTCTGGGCCGTGGATGGGGCATTCCCCTGTGAGCTGTTGCCCGAGGATACGGGGCTGATCTTTGCCGATGCCTATGATGCGGAGATCCAGCGCATGCCCGCCGAGCATAAGCTGGCCGGGGCGCGGCGCACGGCCCTGACCCGGCGCTTCGCGCGCACGGCGGCCCTGCGCCTGCATCTGGCGCGGGACCCGGAGATGGCGCTGGCCTGAGGGCGGTTGCGCGGGAGCACATCGCTGTCTAACCCTGTGCCAAGACCTGTTTTAGGAGCCCGTCCGCCCATGTCCTCGCCCAGCCCATCCTATCTTGAGACCTCTCAGGGCCGCCGCCTTGCCTTTCACATCACCGAGGGGGAGGGTCCCATGGTGGTGTTCCTTGGCGGGCTGAAATCGGACATGGAGGGCTCCAAGGCGCTCCATCTCGAGGCCTGGGCCCAACGGACCGGGCGCGCCTATCTGCGCTTTGACTATTCGGGTCACGGGCAGAGCAGCGGTGATTTCGTCGATGGCTGCATCGGTGAGTGGAGCGATGATGCGCTTGAGATGCTGAACAATCGGACCGAGGGGCCACTGGTGCTGGTGGGGTCCTCCATGGGCGGCTGGATTTCCCTGCGGATGGCGAAAGCTCTGTCCGAGCGCGTGGTGGGGCTGGTCACAGTCGCTGCCGCGCCGGACTTCACCGAGGATGAGTGGTGGGACGGCATGTCCGAGGCCGAGAAGGCGCAGTTGGACCGGGATGGCTTCATCGCACGGCCCTCGGAATACGAGGACAGCGACTACATCATTACGCGCAAGTTTATCGAGGATGGTCGCCGCAACCTCGTGCTGCGCGATCCGCTGCCTCTGCCCATGGTGACCCGGTTCCTCCATGGCACGGGCGATGAGACGGTGCCGACGCGGCTGGCTTTGAGACTGCTCGATCATGCGGAGGGGCCGGATATGCACCTGACGCTCGTGGACGGGGCGGATCATCGGTTTTCCGATGACCGCTGCCTTGCCCTGATCGAGACAACGGTCGAGGCGGTCCTTGCTGACGCGGCCCCCTCGTGATCGAGGGACGGTCGTGACGGATACCTCCGATCCCATCGCCGCGTTTCGAGCCGCACTCTATCAGGATCTCGCCCAAGGGGCTGAGGCCGGACGCGCCTGTTTCGCGCCGGATGCCGAGATCCATCTCTGCCACCCGCTCGGCGATCTGAGCGGATGGGATGGGCTCTGGTCCGGCGCGCTTGGCCCATTGGCCGCGGCGATCCCCGATGGGGAGCGGCGGGAGTACATCCAGATCCGTGGGACGGACCATGACGGCGCGGAGTGGATCGGCTGCGGCGGGATGTATCTCGGTACCTTCACGCAGCCCTTGCTCGGCATCCCTCCGACCGGGCGGATTGCCCATATGCGGTTCCACGAGTTCTTTCGCATCAAAGAGGGCCGGATCGTCGAGATGCAGGCGATTTGGGATTTGCCGGAACTGATGATGCAGGCGGGGGTCTGGCCCATGGCCCCCAGCCTCGGGCGCGATTGGTGCGTGCCGGGACCCGCTGATGGTAGTGGGCTCGGGCCGCATGGGACCGAAGGGGCGGCCTCCTGCGCTCATGTCGTTGCCATGCTCAACGCGATGATCCGCCATCCCGGCGAAGGCGGGCCGGAGGTCATGGAGCTTGATCGGTTCTGGCATCCGAAAATGATGTGGTACGGCCCCGCCGGGATCGGCAGTGGGCGCGGTAAGGACGGGTTCCGCCGCCATCACCAGATCCCCTTCCTCAAGGCCATGCCCGATCGTGGCGCCTATCCGGAGCGGACCACCCATCACTTCTTTGGGCAGGGCGCTTATGTGGGCGTCACCGGCTGGCCCAACATGGCCCAGACGATCACCGGCGATGGCTGGCTCGGGATCGCCCCATCGGGGCAGGAGGTGACCCTGCGCTCGCTCGATTTCTGGCGCCTCGAGGGCGGGCGCATACGCGAGAACTGGGTGCTGGTCGATCTGCTCGACCTTTATCGCCAGATCGGCGTGGACGTGATGGCCCGCATGGCGGAGCTGCCGCGCCGGTGCGGGATTTAGCGATTATGGCCTGGGATCCGACCCGCATTCCGCGCAAAAAGCCCGGAACCTATGTCGGATTGGAGGATCTGGGGCGCGTGCGCCTGAGTAGATATTTTGCATTTCGGGATTTCTTGGGCTCTGAAATCGCGAATTTCCATCAGATACCCAACATTCCCGACAATCCCGCCCTTGCGATTGAGGCCGGGCGCGCTTTGGCGGTCAATCTGCTCGATCCGCTTGTGGAGACCTTCGGGCCGATCGACATTCGCTCGGCCTATCGCGCGCCGGAGTTGAACCATTTCGGCGCGACCTCGGTGCGTCCGCAGAAATGCGCGGCCAACCCCAAGAACTATGCAGGTCATATCTGGGACCGGCGGGACGCCAAGGGGCGGATGGGCGCTTGCACCAGCCTCTCGATCCCCTGGTTCGCCCGGCGCTATGCGGAGGGGCGGGACTGGCGCGATCTGGCCTGGTGGCTCTGGGATCACCTCGACTTCCACGAGGTCTATTTCTTTCCCAAAACCGCGGCCTTCAACCTGACTTGGCGGGAGGCGCCGCGCAAACGCATCCTCTCCTATATCAGGCCCAAGGGCTTGCTGGCCTCCGCCCAGCACCCGCCGCCGCCGGATAGGGCGTCGCGCTATGCGGATTTCCCGCCGTTTCGGGCCGTAAAATATCCCGACTGAGCCCTCGACAGGGCGCAGCGCTCAGGCTAGCACTTGGGCTTGCATAGGTTTGCAATGAGCGCCCCCATGACCCTCCCCCGTACCCCTTCGTTCCGCTTGGATGGCCGCCGTGCCCTTGTGACCGGGGCGTCCCGTGGGATCGGCCTGGGCTGTGCTGTGGCCCTGGCCGAGGCCGGGGCCCATGTGGTGCTGGCCGCGCGGGGTACGGATGCGCTGGAGGAGGCCGTGGCAGAGATGCGGGCCGAAGGTTGGTCCGCGGAGGCGCAGGCGCTGGATGTCACGGATCTGGAGGCGCAAGCCGCGTTCTTTGCTGCGCAAGATCCGTTTGATTGTCTCGTGAACTCAGCCGGGCTGGCGCGGCATTCGGCGGCGCTCGACACGGATCCGGGTGATTTCGACGCGGTGATGTCTGTGAACCTGCGGGCGGCCTATTTCCTCGCCACCAATGCGGCACGGGATATGCCCGAGGGAGGCAGCATCGTGCAGATCAGCAGCCAGATGGGCCATGTGGGCGGGCTGGACCGGGCGGTCTATTGCGCCTCGAAACACGGTGTGGAGGGGATGACCAAGGCCATGGCGCAGGAGTTCGGGCCGCGCGGCATCCGCGTGAACAGCCTCTGCCCGACCTTCATCCGGACGCCCCTGACCGAGCCGACCTTTGCGGACCCCGAGAAACGCGCCTGGATCATGAGCAAGATCAAGCTGCCGCGGGTGGCCGAGGTCGAAGACATCATGGGGGCGGTCGTCTTCCTTTGCTCCCCCGCCAGTGCGATGGTCACGGGCACCGGCCTGCTGGTCGATGGCGGCTGGACCAGCGGCTGACCATGGCGCGTGACCGGATCACATCAACGGATGTGGCCCGCGCGGCGGGTGTCAGCCAGTCTGCGGTCAGTCGTGTCTTTACACCCGGGGCCTCGGTCTCGCCCAAGACCGCGCGCAAGGTGCGGGATGCTGCGGACCGGCTGGGCTACCGCCCCAATGTGCTCGCGCGCTCCCTGATCACGGGGCGCTCCAAGATCATTGGCCTCGTGGTCGCCTATCTCGACAACCAGTTCTATCCCGACGCGTTGGAGCGACTGTCCACCGCGCTGCAGGACAAGGGCTATCACATTCTGATCTTCATGGCCTCGGGCACCGGGGCGCAGGTGGATCAGGTGATCGGCGAGCTGCTGGATTACCAGGTAGACGGGATCATCACCGCCTCGGTGGGCATGTCCGATGAGATCACGGCCCGCTGCGAGGCGGCGGGGATCCCGGTCGTGCTGTTCAATCGCGGTCAGGATGACGCCCGGCTGTCCTCGGTCACCTCGGACAATTTCAACGGGGCGCGGGAAGTCGCGCGTTTCCTCGTGGCCGGGGGCCATGAGCGGATCGCCCATATCACGGGCTGGACCGGGTCCAGCACCGGGCGGGACCGCGAGGCGGGTTTCCGGGCCGGGTTGGCGGAGTTCGGGCGCGCCCCTTGCGCCGTGCTCGATGGCCATTACCGGCGCGCTGAAGCGGCGGAGGCCGCCCAGAAGATGTTTGCCGAGGCCGCGCCGCCGGATGCGATCTTTGTCGGCAATGACCATATGGCGTTCTCCGTGCTCGACGCGCTGCGCGGCCCGCTGGGTCTGCGGGTGCCGGAAGATGTCTCTGTGGTGGGCTATGACGATGTGCCCTTGGCCGAATGGGGTGCCTACCAGCTGACCACATGGCGGCAGCCGTCCAACCGCATGGTCTCGGAGGCGGTGGATCTCATGCTCGGCCTGATCGAGGACCCGGACCGCCCCCCGGAAAAGAAAGAAATCAATGGGAGGCTCGTGCTGCGCGCCTCCGCGCGTGTGCCGGAAGGATGGCCAAATGCAGGGCTTTGACCCCAAGTTCCAGGATTTCCCCGACTATATCATCGGGATCACCAAGGAAATCTGGGAGGATCGCGGGATCGCGACGCTCCACCAGTACTACGCGCCGGAAATTGTCGTGCGCTCCCCGGCCTCGGTGGTCACGGGCAATGGCGGTGTGATCGCCGCGACCATGGCAACGCTGGCGGAGTTCCCGGATCGGACGCTTCTGGGCGAGGATGTGATCTGGTCCGGCACGCCGGAGACGGGGATGCTGAGCTCTCACCGGATCCTGAGCACGGCCACGCATCTGGGCGATGGCGCTTATGGTGCTGCGACGGGCAAGCCACTGACCTACCGGATCCTTGCGGACTGCCACGCGCGCGACAACATGATCGATGACGAGTGGCTGATCCGCGATCAGGGCGCGATCGTGCGCCAGATGGGTTGGGATCCCAAGGCCTTTGCCGCCGATCAGATCGCGCGCGAAGGCGGACCAGAGGCCTGCACCCGACCGCTCAGCCCGGCGAATGACATCCCCGGGCCCTATCTCGGGCGGGGCAATGACGATCCCTGGGGCGCGCGGGCGGCGGAGATCCTGACCCGGATCATGGGCGCGGATATGGCCGCGATCCCGGAATGCTATGATCGCGCCTGCCAGGTGGAGTATCCGGGCGGTGTGACCGGCCATTCCCATGGGGCAGTGGACCGGTTCTGGATGCCGCTGCGGGCGGCCTTCCCCTCGGCCACCTTCCAGATCGACCACCAGATCGGGCGCGATGATCCGATGATGCCGCCGCGTGCGGCGCTGCGCTGGTCGCTCCACGGGAAGCATGAGGGCTGGGGCGCGTTCGGTGCGCCAACCGGGGCCGAGGTCTATATCCTCGGCATCACCCATCTGGAGTTCGGCAGCCTGGGCGTCGCCGAGCCTCGGGTGCGCCGGGACTACACGATCTATGATGAGACAGCGGTCTGGAAGCAGATCCTGTTGGCGACGGGCTGAGGGGACAGCCCGCGCGGCCACTTAGGGCCAACACTCTCGAGCGAGGAGGAAAGATGGTGGCGATCAAGACAACGCATGTGGGCAGTCTGCCCCGCAGCCAGGAGGTGGTTGATTTCATCTTCGCGCGCGAGCAGGGCGCGGCCTATGACGCGGATGCATTTGCAGCAACCATGACCCAGGGCAGTGCCGAGACGGTGGCCAAGCAGGTCGCCGCCGGGATCGATATCGTGAGCGATGGCGAGACCTCCAAGATCAGCTACGCGACCTATGTGAAGGACCGCTACACGGGCTTTGCTGGCGACAGCAAACGTAACGCGCCTGCGGACCTGAAGATGTTCCCGGCCTTTCTCGAGCGGCAGAAGGATGATGGCGGCACGCCCACCTATGCGCGGCCCATGTGTGTGGGCGAGGTGCGCTCCAAGGGGCAGGGGGAGCTCGAGACCGATATCGCCAATCTCAAGGCGGCGATGGCAGCGGAAGGGGCTTCCGAGGGGTTCATGAATGCGGCCTCCCCAGGGGTGATCTCGCTCTTTCTGCAGAACGATTTCTACCCAACCCGCGACGCCTATCTCGCAGCGCTTGCCGATGCCATGGCCGAGGAGTATCGCACGATTGTCGACGCGGGGCTCTACCTCCAGCTCGATTGCCCGGATCTTGCTCTGTCGCGGCATATGCTCTTCAACGATCTGTCCGACGAGGCGTTCCTCAAGATCGCCGCGAGCCATGTGGAGGCGCTGAACCACGCGCTCTCCGGCATCGATCCGGCGCGGGTGCGGGTCCATATCTGCTGGGGCAACTACGAGGGGCCCCATGTCTGCGACATCGATATGGACAAGGTGTTCAGCACGCTGATGGGCGTGGGGGCGCAGCAAATCTTGTTTGAAACCTCGAACCCGCGGCACGCCCATGAATGGACCGTGTTTCGGGATCGCAAGGCGGAGATCCCCGAGGACAAGATCCTTGTGCCTGGCGTGGTCGACAGCACCACGAACTTCGTGGAGCACCCGGAATTGGTGGCCCAGCGGATCGAAACCTTTGCCGGGATTGTCGGGGCCGAACGGGTGATCGCGGGCTCCGATTGTGGCTTCGGGACCTTTGCCGGCTACGGGGCGGTGGATCCGGATATCGCCTATGCCAAGCTGGCCTCCCTGTCCGAAGGTGCGAAGCGCGCCTCCGAGCGGTTGGGGTGAGGTGTCACCTTAACTGCACTCCGTAATGCCTTGTTTAAAATAAAAAACACCGCCCGGTCTGGGCGGTGTTTTCGTGTCTGGCTGTGCGCGGATCAGCTTGCGGCTGTCCCTGCATTTGTGTTGGCGGCCTTCGGCTCCAGATCGCTGTTGGCGTCGATGAACTCCAGCACCAGAGGTCGGATGTTGTTCCGCCAGGAGCGGCCCGCGAAGATGCCATAGTGACCGGCGCCGGGCTCCAGATGGCTCGCCTTTTTCGACTGCGGCAGACCGGTGCAGAGGTCGAGCGCGGCGACGCACTGGCCCGGGGCCGAGATGTCGTCATCCATGCCTTCGACCGTTTTCACGGCGACGGTTGTGATCTTGCCCAGATCCACCTGCACCCCGTTCACGGTGAAGATATTCTTGGCGATCTCGCGGTTCTTGAAGATCCGCTCCACGGTCGAGAGGTAGAACTCCGCCGTCATATCCATGACCGCGAGATACTCGTCGTAGAAGCGGTTATGGGCGTCGTGGTCTGTCGCTTCGCCCTTGGCCACGCGGACCACCTGATCGGTGAAGGCTTTGGAGTGGCGCTCGGCGTTCATGGACATGAAGGACGCAAGCTGCAGCAGGCCCGGGTAAACGAGGCGCCCGACGCCTGCATATTTGAAGCCCACGCGCTGGATCATGGTGTGCTCGAGCTGGCCCATGGTCACGCGGTTGCCGAAATCGGTCACTTCCGTCGGGGTGGCGTCCGGGTCGATCGGACCCCCGATCAGAGTGAGGGAGCGGGGCTGAGCGTCCGGCTCTTCGCCTGCCAGGTATGCAGTGGCTGCAAGGGTCAGCGGGGCAGGCTGACAGACCGCGATCACATGGGTGTCGGGGCCCATCTCCTTCATGAAGTCGACGAGGTAGAGGGTATAATCCTCCACGTCGAACTTGCCCTGGGAGACCGGGATGTCACGGGCATTGTGCCAGTCGGTGATATAGACTTCGCAGTCCGGCAGCAGGCTCAACACGGTGGAGCGCAGCAACGTCGCGTAGTGGCCCGACATGGGCGCCACGAGCAGCACCTTGCGACGCTTCTTCGGACGACCTAACACGTTGAAACGAATGAGATCTCCGAAAGGGCGCGGGACCACGATCTCGGTCTCGACCAGGTGATCACGCCCGTCTTCTGCCACCACGGAGCGGATGCCCCAATCGGGCTTTGCGACCATCCGGGCGAAGGTCCGTTCGGTCACTTCACCCCAGCCAGCCATCACTTTGAAGAACGGATTTGGGATCATTCCGGTGGCCGGATAAGAGGCCATTGCACGAGCGGTCGCCCCCAGCCACTCATTCGTATTCCGCGCACTTTCCATCAGATCGTATGTCACGAGGTACTTCACGACGTCTCCTTCACTCCCGGTCGACCGGATCAATTCGTCGCTTTGCCCCCCCGTGCAGGCGACGATAGTCTCAGGTCGCGGAACATACGGGGAAAGTGGTGGTATGACAACCGAGTCGAAGGAGCGCAGCGTCGCAGGCGAAGAAATGGGTGAAAACTTAGAGAAATTGAATGCGAATGTTGCGAAAATGGAAGATCTTGCGCAACGATTGGTCCGAGCCATTTCGCAGCGCGAGTCCCACGATACGGGGCTTCAGGGGCCTGGAACAGACGTCTATATGAAGGCGGCATCGGCCTATGTGTCGGAGGTTCTCAACAACCCCGCCAAGCTGATGGAGCATCAGGTTCAGTATTGGGGCAAGACGCTCAAACATGTGGTGGAGGCCCAGCAGATGCTGGCCCAGGGCAAGCTTGCCGCCCCCCATGACGAGCATACGGGGGATCGCCGGTTCAAGAATCCCCTCTGGGACACACATCCCTATTTTAACTTTGTAAAACAACAATATCTGATTTCTGCCGAAAGCATTGAGAAGGCGGTTTCCGACCTCGATCACCTGGAGCCGAATGACAAGAAACGGGTGGAGTTCTTCTCCAAGCAGATCGTCGATCTCTTCTCACCCGCGAACTTCCTGTCGACCAATCCGGACGCCTTGGAAAAGGCGGTGGAGACCAATGGCGAGTCCCTCGTGCGCGGGATGGAGAACCTGGTCCGCGACATTGAGTCCAATCACGGCGAACATCTGGTGACCCTGTCGGATCCGGAGGCTTTCCATGTGGGCCAGGATCTGGCGACCACCGAAGGGTCGGTTGTCTTTCGCAATCGTATGTTCGAACTGATCCAATACGCGCCCAAAACGGAGACGGTCTGCAAGACGCCGCTGATCCTTTTCCCGCCCTGGATCAACAAATTCTACATCCTCGATCTGAAGCCAAAGAACTCCTTGATCAAATGGATCGTGGAGCAGGGCTATACCCTCTTCGTGGTGAGCTGGGTGAACCCGGATGACCGCTACGCGGATGTGAGCCTCGATACCTATGTGGAAGAAGGCTACCTGACGGCGATCGAAGAGGTGAAGAAGATCACCGGCGAGAAGCAGGTCAACGCGGTGGGCTACTGCATCGCCGGGACGACCCTGACCTCGGTGCTGGCGCTGATGAACAAGCGCGGGGACAAGTCGGTGCGTTCAGCGACCTTCTTTACCACGCTGACGGATTTCGAGGATGCGGGCGAGATGGCCGTGTTCCTCGATGATGACTTCGTGGACGGGATCGAGCGCGAGGTGGCCAATAAGGGCTTCCTGCATTCCTTCTTCATGTCGCGGACCTTCTCCTACCTGCGGGCAAATGATCTGGTCTATGGCCCTGCGATCCGCAGCTACATGATGGGGGAGGCCCCGCCGGCCTTTGACCTGCTCCATTGGAATGGCGACAGCACCAATCTGCCGGGCAAGATGGTGGTGCAGTATCTGCGCGACCTGTGTCAGGGCAACAAGCTGGCGAAGGGCGAGTTTGAGCTGTGTGGCGAGACGCTCTCGCTCAGCGATGTGAAGACCCCGGCCTATGCGATTGCCTGCGAGACCGATCATATCGCCCATTGGAAAGGGGCCTATGCCGGGTTCAAGCAGTTCGGCAGCCGCGACAAGACCTTCGTGGTTTCAGAGTCGGGCCATATCGCCGGGATCGTGAACCCGCCGAGCAAGATGAAATACGGGCATTACACGAATGACGGCCCGATGGGTGAGGATGAGGCCTGGCTGGCCGAGGCCGAGTTCCACGAGGGTTCCTGGTGGCCGCGCTGGTCGGACTGGCTCAAGCGGCGCTCCGGGGCCCAGATCCCGGCGCGTGAGCCTGGCGATGCGACTCACCCTGTTCTTGCTGCGGCGCCGGGAAACTACGTGGTTTCCACGCCAACCGACTGATTATTCGCAATTTAAAAAATACTGCACCGCAGCAATCAGGACTTGATTTGCTGCGGTGCAGCACGTATATATTTGTCCAGACGCAGAAGACACCCGGCGGTCGGGTGGAAGCGCCGAGGAGAGAAACAATGGCTAAAGCTGAAGATTTCACCAAATACATGTCCGACCTGATGGCTTCGTTCCCGATGGACACATCCGCCATGACGGACGCCTTCAAGAACTCCGCTGCTCTGAGCGAAAAGCTGTCCAAAGTGGCTCTGGAAGCTGCTGACAAGTCGACCGAGATCTCCACCAAGTGGACCAAAGAAACCATCTCGAAGCTGGGCGACGTCACCGCCGCCAAGACCGAGCCGACCGACTACACCAAAGCAATGACCGATTTCGCCTCCGCACAGGCCGAAATGGCGTCCGAGAACATGGCTGCCTTCGCTGAAGTTGCCAAGAAAGTTCAGATGGAAACCGTCGAGCTGATGCTGGCCGCTGGCAAGGAAGTCCAGGAAGAGACCACCGCCGCTGTCAAGAAAGCAACTGCTGAAGCTACTTCCGCAGCCAAGAAAGTCGCTGCTGCAAAGTAAGCGCCAGTAACAGAACACCTTCCTCCTCCCAATCAGGTGTTCCGTTAGAAGGGGTGGGCCGCAAGGCTCACCTCTTTTTTTCATAGGGGCTGGGGCATAACGCTGCACTGCAGAAGAAACCTGTTGGAGGATCCCACCGCCTTTCCGTACAGTCCTTGCGCGATCTGTTAGGGTCTACCGGGACACAGCTGAGGAAAAGAATATGGTCAAGAACGACGATTTCACCAAGTACATCACGGACATGCTGTCGGCATACAAAATGGACAACAGCGCCATGACCGGCGCCTTCAAGAACTCCGCCGAGCTGGCCGACAAGATGTCTCAAGTGGCACTGGAAGCTGCCGAGCGCGCCAATGAGGTTTCTGCCCAGTGGGCCAAGGATACGCTTAGCAAGATGGGCGACGTGACCACCACCAAGGCGGATCCGGCCGACTACACCAAAGCCATGAGCGAGTTCGCTGCGGCCCAGGCGGAAATGTCTGCCGAGATGATGTCGGCCTATGCCGAGATCGCCAAGAAGGTGCAGATGGAGACGGTTGAGCTGATGATGGGCGCGACCAAGGACATGCAGGAGGAGTTCGCCTCTGCAGTCAGCACGCCCGCTCCGGCTCCCAAGAAAAAGCCGGCCACGCGCCGGAAGACCAAGTAATCGGACGATTGTTTCCGAATTCGGGGCGCGTTCACCAGCACGCCCCGTGATTGGCTCAGCCCCTCTTTCTTTTTCTGCAGCGCTGCCCTAAGCTTCGCTGCACCGCCAAAAGAAGGAGGGGTCTTGTGGCAGAAACTGAGAAGCCGCTGCTGATCAAGCGTTACGCGAGCCGCCGTCTCTATAACACTGAGACGAGCGACTACGTCACATTGGAAGATATCGCGCGGTTCATTCGGGATGGCCGCGAGGTCCAGATTGTCGACCTCAAGAGCGGCGACAACCTGACCCGTCAGTACCTTCTTCAAATCATTGCGGAACATGAGAGCCGCGGCGAGAATGTCTTGCCGATCTCCGTGCTCACGGATCTGGTGCGCAGCTATGCGGGACAGTCCACATCCGTGGTGCCGCAATTCCTGGCCGCCTCTTTCGAAATGCTGCGCGACAGCCAGGAGAAGATGATCAACAACCTTGGGGGAATGCCCAATCCCATGGCCGCCGTGCCCGGGTTTGATCAGATGCAGAAGCAGCAACGCGCCTTTCTCGAGACGATGATGGGCGGCTGGAAAACCTCCAGCACCATGCCCGCAGCCGATGGAGAAGAGGCGCCGAGCGAAGAAAGCTCGGACATCGACGATATAAAGCGGCAGCTGGCGGATCTGCAGAAAAAGCTCTCTGGCCTGAGCTGAACCGGGCGGGAGGATTTCCCCCGCGCAGCCTGCTCTAGAACGGCAGGCGGTCCCCGAGGGCCGCTGCACTCATCGCCCCCATCAGGAGAGGGCCGCGCAAGGCGGGCCCGCCCGGGAACGCCTTCGCCGGGAGCTCGGCAAACCGGTCGAACCGCTCGGGGTCTCCATCGATCGCTTGGGCCATGGCCCGTCCGAGCCAGAGGGACAGGGCAACCCCATGCCCGGAATACCCGCCCGCGCTCAGCACGCGCGCGCTCGGGCGCGCCGCAAAGGGCAGGCGGGAGCGTGTGAGGCCCAGCGTACCGCCCCAAGAATAGTCGATTTCCACATCCCCAAGCTGCGGAAAAATCTGAGCCAGAGGCCGGCGCACCTTCGCAGCGATGTCCCTGGGGAAGCGGTAGCGATAGCTCTCTCCGCCGCCGAAAAGCAGCCGTCGATCCGGGGACAGGCGGAAATAGTTCACGACAAAGCGGCTATCGGCCACCGCGTGATCCTGAGGAAGGAGCGCGTCGGCCAGATCGCCCAGCGGGGCGGTGGCGATCATGTAGGAGTTGATCGGCATGACATGGGCGGCGGTTCTGGGCTCCAGCTCGCCAAGATACCCATTCCCGGCAAGAACCACCTGCTCGGCGGTGATGCTCCCCTCTGCCGTGGTGATCTGCACATGGGCGCCCGCATCTGCGATCGCGGTCACGCGGCTGCCTTCGCAGATCTGCGCGCCCGCCTCATGGGCCGCTCGCGCGAGCCCAAGCACCAGCTTGAACGGGTTCAGATGCGCGGCGCCCGGATCGAGCACGCCGCAGCGATAGGCGGGACTTTTCACCAGCGCGCGTAGCGCCTCCTGATCCAGAGGCGTGGTCTGGTAGTCGTACTGGGCGGCGAGATGCGCGGCCGTCTCCGCGAAGGAGGCGGCGTCGCCGGTCCGCTCGCTGGCATAGATCACCCCGGGTTTCAGGTCGCATTCCAGGCCCTCGGCCACGAGCTCATCCACGAGCGCGCGGGCTTCCCGGGCGCTGTCCCAGAGGAGCCGGGCACGCTCCGACCCGTAGCGGGTCTCGAGCACGTCTTGATCCAGCCTTTGACCAGAGCCCACTTGCCCGCCATTGCGCCCCGATGCGCCAAAGCCGATGCGCTGCGCTTCGAGCACCAGCACATCATATCCCCGCCGCGCCAGATGCAGCGCCGCCGAGAGCCCGGTATAACCACCGCCGACCACGCAGACATCCGTATGAATGCTGCCCTGCGCCACGGGAAAGGGCGCAAGGGCCGGGCTGGTCTGCGCGTAGTAGCTCCGCGGGTGGGTTCCGGCGGCGTCATTGACGTCGAGCAGGTTCACCTCAGACGTTCAGAAGCAGATGCTCCCGCTCCCATGGTGAGATGACTTGCAGGAACTCGCCATATTCATGGCGTTTGACGATCTCATAGACGCGACAGAACTCGGGCCCGAGCACCTCGCGCAGCTCGCCGGCTTCCGCAAAAAGGTCGAGCGCGGCCCCCAGTTCGGGGGGCAGATCGTCGGCCCCGGAATAGGCGTCGCCGATATATTGCGGCTTTGGGATCGCTTGGGCCACGAGGCCGAGATATCCGCAAGCCAGGGACGCGGCGATGCCAAGATAGGGGTTGCAATCCATGCCTGCCAGCCGGTTCTCGACCCGCCGCGCGGCGGGCGAGGCCACGGGCACGCGCAGCCCAGCGGTCCGGTTGTCCCGCGCCCATTCCAGGTTGATCGGCGCTGCATTGTCCGGGACATAGCGGCGATAACTGTTCACGTAGGGCGCATAAAGCGGCACGACGCTCGCCAGATGCTGCTGCAGCCCGGCGATGAAATGTTGAAAGGCCGGGGTCTCGGAGCCGTCTTCGGCGGTGAAGATGTTCGTGCCTGTCGCGCTGTCGATGACCGAGTGGTGGATATGCATGGCCGAGCCCGGCTCATCCTGGATCGGTTTGGCCATGAAAGTCGCGAAACAATCATGGCGCAGGGCGGCCTCGCGGATCAGGCGTTTGAAGTAGAAGACCTCATCAGCGAGGCGCAGCGGATCGCCATGGCGCAGATTGATCTCGATCTGACCCGCGCCGCCCTCCTGAGTGATGCCATCGATCTCGAGCCCCTGAGCCTCGGCGAAGTCGTAGATATCGTCGATGACGGGCCCGTACTCATCCACAGCGGACATGGAATAGGCCTGCCGCGCAGCGGCTCGGCGGCCCGTACGGCCCATGGGCGGCTGGATCGCGATGGCCGGATCCACGTTGCGCGCGGTGAGGTAGAACTCCATCTCCGGCGCGACCACCGGGGTCCAGCCTCGTGCCTCGTAAAGCCCGATCACACGCTTCAGAACATTGCGCGGGGCCACGGGCATGGGCGCGCCGGTCTGATCCTCGATGTCGTGGATAATCTGCAGGGTCCAATCCGCCGTCCAAGGGGCGGGCATGGCCGTGCTCAGATCCGGTTTCAGCACCATATCCGGCTCGGTGAAGCCGTCCAGCGCGGCCTCGGCCCAGCTGCCGGTGATGGTCTGAAAGAAGATCGAGTTTGGCAGGAAGAAGGACATTTGCCGCGCGAATTTGCCCGCGGGCATCGCCTTGCCCCGTGCCACGCCGGCGAGATCCGAGACGATGCATTCCACCTCGTCCAATCGTCTGCCATCGAGATAGTCCCGGGCCGTCTCAGGGACGGCGGTGAGCATCCGCTCAAGCGGCGTTTCGGCCATGATCCGGGGTCCTGTCCAAATGGAAGAAGGCGGCAATCGCGTCGGCGATCTTTGCATTGTCCACCGGTTGATCCACTTGGAGCGCCGCCGTGTCAAGCTGGCTGGCGGGCACATTGTCGATCGCCCGGCGCGAGGTGATCAGCGTGCTCAGCACCTCCGGCGTGAATTCCGGATGGGCCTGCACGCTCCAGGCGCGGGTGTCATAGACCAGCCCTGCATGGGCGCAGAAGGCGCTGGAGACGAAGGTCTCCGCACTGGGCGGGGCTTCGACCACCTGATCCCGGTGCCAGGCATTGAGATAGAGTGTCCCGAGGCTTTCGGAGTAGTAGCCCTGCCGCCCTACGGCCCAGCCCCCGGCAAAGGGCTCGACCCGACCACCCAGGGCCTGGGCGATGATCTGATGCCCGAAGCAGATCCCGACCAGCGGAATATGGGCCGCATAGGCCGCGCGGATGAACCGCTCCAGTTCGGGGATGAAAGCATGGCTCTCATAGGCGCCGTGGCGAGAGCCCGAGACCAGCCAGCCTTGCTGGTCCGAAGGGCTGGCGGGGAAGCGCATATTCTCCACATCATAAGTCGTGAAACGCATCCCCAATCCGTCAAGCAGAGCGGGGTAAAGGGTCTCGTATCCGCCATGGCGAGACAGCACCTCCTCCGGAGGCTCACCGCATTGCAGAATGCCGATATCCATCGTGACCTAGTGTTTCCCTGCGTCAGCCTAGTCGCATTAATCCTAGTGCCGCAAGCATGGTCGAAAGATTAACGGATAAGCTGTGGGCGATATTTCAGTTTTGGGCGCCTTTGCGGGGCCAGATGCCGGTTGAGACGGCGATTCACGAGGCCAAAGCCCGCAATCACGGCAAGCGTGAGCAGGATGAAGTAGAAGGCCACGATCGGATAGGGGATGAACGGGTTGAAGGTCTTGGTCGCGAAATAGTTCGCGTAATAGAGCGCGTCGCCCCGCTGCTGCCAGGCGGGGAAGCCGGCAAAGAAGACCAGCGTCGTGGCATGGAAGAGGAAGATCGCCTCGTTGGTATAGGACGGCCAGGCGAGCCGCAGCATCGTCGGCCAGGTCACCCGGCGGAACTTGGTCCAGCCCGCAAGCCCATAGGCATCCGCGGCCTCAAGATCGCCCTTGGGCACGGATCGCAGGGCGCCATAGAAGATCTCGCCCGCATAGGCGGAGGTGTTGAAGAAGAGCACCACCAGCGCCCCGGCCCAGGCCGAGGTGAAGGGATCGAAAAAGCCGGACACCGATTTCAGCTGGATGAAGAAGAAATAGGCCAGAAAGAACTGGATGAAGAGCGGCGAGCCCCGGAAGACAAAGACGAACCACTCCGCCGGACGGCGCAGCCAGGGCGTGGTGGAGGCCTTGCCGAGCGCCACCAGCGTCGCAAGAAAGAAGCCGAGCGCCAGGGCGCAGGCCCCGAAATAGATATTCCAGATCAGGCCGGAGCCGATCAGGGTGAACTGCTCGCACAGGGTGAAATCCGAGCGCGGCAGCAGACGCTCGCCATAGCCGATGGAGCGGAACGCGTAGTCCTGGATCGTTTGCCAACAACTCATGCCGGGGCCGCCTTGCGCTGGGCCTCACCGGCCATGGTCGCTTGGCCGTGGCTGAGCTTGTGCATCAGACGGCCAAAGAGCCGCTCTGAGATCGAGGTGAGCAGCAGGTAGAAGACCAGCAACCCGAGGAAGTAGTAGAGCCGCCAATCCCCGTGGGGATAATCCGTGAAGCGCGCGGTTTTGGAGCCACCAAGCTCGCGCGCCCAATAGACGATATCCTCCACCCCCAGCAGGAACAGAAGCGGTGTCGCCTTCACCAGGATCTGCCAGAGGTTCGACAGGCCGGGCAGGGCGAAGAGCCACATCTGCGGGACCATAACGCGCCAGAAGCTCTGGCGCGGGGTCATGCCATAGGCCTCGGCGGTTTCCATCTGGGCGCGCGGCACGGCCTGCATGGCGCCAAAAAGGACATTGGCCGCAAAAGCGCCGAACACGACCGCAAAGGCCAGCACGGCCAGCGAGAAGCCATAGACCTCATGCACCCATTGCGCACTGGTCGAGAGCGGCAGCTTGGCCTCGGCGCAGACCACGAAGTCATTGCCTTGCCGGATCGCCTCGGTCCAGTCGGGGCATTTCGCGTGGTGGCGCAGGTATTCGAGGCCCTGATCCAATGCGATCGGCACAAAGAGGAAGAACGCGATGTCGGGGATCCCCCGCACCATCGCCGTGTAGCCCTTGCCGAACCAGCGCAGGGGCGCGACGGTCGAGCGGGCCGCGACGGCGCCGCCAAATCCAAAGAGCAACGCAGCGGGCGCCGTGACCGCCAGCAAGAGCAGGACCGTGCCGAAGCTCGTGTAAAAGGCCATATGCTTCCCGGTCGTCAGGTAGCAGGACAGCCAGGTCAGTCCGGAAAGGGTGGACGGATCAGTGCAGTAGGAAAACATCAAACCCCGCGCGTTCCGGGGCGCCAAATGCGGCGCCCCGAGCTTCACGATGTTCCAGCTTGGGCGGGATTACAACAAATCCCGTGCTGCTAGCGGCGTTTTCTCCGCAGGACGGCGATCCCTGCCACTCCGCTGAGCAGAAGCAAACCGCCTGCGGGCAGGGGGATCGGCATCGGCGTGGTGTTGGTCAAGAGCGTCGCGCCGGAGATCAGCGCGTCGTCAAACAGGACTTCGGCCAGACCGGTGAAACTGGTAGAGCTCTGAGTTTTTTCGACTTCGAAGAGGACGCTGGTCACATTGCTGACGACCATGTCGAAGGTGAAGGCCTGGGACTTGTCCGTGTCGGGCATAAGCGCGACATCGTCAAAGCTTTCGATCACGGTGTTGCCGTTCAAAAGCGTGAGGTCGAAGACCACCGGCTCGTACCCATCATTATTGGCAATGACGTTGGAGCGGTGGTTCCAGATATAGATCCCGCCCAGATCAGACGGTCCGGCAAAGCTCCATTCGATGGAGGCATCCTCGGGATCCGTGCCGCTCGCCGTGGTCCAATGGTTGGTTCGGTCGTAGTCGCTATGGGTTGCGGCGGGGTCGCCCGCTGTCGACAGGCCTGAGCCATCGATTGTGTTGCCGGCATCGAATGAACCGTTGAACTCGCTCGATGCTGATGCGCCGGTTGCCGAGAATGTGGCGGCGTGGCCGGTCGTGGCCATGGCTGCAAAGAGGCAGCCTAAAACAAGCTTCTTCATGAAAGCCCTCCTCAAATCGTACTCCTGTTAACCAAGGCAGCAAAAAAGGGCGCGACCTGTCAAGTCGCGCCCCGGAATGTGGTTGGATTGTTTCCAATCAGAAGAGGGCGGAGCCCGGCAGCCACTTTTCGATCAGTTTGTTCAAGGATCCGTCATCTTTCATGGACTGGATCGCCGCGTCGAGCTTGGCCTTGAGCTCCGGATCGCTCTCGCGGATGCCGATCCCTATGCCGCCGCCGAGGGAGACGTTGTCGCCGATGAACATCAACTCTGCGGATTCCTCCGCGAAAGGCGTCAGGAAGTCCTTGTCGGCGAGCACAGCGTCCACCTCGCCATTGCGCACGGCGGCAATGGTTTCGTCCGGCGTGGCGAACTCGAGCAGGGTCGCGCCCGATTGCGCCACATGGGCGGCCTGGATCGTGCCGGTCTGCGCTGCGATCACCGCGCTGGAGACATCCAGATCCGCGGAGCTGCTGAGATAGGCGGAGGGCACGGGCGGCACGTAGTTCTGGGTGAAATCGATCACCTCATCCCGCTCGGCCGTGATCGACATGCCCGCGATGATCGTGTCGTAGTTGCCGGACACGAGGTTCGGGATGATGGAATCCCAGTCATTGGTGACCCATTCGCATGTCAGCTCGGCGCGGGCGCAAACCTCATCGCCCACTTCGCGCTCCAGCCCGTCGACCTCACCCGCATCATTGATGAAGTTATACGGAGGATAGGCGCCTTCGGTGCCCATGCGGATGGTTGTGCCATGGCCTGCCGCGAATGCAGCTCCCGCCGAGAACGCGAGAAGAGTGGAACCAAGCAACAGGTGTTTCATTTAAAGTCTCCCCTAGGTGGTTGATTATTATAGGTTGGTTAGTGTGGGACCGTCGCGCTCAAGAACTGCTTGAGCCGCGCGGATTTCGGCGCGCCGAAGAGGGCATCGGGCGGGCCCTCTTCCTCGATCAGACCTTGGTGCAGGAACACCACATGATCCGAGACATCCGCAGCGAGCCGCATGTCATGGGTCACGATGAGCATGGTCCGACCCTCGACGGCCAGATCTTTGATGACCTTGACGACTTCCTGTTCCAGCTCCGGATCCAGCGCCGAGGTCGGTTCATCGAACAAGAGCGCCTTGGGCTCCATCGCCAGCCCCCGGGCAATCGCCGCGCGCTGTTGTTGGCCGCCGGAGAGCTGTGCGGGATAGACCTCGCATTTGTCACCGATCCCGACCTTGTCCAGCAGCATGCGCGCGCGGGCCTCGACCTCGCCCGGGTCCTGACCGAGCACGGTCACAGGCGCCTCCATCACGTTTTGCAGGATGGTCATATGGGACCAGAGGTTGAACTGCTGGAACACCATCGACAGGTTCGTGCGGATGCGGATCACCTGTTTCTTGTCCGCCGGCTGGCGCGCACCGCCCGTGCCAGCCCAGCTGACCGGCTCCCCGCAAAAGTGGATATCGCCCTGTTGGCTATGTTCCAGAAGGTTGCAGCAGCGCAGCAAGGTCGATTTGCCCGAGCCTGAGGACCCGATCAGTGATACCACATCCCCCCGTTCCGCCCGGATACTGACGCCCTTGAGCACTTCGAGTGCGCCATAGGCCTTGTGAAGGTTCCGGATCTCGATCACGGGGGCTGTTGTGTCTGTCACGCCGCGCCTCTCATACAATTTGCAAAAGTAGGGCGAAGAACGCGGCGGAATGCAAGCAGGCGAAAGCGCTGACGTATAGGAAAGCGATGTATTTTGGTGCGAATGCCGTCTTCGCGGGCAAAATCTCGTCCAGGGCCGGGGATTGGCCGATGCTGGGGCGGCCTAACCGCGGGCCTCGACCCGTTGCCGGGCCAGAGCGCTGTCCCGGTCATTCACGCCGAGCAGGTTCGCCGTCAGACGCAGGAGAGAGTTCTCTTCCGGGTCGCGCACGCCATCGGCCAGCACCACGCCCCAGAGCGCCTCGATCACCTCGATCCGCTCCTCATAGACCACGCCATCCTTGATCGCGCGCGTGAAGCGCACCGTGTCGGGGGCCTGCGCCTCCAGCGCCTCGGCATCGCCGCGCATCTTGGCGGCCTCAAACGGGGACAGATTGTGGCGGGTGGCCAGGATCTTGTCGATCCGCGCGATCTCTGCTTCGGCGTAGTCGCCATCCGAGCGTGCGATCCGTACCAGCAGCGCGGCCATGGCCAGTTGCGCATCCGGTTCCGGAAAAGGGTCGGCGGCGGGCGTCGTCAGACGTTTGAGCAGATCAGCAAACATGCAAGGCATATAAACCCGGGCAAGCTGGGAGAAAAGGGCGCGACATCGCTGCGCGCCCGGAACTCTTGGGGGGGTGGCTTACGCCAGAGCGAGGTTCGTTGCGCTCTCCCGGCCGTCGCGGCCAGCTTCGATGTCGAAGGTCACCTTCTGGTTGTCCTTCAGGCCGGTCAGACCGGCGCGCTCGACCGCAGAGATATGCACGAACACATCCTTGCTCGCCCCATCGGGTGCGATAAAGCCGTAGCCCTTCGTTTCGTTGAACCATTTCACGGTGCCAGTGGCCATCCGCTTGTCTCCTTAAAGATCGCTGCCCGCGGATCTGCGGCAGCCTCGGCGTCAGATCGTGCAGGTCGAAACTGAAGCCGGTAGTGGAGACAGTGGGTCGAGTGCGCCTCGTTCGCTCATGACATGTGTGGCCGTCCCGAACAAAAGGCAAGGTGAATTCCTGCGCATTCCGCCATTTCAGCGGCCTATTTTTGGGCAGTTTCCCGGGTTTTGGAAATGGGACGGTGTGTTGTTTGGATCTGGCGGGAATAGATCTGCGCGGGGAGGCTGGCGAGGGCGAGCGCGGCACCGGTGGCCAAAGCGATCCAGCCGAAATACCAAAGCTGCCCTGCAAGCGCGTCCTCTGCATATGAGGCTGCGAACGCGATCCGTCCGTAGGTGGCAGTGCCATAGGCCGCGGCGGAGAGGGCGATCCCGCCGAGCAGGCCAAGCCTGCCATGGCCGCGCAGGGTGGCGAGGAGGGCTAGCAGGAGGCCGATCGGCGCGCCGATCCAGAGAACCTGCGTAGCCCAGAAGGGATGCGCCCCGAGCGTGCGGGGCAGACCGGTTTGATTGGCGAGCGCCAGCGCCGCCACGGCGAGGGTCGCGCCGATCAGAACAGGAGAAAGTCGAGGCATATCAGGGTCCTTCCTGGTGATGGACCCCATATGGGGCGGGCACTCGGCCCGCGCCCGTTTGTGTCGCTGCGGTGACGTGGATGTGAGGTTTATTGGGCCGCTTCGGCGATGGCGTCGCCTGCGTCGGAGAGGTCTTCGCCGACGCCTTCGACGGTGTTGCAGGCGGCCAGAAGGAAGGGCGCGGCGAGGAGGATGGCGAGGAAGGGTTTGATCTTCATGGATTCTTCTCCGAGTTGGTGTTGCGGACATTTAGGCGTGGTTTTGCAGGAGGGGCAAGGGCTGGCCGTCGCGCATCACAGCGCAGAGGGGTGCCCGAAGGGTCTGACCCCCTGTCGGCGGGGCGTCTGCCCCCTGTCGGACATGTGTCGGGCAAGTGTCGGGCACGGGCGCGCGGTGGTCTCAGAAGGTGTTAACCAATCTGGGCGAGTTTGACGGCTGCAGACTTTCCCCCGCACCCCGCCCGGAGCCCGCGCCATGCCCAACCTGCCGCCCCATCCGCTCTGGCACGATGCCAAGGGCGAAACCCGGACCCAGCGCCTCGCGCGGGAACGGCTGACCCTGTCGCTCTATGGTCTGTCGCGGGATGATGACTGGATCGGCGAGATCCAGCGGCTGGTGCCGGAGGCGTGGCACACGCTCGAAGCGGATGTGCCGGTCTACGAGAAGAAGGAGAAGATCACCCTGCGGCTCGATACGAGCGTCGCGCAGTTCTTTCGCGCCATGGGCCCGGGATATCAGACGCGGATCAACCGGCTGCTGGCGACCTATGCCCAGATGCGGATCGCGGAGGTCTATAAACAGGAACGCTTTGCGCGCAGCCGCAAGGAAACCCTCGGGGTCAGGTTGCCGGGGGAGTGAGCAGCGGTTCGGCCAAAGGCCGACAAAAGGTCCGGGGGACCTTTTGAGCTGCGAACGCGCGGAGCGCATGCCGGTCCACCATCGCTGGCGGAACGTCCAGTGGAGGCTCCGAGGTCCGCACGCGCGGGGGTGAGGGCCGGTCCGCATAGCGGCAAACCGTCCGGGGGACGGTTTGAGGCGCGAACGCGCGGAGCGCAGTCCGAACCCTACGTTTCACGTGATCCTGCCGCGTGGGGCGGGGTCGGGGCGGGGTCAGCTGGGCAGGCCTGATGGTTTTTGGTGCTGCGTTCGTGTCGTGTGGGGGCGGCGAGTTATGCGACTGAGGTTAGCCCTATACCCGCCACTTCTCGCGTGCTCTCTTCGCCATCGTCTGCCAATCGGTGCGCCCCTTTTTATGGCCGTCGACCAAATACTCCAACCGGGATGCGTAGCGTTCGTTTGTTCCACCTTTTTCCACCTCGCCTCCAGAGGCGAAGTATCGGAGGGAGTTGCTATAGGTTTCCGGTTCGTCCAAGTGGTGAATAACATCAAGGTATTTCTCTGGCATTCCTGCGTTTTGGAGATACTGCACGTGTTTCAGGATGTCTTCTTTGCGCATGTTGGGTTTCCTTCGTGGCCTTGGCTTGATGGTACCGTCGCGATGACGCCCTTTGCCAGTGGTTTGCAGAAAACAGGCCAGATTTGGGTTTTGCTACGGTCGCGAAACAAATCCAGATGGCGGTATGGGGTTTGAACGGGCGGAGCCCCAGGGAAGCGAATGTCACATGTAGCACGGTCGAACCTATGCCAGCGCCCGGCCCGAGGGTGGGAAGCGAAGCGCCCGCCCTGGGGGGCGGGTCGGGCGCTGCCCGCGCTCTGCGCGGGCGTGGTTAGCTTTAACGCTAGCGAGGGGACGAGCTTATGAATTAAGCTAACTAGCTGCCCCTATCGCCCGCCGGTTCGCATCAAAAAGCAGTCAACTACTCGAAGTCTGAACGCTTTTTCGAAACCAGCGGAGAAAGGCTTTTCTGCAGGGAGTGTTCGCTCAAGTAGGTCACTCAACATGTCACCTTGCGCTTCTCGCTGTGCGAAATCCAACAGAGCTTCGTAAGTGCTCCATTTACGAACGCCCAAGCGCTTCAATGCTTCTCGGTTAAAAGAATCACTAGCAATATAATTTTCAGGATCGCGAAATGCAGAAAGTTTAGAAATGAAAGACATATGCTTCTTTTGTAGTTTCAAAGCTTCTTTGAGGTCCTCTGCGTATTTTTCTGGATCGCTTTGTGATTTGAAGCCGGCAAGATGAACTCTAATTCTTTCTCTGGCTAAAGATTCTTCGCCTTGTAAGACACTATACTCTTTCCAGAATTTCCTAAATCTGCTTTCGTCTAGCAGTACGGGAAGTTCGTTCTCAGATCCACACTCAAAATCCGGTTTCCAGCTGAGCCAATTTGCTCCGGCGCGCCAAACATCGATAGCCTTCGGTGACAGCTTCATATCATTCAGTCCCGGATCATTGCTCTTGAACTTGTGCGCTAATTATAGCGCACGTATTTCGATCTAAACAAATCAAAGCACTGCGGTTCGTCGCCGCAAATGGTTCCGCCTCGCAAGGCCGCTTACATCTCGCACTTAAGCGGACCTACGACACGCTCCCCCTAACGGGTGAACTTCTTATACTTCACTCGCTTGGGCTCCAAAGCATCCGGCCCAAGTCTGCGGGCCTTGTCCTCTTCATAGGCCTCGAAGTTGCCCTCGAACCATTCCACATGGGCGTCGCCTTCGAAGGCGAGGATATGCGTGCAGAGGCGGTCGAGGAAGAAGCGGTCGTGGCTGATGATCACGGCGCAGCCGGCGAAATCCTCAAGCGCGTCTTCGAGGGCGCGGAGGGTTTCGACGTCGAGGTCGTTGGTGGGCTCGTCGAGGAGCAGCACGTTGCCGCCGGATTTCAGCAGTTTCGCCATGTGGACGCGGTTGCGTTCGCCGCCCGACAGGAGGCCGACCTTTTTCTGCTGGTCGCCGCCTTTGAAGTTGAAGGCCGAGCAATAGGCGCGGGAGTTCATCTGGGCGTCGCCGAGCTGGATGATCTCACCGCCATCGGAGATCTCCTCCCAGACGGTTTTGCCGGCGTCGAGCGCGTCGCGGGACTGGTCGACATAGGAGAGCTCGACCGTGTCACCATAGCTGAGGCTGCCGCCATCGGGCTCTTCCTGGCCGGTGAGCATGCGGAAGAGGGTGGATTTGCCCGCGCCGTTCGGGCCGATCACGCCGACGATGCCGCCGGGGGGGAGGGAGAAGGAGAGGTCCTCGATCAGGAGCTTGTCGCCATAGGCCTTGGAGAGGCCGTCGATCTCGATCACCTTCTGGCCGAGGCGGGGGCCGTTGGGGATGATGATCTGGGCGCGGCTGAGTTTCTCGCGCTCGGACTGGCCGGCGAGTTCTTCATAGGCGTTGATCCGGGCTTTCTGCTTGGCCTGGCGGGCCTTGGCGCCGGCGCGGATCCATTCGAGCTCGCGCTCGAGGGTTTTCTGGCGGGACTTGTCTTCCTTGGCTTCGCGTTCGAGGCGTTTGGCCTTCTGTTCGAGCCAGGCGGAGTAGTTGCCCTCGTAGGGGATGCCGCGGCCGCGGTCGAGCTCGAGGATCCAGCCGGTGATGTCGTCGAGGAAGTAGCGGTCGTGGGTGACGATCAGGATGGTGCCCTTGTAGTCGATCAGGTGCTTTTGCAGCCAGGCGATGGTTTCCGCGTCGAGGTGGTTGGTCGGTTCGTCCAGCAGCAGCATGTCGGGCGCTTCGAGCAGGAGCTTGCAGAGCGCGACGCGGCGGCGTTCCCCGCCCGACAGGTTCTCGGGCATGGCCTCGTCGGGAGGGCAGCGCAGGGCTTCCATGGAGACGTCGATCTGGGCGTCGAGATCCCAGAGGTTCTGGGCGTCGATCTCGTCCTGGAGCGTGGCCATCTCCTCGGCGGTCTCGTCGGAGTAGTTCATGGCCAGCTCGTTATAGCGGTCGAGGATGGCCTTCTTCTCGGCCACGCCGAGCATGACGTTCTCGCGGACCGTGAGGCTCTCGTCGAGCTGCGGCTCCTGAGGCAGGTAGCCGACCTTGGCGCCTTCGGCTGCCCAGGCCTCGCCGGAGAAATCCTTGTCGAGCCCGGCCATGATCTTCATCAGGGTCGATTTACCCGCGCCATTGACGCCCACGACGCCGATCTTGACCCCCGGCAGGAAGGACAAACGGATGTTCTCGAAGCATTTCTTGCCGCCGGGATAGGTCTTGGAGACGCCATCCATGTGGTAGACGTATTGATAGGCTGCCATGGGTCACTCCGCCCTGAAGGTTCCGGTTTTCCCGGGTTCTATCCAGTCTCGGCGGGCGGGGCAATGGAGGGTGATGGCAGCGCGCCTGCTGGGGATGCGGCTGCGTTTCCGCCCGGGCGTCTCCATCGCGGATCGGTATCTTTGCCGACATGCGCATAGCCGCGAATACCCGAAAAGGGGACGGGGCCGGTCCCGCGCGCGGCTGGCCCCCTCCTGTCGCCGCGCGGCGTCGATCCGGGGGCGCTGTCGATGCGCTGGCTTTGGGATCGCGTCTGTGTTTCGCTCGGGCGGGCGCTATGCTGTGATGCGGAGCAACTGGGGTCGCGAGAGCCGCCCTTATCAACCGGGTGAGGAAGAAACGCCAATATGTCGCTGATCCCGAACACGCCCTATGAGGTGCTGCGGTTTTCAAACCCTCTGCTGAAGCCGGTCGTGCCTGTTTTGCTTTGGGCGGTGGAGCGGCTGGGGCTCTGGAAAACCCCGAGACAGGGATCCGCCAGCGACATCACGCAAATGGGCGTCCTGGATAACCTCTACTGGGTTCATAAGAGCAAGAACCTCGTTCGGCTGCCAGAGGCGGAGTTGCAGACTTCCGACTTCATAACGGCCGGTCAGGCGCAGATATCCCCCGCCGGTTCCGATGAAGCCCAAACCGTTGCTCTGAGTTTTGTCGGCGATATCCTGAGATGCCACCGGGCCGATGTGGTGCCGGATGAGGTCTATGCCGAGGTCGCGGACCTGCTGTCCGCCAGCGATATCACCATCGCCAATTACGAGTCGCCCGTCACAACGCAGCCTTTGGTGGACGAGGTGATCGGGGATGCCGGACCACCAACGGAATGTGCCTCCGAGGCGCAGTTCGATGCGCTGACCCGCTTTGGCGGGCGGCAGTTCGACCTGTTGAATCTCGCCAACAATCACATCCTGGATATGGGCGCCGAAGGGGTGGAGACGACGCTGTCTGTCCTTGAGGCGCGCGGTATTCAGCAGGTTGGGATCCATGAGGCGCGGGCGGATCCGGTGCGCGTCAAGACGCTGGAGCGGAACGGCATAACGATCGGATTTGCATCTTGTACGTTTGGGACCAACGGGCATTCCCTGCCTGAAAACAGTGCGCGGGAGGTGCTGGTCGCAAACCTGTCCTCCAAGCACGAAGCGCCGGATACGGGCTTGCTCAAGCAGCAAATCACTGAGGCCAGGCAATCCGGCTGTGATCTGATCGTGGCGATCATCCATTGGGGCTACGAGTTCGAGATGTTTCCGCGGCGCGCGCAGCAGGAGGCGGCGCAGGACCTGGCCGAGTTCGGCGCCGATCTGATCATGTGCCACCACCCCCATGTGGCGCAGCCGGTCGAGCTCTACCGGACACGGGAGGGGGATCGTACCGTTCCGATCGCCTATTCGCTCGGCAGCCTGCTCTGGGGGTTCGGGCATGAAGCCATTGCGCGCTCTCTTGTTCTGCAGGTCTCCGTGGAAAAGACGGCGGAGCGGGCCAGGATCACGGATCTTGAGATCGTTCCGGTGCGCGCGCGGGCCTATGCGGTTGACGGGCAGGTCTTTCAGAAGGTCGAGAGGTGTTCGGCGAGTGTCGGGCGGTGATGTTCATCGGTTATGAAGGGCGCCGTGCCCGCAGGGTTGGGCCGCTGCATCCCGGTTGGGATGCGCCCATGTTGCAGGTCGGGGGTCCAGCGGTCCAGGGTGCCAGAGCATGAGGGGAGGCGGGCATGTCTGAGCTTCGCGAAATGATGGCGCGGTCTGCGCAGGCAGGGCGGCTCGACTGGATCGGTCTGCGCCCGGCGCGGCGGGCCGAGATGGCGGTGGTCGAGGCGGTCGAGGTAACGACCGCGGGGCTTGTCGGGGATCGCGCGAAACCGGGAAAGCGCGCGGTGAGTTTGATCCAGGCGGAGCATCTGCCCGCGATCGGCGCCTATCTCGGGCGCGGGGCTGTGCCGCCGGAGATCCTGCGCCGGAACCTTGTGGTCTCGGGTCTCAATCTGCTCTCGCTCAGGGATCGGGAGGTGCGGATCGGGGTCTCGGCGGTGCTGCGGATCAAGGGGATCTGCGCGCCCTGCTCGCGAATGGAGGAGGCCTTTGGCCATGGCGGCTACGCGGCGGTGCGCGGCCATGGGGGCATGGTGGCCGAGGTGCTGGTGGCAGGGCGGATCGCCATCGGGGATCCGGTCGATCTGTTGCCCGTGCCGGGATAGGGCGGAGGCTTGCGCCTCGCGCCCGGTCTGTGTTGCGGCTTGCGCGCAGGTCAGGCGGCGCCCGTGCGCCGGCGGGTTACCCAGCCGAGCCCGCCGAGTGCCAGAAGGCCCAGGGGCAGGCTTGCGGGCAAGGGGACGACCGTGGTCGCGACCTCTTCGAAGCGGACGCAATCGTTGCAGAAGAGGAACTGGGAGCTCAAGGATCCTACGACAGCGAAGGTGTTGTTTGTAGATAAGCGGAGCTCGCCATCCGTGCTTTCGAGATTGAACCCGAACTGGAGCACTTGATTGGCATCGTTGATTTGAATGCGGTCAAGCTGCCCATTCGGGTCCATGTCCGCCAGGTCCCAGGTTTTCGTGCCTGTGGTCAGGCTCAGGGACTGCACGATCGGCTGAAGATCGTAGACGCCCGCGCCGGAAAACCCGGAATCGTCAAAGGTCAATGAGCCGGTGACAGTCTCTCCGAGGGAGAGGCCGAAGGGCAGGGTCGATCCGTCCTTATCGAGGGGGCCAGCTGTGAATTCGAGTTGGCGGGTGGCGGCCGATGCGGCCGTTGCGGCCAAGAGCAGGCAGGCTGTTAAAGCGAAAATTAGGTGTTTCACCGGGGTCTCCTATTACTCGTTAAAACGCTTAAAAGTTGCACAAAATTGTCATTTGAGCAAGTCGGCGGGGGTTTGGGGGGGCGGTCAGCGGCTGCAGATGGGCTTTGGCGCTACTCCGAGAGCTCCGTCAGGCGGGTCAGTTCCGGCCAGATCCGCACGGCGCTGGGCGCGTGGTGGGAGATCCAGAGGCCGAGATCCGTGGAGTCGGTCATGGGCACCCGTTTGCGCCATGTGGGCGTGTAGGTGCCGTGGCGGCGCGGGACGCGCAGGTTTTGCGCTCCGCAGGCAGCGCGGTCGGGGATCCCGCTGGCAAAGAGCACAGCGATCACGTGTTCCTCGGGGCCGTTCGGGCCGTCGATTTTGGCCAGAAGGGGGCTGCCGCTATCGCCGGTGAGGATCCGCTCGCCATTGGGGCGCACGGGCGGGAGGGCGACGAGGTTGCAGCGGGTTTTGCTGAACCCGCGCACGGGCCCGGTCTGGCGTACGGAGCCCTTCAACGAGACGCCCTTGGGGGTGCCCCAGCCCGCATGGCGTAGGGTCATGTCGCGCCAGGGGGGCGGCACCTGGCGGTGGGGCGCGAGCACGAGCACGGGGATCGGGCGGGCCACGGCCTCGGGTACGTCATGGGCCAGGCGCAGAAGCGCCATGTCAGCACAACGGGGCAGGCTATAGGCGTCGGCGCGCATGGAGATCCGGCGCGCCTTGCTGTCGGCGCCAAAGCGGGCCATGGGCGCGGCGCGGGCCTCGAACGCGGTCCACTCGAACGGGTCCTCATGGGGCGACTGCGCGAGCGAGTGCTGGTTGGGCAGGGCGAGACAGCGATCCTGGGCCCGGTCATCGGGAGGCTCTTCGCGCAGGGCGGCGGGGATGCAATGGGCGGCCGTCAGGATCACCCGCGGGGTGATCAGCGTGCCAGTGCAACGGCCCAGCGAGACCACCGCGTTGCGCAGGGCCGTGTTGCGGTCGTTCTGGACCTGGGCCATGGCGGGCGCGCTCAGGACGAGGGCGATGAAGCCACTGACAAGAGCCGATCTTATCCATCTCATGGGGACGAGTTTAGGCTGTCCTGCGGTGCGGTCCAGACACTTGATTTGACTTCCCCGGGATCGGGCCGCTAACAGGCCGGAGGCAAAAGGAGAGCCGGATGCGGTCAGGACAGCCCTGGGCCGGGCAGGGGCAGGTCGTGGGATTGCTGGGCGGATCCTTCGATCCGGCCCATGCGGGCCATGCACATATCACCCGCGAAGCCTTGCGGCGGTTCGGTCTGGATCAGGTCTGGTGGCTGGTGAGCCCGGGCAACCCTCTCAAGCCCGATGCTCCCGCGGCGCTGGAGGCGCGTATGGCGCGGGCGCGGGGTGTGATGGATCACCCTGCGGTCCGGATCACGGATCTCGAGGCGGATCTGGGCACACGCTACACCGCCGAGACCCTGGCCGCCTTGCGGACGCGGATGCCTGCGCTGCGCTTTGTCTGGCTGATGGGCGCGGATAATCTGGCGCAGTTTCACCAGTGGGAGACCTGGCGGGCGATCTTTGCGCAGGTGCCCGTGGGCGTGCTGGCGCGGCCCGGGCAGCGCATGGCGGCGCTCAACTCGCCCGCGGCGCGATGCTTTGCCCATGCGCGGCTGCGCGGGGATCAGATGCATGGGCTGGGACGGTCCGAGACGCCCGCCTGGGCCTTTGCGACGATCCCGATGGATCACAGCTCCTCCTCCGCGATCCGGGCCGCGGGCGATTGGGCGTCGCGGCCCTGAGCCGACCCGGTCCACGCCCACAAAGAAAAAAACGCCGCGACCATGCGCGGCGTTTTCCGGGAAGCCTGGGGCCTTGGGGCGACGGGTCAGACCCGGGCGGATGCGGATCCCTTGGGCCCTGCGACCAGCCAGGCGATGAAACCAAGCACCGGCAGAAGCACGATGACGAGGGTCCAGATCACCTTTTCAACGGTGGAGGCAGCGCTCGTGAGCACGCGGTAGATCGCGTAGATATCCGCGATCAAAATCAGAAGTCCGATCAGGCCATATTCCATGGTCCATTCCTTTGCTGCTTTGCTTCATTTTCTGAAGCATCAACCAGCGAGGTCGGATTTCGTTCCGTCTTTGGCGTTTGCGTGCGTCGGCGCGTGCGGCCCGGTGTCAGTCGAGGGTCCGGTGCCGGGCGCTGGCCCCACGCTCGATCGCGGCGGCGCTCAGCCGGTCGATATTCAGCTCGAAGCGGATTTCCTCGAGAAAGCGCAGCTCGGGCTCGTCCAGCTGCCCATCGGCGGCGGCCACGTCACAGGCCAGTGCATAAGCGGTCTCGTTCAGCTCCGCAGGCAGAGCATCGCGCAGAAGGCCAAAGAGCGCGTCGAGGCCATCCTCCTCCTCGAAGAGGTCAAAGACCAGCCGGGTCAGCACGGGCGTGCGATCCGCGTCAAAAGCCGCGAAGATCGGCAGGTGGTTGATGATCTGGGTGATCTTCACAAGCTCCGAGGTCTGGATATCCTCATTGGAGGCGGAAGCGGCGACCATGAGCGCGACAAGGGCGTCTTGCGGGCTGAGAAGCGGGTTCGCGGTCATCTGTCTGGGTCCTTTCGCAGTGCGTAAGGGCTAGATATTGACCCGAGGCCCTGCCCGCAATAGGCAGCGCGGATGCGGGCGCCGGAATGCCCGCCAAGCAAGGAACCCTGACCCCATGTCCGCTTCTTCTTCTGACACCCGCGATCTTGCCATGTCCTCCAAGGCCTGGCCGTTCGAAGAGGCGCGGCGGCTGCTCAAACGCTATGCCAAGGGCGCGCCGGAGAAGGGGTATGTGCTGTTCCAGACAGGCTACGGGCCGAGCGGTCTGCCCCATATCGGCACCTTTGGCGAGGTGGCGCGCACGACCATGGTGCGCCGGGCCTTCGAGGTGCTGTCGGACATCCCCACAAAGCTGATCTGTTTCTCGGATGACATGGACGGGTTCCGCAAGGTGCCCGGCAATGTGCCCATGCAGGAGGAGCTGGCGCAGGACCTGAACCTGCCGCTGACCAAGGTGCGGGATCCGTTCGGCACCCATGCCGGGTTCGCGCAGCACAACAATGCGCGGCTGTGCGAGTTTCTCGACGGGTTTGGCTTCGAATATGAGTTTGCCAGTGCGACCGAGTATTACACCTCGGGCAAGTTCGACGAGATGCTGCTGACGGCGCTGGAGCGGTTCGACGATATCCAGAAGATCATGCTGCCCACGCTGGGCGCGGATCGTCAGGCGACCTATTCCTGCTTCCTGCCGGTCTCGCCCAAGACCGGCCATGTGCTGCAGGTGCCGACGCTGGAGCGGAACGTGGCCAAGGGCACGATCGTCTATGAGGAACCCGATGGCGAGCGCGTCGAGATCCCGGTCACGGGCGGCAACGTCAAGATGCAGTGGAAGCCCGATTGGGCCATGCGCTGGGCCGCCCTTGGCGTGGATTACGAGATGTCGGGCAAGGACCTGATCGACAGCGTCACGCAATCGAGCAAGATCTGTCGTGCGCTGGGCAAGCGTCCGCCGGAGAGCTTGTCTTATGAGCTCTTCAATGACGAGCAGGGGCAGAAGATCTCGAAATCCAAGGGCAATGGTCTCTCCATGGAGGAATGGCTGACCTATGCCGCCCCCGAGAGCCTGCAGTATTTCATGTACCAGAAGCCGAAGACCGCCAAGCGGCTCTATTTCGACGTGATCCCGAAGGCGGTGGATGAATACCACCAGCAGCTGCGCGGCTATCCGGGGCAGGAGCCCAAGGCTCAGCTGAACAATCCGGTGTTCCATATCCACGGCGCGGATGTGCCGGCCTCGAACCTCGATGTGCCGTTTGCGATGCTCTTGAACCTCGCCAGCGTGGCCTCGGCGGAGGATAAGGGCACGCTCTGGGGCTTCATCCAGCGCTATGCGCCGGAGGCCTCGGCGGAGACCCATCCGGATCTGGATGCGGCGGCGGGGTTTGCGGTGCGCTATTACAATGACTTCGTGAAGCCCACGAAATCCTATCGCGCCCCCACGGATCTGGAGCGCGAGGCGCTGGAGGATCTGCGCGACCGGCTCAAGGCCTGGGAGGGTGGGCTTGATGCGGAGGCGTTGCAATCGGAGGTTTTCGCCTGCGGGCGCGAGCGGTTCGATCCGCTGCGGGGCTGGTTCACGGCGCTTTACGAGGTGCTGCTGGGCGCGTCCCAGGGGCCGCGTTTTGGCGGGTTCATTGCGCTTTACGGTGTGGACGAGACCGTGGCGCTGATCGAGGCGGCGCTGGCCGGGGAATTGACCGCGTAAGGCCGGGGGCTAGATTTCCCGGGGATCAGACCCCGGGAGAGACCCAATGCGACCTATCCTTGCCGGCCTGTTGGCCCCTGTTGTCCTTGCTCTGTTTCTGGCCGGTGGCGCGCCCGCCGCGGCTCAGGAGCGCGCGGGGATCACCGACACGATCCAGAGCCAGATCGACGCGTTCCGCGTGGATGATTTCGCTCAGGCCTTCACCTATGCCTCGCCCAACATTCAGGGCATGTTCGGCAATTCCGAGCGCTTTGGGATGATGGTGCGCAATGGCTACCCGATGGTCTGGCGCCCGGCGGAGGTGCAGTATCTCGAGCTCGAGGATCGGGGTGGGCTGCTCTACCAGAAGGTGATGATCCGCGACGGGCAGGGTGGTTTGCACCTGCTGGAGTATCAGATGGTGCGCAATGGCGGCGATTGGCGGATCAACGGGGTGCAATTGCTGCGTATGCCGGGGGTCGGGGCCTGATCTCCGGCGGGGAGGCTGCCCGCCTGAACTGCGTCAGGCGAGCGGCTGGTTTGGTCAGTCGAGACCGAAGCTCTCCAGCAGGTAGCCATTGTCATAGCTCTTGCTGCTCAGTCGCTTGAAACCGCGCGGTTGCGTTGCGCCAAAGAGCGCCACGCCGCCGCCGTAGCAGCAGGGCGCGCGCTTCAGGATCACACGGTCGATCAGGCCCTGATCCAGCGCCCAGCCCGCAAACGCCCCACCGCCGCAGAGATAGATCGGTTTCGTGGCACGGGCCTTCAGGGCACGTAGACGCGCGGTCCAATCCTCTGCAATCACGGAAATCGCGCTGCCCTCCGGGACGCGCAGGCTGCGCGAGAAGACGAGGGTTTCCATAGTCGGATAGGGATTCTGACCGGCCGCCAGCCCATAGGCATAGCCAAACTCATAGGTCTTTCGCCCCATGATCGCGGTGCCGTAGCCCGCCAGCCGGGCCGCGTAATCCTCGACAACGGGTCCGGTCTGCGCGAACCGGGAAATGTCCCCATCGGGACCGGAAATAAAGCCGTCCAGAGAGACGGCCACATCATAGATGATGGGTTGCATGATGCACTCCTGCAGTAAATCCAAATGCCGCTTGGGCGGTGTCGCGGGGATTTACTTGGTCATTGGCAGGGCACTCCTTGGATGCGTTTGTTTTAGGTCATCACGGCGTCCCGGTCCAGAGGCGTGCGCTGGATTGGGCGAGTGCGCAGAAGGGTGCTTGGGGGGCTCGGTTCTTCGCCTATGAGGGGGTGCGCAGTCGATCTGTGTCACGGAGCAACAAGGGGGCGACACCCCCCCTCGGGGAAGCGGGCTGAGGAGAGCCGCGCGCTCAGCTTTGCCGCCGTGGCAGAGCAAGCAGGCCTGCGCCGAGGATGATGCCGATGCCGATCAGGCCCAACGGGCTCGGCCATTCGGCGAAGAAGACCACGCCCCAGGCGAGGCTGAAGATCAGATAGCTGTAATCGAAGGCCGCAACCGTGGCCGGGGGGCCGTTCTGATAGGCGATGGCGGCGCCGAGGCTACCGATGAGGATCAGCACCGAGAGGACCGCGACGGTGCCCAGAAGCTGCGGCGTCAGGGCTTGCCAGGGGCCCAGCAGGAATGACCCGTCGCGCCCGGCAAAGAGGCCAAGGGCCAGGCCGCAGAGAATGAAGCTCACATTCAGGGAGAGGACCAGGGCGATCGGGTCGTCCTCGCGGCATTTGGCGGCTGTGAGTACCATGGCGCAGGCGTAGAGCGCGGCTGCGAGCACGGGCAGCAGCGTGCCGAGGGCAAAGCCCGATGCATCAGGGCGGATGATCAACAGGACCCCGGCAAATCCTGCGACAATCGCGAGGATCACGCGCCCCGGAGGCCAGCGCCGCGCCACGAGCATCGAGAGCGCGACGATGAAGAGCGGGCCTGTATAGATGGCGGCGGCGGCCAGGGAGAGCGGCATCAGGGGCAGGGCCGCGTAGTAGCTGAGCCACATGAGGACCAGAAGGAGGCTGCGCAGCGCGACCCAGCACAGGTTCGACAGGGGACGCGCGCGCCGTCGCAGGGCGAGAAAGAGAAGGAGCGGCACCACGAGGGCCGAGCGCAGGATCAGCGTTTGCCAGAGGGGCAGGGTGAGGCCCGAGCCTTTGATCAGTGCATCGCCGAGCGACAAGGCCGCAACGGAGAGGATGATGGCGAGCACGGCGCGCCGTGTCTGGTAGCTGGGCTGGATGGGGGCCAAGGTCTCTGACTCCGGGATTTCATTGGGTATGGCATTGAAATCATGTATCTTCACATATGAAAAAGGACTTCTGATCCAATTTGCATGAGTAAATGGAATGGATAATCGCGCATGTCCCTGCCGCCCCTGACCCGACTGAGACCCTTTGAGGCGGCTGCGCGCCATGAGAGCTTTTCGCTGGCGGCGGCGGAGTTGGGCATGACCCAGACCGCCATCAGCAAGCAGATCGCCGCCCTGGAGCGGGAGATCGGGGTGCCTCTGTTTGAGCGGCGCAACCGGGCGGTGTTCCTGACCGAGGCCGGGACCCGTCTGGGCCGGGTGGTGAGTGGGGCGCTGTCGGAGATCACCGAGGAGCTTGCGATCTTGCAGGGGCAGCGGCGGGGCGGGGAACTGGTGCTCCATTGCCAACTTTGCGAGGCGTTTTACTGGCTGATGCCGCGGCTGTCGCGGTTCCATGAGCGTCATCCGGGTACGGAGTTGCGGGTGGTAAGCAGTCTGGTGCCCCTGACCGAGAGCCAGGAGACCTTTGATGTGGCGATGCAGACGACGGGGCGGCCTTCGGGCTCGGCGCGGCTGATGTTCACGGCGTCTGACGAGATCTTTCCGGTGTGCGCGCCTGAGCTTGTGGCGGGGCGGGCGCTGCCGCTTGCGCCGCGCGATCTGTTGGCATTTCCGCTGCTGGCGCATCGGGTGGCGCCGCAGGATTGGATGGATTGGCAGGATTGGTTCAGCCGGGTTGGGGCGGAGATGCCGGGACGCCCGAAGCTGACCGCCTTTGACAGCTATCCGCTGGCCTTGCAGGCGGCGGTCTCGGGGCAGGGCGTGGCGCTGGGCTGGCGGCGGACCACGGAAGGGATGATCGCCGAGGGCAAGCTGATCCGGCCCTGTGAGGCGGAGGTGGCGCGGCCGGCGGAGCTGTCGGTGTTTCGCGGGACGGCGCGGCATCTCCATCCCAAGGCGGAGCAGTTGGTTGCGTGGCTGCGGGGGGAGCTGGACGCCTAGCTGCTGGCCAATCGGCTCCAGCGGAGGACGAGATCGTTTTGCAGCTTGCGGGCGCGGCGGGCCCAGGCGCGGCCGCCATCGGGGCGCTCGCGCTCGGCGCGGGTCAGGCGCGCGCGGCGGTCGAGATCGGCGGAGAAGATCGCGAAGGCCAGGGGGCGGCCCGCAGGCGGGGTGATGTAGCCCGAGAGGCCGGAGACGAAGTTCAGCGTACCGGTCTTGGCGACCACATCGGCCGGTTGGACAGCGAGGGTTTTTCCTTGGCTGTCGCGGGTCAGGTAGGTCTTCAGGTGTGGGGCAAGGGCCGGGGCGCTGCCATGGGTGGCCAGGAGCATCGCCATATCCGCGCTGGAGATCCGGGAGCGCGCGCCCAGGCCCGAATGGTCCACAAAGCCCAGCTCGGAGCTGGTGGGCAGTTGCGCGCGGTGCCAGGCGGACATTTGCGCGCCTGAGGCCACGAGGCTGTCCGGGCGCGCGCCGAGGCTGCGCGAGGTGGCGAGGCCCAGGCATTCTGCCGTGAGGTTGGTGGAGTATTTCAGCATTCCCCGGGCGATGTCGGTCAGGGGCGGGCTGAGATGCTCGGCGAGGGTTTGGGCGCCTTCGGGCAAGCTAGCGCTGGTCGGGCCGAGCTTGAGGCGGAGGCCCTGGGCCCCTGCAAGGGTTTGGAACACGTCGGCGGCGTAGCCCGCGGGGTTGCGCACCGGGAGCCAGCGCCCGCCTTCGACCCCGAGCGCGCCGCGGGCGACGGTCCAGTGATCTTCGCTGCCGCGCTGCTCATAGGTGTAGATCGGGACGTCCCGGGGCTGCACCGACATGGACGAGACGCGGACCTGAGGGCGCAGATCCCCGGCGCGGGCGTCCATGGTCACGGCGTATTCGCTGCCGAGGCGGCGCCACTCAAAGTAGACCCGGTTGAAGTTGAGGTTGAGGCCCGAGATCGCGGGGCTGTAGCCCAGATGGTCGGGCTGGCCCGGATCGATGGTGCGGATGGTGGGTAGGGCGCTGTCCACCACGCGGAGGTGGCCCGTGACCTCGGTGATCCCGGCAGTCTTGAGCTGCGCGGCGAGCGCGCCCAAAGCGGCGGTGTCGAGCACCGGATCGCCGCCGCCGAGCAGATAGAGATCGCCGTCGAGCCGCCCGTTACTGATCGGGCCGTCGGCCATGAGCCGGGTGGCAAAGCGGTGGGACGGGCCGAGCACCCGGAGGGCGTAGAGCGCAGTGGCGGCCTTGGCGACGCTGGCAGGCGGCAGGGCGGTGGTGCTCGCATAACCCTCGAGCGGTTGGCCGGTTTCGAGGTCGATCACGGTCAGGCTGGTCTCGCCGCCAAGTCGGGCCTGCCTGACAAGGGTACCCAGCTCGGCAAGGTTCCGCCGCCAGAGCCCGGCGGGACGCGCGGCCGGGTAGGGTGATGTGGTGAGGCCAAGAGCGGGATGCGCGAGCGTGCTCCCGGCGGCGAGGAGGCCACCGAGCAAGCCGCGTCGTGTCAGGGACGTGTGCGGTCCGGTCATGGCGCAACTAAAGCGCAACCGGACCGTTCGGGCAAGCGACATGACGTCCGCTTGTCGGCGTTAACTCTTTGTGTCCTAAGGCAGGTTCACGCCGGACGCCCCCCCGCGCAGAGAGATCGGAGACCCCCATGGCACGCACTGTCGCCATCATGCTTCTGGCCATGAGCCTGATCCCGTTCGGGGATACGGCGGGGAAGATTCTGGTGGCCTCCGGGGTGTCGCCCTTCTTTGTCGGATGGAGCCGGTTCGCGCTTGGCGCGCTCATGGTCTTGCCGTTTCTGGCCCGCTCGCTGGACCTGCGGCTCTACCGCAATCCGAAGATCTGGCTGCGCGGCGCGCTGATCGCGGGCGGGGTGGCGTGTATCCTGTCGGCCCTGCGGACGGAGCCCTTGGCCAATGTGTTTGGCGCGTTCTTTGTGGGGCCGATCCTGTCCTATTTCCTGTCCGGTTTCCTGCTCGGCGAGCGGTTGAGTGCGGCGCGTACTGTCTTGCTTTTGTTCGGGTTTCTCGGAGTGCTTTTGGTGGTCAAGCCTGGTTTTGGCATGACGCCCGGGCTTGCCTTCGCCGTGGCGGCAGGCGTGTTCTACGGGCTCTTTCTGGTGGCGAGCCGCTGGGTGGCGGGGGTGGCCTCGTCGCCCGCGCTGCTTCTGTCGCAACTGGTGATCGCAGCGCTTCTGCTGGCCCCGCTGGGGCTTGCAACGATCCCGGAGTTCACCGCGCCCGTGGCGGGTTTGGTGATCTGGAGCGCCGGGGGATCAATGCTGGGCAATCTGCTGCTGGTCGTCGCCTTCCAGCGCGCAGAGGCCGGACAGCTCGCCCCCTTTGTCTATTTCCAGCTCATCGCGGCCACGGCGCTTGGGTGGATTTTCTTCGGAGATCTGCCCGATGGCGTGGCCTTGCTGGGTCTCGGATTGTTGATCTCGGCTGGCTTCGGCTCTCTGGTGTTGCGCCGGGCGTAAGCGCGCGCAGGGTTTCGAACTCGTTAACACCGCCCCCGTAATCTGCGCGCAATGCCGGTCTCATCCGGCGCAATTTTCCGACAGAGCACAGCCCTGATGATCCCGGCGCGTGGGCGCGCTGGGCGGTTGCGCCTGTCTGCCATGTGAAAGGGGTTCGGATGAACAAGGCGATCACGGATGGATTGGACCTGATGCCGCCGCAATTCGCGGATGGGCTCGAGGTCTGGTCCCAGGGCAATGGCACACCGGCGACGGCAACTTGGGAGGGGGCTTCCAACGCGGCGCTTGTTCCCGCGGATGCGGATTTTGGCGGTTGCCTCGAGATCCAGAAGCTCAACGATCTGACGCGGGTGCGCTACAAGGGGGAGACGCCAATCCTGCCCGGTTGCTATCTGCGTGTCACCGCGCGGGTGAAGGTTCTGTCGGGCGCGCTGCCGAACGCGCGGATCGGTTCCTGGGCCGGGGGGGCCGGTGGCTCCAGCGTTGGCGGGATCGTCGAGGAGGGGCCGCTGGTGCCGATCGATGCCTATGGTCAGGTCTTCGAGATCAGCGCCATCGTGGGCAGCGGCAGCCGTGGGGGCGTGGATCTGGTCTGGGGCACGACGCCGATCTACGGCCATTTCGGAGTGGATTTCACCGGCCCGAATGGTGGTCTGATCCGCATTGACGACATCCGGATCGAGGATGTGACCACGGTCTATCTCCGCAAGATGATGGATTGGGTCGATGTGAAGGATTATGGCGCGCGCGGCGACGGGGTCACAGATGACGCGGATGCCTTCCGCGCGGCAGATGCGGCGGCCAATGGTCGGCGTGTGCTGGTGCCCGAGGGGATCTACCGGCTTGAGAGCCATGTGACCATGACCGCCGAGACACGCTTCGAGGGCACGGTCACCATGCCCGATGACAAGCGTCTCTCGCTTACGCGGAACTTTGATCTGAACGCCTATTACGATGCGTTTGGGGACGAGGTTCTGGCCTTCAAGAAGGCCGTGCAGTGCTATCTGAACTTCTCGGATCATGACGCGCTGGACCTCTGCGGGCGCTCCATCGAGCTTACCGAGCCGATCGATATTCATGCGGCTGTGGGTAATCAGGACACCTTCACCATTCGTCGCGTGATCCGGAACGGGCAGTTCAACTGCTCGGCCAGTTCCGCCTGGGATACGGTTGTGGCGACGTCTCGCGCGACCTATGCCGCGTCGAACCCGTTCGAGCTGAGCGGGGTTGTGAATGTGGCGCAGATCGCCCCCGGCAGCCTTGTTGAAGGCAATGGCGTGGGCCGCGAGGTCTATGTGCGCGAGGTCAATGTGGGGGCCGGGCGCGTGACCCTGAGCCAGCCTCTCTATGATGCTGAGGGCACCCAGACCTTCACCTTCCGCAAGTTCCAGTATGCGCTGGATTTCAGCGGCTTCTCGCGGCTGGCGAAGTTCACCTTGCAGAATATCGACCTGCGCCTGAACGAGCAGGCCTCGGGCATTCTGCTGGCCCCCGATGGGGATGTATTCGCGGTCGAGGAATGCGATTTCACCAAGCCCAAGGATCGCGGCATCACCTCTCACGGGGTGGGCTGTCAGAACCTGCATGTGGATCGTTGTCAGTTCCTGTCGCCGGAGATCGATCTGGACGTGTCCGAGCGCGCATCGATCGGGATCAATATCAACGCCAATGACGCCAAGATCCGCGACAATCGCGCGGTGCGGTTCAAGCATTTCATGGTCGTTCATGGCGCGGGTCATATCTTTACCGGGAACCATTGGTTCCAGGGGGATGGCACTTCGGACGGTCCGCGCACGGCGGGTGTGGTTCTGACCAATCTCAACGTGAAGACCACCTTCACGGGCAACTATCTGGACAACAGCACGCTGGAATGGACCAACGAGCATGATGCGGAGCCGGATTTCGGCGTCGAGCTGTCCTTTGGTGGGCTGACCATCACCGGCAACATCTTCACCGTGAATGATGCGGGCGCGTGGTTCCGGTTCATCCAGATCAAGCCCTATGGGGCCGGGCATTTCATCCAGGGTCTCAGTGTCTCGGACAATGTGTTCAAGTCGATCAACGGGACGATCGAACGGGTGGACGGGGTCGACAGTTCCATCGCGCCGCTGGATGTGAGCCGGACGCGCAACGTGACCTTCGATGCCAATGCCTATAACGCGATTGACCGCATCACGGTGAACCCGGTGACCCTGCCGCTGGAGCAAAACACCGAAGCGCGGCAATGGGTGCTCTCTACCGACGGGTACCTCCCCTTCGAGGGGCGCGCGCGCTTTGTCACCGGGGTGATTGCCGAGGGCAATATCTCCACCGCGTCGGGGCAGCTCGTCTATGCGATGCCGACCATGAACTTCAACCATGGCCCGGACAAGGATCAGGTGCGGCTCAACTGGCCCGAAGAGTGCAAGGGCACCGTCCATGTGACCGTGCGCGCTGACCGTCCGGTCTAATCCGCGCCTCGAGACTGGTTTCGAAGGGGGGTGTCTGGTACCTTGACTGGTGTCGGCACCCTCCCATCGCGATTGTTTCCATGACTGTCCTTCCGGTTGAGAACGTTCAGGACTACCCGCGCCCGCCTGCTCTTGAGCCGGTGGGCGTTCGGCTGCGTGTGATCCTGTCGGGCACGGTGGTCGCCGAGACGCTGGCGGGGCAGCGGGTGCTGGAGACCCACCACGCGCCGACCTATTACTTTCCGCCAGAAGACATCCGACCCGGAGTACTGCAGCCTGCGCCCGGGCGTTCCTTTTGCGAGTGGAAGGGGACAGCGCAGTACTTCGATGTGGGCGTCAACGGTATGGTCAGCCACAAGGCGGCCTGGGCCTATGCCGCGCCCACTGCGCTGTTCGCGGCGATCAAGGACTATGTCGCCTTCTACCCGGAGCGGATGGAGGCCTGTTTCGTCGGTGATCTGCTGGTCACCGAACAACCCGGCGCGTTTTATGGCGGCTGGGTGACGCCGAACCTGCGCGGGACGGTCAAGGGCGGCCCCGGCACCCAAGGCTGGTAGCGGTCAGTCCGGATCTAGGTTGAGGCCCAGATCCGTGGGTGTCAGGGCAAAGGCCTTGCCGAACCCGCCATTAAGCGCGGCACTCTGCACCTCGAAGAGCGCGAAATGGAAATCCGTGAAATCGATATAGAGCTGCGCCTTGGGGTGGGTGGTCAAGTAGTGCTCACGCAGAGCGGCATATGCGGGCGTCCCGTTTTTCACAAAGCCAGCGCGCATCTGCAGCGTGATGCGGGGATGGGTGAGCGGGTCTCCCTTTGGTCCCGGCTCCCCCAGCAGAAGCGAGCACCGGGGATCCGCGCTCAGCGCCTTGGTGTGCAGCGAGAGCTCGGAGATCAGGGTCAGGGGACGCCCATCCGGCGCCGTCCCCACGGCAACCCGGGTCACCATGGGACCCCCGGTTTCGGGATCCACGGTGCCGAGCGCCCCGAAGCGCGCCTCGGCGATCAGTCCCCGCGCGAGGCGCCGCGCGTCGTCATCGGTGGGGCGGATCGGGTTGATCTTGTCGGCCATCGGCATCTCCGGATGATGATTTCAATCAAGGTGCGAGCGAGTCAGCTTTGGTAAAACAGTCTCGAAAGCCAGAGGATGAGACAAGGAGCGATCCCATGTACAAGAACGTTTTAGTCGCGGTCGATGTGGATCATGCGGAAACCGGGCGCGATGCCTTGGCCTTGGCGCGCGCGCTCTGTGCCGAAGGGGCGGAAATCACCGCGCTCTACGTGCTGGAGGCTTTGCCGAGCTATGCCACGCAGTATCTGCCCGATGATCATGGCAAGGCGCAGGTCAAGGAATACGAGACCGCGCTGGCGGCAGAGCTGGGCATGCCCGATGACATCAAGGTCAAGGTCGTCACCGGCCATTCCGGAGCCACGCTCGTCGACTATGCGATTGCGCAGGGCATTGATTGCATCGTGCTGACCTCGCACAAGCCGGGGATCCAGGACTTTTTCCTGGGGTCTACCGCGGGCCGCGTGGTGCGCCATGCGCCCTGCTCGGTGCATGTGATCCGCTAGGGGCTGGCCCGGCGAGATTCTGTGCTAGGATGGCGGGGGAGGAGACCCCGCCATGCCACAGATTTCCAAAACCACCGACCTGCAAACCGTCGTGACCACCTTCGAGGTCACGCCCGGCACCTGTCAGGACCTGCTTGAAGCGCTGACCGACGCCTATGGCAGCTTCATCTCGAAACAGCCGGGCTTCATCTCGGCAGGCCTGCATGTGAATGACGCCCAGACGCGCATCGCCAATTACAGCCAATGGGTCCGGCGCGAGGATTTTCAGGCTATGCTGCGCACAGAAGAGATGCGGGCGCGCAATCGCCAGATCAGTGCGCTTTGCCGGAGTTTCGAGCCGGTGCTCTATGATGTGGCGGCGGTGTTCGACTGACGCTCAGAAACGCGACCAGAAGCCCAGCTTGAACTTGGTGTCCTCGTCGCCGAGGATCGGGATGGTGACGGCCGTTTCCACCTGAAACAGGTCCGAGAAGTGCCAGACATAGGTCGGCACCAGCTTGGCGATCGGGTCCTGATCGTATTCCTGGGACGTCTGCAGTTGCAGATAGGCGAGATGCTTGTTCTCGCGCTGCCAGCCGATGGTGGCATCCACCTTGATCAACCGCCGGCTGCCGAAGCTTTCTTCGTGGCGAAACCGCGCGCTCGCGTCCACATTCGCCCAGCCATTGCCGAAGGGATATTCCAGCCCGCGCCCCCAACTGGCGCCGATCACCCAGAGGGGGCGGGGCGGGCGCACCAGATTGCCCGACGCTCCAACCCCGCCCAGAATGGCAAACCGGTTGGGGCCGTCGTTTTGGAACACCGGATACCGGGCAAAGACATAGCCTTCGGCGACAAAGGCCGTGGCACTGCCGTCAAAGCCCAGGGTCAGGTTCTCGGTCAGACCGTATTCCGCATAGAGCGTGGCGACCCAGTCCTCCTCTTCTCCCGCAGTTTCTTGGGCGGCGGAGACAAAGAGGCGTCCGTCTTCCTGCGGCCACGGGCCAGCCAGGGCCGCAGACGTGCAGAGCACGGCGGGACCGGTTCGTGAGAGAAGGCGCAGGAGCGGTCGGATCATCTCTTGCCTAAAATCCCGACAATTGGAGGTATCTGTCCAGCCCACCCCCATATTTCGCGTGCAGCCCCTCCAGAATCACTGCAAGTTGTGACCGCAAGAGCGCATGGGGGGCAGAATGACCGGTAAAATCTTAACGATTGCTCAACAAAAGGGGGGATCGGGTAAGACCACGCTGGCGGTCAACCTGGCGGTGGCCGGTCTGCGCGCGGGGCAAAGCGTGGCGGTGATCGATACCGATCCGCAGGGCTCGCTCGGGCGCTGGTTCATGACCCGGCTCGAGCTTCTGGACGGGGAGCCCGACATGGAGTTCTCCACCGCCTCCGCCTGGGGCGTCGGGTATGAGGTCGGCAAGCTCGCCAAGAGCTGCGATCTGGTGATCATCGACACGCCGCCCAAGGTGGATAGCGACCTGAAACCGGCGCTCCGGGCGGCGGATCTGGTGGTGGTGCCCGTGGCGACCTCCCATGTGGATCTCTGGGCGACCGAGGGCGTGCTGGATCTGGCGGACCGGGTGGGCAAGCCGACGCTTCTGGTGCTGAACCGGACGCGGGCGGGGACGCGGCTCGGGGCCGAGGTGGCGGAGGCTGCGGCTGAGACCAGCGCGGATCTCGCCGATGCGCAGCTCGCCAACCGGATCGTCTATGCCGAGACCTTGGGTCAGGGCCTCGGCGCGCCCGAGGCCGCGCGCAAGGGGGCGGCGGTGGCGGAGGTCGATGCGCTCTACGCCGAGATCATGGGGATGTTCACCTGAACTTGCGACCTGCCGTTTGATCCCCATCTGAAAGGGGAGCAACACGGAGAGACGCCCATGAAATGCCCGATCGACGGAACCGAGCTTGTGATGACCGACCGCAGCGGGGTCGAGATCGACTACTGCCCGAGCTGCCGCGGCGTCTGGCTGGATCGCGGCGAGCTGGACAAGATCATCGAGCGCTCGGTTCCCGCCTCCGCCCCGAAACCGACGCGGGATTTCGACGACGATTACCCGGGAGGCCGCGCGCCCCGGCGGAAGAAGAAAGAGAGCTTCCTGATGGAGCTGTTTGATTTCTGAGAGGTGGTTTTGCGCCGGGCTACGCCCGTCGCCCCGGCGAGAGGGGCCAGCCCCTCTCGCGCTCTCCCCGGGATATTTGGAGACTTAAGAGGTGAGGCGGTATCGACTTTGACTAATGAAGAAAGAGTGTGAGAATCTCGTTTCTCATAAGGACGAGTGCGAGCGTTGTTGTCGCATTTCGTTAGAAAAGCCGTCTATGGATAGCTCGATCGCTGTGTCATGTTTTGACTTGAGGCCCAAATAAGCCTCGACATGTGTTTAGCGGGGCAGGGGCAATATTGCCTCCCGTCAACGCGCTTTGTGCAATTGAAAGAACTTTTCTGGCGCAGAAAGAAGCCGAAACCCAATCGCAACTATCCACCAGACTACCAAAACTCGTTAACGCGTTGTGATCATAGTAGATGTAAATCTCGCGATCAGCTATAACGCTTTCAGCGCCTAGAACGCCGTTTGCGCTCAAGATGTTTGTAGCTGTCGAAAGGCTTTCCACGCTTGTCACTACTCGCTGCTTGCGACTTGGCCTAACTAGTTTTCCGTGTTTCATTGAGGTAGCTGTATCTCTGAAAATGCGAAAAATTGGATGCTTTTCTGCAAAGCTCTCTCTGTATGCCAAGTCGGTACTATAGTCGCTCTCGACGTTCCGTCCGGATTCCGCCCAATGCACGCCAAAAAACGCGTCTAGACACAGGAATGAGCCGAAGAAAAAGGTTACATTGTCTGGTTCCTTAGAGAACGCTTCGACTTGGGGCTTCGCTATCGCCTCGAGGCAGTGTTTCGCGGTGAACTCAACTATCATTGGTTCTCCTATTTCCTCCGCCGCTTCACATTCCCACCCCGTTGCCCCGGCCTTCCGGCTGTACTCCGGCCCGAGGCTTTGGCGCTTTCTTCAACGGCGGCCTCAACGGCTGACTGGCGCGCCAGCGGGTCGTCGGCGATGGCCAGATCGACCGCCTCCAGCCGTTTGATCTCATCCCGCAGGCGGGCGGCTTCTTCGAACTCCAAGTTCTCGGCGGCCTTGCGCATATCCGTGCGCAGCCCGTCCAGCACCGCCTCGAGATTGCCGCCGTGGAGCGGTTTGTCGATCTTCGCGGTCACGCGGTTCATGTCCACGTCGCCCTCGTAGAGCCCGGCCAGCACGTCCTCGACGTTCTTCTTCACCGTCTCTGGGGTGATGCCATGTTCCTCGTTATAGGCGATCTGCTTGGCGCGACGTCGGTTGGTCTCGGCCAGCGCCCGCTCCATGGAGCCGGTGATCCGGTCCGCATACATGATCACGCGGCCATCGGCATTCCGCGCAGCGCGGCCGATGGTCTGCACCAGCGAGGTTTCAGAGCGCAGGAAGCCCTCCTTATCCGCATCGAGGATCGCGACAAGCCCGCATTCCGGGATATCGAGCCCCTCGCGCAAGAGGTTGATCCCGATCAGCACGTCGAAGGCCCCGAGCCGCAAGTCGCGCAGGATCTCGATCCGCTCCAGCGTGTCGATGTCGGAATGCATGTAGCGGACCTTGATCCCCTGTTCGTGCATGTACTCCGTCAGGTCCTCGGCCATGCGTTTGGTCAGGGTGGTGACCAGCGTCCGGAACCCGTCCGCCGTGACCCGGCGCACCTCGTCCAGCAGGTCGTCCACCTGCATCTCGACCGGGCGGATTTCGACCTGCGGGTCGAGCAGGCCCGTGGGGCGGATCACCTGTTCGGTGAAGATGCCGCCGGTCTGTTCCAGCTCCCACGCGGCAGGGGTGGCTGAGACGAAGACCGATTGCGGGCGCATGGCGTCCCATTCCTCAAACTTGAGCGGGCGGTTGTCCATGCAGGAAGGCAGGCGGAATCCGTGCTCGGCGAGGGTGAATTTGCGTCGATAGTCGCCCTTATACATGCCGCCGATCTGCGGGACCGAGACATGGCTCTCATCGGCGAAGACGATGGCGTTGTCGGGGATGTATTCGAAGAGGGTGGGGGGCGGCTCGCCCGGGGCGCGACCCGTGAGGTAGCGCGAGTAGTTCTCGATCCCGTTGCAGACGCCCGTGGCCTCCAGCATCTCGATGTCGAAATTCGTGCGCTGCTCCAGCCGTTGCGCCTCCAGCAGTTTGCCCTCCGCGACGAGCTGGTCGAGCCGGATTCGCAGCTCCTTTTTGATCGAGACAATCGCCTGCTGCATGGTCGGGCGGGGCGTGACGTAGTGGGAGTTCGCGTAGATCCGGATCCGGTCCACCGTATCGGCCTTCTCCCCCGTGAGCGGGTCGAACTCGGTGATGCTTTCGAGCTCCTCCCCGAAGAAGGAAAACTTCAGCGCCCTGTCCTCAAGGTGCGCGGGCCAGACCTCGAGACTGTCGCCCCGTACCCGGAAGGACCCCCGCTGGAAGGCGGCATCGTTGCGGCGGTATTGCTGGGCCACGAGGTCCGCCATGATCTGGCGCTGGTCGTATTCGTTCCCGGCGATCAGGTCCTGGGTCATCGCGCCATAGGTCTCCACGGAACCGATACCGTAAATGCAGGAGACCGAGGCCACGATGATCACGTCATCCCGCTCCAGAAGCGCCCGCGTCGCCGAGTGGCGCATGCGGTCGATCTGCTCGTTGATCTGGGATTCCTTCTCGATATAGGTGTCCGACCGCGCCACATAGGCCTCGGGCTGGTAATAGTCGTAGTAACTGACGAAGTACTCGACCGCATTGTCCGGAAAGAACCCCTTGAACTCACCATAGAGCTGCGCGGCCAGTGTCTTGTTGGGGGCAAGGATGATCGCCGGGCGCTGGGTCTCTTCGATCACCTTGGCCATGGTGAAGGTCTTGCCCGTGCCCGTGGCCCCGAGCAGCACCTGATCCCGCTCGCCGTCGCGCACGCCCTGGCTCAGCTCGACAATCGCGGTCGGCTGGTCGCCTGCGGGCGCAAAGCTCGTCTCCATGCGAAAGGTCTGCCCGCCCTCCAGTTTGGGGCGGCTGCGCACGTCTTCGGCGATGGCATTCAGAACAGGCTGGTCCATGGGTCGATTCCTTTCTGGACCCCTAAGGTGATCTGTTTTTGTTCTCTTGCAAGGGGGAGGGGCGTCAGAAATCTTTGCAGGATGCGAAGATTGAGGGTTGAGTTCTTGATTGCGGTCAATAATATCGCCCCAGCGCGGCCTGCACCCTAAAAAATCGTCTAAGACCAAGGTCTTGGGCCATAATGCCGCAATTCGGTAATTTTGTTTAAAAATCAGTCAATTGAAGGTGAGTCTTGCGCGAGGGTTTACCGCGCACCTCAACCCGGGGGCGAAAATTCAATTGTATTGAGTGTACGGAGCGCCTACCTTTCTACTGCAAGCAGCAAATGGCTGTCGGTCGGTCTCGCACCACCCACCCCACCCCTCGCTCCCTCGAGGTCGATCGGCAGTCGCTTGTATCCCCCCTCCAAAGCGGTTTGACGAAGCGCGCAACGCGCCAGAGCGGCCGTGCGTCGCATGGTGTTTGGCTTGCATTGGCCCGGGCCTCTGGCAATAGTGCGGCCAAGCAAGGAAAGGGTCGCCCATGCGCGCGCGCATCTATCAGCCAGCCAAAACCGCCATGTCCTCGGGGCAGGCGAAGACCAAGGGATGGGTTCTGGAGCATGCGCCGGACAGCGCGCGCGAGATCGACCCCCTCATGGGCTGGACAAGCTCCGACGATACGCAGAGCCAGGTGAAGCTGCGCTTTGACACCAAGGAAGCCGCGCTGGACTACGCCCGGGACAAGGGGATCGAGGTCACCGTGACCGAGCCCAAGAAGCGCAAGGCAAATATCCGGCCCGGCGGCTATGGCGACAACTTCGCCACCAACCGGCGCACGGTCTGGACGCACTAAGCCGCGCGCCGACCCCCTCACACCCTTACGAGATGATTGTCCCAGGCGAGGCCCTGGACTGAGCGGGCGTACCCGCTCGCACCCGCCGACAGGCTGCGCAGAGCACCGGTGCCTGCCGTCACCGCAAAGCCATCGCGGTGCAGATCTACGCCACTGACATCCTCCAGCGGGATCGCCCGGGTCAGACTGCCTTGGCCAGCGTCATAGAGGTGGATGACCCCACCGCGCGGGGATGTGGCTGCGATCGTCGTGCCCGCCCGGCTCACCGCGACACTGCCAATATAGCCCCGAAGCGCGCGCAGCGCGTCCGGTGGCGCCGCGCAGAGCCGTATCTTCTGCCCCACCCGGTGAAGCCCGACCAGCGCCGGGCTGAGGCCATCGCCTTGCCACTGCATCCCAAAGGCGACGGTGCCGGTCTCGGCCACGGCCAGATGACGGATCGAGTTCATATGCAGGTCCTGGGGCAGGCGCGCTGTGTCGATCACCGCCCCGTCGCGGAGATAGGCCAGGTTCGGCGCCATAGTGGGTAGGTTCAGCTTGGTGCGTCCGGTCTCCGGATGGGTCTCAATGCCGCCATTGGCCACGACCAGCGTCTCCGTTGTCGGAAGGCGCCGGATGTCATGGGGACCGACCCCGCCACTGGCAAAGCTGCCCGCGCGGCGATAGCCCGCCTGCACGTCCCAGACCCCGACCGCGCCGGTGCCGGTCTCGTAGTCATTCTCTGTTGTGAAGAGCCAATCGCCCGAGCGAGAGAACACCCCATGCCCGTAGAAATGCCGCCCCGCGGGCGCCTCCAACCGGGCGGCAGCCGCGCCGGTTCGGCAATCGAGGACGATGGCGAAGGTGCCGGGGCGCCGGGCAAAGGCCACGGCCTCGGGCCGCGAGGGATGTGCCGCCGCCGCATGGCCGCGTGCGGGCAGGGGGAGCTCGAAGAGGATCTCGAGCTCGGCGCTCAGCCCGCAGAGCACGGCCCGACCATCGGGCCGACCCGCCGCGCTCAGATAAGCCGGAGCGCCCGCATCCGCCCAGCTCGGCATGGGCATCGCACCCGCCGCCAGAAGTCCGCCGAGAAAGGCGCGCCGGTCCGGAACCGCCCGGGTCATCAATCGCCATCCAGCGCGTTGAACCCCGCCGCGACGCCCAGTGTCGGGCCGAGGGATCCGCTCACAAGGGCGCGGATTTCCTCGATGCTGTATTGCAGAGCCTCGACCCGGAAGCGACCGGACGGGTCCGCAACGCCAGCAAAGACGGGATCCTCCAGTGCCGCGAGGCGCGCGAGGCTACGCTCGAAATGGGCGGCGAGATCGGCGTTGAGCGCCGGGTCACTGCGCGACAACCGATCGGCCAGATCCGCGAGCGCCTGCAGGCTCAGCGCCACATGCTGCGCGGACCGGCCGGAGCGGCGCGCTTCGGCCCGGGTCGGGCGCGGGCGCTCGAACGTGCCCAGAGGCCGCCCAAGCCGCGTCTCGGACGTGAACTGGAGGCCGGTGGAGAGCGCCTTGAACCCTTCCTGCAGGATCTCGGTCTCGGAGCGATAGATCCCCTCGGCGCTGGGCTCCGAGAAGGCCGCGGCATAGGGCCCGCGCCAGTCCTCGGCCATGGCGCCCGTGTTCTGCGCGATATCGGCACTGATCGTCTGGACGAGTTGGCAATGGACCTCGGGCGTCCCTGCGGTCATCAGTGCGGGATCATAGAGCAGCAGCTCAAGGGCGTAGAACCCCCGCGCGGCGATGGAAACCTGAGCGTAATCCTCCGCGCTCTGGAGGATCGGGTCAGCCTCCGCGAGAAGCCCCGCGAGCGTACGCGGCCCGGTGCCCCGTGGATCGGGCCAGAACGCGAGCGCAAAGGCGCGCTGATCGGTCTCGGACGGTCCAAACCGCAAGTGGCTGACAGCGATCCAGGCATCAAAAGCCGTGCCATAGGCGCGGCGCAGGGCCGGATCCTCGGGGGCGCAATGTGCCTCGGCGGTCTGCGCCAATGCCGTACCGGCATTGGCCAACGCCTCCACCCGCGGAAGGATATGCCCGCTCAACACATCCTCGATCTTCTCCGCTGGCGTGGCTTGAGCCCAAAGCGCGGAAGGTGCGGTCAGGGCGAGACTGGCTCCTAGCAGGGCGGCGAGAAACAGGGGCTGTGTCATAAACTCTCCAGAAACGCGATGAGCGCGTGGCGGTCTTCGGTGGGCAGGGACGCGGCGGCATCGCGCGCGGCTTGCGCTTCGCCGCCATGCCACAGGATCGCCTCCAGCAAGCTGCGCGCCCGCCCGTCATGGAGGAACTGGGTGTGCCCACTGACCTGCTGGGTCAGACCGATACCCCAAAGCGGTGGCGTGCGCCATTCGCGTCCTGTCGCACGGGCCTCGGGGCGGTTGTCGGCAAGCCCGGGCCCCATGTCATGGAGGAGGAGGTCCGTATAGGGCCAGATCAGCTGAAAGCTCTGTTCGGGCTGATTGGGCAGGCGATGGGTGACAAAGCTCGGGCGGTGGCAACTGGCGCAGCCGATCTCGTGAAACACGGCCTTGCCGCGCAGGACCTGAGCATCGCCTGCGTGGGGGCGGGCGGGCACGCCCAGATTGCGGCTGTAGAACACCACAAGCTCCAGAGCGTCTTCTGCGACCTCGAAGCCGCGGATATCCTGATCCCCATGGGGCGCGGTGCGACAGGCGGTTTGCGCCTCGGTGCAGTCGCCCCAGGCCGCCGGGCGCAGCGGGGAGGACAGGCCGATATCGCCGGAAAATGCGTCGGCCACTTGCTCCCGCAGTGTGGGCATGCCCGCCTTCAGGCCGAAGCGGCCCAGCATGGGTTGGTCGAACTCGCTGGACCAGACGATGTTGGGACGGCCGGAAATGCCATCCCCATCCGCATCCTCCGGATCCGCTCCGGCGAGGATATCTGCGGCGGGGATCGCCTCAAGCAGGCCGAGCCCGATCATTTGCGGGGCCACGCGCGGGCTGACCATGGCCTCCGGGTGCAGGGAGCCATAGCGCAGGTCCGCGAGGGCGTAGCTCGGGCGGCGCAGCTCCACGATCTCCCCATCGGGCAGGGTCACGTTGTGCTCGGTATAGGTGACCTCGAGACGGTACTCCCCGGGCTGACCCGCCGTGCCGAGATCCTGAAGCTGACCGCCATAGCTCGGATCGGGGAGGGTCGCGTGAAAGCCCGGGATGGCATGGGGCAGGGGGCTCGGGCTGGCCGGGATCGAGAGCCGCAGCAGCATGGAGGTCGCCGCATCCTCCGGGCCATCCGGCGCATGTCCGCGCCCGTCATTCACATGGCAGCGCTGGCAGGAGCGCGCATTAAAGAGCGGGCCAAGCCCATCCGAGGCGAGCGTCGAAGAGGGGGAGGAGACCCAGAGCTTGGCGAACATCGCGTCGCCCAGATGGAAGGTCATCCGGTCCTCATGGGCAATGTTCGCCGAAGGCCGGGAGAAGGCGGTCTCGCCATCCGTGTGCGGCACGGTCGCCGCGCCGCCGGGCAGGGCTTCGAACCGGTGCGGCGTGTCGAACTGGCTTGGTGGGGCGAGCACGGCGTCGATCCTCGCGGTCTCCGCCGCGCTGCGGGGCGCGGGGGTCAGATGCAGGTCCGCAAGGGCTGGCATCGGGGCGGTTTCGAGACCGGTGGCGCTGCACGGCAAGCCGAGCAGCGCGGTCGCGATCAGTGCGAAACGTGGCATCAGATAGGCTCCGGATCGACAAAGAGGACGCGCATGGGGCGGTCGGATGTGGGAAAGACCGCCCCTGTCGGGGCGGCCCGGATCGTATTGGGCTGCGGGGCGAAAGCCCCGGGCGGCCTTACTCGAAGACGGCGGTGGGGTTGTCGAGGCTGTCGGAGCCTTCGAACGCGATCGAGCTGACACCGAGGGCTGCGACCACCCGTTCGATGGAGCGGGTCTGGTCCACCAGCCCGTTCACCCCGCCCATGACAAGCGCTTCGCCCGCGGCATTGCCCTGCTCCAGCATCATGTCATAGCTGAACCCGGCTTCGGCGGCGGTCTTGATCCGCGCCAGCGCCATCATCGTGGTCGAGAGCTTCTGGCTCATCTCCGCGTCGAGCGCGGGATCCGCCACGGCCACCAGGTCCTGCAGGGACGGGCCATCCACCAGAGAGCCATCCACGCGCACATACGCGCCGAGATAGACATTCTGCACGCCCAGCCCGTCATAATAGTGGCTGTTATGGGTGTTGTCGGAGAAGCAGTCATGCTCTTCCTCGGGGTCGTTCAGCATCAGCCCGAGGCGCATCCGCTCCCCCGCCTGTTCCCCATAGGAGAGCGAGCCCATCCCGGTCAGCATGGCCGAGAGTGCGGCGGTTTCGTCTGCGATCAGTTGGTTGCGGGCTGCTCCGCCTTCCTGCCATTGCGCGGCCATCCACTCGAGATCGGAGACAAGCAACGCCGTTGCTGCTTGGAGATAGGCCGCGCGACGGGCGCAGTTCCCGCCTGTGCAGGTGTCACCCCCCGCGTAATCCGTCCAAGGACGGTCACCTGCACCGGGGCCGTGACCGTTCAGGTCCTGACCCCAAAGAAGAAATTCGATGGCGTGATAGCCGGTGGCCACATTGGCCTCGACCCCGTCCGCCTCGTGGAGCGTGTCCGACAGAAGGGCAGGCGTGATCTCGGTGGCATCCACATCGCTGCCCGCGACCGAGAAGATCGGGGTCGCCACCACGTTGAGCACCGCGAGCTCGTTCTCGTCGGTCGGGCCGCCATAGCCCGCATCCACATAGTCGATCAGACCTTCATCGAGCGGCCAGGCATTCACCTTGCCCTCCCAATCATCGACGATCGCGTTGCCGAAGCGGTAGACCTCGGTCTGCTGATAGGGCACGCGGGCGGCGATCCAGGCGGCTTTGGCGTCTTCGAGCGCCTCGGCCGAGGGCGCCTCGACCAGCGTATTCACCGCATCCAGCAGGCGCTGGGCCGTGGTGAGGCTGTCTTCGTATTTGGCGGCGGCGATATCGGCGTAGTGGGCGACCACATCTCCCTTTTCGACGGCGAGGGCCGGGGCGGAAAGCCCGAGAAGGAGGGTGGTGGAAAGAAGGGCCTGGCGTTTCACTGGTCTGGTGTCCTTTGGATTAGTGAAGTGTCGGAGAGACGGCGGGGCGTCGTGGGTCGGCCGGCGTCTCGCAGAGATGCATCCGCTTGAGCGCATGGCCGAAATCGGCCGCAAGCGCGGCGATGAGCGGGGCCACATCGGGGCGCACCAAGAGGATCGCGATCAGCATCGCATCCTCGCGGTCGCCCTCGGTGGCGGTGGTGATGAACTGGGCGAAACAGGCCTCATCGGCGCCAAGGCAGCGGCAATTCACGGAATGGCACGCCAGGGGGCGGCGCCCATGGCGCGCACACAGGGTGACGAGATCCTCGAAGGCCGACAGAACCTGGCGCCCGTCTTCCTGGCCGAGCGCGCTGGCCAGCGCGTTCCAGATCCGGGCACGGGCCTCCGGACCGTCCCGCCAGAGCCGCAGATAGCAAACGGCCGTGGCCGCTGGGCGGTCGAGATCGGCCACCAGCCCGATCGGGGCGCCGCCGCGAATATGTAGCTGGGGACGGCTCATCGCGGGCCCCCACCGGTTTGCGCGGCGCGCCCTGGGGAGGCCTGGGCGCTCATTCGTCCCGCTCCGGTTGCGCTTGGCGATAGGCCAGCATCCACTCCATGGGGAGGCCCTCGGTCGTGGCAATGCCTTCGATCAGATCGAACGCTTCCGCGCGATCAAAGGCCGGGCATTCGTCGGGGTCTGGGGGCGGCACGGGTCTCGGGGCGGCAAACATCTGGGAAGTCCTCACATAACGATCTGTGTCGGGCTTCCCTGGCCTGTTGGACCCGGGTGGCTTGACTGAGAATAAACTTGAGTGAAACGATAGGGAATGTCAATCCGACAAGTTTTGTCGGAATTAGATATTCTGTCGCATCCGCATGCTTCCGCGCAGGTGGAGAGGCGGGCCAGACCTGGCCCGCCACGGCCCGCAGGGATGTGGGCGCGCGGTCTTCATCTTCAAAGAACGGGAGGGGCAGCGCGGGTCGCGCGCGGCCAGAGGCCGCGCCACCGAACCTCCGCCCAAAATGCCCTAGAGGATCTGAGTCAGCAGCGCGCGCGTGTTCTCCGCCGTCATCTCGATCGGGTTGCCACCCGTGCTTGGATCCGCCAGCGCGCCCGCTACCACCCGGTCCATGTCGAGATCGGTCACCCCAAGCCCGCTCAGGCGGGTCGGAATGCCGAGACTGGCATTGAGCTCATCCACATAGGCGCAGAACCCCTCAAACCCGCCCGCGATGCCGAGATAGCCCGCCGCGCTGTCGAAGCGCGCCTCAATCGCGGGGCGGTTGAACTGCAGTACCGCGGGCATGCAGACCGCATTCGTCGTACCGTGATGGGTGTGGTAGATCGCGCCGATGGGATGGGACAGCGCGTGGATCGCGCCCAGCCCTTTCTGAAACGCCGTCGCCCCCATGGCCGCCGCGGACATCATATGGGCGCGCGCCTCGAGATCCGTGCCATCCGCATAGGCGCGGGGCAGGTAGTCCTTCACAAGCCGCATCCCCTCCAGCGCCATGCCCTGGGACATGGGGTGGTAATGGGGCGAGCTATAGGCCTCGACACAATGGGCGAAGGCATCAAGCCCGGTGCCCGCCGTGATCATCTTCGGCATGCCGACCGTCAGCTCCGGATCGCAGATCACCTGCGCAGGCAGGAACTTCGGGTGGAAGATGATCTTCTTCTCTTCGGTTTCGGAATTGGTGATGACAGAGGCGCGCCCCACCTCTGAGCCCGTCCCAGCGGTGGTCGGCACGGCCACGATGGGCGCGATGGCGTCGGGATCCGCGCGGGTCCACCAATCGCCGATATCCTCGAAATCCCAAAGGGGCCGGGTCTGGCCTGCATAGAACGCCACGAGCTTGCCCAGATCGAGCCCGGATCCGCCGCCAAAGGCCACGACCCCGTCATGGCCGCCCTCCTTGAAGGCGCGCACACCTGCCTCGGCGTTCTTCTCGTTGGGGTTCGGATCCACATCTGCAAAGAGCGCGCGCCCGAGCCCCGCTTCCTCCAAAAGGTCGAGGGTGCGGGTGGTGATCTCCATCTCCGCGAGGCCACGATCGGTGATCAGGAGCGGCTTGGTGATGCCAGCCGCCGCGCAGGCCTCGGCAATCTCTGAAATACGGCCCGCCCCGAACCGGACAGCGGTGGGGTAGGACCAGTTGGCAGTGAGCGACATGGGCGTCAGGCCTTCTTCAAGTGGTAGGATTTCGGTCGGGTGAGGTTGTGGTAACCGATGAGCGACAGGCCGCCGCCGCGCCCGGTATCCTTGCAGCCGGTCCAGCACAGGCCCGGGTCCAGATAATCGGCGCGGTTCATGAAGACGGTCCCGGTCTCGATCTGATCGGCGATGGCCTCGGCGCGGGCGGCATCCTTGGTCCAGACCGAGGCGGTCAGGCCGAAATCGCTGTCATTCATCATGGCAATCGCCTCGGCGTCGTCCTTGACGGGCATGATCCCGACCACGGGGCCGAAGCTTTCCTCGCGCATCACGCGCATCTCATGGGTGACATTGGTCAGGATCTGCGGGGTCAGATAGGCGCCGCCATCATCCTCGGCAAAGGTCGGAATATGGGCCGTGGCCCCGGCCGCCACCGCCTCGACCACCTGACCGCGCACGGTCTCGGCAAAGCGGGCATGGGCCATGGGGCCCAGCGTCGTCTCCGGGTCCAGCGGATTGCCCAGCTTATAGCCCGAGACAATCGCCACGGCCTTCTCGACAAAGGCGTCAAACAGGGCCTCGGCCACATAGATCCGCTCGATCCCGCAGCAGCACTGGCCCGAGTTGAACATCGCCCCGTCGATCAGGGTCTCGGCGGCGGCATCCAGATCCGCATCGTCGCAGACATAGCCCGGATCCTTGCCGCCGAGCTCCAGCCCGACGCCGGTAAATGTCCCTGCCGCCGCGCGCTCCATCGCCTGTCCGCCGGGGACGGAGCCGGTGAAGTTCACAAAGCCAAAGCTGCGCGCCGCGATCAGATCCGAGGTGGTTTGATGGTCGAGAAATACGTTCTGGAACACCGCCTCCGGCACGCCCGCCGCGTGGAAGGCCTGCGCCATGCGCTCACCCACAAGCGGGGTCTGGCTCGCATGTTTCAACACCACCGCATTCCCGGCGATAAGCGCAGGCGCCACCGTGTTGATCGCGGTCATATAGGGGTAGTTCCACGGCGCCACGACCAGCACGACGCCGTGCGGCACGCGCTTGATCACCCGACGAAAGGCATCGCTGTCCTCGACAACGATATCGGCCAGCGCCTCTTCGGCGATCTCGGCCATGTAGCTCGCGCGCTCGTCAAACCCGCCGAACTCGCCACCATAGCGGATGGGGCGGCCCATCTGATGGGCAAGCTCCGGCACGATCTCGTCATTCATCGCGCCCACATTGGCCACGCCCTGACGTACCAGCGCGATCCGCTCGGCCATGGGGCGGGCGGCCCAGTCGGCCTGCGCGGCGCGCGCCCGAGAGACGACGTCGCGGGCGGCCTCGGCGCTCACGGTCTCGCGCTCGGCATAGACCGAACCATCAATCGGAGAGATACAGCGGATCATCATCAGGCCCTTTCAAAGCCGCGGGCGATTTCCCAGTCGGTGACCACGCGGTCAAACTCTTCCTGCTCCCATTCGCAGGCGCGGGTGTAGTGGTCGATCACATCATCCCCCATGGCCGCGCGGAGCATGGCCGAGCCGCGCAGGGTCTCGGTCGCGGCGCGCAGGGTCTGGGGGATGTCTTGCGCGTCGGCGGCGTCATAGACATCGCCGGTGGTGGCCGGGGCGAGGGGCATCTTGTCTTCGATCCCCTTGATCCCGGCGGCGAGCATGGCGGCCTGGGCGAGATAGGGGTTCAGATCCGAGCCGCCGATCCGGCACTCGACCCGCACGCCCTTTGTCCCGTCGCCGCAGAGCCGGAAGCCCGCCGTGCGGTTGTCCACGGACCAGACGGTCTTGGTGGGGGCAAACGTCCCCTTGGCGAACCGTTTATAGCTGTTGATGTAGGGCGCGAGGAAGGCCGTGTAATCTGGCGCATAGGCGATCACGCCGGCCATGTAATGTTCCATCAGCTCGGACATGCCCAGGGGCCGGTCCGCGTCGTAAAACGCAGGCTCCCCATCGCGCCAGAGCGACTGGTGCACATGGGAGGACGAGCCCACCTTCGTGTGGTGCCATTTCGGCAGGAAGCTCGCCGCCACACCATGCTGCCAGGCGATCTCCTTGATGCCATTCTTGGCGATGGTGTGGTGATCGGCGCAGGCCAGCGCCTCCGCGTAACGAATGTTCAGCTCTTCCTGCCCGGTCTCGGCCTCCCCCTTGGAGTTCTCGATCGGCAGGCCCGCCCCGTAGAGCTGGTTGCGGATCGGGCGCATCACGCCCTCTTCCTTTGTGGTCTGGAGGATATGGTAATCCTCGTTATACCCCGAGATCGGGGTCAGATCGCGAAAGCCGCCCTTGCGGATCTCGTCAAAGGATTTCTCGAAGAGGAAGAACTCCAGCTCGGTCGCCATCATCGCCGTCAGGCCCATGGCCTCCAGCCGGGCGATCTGCGCCTTCAGGACCTGCCGCGGGGCGTGGGGCACGGGCGCATGGGTGTGGTGGTCGAGGATATCGCAGAGTACCATCGCCGTCCCCTCAAGCCAGGGGAGCACGCGGATCGTTCCGAGATCCGGGGCCATGATGTAATCGCCATAGCCCTGGGACCAGCTGCTGGAGGCATAACCATCGGGCGTCGCCATTTCCAGATCCGTGGCCAGCAGGTAGTTGCAGCAATGGGTTTCCTTGAACGACGTCTCCACGAAATTCACCGCGTGGAACCGCTTGCCCATCAGCCGGCCCTGCATGTCGGGAAAGCAGGTCAGAACGGTGTCGATCTCGCCCGCGGCGACGGCCTCTTTCAGCTCTTCAAAGGTCATCGGTGTCCCTTATCCATTCTCTATCGTCAGGCCCTCATGGGCGATTTCCAGTGTCTCGATGGCCACTTCATTGCCGTCGGATTTCAGGTCTGTGCCGGTGATTTTCGTAGGAAAGGCATTGATCAGTTTCCAGACCATCGTGGGCTTCCCCTCTTCGTCCAACAGTGAGATCACGACGGCCTCGCGCTTGATCGTGTTCATCTTGATCTGATGGAACCAGTCCCAGAACCGGTTGTCCTTCACACAGACGCCCTTCTTGAGCGTGACGTTGCGCGTTTTGATCAGGCCCGGCATTTTGATGGTGGAAAACACCTTGGAGCCGCCCGCGCGGTACTCGATGATCTGGGTCTCGGTGTCGAGGCCCGAGACCTCCTGGAACGCGATCGCATCGCGCGCGCCGATTTTCACCGAGAAGTAGAATTTCGGCAGGGGCCAATTGGTGTCTTGGGTTTCACCGGACATATCAGGAGGTCTGCATTTTCTGTTGGAAGGTGATCTCGATGAACTCGGCAGGGCGCGTGACCGCGACCCTGACCGTGATCCGCATATAGCCATCGAGGATATCGTTCCCTGTCATGGTCGATCCCAGACCGACGCTGACCTGATAGGCTTCCTCCGCAGTGGTCCCGGCCAGCGCACCGGCCTTCCATTGGTTGGTCAGGAAGTTCTCGATCATCGTCTTCACGGCGAGCCATGTGCCCGCCTCGTTGGGTTCGAACACATAGGCTGCGGCGGCGTTCTCGATGGATTGCTCCAGCATGATCATCGTGCGGCGCACATTCACGTAGCGCCAGTCCTGCGAATTGCCGTTGAGGGTGCGCGCGCCCCAGACCAGGATCCCGCGACCGAGAAAGCTGCGGATCGCGTTGATGGCCTTGCCGTCCAGTGGGATGTTCAAGTTTTCCTGTTCGTTGTCGCTGATCGTGATCGCGGGGGCCATCGCACCGACGATCCCGGTATTGGCCGGAGCTTTCCAAACGCCAATGTTCGCATCGGTCCGGCTCCAGACACCGGCCATCGCGCCGCTCGGCGGCACGATGTTGATCTCATCCGTCAATGCCTCGATCGCAGTTTTGTAGGTCGGGGATATGGACAAGAAGCCTCGGTGAACGCGTGTGGTTTCAGCCTCGGTCAGATCGGCTCGGGTCAACTCTGCCAAATACGTCGCGATCTCGGCCTCAAGGCTGCCCCCTTCGGGCGTGAACTCGGCCTTGATCAGCCCCGAGAGCGTTTCGCGGCTGGCAGCGTCCAGCATCACAAAGCTGACATCCGACGAACTGGAGAGGTTGGTTGCCAGCCATGGAAAGTAAGCCGTGCCATAGCTCGGGTTGTCGCCCAAATCGATCGCGCGGAACCCGCTCTCGCCATTGATCGCCTTGGCTGGCCAGTCGAATTCTTCGGTGGAACCGCCCGCGGGCAGACGTCCATCATACACGTCAATGATCGCCATGCGGTCTTGCAGTTTCTGGCATTCCTGCATCATCCGTTCGGTGATCTTGCGATGATCCTCGCGGGTCAGGGCAACAGCATCGGGCATGACATAGGCGGTGGGCTCGGTCTCTTTCGCCAGTGCCTCCCAGATCGCGTCGCTTGCGTCCGCCGCGCCATAGCTCTCGGCCTCGAACTCACCCAGAGAGACGATCCAGCAGGCGTTACCGCCGTTGTCGAAGAACATCCGCATGGCCAGATCGAGATAGAAGCGCTGCCCGACGGGTGTGAAAAACACGTCCCCGGTCCCTGTTCGGGACATCGCGAAACGTCGCGCCGGGGCCTCGCCAAAGACCGCGAGATACTCGGCATGGTTTGAAATGCGGACCGGAACACCGGTGACATCCTCGGACCCGCGCTGGGCCCGGGCCGTGTAACCGAGAAACGCAGGGACCGCCGTGGGCACTTCGACCACGGAGCTTGGGAAAGAGTTGTTTTCCTTGATATAGACGCCTGGTGTTTTGTACTGCGCCATGTCGGTCCCCGCTCAAAATGTGGACGGGGCGCGTGACTGCGCCCCGCTCCGGTTGGATCAGGTGTACCGGTAGGGCCGTCCGGCCTTTTCCATATCCGCGTTATACTTCTTGAAGATCTCGACCACCTTGCGCTTGGTCTCGCTCTCGGCGGCGATCTCTTCCCAGAATTCGCGGCCTGCGGCTTCGACCGTAGCCCATTCTTCATCGGGGATGGAGGTCAGCTGCATCTTGGTGCCGTTGACGCGCAGGTCGGCCTCACCGCCCCAATACCAGTGCTGGCGGTAGTAATGCGACTGCTCACAGCAGACCTGGAAGAGGGTCTGCAGATCCTCGGGCAGCTCGTTCCAGCGGTCCATATTGGCGAAGAAATGGCCGATCCAGGCGCCGGAGATGTTGTTGGTCAGGAAGTAGTTGGTCACATCCGCCCAGCCGACGGTGTAATCCTCGGTGATGCCGGACCAGGCGATCCCGTCGAGCTCGCCGGTCTGGACCGCGACCTCGATGTCCTCCCAGGGCAGGTTCACCGGCACCACGCCGAACTGGCTGAGGAAGCGCCCGGCGGTGGGGAAGGTGAAGACGCGCTTGCCCTTGAGATCCTCCAGCGAACGGATCGGATCCTTGGTTGCGAAATGGCACGGATCCCAAGCACCGGCGGAGACGTGCTTGACGCCCACGGCGCTGTATTCCGCGTCCCAGATCTCGTTCAGCCCGTAACGGTTGAAGAGCACCGGCACATCCAGCGAATAGCGCGAGCCGAAGGGAAAATAGCCGCCGAAGACCGTCACTTCGGTGGGCGAGGCCATGGAATCGTCATCCGACTGCACCGCGTCGATCGTGCCGCGCTGCATCGCCTGAAAGAGCTCGCCCGTGGGCACCAGCTGATCGGCATAGAAGAGCTCGATCTGCATCCGGTCACCGGCGATCTTGTTGAACATGGCGATGGCCGGATCCACCACCTCGGCGGCCAAAGCGGCGCCCGCATAGGTCTGCATCCGCCACTTGATCGTGCTCTGGGCGAGCGCGGGGGCAGCGAGAGCCGCAGGCGCGGTTGCGGCCCCGGCGATAAACTTACGTCTTGTGGTCATCCCATTTCTCCTTGTTTTCAAAGCGGTGAACCGGTTGGTCCGGTTTCGTGAATTCATTTTCCGTAGACATAATCGGGCAGCCAGGTCGCCAGACCCGGGAAGGCCATGACCAGCGCCAGGGCAAAGATCATCACCAGAACGAAGGGGGTGATCGAGCTGTAGATGTCGCGCAGGCTGATCTCTTTCGGGGCCATGGCGCGCATCAGGAAGAGGTTATAGCCGAAGGGCGGCGTCATATAGGCGATCTGCGTGGTGATCGTGTAGAGGATCCCGTACCAGATCAGATCGAACCCGAGCGCGCCGACCAGCGGCACATAGAGCGGGGCGACGATCACCAGCATCGCCGTGTCGTCGAGAAAGGTCCCCATCAGGATGAAGCTCAGCTGCATCAGGATCAGGATCATCCAGGGGTTCAGGGCCAGTTTCTCGGTGAACAGGCTCTCAATCGCCTTCACCGCACCCAGCCCATCGAAGACCGCGCCAAAGGCCAGCGCGGCGAGGATGATCCACATGAACATGCAGGTGATCCCGAGGGTGTTGCGCACGGAGTTCTCGAAAACCTCCTTGGTCATGCGCCCCTTGAGCACCGCCGCCGCGAAGGCCGCGAGCGCGCCGATGGCGGAGCTTTCGACCAGCGAGGTCCAGCCATTGACGAAGGGCACCATCATCACCGCGAAGATCACCAGCGGCAGCAGTCCCGCACGCAGGAGGCGCAACTTCTCGGCCCGGGGCATGTCGCGGTCCGCATCGTCGAGCACCGGGCCCAGGCTCGGGTTCATGCGGCAGCGGATCGCGATATAGGCGATGAACATCGCCGCCATCATCAGCCCGGGCACCACCCCCGCGAGCCAGAGCTGCCCCACGGGTTGCCGCGCGATCATCGCATAGAGGACCAGCACCACCGAGGGCGGCACGAGGATGCCAAGGGAGGATCCGGCCTGGATCACCCCCGTCACCATACGCTTGTCATAGCCGCGCTTGAGAAGCTCCGGCAGGGCAATAGTGGCCCCGATGGCCATGCCCGCCACTGACAGCCCGTTCATGGCCGAAATCAGCACCATCAGCCCGATTGTCCCGATCGCCAGCCCGCCCCGCAGCCCTCCCATCCAGACATGGAACATCCGGTAAAGGTCGTCGGCAATCTTGCTCTCGCTCAGCACGTAGCCCATGAAAATGAACATCGGCAGGGTCAGCAGCGGATACCATTTCATCAGCTTCATCGCCGCCGCGAAGCCCAGGTCATAGCCGCCCCGATCCCCCCAGAGGAGAAGCGCGGCGATCACCGCGACAAACCCGATGGCGCCAAACACCCTCTGACCCGTGAGCAGCATCAGCATCATGGTCGAGAACATCAGCGTGGCGATCAGCTCATAGGGCATCAGATCTCCTCACCCCGGATCCGCAGGATATCCTTGCAGAGCTCGGAGACGCATTGCAGCAGCATGAGCGTGAAGCCGAGGATCATCACCGCTTTGACCGGCCACATATAGGGCCGCCACGCGGAGGAGGAGCGTTCGAGCCGCCCGACCTCTTCGGTGCCCGTGGCGAGGCCGATGAAGTAGGAAAACGGCTCGGTCTTCCAATAGCCCAGAGAATAGGCCGTCGAGCCCACCGCCCCATAGATCATCACGCAGAGATAGAAAATCAGGAACAGCACCGTGATCGCGTCGAACCAGGCCTTGCGCCGCACGGACCAGCCACCATAGAGCAGATCCATCCGCACATTCGAGCCGAGCTGCAGGGAGTAAGGCCCGCCTAGGATGTAATAGCCCACCATCACGAACTGGGCCATTTCCAGGGTCCAGAGCGAGGGCAGGAAAAACGTCTTCGACACCGAGGACCAGAGCAGGATCCCCATCAGCACAAAGATCCCGTACATCACCACCCGTCCGAGCCGGTAATTCACGGCATCGACGCCGCGGATATAGCCGCGCATCACGCCGTGCATGAGCGGCCTCCGATCTCGGCGCAGGCCGTGGTGAGCCACCCGGCGAGCAGGGCGGCCATATCGGACTGGGCCTCCGGTGTCGTCAGCAGGTCGTTGCGGATCTCGATCATCACATTGGCATGGCCATGGGGCAGGGCCTGATCGCGGAGCGTGTGGGTCACGCCATCCTCGGGCCCATAGGGTTCGTTTCGCGCAACCTTGAAAGCTGTGGTCCCCCCGGCGGCCTCGAGCAGCGCATCCGCCACCCGGCGATCCGCATCATGGAGGATCCCGATCTCTACGTCTCGCATCTTGCCGTGATAGATCGGCGTGAAGCTGTGGATGGTCACAAGGATCGGGTTGGATTTGGCCGTCAGCACATCCCGCAGCGTCTCGCGGAACGGCGTATAGAAGCGGCGGGCGCGGTCCGCGCGCTCCGTCTCGCTCAGATCCTCATTGCCGGGAACGCGGACCACTTCGCTTTGGGCGGGCATGGCGTCAGGCGCCTCTGGCGGACGGTTGCAGTCATAGATCAGCCGCGACACGGTCGCCGCGACCAGCGTCGCGCCCAGCCGGTCCGCCAGCTCCTCGGCCACGGCCAGCGCGCCCGGGTCCCAGACCGCATGGCTCTGGCGCGCCTCGGGCGCGAGGCCGAGATCGGCAAACTCGGCGGGGATATGGGCGCTCGCATGTTCGCAAACCACCACCACAGATCCGTCCGCCTGTGCATTGCGCACGGCGATCGGATGATCGGGCTTGGTGGGGTCGAGATGATTCATTTGCGCTCCTGTGGCACAAAGCTCTTGCCAGCGCCGCGTTCTGTCAACAAAATTGTGAAATAATTATCACCTGATGACGCGCTCTGATATTTCTGTACAAGAAAGAGGCAGCATGACCCCTCCGCCCCAGACCATCGCGGACCGTATCCAGGCCCAGCTCGACACGCTGACACGGGCCGAGCGGCAGCTCGCGCTCTCGGTGCTTGAGAATTACCCGGCCTCGGGGCTCGGCCCGCTTGCAGCTTTGGCCAAGGGGGCCGGGGTCTCGGTGCCGACGGTTGCGCGTATGGTCCAGAAGCTCGGCTACAAGGGCTATGCGGAGTTTCAGGCCGAGCTGCGCGAGGAGCTGGGCGCCATCGGCAAGGGCCCGATCGCCAAGCATGAGACCTGGGCCGGGGCCGCGCCGTCGGGGCATATCCTGAACCGGTTCACGGATGCGGTGATCGACAATATCCGCAACTCGCTCGCCCATATCGACCCCGAAGAGTTCGACCGCGCCTGCGCCCTCGTCGCGGATCCGAACCGGTCGCTCTATATCGTTGGCGGGCGCATTACCCATACCCTGGCGGAGTATCTCTTTCTGCATATGCAGGTGATCCGGCCTGATGTGATCCATGTGCAATCGACCTCGAACACATGGCCCCATGACCTCTTGAATGCGGGGGAGGGGGATGTCTTCGTGATCTTCGACGTGCGGCGCTACGAGAACAACACGCTGAAGCTGGCCGAGATTGCGCGGGATCGCGGGGCGCAGATCATCCTTTTCACGGATCAGTGGCGCTCGCCGGTCCATCGGCTCTCGGATATCTGTCTGTCGAGCCGGATCATCGTGCCCTCGGCCTGGGATTCCCTGGCCACCTGCATGCTCTTGGTCGAGAGCATGATTGCCGCCGTCCAGACCCTGAATTGGGAGACGACGAAGGATCGGATGCAGGCCCTCGAAGAGATTTTCGATCAGACCAAGCTCTTTCGCAAATTCACCTGAGCCTAGCGGGCAGGGTCGATCCGGGCGATGGTCTCGGCGATCAGAGCCCCGATTGCGGCGGAGCCCTGGGCGTTCGGGTGGATCAGGTCGGATGAGAAGAACTGCGGCGTACGCGGGCCCATGACAGGGTCGGCATCGACGAAATGCACGCCAGCCCGCGCGGCGGCAAGCTGGGCGAGCCGCGCGTCGACAATGGCCAGCTCATCGGCGCAGCGATCCGTCCGCCCGCCGCGCCCGGTGGGGCCATAATAGCCCACGATCATCACCCGCGCGGCCCCGCCCGCCTGCAGTCGCGCCACGAGATCGGGCCAGGTGCCGCGCTGCCCGTCTTCTGAGATCATCGCCGCGATCTCGGCGGCGCAGCGGTTGCAGCCGCAATCGCGGTTGAGGTCATTCGCTCCGCCATTCACGACCACCCAATCCCAGCTCCCTCGTCGGAACTGCGCTTGAACCGAGCGCGCGATCAGGCTGCTGCGGGTCAGGCGCGCACCCGCGCGGGCGTTATTGTCCACAGGCTCGCCGAGGATGCGGCCCATCACCTCCGGGATCGCGTTGCGGCCATTCCAGGTCATGACACTGTCGCCGACGATCTGGATGCGCGGGTCCGCCGCGACGGCTCCCGGCGCGGCCATGAGCGCGAGCGCAAGGCTCAAACAGGCCGCCCGGAGCCCGGCCATCCGCGACGCGATCGAGACTGTGACGGTCATGACGGGATCTCCTCCAGCGGACGCAGCAGCGCGCCCGTCTGTCAGATAGGCCGCGACGCCCGTCCTCCCAGCCCCGGTGGCAGTCACGAGCCCGTGCGTTCTTCGACTTGCGCTTGCCCCGACGGCGCGCAACAGTCTGGCCCATGCGTTTGGGAGGATCATCATGACATTTCTGAAGACACTGACTGTGACCGCCGCGGCGGCCTGCCTGCTCAGCAGCGCGGCCTGGGCCGAGACCCGGGTCACCTACAAATCCGCCAAAGCGGGCTCATCCTATTTCCAGATGGCGGTGCAGATCGCCGAGGCCATGAAGGAGGGCTCGAGCGGCGAGATCTCGGTCACGGTCGAGGAAAGCCAGGGCTCCGTGCAGAACGTGATGGAGGTGCGCGCCCGCGGCGGCGATTATGTCTTCACCACGCCGCCCGCGCTCGTGGGCCTCGCCCAGGGCGGGCGCGCCATGTTCGAGGGTAAGGGCAACCCGGCTTTTGACGAGATCCGCGCGCTCTTTCCGATCCCGTCCCTGACCATGCATTTCGTCATGTCCGAAAAGAGCGGCGTCACCAGCTTTGAGGAGATGGCGGGCAAGACCATCCTCCTCGGCAGCGGCTCTTTCGGCGCGCGGGAGGGGGCGAAGTATCTCGATCTCTTTGGTGTGAAGGACGATGTGAAGATCGCCGATAGCGAGCTCTCCAACGCGGTGAACGCGCTGAAGAACGGCCAGATCGACGGCTTCGTAACCGCAGGGTCCTATCCCGCGCCCAACGTGATCGAGGCGGCGGCCTCCACGGGCGTCAAGGTGCTCTCGCTCACGCCGGATCAGGTGGCCGCCTCCAAGCGGACGGAGCTGACCATCCCGGCGGGCACCTATGCGGGGCAGGACGCGGATATCACCACGACCTCCCTGCCGGTGGTGGCCTATACGACTTCCAAGATGGATGAGGACACGGCCTATGCCCTGACCAAGACCTATTGGGAGACCAAGGCCGACATGGCGGGCGACGCCAAGTGGTGGGACGGGGTCTCGGTGGAGATGCTGGCCAATATCACCAGCCAGATCCATCCCGGCGCCCTGCGCTATTACAAGGAAATCGGCGCGGCCCTCAGCGACGCGCATATGTAAGCGCATAAGGCGATGATCGGCACAGACGGGGAGATCCCGGCGCGACGGATCTGGATCGCGCTGGGCACGCTGACAGCGGTGTTCCATCTGGGGCTGATCTTCTACGGGCTGGTCCCCAATCTGGTGGCCCGCCCGCTCCATATGGCGCTGACCCTGCCTTGGGTCTTCCTCTTTGCCGCCACGGGACCGGTGTCGCGTGCCAGCGGCGCGATCCTTGCAGGGCTCGGGATCGCGGGGTGCCTCTGGGTGGCGCTCAACCACCAGATGCTGCGCAACCAGTATGGGTTTCTCGAAAACCAGTTTCAGGTGGGGCTTGCCATCCTGCTCCTCGGCGTCGCCATGGAAGGCGCGCGGCGGGCCATCGGCTGGCCCCTGCCGCTGGTGGCGCTGGCCGCGCTGCTCTATGGCCTTTTCGGGCAGCATATCCCCGGTGAGTTTGGCCATGCGGGCACGCCTTTGCAGAGCTTTCTCGGCACGCTGATCGCCGCTGAAGGTGGGCTCTGGGGCAGTCTCACGGGCGTCTCCGTGGGGGTTGTTGCGATCTTTGTGATCTTTGGTGCGGTGCTCAATGCGGGCGAGGCGGGGCAGGGCTTCATGAATGTGGCCGCCGCTGCAGCGGGGCGGCTCACGGGCGGGGCGGCCAAGGTCTCGGTCCTGTCCTCGGCGCTCTTCGGGTCGATCTCGGGCTCGGCCTCGGCCAATGTCGCCTCCACCGGGGCGATCACCCTGCCGGCCATGACCAAGCTCGGTTATCCCAAGCGGCTTGCGGCGGCGACGGAGGCCGTGGCCTCGTCGGGCGGGCAGATCATGCCGCCCCTCATGGGGGCCGGGGCCTTCGTCATGGTCGAGCTCACGGGCGTGCCCTATTCCGAGATCATGCTCGCCGCGCTCTTACCCGCGATCCTCTATTTCGCGACGGTCTGGCAGGGGCTCAACGCCTTCGCCTCGCGCTTTGACCTGCAGCCCATCCCGGAGGAGGACCGCCCGGCCCGCAAACAGGTGCTGATCACTTCGGCCTTCTTCCTCGTACCTTTCTCGACCCTGCTTTTCGCGATGTTCGCCTTGGGCTACACACCGCAATACGCAGCCGCCTTGGCGATCTTCACCGGGCTTGCGCTCCTCTTCGTGGACATCACCCTGCGTCCGAACCCAGCCCAGGGCTTCGCGCGGCTGGGCGATGCGATGCTCAATGCCGGGCGGCAGGTGGCGATGATCGCCTCGATCATCATCTGCGCCTCGATCATCATCGGTGTGCTGGGGATCACCGGGCTGGGGGTGAAGATCACCTCCGTCATTCTGTCGGGCTCGGGCGGGGCGCTCTGGCCCGCGCTGCTGCTGACGGCGCTCGCCTGCCTTCTGCTGGGGATGGAGGTGCCGACGACGGCGGCTTACGTCATCTGCGTCTCCGTGGCCGGGCCTGCCCTGATTGAACTGGGGCTGGAGCCCTTGCAGGCGCATCTCTTTGTCTTCTGGTTCGCGCTCTTGTCGACCATCACCCCACCGGTCTGTGGCGCGGTCTTCATCGCCTCGGGCATGGTGCAGGAGAACTGGTTGCGCGTGGCGCTCACGGCCATGGCGCTGGGCGTCGGGCTCTACGTGATCCCTCTGGCGATGATCGCCAATGAGGCGCTGATCCAGCTCTCGACCGCGCCCTTTGCGGCGCTCTTGGCCATGGGGATGGTCGGGCTGGGGCTGGGCGGGATCTCCCGCGGGCTGATCGGGCGCGGGCCCTGGTGGCGACGGATCGCTCTGGGAGGGCTGGGGACATCGCTGTGTTTCGCGGGGCTCTGGCTTTAACACAAGGGAGCGGTTGCCAAATCCCCGCCGCGACGTAATGTCATGGGCAGCCCCACATAAATGACGACTGGGAGGAATGTCATGTTGAGGAATACCCTGATCTTGGCCGCGTGCGCGTCCGTACTGGGTTCGGCGGCGATCTCTGCCGAGAAGATGCGGATCTCGCTGCAGCTGCCGCTGACCAGCCATCTGGGCGAGAACCTGACCCTGTTCGAGAAGGAGGTCGAGGAACGCACCGGCGGCAAGATCGACGTGGAGATCTATGACAGCGCCACACTCTACAAGGACAAGGAAGTGCCAGCGGCCGTGGGGTCCGGTGCGATTGAAGCGGGCGTCGCATCCCTGACGCGCTATGTGGGCGATGCGCCCGTGGTGGACGTGTTCTACATGCCGTTCCTCTTCAATACCGAGGACAAGGTCCGCGCGGCTGTGGCCGAAGGCTCGCCCGTGCGCGAGGTGCTGGAGACCGAGATCGCCAAGACCGGCGGCGAGGTCCTCTATTGGCAGGCCTATGGCGGCGCGATCCTGCTCAGCCAGGACGGCCCGATCCGCACGCCTGCGGATATGGAGGGCAAGAAGGCCCGCGTTTTCGGCAAGACGCTCGGTGATTTTGTGACCGCTGCCGGGGGTGCGCCGACGCTGATCTCCGGCTCGGAGCAGTACCTCGCCTATCAGCGTGGCACGGTGGATGTGGGCATGACGGGCGTGTCCGGTGTGAAATCTCGCAAGCTCTGGGAGGTGATGGACACGATCACCAAGACCAACCACGCGAATATCGAGTTCGTCGTGGTGGTGAACAGCGATTGGTGGGCCGGGCTCGACGCTGAAACCCAGGGCCATATCAATGCCGCCGCCAAGGTGGCTCAGGACGATGTGCGCGACCGCATGGCCGCGATCGAGGCCGAGGCCTATGCCGCCGCAGAGGCCAATGGCATGAACATCGTCGAGCTCACTGATGAGGAGCTCGCCAAATGGCAATCCGTAGCTCAGCCGGTCTATGACGGCTATCTCGCGGCCACGGGCGATGCGGGTCAGAAGATCCTCGACGCGCTGGGGGTCGGCTCCGGCTCCTGATCGCATAATCCTGCCAAATCCAAGACCGGACGGTCCTTCGGGGCCGTCCGAACGGTGTCTCCATGTCCCTGATAAGCTCTGTTTCCCGGCTCGCCTGCCTTCTGGGCGCGGTGCTGATGGCCGCCACTGGCGTGATGCTGACCTACGAGGTCGTGGCGCGCTATTTCTTTGTCAAACCAACGATCTGGGCGGCGGAGCTCAGCCAGCTCTGCCTGATCTGGGGCTGCCTTTTGGCCATGGCGCATCTGCTCACCTTGCGGCGCCATATCACCGTGAACGCGGTCACCAGCCTGCTGCCGCCTGCGGCGCAGAAGCTCTGCGCGATGGTGGCCCTGGTGGTGGTGATCCTGTTTTCGGGGATCGTGACCATCTACGGGTTCGACATTTTCTACGACAGTTTTGAGCGCGGGCGGACCACGGGCTCCCTCCTGAACCTGCCGGTCTGGATCGCGGAGGCCTCGGTGCCTCTGGGCTTTGGCCTCCTGACCGCGCAGGCGGTGGTGGAGCTTATCCGGATGCGCCACGGGGATGCGGCCAGCCTCGGAGCGACCCACGAATGACCATTATCCTGATCCTCGTGGCGCTCTTTGTGCTGTTGCTGTTGGGCGTGCCTGTGGCCTTTGCCCTGGGCGGCATGGGGTTGGCCATGCTGATCCTTGGCGGCTTCTCGCCCCTGATGGCGCCGCAATCGATCCTGTCGACGCTGGACGGGTTTATCCTGCTGGCGGTGCCGCTGTTTCTGCTCATGTCGAACCTGCTGCTGAAGGGCGGAGTGGGGCGGGATCTCTTTGCCGCCGTGCAGGCCTGGGTCGGGCATTGGCCCGGCGGGCTGGCCGTTGCAACGATCCTGAGCTGTGCGCTGTTCGCGGCGATCTCGGGCTCTTCGGTGGCGACGGCGGCCACCATCGGGACCGTGGCCATCCCCGAGATGATCAATCGCGGCTATGAGAAACGCTTTGTCTACGGGTTGCTTGCCGCCGGGGGGACCCTCGGGATCCTGATCCCGCCCTCGATCCCGATGATCGTCTACGGGTTCGTGACCGAGCAATCGGTGATCGCGCTCTTTCTCGCGGGGATCGGGCCGGGTCTGGTGCTGGTCACGCTCTTTGTGCTCTTTGCGATGCTCCATGCGCGCCTCTCGGGGCATTACACGCCGGTGCCCAAGGCCACCACGGCTGAGCGGATCGCGGCCTCGAAACGTGCCCTGCCTTCGGTGGCGCTCGCGGCGCTGGTGATCGTCGGGCTCTATTCCGGGGCCTTTACCCCGACCGAGGCCGCCGCCGTAGGCTTTGCCGCAGCCCTGCTGATCACGACACTCTGGCTGCGCACGCTGACCTGGGCGAGTTTCTGGGAGGCGATCCGCGAAAGCGCGATCACCACCGCCGCGATCCTGCTGATCGTGGCCGGGGCGAAGGTGTTCGGTAAGGCCATCGCGCTTTACCGGATCCCGCAAGACATCTCGGCCTTCCTCGCGCAGGTGATTGACGGGCCGATCATGTTCATCATCGTGGTCTCGCTGGTGCTCCTTCTGATGGGGCTGGTCTTCGAGGCGCTCTCGATGATCCTGATCATGACGCCCGTGCTGCTGCCGGCGGCCATGGGGCTCGGCTTCGATCCGATCTGGTTCGGGATCTACATGGTCATCATGGTGGAATGCGCGCTGATCACGCCGCCCGTGGGGCTGAACCTCTATGTGATCCAATCTGTGGCGCGCACGACCCTGTCCAATGTGGCCCGGGGCGTCTGGCCCTTTCTGGCGCTGATGCTGGTGACGGTCGCGATCCTTTATGCGGTGCCCGATCTCGCCCTCTACATTCCTTTTAAATGGTGACCCGATGACGACCCCCGCTCAAACCCTGCGCGCCTTGCTGGCGCAGGACCGCTGCCATGTGATGCCCTGCTGTTTCGATGCGCTCTCGGCCAAGCTGATCGCGCAGGAGGGGTATGACCTGACCTTCATGTCGGGTTTTGCCGCCTCGGCCAGCCGGATCGGCGCGCCGGATCTGGGGCTGATGAGCTATGGCGAGGTGGTGGATCAGGCGCGCAACATTGCCGATGCGATCCCGATCCCGCTGATCGGGGATGGGGATACGGGCTATGGCAATGCGATGAATGTGCGCCGGACGGTGGCGGGCTTTGCCAAGGCGGGCTGCGCGTCGGTGATGATCGAGGATCAGCTCGCGCCGAAACGCTGTGGTCACACCCCGGGCAAGGCGGTGGTTGGGCGCGACGAGGCGTTTGACCGGATCCGCGCCGCCTTGGATGAGCGCGAGGCCTTGCGCGAAGCGGGTGGCGATATCCTGATCCTCGCGCGGACCGATGCCCGGCATGAGCACGGGCTGGCCGAAGCCATCGACCGGGCTGCGAAATTCGCAGAGCTCGGGGCGGATATCCTCTTTGTCGAGGCCCCGCGCAGCGAAGCGGAAATGCGCGAGGTGTGCAGCGCGCTGCCGGGCCCCAAGATGGCCAATATCGTCGAAGGCGGCGATACGCCGGACCTGTCCAATGCGGAGTTGCACGATATCGGCTACGCGATCGCAGCCTATCCCCTGTCGCTCATGGCGGCGGCGATGCAGGCCATGGTTGGCACCTTGCGCAGCATGCGCTCGGATGCGCGCCCGGACCTGATGGATTTTGTCGAACTGCGCGAGCGGATCGGGTTTGACGCCTATTATGACGCCTCCGAACGCTACGCCTCGGCTCGGCGCGACAAGGGCTAGCGGGCTCAGGCCATGGGTCGACCCCGTCGCCAGACCACCGCGCTGTCCCTGCGCTTGAACTGCGCCCAGATCGCGGTGCTGATGAAGACGCTGATATAGGCGATCCCGTCGACCGGGTGGGAGATCACGGTCCGAAGCGCTGCGCGCAGGTCATTGCGGGCGCCGTCATTGATCAGAAGCTCGGGGTAGAGACGGGTGAACTCGCGGTTCCCCTCGTTCCAGCGCAGCCGCACCTTGATCAAGTTGACGAGCCCATCCGGCACGGGCCAGCGATAGGGGGCGGGCACCTTGCGCCGTTCCGCAGGCGTGAATTGCAGTCGCACGAAGCGGTCATCTGAATGGATGATCGGAAAGGCGCCCCAACGTCCGCGCGCCGGGGCCGACACCCCGTATAGCCCCATGCCCGGCACGCCGTCGCGCACGAAGGGCATGGCCAGCATGAAACGGCCATAGGCCCGGCTGACCCAGCTGCGTGCCGGGGCAATTTCGATCCTCGCGCTGCAATAGACGGGTGCGTCACTGAGCAAAAGCGGACGAAGCTGAGCCAGCACCTCCGCCCCCAAGGTGACATCGGCATCCACATAGAGCCGGGGCGCGAACCTTGCGCGCCCATCGGCGATGTTGAGCGCGCGCGCCTTGCCCGGCTCGGGCAGATCTATCACCTGCAGAGTGTAGCCCGCCTGTTCCAGCTGCGGGCGCGCGGCCTCCGCCACGGCACAGGTCTTGTCGCTGCAGGCATTGGCGACGACGATGATCTCGCTGCCATGCGCCCTCGGCAGACCGCTTTGCCCGGCGAGCGAGCTCAGGAGTGCGCCGAGAACCAGTTCCTCATTGTGGCAGGGGATGATCACCGAAATCATGAGCCCGTGCCCTGTCCTTCGAGCTTTGCCAGCCGTGTCCGGATATCCTCCAATGTGTGGCGAAGCCCGTCCTCGAGTGACACGCGGGGCGCCCAGTTCAGATCCGCCTCCGCCCGGGAGATATCGGGGCAGCGCCGCTGCGGATCATCCGTGACGGGGGGCTCGTTCACCAGCGGGCTTTGCGAGCCGGTGAGGTCTCGGATCTTCTCCGCCAGATCGCGCATGGAGATCTCGCCAGGATTGCCGATGTTGTAGGGCCCGGTTTGGGCGTCGCCGCTTTCCATCAGGGCCAGCATCGCCGCCACCGTGTCGCTGACATAGCAGAAGCTGCGGGTCTGCGCGCCATCGCCGTGGAGCGTGAGGGGCGCGCTTCGCAAGGCTGCCACGAGGAAGTTGCTCACCACGCGCCCATCATCGATGGCCATGGCGGGGCCGTAAGTATTGAAGAGACGCGCGACCTTGACCCGTGTGCTGTGCTTGCGCTGGTAGTCAAAGCACAGGGTCTCGGCGGCGCGCTTTCCTTCCGTGTAGCAGGCCCGCGGGCTCGCAGGATCAATCTGTCCCAAGCAGGTTTCCGGCTGCGGATGGCAGTCCGGATCGCCATAAACCTCGGAGGTGGAGGCCTGGATCATCACCGCGCCGCAAGTCTGGGCGACCCGGAGAGCGTGGTCCGCGCCCATCACATTGGTCCGCATCGTGTGGACCGGATCGATCTGGTATTTCCGCGGTGAGGCGGCAGAAGCCATGTTGAAAATCACGTCCGCCTCGACCTCATAGGGCAGGGAGACGTCCCATTTCCGAAAGGCGAAATCCCGGTGATCCAGCAAGTCATGGATCGTTTCCATGCGCCCGGTCAGCAGGTTGTCCATCGCCAGAACACGATGCCCGCGCCCCAATAGGGCCCGGCACATATGGCTCCCCAAAAAACCGGCGCCACCGGTCACCAACACGCGCATCTGCTCAGCGATACCCTTGATTTAATAAAATCGTTTCAGAAGTTCCCTCGACCTGCCAATTCTATTCATAGGTTTTGTGATTGAGCCATAGGGTGGGTCTATTTATTTCGGTGGCCGCGATCTTTATTTAATATCGCGTGTGAAATTAATTGAGGGCATGTGGCGTATCCAATTGTTGTTGCTGATTTTTTCGCATGGGAAAGGGGGTCGAGGTATTGCTGATCCTTGGAAATACCTCAGGAACATCGTGCAATACGAGGAAGGTGCGGTTTTCCTGCTTGGGGCTCAAAGCACTTTGATCTGGAGGGCTGCAGACGGCGCGCCGTTCGGCGCGGTGAGATGCTCTGCGATCCATGTCGAAGGCTTTAAAAATTGCTTTTTATTCTGGTTTTCCCCGATTTTCTGGAGATCACAGGACGTTTGGCAAGCGTAAGCGCTGCTCATATCACGCAGTGGTAACCCGTGGAAAGCGCTGTCGGATAGGTTGCCCTCGGACCATCTTTTCCCCGGCACGCGTCCCGAGGTTTGACCCCAAGCCACTCAGCTTTTCGGCGAAGATGCGCCGAGGGATTGCCCCTATCCTTGTCGCATTGGCGTCAACGTGGTAGATTTCAAGATATTGTTTCTATTTGCCGAACGTTGCGTTTTTTAATGCTGCGCGTTTTTTAATCGGCGATTTGAGGTTCGAATGCGTTTTGATGCGTCCACCGAGTCTGGACCGCTTGAGTCCTGTTTTGCCGCCGCCAAAGATCGCCTGGCCGATCGCGCCGACGGGATCCTGGTGCGGGACCCTCCCATAGATCGCGACGTTCCTAAAAACTCCGATATCGACCTGCTGACCATCGGCGCGCCGGATGACTTTCTGCCCGAGCGGCTGGAGATCCCGGGCGAACGCCGGGTGGATGTCATGTGGGTGCCCCGGAGCTATTTCGACGACTTGCCCTCCCTCGCCGTGCGGGGCTTGATCCCGCACCGGGTGCTGAGCTCTCGGGTGCTGCAGGACCGCAGTGGCGCGTTGGAGGGGCAGTTGGCCGAGCTGTCGCGGCTTTTCGAGACGCCCGCGCTGCGCGCGCGCCGCATCGCCGGGCTGATGGAAATGGGCTTTGCCACGGTGCGCGAGATCGGCGTGAGCTGGGATGCGCCCGCAGTGGCGCTCTTCTGGCTGCATATGGGCCATTCCGCCTGTCTCGCGGCGCTGGCCGACGGGCTCGGGATGCTCTGCCCCAATGTCTACACACGACCAACCGAGACCCTGCGCCGGGTGGATGCGATGCTCGGCAGCTCCGAGAGCCTCGGCATGACCCGCGCCCTGCGCCTCGACGAGGACCTGACGGAGATGATCGCGCGTCTGCGCCGGTTCCACGCGGTCATGACATCGCGCTTCCCCGAGCCGGACTGGCCCGCAGCGATGCGGGAGATGACCCGCTGGGAGTATCGCTATTTCGCCGCGCGGGAGGAGCTCGACTGGCGGATCGCCGTCGCCGAGGAGTTGGCCGCGGGCGGGGATCTGACAGGGGCTATGTTCTATCTGCGCTTTCACGCCTATGCGCTCATCCGCCTGCCGCTGGTCGCGGACCGCGCGGCGGCGGGTGGGGATGAGAACTTCCTGCGCCCCTCCGAACGGGTGGGCCCGGAATTTGCACGGCTCTGCCCCGATCTCGTCGAAGACATGCAATGGCTGCTCGCCGGACCGGATGTCGGACGGGCCGAGGTCGAGGCTGCGCTGGACCATCTCCAGGGGTTTCGCGAGCGCACGCTCGCCACCCTTGCCGCGCGCGGCATCGCCTTGCCCGATCTGCCAGACTGGGCGCCTTTCGTGGCGCCCGAAGCCCCCAAGAAAACGCCCAAGACATACACGGAGGAGACACAACATGCCTGTTCTTGATTTGGTTTGTGACCGCTGTCGTCAGGAGATCGACACCCTTATCGGCGCCGATCCGCGCCAGTCCGAGGTTATCACCGGGGATTTCCCGGTCCATGAATGTTGCTTCATCCGCGACGAGATCCGGTTTCTCAACAATGGGCGGCTGATCTTCGAGCCGCAGAAACGCGATGACAATGAGGGCGATTACTGCCGCGACTACACGGTCGTCTGCCGCAAGCTTGTGGTGGTGGGGGGCGGAGCGCCGATCACCCTCAATCCCTGCGGGCCCGAGGATCCGGGCAACCAGTATACCAACAAGAATGTCATCACATGGCGCCAGCGCCTGATCGTCGATGACCAGCCCATTCCCAACCCGCTCAAGGCGCCGGACGGGCAGGATTTCGGCAATTGGCAGGACCAGGGCCAGGGCAATGGTGGCGTCACTGGCGGCAGCGGCACCAACGGCAATCCGGGCATGAAGGGTCGAAATGGACGTTTTGCGCCGAATTTTGTGCTCATCGCGCTGGAGGTCGTGTTCGAAGGGCTGGATGGTCATCTGATCATCGATTTCGACGGGCAGGTCGGCGGGCGCGGACAGCGCGGCCAGAATGGCGGCAAGGGCGGCAAAGGTATGAATGGCCGTCAGGGTCAGTCCGATAACAGCTGGCCCGGCGAAGGCTGCGACCGCCAGCCCGGCCATGGTGGCGATGGCGGCAGCGGTGGCGATGGCGGCCAGGGCGGTCAGGGCGGCGATGGCGGCGATGCGGGGAATATCATCGTGGCGTCCAGCGCCGATGTGATCGCCTCGGGCATCTTCGTGAACGGCAAGTTCACCTATGTGAATGATGGCGGCAATGAAGGCAGCGGCGGTCTGGGGGGCTTTGGCGGTCTTCCGGGCGGCGGTGGCCAAGCGGGCTTCAAGACCAACCAATGCGACGCAGCCTCCAATGGCGAGACCGGCAATCCGGGCTTCCCGCCCTCGGGCCTCGGGGCTGGCTCCAACGCCAATGAGGGCGGGCTCGGTGCCGCCGGGGCTGCGGGGACGCTGACCTTCGAGACACTGGTCGAGCCCGGCTGCCTCGATGGTCTGTCGCTGAAACCGGTGGTCAACACGGTCGAGCCCACCGTGCTCTGCCGCGGCTTCGCGAGCCCGGCCAACAACGTTTCGGTCAGCCTCTTTGGTCAGAACCTGGCCCAGGTGACATCCGTGAGCACCAATCTCGCCGGGGTCAGCATCTCGATCCAGCCGACGAGCACGGATACGGAGCTCAAGCTCTCGGTGGATATCCTCGGCACCTCGGATCTGGGGCAGGGGGATCTGATCCTGTCCCGGCCGCTTGCCTCTGACGAGATCTTTGGCAACGCGATCGAGGTGCGCCGGTTCGAGGTCACGGCCGTGGCACCGAACTCGGTCGCCCGTGGAGAGGCCGGGGTGCTGAATATCGACGGCAGCTGTTTCGACCCGAGTGCCGCGATCCTGCAGGTGAATGTCTCGGGGATTGGCGTGTCCACGAACTCCGTGGTGATCCTGAACGACACGCAGATCCAGGCAAACTTCGATGTGGGCAACGCGGCCCCCACGGGTCAGCGGGATGTGACCGTGGTCAATGGCACCTCGTCGCACACGCTCGTCAACGGGCTGACCGTGACCCAGTGAGCCGGACCTTGTGAGCCAAACAGCATGACTCAAACTGAGGCGCTGGGCCCGGCGATTGCGCGGGCCAGCGCCTTTCTCAAAGATCAGGCGGCGGAGGGGTTTCCCGAGGCCCATCACCGGATGCGCTTTCCCCGCTGGGCGGGGTTTTCAAGCGCGCAGGCCGAGCAGGTGGCGACCCAGTTCGCCCCGGCTGTGATCGCGGATCTCTTGCTCGACGTGGCGCTCTGCCAAGACAGCGCGGAGGCCGCAAGCTGGCACGAGATTGCCCGCGCGCAGGCGGATCGGCTGGCGCAGGCGCGGCTGTCGGATCGTCCGGGCGGGTGGAGCTATTTTCCCGATCTGCCGGAGCTGCCACCGGATCTCGACAGTCTTGGGGCGGCCATCCGCCTCTTTGCGCGCGCTGCGCCGGAGCATCTGCCGCTGGTGGAGGACCCGATCCGGGTTGCCCTCGCCGGGGCGGAACCGGACGGGGTCTTGCGGACCTGGATCGTTGCGCCGGACGCGCCGCGCAAGGCCCTGAAACGGATGCGCCGCGGGGTGCGCTGGCATTGGGGCGATACCGTGGATCTGGAGGTTTGCGCGCGGTTCTTCCTCGGGCTCTACGATATGGATGCGGCGCGCTTTGCGGCGGAGATCGCCCGTGCCTCCGCTGCCATCGCCGCAGCCCAGGCGCCCGATGGGAGCTGGCCTGCCACCTGGTATGCAGGCCCGGTCTATGGCACCGCGCTCTGCGCCCAGTTGATGGAGGTGACCGGTCAGGACCAAGCGGCCGAGGCCGGACACGCCGCGATGGCGGCCTGCGTCCATCCCGATGGCGGCTGGGGCGCCTGGGACAGTGTGCCGCTCGATACGGCCATGGCGCTCGCCGGCTTGGCGCCGCATGTGACCGTCGGGGTGCAGGACCGGGCCGTCGCGCATCTTTTGAGGTTTCAGAACCCTGATGGGAGCTGGCCCGGTACCCCCTGGATCCAGATGGAGGCCGGGCGCGCGCTGGGCAAGATCCAGCGCCGCATCACCTGGCAGAGCGACACGGTCACCACCGCCTTCGCCTTGCGCGCGCTGGCCATCGTGGCGCAGCAGGCCGAAGCAGAGCAGGCGGAAACCGCTACGCCCATCCCATAAAAGGCCCGCCGGGGGCGATCCCAGCGGGCCCTCATGCGATCGGCTTGCCTTAACCGCGCAGCCGATGGTGCAGGATGATCGGCACGGCCAGCTCCTCCTCATCGCCGAGATGGCGCTGCAGGAAGGCCTCGATCACCTCGCTTGCACCATGGACCCTCCCCGTCTCGTCCCGCACTTGTGCCGGATCCAGACGGGTCAGGTGCAGCACGCGGTTGGCATGGCGGGTGAAATCCGCCAGCACCTTGTCGAGATCCACATGGTCCCGCTCGAGCAGGTCGAGCCCGGCGTCAAAACGCGGATCCGCGGCAGAAAGCTCCGGGAAGTAGCTGTGATCCTCCCAGCCGTGATGCCCGTGGAGGTTTCCGACCAAGCCACCGCCGTAATGGGCCAGCCGGTCGGCATAGGCCTCGGGCGCCAGCGTCTTGTCGAGACAGGCCTCCGTATCCGTGCGGACCTGAGCGGCCACCCGGCGGAACATCCGATGCGCGCCGAGCCAGTGCCGGGTCTTGTCCTTGAAGCCAGGATGCGCGTCCCAGCTCTCACGCGGGTAGCGGTCGAGCAGCAGCCGCATTTCATCGGGCATGTCTGTTGTACGCACGTCATAGGTGTCGAGCATGGGTCATCTCCTTTCCCGATGGACGTGGGGTATCGCGTCACGCGCGGTTAGGGGCGGTGGGTCATGCCAGCTATGCGTATGGTGACGCTAGGGAAGCTGCCGCGCCACCGGAACGGGCGCGCCGAGCGACGAAAGGATTATGAAAGCGTCTGGCTCTATCCTAGAACCGATGGGAGCTTTGGGGGGGAGGCCACGGCATGCTGATCGCGGTCGTTGAAGACAATGAAGGTTTGGCGCAGGCGATCGCGGATGTCCTCACCGATGGCGGGCATGGGGTGGATGTCATGCATAATGGCCATGACGCGGACGAGTTTCTCAGCCGCGAAGAGGTCAATCTGGTGATCCTCGATCTGGGGCTGCCCGGGATCCCGGGGCTCGAGGTACTGACGCGGATGCGGGCGCGGGGGGATTCCACGCCCGTCATCATCCTCACCGCCCAGAGCGATACGAAGGACGCGATTGCCGGGCTCAATGCCGGGGCCGATGACTATATCGGCAAGCCGGTGGAGATTGCCGAGCTGGTGGCGCGGGTCGCCGCGATGCTGCGCCGGAGCATCAAGTTCACGGAGACCGAGCGGTTCGGTGAGATCGATTTTGTCCGCGAGAGCCGGTCGCTGAGCGTCGGGGGGCGGCCGCTCGATCTGCCGCGCAAGGAGCTTGCGGTGTTCGAGTGTCTCGCCAACAGCAAGGGGCGTCTGGTCTCCAAGGAGGCGCTCTTGAGCTTTGTCTATGGCTCGGGCGCCGATGTGAGCGCCTCGGCGATCGAGGTCTATGTCTCGCGCCTGCGCAGCCGGATCGGGCCCCATGGCGTCTCGATCAAGGCCGCGCGCGGCATCGGATACCGGCTGGAGTGCTGAAGCCGCGCAACTCCGTGCGCTCGCTCAAGCTGCGCCTGCTGATCCGGATCGTGATCCCGCTCTTTGCTGTGGCGCTGGCGCTGGGGGGATGGCGGACATGGTATGTGTTCGAAACCGCGAAGGAGATCTTTGATCGCAACCTGACCGCCGTATCGCTGGCGGTCGCGCGGGATCTCGCGTCCTCCGGGGTGGAGCTCTTGTCTCAGGAAACCCTGCTCCTGCTGACCGATGCCAGTGGCGGCAAGATCTTCTACCACGTGCATGGCCCGGATGGGGCCTATGTGGCGGGGTTCGGCTATCCGCCGCGCAGCGCGGGCCATCCGCTTGCGGGGGCTGCGGCGCCGCAGCTATTCGACTCGACCCATCTCGGGCGGCCCGTGCGCGCCGTGGCCCTGGGGCAGCTTGTGAATTCTGCCGGGCTCGAAGGGATTGCCACCATCACCGTCTGGCAAGAGCAGGCCGTCCGGCAGCAATACGCGGTCCGGCAGGCGGTCTCCTCGGCACTGATCATCGTGCTTCTGGTGGGGGCGGTGATTGCGTTCGTCTGGTTCGGGGTAAACTCGGGCCTCGCCCCCCTCAACCAGTTGCGCAGTGCCGTGGGGCGGCGCAGCCCGCAAGAGCTGCGCCCTATTGCCCAGGCCGTGCCGGAGGAGGTGCAGCCTCTGGTCGGCACACTCAACGGCCTCTTTCAGGAGGTGCAGAATTCGATCGATGCGCGCGACCGTTTCATCAGCAACGCCGCCCACCAGCTGCGCAATCCCATCGCCGCGGTGCAGGCCATGGCGGAATCGGCGCTGAACGCGAAGAACGCCGAAGAGATGTCCCGCCGGGTTGAGAAGACCCTGTCCGAGGCGCGCCACACCTCGCAGCTGGCTGAGCAACTCTTGATGCTGGAGCGGTTGCGCCATTCGCCCGAAAGCTTCAAGCGCGAGCCCTTCGATGCGGCAGACAGCCTGCTCTATGTGGCGCAACGCTTCTCCGACCGGGCCATGGATCGGAATGTGGAGTTTGGCTTTGATCACGATGACCAACCCGCGCCATTGCTCGGTGATCCGGAGCTCTTTGGCGAGGCGATCGAGAACCTGTTGGACAACGCGCTCGCCCATGCCGGGCCGGAGTTGCGCAGCATCGCCCTCACCCTCGCCAGCGCCGATGGAGAAGCACTGATCTCCGTCCGCGATGACGGGCGGGGGATCCCCGAGGCGGATCGCGAGGTCATCTTTGAGCGCTTCACCCAGCTCGATTTCGGGCGGGGCAGCGGGCTCGGCCTCGCCATCGCGCGCGAGATCACCCATGCCCATGGTGGCGAGATCCGCGCGACCGCCGGGCTGGGCGAAGCCGGGGCCGGATTTGCCCTCCGCCTGCCTTTGGCCGGATCGCCCGGAAGCTGAATCCGCAACAAGTTTCTTCCATGAAAAGTTGATGAAAGGAACTTGGTGTAGGCTTGCGAAACGCGGGCCATGAGCACTGCGACAGATTAACGAACAAACGGCACAAGCCGTGACTTGGGAGGAAAACATGAACTCAATCGCGAAAGCGGTGCGCCTTGTTGTGGCCGCATCCTGTGTGACCGGGATGACCGCGGCTGGTGCGCTGGCCGAGGTCGATTTTTCCGGCAAGACCGTGGAGTGGGTGATCCCCTTCTCGGAAACCGGGGGCTCGGCCAAATGGGCTAACTTCTTTGCGCCGCTTCTGTCCGAGGCCCTTCCGGGCGCGCCGACCGTGGTCGTGAAATTCATGCCGGGGGCGGGCTCGACCAAGGGCGCCAACTGGTTCCAGCGCGAAGAGCATGAGGATGGCACGCTCCTCTTCGGGACCTCCGGCTCGACCCAGTTCCCGTACCTGCTGGGCGATCCGCGCGTGCGCTACGAATATGGCGACTGGCACGCAGTGATGGCCTCCGGCACGGGCGGAGTGGCCTATCTCAGCGCCGAGGCAGGCGCGATGTTTGATGGCTCTGCCAACAAACTGAAGGACATCGACTTCGTTTATGGCAGTCAGGGGGCCACGCGCCTTGATCTGGTGCCGCTTCTGGCCTGGCAGATGCTGGGCATGACCGTGGAGCCGGTCTTTGGCATCAAAGGGCGCGGCGATGGCCGTCTGATGTTCGAGCGGGGCGAGGCCAATATCGATTACCAGACCTCCTCGGGCTACCTGTCGGGCTCTGCGCCGCTGGTCGAGGATGGCAGTGCGGTGCCGATGATGTCCTGGGGCGCGCTGGACGCAGAAGGCAACATCGTCCGCGATCCGACCTTCCCGGATATCCCGACCTTCAAGGAGGTCTGCGAGGCCACGGAGGGCTGCGAGACCTCGGGCGATTCCTGGGATGCGTGGAAGGCGTTCTTTATTGCGGGCTTCCCGGTGCAGAAGCTGGCCTTCCTGCCGGCGGGCACGCCGCAGGATGTGATCGACACCTATACGGCAGCCTTCCAGGCGGTCACGGAGCGTGCGGACTTCGCTGACATCTCGTCCAAGCGGGTGGGCAAATACCCGGTCTTCGTGGGCGGTGGCGCGCAGGAGGCTCTGGCCACCGCGACCGGTGTGCCGGACAGCGCCAAGACCTTCGTGACGGACTGGCTTCAGGCCGAATACGGCGTCCGCCTCAAGTAACCCATTGAAAAATCGACGACCCGGCGCCTTGCGCGCCGGGAGCGAACCTTGAGCTCTAGGGGAGGGGCAGGATGGAGACGTTGAGTATCGCGTTGCCCGCGTTGAGCGAGGCCATCGGATTGATCACCCAGCCGATTGTGCTCGCCTATCTCGTGCTCGGTGTGGTGATGGGCCTGTCGATCGGGGTGTTCCCGGGGCTCGGGGGGATTGCGGGGCTCTCGCTGCTCTTGCCCTTCATGTTCGGGATGGATCCGGTTCTGGGCCTTGCGCTGATGATCGGCATGGTGGCGGTGGTGCCCACCTCGGACACCTTCGCTTCGGTCCTGATGGGGATCCCGGGCTCATCGGCCTCACAAGCCACAGTGCTCGACGGCTTTCCCATGGCCAAGAAGGGGGAGGCCGCACGGGCGCTCTCGGCGGCCTTTGCCTCCTCGCTCTTTGGCGGGCTGGTGGGGGCGTTGTTCCTCACGGTCTTCATCCTGATTGCGCGTCCTCTGGTGCTGGCCTTTGGCCTGCCGGAAATGCTCATGGTGACGATCCTCGGCCTTTCCATGGTGGCGATCCTCGCCGGGCGCGTGGTCTGGAAGGGTCTGGCCGCAGCCGGGCTGGGCCTGATGGTCGGGACCATCGGCGAGGCGGATGCGGGCGGCAGCCTGCGCATGGCGACCTATGACATCCCCTATCTCACCGATGGGCTGAAACTGGTCATTGTGGGCCTCGGGATCTTCGCGGTGCCCGAGATCGTGTCCCTCCTGCGGCAGGACAGCTCGATCTCCAAGAGCGCCAAGCTGGGGGGCGGCTGGCTCGATGGGGTAAAGGACTGGTTCGCCAATATCTGGCTCAGCATGCGCTGCTCGGTCATTGGCGTGATGGTCGGGGTGATCCCGGGGCTCGGCGGTTCCGTGGTCGACTGGATCTCCTATGGCCACGCAGTGCAGACCACCAAGGACAAGAGCATGTTCGGCAAGGGCGAGGTGCGCGGCATCGTCGGCCCGGAAAGCTCGAATAACGCCAAGGAGGGCGGGGGGCTCGTGCCCACGCTTCTCTTCGGGATCCCGGGATCGGGCTCCATGGCGATCTTCATCGGAGCCATCGCGCTGCTGGGGTCGGGCGATATCGAGGTCGGCCCGGCGATGCTCAAGAACAATCTCGACATCACCTATTCCATTGTCTGGCTGCTGGCGCTGGCGAATGTGGTGGGGACGGTGCTTTGCATCGCCTCCTCGGGGCTGATCGCCAAGCTGACCACGATCCGCTTCACGCTGGTGGCCCCGTTCCTCTTCATGCTGATCGCCTTTGCGGCGTTCCAGTCGGGTCAGAACCTCGCCGATCTCGTGGCGCTCTTTGCCATCGGCTTGATCGGGATCTTCCTGCGCCGCTTCGACTGGTCGCGCCCGGCCTTCCTGATCGGCTTCGTGCTCTCGAACCCGGCGGAGACCTTCACCAATCAGGCCTACCAAATCGCCGCGAGCCGGTTCCGCAAGAGCTTTGAGGAGGGGATCGACTATATCTTCAGCCCGATCGTTATCGTGCTTCTGATCGTCACGGCGCTCTCGATCTTCTTCGGGCTGCGGCAGGCCAAGATGCTGCAGGCGGAGGGCGATGTGCAATCGGGCTCCAAGCGCGCGCCGGTCACCTTCCTGCTGGTCGTGACCGCCTATCTGGCCGTGGCCGTGATCAACGCGTCCTTCATTCCGAACTACGCCTTCACGGACAAGGTCTTCCCGCTCTTTGTGGGCAGCGTGGCGCTGGTCTGCTGTCTGATCCTGGTCTTCCAGATGATGATGCGGCCCGAGGGGGATCTGATCTTTGCCGATAAGGAAGTGCAGGGCGAGGATGCGGACGCGCCCCATGGGCTCTGGTCGACTTTGGCCTGGTTTGCGGGGCTTCTGGTCCTCTCGGCGCTCTTCGGGTTCATCATCGCGCTGGCGATCTTCCTGGTCTCCTTCTTCCGGGTGCGGGCGCAGGTGAGCTGGAACAAGGCCCTGCTGCTGACCGCCTGCGGGATCGGCTTCATGCTGATCATGGCCGGTGCGCTCAACCGTGACTTCCCGCCGGGGCTGCTGCAAAGCCTCGTGGATCTGCCATGGCCGCTGACATGACACAGACCGGGATCCCCTTCGTCTTCATGCGCGGTGGTACCTCGCGCGGGCCCTATTTCCGGCGCGAGGATCTCCCCGAGGATCGCGAGACCCTGGCCCAGGTGCTGGTCAGCGCGGTGGGCTCGGGCCATGCGCTCAATATCGACGGGATCGGCGGCGGGGCCGCCGTGACCACCAAGGTCGCCATGCTCTCCAAGGCCAAGGACAATTGGGCGGATATCGACTACTTCTTCGCGCAGGTGTCGGTCGAGGACGGGCTGGTCGATTTCAAGCCGACCTGCGGGAACATCCTTTCGGGCGTGGGACCGGCGGCGATCGAGATGGGCCTCTTGGAGCCCGATCAGGACGTCACCCGGATCCGGATCAATGCGGTCAATACTGGAGCGCGGATTGAGGCGCGGATCCAGACGCCCGAGGGGCGGCTGACCTATGCGGGGGAGACGGCGATTGCCGGGGTGCCAGGGCAAGCGGCAGCGGTGGAGCTGACCTTCATGGGCGTGGTCGGGACGGCGACCGGAGCGTTCTTGCCTACGGGCGCGCTGCGCGACAGCTTTGACGGGATCGAGGTCACCTGCATGGACGTGGCCATGCCCATGGTCATCGCCCGGGCGCAGGATTTCGGCCTCACGGGCTACGAGACCGTGCAGGAGCTTGACGCCAACACCGCGTTTTTCGCCCGGATGGAGGCGATCCGCATCGCTGCCGGCGAGAAGATGGGCATGGGGGATGTCACGCGTTCTGTCACGCCGAAATTCGGGCTGCTGGCCCCGGCCTCGGGCGGGGGGACCATTGCCGCGCGCTATTTCATGCCCTGGAACACCCATCCCAGCATGGCCGTCACCGGGGCGCAGTGCCTTGCTTCTTGCGCGCTGACGCCCGCCACCGTGGCCGACGGGCTGTTGGAGCGACCCGAAGGCAGCCCGGCGCAGGTCGTGCTGGAGCATCCCTCGGGCACCATCGATGTGCTGGTCGATTTCTCCACCGAGGATGGGTTCGACCTGCGCGCGGCGGGGCTCGTGCGCACGGCGCGCAAGCTCGCCGATGGCAACGTATATGTCCCGTCCCGGATCTGGGCCGGTTTGGGGAGCTAGACCATGAGCATCAGGAACATCCTTGTCGCGTTCAACGGGACCGAAAGCGCGGTCGCAGCCCTGCGCTATGCCGCGGCCATGGCCGAGCGTCACGGCGCCCATGTGACCGCGATCCTCGCCTACTCGACCCATGAGGTGATCAACAGCCATGCGGCCTGGGTCCCGCGCGAGGCGACGCGGATCCTCGCCGATGCCAGCGCGGCCTTTCTCGACGGGATCGAGGCGCAGTTCGAGGCCCTGCGCCCGGAGCTCGGCCTTGGCGCGCGGCTGCATTTCCAGCGGGTGCCCGGCAAGGTCGATACGGTTCTGTCGGACTGTGCGCAGGTCCATGATGTGCTGATCGTGGGACAGGATCAGCCGAGCGAGACCGACGCTCATGTCTCCATCCATAATGACCGCATCGCCCTGATGAGCGGTCGACCGGTTCTGGTGATCCCCCGGAGTGCTGCGCCAGCCCCGGAAGGCGGCCATACCGCGCTGGCCTGGGATGGCGGGCGTGCGGCGGCCCGGGCCATGGCCGATGCGCTGGACCTTCTGGAAGATCACAAGCAGATCAATGTCTTGACCGTGGGCAAGTTGAGCCTTGCCCGCCCCATCGAAGAGGTGCTGGTGCAGCTCTCGCGCCACGGCATCGTGGCCTCCCATGAGGCGTTGTCCGTGACTGGATCCATCGCCGAGACCATCCTCGACTATTGCCGGGCCGAGCGGCCCGCCATGCTGGTGATGGGCGCCTATGAGCATTCGAAATTCCGCGAGGATTTCTTCGGCGGTGTCACCGCACGGATCCTGGTGGAGGCGCCCTGTCCAGTGCTCCTGTCCCACTAGCCCGTTCCCGGCGCAGGGCCTGGCGGGTCAGGTGACCTGAGTGAACGGGGTTTTCACCGTGTGCAGGCGCATATGCCGGATGAAGGCGCGGGCGATGGCCGGGGTCGGCTTGCGATCCGAGGTCACGAAATAGGTGCGATACTCAATTGGTGAGGCGAATTTGCGAAAGACCACCTCCTCGGTCCGATACTGCACCACCGGGAAGGGGTTGACGATGGTCACGCCCAGTCCCGCTTGCGCCAGATCCACCGCCGCGAAAGAGGTAGAGACCTCGGCCACGATCTGCGGGATGCTGCGGCTGTTGGTCAGCACCTTTTCCAGCTGCGCGCGCCGGGAATGGCGGTGGCTGAGCGCGATCAGGGGCTGGTTGTGCAGATCCTCGGGCTGGATCACCTCGCGCGCGGCCAGCGGATGGCCTTGGGGCATGGCGCAGACCGCCTCCGAATAGCGATAGGGCGTCAACTTGGTGCCCTCGCGGGTGATATCGACGCCCGACAGCCCCAGATCGGAGCGGTCATCCTGCACCCGGTTGATCACATCCGCCGAGGAGGCGACCTCGAGGCTGACGAAGAAATGCGGGTTGGCGCGCAGGAAGGTCGCCACATGGCCCACGACAAAGCGATGGGCATAGCTCGGCGGCGCGGTCAGGCGCAGGGTCTCCTGAGTGGGCTCGGTGGGGCCGTCGATCCGGTCCAGCGCTTCGAACAGGGGGTCGAGACGGCGGTTGAGCTGTGCCGCTTCCGAGGTCGGGCGCAGCCGCCCGCCATCCCGCTCGAAGAGGATCCGTCCCAGCCGCGCCTCAAGACTGGCGATGGACCGGCTGACAGCCGATTGCGACAGGCCCAACCGCAGGGCCGCCTTCGAGGTCGTCCCGCTCTCCATCAGCGCGCGCAGCGCTTCGTATTCCGGCAGGCTGTGCCAAGTCCGCTCCGCCATGGGCCCTCTGCAAAAATCTCATCGCTCTATGATATTTTATCATTCACTCAAGGATGGTCTATGAGAAATTATGGACTACGCTGGCCCGGTCGCCACGGCTCCTCGGCGGCGTTTCGGAACGATTTCATGCACCCAGTCATTTTCGATGGGCACAATGATGTGCTCTTGAAGCTTTACAATGCCGGGCGGGCCACCGCCTCCGAGAGTTTCCTGAAGGGACGCGAAGGGGCGATCGATGTCCCCTCGGCCAAGGCCGGCGGATTTGGCGGCGGCTTCTTTGCGATCTTCGTACCCTCGCCGACGGATCTCGACAGCAAGTTCGAAGAGATGACGAAGGATGTCTATGACCTGCCCTTGCCGGACCCGATCCATTGGGAGGACGCCTTTCCGGTCGTCATGTCCCAAGCTGCGATCCTGTTCGAACTGGAAGAGCAGGGCGCCCTCACGATCTGCCGGACCGCAGCCGAGCTGCGGAGCTGTCTCGCCGAGGGGCGAATGGCGGCCGTGCTCCATATCGAAGGGGCGGAGGCGATCGACCCGGATCTCAACACGCTCGACGTGCTCTATCAGGCAGGCCTGCGCTCCATCGGGCCGGTCTGGAGCCGGGAGACGATCTTTGGCCATGGGGTGCCCTTCCGCTATCCCAGCACGCCCGATATCGGGGCGGGGCTGAAGGATCAGGGCCTGCGGCTGGTCAAGCGCTGCAACGAACTGGGCATCATGATCGATCTCTCCCATCTCAACGAGGCGGGGTTCTGGGACGTGGCGCGGCATTCGACCAAACCGCTGGTCGCCACCCATTCCAATGTCCACGAGATCTGCCCCCATGCGCGCAACCTGACGGACAAGCAACTCGCCGCAATCGCCGAGAGCGACGGGATGGTCGGGCTGAATTTCGCGGTCGCTTTCCTGCGCGCCGATGGCAAGATGCTGTCGGATGTGCCGCTGGAGCAGATGATCCGCCATCTCGATCACCTGATCGAAAAGCTGGGCGAGGACCGGGTGGGATTCGGCTCGGATTATGACGGCGCGGTCGTGCCGGAGCTGCTTAACTCCTGCGCTGGACTGCCGAAATTGCGGGCAGCCATGCGCCAGCACGGCTATGACGACGCGTTGATGACGAAACTCTGCCATGGAAACTGGCTTAGGGTTCTTGAGAAAACCTGGGGCGCATAACCCAGGTTCGCAATCCTGTTCTGACAAGGAGGACGACCAAAATGAATACCTTTGCGAAACTGCTCAGCGGGGCCGCGCTTGGCCTCGCGGTGGGTGTGACATCCTTCTCGGCCTTTGCCGAGACACCGGCCAACATGCTGGTGATCGCCCATCGAATTGACGATGTGACCACCATCGATCCGGCGGAAAGCTTTGAATTTGCCGGCTCCGATATCAGCCGGAACGTCTACAGCCGGCTCGTGAATCTCGACCCCAATGACCTGGCGGCGGGCTACAAGCCCGATCTGGCCGAGAGCTGGGAAGTCTCCGAGGATGGCAAGACCATCACCTTCACCATGCGCGAAGGCGTCAAGTTCCATTCGGGCAACCCGGTGACCGCCGAGGACGCGGCGTTCTCCCTTCAGCGCGCGGTGATCCTGAACAAGACGCCTGCCTTTATCCTCACGCAGTTCGGCTTCACCGCAGAGAATGCGGCCGAGACGATCCGCGCCGAAGGCAACAAGCTGATGATCACGACGGACAAGCGCTATGCGACCTCCTTCGTGCTGAACTGCCTCACGGCGACGATCGGCGCGATCGTGGACATGAAGACCGTCATGGCCAATGAGGTCGATGGCGATATGGGCAATGAGTGGCTGAAGACCAACTCTGCCGGGTCCGGCCCCTACAAGCTCGACAGCTGGAAGCCGAATGAGAGCGTCACCCTCTCGTCCAATCCGGATTACTATGGCGGTGCGCCCGCAATGGAGCGCGTGATCGTGCGCCACGTGCTGGAAAGCGCGTCCCAGCGCCTGCTGCTGGAGCGTGGCGATATCGACATCGCGCGCAACCTGAACCCCGAGGATATCGCCGGGGCCTCCGCGGCGGATGGGGTGGTCATTCAGGACGAGCTTAAGGGCCGTCTGATGTATCTGGCCCTGAACCAGAAGCATCCGGAGCTTTCCAAGCCCGAAGTCCGTCAGGCGTTCAAGTATCTGATCGATTATGAAGGCATGCGCGACAGCTTCCTGAAGGGTCAGTACACGATCCATCAGAACTTCCTGCCCGCCACCTATCTGGGCGCCTCCGAGGAAAACCCGTTCTCCTACAATATCGAGAAGGCCAAGGAGCTGCTCGCAGCTGCCGGGGTCGAGAACCTCGAGATCGAGATCGGTGTGCGTGAAGCCCAGGAGCGGATCGAGATCGGCCAGAGCTTCCAGAATGCTGCCGCGCAGGCCGGGATCACGGTCAACATCACGGTCGGCACTGCCAAGCAGATCCTCGCCCGCTACCGCGCGCGCGAGCTGGACGTCTATCTCGGCGCATGGGGGCCGGATTATCCCGATCCGCAGACCAATGCGGGCACCTTCGCCTATAACCCTGACAACTCGGACGCGGCGAACGCCACCGGTCTTCTGGCCTGGCGCAACAGCTGGGACACCGGTGGGCTGACCGAAAAGGTCGAGGCGGCTGTTGTCGAGAATGACCGCGAGATGCGCATCAAGATGTACGAAGAGATCCAGGCGGAGTTCCGCGAGACATCTCCCTTCGTCGTCATGTTCCAGCAGATCGAGCAATCGGCCATGCGCGACAACGTCACGGACTGGTCCACCGGTCAGGCGGTCACCGCCGCTGCCTATTGGCAGGTTACAAAGTAAATGGCCCTCTCCGAGGACAACGGGAAGGGGCGCGCGCGCGCGTCCCTTCCGCCATGGATCAAGACGACGGCCCTGACGCTCGGCTCCATTGCGGTGACGATGCTCGGGCTGCTCTTCATTACCTTCATTATCGGGCGTGTGATGCCCATCGACCCGGTGCTGGCCATCGTTGGAGAGCGCGCATCGCAATCGACCTATGACGCGGTTTTTCTGGAGCTTGGGCTCGACAAGCCGCTGATCGTGCAATTCGGCTATTACATCTGGGACGTGCTGCATCTGGATTTCGGCACCTCCCTGCTCAACGCGCGGCCTGTCTCCGAAGACATTGCCCGCGTCTTCCCCGCCACGCTGGAGCTTGCCACCCTCGGCATCGTCATCGGTGTCGTGATCGGCGTGCCCCTGGGTGTGGTCGCGGCGGCCCGCAAGGGATCCTGGATCGATCAGGTCGCCCGGGTGCTGGCGCTTGTGGGCTATTCCATGCCCATTTTCTGGCTCGGCCTGATGGGGCTTTTGATCTTCTACGGCATTCTCGGCTGGGTCGGTGGCCCGGGCCGGGTGGGCATCTTCTATGTGGATGTGGTTCCCACGGTGACCGGGTTGATCCTTGTGGATGCGGCCCTTGACGGCAATTGGGACGTCTTCAAGGACGCCTTCAGCCACATCATCCTGCCCGCCTCGCTGCTGGGGTATTTTTCGCTGGCCTATATCAGCCGGATGACGCGCTCCTTCATGCTGGAGCAGCTCAGCGCGGAATACATCACCACCGCCCGGGTGAAGGGCATGTCGGAATGGGATGTGATCTGGAAGCACGCTTTCAAGAACATCCGCGTGCAGCTCATCACGGTGATCGCGCTGAGCTATGCGAACCTGCTCGAAGGCTCGGTTCTGACGGAGATCATCTTCTCCTGGCCGGGGATCGGCAGCTACATCACCACGGCCCTTCTGAGCGCGGATATGAACGCGGTGCTCGGCGGAACTGTGGTCGTGGGGCTGATCTTCATCCTGCTCAATATCTTCTCGGACCTGCTCTACAAGGTCTTCGATCCGAGGGCGAAATAATGGCCGATCAAACGCTTCGGCAATGGCTGCTGACGGATACGCCGACCTCGCGCCGTCACGCGAAACTCTCGGCGCTGTATCAGGGCTGGCTGTCCTTCCGGTCCAACACCATGGCGATGATCGGCCTCGGGATCCTCGTGGCGCTGGTGCTGATCGCGGCGGCGGCGCCCCTTTTGTCACCCCATGATCCGTTCGTGCAGGATCTCGGCAACCGCCTCGCGCCGCTGGGCTCCGAGGGGCATCTCCTCGGGACGGACAGCCTCGGGCGCGACATCCTCTCGCGGCTGATCTATGGCGCGCGGATCACGCTCTATATCGTGGCGCTGGTTGCGCTGATCGCGCCGGTGGTGGGGCTGCTGGTGGGGACGGTTTCGGGCTATCTCGGGGGCTGGATCGATATCGTGCTGATGCGGATCACCGATATCTTCCTCGCCTTTCCGCGGCTCGTGCTGGCACTCGCTTTCGTGGCGGCGCTGGGCGCCGGGATCGAGAATGCGGTGATCGCGATCTCGCTCACGGCCTGGCCTCCCTATGCAAGGATCGCCCGGGCCGAGACCCTGACCATCCGCTCCTCCGACTATATCTCGGCAATCAAGCTGCAGGGGGCAGGGGGGCTGCGGATCATCACCAAGCATATCTGGCCGCTCTGCATTTCGTCGCTGATCGTGCGGGTCACGCTCGACATGGCGGGGATCATTCTGGCCGCAGCCGGGCTCGGCTTTCTCGGTCTTGGCGCGCAGCCGCCCAGCCCGGAATGGGGCGCGATGATCTCCGAAGGGCGTCGGTTCATTCTGGACCATTGGTGGGTCGCCACCATGCCGGGGCTGGCAATTTTCACGGTGTCGCTCGCGTTCAATTTGCTGGGCGATGGGTTGCGCGATGTGCTCGACCCGAAGGCAGGTGAGTGATGGATACGCTTCTGGATGTTGAAAACCTCTGGGTGAAGTTTCCCACCCGGAAGGGGATCTTCGACGCGGTGCGGGGCGTCTCCTTCACCCTCGGGCGCGAACGGCTGGGGATCGTGGGCGAGAGCGGCTCGGGCAAATCCATGACCGGGCGCGCGATCCTGCGCCTGATCCGGTCGCCGGGGATGGTCGAAGCCGACCACATCACGCTGGATGGCGAGAACCTGCTGGATAAATCCGAGAAAGAGATGCGCGCCGTGCGCGGGCAGCGGATCTCCATGGTGATGCAGGACCCGAAATTCTCGCTCAACCCGGTGATGACCATCGGGGATCAGATCGTCGAGGCCTACCGGCTCCACAACAAGGCGTCGAAACCGGAGGCGCAGGCCAAGGCGCTGGAAATGCTGGAGGCGGTGTCGATCCGCAATCCCGAGCGCGTGATGCGCGCCTATCCCCACGAGATGTCCGGCGGGATGGGGCAGCGGATCATGATCGCCATGATGCTGATCCCGAACCCCGAGATCCTGATTGCGGATGAGCCGACCTCGGCGCTCGATGTGTCGGTGCAGAGGCAGGTGCTCGACATCATGGACAAGCTCGTCAAGGAGCGGGGGATGGGCCTGATCTTCATCAGCCACGACCTGAACCTCGTGGCGGATTTCTGTGACCGGGTGCTGATCATGTATGCCGGGCGGATCGTCGAGGTCTGCGATGCGGACAAGCTCCGCGAGGCGCAGCATCCCTATACCCGGGGCCTGCTGAACTCCCTGCCGCGGCTCGATGCGCCGCGCGACCGGCTCGAGGTGCTGACCCGCGCGCCGGAATGGTCCGAGGCCCCAAGCGTGAGTGGCCGGATATGAGCATGTTGGAGATCGAAGGGCTCGACGTCTGGTTCGGGCGGGACCGCGACCGGGTGGATGCGGTCAAAAAAGCCAGTTTTCAGGTGGGTGCGGGCGAGAGCTTTGGCCTGGTGGGCGAGAGCGGGTCGGGCAAATCCACCATCCTGCGGGCGATCACGGGGCTGGCTCCGGCCTGGTCCGGACGCATCGCCGTGGCCGGGCGCGAGATCGACATCAAGCGCCCGAAGGCCTTCTACAAGCAGGTGCAGATGGTGTTTCAGGACCCCTATGCCTCGCTCCATCCGCGCCACTCGGTGGATGCGGTGCTGGGTGAGACGCTGCATCTGCACGGGTTCCGGGATATCGACGCGCGGGTCGTGAAGCTGCTCGACGATGTGGGGCTGGGCCAGAAGTTCCGCTTTCGCTATCCGCACCAGCTCTCGGGGGGGCAGCGTCAGCGGGTCGCGATTGCCCGGGCGCTCGCGCCGGAGCCGGAGCTTTTGCTGCTGGACGAGCCGACCTCGGCGCTAGATGTTTCGGTGCAGGCCGAGATCCTGAACCTGCTCGCGGATTTGCGGCAGGAGCACGGGCTGACTTACCTCATGGTGTCTCATGATCTGAGCGTGGTGGGCCATATGTGTGACCGGCTCGCGGTGATGAAAGACGGTGAGATTGTCGAGATTATGGATGTGGCGGCGCTTCGGGCCATGGAGGCCTCCCATCCCTATTCGCAGCATTTGCTCCGCGCTTCGATCTGAGGCGCGAGCCAACAAGGGGGAAAACATGTACCATTCGACCAAGACCTTACTTGCCAGCGTCGCAGTGGCGGCCCTGGCGGCCGGGCCGCTCTGGGCAGCGACGCCGGACAACATCCTGGTGGTGGCTCAGAATATCGATGACATCGTGACCATCGATCCGGCCTCCGCCTATGAGTTCAGCTCGGGCGAGTATGTGGCCAACACCTATGACACGCTGGTGCGCTATGACGCCATGGACACCACGGTGCTCGCCCCGGCCCTCGCCACGGAATGGGAGATTGACGGGGACAGCAAGACCGTCACCTTCACCCTGCGCGACGGCGTGACCTTCCACAGCGGCAATCCCCTGCGCGGCGCGGATGTGGTCGGCTCCTGGAAGCGGGTCGTGACCCTCGACAAGGCCCCGGCCTTCATCCTCAAGCAGCTCGGCTGGACGCCTGAGAACATCGAAGAGATGGTCACCGCTGACGGCAACACCGTCACCGTGCGCTATGAGGGCGAGTTTGCCCCGTCCTTCGTACTGAACGTGCTTGCGGCGCGGCCAGCCTCCATCGTGGATATGGAAACCGTCATGGCCAATGAGGTCGATGGCGATCTGGGCCATGCCTGGATGAACAAGAACTCGGCGGGGACGGGGCCCTTCAGCCTCGGGACCTACCGTCCTGCGGATATCCTCTCGCTCACCGCGAACCCGGATTACTACCAGGGCGGTCCGGCCATGGAGCGCGTGGTCATCCAGCACAACCCCGAGGGCGCGACCCAGAGGTTGCAGCTTGAGGCAGGGGATATCGACCTCGCCAAGAACCTCGATCCGGGTCAGATCGCTGGCCTCGACGGGGCCGAGGGCGTCCGGGTGGAGACCTATCCCCAGGCCGCCGTCCATTGGGTGTCCTTCAACCAGAAGACCGAGAGCCTGACCGATCCCGCGGTCTGGGAAGCGGCGCGCTATCTTGTGGACTACGAGGGCATGGCCGAGGGCATGCTCAAGGGGCAGATGAAGGTGCATCAAGCCTTCTGGCCCGATGGCTTCCCCGGCGCGCTGACGGATACGCCTTTCGGTTTTGATCCGGCCAAGGCGCGTCAGATCCTCGCCGATGCGGGTGTCGAGACGCCGATCAATGTGACCATGGATGTGATCTCGGCCCCGACCTTCGTGGAGATGGCGCAGGCCTTGCAGGCCTCCTTCGCCGAGGGTGGCATCAATCTGGAGATCATCCCGGGCACCGGCGCGCAGGTCATCACCAAGTACCGGGCGCGGACCCATGAGGCGATGATGCTCTATTGGGGCCCGGACTTCATGGACCCCCATTCGAACGCCAAGGCCTTTGCCTATAACGCCGACAATTCGGACGACAAATACGCCTCCACCACCACGTGGCGGAACGCGTGGATGCCGCCCGAAGAGATGAACAAGAAGACCATGGCCGCGCTGGCCGAGCAGGATGCCGACACCCGGCTCGACATGTACATGGACCTGCAGAAAGCGACCCAGGCCGAAGCGCCTTTCGTCATCATGTTTCAGGCGATCAAACAGGTGGCCATGCGCGACAACGTGCAGGGCTTCGTGAACGGCGCGACCTCGGATTACGTGTTCTACCGTCTCGTCGAGAAGGAATGACCGCGCCGCGCTCCGCCGATGCGGTCTTTGCCGATCTGCACAAGGTCATCGGCGGGCGCCTTTTCACAGTGACCGTGCTGGACCGGGCCGCAGGGCTCGCCCGGCGCGCCTATAGCTCCGATCCCGAGGCCTACCCGGTCTCGGGCACCAAACCCATGGCCCAGGGTGCCTGGACAGGGATGGTGGTGGAGCGGGGCGAGACATTCGTGGCCAATACGGTGGCCGAGTTTGCGATTTACTTCCCCGACCATGCACTGATCGAGAGCCTTGGCTGCCAATCGGCCCTGAACGTCCCGGTGCTGGAGGGCGAGGTGATCGGGACGGTGAACATCCTCGACGCGGAACATGCCTTCACACCCGCGCGGGTCACAGAGATCCAGGGGATCCTCTCTGCCCAGTCCGTGGATCTGGTGAACGCGCTGCGCCGCGTCCAACTGTGATCCGGTTGCCCATGGGCGCGGCGGGTGGTGTGCCCACATGCTCGGTGCCGTTCGCAGAGTGACCCGCCGGTGCAGAACCCCGTTTGGCGCTACAGATGCAGGGCACGCGCAAGCACGGCCGGGATCAGCAGATCCTCCTCATCATAGGTGTGACGAAAGAGGATGCGGCGCAGCGTTCTGGCCTCCTGCAGGGCCTGATCGATCGCGGTTTTCCGGCTCTCCGTTGGATCCAGCGCCTCGAAGGATTGGCGCGCTCTCTGAAGGCTCGCGTCCAGGACCTCATGGTCGTTCTCCAGGAGCGCCACGCCCTCGGACAGGTCCGGGCATTGCGCGAGGATGCGCGGCAGGACGGTGCTGTCCTCATAGGCGTGATGATGGGAGACGCGCGCCACAAGCTCCACGCCCAGATGGTGCATGCCGGTCAGGCCAAGCAGGTCTTGCGCGCTGCTTTCCGGTTCATCAAGCAGCGCCTCCAAGCCCCTGACCAGCCGGGTGCTGGCCTCGGTCATCGTGGCGTGCACCCGCTGAAACTGCGCGGGCCATCCGAGGAAGTGCGGCGTCTCGTTCCACGCTGCGCGCTGGGCTGGCCGCATCCCCGGGATCAGATCCGGGGACACGCCCTGGCGCCTGCGCAGATCCAGCGCCGGTTGGTCATAGGCCATGGCTGGGCTCAGACCGCGGCCGGGGCAGGGGTGCCGGTGGCGTAGGCATAGGATTGGGCCACGATCCGCGTCACGGTCTCGAGCTCTGCCACATCGCGGGGCGAGAACACCATGATCAGCCCCGGCGGATAGTGGCCTTGGGTCACCAGATAGTGATCCTCCCCCCATCCGGCCTCGACCACGGTCTTGGCGTCCTCCGCCGCAAGTTTCACATGCATGGAGCCGCTATCGGGATGCGGATGAATATGTGCAAACTCCCGCCCCACCATGAAGGCGTCATGGTTGCAGTCCGTGCCCTCATGCAGCACCAGAGCGCGCGCGCCGGGCACGGAGATGCCGCTTGGGTCATTGGCCACGCGGGGCAGGGCGAAGCACCAGTCATGCAGTTTCCGGACGATGTCGTCCGGCCCATGCTGGGTCACCTGCGAATGGGGGAGTTGCCGCGTTGTCTCCGGGGCGGGGCCGCGGCGCGGCGGCAGGCTCAGCTTGGCCATCTCGATCTCCTTTCGGTTGCCTGAGACCAAGATGGGATCGTATTCTTGCAAAGAAAATGCGGTTCTCTGCAAGGAAGTATTGCATGAAAGCACAGAGATCGCGGGCAGATCAGAACCTCGAATGGGCCGACATGCCCTATCTCCTGTCGGTTTGCGAGGCGGGCAGCCTTGCGGGGGCCGCGCGCATCATGGGGGTCAACCACTCCACGGTGTTTCGCCGGGTCGAAGCGGTGGAGCGTCGGCTGGGCGTGCGCCTCTTCGAGCGTCTCGCGCGCGGCTATGTCATGACCCCTGCCGGGGAGCGGTTCTATGCGCGAGCCACTGTGCTCTGCGAGGGTATGGATCAGATCGAGCGCGAGCTCGGGGAGCAGGATCTGCGGCTGGAGGGGGTTCTGACCGTGACGACGACGGATTCCCTCCTCCATTGTCTCGCGCCGGTGCTCGCGGGGTTTCAGACGGACCACCCGGATGTGGAGCTGCGGCTTCTGTCGGATGTGCGCGCGCTCGACCTGATGCAGCGCGATGCGGATATCGCTTTGCGCCCCACCAGCACACCGCCGGAGCACTGGATCGGGCGGCCGCTCGCGCCTCTTTCCTTTGCCACTTATGCCCACCGGAACTATTGGGCGGCGGCCCAAGATCTGCCCCCGGAGGAGCTGCGCTGGGTCATGCTCGGGGATGACCTGAACCAGTCGCCCATGAGCAAGCTCACCTTACGATGCAAGCATGCGGAGGCGAAGGCCACCGTGTTGAACACGATGATGAGCGTGTTTGATCTGGTTGTGTCCGGGTTCGGGCTGGCCGCGATGCCCAGCTATCTTGGCGAGACCGCGCCCGACCTGATCCGCGTGCATGACCTGGATGACAGCGCGAACTGGCAGCTCTGGCTGCTGGCCCATCCCGATGTCCGGCGCAGCGCGCGGGTCAATGCGTTCTACGAGTATGCGACGGCGCGGATCACCGGGGACTTCTTGGGGCAGCCGGAAGACTAGGGTCCGCGCACCGCTCAACTCTTGCCCCGCGGAACCCACGAATCCCACAGTGTCCGGGCTCCCGGTTGGTCTGCCCGAGGCGCTATTCTTTCGGAAACACCGATCGAAAGACCCGTTTCGGCGAGACGGCGGAGAAGACGAGCAGCAAGGCGGCGACGGCCAGAAGCGCTGCGCTGCCCGGGCGTTCGACAAAGATCATCGGATCTCCGCGGGACAGGAGCATGGCGCGGCGGAAGAACTCCTCCATCATCGGGCCCAGCACGAAGCCGATCAGGAGGGGCGCGGGCTCGAACCGGAAGAGGCGCAGCACGTAGCCGAGGACACCGAAGGCAAGTGTCGCCCAGACATCCGTCAGCGAGTTGGAGATGCCGTAGACCCCGACGCAGATCATCATGATGACGGTCGGATAGAGGTAGTAGTGCGGCACGCGGAGGAGCCGCACCCAGAGCCCGATCAGGGGGATGTTCAGGATCAGCAGGAAGAGGTTGCCGAACAGAAAGCTGACGATCAGCCCCCAGAACAGGTCCGGGTGTTCCGATATCAGGCGCGGGCCCGGCGTGATGCCGTGGATCATCAGGGCCCCGATCATCAAGGCCATGGTGGTGGAGCCCGGGATTCCGAGCGTCAGGGTCGGAATGAAGGCTGTCTGGGCCGCGGCATTGTTGGCAGCCTCGGGCACGACCACGCCCTCGATGGCGCCTTTGCCGAACTCCGCCTTGTTCTTGCTGATCCGCTTTTCCAGTGCGTAGCCCACGAAGCTCGCCACGGTTTGTCCGGTCCCTGGAAGCGTGCCGAAAAAGGACCCGGTGGCCGAGCCGCGCAGGGCCGGGGCGAGGCTGCGTCTCCACTCGGACCGCGTCGGGAAGAACCCGCGCCAGGACAGCTTCGCGCCCGCATAGCTTTGTGTGGCGCCGCGCAGGGAGACCATGACCTCCGACACGCCGAAGAGTCCCATGGCCACCACGACGAGCGAGATCCCATCGCGCAGCTCCGGGATCCCACCGGTGAAACGCGTCTCGCCGGAATTCACATCAACGCCGATCGTTCCCAGAAGGATGCCGAGGCAGACCATCATGAGACCGCGCACCGCGCCGGTTGAACTGACGATCGAGGCGGCGACCAGACCGAGCACCATGACAGAGAAATACTCGGCCGGTTGGAACAGGAGCGCGAACTCCGCCAGCTTCGGCGCGAGCAGGACGATGACAAGGACGCCGATGATCGCTCCGAAGAAGGAAGCCACCGATGTCGCGAACAGAGCGAGCCCCGCACGGCCTTTGCGCGCCATCGGGTAGCCGTCGATGCAGGTGACCGAAGAGGAGGGCGTGCCCGGGATGTTCAGCACAATGGAGGCGATGGAGCCGCCATATTCCGCCCCGTAATAGACGCCCGCCAGCATGACCAGCGCCGTGGCAGGTTCCAGATAGAATGACACGGGCAGCAGCATGGCGACGGCGGCCAAGGGCCCGACACCGGGCAGGACGCCGATAAAGGTGCCGAGAAAAACGCCGACAAAGCAGTAGAGCAGGTTGGCCGGTGTAGCCGCGGTTTCCAATCCGAGGGCGAGGTTTGACAGAAGTTCCATCTCACGGCCACCGGATGGGGACAAAGGGCATGCCGAGCCCTTGGACGAAGATCAGCCAGACCCCGAGGGCGACAGCGCCAGCGAGCGCCAGCCGCAGCGGCCAGCGGAAGTTCGGGATGGCCGATCCGGTGGCGAAGACCGCGACGGCCGTGGCGGGCAGAACCCCCAATAGCGGTGTTAGAAAGGCGAATGCCGAAACGCCTGCGAAGACGCCCAGAACGGCGATGGGATCGGCCTTTTCCGTGTCCAGGGGCGCGCGCAGGCTCTGGAAGACGCCAATCAGCGCGAGCAGCGCAAGGATGCCCCCCACGAGGAGGGGGAAGGCCCCGGGCCCCATCCGCCGAAACGAGCCGAGGTCGAGCGTGACGACCGCACCAATGGCAAAGCCCAGACCCGCCACCAGCATGATGAGCGGTCCGGTCAGAATGATCATTGTGGTGCGTCGCATGGCATCTCATCCAGGGTGAACTCCGCGCCATCATAGGCTCGGGGCAAAAGGATCCGACCCCTGCGGATCCCGTCCGCAAAAGCGTCGATTTCGGAGGCAAGGGGGGCGGGAATGTCTGCCCCGAGGGAGAGAGCCACGAACTCCCCCTGCGCCAATCCGAATTCGACAATGTGACCCGGCACTTCGCCCGCCACCATATCCTCGATCGCGCGGCGAACGCCGGTATCGATCCGAGCGATGGCGGAGGCGATGAAGACCTCCGGATCACGCTCCACCCAGTCCAGTGCATTGCCAATCTGTAGCATGCCGCGTTCCCGGCAGGCGCGCACCGCGCCCGCGCGGGCACCGTTCAGCATGGTGAAGAGGATATCCGCGCCTTGCTCGATCTGCGCAGATGCCCAGCGATAGGTCACGGCGCTATCGTCCTGAGTGCCGCAAAACCCCGTCAACACGCGCACCGAGGGATCCGCATGGGCCACACCGGCGGCAAAAGCCGCGCGACCCTTGAGGCCTGGCGGCACGCGATGCCCCGAGAGATGCGCGACCGTGCCGGTCTTGGTGAGGCGCGCCGCGAGGCAGCCCGCCAGAAAGGCCGAGTCCTCCTGTCGCACATCGTAGGAGGCGAGGTTCGGTCCCGTCTGACTGCCCTGCACCAACGCGAAACGCTTCTCCGGAAAGGCCGCGGCCATGTCCGGCGTCGCGATGTCCCCTTGTCCCCCGATAAAGACCAACCCGTCCTGCTCGGGCAGAATGGCGGTCATCCGTTGTCGGATGTCCGTTTGGTCATAGCTGGCCCCGGATACGATGGTGATCTCGGCCAGCCCGTCCGCAGCGGCCGCCTGCGCCCCGGCCAAAGCACTCGCATTGAAGCCGGCATCATGGATTTCACCGACGAAGAAGACCGCGATCTTCATGGCTTACTCGAGCGCCGAGGTCACAAGCGGCGTCCATTGCGCCAATTGGGCTTCGACATAGTCCGAGAATTCCGCGCTGGTCTTCGGGCTGCGTACCAGACCCCAGGTGTCGAATTGCGCCAGAACCTCCTCGGAGGAGAGAGCCTCGGCCAGGGCTGCATCAAGCTTCGCTTTCACCTCGTCCGGAACCCCGGCAGGTGCGCTCACCCCGAGCCAGTTCTCGGCCACCACATCATAGCCCAACTCACGGAATGTCGGCACATCGGGCAGAGACGACAACCGCTCCGTCGCGCTGACGGCGAGGGGAATGGCCGTTCCCTCTTCGACGGACGGCAGGTTTTGCGGCACCGCGTCGAAGATCGCCGGGACGACACCGCCGCGGAAATCCAGTCGCATGGGGCCCGACCCTTTATAGGGTACGTGGAACAGCGCGGTCTCGGAGACATTCTGGAAATGCTCCGCAATGACATGCCCCCATGAGCCCACACCGGAACTGCCATATTCGTATTTCTCGGGCTCTGCCTGCGCGGCTTCGATCATCGCATCCAGACTGGTGATTTCCAGCTCCGGTGAGACGAAGAGCGCGAGGTTTACCGTCCCGATATAGGTGATGTGGTCAAAGTCGGCGATGGGGTCATAGGGCGTATCGGGGAAGCGGATCGGCGCCACGTTGAAAGGCGTGAGGTTCGACAGCATGAAGGTATAACCATCCGGTGCCGCCTCCTGCAGAGCAGTCGCGGCGACCGTGCCCGCCGCGCCGGGCTTGTTCTCGACCACAAATTGCTGACCCAGCGAGGCCGACAGCTTTTCGGACAGGAGACGCGCCACCAGGTCGCTCGACCCGCCAGGCGGGAAGGACACAAGGATGCGCACGGGTCGTTCGGGCCAATCCGTCTGCGCAAAGCCAGGGCTGGCGAGGGAGGCAATCGACGCAGCGGTCACAGCGAGAAGCGTTCTACGTTTCATCAGTGGTCTCCATGACTGTTTGTGAAATCACGGTGCCATTTGAGGGTATTTGACGCAAATAAAGAAACCAAGATTTCATAGATTCTCTGCACCACAGAGTCTGCTGGCTTAAATTTTGGACGGATTCCGCAACCATATGATCGGATTTTGCTCAGGAAAGCGCAGGAATCGATTCAAATCCCGTGGCTGCACAGGGTGACCCGCAGACATCCCGCTTGCACGAAACCGCGCGTCGGCGCAGTCTCCTGCTATGAAACCAGAGTTTCACAACGACGGGTCGTTTCTCAGCAGGGTCAAGGCCGCTCTGCCCGAGCTTCACCGCGCAGAACGCACGCTCGGAACCTTCCTTTTGGACTTTCCCGGCGATCTTGCCTCCTATGACGCGCAGGAATTGGCGCGGCTCAGCGGGGTGTCCAAATCGACCGTGTCCCGCTTTGTCAGGCGATTGGGGTTCGAAAACTACGAGAGTGCCCGACGCGCTGCGCGAGAGGAGCGGCAAAGCGGGTCCCGGCGGTTCCTGGCCCACTCGGAAAGCGTTCCCCCGGAAGAGCAACTCGCCATCAGCCTTCAGGAAGAGCTCGACAACGTCTCGCGCACCTTTGAGCGTATCGACATGGCGAAACTGGATGCCCTCGCCGAGGCTATCGTGACGTCACGCAAGGTCTGGGTGGCCGGGTACCGGATCAGCCACAGCTTTGCGTCTTACGTCTATTGGCAACTGATCAAGGTCGTCCCCGAGGCTGCGTTGATCCCCCAAGGCGGGGAAAGCCTGGGCGAGCATTTCGCGGCCATGCAGCCCGATGATCTCGTGATCTGGATCGCCCTGCGTCAGAAGATGGCGAAGACCGATGCAGCACTTCGGCAACTGAACCGGCTCGGCATTCGGACCGCTTTGATCAGCGATGATGGCAGTGACACGGACCATCGCATGGCATGGCATTTCCGCTGCCGGATCGAGACCTCGAGCCCGCAGTTCAACCACGCCTCCGTCACCTCCCTGTGCCATCAGATCGTCACCCGCGCGACCTTGCGCGCCGGTCTCGATGCCCGCACGCGGCTGCGGCGCATCGACGAGCTCAATCAGGATCTGGGCGAGGTTTAGGCGCAGACGGTCAGCGCGCTTATTGCGGCGCGCGGGGCAGTCGCAGGTGTTTTGAGTGCATCGTCGTCACCCGACGCTTAGCAAGGTGCGCACAAGGGCGGTTTGGGAATTGACACCCGTCTTCGCATAACCTTCCTCGTAAGTGAGAGAGGACAGCCTTACACCGCCAAAAGTGTAGGAAATCGATTCAAGAAATGCTGCCTAGAAGCAGGCATAGGTAATCGTTCACTGCATGGTCTCAGAAAAGCTGCTGCTGCCCGACTAGCCGAGGAGGGATGTACTGAGCAGGAGATTATGGCGATTACGGGCCATCGCACTTCGAAGGAGATTACTCGCTATACTCGAAGCGCGCGTCAGAAGAAACGAGCCGAAAGCGCACTCACTCGTCTGTCCGATCACTCGACTGAGGAACGGCAGTAGAACGAAAAAGTCCTACTTTGCACGCAAGTTAGCCTTAGTGGGACTTTTCACGCCCTCAACGACATAAAAACAAAGGATTTTTGTAATATGATGGTGCCCGGGGGCGGAATCGAACCACCGACACGAGGATTTTCAATCCACTGCTCTACCCCTGAGCTACCCGGGCACGGGACGGCTGGGCCGTCTCAGGGTGGGAGCGTTCTAGACGTGAGGACCGGGAGTGTCCATAGGGTCTGACGCAAAAAAAGCAGCTTCAATGTCGCGTTTTTTTCGCACCCTCGAAGGCCGGGTCCATCGGCGTGCCGGACGGGGTTTCTCCAAGCCTTGCCATGGCTTGCTCGGCCTCTTCGGTATTCTCGTCCCGCTCCGACGCGATAGCATATCCGCCGGTCATCCAGCGCCCCAGATCCACATCCGCGCAGCGTTTCGAGCAGAAGGGCCGATAGCGTTCGGCAGCATCCTTCTGGCAGATCGGGCAACTCATGGCAGGTCTCTCCGGCGCAGGGGGATGCGGTCGCGTTTGCGCTGCAACTCGTAGTGTCCAAGAGGGGTCCATCCCACCAGCGATGTCTCGGTCGCGTCCTGACGGAAGGCCGTGCGCAGCGCTTGCTCTAGCGCTTTGCGGTCCTTCTTGGGCATGGGCGCAAAATCCACAGTGATCTGCCCACCGAGCCCACGGAGGCGCAGCTGTCGGGGCAGGGCCCGCGCGGCGGCGATGTTCGCCTTCATCCCCGCAGCGGGGGAGGTGTCCGCTCCGGTGTTCACGTCCACGGCGATCAGGGCGCGGGTCGGCTCCACAACAAGGCTGCCGCCGCCGGGCAGCGGCGCATCGGGCTCGGCCAAGTCTGCGAGCGCGTCCAACACGCCCAGATCCTCGAACCCGCCGGGGCGAGTCACGATCTCGGCGGGGGTTGGATCGCCCCAATCGCGCCAAGCCAGGTGATGGGCGTCCGGGGCGTCGAGCAGCAGATCCGCCGCCTCGCCCTTGCTTTCCGCGCTGATCGCATCTGCCAAGGCGAGGGTCTCCGAGATGTCCTCGGACAGATCCTCATCCGACGCATCGGCCGCTGCGGATCGGAGAATCATGCCCGTCTTGGCCTCCGGGGCCAGATCCTCGGCGAGAATGCGCAGACGCGCGCGGGTTTCCTCGTCGCGAATTGAACGTGCGATGTTCAGCCCTGGCGCGCCGGGGCTGACGATGACGTAGCGGCTCTTGAAGAGCACGCGATCCGTGACCGGGATTGCCTTGCCGGGCTCTGCGACGCCGGAGACCTGCACCAAGAGAGATTGTCCGGGCCGTCGTCCCGCGCCGCCGCGCAGGAACCCTTGAACCCCTCCGAGCTTGACGAAGGCGCCGCCCTGTCCCTTGACGGGACGGTCGACAATGGCGCGGAAGATCGCGCCGGGCAGGGGCGGGTCCGTGTCGCCGGGATCCAGAATGAAGTCATCGAGCACCCCATCCACCATGCGCGCTGCCGCCCGCCGGTCGTTCAGGTGATCCAGAACAATCACGCAGCCTTTCATGGGCGGCTCCCTTGGCTCTGCTCCTGTCCGGAGGGGGCAGGTGCGGTGATGCCGGCATGGGTCAGAAGGGCCGCGGTTTCAGCCAGTGGAAGCCCCACGACCGCGGTGTAGGAACCGCTGATCCAGGGGATAAACGCCGCGGCGGCCCCTTGGATGCCGTAGCCACCGGCCTTGCCCATCCAATCATTGCTGTCGAGATAGGCGGCGATGTCCGACGCGCTCAGATGGCGCATGCGGAGCGTCGTCTTGACCTCGCGCGTCACGAGACGGTCGCCATGGCGCACGGCAATCGCTGTAATCACCGCGTGGCGCCTCCCGGACATCAGGGTGAGAAAGGCCTCGGCCTCTGCCCGGTCCTCGGGCTTGCCGAGGATCCGCAGCCCGACGCTGACGGTGGTGTCGGCGGTGAGCAGCACCTCATCCGGCGCAATCTCCAGCGCTTGGGACTTCTCGACCGCCATCCGGCGCACATAGGGCAGGGGGCGTTCGCCCGCCCGCGGCGTCTCGTCGATATCAGCGGCGCGTACGGCATCGGGCACCAGCCCAATCTGGGCCAGCAGCTCCAACCGCCGGGGCGAACCCGATCCCAGGATCAGGCGGGGCCGGGGCGGCACCGTTACTTGAAGCGGTAGTTGATCCGACCCTTGGTCAGATCATAGGGGGTCATCTCGACCTGCACCTTGTCGCCGGCCAGAACGCGGATGCGGTTCTTGCGCATCTTGCCTGCCGTATGTGCGATAATCTCATGGCCGTTCTCAAGCTCGACCCGGAATGTCGCGTTCGGCAGGAGTTCCTTCACGACGCCGGGAAATTCGAGCAATTCTTCCTTGGCCATGGTGTCTCCAACTAAAACTGCCCGCTCATCGACGGGCGCGCCAGCATATGCGCCCAAATCCCGAAGTTTTCAAGCGTGTTTCTGCGCAAAGGGCGTGAGCTGTGCCAGAATGTGCTGCGTGTCCCACGCAGCTGTGATGTCAACGTCGCCCTTGGGGCGGGGTTTGAGCGTCGCGCGCGCCCATCCCGGGCGGTCGGCAGCGGTCTCTGCGAGGATACCATCGCTCGGCGCGTGTCCATCTGGCGCGGCATAGATCCCGGCCCGTCCACGAGAGCGGTCGAGATAGGCGGAGACCGCGCAATCCCCCACGGTCTGGGCGAGCACCACATGGCCGCCGCTTTCCAGCGCGCGGGTACGGGCGGCGAGGCGGACGCGGGTCGCTCCGGCCGGACCCTCCGTAGCCGAAGGCATCAGCAGGAGCCCGGCGCCAGCCTGTCGGATGGCGCGGGCCTGCAACGGAAACTCCCCGTCATAGCAGATCAGGACGCCGAGCCGGGGCAGGCCCGGCGGATCGAAGACCGGCAGGTCCCTTCCGGGGGAGAGCGGGGTCTCTGCCTGTTCCCAGGGTGTGAGCTGCCGCTTGTCGATAAAGGCGATCTCCCCGGTTCGGGTGATCAGCGCTGCCCGGTTCACGAGCGCGCCGGTCGCGTTGCGGGCAGGGAGGGAGCCACCGAGCAGGGTCGTGCGCTGCGCCTGCGCGATCTCCGCCAGCATTTGCCAGTAGCGTGGAGCGGCCTCTATCGCGCGTGCGGTCTCCTCCGCTGCGCTGAGCGGGGTTGTCGCGCCGATCAAAGCCGCATCCAGCCCGGCATATTCGGGAAAAACCGCGAGCTCTGCATCCGCCTCAGCCACCCAGGTGGTGAGCTTGCGGTGCAAGGCGTCCCAATCGGGCAGGGCTTCGACCGGATAGGCGGCAGCAGCGATCTGCATGTTCAGACCCCACCCACTATCGCGCCGCACCGGCTCACAGGGCCCGCATCCAGATCTGCAGCGGCTTTGCGCTCTCCTCTGTTGCGCCGAGATCGCGCCAGCTCATCTCCAGCACGGCGCCCGGCACAGGGGCGTAGCCGCGCTTGCGCCAGAACGGATGGAGGTCCCGGGCCCCGTCCGGGCGCGCGGGATGGTCTGCAGGCCGCGTGACCGCGCAGAAGCTCGCATGGGTCGCGCCGAGATCGCGGGCATGGGCCTCGCGCGCCTCGAAGAACCGATGCCCGGCGCCGAGCCCGCGATACTCCGGGCGCAGGACCGATTCCGCGCAGTAAAAGATCTCCATCCCTGGCCTGGAGAGCGAGGCATAGGCTCCGGCCACATCCGCATGGTCTCGGGCGGGCATGCCCGTGGCGGCCCCGACGATTTCGCCGTCCGAGTTTTCGGCCAGTACCACAACCGAGCGTGAGCAATCGCGATAGCTCTCCAGATAGCGCGCCTCATAGGCCTCATCCCCGTCATAGAGATAGGGCCAGTCGCGAAACACGTCGATCCTCAGCTCGGCCAGCGCCGGGATCGCGTCGGCGACTTCGGCGCCACGCAGGGTGCGAAAGCGCAGGCTCACGCCACGTGCCCCGGTGGCCCGAACCGGTCGAGCATGCGGTCCCGGATCTGATCCCGGGTCTGGCGATAGCTGCGCAACTTCGCCTCGCGGGTTTCGGCCATGCCTGCCGGGTCCATGATCGGCCAGTATTCCACATCCAGATGGAAGAGCCGCGTCAGCTCCAGCGCCTGACGCTGGCTCGCGGGCGAGAGCGCGACGATCAGATCGAAGGAGGAGAGGTCATCGCCCCAATTGTGCATGTCCTCGAAAGACCGCGTGCGATGGGCCTCCAGCGTTACGCCAATCTCGTTGCACACGGCCACCGCGAAGCCGTCGATGTCGAGGTCGTTCTTGACCCCGGCCGACTGGATATAGGCGCGCTGGCCGTAGAACTTCTTCATCATCCCCTCCGCCATGGGGGATCGGATCGCATTGTGATCGCAGCAAAACAGGACGGAGGAGGGGAAGGGCATAGCCTAGCCGCCGAAATGCAGCACGCAAATCAGGGTGAAGAGGCGTCGTGCGGTGTCGATATCCACCTCCGCCTTGCCTTCGAGCCGTTCCTCCAGCAATCGGGCACCCTCGTTGTGGATCCCGCGCCGGGCCATGTCGATGGCCTCGATCTGGCTGGGGGGGAGGCGTTTGACCGCGTCGAAATAGCTCTCGCAGATCTGGAAGTAGTCCTTCACCACCTGCCGGAACGGCCCGAGCGAGAGGTGGAACTCCGCCACCTGCTGCGCCTCGGCGTCGGAGAGGTCAAAGACCAGCCGCCGGTCGCGGATCGCCAGAAGCAGACGGAACGGCCCGGGGGGCACATCGCGATCCTCACGCGGGGGCAGCTTGAAAGCGTTGTCCTCCAAGAGGTCAAAGATCGCGACCTTGCGCTCCTGTTCGATCTCCGGCGTGGGCGGGGGCAGGGCGCTGTCGTCAATGGCGATGTCGATCAGGTAGCTCATAGGGAGGCCTCCGCGAGTTGCGCTTGTTCCCAGTCCGCGAAAGAAAGTCCGCTGCCCTTGAGCCGCCATTCGATCCGACCGTTGGCCGGACGCCCGTTCATGACTGCAGCCGCGGCCGACGGGCTATTGAAGGCATAGGGCCTTGCGAACACAGCGTGGGTATCGGTGACCTCAAGGACCCCCTCCTGCACGAGTTTCTCATGGAGCAGTTTGTAGCCGTAATCATGCACGCCTTTTCCAGCCCAACTCTGGCGAGCAACACTGCCCTCAAGCACAAGAAAGTCCGATCCTTCGAGCCGCGCAAGACCATGGATCGCGTTCTTTGGCGTTTCGAGCTCAAAGAGTGGGATGGTGGTTTCTTTGGGCTGTGGACGGTGGTCGGAGAGACGCTTCCCTGATCGGAAAGCCTCTACTCCGATCGCGGGAAGTACCAGATCGAGTGTATCCAGAAAGGTCTCCATATTTGCCTGTGCGGCCTCGTTGATCGAGCTGCCCTCCGGGCGCGTGGCGTTGGTGAGATGCATTGTGTTTGCATCGGAGGCTTTCTGTATTAGCCGCGCCTCTAGATATTTCACATGCGCCTTGTTCAGAGAATTCGCGCTTGCGGTAATGAAGACAGCGTCTTGCCACCAGTCCTTCTGTGCATCATGGTCCCTGATCCTCCGCGCGACGCTCTCGGCTTCTCCAATATAGATGGAGGGGACCCCATCCTCTGCACCAAGCAGCAAGTACACCCCGGTGAACGCAGCTTCTGCGCGTTGCAGGGCATCCTTCAGCCGCAGCCGCGGCGCTTTCAATATGTGTCCGGTCCATCCAAAGACTTCCGCAGTCAGGATGCCGTCTGGAGTGCCATCTGCAAAAAAGAGCTCTAGCGAGCGTCCCCGGCTCATTCTGCGGCCTCCCCGCGGTTCAGACGGTCGAGGCGGGCGCGGACGCTGAGGCCGTGGGCCTCGAGGCTTTCGGAGATCGCCAGTCGCTCGGCAGCAGGGCCGATTTCGGCGAGGGCCTCGGGGGTCATCTTGGCGAGTGTCGTGCGCTTGACGAAGTCCATGACTGACAGGCCCGACGAGAACCGCGCCGAGCGCGCCGTGGGCAGCACGTGGTTCGGGCCGCCGATATAGTCGCCGATGGCCTCGGGCGTCCATGCGCCGAGGAAGATCGCACCTGCATGGGTGATCTTCTCGGACAGCGCGTCGGGGTCGGCGACGCAAAGCTCGAGATGTTCGGGGGCCACGCGGTTCGAGAGGGTGGCGGCCTCATCAAGGTCGCGCACGGTGACGACCGCCCCGAAATCGCGCCAGCTGGGTCCTGCGATTGCGCGGCGTTCCAGGGTTTCGAGCCGCGCCTCGACAGCTGCAGCCACTGCGCGCCCGAACTCCGCATCATCGGTGATCAGGATGGATTGCGCGCTCTCGTCATGTTCGGCCTGGCTCAGAAGGTCCACGGCGATCCAATCCGGGTCATTGTCCCGATCGGCGATCACAAGGATTTCCGACGGTCCGGCGATCATGTCGATCCCCACGCGGCCAAAGACCCGGCGCTTGGCGGCGGCCACATAGGCATTGCCGGGCCCGGTGATCTTGTCCACGGGGGCGATGGTCTCGGTCCCGTAGGCGAGCGCGGCAATCGCCTGTGCGCCGCCGATCCGGTACACGGTCTCGACCCCCGACAGCCGCGCGGCCAGCAGCACGAGCGGGTTCACTACGCCGTCCGGTGTCGGGGCGCAGATCACCAGCCGCTCGACCCCGGCCACCTGGGCAGGGATTGCGTTCATCAGGACCGAGGACGGGTAGGAAGCGAGCCCCCCTGGCACATAGAGCCCCGCGGCCGAAACCGGCGTCCAGCGCCAGCCGAGCTCCGCCCCGGTCGGCTCGGTCCAGCGGGCATCCTCGGGCATTTGGCGCGCGTGGTAGGCGCGGATGCGCTCGGCGGCGAGCTCAAGCGCTGCGCGCTCATCGGCGGGGACCTTGGCGATCTCGGCGTCGATCTCGGCGGGCGAGAAGGCCAGCGTCTCGGGCGTCAGCTCAAGGCGGTCGAATTTCGCTGTCAGCTCCAGCACCGCCGCATCGCCCCGGGCCCGGACATCCGCGATGATCGCGGCGACCGTGTCATCCACATCCACTGCATCCTCGCGCTTCATCGACAGAAGCTGCGCAACTTGCGTTTCGAACTGCGCGTCGGTGCTGGACAGGAACATCGGCATGGGGCTCTCCTTTATGGGGCGCAGACATAGCCGCCGCCGCCGGTCACCTCAAGCGCGCGCGTTACGGGTGGGAGGGGGATTTCCGCGAGGGCGCGAGATAGGGGCGCGTCACATCCTGCAAGGTGACGTTCACGCATTCCACCGACAGGGCAATCGCCCCATCCCCCGCGAGCGTCAGCTCGAGCGTGCCCGCGCCGTCTTCGCCCGCCGCAAAGGAGAGCGACAGGACCGACAGGATCGTATCCGCATCCCCGCGCATCACGCCCGCGCTGCGCACGGTCAGCGCGTCATCGATGACCAGCATGGATTGCACCCGCTCCACCGGGCGACCACGGGCCTCGGCCCGGGCGCGATCCTCCCAACGGAAGCGGTTGATCAGCAGGGCAAAGCGCCGCTCGGATTTGCGCCAGGTGATCTCGCTGGCCGGGAAAACCCCATCCTGGATCAGTGCTGAAATGACCTCCAGATCCTTCTCGTCCTCTGCCTTCAGGCGCAGGGGGCGTTCGCCACCGTCTTCGAATGTCGCGTCTTGGCTCATTGCTCTTTCACCCGCTCGATGCTCGCCCCGCAGGCGCTCAGCTTTTCCTCGACCCGTTCATAGCCGCGATCCAGATGGTAGACCCGGCTGACCACGGTTTCCCCTTCGGCCGCGAGCGCCGCAAGGATCAGCGAGACACTGGCCCGCAGATCCGTCGCCATGACCGGCGCACCCTTTAGGCGCTCCACCCCGGTCACCGTTGCGGTGCCGCCATGGACGTCGATCTGAGCCCCCATGCGCATGAGTTCCGGCGCATGCATGAAGCGGTTCTCGAAGATCTTTTCCTCGAGCACGGAGACGCCCTCTGCCGTGCAGAGCAGCGCCATCATCTGCGCCTGCAGATCCGTGGGAAAGCCCGGGAAGGGCTCTGTCACCACATCCACTGCGCGGACCCGACCATTGGCGCGCGCGACCTTCAGGCCGGCCTCGGTCTCGGTCACGCTGATGCCAGCGGCGTCGAGCTTTTCTGCAAAGGAGGCCACGAGATCCATGCGCCCCCCCAGAAGCTCCACTTCCCCGCCGGTGATGGCCGGAGCCAGCATATAGGTGCCAAGCTCGATCCGGTCGGTGACCACCGGATGGGTCGCTCCATGGAGGCGGTCCACGCCTTCCACGGTGATGGTGGAGGTCCCAGCGCCCTCGATCCGCGCCCCCATCTTGCTCAGGCAAGCGGCGAGGTCGACGATTTCCGGCTCGCGCGCGGCGTTCTTGAGCACCGTTGTCCCCTTGGCGAGGGTTGCCGCCATCAGGATGTTTTCAGTCGCGCCGACGGAGACAAAGGGAAACTCGAAGACCGCGCCCTTCAGCCCGCCGGGGGCCTTGGCGTGCACATAGCCCTCGCGCAGTTCGAGCTCGGCCCCGAGCGCCTCCAGCCCCTTGAGATGCAGATCCACCGGGCGCGCGCCAATGGCGCAGCCGCCGGGCAGCGAGACCACCGCATGCCCATCCCGCGCCAGCATGGGCCCGAGCACGAGGATCGAGGCCCGCATCTTGCGGACGATGTCGTATTCCGCCGTGTGGTTGTTGATGTCATGGCTTGACAGGGCAAGGACCTTGCCCTCCTGCAGGCTGCTGACCTCGGCCCCGAGCGAACTGAGCAGCGCCGTCATGGTCGCGATATCGCTCAGCCGCGGCGCATTGGTCAGGGTCAGCGGCTCATCGCTCAGGAGCGTCGCCGGCATCAGGGTCAGGCAGGCATTCTTCGCCCCCGCGATCGGGATCGCGCCCTGCAAGGGCGCACCGCCCCGAATAACAATCTGGTCCATCTTTGCCTGTCCTTCTGCCCGTCCTCAGGTCCGGCCGGTGGTGTCGGTCGGCGGGGTGTCTGCCGCTGGGTCTGTTGCCTTTCGTGCGCGCGCCTGTGCCTTGCGTCGCTGCATGTTTGCCTTCAACGCATCCTTGAGACGCGCCGCACGCGCATCCTTTTCGGTTGGCTTGTCGCCCGAGCTATGTCCAGAGTTTTTTCGCCCCATGCAGGACGTCTTATCGCAGCCGGAAAAAAGGGTCCAGATTGCGCTTGCGCCGCTCTGCGTTTGGGCGTAATCAGCCGCCCATCGCGAAGGTCACTTCGCAGGCTGCTGCTGTAGCTCAGAGGTAGAGCACTCCCTTGGTAAGGGAGAGGTCGAGAGTTCAATTCTCTCCAGCAGCACCATTTAAGGCGATGTTACATCATGATGTCAGCATTCCAGGTGATTGCATTTGCTCGCACCTCAATTTGAGCCCATCGCAAGCTTCCAGTGATCCATTAAATCATGAACGTCTACCGCGCCGGTCGCGACTGCCTACATGCTGAAACACTGGCCATCGATGCTGCTAAATCAGATGATCGTTGTATGCGCTTCGCGACGGTAGCGAAAAGCAACAATGGCGGAGAGCGTGAATTCTCTGCGATGCGCCGGGAATCTGAACGGGCCGCGAATGCAGACCTTTGTCACCCAGATCATAGAGGCTTAGCCGATTTCCGGGGCAATTAGGGTGGCTAAAGTGCTTTCGTTCAAAGGTCACTCTGTCTCTAGCGCCCGGGCGTCTCGTCAAGGCGGACCCCGCCGCTGTCTTGGCTGTTTTAATGGCCTGTGGATTCCTGAGTGTTATTGAAGCCGCGCTGGCCGCCTTCTTACTTGCTGCCTTCTTGCTTCGCACCAGTGTCAGAGCAGACCTCGCCCCCAATTCGCGGCTTTGCTAGCGGTACGGCTCCCGAGCGTCTTGCTTGCCGCAGATGCGGCGCGTTTGCCGATCTTCAGATCGCGTTCTTCTAGGCATTGCTGGAGGTCTTCGTTGTTGTTGGTGAGCGGGCGTTCTTTTGCTTGTCCTTTCCAATGTTGGATCAACTATTGTTCGGAACAAAATCTTCGTTCGTTTATATAGGTGCAGCGTCCAATCACCCTGCGGGACGGAGCGCGGTGTGTGGTCCGACTGCGATGGCAGCGCCTGCTTATGCCAAGAGGATTTCCGGCGCGCATCCCGCCCTCGAGCTGCTGCGATCTGTTCGTCAGTCCAGTCGCCCGCCTATTCGACGCGGTAGTCCGCCATCAAATCGTGAGATCGGCATGGGAAGTCCCGGTACCCCAAGGACGGCCATCTTGTGATGGTGTTTCCGTTGAACCGCAGCCTCCAAGCTGTTGGATGGAGCGGAAGCACGACCTTCTCACCGCATTGGCATCCGGATCCGCGGCGATGGGCAGTCCTCGCGTATGCAATCAGGGCATAAGACCGGTCGCGGGACGCACAAAAGTGCCTCCGGTTGCGACGCGCACAGACTACGGAAGTATCTGCGCCGTCATTTCTTCCATCGCTGGAATACGTGTTGTCTGCTCCAAAACGGCCGAGCAGATTGCGTCGCGCTCGAGGTCGAAGAACGCCATGGCTGCCTTCAAGTTGGGGTGGAACGGATCCTTGACCGTTCCGTTGGCGCGGCGACGAAAGAAGGATGCGTTGCCCTGGTGGGAGGCAATTGTCGCCTCAGTGGCCCCCGGGACAAAACTGCATTGGCTGCCCGTCACTTCAAACGCGAATTCGAGGTGGTCTTGGGCCCGTTTCCTGCGTTCGACGATCTTGGATTTGTAGGCCGGTTGCGTGGTCATGAAGATGCATCCCATGCCGTCTGGCAGTTGCGCGTTCAGCCGATCCACATCTTCAATCGCCGCATCCACGCTATTGGCCCAACGGGTGGTGGAATTGCCCAGAAACGTCATCAGGGTCAGTTTCGGCGTGTAGTAATCCGCCCGAAACATTGTCTCAAAGGCGGATTGGTTCGGCTCGCAAAACTGATAGGCTTCCCCACGCCCGATTTGGACGTATTTGTTTTCGGAGGTGTTGATGACACCGAAGGCCCCTGCATTCACGTTCCATTTCGGATCGACGTCACACAGCGCCGATTTCCCTTTGCGGCTGCGTGTGAGCCATGTTGGCAAAGAGGTGGAACGCACACCGATCGCCGCCACCCGGCTCTCGCCGAGTTTCTTCAATTCCAGAGCTTGTGTCGCCGTTGCGTTGCACGAGGCTGCGAGGTCCGAGAAAAACTCGACAAAGGCGGGGCCAGATCCAAAGGGCAACTGGCTGTCACCGAGAACCAGGATCTCGGGCGAGTCGAAATTGTCCGCGGCTGCCGGTGCAATCCCTTGCGCCAAAGCGATCCCTGCTAGGGCTGCCACCAATGATCTTTTGAGTGTTTTCATGTCCCTCGGTGTCCCAGTGACGGGAGGCCCATACCGCTAGCATGGCGCTCTTCACACCAACAAATAACCTTTTGGTGCGCGGTTCGTGATCGTCGAAAGACCGCGGCAGCTGCGTGAAAGATTTCAATTTCCACACTCTCGAACACGGCGGATCACGCATTGGAGAGGGGGCATATCGCGCTCGGAATGTTCTGTGTAACGTCCCGCCACCATCACCTTGCCAACCCAGGAGCCCCCGATGAAAACTCTCTTTGCCTCTGTCGCGGCGATCGCCGCATCCGCCACATTCGCCTTCGCCGGCGACCAGTATATCGACGGGACCGGCTTTGCGGTGTCCGGCTATGATGTCGTGGCCTATTTCGGTCTTGAACAGTCGCCCGTGGGCACAGCCCAGCTAGAAGCGGTCCCCGGGAACCAGAACATCACGGCGGAGTATAACGGCGCGACCTTTGCCTTTTCGACCGAAGCCAACCGCGATCTGTTCCTTGAGGAGCCCGCAAAATACGCGCCGCAGTTTGACGGCCACTGTGCCTATGGTGTCTCCAAAGGCGGCAAGGTTCCTGCGAACCCCAACCTTTGGCGCATCGTGGACGGCAAGCTCTATCTGAACATCACCAAGAACGTGGTGGGGTTTTGGGAAGAGGATATCCCGCAGAACATCAGCCTGGCCGACGGCAATTGGAGCGGCCTTGAGCCCAAAGAGGCCTCCACGCGCGCAATTCCGAGCTTTTCGTCTGCTGCACCTCTGAAGTAAGTTCGTGCCATGATGGTTTCCCGCCGGTCCTGCCTCATCCTTGGGGGTCTCACCCTGGTGAGCGGGGCGGCGGCCTTTGGCACAGTCTATCTGGCGCGCGCTGACACTGCGCGTGTCCTGTCTCCGCCCGAGGCGCTGGAAGCAGCGTTGTCGGGCGAGATCCTGTTGGTGGATATACGTCGCCCGGATGAATGGGACGCAACGGGGATGCCCCAAGGGTCCATCGGCATTGACATGCGCCGCGACGATTTTCTCGAGGCTGTTCTGGCTGCACGCGCCACACCCGCCCAGCCCGTGGCCGTGATCTGCATGCGGGGTGTGCGGTCGGCGCGCGTCACGCGCATGTTCGAGGCGGCCGGGATCACCTCGATCATCGACGTGCCCGAGGGCATGCTGGGCTCTCTCGCAGGCCCCGGCTGGCTCAAGCGCGGCCTGCCAGTCATGCAACCATGATCCGAGCCCTCGCCGTTTCAGCGTTGCTCGGCCTGACTGGCACCACGTCCGATGCGTGCTCCCAGGATACGCCATGCGCCGTCGACGCACGAAATTACTACATCGCCATGCCACAAGAGAGCGCCCCGATTGGGGCCCTCATGTATCTGCATGGGTGGGGGGGCTCAGGCCAAGGCGCGTTGCGCAACGCTCGGGTTGTCGATGGATTTCTCGCGCGAGGCTATGCTGTGATCGCACCCGATGGCGTTCCGCGCGAAGGACGCAATGGCCGATCCTGGAGGTTCCATCCCACATCGCCTTCGCAAGCGGAGGAAGTGGCCTTTCTCGAGGCCGTGAAGGGCGACGCCGTTGCCCGTTTTGACCTGCCACCGAGCCGCGTCATCCTCGGCGGTTTCTCAATCGGCGGATCGATGGCGGCTTATGCGGCGTGCCTGTCCCCGGATGCCTTTGCCGCCTACGCCCCTATCGGTGGCAACTTCTGGCGCCCGCACCCCGAGGACTGCGCGGGCCCGGTGCGCATGATCCATACCCATGGTTGGACTGACACAACCGTACCCCTGGAGGGTCGGGTCGTGAATCGCGTGCCGATCACCGACCCACAAGCTTTTGCGCAGGGTGATATTTTTCATGCCCTGCGAATCTGGCGTGAAACCAATGGCTGCGTGCATCTGCGCGCCGATCGCTTTGTCACCGACGGGCCCTATATGCGGCGGGCCTGGGACAGGTGCGATCCCGGCACGGCGCTGGAGTTGGCCATCTTTCCCGGTGGACACCAGGTCCCAGCGACATGGCCCGACCTCGTTGTCGATTGGTTTGAAGGGTTGGACTAGATGTTGGTTGCTGGCATGTCGGTACTGGCGCTTGGCCTCGCCTTTGCAATCCCACTGAGATGGGGCGTGATCGGGTATCTCGCGGCGGCCGCCATGCTGTTTGTCCTGCAGTTCGGCGTCAACGCGGCGTCAGGGTTTGAAGGTGCCAGCATCGAAGAGAGCCTGCTACTCTTCAACGGGTCCCTCCTGTCCTATCTGGGCTTCAACGTGCAGATCACCTACCGCGCCTTTGCGCTGCCTCTCTTGGCGCTTGGCGCAGCGATGGTGCTGCGCGCCTCACTCCGCCGCGATTGACGTCGGCTGCTCCGTCAGCGTCGCCCGGAACTTGGCGCGCTCGGCCCGCGCGCTCAGCACAATCGCGGGCTCGCGCAGGGAGAGAGGCGTGTCGAGCCGCAGCGTGCGCGACGTCGCATTGGCCACCCGCATCCCGCTGAGCTTTGACAGTGGCACAGCGCCTGCCAAAGACACCGCGACGAGCAGGATCAGGGCCGAGATCTGACCCGCGACCACCCCGGCCAGGAGGACCAGGCCCAGAACGGTCTCGACCCAGTGAAAGCGCAAGGTCTCCATCCAGCCATATGAGACGTTTGTGCGGTTCTGCGGCGTCCAACCGGACGACCACCCCACAAGCGCACGCGCCGTGGCAATTGTATGCTGGATCATCGTGATCGGCGCATAGAGCACGGACAAAAACAGCTCGAAACAGATCGTGCTGACATAGACGAGGCCCGAGCCATAGGCCACGCGCGTCCGCGTCCGCATGCCATAAAGCGCGGCACCAATGAGCTTGGGAAAGAGCAGCATCCCGTAGACAAAGAGCAAAAAGAACCAGCCCAGACGTTGATCTGTCGCCTCGGGCCAAATCACCTGATGCGGGTGTGCCAGCGAGAAATACTCGGGCGCCGCTCCGCTCTCCGGCACCCCCACCAGCGCCCAGAGCACCAGCGCGGCCAGCCACGCTGGCGACATCAGAAACGCCAAGGCCCCTTGCAACAAATGCAGGCGCGAAATTGGGTGGAAACCGCGCGCCGCCAGAATGCGCAAATGCTGCATATTGCCCAGACACCAGCGCCGATCCCGGAGCGAGTAGTCGATCAAGGTCAGCGGCGTTTCCTCATAGGATCCCGCCACACGCGGCAGCAAACGCACCCGCCAGCCCGCGCGGCGGAGCATCGCGGCTTCGATGAAATCGTGGCTCATGATCAACTGATCCTTGCCCCGCAGGCTCCGAAGATGCGGCAAGCGGGAGCTTTCGGCAAAGGCACGGGTGCGAATGATCGCGTTATGGCCCCAGTAGTTGCCCTCATCCTGCGACCAGCTTGCGACGCCCTCCGCGATAAGCCAGCCATAGGCGGTATTTGCGAATTGCTGAACACGCCCAAAGAGCGTCTCCGCCCCGATCAGCACCGGACGGCTCTGGATCAGCCCGGCATCGGGATCAGAGGCCAGCGCGTCGGCCAACTCGCGGATGGCCTGACCGCTCATCAGGCTGTCAGCATCCAGCACGAGCATGGCGTCGTAGTCGGCCCCCCAGTTTTCAATCCAATCGGTGATGTTGCCGACCTTCTTGGAGGTGTTGTGCCGTCTGCGGCGGTAATAGACGGGTGCGGCGCCACAGAACTCGGCCTGAAGCCGCGCAAAGGCGCGCTCTTCAAGTGCGGCAATCTCGGGGCTTTGGGTGTCGCTCAGGATGAAGAGACTGAAGCTGTCGCCCTGGCTTCGCTGTAGGTCGCGCATCATGGCGGAGGCATTGCCGAACACGTCCCAAGGCGTCTCGTTATAGATGGGGAGCAGCAGCGCGATGGTCTGTGTCGGGATGTCTTCCCGGGCCAGTTTCACGTCCCGTTGGATGGCATAACGGACCATGCCGAGGCACGCCGAAGAGACCGCGAAAAAGAGCCAGACCGTGCTCAACACGATTACGCCCAAGGCCATGGCCTCGATGACTGAGACGCCGCCTTGCGCAAGGTGATCCGCCGCGTAAGAGCAGATCACGGTCGCCACGATGGCCGTGGGCAAAAAGGCCGCCGCCCGCCAAAGCCAGTTTTGCCTCCCGCGTCCCTGCGCCACGCCGCGTGGCGGGGCGGCGACCTTGCCAAAACTTTGCGGGCGCATCTCCAGCGGTGCGCGCGGGGGCATCATGGCGGCCGCGTAAGGCGTCATGCCGTCCACCGATAGAGCCAGACTTCTGTCAGCGGCGCGCCCGCGTGGTAGAGCTGGGCTCGAAACTCGATCAGCGTTTCATCGGCGGGGTGGAAGGTGAAGGCCAGCCGCGGACCGCCCGTCTCAGGGTTCCGCTGCACGATGCCATTGGAATGCGCGCCCGCGCTGGCGTTGATCCGAATGTCGAGCTCCGTGAGGTCTTCTGGCACGTTGACGCCATTCTCAAAATCGATGGCAACGACGATCCCGTGATTGTCGAAGCCCGAGCCGATCATGGTGTTCAGAACGCTCAGACCAGCCCCGTAAGAACACTCAGCACCCCATGTCAGCCGGTATTGATACACCGTCTCGGACCCGGCGGCGAGCCCCTCTTTGGGGCGCCAGTAGCAGACGATATTGTCAAAGACCTCCGACGGTGTCGGGATCTCAACCAGGATGACCGACCCTGCGCCCCAATCGCCCATGGGCTCCACCCAGCCACAGGGCCGGCGGTGGTAAAGCGCTTGCAGATCGGCGAAATCGCGATACTCCCGTGCGCGCTGCATGAGGCCAAACCCTTTGGGATTGTTGTCCAAAAAGGCGCTGATTTGCAGAGTTTTGGGATTGGCCAGTGGCCGCCAGATGGTCTCGCCCGCGCCGTTGTTGATCAACAGGCCGTCACTGTCGTGAACGGCCGGTCGCCAGTCCGAGAACCGATTGCGATTGGTCTGGTCGTATTGGAACATCGACGTCAGACAGCCAAGGCCCACATTGCTCAGATCGCGGCGCGGCAAGATATGCGCCGTGATCTCCATCACTTGTGGCTGGCCATGGGTGATCTCGAACCGGTATGCGCCTGCGGCGCTGGGGCTGTCGAGCAAGGCATGGACGACAAAGGTGCTGGATCCCGGCGCTGGCTTCTCGACCCAGAACGACCGGAACTCGGGGAACTCCTCGCCCGCAGTTGAGGCGGTATCGATCGCCAAGCCCCGGGCCGAAAGGCCGTAGATATCGCCTGTCCCAATGGCCCGAAAGTAACTCGCGCCCTGAAAGACTGCGAATTCCTGATAGATGCCGGGTTTTTCAAGCTCCGCGCGCAGGCGCAGGCCGGAATACCCCAGCGTGTCATCGACGGGCAGGTCGGGGAATTTATCGGTCTTGTCGAAGACGTCAAAATCAAAGGCCAGAGGGCGCGCGGCGCCATCTTCGACGATATGGATGCCGACAGGGGTCGGAAAATACAGCCCTGGCGAAAAGACATCGAGCCGCAAGGGCGTGTCCGCTTTGCCATTCCAAAGCGCGTTGCGCGCATCAAACCAGATCGACACGTAGTCTTCGTACTCGATCTTGGTCCAGTCGTCGGGGATGCGCGCGGGCGGCACGTAAGGTGAGGCGGCCAGCTTTCGCGCCATGTCGAGCACGGTGTCGGACCCAAACGGGGTGCCGTCCCCATCCACCAGTTGAAGACCGGGTTCAACTGCGGCTGCCGCCGCGCTGCTGTCTTGCGCAAAGACGGGCGAGGCGACCAGAGCCGCGAGACCGCTGACAAACTCACGCCGCAGCATTGACGCCCCCCTTCACGCGCCAAGGCTGGGACTTCATCCAGCTGGCGAGATAGGCGGTGGCCACGAGAAGCGCCATGCCAAAGAGATTGACGAGCAAGACGGTCATCGCGCTCCGGCCAACAAGATCCAGCACGACACCGTTGAAACGACCTACGATGATCGAGACCACGAAGACCGCCAGCGATTGCTGTCCGACCTTCAGCAGGAGCGCCAGGATCGGCGCCCAGAGCCGACCGAGTGTGCTGGCCGTGGCGCGGATGCGCGCGCCTTTGTCCCCGGCGATCACCCAGGCCAGATAAGCCAGCGCCAGGAACTGTACAAAGCGCAAGACGCCGAAGTCTGTCTTCGAGAACCATTGACGGTGCGCGCTCCGCCACTCGCGGGCAAATTCAAAGTCAAACTCGCGCACGCCAATGTTGGAGAACGGGATGTTGATCAGAACAAGGGCCGCCGCCAGCGCAATCAGCCAGGCGGTCACCGGCGGTTTGGGCAACCAGCCGCGCATGAAGGCAAAGCCCGTGAAGAAGATCAGCTGCCAGCCGAACGGGTTCAGGAACCAGCGGCGCTGCCAATTGTCATTGCCCAGCCACGGCTCTGCGGTGAAGTTCAGGTAGGGCAGCCCAAAGGCTTCGGTCAGGCTGCGCTGCGCGAGCAGCCACATCAAAAGGCTTGCCGCCACAACCAGCCCAAAGTGCACCCGTGCCAGCATGATGACGACCGGCATCATCGCCAGGATAACCATGTACATTGGCAGGATGTCGAACAGGTTCGGCACCCATTGCAGGGTCATAAAGCTGAACAGAATGTTGGGATTGTCCCACATCTCGCTTTCGACAAAGAGCATCCAGAGGTTCAGGTTGCCCCAGTAGTTTCGCGACGTGATATCGAGATCGGTCAGAAAGACCATCAGCGCGACGGTCGCAAAAAACAGCCCCACATGCGCCCAATAGACCTGCCAGATGCGGTAGGCGACGCGCATCGACCCCAAGAAGATCCCGGCCCGATCAAAGGTCGCGCCAAAGGCGATGGCGCTCGCCATGCCGGAGCAAAAGACAAACATCTCTGTCGCGTCGGAAAATCCCCAGCGGGCGGGGATCCAGAGCGTCCATGGATTTCCGGGCGTGTGCGCAAACAGAATGATGAACATCGCAATGCCCCGGAAGAAATCCAGACGCAGATCGCGTTCTTTCTTGGGGCGCGGCGCGGTCACAGCCTGGGGAGCCGACACAGCGGACATGGAAAATGCATCAGTGGAAGTCATGGTCTTGGGGCGCGCTTACTCGGCAGCAGTCATCAAGGGGTCACCGGAGCGCAGATCCGAGATCCGCGCCATGCGTGTGGCTGCGAAACTGTCCTCGCGGTGTCCGCGCAGCGCCGTGCGCGCCTTGAGCAACCGTTCGGTCTCATCCAGGCGACCGGCGCGCAGCCCTGCTTCGATGGTCAGACGCTCGAACACGTCGCGTTGGGCATGGCTGCCCCCCATGACCTGAAACTTCGTTTGCGCGGCACTGAGATGGGCAAAGGCGCCGACATAGTCGGCCTCCCCAAAGGCTTCGAGCCCTTGCGAGAGCGAGACCCCCGGCATGGCCATGACGCACCCGACATCATCGTCGGTCTTTGCCGCAGCGATCACCCGCTTGGTCAGACGCGCGGCGCCCGCTTCCGACGTGTCTCCCATCAGCGCGAGCATGTAGTGCATATCCGCAAAGGTGAGGCAGCCGTCATCGCTGCGTTTCTTTGCGAGGGCAGAGAGTTCGTCCCAACGATCGCCCACATTGATCCCTTCGAGTTGCAACCGCACCAAAAGGGAGCTGGCATTCGAGAAGTCCCGATAATCATCGGTCTTCTCATTGCGGATCTTGGTGTCGTAGAGGTCCAGAACCGTGTCGATCTCGCCCTTGTCCAGATGCAGAAGCGCTTTGTGCCACCAGACATGGAAGCGGAAGTTGTTACAATGCGACCAGGCATCGGGGAAATTATCGATCAGCGCGATCCCCTGACCTGTGAGATGGGTCATGTCATAGACATGGGCCACCGCGTGAAGGCCCCACGCATCATCGCGGGCAAAGTCTAGCCCGCGCCGCCCGGTCTGTTCCGCCTCTGCGTAGCGCCCGACCTCTTCGAGAGCGAAGGCACGGCAGCCGAGGGCGTAGCCATACAGGGGGTGGTTTTCGTCATAGGCCGCAATCGTCCGCTCAACCGAACGCAGCATGCCGAGATGATCGCCCAGCATGAAGCGGATGCCATGGGACAGTTTCATGCTGATCGTATCAGCCGGGTTCAGGCGCAGCGCCTCTTCCATCCGCGCGATGGATCTGGAGGGCTGGCCGGCAAGCCAGTCTTCCAAGGCCAAACACCAGAGCCGTTCCCGCTTGGTCGCGCCGCCCTGCGCCAAGGCTGCGTTCGCCGTGTCCTTGGCCTCTTCCGCGACGCTGATCAGCTCGCGCCGTCCCAGCATCAAACAGGCGAGCCCTTTCATCGCATGCGCCATGGCAAAATCAGGCGCGCGCGCGATCAAGGCATCGAGATGATCCCCTGTCGCACTGCCGTGACACAGGACGCCATGAATGACACCATTCCAATGCTCAAGAGCGGTCTTGTCATCCAAGCTCACACGGCTCGTACTCAGGTCTGTTTGCATCCCGGGGCCTTTCACAATCACTTCGGCAGCACCGGCATAGCTCACGCTCACGCCTGTTGACCCATCACCTGTCCGTGACCACGAGAGAGTGTGAACACAGTTGAGATTATTGTGATTTCCCGCGTTTTCTGTGCTTCGACAGCAGCGTGTCGACGGCGCCTGTGTCTTGACCAAATCGCGGCGGAGCCTTCGCGTAGTGCACCGGCGTTTTTGAGAATTTGAGCGGGTTTCCCAAGAGCTCCACCTGGCCAGAAACCGTTGCTGCGCTTACAGGAACGACCGCGCCACGCGCTTTGGCCTGGTCCGATGAAAGGGCTTGCTGGATTGTGTGAATCGGGCCGGCGGGCACGCCGGCTGCGTGCAAACGCTTTAGGATCTCCTCCGAGGGAAGCGCGGCAAATGTTGCAGAAATTGCCTGTGTCAGCCGCTCACGGTGCGCGATGCGCAGCAGATTTGTTTCAAAATCCGGATCGGCACCGAGATCCTCACGCTGCATAGCGTTACAAAAGGCCTGAAACTGACCGTCATTGCCCACCGCAAGGATGATATGACCGTCCGCCGTCGCAAAAACATCGTAGGGTACAATGTTGGGATGGGCGTTGCCCCGGCGTACAGGCTCACGGCCCGAGGCCAGCGTATTGGTGCCTTCGTTGATCAACCAGGCCATCTGACTGTCGACCAGCGCGAGGTCTATTTGCTGGCCTTCCCCCGTCGCCTCGGCGTGCCGAAGTGCTGCGAGAATGCCGATCGTGGCATACATCCCGCACATGACATCCGCGATCCCGACGCCCACCTTTGTGGGCGGCCCGTCCGGATCGCCGGTGATCGACATGATCCCGCCAAAGCCCTGCGCCATCAGATCATAGCCTGGCCGGTCCTTGTTCGGTCCGGTCTGACCAAACCCCGAGATCGAGCAATAGACCAATCGCGGGTTGAGGGCGGCCAAGCTCGGATAGTCGAGCCCGTATTTTGCCAACCCGCCGGGTTTGTAATTCTCGACCAGGATATCGGCCTGTGACGCGATCTGTTTTACGAGAGCCTGCCCCTCTGGCGTCGAAAGATCGGCGGCAACCGAGAACTTGTTGCGATTGGCCGCGAGGAAATACGCGCTCAGATCAGACTTGCCATCAGGTGTCTCGACATAGGGCGGCCCCCAACGGCGCGTGTCATCTCCCCCGCTTTTGGGGTTTTCGATCTTGATCACCGTCGCGCCCAGATCGCCCAGCATTTGCGTCGCGGTCGGCCCCGCCAGAATGCGTGAGAGGTCCAGAACCAGAACCCCATCCAACGCTTTTGGGGTCTCAGAATGTGCCATCATAGGCTCTCTTGTCGATTTCCACCGCAATGACGGAGAAGGTGTCGGCCTCGATGGCGGCGTGGAGCGCTGCGCGCAACGCTTCTGCGTCGGACACGGAGACGCCATTGCCACCAAAGGCTCTGCCCACGGCAGCAACGTCCGGGCGATCAAAGTCCACGCCGACATTCTTCATTTGCCGCCCGCGTTGCTTCAACTCGATCAACGCCAGAGACGCATCGACAAAGACCACGAAGATCGGCGCAATCCCTTGTTCCGCCGCGGTCGCCAATTCGCCCACCACCATCAGGAACCCGGCATCGCCGGAGAAGGACACCACTGTGCGATCCCGCTCGACCAGCTTTGCGCCAATCGCCAGCGGCACCGCGCAGCCCATCGTGCAAAACCCCGAAGACTGCGTCAGCGCGCGGGGAAAGCGACAGGTCCACATCTGGCTCAGCAAAATCCGATGCGCGCCACTGTCGGCGGTGATCAGCGTGTCGTCGGGCAACACCTCCTGGCAGATCGCGATGGCTTGACCGGGCCCCCAAGTCTCTGCCGGAGCAAACCCCTCTCGCAGCGTGATGCGCGCCCTCTCTGCGGCGTCGCTATCCCAGCCGGGCAAGGGCGTCTGGGGCAAAAGCACCCGCACCGTCTCAATCGGGTCCCCGATGATGTTGTGCGTCGCGTGGTGCATGTAGTGGGTGTTGGGGACCGCCGTGACATCAATGACCACCTGGGCGGCCGGATCCCACGGATTTGTCCAGCCCTGCCGCATCTCAATCGGATCATAGCCGATGCACAAGATCACGTCCGCTTCGGCAATCAATGGCAAGAGGGCCTTGTCTGCCTTCGGCGACAGGCCTGCGCCACCGAGCGCGAGCGGATGGTCCTCCGGGATCAACCCCTTTGCCTTGTAGCTGGTGATGACCGGCGCCTGCAGCATCTCTGCAGCCTTGGTCACGCACGCCGCGCCCTCTTCGGACAGAACGTCAAGACCGGTGATGATCAGCGGGCGCTTGGCCTCGGCCAGCGCGGTCTTCGCGATGTCCAATGCAGGTCCGGTCGGCACAGCGGGCAAGGCCTCAGGGCGCAGCACGCCTTCGCCGCTTGCCTTTGCCTCCGCCACCGAAATGGGCACATCAATATGAACTGGGCCGGGGCGGCCTTCGGTGGCAATGCCAAGGGCCTTGTCGATGATCACATGGGCCGCGCCCGCGTTCAGAGTAAAGCTGGCCTTCGTGATCGGACGAAAGACCTGCGGCTGATCCAGCACTTGATGGGTGTAAACCTGAGCCACATCGGCATCGACACAGCCCGTCAGGACAACCAGCGGCACGCGGTCCTGGCGCGCATTTTCCACGACGTTTATGCCGTTCAGCGCGCCGGGCCCGACGGTCGCCAGCAAGATCCCCGGGACCCCTGTCCGGTGGTAGGTGGCCTCGGCCATAAAGCCAGCCGCATTTTCATGGCGGCACATCACGAAGGTGATCCCCGCGCGGTCCAGCGCATCCAAAAGGGTGAGCACCTCACCCCCAGGCATCCCAAAGGCCCAGCGACATCCCTGTTCATAGAGACGTTTTGCGACAACATCTGCAGCACGCATGGCTGATCCACTTCCTTGGTTGCAGGCGCGATGTCGCGTTACGTGCACCAAGGGGTCATACCAGCACAAGCCACCCCACGAATTCGTTAGAATTGCGGAGCAAAACGTTAGGGTCACCTGTAACGCGCGAATTGTTTCGTTTGAGGCCGGTGTGATCTGGAGTCGTCTAGTTGGGTTTCCGTGTTGGGCGGCCGCGTGGAGATCGCAAGAGTCTTAAGCTCTGGCGTGGTGGTTCTCGTCAGAAATTCTGTTGGGGAATGGTGTCCGACCGTCGAATTTGAGCGCTTGGACTGCCGTGGGATTTGGGAAATTGAAACCGCAGACGCGCTATCTCTACTTTGGTCAGACAGACGAGGTCGAACATGCTCCCTCCGCGCGCTTCGAACGTTGACTTGCGCCTACCACCGGAGATCGACGGATCCTGATCTCAAGTCTTAAACTTCAAGGTCTTTGAAGAGCCTAGCCATCATGCGCTCGAGTGACGCCAGTTCCTATCATGTTTGTTTGGCCTTGCGTGTGCGAAGGCCGTTTTTGAGGGCGTTTGTGTTTCCTTTGGATGGACCGGGCGAAGTGCCCCCGCCCATTCGGTATAGCCGTTTGACATCGCCAGCGCGCTGCCGGCCGTACCGATCCTCGTCTGGGCCACGCATCTCGGGTTCTGGTGCATCCGCAACTTGCCTTGCATGGGGTGATTCCTCCGAGTTCCGCACACCCTCACCTCAGCCTCATTCGCGGCGAGCGCACTCTTGGCAAGCCGTGATCACCAGCGGGAACACCATTTGTCACAAACAACAGACTACAGGGGCTTTCTTGGACCTACTGGGCGCTCGGCGGGATCTGTGACTGCTTGTTTTGAAGGTGCTCCAGCAGTACCACTTTCGACCGATCTCAATTCCATCGTTAAATCGAAGACCGACCTGGGTTTTGCGGTTCGGTGTGCAAGGCGTTTGTTGAATGTCCGGGGGAGGCAGAAGGTTCGCGCTGACCTCTGGACCGTGTCTTCAGTCTTCTTGGCCTTCGCTCGGCTCACGTGAGATTCGGTTGGCAAGCATCTGGGTTTGCCCGACCACCATGTGATTTGCGTCAGAGCAGCGAGAGCCGACAGGCGTTCTGGTTGTGTCGCGTTTTCCGCTGCAACCTGTGTTGCCGAGGCGGTTGCTATTCACAGCTGGAAGCACTGCGCGCGTGATTTGGTGAAACACGCGATGGAAAATGCCGGACGGCGTTGGGCCGCCCGGCATAGGTTGTTTTAGGCAACCAGATCGAAGCGATCTGCGTTCATGACCTTGGTCCAGGCCGCCACGAAGTCCTTGGCGAACTTCGCGGCATTGTCGTCCTGGGCGTAGACTTCCGCATAGGAGCGCAGCACCGAGTTGGAGCCGAAGACCAGATCCGCGCTGGTCGCGGTCCACTTGATCTCGCCCGTGGCCCGGTCGCGGAGTTCATAGGTGCCGTCATCCAGCGCGTGCCAGCTGTTGGCCATATCCGTCAGGTTGACGAAGAAGTCCGTGGTCAGCGCGCCTTCGCGGTCCGTGAACACGCCATACTTGTTGCCCGCGTGGTTGGTTCCCAGAACGCGCAGGCCTCCGAGCAGGACGGTCATATCCGCCGCCGTCAGACCCATGAGCTGTGCCCGGTCGAGCATCATCTCTTCGGCGGAGACGGCATAGTCGTCCTTCTGCCAGTTGCGGAACCCATCGGCGACGGGCTCCAGAACCTCGAAGCTGTCCGCATCGGTCTGATCATCCGTGGCATCGCCGCGGCCCGGGGTGAAGGGCACGTCAACCGCATGGCCACCGGCCTTGATCGCCTGCTCGAGGCCGACATTGCCCGCCAGAACGATCACATCGGCCACCGAAGCGCCTGCCTCTGCTGCAATCGGCTCGAGGATGCCGAGCACCTTGGCCAGACGGTCCGGCTCATTGCCGGCCCAGTCCTTTTGCGGCGCCAGACGGATCCGTGCACCATTGGCGCCGCCGCGCTTGTCCGAGCCGCGGAAGGTCCGCGCGCTGTCCCAGGCGGTGGCGATCAGCTCGGCGGAGGTGAGCCCGCTGCTCGCGATCTTGTCCTTCAGCGCTGCCACGTCGTAGCCCGTGGGGCCCGCCGGAATCGGATCCTGCCAGATCAGGTCCTCGGAGGGCACATCCGGGCCGTAATAGTTGGCGCGGGGGCCCATATCGCGGTGGGTCAGCTTGAACCAGGCGCGGGCGAAGGTGTCCTTGAAATACTCCGGATCTGCGCGGAAGCGCTGGCAGATCTCATTGTAGATCGGGTCGACCTTCATGGCCATGTCGGCATCGGTCATCATGGCGCGGCCATGACCCTCTTCGCCGCCCGCCAGCGTCGGCTTTTCGCTGTCCGGCATGTCGACGGGTTCCCACTGCCAGGCGCCTGCGGGGGACTTCTTCAGCTCCCACTCATAGCCGAACAGGTAGTCGAAATAGCCCATGTCGAACTGGATCGGGTTCTTGGTCCAGGCGCCTTCGATCCCGGAGGTGAAGGCCTTGGTCGCAGTGCCGCCCTGATCGGGGTTCGTCCAGCCAAAGCCCTGGTTCTCGAGACCACCGGCCTCGGGCTCCACGCCGATATTGTCGCCTGCCAGACCGCCATGAGCCTTGCCGACCGTGTGACCACCGCAGGTCAGCGCTGCGGTCTCTTCATCATTCATGGCCATCCGCGCAAAGGTCTCGCGCACATGCAGCGCCGTATGCGCCGGGTTGGGCTGACCGTTGATCCCCTCGGGGTTCACGTAGATCAGGCCCATATGGACCGCCGCCAGCGGGTTCTCGAGGGTCGAGGCCTCGTCGATATCGCTATAGCGGTTCTCGGATTTGGCCAGCCATTCCCCTTCGGAGCCCCAATACACATCCGTCTCGGGTCCCCAGATGTCTTCGCGGCCAAAGCCGAAGCCGAAGGTTTTGAAGCCCATGGATTCATAGGCCATGTTGCCCGCGAGGATGATCAGGTCGGCCCAGGAGAGGGCATTGCCGTATTTCTTCTTCACCGGCCAGAGCAGACGACGCGCCTTGTCGAGGCTCGCATTGTCCGGCCAGGAGTTCAGGGGCGCGAAGCGGATATTGCCCGAGCCTGCGCCGCCGCGGCCGTCCTGCATCCGGTAGGAGCCGGCGGAGTGCCATGCCAGACGGATCATCAGGCCGCCATAGTGACCCCAATCCGCAGGCCACCAGTCCTGGCTCTCGGTCATCAGGGCTTTGACGTCGGCCTTGACCGCCGCGTGATCGAGGCCTTTGACGGCGTCACGATGGTTGTAGTCCGGGTCCATCGGATTGGTCCGGGCCCCGTGCTGGTGCAGGATGTCGAGGTTGAGGGCGTTGGGCCACCACTTCGTCACCGGCTTTTCCATCGACGTGTTGCCACCGTGGTTCACGGGGCAGCCGCCGAGGCCTGGCATTCTGTTACCGTCCATAGGTCTCTCCTGGAATTGTCTCGGTTAACCTTATGGCTCTGACCTAACCTTGCGTTTCCATAGTTTCCAATTGGAAATAATTTTGGTTCTGATAACTACAGCCTATGATCAACTTCACGCTCAAGCATTTCAGGTACTTCGACGCTCTGGCGCGTCTTGGACATTTCGGGCGCGCGGCGGAAGCCTGCTCCATCTCGCAGCCCGCCTTGTCGGCCCAGATCAAGGAACTCGAATCGATGTTGGGCGCGCCCCTGGTGGAGCGCACGGCGCGGCAGATCCGGCTGACCACGCTGGGCGAGGAGTTTCTGGTGCGCGCCCGCAAGGTGCTCACGGATGTGGAAGAGATGTCCGAGCTCGCGCGTCTCTCTGACGGGCCCCTGTCGGGGACATTGAAGATGGGGATCATTCCGACCGTCGCGCCGTATCTTTTGCCCAAGATCATCAGCGCGCTCTCCGAGAAATTCCCCGATCTCGAGCTGCATCCGCGGGAATCGATCACCCAATCGCTGCTGGAGGATCTTCTGCAGTCGCGGCTGGATTTCATCGTCGCGGCCCTGCCTGTCTCAGAACCGGCTCTTCGGGAGTTTGCGCTCTTTGACGAAGAATTCGTGCTCGTCCGGAACCAGAAGGATGCGTCAAAGCCTGTGCCGGAGCCGCACCGGTTGCAGAACATGAAGCTCCTGCTGCTGGAGGAGGGGCATTGCTTCCGCGATCAGGCCTTGTCCTTCTGCGATTTCCGGAAAAGCGCGCCGACGTTGTTGATGGAGGGGTCCTCCCTCTCGACCCTGGTCCAGATGGTGGATGCGGGGCTCGGGCTGACCCTGATCCCGCAAATGGCCTTGCGGCTGGAAACCCAGGGCACAACGGTCGCCGTGGACCGGTTTGAAAAGGACCGCCCGACACGCACCATCGGCATGATCTGGCGCAAGACCAATCCGCTGGAAAAGCAGCTCATGGGGCTCGGCGCGGTGGTCCGTCAGGTGGGGCAGGCGCAGTTGAGCAAGACGCTATAGGCAATTGCGTCGCGGGCCAGGGTGGTTGCGCACAAGCACCCCACGGATCATCCGCGCCGCGCCGCGCCGCGCCGCGCAGCGCAGCGCCGACCGCCCGCCGATCCTTCGCCCAAAGACTCCGCTCGGGCACGAAACGCTTGCGATGCGCGCGCCCGCGTTCTTCTATTGCGCCATTGATTTATGCATTGGAGACACCCATGAGACTGAACGTCACCAAGGAGAAGGCCGTCGATCTCGAAGAGCTTGACGATGTGGGCGGGACCGGGCGCCATGGGCGCGAGTTCGGGGTGAGCGTCGGAGAGGATTCCGCGCGCCTGAGCGAGCTGATCAACAACGCCGCCCATTCCCATTTCGAGATGCCCCATGGCCGTCGCCTCGTCGAGGAGGGCAGCGAGGCCAGAGCCGCCGCCGACCGGGTGCGGCCCGCCCTGTTCCGGGAGAGGGACAGCCAATTGCTCCGGGTGGTCTACAAGGAGATCGTGGTCGAGTTCACCGAAGGCGCCGAGGCTGCGACCCGCAAGGCCATTCTGGAGAAATACGGCCTTGAGGTACGCCGGCGGTCCGGCTTCAACCCCAATCGTTTCGTGGTGACAGATCCCAAGCGCAGCACCATGGCGCAGAAGACGGTCGAGGTTTCGAATGACCTGATGCAGTTGGAGGAAGTGGAAACCGCCTCGCCGAATTTCGTGTCGGAGTTTCCGCGCCGTGCGGCTCCGGTGCCCTCACGCTTCCAATGGCATCTCAACCACCAGTCGGGTCAGAGCCATGATCCGGCGGCCGATGTGGATATTCGCGCCGCCTGGCAGATGACCCAAGGGGCGCCACAGGTGGTCGTTGCCGTGCTCGATGATGGCGTTGATGTGGAGCATCCCAACCTGCGTGAGAACATCCTGCGCCGCCCGGATCCGGACGAGCCCCGGGATGTGAACGGGCGGGACTTCTACATCGCCGACAATGACGATCCGGAGCATTACAATCCGCGCCCGAAGCTCTTTCGACATCCCTATGACCAGATGCCGGGTAACGACATTCACGGCACGCCCTGTGCCGGGGTGATTGCCTCCACAGGGCGGCTGAGCAAGGTGTTCGGCGCGGCCCCGTTCTGCAGCATCCTGCCGGTAAAGATCTTCCACGCGGACTTTCTTGCGGCCGAGAGCCGCGTGGCCGATGCGATCACCTATGCGGCGCTCTTTGCCGATATCCTGTCCTGCTCCTGGAGCGGCCCGGACAGCGCGCTGATCAACCAGGCCTTGCGCCATGCAGCAGGCGGTTCGGCGGAGTTGAAGCGCGGCGTGCTCGGCACACCCTCCTTCTTTGCGACGGGCAATTCGTTCAGCCACAGCGTCGCCTATCCGGCGGCGGATGAGAGCACCATCGCCGTGGGCGCCACGACCGATCAGGCGCGGATCGCGGGCTATTCCAATCAGGGCCCCGAGGTCTGGGTGACCGCCCCGTCGAGCGGTGGGCAGCGCGGGATCATGACCACGGATGTCAGCTACAACCGTCGCGGCTTCAATCTGGGCGCCCATGCGGATGGCGGCACGGACGGGTTTCACACCAATGATTTCGGGGGCACGTCCTCGGCCACGCCGCTCGTGGCCGGGGTGGCGGCACTCATGCTGTCGGTGGCCAGTCATTTGACAGTCGATCAAGTCAAAGCGATCCTCCGGGACACCGCGGATCCGATCGGCACGGGCTATACGGGCGCGCCGCCGCACAGCCCTGCCTATGGCTATGGGCGCATCAATGCGGGCGCGGCCGTGGCTGCCGCGATGCAGGCCTGACGCGCCATGTATCAGAGACCCACACGGAACGGGTAATGGAGGAGTTCGGTTCAATGGACGCGCAGCGCAAACCGGTTCAGGGCGAATTCCTCGTCTATTTCGAGGCCGATGACGCAGCCGAGCGGCAGCTCTTTCCGTCGGAGGATTTCGTGGTGGAGCGGGTTCCAGATCTCTCCAGCGCCTATCTCGCCCGCAGCAAGGATGCCGAGGCCCCTGAGGAGGTCGCGGTGGAACGGCTGCGGCAGGCGGCAGGCGAGACCTGCCGGATTTTCCCGGTGCTGGAGGACAATGAGGGCCATAGGCTGCTGCCCACAGGGCATATCAACCTGCTTTTCGGGAAAGGGTTGGCGGAGGCCGATCTCGGGGCGTGGCTCGACCATCGTGGCCTTGCACTGGTGTCGCGCAGCAAGCTGCGGCCTTCTGCGTTGACGGTGTCGCCGGTGTCGCCTGCGGACCGTCTGGAGCTGGTCGTGCGTCGGCTCAGGGAGGACCCGGAGGTCGAGTTTGCCGAGCAGGATGTACTCATGCGGTTCCAGCGGGAGTGATGCGCGTGTTGTGCTGCTGCGCGAGGCGCGGGGTCGAGAATGGCTGCTGCGGTCAGGCCTCTGACGTCGCTCTGGGGGCTAACGCAGGCCGTTTCACCCAGCAGGCGCCGGGCGCACCCGGGACAGATCCGGGGCCAGTCGCACAGCCTCCGACGCGCGCGTGAACCCATATCGGAGCCCGAGCATCCCTGCAGGCACCCGGGTTGCGGCGGCTAGGGCCTCGGCGAGGTCCAATCCCACCTGTTCCACCATCACCCGCACCGCTGTGGCGAGGTCGAGATCCGCACCCGCCAAGGTCCCATCCGCCAGGGTCAGCACCCCGTTCCTGCGTGTGATGCGGCGCCCGCCCAGCTCAAACTCTGTCGCATCCGACCCGGCCACCGCCATCGCATCGCTCACCAGAAAGATCCGGCCGGGCCCGGACTTGGCCTGCCATGCCGCGCGGATCGTCTGGGGATGCACATGCACCGCGTCCGCGATCAGCCCGGCGGAGACAGCGCCACTGGCCAGGGCCGCGCCGACCAGCCCAGGCTCCCGATTGCCAAGCTGGCTCATGGCGTTGAAGAGATGTGTGACGCAACGCGCGCCGGCGGCAAAGTAGCGGCGACAGGTCTCGTAATCCGCATCCGTATGGCCGATGGAGATCAGCGCCCCCGCATCGGCAAGCGTCGCAACCTGATCCTCCGTGACGCTTTCCGGGGCCACGGTGATCTTGAGCAGGGGCAGCGCCTCGGCAGCGGCGCAGAGCCGCGCGAGATCTGCCTCCTCCATCTGTCGGATCAAGTCGCCATCATGGGCACCCTTGCGCGCCACTGACAGGTGCGGCCCTTCCAGATGCAGGCCGACAATCCCCGGCACGCCCAGGCGCACCGCCTCCGCCGTGGTGGCGATGGCGGCTTCGGTCTTGTCGGCGGTATCTGTGATCAGTGTCGGCAGGAAGGCCGTGACGCCCAGGCTCCGATGAGCGGTCGCCATCCGCCGTAGGGTATCCAGCGAGGGGGCCGCGTTGAACAGGATCCCATCGCCGCCATTTACCTGCAGATCGACAAAACCCGGGAAGAGGATGTCTCCTTCCAAATCGATCTCGGGGCCAGAGCGGGGCAGGGCGCTTTCCGGCGCGAGCGCCGCAAACTGCCCGTCCTCGAAGCGGACCCCATGCCCCTCCAGCAGGCGCACGCCATCGAAAACCCGCCCATTGCGATATGTCAGCGTGCCATGCGTCATACGGTTTCCGTGACCTTGTTGAGGTGCCGGGGCGTGTCCGGGTTGATGCCCCGCGCCAGCGCGACCGTTTCGACCATGGCATAGAAGGACACGATGGCGGGGATCGGATCGCAGAGCCAGTGATCGGTCCGGATATGGGGCAGGGGTGTCGCGCGCGTGGTCTGGTCGGTGACCGCAAAGACCCGCGCGCCCTTTTCGGCCAGCGCATCGGCGGTCTCGGCAAGGCTCGCCTCGGCCTTGTCGCGCGCCGCGAAGGCGATGACCGGAAAGCCGCCTCCGACGATCGAGACAGGCCCATGGAGCACTTCGGCCGAAGAATAGCTCTCGGCATGGATCAGGCAGGTTTCCTTGAACTTCAGCGCCGCCTCGTTGGAGATCGCCCAGGACGGTCCCCGCCCAATGGTAAAGAGCGAGCGTCCGTCCATGGCCGCGGCAGCCTCGGACCAATCGCACCGCGTGGCTTGGTCCAGAACCTCTGGCAGGGCGTGGATGGCGGCGATCAGGCCAGGGTCCTGCTTGATCTCCGCCAGAAACCAGAGCCCCGCCACCAGCGAGGTCACGAAGGTCTTGGTCGCCGCCACGCTGAGCTCCGGACCCGCATGGAGCGGCAAGGTCGCGTGCGCAGTCTGCGCCAGACGCGAAGTCGCGTCATTGGTGATCGCCACGGTCAGCGCGCCGCTCTCGCCCAGAGCCTTGGTCAGGCGCACGATGTCCGGGCTCTGCCCCGATTGCGACACGGCGATCCCGACCGCGTCGCGCGCCTCCGGAGTCACGCCGTAGATCGAGCTCACGGAGGGGCCGACCGAGGCCATGGGACGCCCCAGCAGCAGCTCGCTGGCGTATTTCAGATAGCTCGCGGCATGGTCGGAAGACCCCCGCGCGATCGAGATGAAATAGCGCGGATCCGCCGCGCGCGCGTCCTTGGCTGCCCGCTGGATCGCAGCGCCGCCTTGACTGAGAAGCCGGTCCACGGCTTGGGGGATTTCGCGCACCTCTTGGTGCATCAGGGTTGGGTCCGGTGACATCTCTGGAAGCCTTTCGATCACAGGCGCAATTCGGCGACGAAGTCATAGGCATCGCCGCGATAGAGCGAGCGGGTGAGCTCGGCGACGCGCCCATTGGCGAGGTAGGAGGTGCGCGCGATGGAGAGGCCTGCCGCCCCTTCGGCGACCCCGAGGAGATCCGCCTCCCGCGCTTCGAGATTGATCGCCGAGATCTTTTGCACCGCCCGCACCGGGCGTAACCCGCGCTGGCTGAGCACCGCATAGAGCGATGTGGTGACCTCGAGCGGATTGGGCAGGATATCCAGTGGCAGCGAGGCGCGTTCCAGCGCCATGGGCCGCTCGCCCGCCTCGCGCAGGCGGTAGATCCGCGCCACCTCCGCGCCCTCGGGCAGATCCAGCGCCTTGGTCTCGGCAGGCGTCGGCAGAAAGACCCCACGCTCCAGCCAGCGCGAGGTGGTGTCCATCCCGCGCCGGGCCATGTCCTCGGTGAAGGAGGTGAGGTGCGAGAGCGATTGCTCCATCCGGTTGATCGGCTCGCGGATGAAGGAGCCGGAGCCCTGCCGCTGTTCGATCAGGCCTTCGCGCACGAGCTCCTGTATGGCCTTGCGAACGGTAACGCGGGAGAGCTCGGTGATCTCCGCGATTTCCCGCTCGGGCGGCAGGGAGGAGTTGGGCGGCAGGACGCCGTTTTCGATCCCGGTTTCGAGCCGCTGGCGCAGCTGCACATAGCGCGGGCCGCCGGTCTCTCCGAGCCAGCCTTCCGGGCGCAGAAACTCCGTCACACTCATGGGGTGACCCCGCGGGCGAGATCGCGGGCCAGGGACAGGGCGCCGTCGAGCGGGGTGCCTGTGGGCGCTGCAAGAGCGGCGCGCAGGGCCTCTGGCAGATAGGGGGCGAATTCGGGTCCGATGCCGCCGGTCAGGCAGATCGTCTGTCCCGCCTTCCAACCGATCTGCGGCAGGCTGCGGGCAATCTCCGCCGCGCCTGCGGTCATGATATCGCGCGCAAGGCTGTCGCCCTCCCGTGCCTGGGCCGTCACGCGGGGGGCCAATTGGCCGAATTCCGCAGGATGCGCTGCGCCCGCAAAACGCACGATGCCCGCCGCGCCGCCATGTTCTGCGAGCAGGATCTCCGCGAGGCGGGAGGAGGGGCGGCGTCCATCCACGGTTTCGAGGGTCCGCGCCAGTGCGGCGCGCCCGATCCATTGGGCGGAAGCTTCGTCGCCAAGCACCGGTCCCCAGCCACCTGAAAACCGCATGCGCCGGTCTCGTTGCGCCCCGTAGAAGGAGCCCGTGCCGCAATGGGCAATCACGCCATCCGCCGAACCGAGAGCGCCGCGCAGGGCGGCGGGGCGGTCGTCCGAGACGTGGAGGGTCGCAAAGGGCAGCGCCTCTTCCAGCCGATTGGCGATCTCCGGCCCCGTGACGCCCGCGAGCCCCACAAAGGTCGGGAGGGGGCTGAGGCTGTCCGTCGTCGTGCCGAGCTGCGCGGCGAGCGCCTGCAGACCGGTCTCGATCTGCGCCACGCCGCCGTCGAAATCCGTCGACACATTGGCAGACCCGCTTTCGACCATTGTGATGTCATCGCCCGCGCCAAGCGCGATCCGGCAGCGCGTGCCGCCGCCATCAATAGCAAGAACATTGGTTTCGTTCGGCTGTGTCATGAAGATACCATTACAATACCTTTTGTGGAATAGAAAGGCCTAAACCATACCTAAGCCGAGAAATCGGACCCTATCAGGCGAATTCTCCTTGTATATCTTAACGAAAACGAAATTCTGGACAAAAGGTATTATAATGGTATGTTGATCGGAATTGCAGGGGGAATCGCATGCTCACAGCCAGAACCGAAGCTTTGCACGCCAGCGCAGGGGGCTTGGATGCCCGACCTCTGGCGGAGGCTGCGGCGCTTCTGGCGGAGGGGCAGGCGGCTGCTGCGCGCGCGGTTCAGGAGGCTGCGCCCGAGATCGCGGTGGCGGCCGCTGCCATGGCGCAGACCATCCGCACGGGCGGGATGCTGCATTACACGGCGGCCGGGTCCTCTGGGCTCATGGCGGCAGCGGATGCGCAGGAGTTGGGGGGCACTTTTTCGATCCCCGCTGCGCAGCTGCGCATCCATATGGCCGGGGGCTTGCCCGACGGGGTCGAGATGCCCGGCGGTACCGAGGATGACACAGGCGGTCTGGCCGCAGCTCTGTCCGATCTGACGCCCCGCGATACGATGATTGCGGTCTCGGCGAGCGGAACCACGCCCTTCACCCTGGCGGCGATCGCGCTGGCCCGGGCCACCGGTGCGACGGTGGTGGGGATCGCCAACAATGCCGATTGCCCGCTGCTGGCGCAGTCCGATCACCCGATCCATCTGGCCACGCCGCCCGAGCTTCTGTCGGGGTCGACCCGGATGGGGGCGGGCACGGCCCAGAAGATCGCGCTCAACATGCTGTCGACCCTGATGGCGATGGATCTGGGCCATGTGCATGACGGCATGATGGTCAACCTGCGCGCGGACAATATCAAGCTGCGCGCCCGTGCCGCCGGGATGGTCGCGCGGATCGCCGATGTGGACGAGGCCGCCGCGCGCGCGGCGCTCGACACCACGGAGGGGCAGGTCAAAACCGCTGTTCTCGTCGCATTGGGGCGCGCCCCGGATGCGGCCCATGCTCTTCTTCGCGAGACCGAAGGAAACTTGCGCGCCGCCCTGGCGCGGCTCAACGAAACAATCCAACGGGAGTAACTCATGACACGCAAAAGACTGGGAGCGGCGCTGCTGACCACGGCGCTTGTGGCGACAGGCGCGCAGGCGCAGGACGTCACCCTGACCATCGAGAGCTGGCGCAATGACGACCTGACGCTCTGGCAGGACAAGATCATTCCCGCCTTCGAGGCGCAGCATCCGGGGATCAAGGTCAATTTCACCCCTTCGGCCCCGGCGGAATACAACGCCGTGCTGAACTCCAAGCTCGATGCGGGCTCGGCGGGGGATCTGATCACCTGCCGTCCCTTTGACGCCTCTCTGGCCCTGTTCGAGGCGGGACATCTTGCGGATCTCAGCGATCTTGGCGCCATGGACAATTTCTCGGATGTGGCGAAATCCGCCTGGCAGAGCGATGATGGCAGCGCGAGTTTCTGCGTCCCCATGGCCTCGGTGATCCACGGCTTCATCTACAACAAGGAGGCCTTCGCCGAGCTTGGGATCGAGGTCCCGACCACGGAGGCCGAGTTCTTTGCCGCGCTCGAGACCATCAAGGAAGATGGCAGCTATATCCCCATGGCCATGGGCACCAATGACCAGTGGGAAGCGGCCACCATGGGCTACAACAATATCGGCCCGAACTACTGGAAGGGCGAGGAGGGTCGTCTTGCTCTGATCGCCGGCGAGCAGAAGCTCACGGACGAGGCCTGGACCGCGCCCTACGCCACCTTATCCCGCTGGGGCGCCTATCTGGGCGATGGCTATGAGGCACAGACCTATCCCGACAGCCAGAACATCTTCACCCTCGGGCGCGCGGCGATCTATCCGGCCGGGTCCTGGGAAGTGTCGGGCTTCAACAACCTGGCCGATTTCGAGATGGGTGCCTTCAAGCCACCCGTGCAGAACGCGGGCGACACCTGCTACATCTCGGATCACACGGATATCGGCATCGGCATGAACGCCGCATCCGAGAATGCCGAGGCCGCCAAGACGTTCCTGGCCTGGGTCGCAAGCCCGGAATTTGCCGAGATCTTCGCCAACGCGCTGCCGGGCTTCTTCCCGCTCTCCTCGACCCCGGTCGAGATTTCCGACCCGCTCGCGGCGGAGTTCGTCAGCTGGCGCGGCGAGTGCGAAAGCACAATCCGCTCCACCTATCAGATCCTGTCGCGCGGCACCCCGAACCTCGAGAACGAGACCTGGGGCGCCTCGGTCGCGGCGATCAAGGGCACGGCAAGCCCCGAAGAGCTTGGCCAGGAGCTGCAGACCGGCTTGGCCAGCTGGTACGAGCCGCAACAGTAAGCCACCACTGCTGCACGCAACCCCGGGCGCATCTCAGCGCCCGGGGGACTTCCTCCCGGAGATTGACCCATGCAACGAGCCCGCTTCCGCTGGCATATCGTGGTGTTTCTTGCGCCCGCTGTCCTTGTCTACACCGCGGTGATGATCTTCCCGCTGTTCAACACGCTGCGGCTCGCGCTTTACACGCGGATCGAACAGGAGCGGGTCTTTGTCGGGCTGGAGAATTTCCGGACGCTGTTCTTCGATCCGATCTGGGCGGAGCAGTTCTGGAACGCGCTGGGCAACAACTTCTGGTTCTTTGTGATCCATATGCTGGTGCAGAACCCGATCGGGATCGCGCTGGCCGCGCTGCTCAGCCATCCGCGCCTGCGCTTTGCGGCCCTCTACCGCTCGGCGATCTTCATCCCCACGATCCTGTCCTTTGTGATCGTCGGTTTCGCGTGGAAACTCATCCTGTCGCCGATCTGGGGCATCGCGCCCGGCATGTTGGATGCGGTGGGGTTGAAGTCGCTCTTTGCGCCCTGGCTTGGCAAGGAGGAATACGCCCTGACCACGCTGGCACTGATCTCGGTCTGGCAGTTCGTGGGCATTCCGATGATGCTGATCTATGCGGCCTTGCTGACGATCCCAGAGGAGATCCTGGAGGCGGGCGAGGTTGATGGCATCACCGGCATGTCGGCCTTCTGGAAGATCAAGCTGCCGCTGATCCTGCCATCGATCGGGATCATTTCGATCCTGACATTCGTGGGTAATTTCAATGCTTTCGACCTCATCTACGCGGCTCAGGGCGCGCTGGCGGGGCCTGACTTTTCGACCGATATTCTCGGCACCTTCATGTATCGCACCTTCTTCGGCTTCCAGCTGCAGCTTGGCGATCCGCATATGGGGTCGGCCATCGCCGGGGCCATGTTCGCGATCATCCTGCTGGGGGTCTGTATCTACCTCTTCGGCATCCAGACCCGGATGCGCCGCTATCAGCTCTGAGAATCCGGATCATGACCACAGCCCGTTCCAACCCGCTCAACGCCGTGCTGATGCACGGGGCGCTCATCCTCTACACGCTGATCGCGCTCTTTCCGGTGTTCGTCATCCTGATCAACTCCTTCAAGGAGCGCCGCTCGATTTTCCGCGAGCCGCTGGCCCTGCCCGATGCCGAGAGCTTCTCGACCATCGGCTATGAGACGGTGATGAAGCAGGGGGACTTCTTCCTCTATTTCCAGAACTCGATGATCGTCACCGTGGCCTCGCTGTTCTTTGTGCTGCTCTTCGGGGCCATGGCCGCCTATGCGCTCAGCGAGTACCGGTTTCGCGGCAATATGCTGATGGGGCTCTATCTCGCGCTCGGGATCATGATCCCGATCCGGATCGGGACCGTCGCCATTCTCGAGATGATGGTGGCGACGGGGCTGGTGAACACGCTCTGGGCGCTGATCCTCGTCTACACGGCCCAGGGTCTGCCGCTGGCGGTGTTCATCCTCAGCGAGTTCATGCGGCAGGTCTCCGATGATCTGAAAAACGCGGGCCGGATTGACGGGTTGAGCGAGTACACGATCTTCTTCCGGCTTGTCCTGCCGCTGGTGCGTCCGGCCATGGCCACGGTGGCGGTGTTCAACATGATCCCGATCTGGAACGACCTTTGGTTCCCGCTGATCCTCGCCCCGGCGGAGGAGACCAAGACGCTGACCCTCGGCAGTCAGGTTTTCATCGGCCAGTTCGTGACCGACTGGAACGCAGTCCTCTCGGCGCTCTCCATGGCGATCCTGCCGGTGCTGGTGCTCTATGTGATCTTTTCGCGGCAGCTGATCCGTGGTCTGACTTCGGGAGCGGTCAAATGATCCGGGTGCTGGTGGCCGGGCTTGGGAATATGGGGCTGAGCCATGCGCTGGCCCATCACCACCACCCTGAGGCGCAGATTGTCGGGCTCGTGAACCGCTCCGGCGAGGTGGATCACCCGGATCTGGCGAGCTATCCGATCTTCACGGATTTCGAGACAGCCCTGACCGAGACCGCGCCCGATCTCGCCGTAATCGCGACCTACACGGACACCCATGCGGATTACGCCGTCGCGGCCATGGAGGCGGGCGCCCATGTCTTTGTCGAAAAGCCCCTCGCCATGACCGTGGCCGAAGCGCGCCGGGTGACAGAGACAGCCGCCCGGACCGGACGCAAGCTTGTGGTGGGCTACATCCTGAGACACCATCCGTCCTGGGTCCGTCTGATCGAAGAGGCGCGCGGGCTGGGTGGACCATATGTGTTCCGCCTCAACCTCAACCAGCAAAGCTCCGGCGCGGAATGGGCGGTCCACAAGGCTCTGATGGAGACGACTTCGCCCATCGTTGATTGCGGCGTCCATTACGTGGATGTCATGTGCCAGATCACCGATGCCGCGCCGACCCGGGTTCACGGAATGGGGCTGCGGCTCAGCGACGAGATCGCGCCGGATATGTATAATTACGGCCAGTTTCAGGTGACCTTCGCCGATGGCTCGGTTGGCTGGTACGAGGCGGGCTGGGGTCCGATGATGTCCGAGACCGCGTTTTTCGTGAAGGACATCATCAGCCCCAATGGCGCGGTTTCGATCACCGATGGCAATCCCGGCGCCTCGTCGGATATCGATGGTCATACCAAGGTCGGCGGCATCCTCGTACACACGCTCGAAGGCGACCGCCGGGTCGAGATGCCCGACGAGCCGGGCCATCAGGCCCTCTGCGATGCAGAGCAGGCCTATATGCTGCGCGCCATTGCCGAAGATATCGACCTGACCCGCCATATGAGCGACGCCGTGAGCTCGCTCGCCATTTGTCTTGCCGCCGATGAAAGCATCCGGACCGGCCAGCCCATTTCGCTTGAGGAGACCTGATATGACGGCGCTGTCCCTGAGAAACGTGAACAAGTCCTTTGGCGCGGTGCATGTCCTGAAGGAGATCAGCCTCGAGGTGGAGGAAGGCGAGTTCGTCGTCTTCGTCGGCCCCTCCGGCTGCGGCAAGTCCACCCTGCTGCGCGTGATCGCGGGGCTCGAGGATGCAAGTTCCGGCGAGATCCATATCGGCGGCGCGCAGGTCAACATGACCCCGCCCTCCAAGCGGGGCATTGCCATGGTGTTCCAGAGCTATGCGCTCTATCCGCATCTGAATGTGCGGGGGAACATGACCCTCGCCCTGAAGCAGGAGCGTCAGCCGAAATCCGTGATCGAAGAGCGGGTGGCCAAGGCCTCGAGGATGCTCAATCTCGAGCCCTATCTGGACCGCTACCCCTCCGAGTTGTCGGGCGGGCAACGCCAGCGCGTGGCCATCGGGCGCGCGATCGTGCGCGAGCCGCAGCTTTTCCTCTTTGACGAGCCGCTCTCCAATCTCGACGCCGCCCTTCGGATGAACACCCGGCTGGAGATCGCGACCCTGCACCGCCAGCTTGGGGCCTCGATGATCTATGTCACCCATGACCAGACCGAGGCGATGACCCTCGCCGACAAGATCGTCGTGCTGCGCGATGGCAGGGTAGAGCAGATCGGCAGCCCGATGGAGCTCTATAACAACCCGGCCAATCAGTTCGTCGCGGGGTTTCTCGGTGCGCCCTCGATGAACTTCTTCCCGGCGGACCTGCTGACCCAAGGGGATACGCGCACCATGGGGATCCGGCCCGAAGACCTGTTCGTTGCCGATGACGGACCGCTTGCGGTGCAGGTCAGCCATGTGGAGCATCTGGGCGGCGACACCAATGTCATCGCCCATAAGGACGCACACCAGATCACCGCGCGCCTCTTTGGCCAGCATCAGGTGGCGGCGGGCGAAACCCTGCGCCTTGGGTTCAACCCCGAGAGCACTTATGCGTTTGATCGCGACGGTGCGCGCCTGCCCTGATCGGCGCGCGCGCTTGGTGCGGCGCTAGGCTGTAGGGCCGAAGGTCTCCGCGTGAATATGCGCGGGAGAAGTCCCTGTGGCCTCCAACCCGGCGCGGATCTCGGACACAAACGCTGCAGGGCCGCAGAGCATGTAATGCGCTGCCGGACCCGCGCGCAAATCGCGCAAAGCCTGCGCTGTCACGCGCCCTTTCTGGTCGTAGTCTGTCCCGAGCCGGTCTGACCCGCGCGGCTGGCTATAAAACGTCCGCGTCCGCAGTCCCGGGAGGCGCGCCGAAAGCCCCGCCACCTCGTCCTTCATGGCATGATGCGCCCCGTCCCGCGCCCCATGGACATACCAAAGCGGGCGGTCGGTTTGCGCCAAGGCTGCCGCGTGCAGCAGGGACAGCATGGGGGTCAGGCCGACGCCGGCACTGACAAGGACCAGAGGATCTGTCCCCGCAGGGGCCGTGAAGTCCCCGGCCGGGCGGCGCGCCTTGATCCGGTCGCCGATCCGCAAGCTGTCATGCACATGGCGGGAGGCCAGCCCGCGCGCCTCGCGCTTGATGCTCAGCCTGTAATGTCCCGCCCCCGGCGCACCGGAGAGCGAATAGCTCCGCAAGGCCGCGCCCCGATGGCCGGGGATGTCCAGTTCGACCGGCAAGTACTGCCCGGCCTCGAACTGGGGCAGGGGCGCCCCCTGGGGGTCCGCCAGATAGAGCGAGGTGATCTCCGCCGTCTCCGGACGCTTGTCCAGCACCACGAGGCTTCGCAGATCCGCATCATCCTTGTGCCAGCGCAGGGACAGGGCCTCGGGCCGGTCGAGCACGCCGGTAACCTCCACGTCGATGAGCCGCTGCGCCCCGGGATCATCGCTGCCTCGCGCGTCCCAGTCGATCCGTGCCCGCCCGGTGAGATGCAGCAGGCCACCGGTCTCGAAATCCACGAAGACCAGCCCGATCGCGGGGTTTTCCAGAAGGTTGCCGATCGTGTTGAAGAAGTTGTTCCCGGCATAATCCGGGATGCGCAGATGGGTCGGGTCGAGGACCTCGACAAAGCCGGGCGCCCCCCCCCGGTGGGAGGCGTCAAACCCGTCTGAAGCCGCGCCCGCCACGCCCGCCTGTCCCGTGCCCAGAAAGAGCGTATCGGCGGCGCGGATGCGGGCAGTCTGCGCTGGGCTCAGCGCCTGAGCGGCGCGCGCGCGCGGCGCGGGTCGCGGGGCGGTACGATGCCAGCGGCGCTCATGGATGTATTGCGGGCAATTGCCATAGCTCTGCCGGACCTCGATCTCGAAGCCGGTTGCGCTCTGGCGCATGCGCCCGCTCATCCGGTTGCGGCGGCGCGTGGCCAGTTCAATGCCGAGCACCCCGATATCCGCACCGCGCCCCAGCGTCTCGGCCAGCGGGTCCTGCGGATCCGGCCGCGCGGCGATGGCGAGGCTTGTCGGGTCGGGCGAGGTGATGAACCCCTCGGGTCCGTCAAGCAGCGTCACCCAATGCTGCCCCTCCGCATCCGCCCCGGCGAGCACGAGAAAGGGTTGCGCGGCGAAGAACGCGCGATGCTGCTCCGGCATGAAAGGGCGCACGAAGCCTGCCACGCGCTGGGCGAGACCGGTGATGCCCACACGGGCCTGGGCCGCGCGCTCACCCGCATGGAAGGGAGATTGGTCCGTCAACATCGCACTGTCCTTTCAGATCGGAGGGGCGCACGGCCCATCGCGGGCCGTGCCGGGGGCGGCTCAGGCCGCGGCGGGGATCGGCGATTTCGCCATTCCGATGAAGTTCGGCAGTGCTTCGATCCGCGCGATCCAGGCGGCGATGTTCGGATAGTCGTCCAGCGCGACCCCACCTTCGGGCGCATGGGCGACATAGCTATAGGCCGAGATATCCGCGAGCGTCAGACGTTCGGCCACGAGGAAACTGCGCCCATCGAGGGCCGCGTTCATCACCTCAAAGAGCTTGTGCGCCTTGGCTTGGGCCGCGCCGTGATCGAGCGGGGCGCCAAAGACCTTGACCAGACGCGCCGCGGCGGGGCCGGAGGCGATCTCACCGGCGGCAATCGAGAGCCAGCGCTGGATCTCCGCCTTCTCGACCGGGGTTTTGCCGGTCCAGGTCTCGGCGTCGCCATAGCGGTGGACAAGATAGGTCAGGATCGCGTTCGAATCCGACAGGATCGTCCCATCGTCGTCAATCGCGGGAACCTGCCCCATGGGGTTCAGGGCGAGGAAGTCGGGCGCCTTGTGGGCCCCGTTGGCCATGTCGAGATCGACGGTCTCATAGGCGACGCCGAGCAGCGCCATCATCAGTTCGACCCGGTGGCAATGGCCGGATTTCGGATTGCGGTAGAGCTTTACGGAGGAGGTCATGGAAGGGGTCCTTTCGTCCAGAGGAAGGGTGAGCGGGGGTCGTGCCACGCCGGGGGTCTGGCGGCGCAGCATGGGATCCGGGCTCTGTGTGGTGCGAGGGCTCTGCCGTGTCGGCCCTTGGGGGCGGACAGGCAGAGCGGTGTGTGCGTCTCGTCAGGTTGCGTTGCAGGCCTGCTTGGCCTGTGTTTGCAAGCTAGATTGCGCTGAATGGCAAATGAATATACGCATTTCAAAATAGATTATTTCGTCAATCAATGTGAATGGCCTGATGGACCGCTTGCAAAGCCTCGAAGTTTTCATTGCCGTCGCCGAGGCCGAGAGCTTTGCCGGAGGTGCCCGCAGCCTTGGGCTCAGCGCGCCTTCGGCCACGCGCGGCGTCAATGCGCTGGAGGACCGGCTCGGCGCGCGGCTCTTTTCGCGCACCACCCGGCGGGTGCGCCTGACGGAGGTGGGCAAGGCCTATCTGGAGGATGCGCGCCACATTCTGGCGCAGATGCAGGCGGCGGATGACGCGGCGGCGGGCGCGGCTCTGAGCCCGGTTGGCACGTTGCGGATCACCTGTTCCAACGAATTCGGACGGATCTATGTCTCGCCCGTGTTGACCGAGTTTCTCGACACCTATCCGGATGTCTCGGCGCAGGTGCTGATGGTCGATCGGATCGTCAACATGATCGAAGAGGGGTTCGATGTGGCCGTGCGGATCGGCCCCTTGCCCTCCTCGGGTCTGTCAGCGGTGCGGGTGGGCAGTGTGCGGCGCATCGTTTGCGGCGCGCCCGCCTATCTGGAGCGTCGGGGCGTGCCCCAGAGCCCCGCCGATCTCGCCGCCCATCAGATTGTCGCCGCCGCCCCCGTCAGCCCGGTCACCGATTGGCGTTTTGGGCTGGACCAGCAGCAGGCCGTGCGCGTGCGGCCCCGCCTGACGGTGTCCAGCGCGGCGGCGGCGATTGCCATTGCGCGCGGGGGATGGGGGCTGACCCGGGTTCTGTCCTACCAGATCGGGCCGGATTTGCAGGCGGGCAGCCTCCGGACCGTGCTCGAGGACTACGAGCCGGAGCCTTTGCCCATCCATCTCGTCCATGTGGAAGGGCGGCGCGCGCCTGCCAAGATCCGCAGCTTTGTCGATTTCGCCAAGGCGCGTCTGCGCGCGATTTCCGTACTGAACTAGGGGCACTCCGTCTCGTTCAACGCGATCCTGCCGGGACGAAGGCGAGCAGACCGGCTCGGCGCCTGCCAGTCCCCGGCGCCGGAGGATACCCGCGCGCCAGCCCCGCTATTTCGGCGCGAAGAGCAGCTTCAGATAGGTCCGGAACAGCATGATCTGTTCGGCGGCATTGTTGTGCTCGCGCAGGGCGCGTTGCAGCACAAGCCCTCCCTCGACCACGCCCGAGACCATATCGCCCAGAGCGTCCATGTTCACCGGCTCGCGCGGGGCATAAATCTCGGCAATTTCTTCGAACATCCCGCGGAACCGTTTGCGCCACCCGAGAATGGCCTGTCGGTTGAGTTCCCGCACCCCGTCGTCGAACAGCCGGTCCTGATAGGCGGTCGAGGCGATCACGCAACCCGGATGCCCGGTCGGCATTTCCTCGAGCATTTCGGCCAGTAGCTTCAGCCCGATCAGCATGCAGTGGAGCGGATCGTCATTGAGCTCCCGCGCGCGGGCAAAGAGATCGTCATAGAGCGCGTTCTCCACCTCGATGTAGCGCTCCAGAAGGGCGCGGGCCAAGGCGTTCTTGTCCTTGAAATGGTAAAAGAACCCGCCCCGGGAAATCCCGGCCCCCGCGACGATCTCGTCTATGGAGGTCGCCTCGAACCCTTTTTCGAGCACGGCGGCCTCGGTGATGTCGAGGATTCTGCCGCGGGTGTCGATTTTCTGATCCATCTTCTCAATCCCGACTGTACTGCGAGTCCAGTTGACAGCGACCCGCGCGCGCGCCGGATCGCGGACCCGCCACTGAGGCACTGAAATTACGTCGAAAATCTGCATCTGGCAACCGGACCACGCGGCAACTATCGCGGTCGGCACGCGCCGGGCTACTCCCTTCCCAGCAACGGAAAAGGAGAGCGTGGATGCGAATTCAACAGCTTGGCACGACAAACCGGTTCTTCCTGACGGATGGGGGACTGGAGACCTACATGATTTTCGACAAGGGCTATGAGCTGCCCTGTTTCTCGGCTGCGGTGCTTTTGGACACAGCACAGGGATGCGCAGATCTCACCGCCTATTTCGAGCGGTTCATCGGGATCGCGCGGCGCAGCGGACGAGGGTTTATCCTCGATGCGCCCACATGGCGGGCAGGGGCGGCCTGGGCCGGACCGCTGGGCCAGACCCTCAAGGAGGTGATGGAGACCAATGCCCGCGCCGTGGCCTTCGTGACGGCTTTGCGGACCGAGCATGAAACCCCGGAGCTTCCGATCCTGATCAACGGGCTCGTGGGGCCAGCGGGCGACGCCTACGCGACCGATGCCACGCTGTCGCGGCAAGATGCCCTGCTGATCCACGCGCCGCAGATCCACGCATTGGGGCGGGCCGGGGTCGATATGATCAGCGCCATGACCCTCACCCACGCGGAGGAGGCGATCGGGATCGTTCAGGCCGCCAAGGAGATTGACCTGCCCGTGGTCATCGCCTTCACCCTGGAGACCGATGGCCGTTTGCCCTCGGGCCAGCCTCTCGAAGCGGCGATTGCCGAGGTGGATGCGGCCACGGATGCGGGCGCGCTCTACTACATGATCAACTGCGCCCATCCCGACCATTTCGCAGCGCTGCTCGACCCGAACGCGCTCTGGACCCAGCGGATTGGCGGGCTGCGCTCCAACGCATCGCGCATGAGCCATGCTGAGCTCGACAACGCCGAGGTGCTGGATGATGGCGATCCCGTTGAGCTGGGCGCGCTCAGTGCCGCGTTGGCCGAGCGCCTGCCGAACATCCGCGTGATCGGGGGCTGCTGTGGCACCGATCACCGCCATCTGGGCTGCATCGCGGGTCATGATCCGGCCCGATCTGCCGCGTGAAAAACGGACTGTAACATCATGAATAGAAAGGACACCCCCATGATGAAAACCCTTCTGACCTCCGCCGCGCTGAGCCTCGCGCTTGGCAGTCTGGTCCTGGCCGACACGCCTGCGGCCTTTGACGTGGCCGAAGACCACACCCGCATTTTCATGGCGGATGCACCGCTGCATGAGAGCGGTATGCCCGCCCATGGCAATGCCTTCATCAGCCAGGGATATATCTATCCCGCGGGCACGCTGGCGGCCGATACGGCGGGTGTGTTGCCCGATGGCCGTCCGGCCTTCCCGGATCTCGTGCTCGGCCAATGGACCTGTGACGGGTATTTCGTCGGTGAGGGCGCCAATGCCACCAGCGGCGTCTGGATCATTAGCCGTCAGGTCTTTGCCTTCGAAGGCGGCGACACGATTGTCACCCAAGGGACCGAGATCGTGGATACCGGCGTCGAGAACCTGCGCGCGATCACCGGCGCGACCGGCGCCTATGCGGAGGCTTCCGGCGGCATGGTGCAGACCCTGTTGGGGTTCAGCGAGCAGATGACCGTGAACATCACCTTCCGACTGCCTGAGGAGAGCTGGGATCAGGCGTCCCGATCCGACGGCGTGCCGGCGGTCGATGCGCCCCTAGACGCGAGCGGCATTGCGCGCAAGGCCGACGCTTCCCTGCCAAGCGCGCCTGCGGCCTCTGCCATGTGACCCCCCTCTCATGGTCCGGGCGCTCCTCCCGCCCGGGCCTGCTGCCTCAGAAAGGACATGCGCCATGCGCGACACCATTACGCCTCTGATCCGCCCGGCCACGCCCGACGATGCGCCCACCCTTGCGCGGCTGATCGATATCGCCGGGGAGGGGATCCCCAACTGGCTCTGGACCCGGGCCTGTACCGAGGGCCAGACCCCGCTGGAGATCGGCGCCGAGCGGGCGAAGCGCGCCTCGGGCGGGTTTTCCTACACCAATGCGATGGTTGCCGAGGCCCGGGGCGCGCCGCTGGGCATGGTGCTGAGCTATGCCATCACCGAGGCCCCGGAAGAGGATCCGGATGACTTGCCAGACCCGATTGCGCCTTTCGTGGCGTTGGAAAAGCACTCGGTCGGGACCTGGTACATCAATGCGCTCGCGGTCTTCGATCAGGCGCGGGGGCAGGGCATCGGGGCCTCGCTGCTGCGCGAGGCCGAAGCCCGCGCTATGCAGCATGGGTTCGCGGAGATGAGCATTCAGGTCTATGGCCAGAACACGGGCGCGGTCCGGCTCTATGAGCGCTTGGGCTACCGCTTCGCGACCTCCGAGCCCGTGCGTCTCCATCCCAGCCCGCCCTATTACACCGGCGATGTTCTGCTCCTGAAGAAAACCTTTGGATAGCGGTGCGGCCAGGGGGTTAGGGAAGCTGATCCCGCAACGGGCTCTGGCTGAGCAGATCGACCAGAAGCGGGTTGGGAAATCGCCGCGGGCGTGTCACGGCATAGAAACTCTCCCGGATCTCGGGCAGGGGGGCGAGTTCCACCAGCTCGCCCGACTGCAACTCATCCCGCACCACGATCGGGGGCAGCACCGCGAGGCCCAGATCCTGACGCGCCAAAAGGCGCAGCATGGCCATGTCATCCACCTCCGCCGCGATGCGGATCGTGACGCCAAGCCTCGCGCTCAGGGCGTCAAAGGCGACGCGGATCAGGCTGGAGGACAGGGGTAGGATCACCGGATGCCGCGCCAGGTGGTCGGCCACGCTGTCCCCGTCGCGCCCGGCCCGGGCGGGCGTGCCGATCAGGCTGACGCGCTGGGCCCCAAGCTCCTGCGCGCGATAGGCCGTGCCCGCATCGCGCAGCGGCGGCTGGTTCGTGAGCACCACGTCATGGGCAAGCGCGTCGAGCCCGCGAAAGAGCTCTTCAACCGTGCCCGATCGCAGGATCACCTCCACATCCTCGCGGTGCAGAACCGGGTCGAGAAAGGCGATCTGAAAGTTCCGGGAGAGCGTGGATTGCGCCCCGACCCGCAGGATCTGCCGCGCCTCGCCGGTCTCGTTCAGGGTGGCGAGCAGATCGTCGCCCGTGGCAAAGATCGTATCCGCATGATCCAGCGTGATCCGACCCGCCTCGGTCAACAGCAGTTGGCGCCCCCGCCGCTCGAACAGGGCATGCCCCATGCGGTCTTCGAGCTTGCGGATCTGCACCGAGAGCGCGGATTGCGACAAGTTTAGGCGCGACGCCGTGCGGGTCAGGTTTCCGTCATGGGCCACCGCCCAGAAATAGCGCAGGTGATTGTAATTGAGATCCGCCATCCATTCGTTTTAATCGAACGAAATGATGCGAACAATGAATTTTTCTTCATGAAGCGCAACCCCTACTTCCCCGACAACATCACGCACCTGTCGAGGATCCTCCATGTTGCTCTCTTTGATCGCCTTGCTCGTCCCGCTTCTTCTGGCCGGATTGGGCCTCGCCCTCTTGCTGCGCCCCGCCCTGGCGCACGCCTATGTGCGCCCGGTCGCGGCCAGCGCCGGGGGGCTCGCGGCCCTCGTTGCAATCGGGGCGGCTGCGTTTGGCCTGCCCGAGGGCGGCGCGGCGCGGCTCGATCTTGTCAGCGCGGTCATGCTGCCGCTGGTGGCCGGGCTCGGCTGGGTGGTTCTGTCGTTTTCTAGCATTTCCTTGCGGGATGAGCCCGAGGGCGCGCCCTTCATGGGGTGGATCGCCCTGGCCCTGGCCGCGGTGCTGACCATGGTGCTGGCGGTGAATGTCATCGTGCTCTGGCTCGCCTGGATTGCCCTGTCCGCCACGGTCTATCGGCTCTTCCTGACGTACCCGGAGCGGCCCATGGCGCAGGCCGCGGCGCGCAAATACCTGCTGAGTGCGGGGCTCGCGACCCTGGCCCTCGGGCTGGCCATGACCGGCTTTGCGACGGGCTATGGCACGATTTCCATCGCCGGCATCGCTGCGGCGGCGGAGGCCGGGACGGCCCCTGCCACACTGGGATGGAGCCTCGCGGCGCTGATCCTGGCGGCAGTGACAGCAAGCGCGCTCTTTCCCCTGAGCGGGTGGCTGACCGAGGCCATGGAGGCCCCGACGCCATTTTCCGCGCTGCTCCATGCGGGGATCGTGAATGCGGGGGGCGTGCTGCTCCTGGTCTTTGCGGATCTGTTGGTTCTGGCGCCCGGCGGGCTTGCGCTGCTGGCTCTGATCGGGGGCGCCTCGGCTCTGATCGGTGCGCTGGTGATGCTCACCCAGCCTGCGATCAAGACGGCCCTGGCCTGGTCGACCGTGTCCCAGATGGGCTTTCTGATGCTGCAGATCGGCCTCGCGCTCTTCCCGCTGGCGCTGCTGCATATCGTGGCCCACGCGCTCTACAAGGCCCACGCGCTGCTGAACTCCGGTACGGCGGTGGTTGCGGTGACCGAGGCGCGCGGGGCGGGCCCAGTGGCGCTGCCGGATGCCAAGGTGGTGGCGGGGGCCTTCGCGCTGGCGCTCGCGATCTACGGGCTGGGTGTGGTGCTCTTTGGAGCGCTGGACAAAGCCCCGCAAGCCCTAGCGCTGGGGGTGATCCTGATCCTCGGGATTGCCTATCTCATCGCGCAGGGCATGGCGGGCGGCGCGCCCAAGGCGCTGGCCCTGCGGCTGGCCGGGTTCTCGGCAGCTGCGACCGCCGCCTATCTCGCGCTACAGGCCGGGGCGGGCGCACTTGCGGGCGGTCATCTGCCCGCGCCACCTGCGCCCACTGGGACCGTCTGGGCGGTGATCGCCCTGGCGCTTCTCAGCTTCACCCTGATCGCCGTGGCGCAGACCTTGCTGCCGCGCTGGTCGGATCATCCCAAGGCGCGGGCCCTGCGGGTCCACCTGTCCAACGGGCTCTATGCCTCGGCCATTCTCGACCGGCTGCTGGGCCGGGCTGCGGCCTGACCTCTCCTCTCTCAGATATCAAAGGAAGCTTCCCATGACCCATGCTGTCCCCGCTCTGAGCACAGAGCAGATCACCGCCCTCACCGACACGGCCATCCGGGCGATCCCGCCTGCCTTCCCCCTCTCCGCGACCGTGGCGGTGAACCCGTTTCTCGGTCAGACCGGGCAAAACCTGCCGGAGACGGCGGCGCTGCTCTCCCGGGTGGCCGGATGCGCCGTGACCGCGCCGCGGCACTGGTTTGCCGCGAAAATCGCGGGGGGCGAGATCACGCTCGAGGATATCGCGGCTGCCCTGACCGCGAGCGGAACCTCCCTGAGCGTAGCGGAGGTTCTGGCCGCCGCCGGTCAAACGCGCCCTGAGCCGAGCGCGTTGCCGACCGTATCGGCGCTGGAGGGGCAAGGGCTGGCCGAGGCGCGGATCGGCGCTTGGGCGTCCGGGTATTTCGATCAGGGCCAGGCGCTCTGGTCCGCCCAGCCGGAGGAGGGGGCCTATGCCAATTGGCGTAGGTTTGCCTGCCACGACCTGCACCCGGAACTGGCCGGGCTGCCGGGGATCCGCGCGAGCTTTGCCGCGCTGCCCGAGACCGCAGAAGCGGCCTTGCCATGGGCGCTGGCGCTGCTTGGCCTCTCGGCCGACGCCGCCGCGCTTTACGCCCATCGCCTGCTGATGACCCTCGGCGGCTGGGCTCAGGCCGCGCGTTACCGGCTTTGGCAGGCGGAGCTTGCGGGCGAGACCGACACCAGTCTTTCTGAGCTCTTGGCGATCCGTGCGGCGTGGGACGCGGTGCTTCTGTCCCACCGGCCCGGGCTGCAGCCCGCCTGGGCGGATGCGGTGGCGACTTGCAGCGCTCCAGCTGCGCCCGCGCGGGATGATCAGATCGACGCGATCCTGCAGGAGGCCGCGGAACGGGCCGCCCAGCGGGAGCTGGCATTGGCCTTTGTGCCTGGCGCGGGGCAGTCCAACCCGGCGCGCCCGGTGATGCAGGCCGCCTTTTGCATTGATGTCCGCTCCGAGGTGATGCGCCGCGCGCTCGAGAGCCAGTCGCCGCAGATCGAGACGCTGGGGTTTGCCGGGTTCTTCGGGCTGACCGTGGCCCATACGCCCGCGGGGATGTGTGGCTCCGAAGCGCGGTTGCCGGTTCTGCTGACGCCCGGTCTGGAGAGCCGGGATGCCGGGGATCACGGCGCCGCGCGGATCGCGGGCCGGGCCAAGCGGGCCTGGGGACGGTTCCGGCAGGCGGCGGTCTCGTCCTTTGCCTTTGTCGAGGCGACCGGGCCGCTCTATGCGGGCAAACTGGTGCGGGAGACGCTGGGCCACGGGCAGGAGGAGGTGACCTCGGCCAAGCCCGTGCTCGACCCGCCCCTGCCGCTGGCGGCGCAGATCGATGCGGCGGCCACGATCCTGGGGGCGATGTCCCTGCGGGAGAATTTCGCGCACGTAGTCCTGATCGCCGGGCACGGGGCCCATGTGACCAACAACGCCCATGGCAGCGCGCTGCAATGCGGGGCGTGCGGGGGCTATGGTGGCGATGTGAATGCGCGGCTGCTGGCTGATGTGCTGAACCAGCCGGAGGTGCGGGCCGGGCTGGCCCAGAAGGGTATCACCGTACCCGAGGACACGGTGTTTCTCGCCGCGTTGCACGATACGGCGCAGGACCGGATCACGCTCTATCTCGATGATCTCGCGCCAGGGATACGCGCAGGCGCCGCGGACAGCCTCGCCCAGGTCGCGGGATGGGTGGAGGCCGCCGGAGCTCTGGCCCGGGCGGAACGGCTGGCGCGTCTGCCCGGGGCCAGGACTGAGGCGGATGTCGCGAAGCGGGCGCTCGATTGGGCGGAGACCCGGCCCGAATGGGGGCTCGCAGGCTGCAAGGCCTTCGTCGTGGCACCGCGTGGTAAGACAGCGGCTGCCCAGCTCGACGGGCGTGTGTTCTTGCACAGCTATGACTGGCGGCAGGATGAGGGGTTCGGAGTGCTCGAGCTGATCCTCACCGCGCCGGTGGTCGTGGCGAGCTGGATCAGCCTGCAATATTACGGGTCGGTCGTCGCGCCGGAGGTGTTCGGCAGCGGGACCAAACAGGTGCATAACGTGACCGGCGGAATGGGCGTGCTGGATGGGGCGACCGGCGCGCTACGCGTGGGCCTCTCGCAGCAATCGGTCCATGACGGTGCCGATTTCGTCCATGAGCCGTTGAGGTTGAGCGTGGTTGTGGATGCGCCGGCGGAGGCAATTACCGAGATCCTCGGGCGGCATCCGAATGTGCAAACGCTCTTCGACAATGGCTGGTTGAAGCTGCTGCGGCTGGGGGAGGCGGGGACCATCGTGGACCGCTATGCGGGCGATCTGAAATGGGAGCCTTTTGCGCCGCGCCAAGCGCCAGCCATCGCCGCGCGGTAAGGACGGCGTTTGCGGGGGCGCGGCCCCGTTCCGGGACCGCGCGGACGCGCATCAATGGAACCGAGCGCCAAGGGGCCGTCGGCCAACAGGTGCCCATGGCCCGCACAGAGTGTGTCCGCGCGTCCGGCCTTGGCCGGGCGCGCCCTTTTACGCGATGATCTCGAAGCGGGTCACATCCACCATACCGCGATCGGTGATCTTCAGCGCGGGGATCACCGGCAGCGCCAGGAAGGCCAGTTGGAGGAACGGCTCTTCCAGCGTCACGCCGAGGCTGCGGGCGGCCTCGCGCAGACCCACGAGTGCGTCGCGGACCTCCTCAAAAGGCGCTTCGCTCATCAGCCCCGCCACGGGCAGGGCGAGCTCGGCCAGCACCTCGCCCTCTGACACCACGACAAACCCGCCCTCGATCTCGGCCACCCGGTTCGTCGCCAGCGCCAGATCCGCGTAGCCCGCCCCCACACAAACGATATTGTGGTGGTCATGGCAGACGGTCGAGGCAATCGCCCCCTTCTGCAGACCGAAGCCCCGCACGAAGCCCGTGGCGATATTGCCGTTCTTGCCATGCCGCTCCACCACCGCGATCCGCATCAGATCGCGCGCGGTATCGGGCAGCTTGTCTCCATCGCGGATCGGGATCACCTCGCGCAGATGCTCGGTCAGGATCTTTCCCTCGAGGATCCCGATCACATCCGTCTCTTCGCGGTTGCCACCGGCCCGGAAGACCTGCGGCGTCACATGTGGGGCATGGACGGATCCGCGACCCACGGGCGGGATCTCCTCCCGCGCGGCAAAGGCGGCATCGGTCACCTGCACCCCGCCACAGAGCACGAGCTCCGCCCGGCAGTCCTCCAGCGACGGCAGGGCCACGATATCCGCGCGCAGGCCCGGCGCGATCAGCCCGCGATCCTTGAGCCCGAACGCCTCCGCCGCCGACAAAGACGCGGCGCGATAGACCGCCAGCGGCGGCACGCCTCGCGCGATCAGCGTTCGGATCATGTAGTCCAGATGCCCATGCTCAGCGATGTCGAGCGGGTTCCGGTCATCGGTGCAGAGGCACATATAGGGCGCCGTCCGCTCGGTCAGGAGCGGCGCCAGCGCCTCCAGATCCTTGCTGACAGACCCCTCGCGGATCAGGACTCGCATCCCTTTTTGCAGTTTCTCGCGGGCTTCCTCGGCGCTGGTCGCCTCATGCTCCGTGCGGATCCCGGCGGCCACATAGGCGTTGAGATCCTTGCCCAGCAGAAGCGGACAATGCCCGTCGATATGACCGCCTTCGAAGGCCTCCAGCTTCGCCATCACGCCCGGATCGCGATAGATCACGCCCGGATAGTTCATGAACTCCGCCAGCCCGATCCCCGAGGGATGCCCGCGCAGAGGCTCAAGATCCGCCGCCTCGATCTGCGCGCCGGCGGTTTCCATATCCGTCGACGGCACGCAGGAGCTGAGCTGCACCTTGATGTCGAGCACCGTGCGTTCGCTTGCGGCCTGGAAATAGCGGATCCCGTCCGGGCCGATCACATTGGCGATCTCGTGGGGGTCGCAAATGGCCGTGGTCACCCCGCGCGGGGTCACGCAGCGGTCGAACTCGAAGGGCGTCACAAGGGAGCTTTCGATATGCAGATGGGTGTCGATGAACCCGGGCACGAGGGTCAGTCCGGTGACATCCAGCACCTCGCGCCCCTCATAGTCGGTGCCGGTGCCGACAATCCGGTCTCCGCAGATCGCCACATCCCCCGAGATCAGATCCCCGGTCACCAGATCGAGCACCTGTCCCCCGCGCAGGACCAGATCCGCAGGCGCGTCGCCGCGCCCCTGAGCTATGCGTGATGCGAGGTCTGACATGGGCGCGCTCCTATCTGCTGTGCCAGCAGGAGACACGAGGCGCGCGCCCGGTGCAAGCTAGAGCAGGCTGTCGGGCATCTTCTGCTCCGCCGCCGTATTGGCCCGGCGGAAGATCATGGTCACGATGCTCGCCACGATGATGATGAAGAGCGAATAGAGCACGGGCACGGCCATCACCGCCTGAGCCTCGGTGCCCTCGAAGGTGAAGACGATGATCGCCACAGCGAGGGGGCCGTTCTGGATCCCGGTCTCCAGTCCCACGGTACGCGCATTGCGCGGATGCAGCTTCAGCGCCCGGGCAAACCCGTAGCCGATGGTGATCCCCACAGCGCCGAGCCCGATCGCCGCGAGATAAGTGGCGCCTGAGGTCTCCAGCAGGAATTGCCAGTTCCGGGGGATCCAGCTGACCATCAGGAAGGCGATGAAAAAGAGCGCCAGCGCCGAGCCAAAGAACTCGGTCACGGCCCCCACATTCGCGTTTATCTTGCGCAGGACCATCCCGATCCCGACGGGGACCAGAAGCAGCACAAGCGTGATGATGATGTTTTCGCGCGGGATATTCAGATCGAGCGCGGTCGCATAGAGCAGCAGCACGAGCGGGATCATGATCACCCCGGTCACCGTCGAAGTCACGGTCATCAGGACCGAGAGCGCGAGGTTCCCCTTGGAGAAATAGGTGAAGATGTTCGAGGTCGTCCCGCCGGGCATACAGGCCATGATCAGAATGCCGATGGCGATGGTCTCGGGCACCGTCAGCAGCGTGGCCAGCAGGAACCCGATAAAGGGCATGAACCCGTATTGCGAGATCACCCCGATGGCCAGCCCGTAAGGTCGCCGCAGGGCGAGGTAGAAGTCACGCGGGGTGAGCGATGCGCCCATGCCCAGCATGATGACGAAGATCATCAGCGCCAGCAGCGCCTGTTCAAAGGCTCCGACCATGGCTCACCCCTCCTCGGTCTGCGCAAGCTCTTGGGCGCGCAGGTCTTTTCGCAGGATCTTGCCCACATTGGATTTCGGCAGCTCGTCGCGAAAGGCGACCTGCTTCGGGACCTTGTAGGCGGTCAGATGGGCCTTGCAATGGGTGCGCAGCTCCGCCTCGGAGATCCCGGGATCGCGCTTGACGACGAAGGCCTTCACCGCCTCACCGCTCCCGGCATCGGGGACGCCGATCACCGCGACCTCGTCGACGCCCGGATGGGAGGCGAGGCAATCCTCGACCTCGTTGGGATAGACGTTGAAGCCCGAGACCACGACCATATCCTTCTTGCGATCCACGATCCGGAAATAGCCATCCGCATCCATCACGCCGATATCGCCGGTCAGGAACCAGCCGTTCTTCATGACCTTCGCGGTCTCCTCGGGCTTTTGCCAATAGCCGGCCATGACCTGGGGGCCTTTGGCGGCAATCTCGCCGCGCTCGCCCTGGGCCACGGGCTGGCCCTCCTCGTCGACGCAAGCCACGAGCGTCGAGGGCAGGGGCACACCGATGGAGCCCGGGCGCGTCTTGTTCAAGGGCTCAAAGGTCAGGACCGGCGAGGTCTCCGTCAGGCCATAGCCCTGCAGGACCTGCGCGCCCGTCACCTCTTGCCAGCGCTCGGCCACCGAGGATTGCAGGGCCATCCCCCCGGCAGAGGCGAATTTCAGGTGTTTGGGCGGGCTGTCCTGAAACCAGACCTCGTTCATCAACCCGTTGAAGAGCGTGTTCACCCCGCTCATCCAGGTGATCTTGTAGTTCTCGAAGGCCCGTTTGAGGTTCGCCAGCGGGCGGGGTGAGGGGATCAGGATGTTCCGCGCGCCCATCCAGTAGAACCCCAGCAAGTTCACGGTGAAGGCGAAGATGTGGTACATGGGCAGGGCGGTCAGGGCGACCTCCTTGCCCTTTTCCATCCCCTCGATCATCTCCATCACCTGCTCCATGTTCAGGATCAGGTTGGCATGGGTCAGCATCGCACCTTTGGAGACGCCGGTCGTCCCGCCCGTATACTGCAGGCAGGCGACATCGTCGGGCGTGACCGACTGGCGGTAGCCCTCGATCTCGATCTTCTCCGCATCCGCATGGAGCCGCCCGACCTGCAGCGCTTCGGGCAGGCGGATATGGGGCACCTCCACGGGTTTGACGGAGCGGTCCCAGTATTTCTGCACCAGCCCGACAATCCCGCGGGGCAGGGCGGGCAGGAACTCCGCCACCCGGGTGACGATGATATTGGGGATCGGGTGGCCGCGCGTCGCTTCGGGGATCTTGTCCGCGAACATGTCCACGATCACCAACGCATGGGGCTCGGCATCGGCGAACTGGCGGGCCATCTCCTCGGCAGTGTAGAGCGGGTTGACGTTCACCAGCACACAGCCCGCCTTCAGGATCCCGAAGGCAGCGATGGGAAAGCTCAGCCCGTTGGGCATCTGAACCGCCACCCGGTCACCCTTGTTGAGCCCGGCCACCTCGCGCAGATAGACCGCGAAAGCATCGGACATCTCGTCCACTTCGCGGAAGCTCAGCGTGCCGTTCATGCCGTTGGGCAGGCAGGTGGTGAAGGCCGGGGCGGATCCGAAGGTGCTCGAGACCGCGCTGATCATGTCGCCCACGGTCCGGTAGGACGCGGTGCCGAGATCCGCGCGCATCTCAGGCCCGTAGAACGCGGTCCATGGCCGGTCTGACTTTGTCATTCTGCCCTCCCAAGCTTCGTTTCGTACATGTAGGGATCAAATCCCCCGGATCGACCAAAACTCCGATGTTTCGCGAGCTTGACGGCAGGTCCTGCTGCTGGCCAGCCCTGTCGTTACGGCAGCGGCACGTTCAGCACCTGCCCGAAGAGCAGCGTCACTGCGAGGATCGTACCCACAACGCCCGCGAGCAGCAGGGCCCAGCCCTTGGGCGTGAAGGCGTCATGCTGTGCGGGAATGATCAGGGCCGCCCCCAGCAGGAGCGCGGCAAGCTCGAACCCGAGAACCGGGATCAGCGCAACCGCCCCCAGCATCAGGAGCGGCACCGCCACCATACGCGTGCGCGTGCCGACCACAGGGATCTCTGTCACCTGCCGTGTCAGCAGCAGCTGGACCACCGCGAGCCCCGTCAGAGCCAGCATGCCCATGGCGATGGTGCGCGGGAAGACTGCGGCGTCCGGGTTGAGCCCCGCCGATTGCACGATCACCACCAGCGCGACAGCGCCGAAGATTGCGAATGCGATCAGGTCCCTTGTGATGGCCGCCCCGCTTGCCGGGGGCAGGGCCTCGTCCGGGCGGCCTGGGCGGCGGCTCATGACGCTGCGAATGCGCGGCCAGAACGGGTAGAGGAAGCTCAGCAGGGTCAGGGCGATGATCACCATGGACAGGGGCCGTCCAAAGAACTGCCCTGGCAGGTCGCCGATGGCGTCGCCGATGGTCCAGCTCTGAACAAAGCCCTGCTCGGCGATCCGCCCGAGGATCAGGCCCAGCACGATGGGCGAGGGGGAGAAGCCGCGCTTGGCCGCGACCCAGCCGATCACGCCCAGCACGATCATGATGACGATGTCCGAGACCGAGTTGCGGATTGCGAAGGACCCGATAACGGTCATGAAGGCCACGATGGGCACGAGGGCTGCTTTGGGTGCCCGCACGATGGCGCCATAGGCGAAGCGCCCGATCAACAGGCCCACGGGCAGCATCAGGATCGTCGCCAGCAGCAGGCCGAAGATGAAGGTGTAGACGATATCCGCCCCTTGGGTGAACAGCGTCGGCCCGGTGCGGACGCCCTGCACCAAAAGCGCGCCGAGGATCACCGCATCGGGCGGCGTACCCGGAATGCCCAGCACGAGGGTCGGGATGAACCCGCCACCGACGGTGGCGTTGTTTGCGGATTCCGTGGCGATGATCCCACCGGGATTGCCCTCGCCGTATTTCTCCTCCCCCTTGCCGACCCGGCGGGCCTCGGAATAGGCCACGAGCCCGGCGATGGAGCCGCCCGCGCCGGGCAGCGCGCCGACCATGGTGCCAATGACCGAACTGCGCAGCACGTTAAACTTGTTCTTCATCAGGGTCCCGATCGCCTCGGGCAGGCGGAAGCCTCGGGTCTGCTCCGGGGCGGCCAGATGGCGGTTTGGGGTGGCCACCAGATCGATCAGGACCGGAATGCAGTAAAGCCCGATCAGGGCCGAGACCGTATCGATGCCGCCCAGCAAGGTGTTGGATCCAAAGGTAAAGCGCACCTCGGCGCTGGTCTCCGACACGCCGATCATTGCGATCAGAAGGCCGAAACAGGCCCCGATCATGCCCTTGATGAAATCGCCCGTCGACAGGGCCGCGATCATCGAGAGACCAAAGATCGCCAGCCAGAAATACTCCACCGGGCCAAAGGCCAGCGCGGCCTTGGCGAGCGGCGGCGACAGCAGCAGAAGCGCCAGTGCCCCCACAAGGCCGCCCACCACGGAGGCGAGACACGCGGTGGAGATCGCAAGGTCTCCATCCCCGCGCTTGGCCATGGGATAGCCGTCAAAAGTGGTGGCAATGGCCGAGGGCGTGCCCGGCGTGTTCAGCAGGATCGCCGCGTAAGCCCCGCCATAGATCGCGCCAGTATAGATCGCGCCCATCAGGATCAGCGCGCTGTCCGGGGACATGGTGAAGGTCAGCGGCACCAGCACCGCCACGGCCATGGTCGCCGTCAGACCCGGGATCGAGCCGATGATCGTGCCCGCCGCCACGCCGAACACGGCCAGCATCAGGTTGAGGGGGGTCAGGGCCGACGCGATATACTCGAGCATCCGAGGTCTCCTGGCCCGGGCTCCGCGCCGGACCGCAAAAAGGGGCGCGCGCGGACGTCCCGCGCGCGCCTGTCCGTCAGTCTGTCAGGTTACTCGATGATGCCGGCCGCTTTGGCCGCATCGATATAGCCGGAGGCTTTTTCCGCCATGAACGCATCCATGTCCGGGCCATAGCCCACATCCACAAGCGCGAAGCCGCCATCGATCATCTGCTTCTGGAAATCCGCATCGGCATTGATCTTGGCAATGGCATCCGAGACCTGCTGGCGTGTTTCAGCGCTGGCCGAGCTCGGGACGGCGATGCCGCGATAGGCGCCCGAGACCATGTCAAAGCCCAGCTCGCGGAAGGTCGGCACATCCGGGAAGGCCGGGTGACGGTCTTCCATGGCCACGGCCAGCAGCCGGACCGCGTCGCCCTGGGCCGCGCCCACGGTGGTGTAGCCCCAGGCCGCGCGAACCTGATCGCCGAGGAGCGCGGTGACCGAAGCGCCCGTGCCCTTGAAGGCCACATAGGTGGATTCGATGCCCGCGAGCTTGTCGAACTGCACCTGCGCGAGATGGTTCGCCGTACCCTTGCCCGAGCCCGAGAAGATCACCTTGCGCGGGTTCGCCTTGGCGTCATCGATCAGGTCCTGCAGGGACATGAATGGGCTGTCGGCCTTCACCACGATCGCATCCGGCGTGTAGTGGAACCAATAGACCGAGGTGATGTCCTCGGTGGTGAAGCCCACATCACCCTGCTGCGGTTTGATCACGATATGGGGCAGGTTCACGCCCATGATCTTGGTGCCATCCGAGGCCATGCCGTTGAGCTGGGACCAGCCCACGGCACCACCGCCGCCGGGCTGGTAGGAGACGACAAGTTGCTCGCCAAAGAGTTTCTCGAAGAAGGGCTGCTGGAAGCGCGCGGTGATATCGCTCTCGCCGCCGGGGCCGAAGGGGATGACATAGTCAACGCTGGATTTCGGGAAATCCTCGGCGCTGGCGACGCCCGCCATCGCGGTCATCGCGGCGGCCATCATGAAGGTCTTGAAGATCATCGGGTTCTCCTCCTCTGTGTGATCTTGTTGCGGTGCCCGGGTCCGGGCAGCGGCCCCGGCTTATCTGCCGGGTGCCACCAATGGGGTCAGGGGGCCTTGGGTCGGTCCCTTGGGGTTGGGCGCGCGGGCCGGGACGTCATGTCACCGGCTCCATCAGGGCGCGTTGGACGTTGTCGACGGTGATCCGGCTGACGCGGATATTGGCTTCGGCGGTGACCCCCGCGATATGGGGCGTCAGGATCAGGTTGGGCACATCGGCAAACTGCGCCCCCGCGGTCGCATCCAACGGCTCGGACGCAAAGACGTCGAGCGCCGCACCCCCGAGACGTCCTGTGCGCAGCGCGTCGCAAAGGGCGGCTTCATCCACGATCCCGCCACGGGAGGTGTTGATCACAATCGCCCCGGGTTTGAGTTGCGCCAGCGCCTCCGCATCCAGAAGCCCGGCGGTTTCAGGCGTCAGGGGCAGGTGAAGGCTCAGGATATCTGCCTCCCGGAGCAGCGTCTCTCGCGAGAGACGCTGGGCGTCGCGCCAGGCTGGATGGTCTGGCGGCAGATGCGGATCGGCGGCCACGACGCGCAGTCCCAGCGGGGCTGCCAGCCCCGCCACCGCCTGGGCAATGGCGCCGAACCCCAGAAGGCCCAGCGTGCGCCCGGCGATCTCGCCGCCTTGGCCCAGCGTGCCCCGGGGCCACTCGCCGGCGATCATCGCTGCGTTCGCGGCATAGGCCCCGCGGCTCAGGCTGAAGGCCGTGCCGATCACATATTCCGCCACGGAGCGCGTGTTGGCCCCGATGGCCGGGCAGACGGCAATCCCGCGCGCGGCACATCCGGCCATGTCGATATTGTCGAGCCCCACGCCCAGCCGTCCCACGACGCGCAGCTTGGGCGCTGAGGCCAGAAGCTCCGCATCGACCTGGGTCCGGTTGCGCACGATCAGGGCATCGGCCTCTCCCGCAGCCGCCAGTGTGACCGCGCGGTCCTCGACCAGATCCGGCGCATAACGCACGTCCAGATCCGCGCTGAACCCTGTCAGCGCGTCCTGGTCCATGAATTCGGTGATCACAACTTTCATGCGGGTGCCTCCCCTCCCAAGGCGGCCAGCGTTTGTCCGGTGGGCGGGTCTCTGTCGCCGCCCCTCCGATCACTCATTTGTGCCAAGTATGCACTTTTGTCGCAGGCCCGCCAGCCCCAATGTAAGCCCTTACATCGCGTATTTTTCGCGCTTTAGCCCAATGCCTGGTCCAGATCGCGCCAGAGATCCTCTGGCGCCTCGATCCCGACGGAGAGCCGGACAAGGGTTTCGGGGATGCCGGAATCAGGTTCGATGCTCTGGCGGTGCTCCACGAGGCTCTCGACCCCGCCGAGGGAGGTCGCGCGCTGAATGAGCTGCAGCCGACCGATCACGTCGAGCGCGTCTTGCCGCGTGCCGCGCACGAGAAAGGACAGGAGCCCGCCGAACCCGCCGCGCATCTGGGCGACGGCCACGTCATGGCCCCGGTGGCTGGGCAGGCCGGGATAGAAGACCTCGGCGACGCGGGTATCCGTGGCCAGCCGCTGGGCAAGCTCCAACGCCGTGGCGCTCATCCGTTCCATCCGCAGGGGCAGGGTCCGCATGCCGCGCAGAAGCAGCCAGGCCTCGAACGGACCAAGGATCGCGCCCGCGTCGTGGCGGTCCGTGGCGATGGTCTGCCATTGGGCGTGGTCCGGATCGCGGGTCACGAGGGCCCCGGCGAGCACATCGGAATGCCCGTTGATCCCCTTGGTGGCCGAGTGCATCACGATGTCCGCGCCGAGGCTCAGGGGCTGGGTCAGGACCGGCGTGCAGGCCGTGCTGTCCACCACCAGCCGCGCGCCAACGCCATGGGCGGTTTCTGCTGCCCGGCGGATATCCACGGTCTTGAGCCAGGGGTTCGAGGGGGTTTCGACAAAGACCAGATCCGGGTCATGGGCCGCGCAGGCTGCCTGCAGGGCCTGAGGGTCGCTCGCATCCACCTCCAGCAGGGCGAGCCCGCGCCGGGCGCAGAATTCCCGCGCAAATTTCGACGTGCCGTAATAGATCCCCGATTGCAGCACGATACGCGCGCCATTGGGCAGGCTGCGGAACACCGCCGCCGTGGCAGCCATGCCGGACGGAAAGGCGAGTGCTGCAGCACCTCTTTCCAGGCGTGCAAGCAGGGTTTCGACCGCGCGCAGGGCCTCGCTATCGTCGCGGCTATAGATATTGGCCGGGTTAACCAGATCGTATTTCGGGTCGCGCAGAAAGGTCGTGGCGGGCTGGATCGGCGGTACGATCCCGGCTGAGGCGGTGTCGGTGGCACCACCCCCATGGGCGGCAAGGGTTGCAGGGTCCAGATCGTCGGGAAGCGGCATCAATGGCTCCGGTCTCAGAAGGTCAGGTCAGTCACGGCGAGCCCACGCCGGGCAAAGGCGCGGGCCAGAGGGGCGAGATCGGCCGCATCGCGATCCGCGGCACTGCCCGCCGCAGCGCGGTCAGCAATGCCCACGAAGATCACCGCAAAGCGGAACATGGCGAAGGCCACGTGGAACGGGCGGAGCGGCGCGGTGTCCGGCGCGATCTCGCGATAGGCGGTGACGAATTCCGCCATCTCCGGCAGGGCATTTTCCGAGAGATCCAGGCCCAGGAGCCCGCCATATTCCGACGGGGCCGAATGCCAGGCCATGCAAGCAAAGCCCAGATCTGCGAGGGGATGGCCCAGCGTCGACAGCTCCCAATCCAGGACGGCGATCACCCGGGGCTCGGTCGGATGCAGCATCATGTTGCCCATCCGGAAATCCCCATGGGCGATGGACACCGCCCCGTCATCCTCGGGCATCGCGGCGGTCAGCCAGTCGCGCAGGGCATCGAGCTCCTGGATCGGCTCGGAGGGGGAGGCCGCGTATTGTCGGGACCAGCGCGACATCTGCCGCTGGAAATAGTCGCCGGACCGTCCGTAATCCTCTAGCCCCACCGCCTCGGGCCGCACCGCGTGGAGCCGCCCGAGCGTGCGCGCCATGTCCAGCAGGGCCGGGCGGCGATCACCGGGCGCCAGCTCGGGCAGGGCATAGGTCGGGCAGACCCGCCCGTCGAGCCGCGCCATCACATAGAACGGCGTGCCCAAAACCTCCGCATTGCTCTCATAGGCCAGCGCCTCGGGCACGGGCACATCGGTCTCAGCCAGGGCGCGGAGCACGCGGAACTCCCGATCCACCGCATGGGCGCCTTTCAGGAGCGGGCCGGGCGGTTGCTTGCGCAGCACGAGCCGCCTCTCGCCATGGGTCACAAAGAAGGTCGGGTTGGACTGCCCGCCGCTGATCCGGGCGATCTCGGGCGGGCCTCCTGCCGCGCCGAATTGCCGGTCACACCAGCGCCCCAGCGCTGCGGGCTCAAACTCCAGACTCACGGGGCCGCGACCGGCCAGCGCCAGAAATCGCGCCCTTCCTCGGTCAGCACGCGGTTGAGCACCATGCGGTGGACCTCATCCGCGCCATCCACCAGCCGGGCCTGCCTTGCATAGCGATAGATCCATTCGAGCACCGTGTCCTTGGAATAGCCCCGCGCGCCATTGATCTGGATCGCCGTATCCGCGGCCTGATGCAGCAGGTTCGCCACATGCACCTTGGCCATGGAGACCTCCTTGCGGGCAAAGCCGCCCTGATCGATCTCCCACGCGGCCTTCATGGTCAGCAGCCGCCCGATCTCGATATCCATGGCGAGCTTGCCGAGCATGAGCTGGATGCTCTCGCGCTCGGCAAGGCGCACGCCGAAGCCCTCGCGCTCGGCGGCATAGGCGGTGGCGATCTCGACACAGCGTTTGGCGAGGCCGAGCCAGCGCATGCAATGGGTGAGCCGCGCAGGCCCAAGCCGGGTCTGGGTGACCTTCATGCCGCGCCCTTCGGCCATGAGGACATTGTCCTCGTGGATCTCGAGCCCGTCGAAGATCAGCTCGCAATGGCCGCCATGCTCCTCGGGGCCCATGATCGGGATGCGCCGGTCGATCCGCCAGCCAGGCTGGTCCGCGTCGAAGAGAAAGGCCGTGTGACCCCGTTTCGGATCATCGGAGGTGCGCGCCAGCAGGATGAAATGCTGCGCCTCGGCGGCGCCGGTGATGTACCATTTATGGCCGTGGATCACGTAGGTGTCGCCACGCTTCTCGGCGCGCGTCTGCATCATTCCCGGGTCCGAGCCGCCACCGGGATGGGGTTCCGTCATGGCAAAAGCCGATCGCACCTTGCCATCGATAATGCGCTGCAGCCAGCGGTCCTGCTGCGCGGGCGTGCCGAGTTTGGCGAGCACGGCCATATTGCCATCATCGGGGGCCGCGCAGTTGAAACAGACCGGTCCAAAGATCGAGCGATTGGCCTCCTCGTAAAACACCGCCCGGGACACCGTGTCGAGCGCCATGCCACCCCGGTCGCGCGGCGCTTGCGGGGCCCAGAGCCCGGCGGCCTTGGCCTTGGCGCGCACGTCCTCCAGCACGGGCAGGGCGATATTCTCATGGGCGTCGAAATTCGCGCGATCGGCCTCGAGCGGCAGGATCTCCTCTGCGACGAATGCCGCGACCCGGGCGCGCAGCGCCTCCAGCTCGCTCGGCAGCTGAAACTCCATCTCGATCCTCCCTCGAACTTGCGCGGGCCTCTGACGGGCCTGACATGCGAGATATTCCCGCACTGCGGCAGTTTACCCATGGGGCGGGGGATGCAAACCCCACCCGTGACGCTTGACCTCGGGGCGCGAAGCGCGTCCCCTAAGAGCCGGAGCTTGACCGATCCCGGAGGCGCGCCCCATGCCCGTTTTGTTCAAACACAACCGGTCCGAGTGGATTGGTGCCCTGAAATCCGTCGGCGGCAAGACCGACGATTGGAATTTGGGACTGATCTCGGCCGGCGTCGCCTTCTACGGCCTGCTCGCGATATTCCCGGCCCTTGCGGCTGTGATCGCGATCTGGGGGCTGGTGGCGGATCCGGTGGTGGTGGACCAGCAGATGGCGCTATTGGGCAATATCATGCCCGGGGATGCGTACCGGCTGATTGATGCCCAGATCGACGCGTTGACCGGTACGACCTCGAGCACGCTAGGGAAGGCGACGATCATTTCGATCCTTGCTGCGCTTTGGTCAACGCGCGCCGGGGTGAGCGCGCTGATGCGCGGTCTGAACGCGATTTACGGGACCCCCAATCGCAAGAGCTGGCGGCATTATCTGGCGGCGCTATCGCTCACGGGCGTGCTCGTGCTTGTGGCGCTAGTGGCCCTAACCACCGTGGTGATCACGCCGATCGTCCTGTCCTTCCTGCCGTTGGGGCCCTGGGCGGAGCTAGCCCTGCGCCTGGCACGCTGGGTTGTGGCGATCTCGGTCCTGCTGGCGGGGCTTGCCATCGTCTATCGCTATGGGCCCAACCGCACCTGCGTGCGCATGCGTTGGCTTACGCCGGGCGCGATTGCGGTGGTGGTGCTTTGGGCTGGGGCGTCCTTGGGTTTCAGCTATTACCTGTCGAATTTCGGCAATTACAACGAGGTCTATGGGTCCATCGGCGCAGTGATTGCCCTGCTGATGTGGCTCTACATCAGCTCGTTCCTGCTGCTTCTCGGCGGTGGCCTGAATGTGGAGCTGGAGCGGCGCGCAGGGATCGGGCCGAAACCCGGCGGCACGCCGCCGCCCCCGGCGGGGCTAGTCGAAGAGGATGACGTTGCGCCGGGCCTGTCCTGAATTGGTGTCCGCAATGGCCTCGTTGATCTGATCGAGCCGCCAGCGCCCGGAGATCAAGGGCGCAAGCCTCAGCCGGTCCTGCCGCCAGAGGTCCACCATCCATGGGATGTCCCGCGCCAGTACCGTATCGCCCATCATGGAACCGCGCAGATCCTGGCCGCACATGGCGAGGATCACCGGCTCATAGCGCGCGGTCTCGCCGGAATGGGGCATGCCCACCATGACCATCCGCCCGCCACGCGCCAGATAGCGCGGGGCCGTGTCATAGACCGCCGTGGCGCCCACGGTGACAAAGACCGCGTCCGCCCCGCGCGGCGTGATGGCCTTGGCTGCGGCCCAGGGTTTCTCGGTGCTGGCGAGGATCGTGTCTGTCGCCCCGAACTCTCGTGCCTCGTCGAGCTTGCGGGGCAAGAGGTCCACGGCGATGATCCGCGCCGCTCCCGCCAGCCGCGCGCCCTGGATCACGTTGAGGCCGACGCCCCCGGCGCCGATCACAACCACGGTCTCGCCCACGCGGACCCGGCCGGTTTGAACCACCGCGCCGACCCCCGTTGTCACACTGCAGGCCAGCAGGCAGGCGAGCTCAAGGGGCATATCCGCAGGCAGGGGCGCGAGCTGGGCCGGGGTGACGAGCACCGCCTCGGCGAAGGCCCCGCAGGCGAGGCCCTGCGCCACCGCTTGCCCGTCGGGCAGGTGCAGGGGTGGGGCTAGGTCGGGCGGCGTCTCGCAGGTCGCGGGATGGGCCGTGCTGCAAGAGGGGCAGGTGCCACAGCTCCGCAACAGAGTGACGAGCACCGGATCGCCGACCGCATAGCCGGTCACGCCCGCGCCGAGGGCCGAGATATGGCCCGCGGCCTCATGGCCATAGATCGCGGGGAGGGCGCCGCCCCAGGCCCCTTCGGCAAAGGAGATGTCCGAATGACAGATTGCGACGGCGCCGAGGCTGACCTCGACCTCGCCGGGGCCGGGCGCGCGCAGTTGGGCGCTCTCGACCGAGAGGGGCGCGCCAAACTCATGGCAGATCGCGGCGCGGATCAGGCGGCTCATGGCGGGCTCAGACCGCAGCGCTCAGGGCGCGGCGGGGCAGGAAGATGCCGAGGCAGAGCGCCATGATCGCCATGGAGAGGAAGAAGGGCGCGCCCGGTTGGTTGATCCCGATCTCGGCATCCGTGGCGAGAAAGAAGAACTGGGTCATGACCAGGGGCGACAGGATCGCCGCGACGGAGCGGAAGGAGGAGACGAGGCCTTGCAGCTCCCCCTGTTGGTCGGCGCCTGCGGTCTGGGACATCTTGCCTTGCAACGCCGGGGTGACCACGGCGCCGAGGGCGGTGAGCGGGGTCAGGATGAGCGCGATCGCCCCGGAAGTGACCAGCCCCAATGCCGCGAAGGCAAAGAAATTAAACACAAACCCGTAGAGGATCACCTTCGTCTCTCCGAATTTCGGAATGATCACTCGAATGAGCCCGCCTTGTACGACTGCGATAGCCACACCGAAGAGACCGAGGGAGAGGCCGACCATCCCCGGCTCCCAGCCGAACTGGGCGCGGGTGAAATAGGCCCAAATCGCCGGGTAGATGAAAAACGCAAACTCGTAGAGGAAGAAGAGCGCCAGATAACTCTTCAATCCCGGGAGCTTACCCAGGTGCTTGAAGGCGCCGAGCGGGTTGGCGCGACGCCACTCGAAGGGGCGGCGGATGCGGTCGGTGACGGTCTCGGGCAGAACGAAATAGCCGAGCACAAGGTTGAACGTGGCGAGCGCGGCGGCGGCGTAGAAGGGGGCGCGGGTCCCGAACTCCCCCAGAGCGCCGCCGATCAGCGGGCCGACCACGAAGCCGATGCCGAAGGCCGCGCCGACAAGACCGAAGTTTTTCGACTTGTCCTCGGGCTTGGAGATATCGGCGATGAAGGCCGTCGCGGTGGACTGGGTGGCGGCGGCGATGCCCCCGACGATGCGGGCGACCAGCAGAAGCCAGATCGAGCCCGCAAAGGCCATCACCATGTAGTCAACAGCCATAACAGCCAAGGAAACCAAAAGGATAGGGCGGCGACCAAAGCGGTCCGAGAGGCTGCCAAGGGTTGGCCCGCAGAGAAACTGCATCACCGCGAAAGAGGTCGACAGCACGCCGCCCCAGATCGCGGCCTGGCCCAATGTCCCGCCGCTCAACTCGCCGAGCAGGTCCGGCAGGATCGGTAGAATGAGCCCGATGCCCATGGCGTCGATCACCAGCGTAATGAGGATGAACACGAAAGGCAGGCGAGAGGACATGGACGCTCCGGGGGCACTGGACGCAACCCTAGCGCAGGGCCAAACTGTAAGCAATAGTTTACAGCTAAGTGTATATTGTCAGATTTTTCTGACAATTTTGAGCCCAAAACCCGGTCCAGACCGGCGTCGGCACCCTGTCGGCTTTGCGTCGGACACCTGTCGGGCAAGTGTCGGGCACCTGCGCGCGGTCCGGCAAGACCCGGTTAAGCTTTCGAGCATGGCTCAGGTGCGGATCAAGCCCAACTTGACCGATGCTGCGACGCCTCTGAAGTCCGCTTTGAGCCCATACTTCTCAATGCTGCGTGTTTGATGAATGGCTGCTTCAGCACTAGCTCCCCTTCCGCAAGCGGCTGAGCGTTACGGGCGTCATCCCAAGAAAGCTGGCGATCTGGGAATGCGGGAACAGGTCTTCATATCCCGGATAGCGATCCCGGAACCAAGCCAGCCGATCCGACCCGCCAAGGGCTGCGAGGCACCACTCACGATCGGTCTTTCGCGACAGCTCGCCACGAAGGATGCCGTTGGCCCAGTCTCGAATATCTGGTGATTGCAGCATCATCGCCAGAAGCTTGTCCGCCCGCATTTCCGCAATTGTTGCATCTTCCGTGACTTCCAGCGTGACGAGAGATGTGTTGTGATGCGTGCGTGCGATGTGAGGGGTGATAAAACCGGGTCCGACGCAAAAGGCGACCGCAGCGCCCCCGCCCTCGGCGTCGTAGATCTGACTGACGATCCGACCATCGAGCACCATGATCTCGTGAGCCACCTGATCGCCCTGATGCGCCAGAACCTCTCCCTTCCTTACAAACCGTGGTGTCCAGGCTGCTTCGAGCTCCGCAAGCGGTGGGCCTTTCAACCCTGGTCCAAGCGCGCGAATGAGGCCGTTCAGATCCAATCTTCCATCCCGTTATCAATTGATAATGCCCGTTGCAGCCGATCATACGACATTTTTCGCATCAGAAGGAGAGTGCCACATGAATGGGAAACCAGCAGCAGATCCAGCGCAAGAGTTCATTCAATCAGGCATTCGGATGCGGAATGGAGGCAAGACAATGGTTCTCATGGCGGCCCTTAGAATCTCTTTGGGCTTGGTTGTCATCTTGGTGTTGTTGGGCCTGAGCCTCTACGCCGTCGCAATCAAGCCGCCCCGCGCGCCTCAGGGGGACATGAGCCGGGATGAAGTCACCAGCTACATTGAAAACGTGATTGCCTCTCGAGCCGCCACAGCGATGTCAGTCGCCGTCATCCGCGACGGAGAGGTCATTTGGGAACATGCCGCCGGTCAGGCAAATCCATTTGAAGATCGCGCGGCGACCACGACCTCTGTCTATCATGTCTGGTCGGTCACGAAGGTCGCGACCGCCCTGGCAGTGTTGGCTCTTGCCGAAGACGGTCTGCTGGACCTTGACGCCCCGGTCGCCGATCTCCTGCCCTGGTTCGAGGTTGAGCAATCCGAAGGCCGCGCAATGACCGTCCGCGATCTTCTGCGGCATACGTCCGGTCTCCGGGATACGGTCCCGGCTGTTTTCGGGTGGTTGCGGTACGACGAAGACCTGCCCAACCAAACCGAGTACTTGCGTTCGAGGATGCCGGACTACACGACCCTCAAGTTCTCGCCGGGTGAAGATCGACGCTACAGCAATCTTGGTTACATGGTGCTCGGAGCCGTGATCGAGGCGATAACTGGTGAGACCTATGAAAACGTCGTGCGGAAACGGGTGCTTGCCCCTGCGGGGATGACGACGACCGACTTCGTTTTCAATCCCGACATTGCTCCTGATGAAGTGCTCGGCAGCCACCCGGCAATCCATGTTTTCAGCCCGCTCTTGCCGTTCATGATCAACATGCGCGATTTCGTACAAGCGCGGCAGGGTCAACTCCTTTGGCTGAACCGGCTCTATGTGGAAGCGACGCCGCCGACGGGCCTGATCTCGTCCGCAAGAGACGCCGCGCTCTTGGCTGATGCCGCGATGCGAGGTGGCGTGCTGGTTGGGACTGACGCAATGGACCTTATGGTGCCGGCCACTGACCAAGACGTTCCTTTGGGTTGGTTCGAAACCGGCGGGGAGACACGCCGTTGGCTCCAGCATCGTGGCGGCGGTCCCGGTCACGCAGCAGCCGTGCGGATCTATCCTGATGAAAACTTAGCGATTGCTGTTCTTGCTAGCGGGACAGCAGCGCCAGCCGCAGACGTCGCCGATCTGATCGCGAAAGCCTTTCCCTTCACCGGTAACACAGAGAGCTAGAGCGGTCATTCGACCAACTGCAGCAGACGACCGCTTTGTCCGCGTTTCAGCTATTGTTGCTGGCGCAACTTTTACAGTTGCGGTCAGTCAGGCTTGGCTTTGGGCCAGGACGACAGGAGACGCCTCCGCAAGGTCTTTGGGGTCTTGCTTTTGAATGCGCCGAGGCCCGGCGGCTCTCAAGGGAGCCGATGGCGTGTGGGCGTGCTTTGGTCAGAGGGGCGTTGCGGCGGCAGTGTCGTGAGGCCGCGGGGGGCGTCCGGTGGTCGGGTTTGGGATATGCGCCCGAGCCAGGTCGGGGGGTCGTCCGGCGCTGGGGCGCGCGTCGGGTTATGCTTCGGGGGGGAGGTGCCCGGTCTCGGTCATGAACTCGGTCAGGGCCTGCGCATAGCCCTCGGGTTGTTCCACATGGGGCAGGTGGCCTGCGCGGCGCAGCAGCACGAATTTCGAGCCCGGGATCAGGTCCACGGTTTCGCGCACGAGGTCGGGGGGCGTGGAGCTGTCGTCATAGCCCGCGATCCCGAGGGTCGGCAGGCGCAGTCCGCTGGTGGGCGTGTAGAAATCGGTTCCGGCAATTGCCGCGCAGCAGCCGATATAGCCCTCATCCGGGGTGCTGGTGACCATGGCGCGCCAATAGGGCAGACGCGGGTCGGTCAGGAAGGCGCGGGAGAACCAGCGCTCGAGGATGGCATCGGTCAGCGCCTCGACCCCGCCGGCGCGCACCCCGGCGATCCGCTCCTCCCAGAGCTTGGGTTGACCGATCTTGGCGGCGGTGTTCGATAGGACCATGGCGCGGACCTGATCGAGGCGTTTCACCGCCAGCCCCTGGGCGATCATGCCACCGATGGAGAGGCCGACAAAGAGCGCGTTGCGGACCTCCAGATGATCGAGCAGCCCTTCGATGTCGCGCACGAGGGTGCCCATGGCATAGGGCGCGGGCGGCACGTCGGATTTGCCATGGCCGCGCATGTCATAACGGATGATCCGCAGGCCTTTGGGCAGAAGGGGCAGGATCGGCTCCCACAGGCGTAAATCCGTGCCGAGCGAGTTGGAGAAAACGAGGATCGGGCCGTCGCGCGGGCCTTCATCCAGATAGTGGAGCGTGACCCCGTCCCGTGTGAATTCCGCCATTGCCATGCCCTCCGCGTGTCTTGCGGGCAAGGTGCGCGCAATCGCGGGGCGGTGCAATCGGTTAAGCGCCGGGCTGGCTCAGAGGTTCTCGACCTGGGGCATGCCGAGCACGTGGTAGCCGCCATCGACGCGCACGATCTCGCCCGTGGTGCAGGCCCCGGCCGGGGAGGCGAGCCAGACCGCGGTGCCGCCCACGGCCTCGAGCGTCGCATTGGCGCGCAGGGGCGCGTTCTGCTCGGTCTGGCGGTAGGTTTTGCGCGCGCCGCCGATGGCCGCCCCGGCGAGGGTCTTCATCGGGCCCGGCGACAGGGCGTTGACGCGGATCCCGTCGGGTCCGAGGTCATTGGCGAGATAGCGCACAGCGCTTTCCAGCGCCGCCTTGGCCACGCCCATCACGTTGTAAAACGGGGTGACGCGGTTCGAGCCCTGGAACGTCACGGTCAGGATCGTGCCGCCCTCGGTCATCATCGGATGCGCCCGGCGGGTGACCTCGATGAGCGAGTAGCAGGAGATGTCGAGCGAGGTTTTGAAGTTCTCGCGGCTGGTGTTCAGGAACCGGCCGGTCAGCTCGGTCTTGTCGGAGAAGGCGATGGCGTGGACGAGGAAATCGAGCTTGCCCCATGTTTCGCGCAAGGTCTCGAAAGCGCGGTCCAGAGAGGCGTCGTCGGTGACATCCACATCCACGAGGATGTCCGAGCCCACGGAGGCCGCGAGCGGCGCGACGCGCTTGCCGAAGCCTTCGCCCTGATAGGTGAAGGCCAGCTCAGCCCCGGCCTCGGCCATGGATTTCGCGATCCCCCAGGCGATTGAACGCTCATTGGCGACGCCCATGATCAGGCCGCGCTTGCCCTGCAACACACCGGTCATCTGGTTTCCCCTTTGGGCCTTGGTTCTAGTCGAGATAGCGCGACATCAGCAGCGTCGCATTGGTGCCGCCGAAGCCGAAGCTGTTGGAGAGCACGCTGTCGAGGGTGACGTCCTCGCGCAGCTCGGTCACGATTTCTTCGGGTTTGATCGCCGGGTCGAGCTCGGTGATGTTGGCGGAGGCGGCGATGAAGCCTTTCTCCATCATAATCAGCGAATAGATCGCCTCATGCACGCCGGTTGCCCCCAGGGAGTGGCCGGTCAGCGACTTGGTGGAGGCGACGGGCGGGGTGCTGCCCTCGCCAAAGACGCGGCGCACGGCCTCGATCTCGGTCACGTCGCCCACGGGGGTCGAGGTGCCATGGGCGTTGATGTAGTCCACGCTGCGGCCTTCGGGCAGGGTCGCGATGGCCTGGCGCATGGAGCGCTCGCCGCCCTCGCCGGAGGGGGCGACCATGTCATAGCCGTCGGAGGTCGCGCCATAGCCGGTGACCTCGGCATAGATCTTGGCGCCGCGGGCCTTGGCGTGCTCCAGCTCTTCCAGAACGACGACACCGCCGCCGCCCGCGATCACGAACCCGTCCCGGGTCGCGTCGAAAGTGCGCGAGGCGGTGGTGGGCGTGTCGTTGTATTTCGAGCTCATGGCGCCCATGGCGTCAAAGAGGCAGGAGAGGGTCCAGTCGATCTCTTCGCCGCCGCCGGCAAAGACGATGTCCTGCTTGCCCATCTGGATCTGCTCGACGCCGTTGCCGATGCAATGGGCGGAGGTGGAGCAGGCGGAGGTGATCGAGTAGTTCACGCCCTTGATCTTGAACGGGGTCGCGAGGCAGGCGGAGTTGGTCGAGGACATACAGCGGGTGACCATGAAGGGTCCCATCCGCTTGGGCGCGCCCTTTTCCTTCACGGTGGTGAAGGCGTGGAAGAAGTTCGAAGTGGACGGCCCGCCAGAGCCCATCACCAGACCCGTGCGTTCATTGCTGACTTCGCTGTCCTCAAGCCCGCTATCGGCGATGGCCTGTTCCATGGCGATGAAGTTGAACGCCGCCCCGGGGCCCATGAAGCGCAGCTGGCGCTTGTCGATATGGTCTTCGAGCACGATCTCCGGCACGCCATGGACCTGGCTGCGGAAGCCGTTCTCGGCATAGGTCTCGGAGAAGGAAATCCCCGACCGGCCCGCGCGCAGGGACGCTTCGACCTCGGAGACGGTGTTTCCGATGGGCGAGACAATCCCCATTCCTGTGATGACGACACGGCGCATGGCGCGACCCTCCTCTTCGCTCAGCTCTCGGACAGAGCGACTTTCATATCTTTGACCTGATAGATCAGTTCCCCATCGGCCTCGACCCGGCCATCGGCCACCCCCATGGTCAGGCGGCGGGTCTGCACGGCCTTGGTGAAATCCACGTAATAGCGCAGCAGCTTGCGGTCCGGGCGGACCATGCCGGTCAGCTTGACCTCGCCCACACCCAGCGCATAGCCGCGCCCCTGCCAGCCGCGCCAGCCGAGGTTGAACCCGGTGAGTTGCCACAGACCGTCAAGGCCGAGACAGCCGGGCATGATCGGGTTGCCGGGGAAGTGGCAATCGAAGAACCAAAGATCCGGGGTGATGTCGAATTCCGCTACCACATGGCCTTTGCCATGGGGCCCGCCATCGCCGCTGATCTCGGTGATCCGGTCCATCATCAGCATGGGCGGCATGGGCAATTGGGCATTTCCCGGGCCAAACAGCTCGCCTTGGGCGCATTTCACGAGATCGTCCTTGTCAAAGGAGGTCGGATAATCTGCCATGTGTCGCTCGGTCCTCGGATCTGTCTTTTCGTGGTGCGCTCCCTTATCACCACCGCTTTGGAAGTGACAAGGGGAAGTGACACAGGGCGGCCATGCGGCCTGACGCCTCCGCTGGCAGGTGGGGAAGGGGAGTGGCCACTGCAAGAGGGGCGCGTCACCGGGGCGGGACTGCGACCCTATTGCGAAGGGTTTGCAATTGATATTTGGCGCGCAGCCGTCATATAAGGAGAGGACCAAAAGGATGACGACGCCCATGCGCACCACACGTCTGGAACGGGGAACCGAATGGCTGGCCACAGGAGATGTGCGCCCGACCAAGCAGCGTGTCACGCTTGCGGCCCTTCTGGTGGGCGATGGCCATGACCGTCATGTGACGGCCGAAAGCCTCTATGCTGCGGCGCTGGAGCGGGGGGAAAAAGTCTCTCTCGCCACGGTCTACAACACCTTGCGGACCTTCTGCGAAGCCGGCCTCGTGCAGGAAATCACGGTCGATGGCTCCAAGAGCTATTTCGACACGCGGATCGATGATCACCCCCACTTCTATTGGGAAGACACGAACCTGCTGACGGATGCCCCCGCCGAAGAGCTTGAAATCGCGCGCCTGCCGGAGATCCCCGAGGGGACCGAAATCTCCAAGGTTGATGTGGTGATCCGCCTGCGCAAGGCCTGAGCGCCGCGCGGCCCTAATTTGCCCTAGACCGCCAGTGCCTGACCGTCGCGCGCTTCGGCGCGATGTCTCTGCGCCCTAGTCCTGGCATTTCATCCAAGTCCGTGATCCGCCGCAGCGCGGGTCCGCGCGGTCGGCCTCCGACCGCGCTACCGAGCCTGCCCCCGTGCTGGCAGCACAAAGCCCCACGGTTCCGCAGGGCTTTGCAGTAGTCTTGAGGCGGCTGGGGCTCAGACCGCGGCTTTGAGCGCCTCGACCAGATCCGTCCGCTCCCAGCTGAACCCGCCATCCGCATCGGGCGCGCGCCCGAAATGGCCATAGGCCGCGGTGCGCTGATAGACCGGGCGATTGAGCTGCAGATGCTCGCGGATCCCGCGCGGCGACAGATCCATGAGCTCGGCCACCGCCCGTTCGATCGCGGATTCGTGGACCTCGCCCGTGCCATGGGTGTCCGCGTAGATCGAGAGCGGCTTGGCCACCCCGATCGCATAGCTGAGCTGAATGGTGCAGCGATGGGCGAGCCCTGCGGCGACGACATTCTTGGCCAGATAGCGCGCCGCATAGGCCGCCGAGCGGTCCACCTTGGTGGGATCCTTGCCGGAAAACGCACCGCCACCATGGGGCGCCGCGCCGCCATAGGTGTCCACGATGATCTTGCGCCCGGTCAGGCCCGCATCCCCATCCGGCCCGCCGATCACGAACTTGCCCGTCGGGTTCACCCACCATTCGGTGCTGGCATCGATCCAGCCCTCGGGCAGCTCGGCGCGGATATAGGGCTCCACCACCGCGCGCACGTCGTCGGAGGACATGTCCGGGTCCAGATGCTGGGTCGAGAGCACGATCGAGCTCACGCCCACGGGCTTGCCGCCCTCATAGCGCACGGTGAGCTGGGATTTCGCATCCGGGCCCAGCACTGGCTCGGCGCCGGATTTGCGCACCTCCGCCAGCTTGCGCAGCACCGCATGGGCATAGCAGATCGGCGCGGGCATGAGCTCCGGCGTCTCGTTCACTGCATAGCCGAACATGATGCCCTGATCGCCGGCGCCTTCTTCCTTGTCCTCGGCCGCATCCACGCCTTGGGCGATATGGGCCGACTGGGCATGGAGCAGGTTGGTGATCTTCACCGTCTCCCAGTGGAACTTGTCCTGCTCATAACCGATATCGCGGATGCAGTCCCGGGCGATGCCGTCGATCCGCTCCATATAGTCTTTCAGACGCGCCTGATCGCTCAGCCCGACCTCGCCGCCGATCACCACGCGGCCGGTGGTCGCGAAGGTCTCGCAGGCCACGCGCGCCTCGGGCTCTTCCGCGAGAAAGGCGTCGAGCACCGCGTCCGAAATCCGGTCACAGACCTTGTCGGGGTGCCCCTCAGACACAGACTCGGAGGTGAAAAGATAGTTTTGCCGCGCGGTCATAGGGGGCTGCTCCGTTCTGGTTAACGCTGTCACGTCAGGAAGCCGTTGTGACAACTGATCGCCTGACGGGGTATCCCTCTGACCGGGGAGGGTCAATCGCGTTCGACGGGCCGCACTGTCAAATAAACCTGACGCAACACCCCAAGCGTGAGCACCAAGCCGAGGAGAATCGCCAGAGGCAAATCACCCATGCGCGCATAGGGCGGCGGGGCGAGGCGCGGGGGCAGGGGCGCGTCGAGCGCGCCCAGCGTGTTGAGCGGCAGATGGCTCGCCATGGCGCCGTGCGCATCGATCACCGTACTGATCCCGGTATTGGCAGCGCGCACCAGGGGAAGACCGCGTTCGATGGCGCGGAAGCGCGCGAGGATCAGGTGCTGCTGTGGGCCTGCGAAATTCCCGAACCAGGCGTCATTGGTAATCTGCAGCATCCAATCCGCCGCGAGCGCTTCGTGCCGCCCTAAATGGGGAAAGATCGCCTCATAGCAGATCAGCGGCAGCGCCTGTCCGAGCCCACCGAGATCGAGCAAGACCGGGCCGGGGCCGGCATGGAACCCGCCACCCTCGGCCACGGCGAGGCCGCGGATCCCGAGCCTTGCGGCGAGATCGCCAAAGGGGATGTATTCACCGAAGGGTACAAGATGGGCTTTGTCGTAGACGGCGCTGGGCCGACCCTCTGCGTCGATCACAGCCAGGGCGTTTGTCGGGCCGAAGTCGGTGCGGCGCACGGCGCCTATCACCACGGGCACCCCTTGGGCGGCCTCCGCCGCCTGAAGCAGGAGCGGGCGCGCGGAGCCGAGGCGATAGGCGATCGCGGTTTCTGGCCAGATCACCAGATCCGGGGCAGGCCCCTCGGGCGGCTGCGCCGTGAGCGTGACCTGCCGCTGGAAAAAGAGGGGGATCATCTCGGGATCCCATTTCAGGTGCTGGGCGGCGTTGGGCTGCACAAGGCGCAAAGTCGGGGCCTCCGCAGGGATCGCGGGGGCGTCCGGGCGCAGCGCACCGATCCCGGCCAGCAGGGTGAGGGAGCTTGCGGCGGTGACAAGACCCAGAGCCCCGGCGCGAACCGCGCCGCGCGCCTGCAGGCGCAGGGCCAGGGCCAGCCCGGCGGTCAGCGCGCCCAGGGTTACAAGCCCCAGCCCATGCAGGCCCCAAAAGGCCACTGTTTGTGCCATGGGCGTGTCGATCCAGATCGTGCCGATCAGAGCCCAGGGAAAACCGGTGAAAATGTAGCTGCGCAGCATCTCGGCCAGAGTGAAGGCGAGGGCGAAGCCTGCAATGGCCGATCCGCGTCTCTGCCAGCGCGCCGTGGCCCAGCCCGCGAGCCCCCAGAAGAGCGCCAACCCCCCGGCCATGAGCACCAGCGCGAAGGGTGCCATCCAGCCATGGCGCGGCACATCCACGAGAAAGGGTTCGACGATCCAATGGAGCGTGACGGCGAAATAGGCCGACCCAATGCGCCAGGCGCAGGCGGCACGGGCGCGGCCCGCGCCCGGCAGGCTCACCCGCCACAAAAGCCCGGCCAGCCCGATCAGGGCCGCGGGGATGAGGCCGAACGGGGCCTGGCCAAGGGCGATCAGCGCGCCAAGCGCAGCGTCGATCGCCCAGGATTTGCGCCGGGTCATCGGGGGGTCATCGGGGGCGGGGCCCCCTATTCAGCGGCGGAGCTGAGCGCCCGCTCCGCCGGGCGCAGGCGGATCCGCACGCGCTTGATCCGTCGGGGATCGGCATCGACCACCTCGAACTCCACCCCGCTGTCATGGGGGATAACCTCGCCGCGCACGGGCACGCGCCCCGTGAGCTTGAAGACCAGCCCGCCCAGCGTATCGATCTCTTCCTCGGTGCCGGGCTCGATCAGGGATATGCCCAGCTCTTCCTCGAGATCGGTGAGCGGGGCCTTGGCCTGGACCAGATAGACGCCAGGTTTCTCCCGCGACCAGAAGCGATCCTCGGGCTCGTCATGCTCATCCTCGATCTCGCCGATCACCTGTTCGATCAGATCCTCGATCGTCACCAGACCGTCCGTTCCGCCATATTCATCGATCACCAGCGCCATATGCATCCGGTCCTTCTGCATCTTCTGCAAAAGCACGCCGATGGGCATGGAGGGCGGGGCATAAAGCAGCGGGCGCAGCATGCCCTTGAGGCTGAATTTCCGCGAGGTGCCGTTGAACCCGAAATTCAGGGCCAGATCCTTGAGATGGACCATGCCGAGGGGCGTGTCGAGTGTGCTGCGATAGACCGGCAGCCGGGTCATGCCGCTGTCGCGGAAGACCTGCACGAGCTCATCCTGGGTAATGTCCGAAGGCACCGCGACGATATCGGCCCGGGGGATGGCCACATCGACCACGCGCATGCGCCGCAGGTTGCCAATGCCGAGCCCGGATGCCCGCGCGTCATGAGAGGCATGGCTGCCCTCAGCCTCGCTTTCGGGCTCGGAGTCTTCTTGGGTGGAGAACGCAGCCAGAAGACGTCGCAAAAGCGAAGGTCTGGCGGCCGTGGTTTCGTCGTTCAGCGCGCGCCGCGCCGCGGAAGACGATCCGTCAGAGGTGTCGGCCATTGATCCTTTCCGGTTTGATGCCGTGTGGCTTGGTCGCAGACTATACCACAGGAGTTTCGTAAGGGTTAGCCATGTTTAGCGTCGCAAGGATCTCAATCTCGAGACCTTCCATAAGCGTCGCATCCGCGTCGGTTTCGTGGTCAAACCCCAATAAATGCAGGGTTCCGTGGATCAAAAGATGGGTGAGATGCGCCGCGAGCGGCTTCGCGGCCTCGGCAGCTTCGCGCGCACATGTCTCATAGGCCAGCGCCAGATCCCCAAGCTCGGCCTCCATCGGATTGCCGGGGTCGGGCAGATCGGGCATGGCGCCGGGGGTGTCGGGGGCACGTTCCTCGGCGGGCCAGCTCAGCACATTGGTGGGCGTGGGCTTGTCGCGAAACTCGGCATTCAGCACAGCGATCCGAGCATCATCGCAGGCCAGGATCGACACCTCGAAGGCGCCGGCAGGCAGGTCGAGCCGGGTCAGGGTGGCTGTCACGGCCTCGGTCGCCAGCGCTTGCAGGGTCGGCGCATCCCAGTCGGCACTTTCGATCGCGATCTCGATGACAGCCTCCCCCGGGGCGGGTTTAGCTGGGGTCATCAGCGTCATAGGCCTCGATGATCTTGGCCACGAGCGGGTGGCGAACCACGTCCTTGGCCGTGAAATAGGTGAATTTCACACCTTTGACGTCGCGCAGGATCCGCTCTGCGTCGCGCAGACCGGAGGTTACGCCGCGCGGGAGGTCGACCTGGCTGCGGTCGCCGGTGATCACCATGCGGGAGCCTTCGCCCAGCCGGGTCAGGAACATCTTCATCTGCATGGAAGTCGCATTCTGCGCCTCGTCCAGCACCACGAAAGCGTTGGAGAGGGTCCGACCCCGCATGAAAGCCAGCGGTGCGATCTCGATCCGCTTCTCCTCGCGCAGCTTGGCCACCTGCTTGCCCGGCAGAAAGTCGTTCAGCGCGTCATAGAGCGGCTGCATGTAGGGATCGACCTTCTCATCCTGGGTGCCGGGCAGGAAGCCGAGCTTCTCGCCCGCCTCGACCGCCGGGCGGCTGAGGATGATCCGGTCCACATGGCCGCCAAGGAACATGGTCACGCCCACGGCCACGGCGAGATAGGTCTTGCCCGTGCCCGCCGGACCGATCCCGAAGGCCAGCTCATGGGCGAAGAGACCTTCCACATAGGCCTTCTGCATTTCCGTGCGGGGCTCGACGGTTTTCTTCCGGGTTTTCAGCTCGACCGAGCCGCCCTTGAAGAGCTCCATCTGGTCACCAGCCTCGGGGGCGGCATCCTCATCGGGCACGCCGAGGCGGATCAGCCCGTCGATATCGCCGGGTTCGGAGGATTTGCCCGCCTCGACCCGCTGATAGAGCGCGTGCAGCACGCTTTCGGCCTTGGTCTGGGCGTCGGCCTCGCCAAAGACGGCAAGCTGGTTGCCCCGACGCAGGATCTGCACGCCAAGCTGATGCTCGATCTGGGCAAGGTTCCGATCATACTCCCCACAGAGATCGATCAGGACGCGGTTGTCGGGAAATTCAATCAGACGCTCCGGGCTGGGCGGCTGGGGGGGTGGCGGGGTCGCAGCACTCAGGGCCAATAGGAACTCCGGTCAAGTGGGCCTGATCCAAGCGTGCCAAGCCGGGGCCGGACTGGCAAGCGTCATTCTGAGATTCCCCGCAGGCTGGGGGTAAAAAAGCAAGTGGGCGCCGGTCTCAGGCCGCCAGCAGCCGTCCGCGCAAGGAGTTCGCGGCGCTCTCTTCGATGCGGACCCGGACGAGATCACCCCGGGCGGCGTTGGGAGCCTCCACATGGACCGCGTGGAGGTGTTCGGATTTGCCGACCATCTGGCCGGGCAGGCGGCCCGGTTTCTCGAAGAGGACCTGGGCCTCGGTGCCGACCTTGGCGTCCTGAACGCGGCGCTGTTGCCGGGTGAGCAGGGCTTGCAGCTCCTGCAGGCGGGCATCGGCGATCTCGGCGGGCACGTCCTCCTTCTCGGCGGCGGGGGTGCCGGGGCGGGCGGAGTATTTGAAGGAATAGGCCTGGCCGTATTCCACGGCTTCGACCAGCGCCATGGTGTCGGCGAAATCCTGATCGGTCTCGCCCGGGAACCCCACGATGAAATCGCCCGAGAGCAGGATATCGGGCCGCGCCGCGCGGATCCGCTCGATCAGGCGGAGATAGCTTTCGGCGGTATGCTTGCGGTTCATGGCCTTGAGGATCCGGTCGCTGCCCGATTGCACGGGCAGGTGCAGGTACGGCATCAGCTTGGCGCAGTCCCCATGGGCCGCGATCAGCGCGTCATCCATGTCGTTGGGATGCGAGGTGGTGAAGCGGATCCGCTCCAGCCCGTCGATCTCGGCCAGATCCCAGATCAGCCCGGCGAGCCCTTTCGCATGGCCGTGATAGGCGTTGACGTTCTGGCCCAGCAGGGTGATCTCGCGCACCCCGCGCTCCACCAGATCCCGGGCCTCGGTCAGAACGCGCGCGGCCGGGCGGCTGACCTCGGCGCCCCGGGTATAGGGCACCACGCAGAAGGCGCAGAACTTGTCGCAGCCCTCCTGCACGGTCAGGAACGCGGTCGGCCCTCGTTTGGCCTTGGGGCGGGCGCGGAGGTGGTCGAACTTGTCTTCCTCGGGGAAGTCGGTGTCGAGCGCCTTGGCCCCGGTCCCGGCCTTCGCGGTCAGGTCCGGCAGGCGGTGATAGGCTTGGGGGCCCACCACCAGATCCACCATGGGCTGGCGGCGCATGATCTCTTCGCCCTCGGCCTGCGCCACGCAGCCCGCGACCCCGATCTTGAGGTCGGGTTTGGCGGCCTTCAGCGGCTTGAACCGGCCCAGCTCGGAATAGACCTTCTCGGCGGCCTTCTCCCGGATGTGGCAGGTGTTGAGTAGGATCATGTCCGCATCTTCGGCGCGGTCGGTCTGCACATACCCTTCGCCGCCCAGCGTCTCGGCCATCCGTTCGCTGTCATAGACATTCATCTGACAGCCATAGGTCTTGATAAAAAGCTTCTTGGGATCGGCCATGGCGCGGGTCTCAGTGCTTTAAGGGAAGAGTTACGAAGCTTCGCATACACAAAGGGCACAGACCTTGCAATCGCGGGGCTGGGGGAACATCCTTCGGGATGGGCCTTCACCAACCGATCCTGTGTGAGATCCGACCATGAAGATGGACCCGATTGAGCTCTCTGCGCCCATGGCGCGTGCCGCGGCCCCGGATCTGGGGCGGTTTCTCGCGACGCGCGGGGGTGTCCTGACCACGGGGCCCGTGGCGCTGATCTTTGCCGAGGACGGCGTGGAGCTGGCCTCGACCCTGGCCCATCATCTGGATCTTGGGTTCCGGGCGGTGATCCTTCTGGCGGCGGAGGGAACGCCGGTGCCGCTCGATCTGCCGGGGCGGGTGCATCCCGTGCGCTGGGACCGGTTCGATGCGGCGAGCGTGGCCGAGGCCGTGAGCGCCTTTGGCCGCAAGGCGGCAGGGACGTGGTTCTACTACTGCTATAACGCCGAATACCTGTTCTTTCCCTATTCCGAGACCCGCAGCATTGGCGAGATGCTGACCTTTCATAGCGAAGAGCGGCGCGATGCCATGCTCACCTACGTGATCGACCTCTATGCCGGGGATCTGGCCAAGGCGCCTTCGGGGGTGTGTCGCCAGAACTGCTATATGGATCGCTCGGGCTATTACGCGCTGGAGCGGTTTGGCCCGGATGGGGCGCGGGCCGAGCGGCAATATGATTTCCATGGCGGGTTGCGCTGGCGGTTCGAGGAACATGTCCCCGCCGACCGCCGCCGGATCGACCGGGTGGCGCTCTTTCGCGGCAAGCGAGGGCTGAGCCTGCGGCCCGATCACACGTTTTCGGATCCAGAGTACAACACGGTGTCCTGCCAATGGCACAACAACCTGACCGCGGCGGTTTGCTCGTTTCGGGCGGCCAAGGCGCTCAAGGCCAATCCGGGCAGCCGGCATGAGATCCCGACCTTCTGGTGGCAGAACTCGGTCTGGTTCGAATGGAAGAGCCGCCAATTGCTCGATCTCGGGCTGATCGAGCCAGGGCAGTGGTTTTGAGCCTGTTTTAATACTCAGCGCTGACCGTGGCGCGACCATATTGTCAGAAGGAGTTTTCAATCATGGCCTTGATGGGTTGGGTTCAAAAGACCCTTGTTTCGTTCGAACCGTTGCCTTCCGGGAAAAAACGCCTCGCCATAAAACTTCCTTTGCTCATTGTGTCGTGTGGGCTGCTGCTTGGGGTTCAGTTCCTTGCTTCGGAAAGCCAGGTGGAGGGAAGCGGGTACTCGCCCGAAGCGCAGGCAACTCTGGATGGGGCGATTGGGTGGATCGGGATCGCGGTACTCTTTTTGATCATTGCGTTCGTGTTCGACAAGCTGTCGTTCAAATGGCCGTTCTTTGCCCTTTTGCGCATCCCGTTCGTGGCTCTGTTTCTGTTTGGCGTTCTGGTCGCGACTGGCTTGGCAGGGCTGGCCTTGCTGTCGTAGCCAGGACGCGGATGCCTTGACACCAAGACCATTTTTCGGCACTCATCCCGCACCGGGCAATCGCCCGGCAACGGAGCTATTTATGCAAGAGACTGTCATCCGCGACTGAGCCCCTTTCCCAAGGTGCGCTCATGATCGTCCGACCGGCTGCCGCGTGACGCCAGCCGTGCGGCCTGTCATTGCCTAAATTCCGAGAAGACCCATGAACATCTCCAAGCAGGAACAGCGTGTCCTGCATGTCCTCGCACAAGGCGGGGCCATTCATTTCGAGCGCGCCGAGAATGGCAAGGTGCGCGATGTCGCCTGCATGACCCGCGAAGGGTATCAGCTGGCCGATTGCACCATGCCCATTTTCGACCGGCTGAAGAAACGTCGGCTGATCCGCTCCGTGCGGGGGCGGCCCTATCACATCACGCGCGCTGGCCTCGGGGCCGTGCGTGCGCAACTCGACAATCGCTAGGAGGTCTCGATGACCGATATCAAAATCACACCGACTGTGGCGTCGGATCTGGCCGGGCTCGCGCCGGTGGTTGAGGCCACCGGGCTCTTTCCGCCCGAGTATCTGCACCCGCTCTGGGAAGAGGGGCAGGCCGAAGGGCATGTCTGGCGCACCGCGTCCCGCGCCGGGCAGGCGGTGGGTCTGGCTTTTGCCGGGCCCGAGCCGCTGACCGAGGGCTGCTGGAACATGCGCGCGCTTTGCGTCGCGCCGGATCAGCAGGGACAGGGCGTTGGCCGAGCGCTGGTGCGCGACCTGGAAGCCGCGCTCACCGGGCGGGCGCGCTTGCTGCTGGCGGAGACTTCGGGCACGGCCCCCTTCGCCGGGGCGCGCGCCTTTTACGCGGCGCTGGGCTATGCGCGGGTCGCGGACATCCCGGAGTTCTGGGCGGAGGGGGACGCCAAAATCGTGTTCTCCCGGGATCTGCGCTAGACGCGCGCTCCCCAGTCACCCGTGGGTCCGGCCCGAAACCAGGTCGGGCCTGCGTCACGACCGACGGCCCTGCGGTTCAGTCCGCCCTTGACCCGCGGCCCCGGCTTTGCGAGGTCCCGCGCCATGACTGACACGCCTCCGATCTCTCCCAAAGGCGCCCCGTGGCGCAATTTCTATGGCCGTCGCAAGGGCAAGGGCCTGCGCGCGTCCCAGGAAGCCTATCTGGAGGAGGATCTTGCCGCTCTCTCTCCCGGCGCTGTGGATTGGGAGGAGAACCCCGACCGCACCCCGCTCGACCTCAACGCCCGGTTTGGGGATCGCGAGGTCTGGCTGGAGGTCGGGTTTGGCGGCGGCGAGCATATGGTGCATCAGGCGGCCCAGAACCCGCATGTCGGGATCATCGGGGCAGAGCCCTATATCAACGGCGTTGCCATGCTGCTGGGCAAGATCCGCGCGGCAGAGGTCGAGAATGTGGCGGTCCATCCGGGCGATGCGCGCGATCTGTTCGACGTGCTGCCAGCGGGCAGTATCAAGCGGGCCTTTCTGCTCTATCCCGATCCCTGGCCCAAGGCGCGGCACCATCGCCGCCGTTTTGTGACGCCAGAGCATCTGGAGCCGCTGGCCCATGTGATGGCGCCCGGCGCGATCTTCCGCATTGCAACCGACATCCCGGATTATGTCCGCCAGGCGCTGGAGGAGGTGCCACGGGCGGGGTTCGAGTGGCTGGCCGAGGGGCCGGAAGACTGGCGCAAGCCCTGGGACGACTGGATCTCCACCCGCTATGAGCAAAAGGCACTGCGCGAGGGGCGCACGCCCCATTACCTGACCTTCCGCAAGCGCTAGACCGCTCTCGCATCGTGCGATCGCGTTGCGCCTCGGCCGGTCCGGGCGCACGCGGTGCTCGCAATATCTCAAGATGTTTCGCATCCTCTCCGCCGGGTCCTTTGCCCGAGCGGAGCCACGAGCCATGTCGAACCTGCGCATCACAAATTGCCATATCCACACCTTCACCACGGACCATGTGCCGCGCTGGTATCCGCACCCGTTGCTGACGCCCTTCAAGGCAGTGCCGACCCTCGCCAAAGGCGTTGCGGTGCTGCTGGATCTGATCGGGCAGGACCGCAGGGCGGATGTGGTGCACCGGCTCTACAAGTTTCAGGAGACCGGGCACGGGGTGGGGCAGGAGGAGGTCTTTGCCTCGATCCTGCCATTCTACCCCGGCGATACGCGCTTTGTGGTCCTGCCCATGGATATGTCGCAGATGGGGTTTGGCCCCGTGCGCAAGGACATCGCCCGCCAGCATGACGAGTTGGCGCGGCTTGCGACGCATCCGCTTTATGGCAAGCAGGTCATCCCCTTTGCCACCGTGGTGCCGGGCAAGCCGGGCTCGGTCGTCGAGATGAAGCGCGCCATTGGGGAGCTCGGCTTTCGTGGGCTGAAGCTCTATCCGCGCATCGGTTATGCGCCGGACCATCCGGAGCTGATGTCCGAGGTCTATCCCTATCTGGTGGAACACAACCTGCCGGTTCTGTCCCATTGCGCCCGGGGCGGGGTGGCGGGGCGCCATCTGTCCCCAGAGGAGGCCGACCGGCTGACGGATCCGCGCGCCTTCATCCCGGTGCTTGAGGCCTTTCCCGAGCTGCGGGTCAATCTCGCCCATTTCGGCGGGCTCGCCGATTGGGAGAGCTATGTGAATGACGGCATCGATCCCCATGACCCGCAGGCGCGGCAGGAGAACTGGCTGGCCTCGATCCTCGATATGCTGCGCTACGGCGGCTATCAGGGGCTTTATGCGGATATCTCCTACACGGTGTTCAACTTCTCGGCCTTCCTGCCCTTCCTGCGGGTGTTTCTCGAGGATGAGCGGATCGCCGACCGGGTTCTTTTTGGTTCGGATTACTACATGACCAAGCAGGAGAGCCTGTCCGAGCGTGCGGTCTGTTTCGGCCTGCGGGATGCGCTGGGCGAGGGGCTTTTCCGGCAGATTGCCGAGATTAATCCCGAGTGCTGGCTGGGGGAGCGCACACTCGAGAGGTAAAATCGCCATGGACGCCTGTGCGGCCTTGGTCTACTCAGCACCACGCTGAGACGACCCCGCGCAGGAGAGACCATGTCCGCCCACGGTGACCCCATTCCGATGACCGCCCATCCTTCGGGCCCGCTCTCCGGGACCGCAGAGGTGCCTGGCGACAAGTCGATCTCCCATCGGTCGCTGATCCTTGGGGCGATGGCCGTGGGCGAGACCAAGATCACCGGGCTGCTCGAAGGGCAGGACGTGCTCGACACCGCCAAGGCCATGCGGGCCTTCGGTGCCGAAGTGACCCAGCACGGGCCGGGAGCCTGGTCCGTGCATGGCGTCGGGACCGGTGGTTTTGCCGAGCCCGAGGATGTGATCGATTGCGGCAATTCCGGCACAGGGGTGCGGCTGATCATGGGGGCCATGGCCACCACGCCGATCACCGCGACCTTTACCGGGGATGCGTCGCTCCGTGGTCGTCCCATGGGGCGGATCACCGATCCGCTGGCGCTGTTCGGCACCCAGGCCGTGGGGCGGTCGAAAGGACGCCTGCCGATGACCTTGATCGGCGCGGCGGACCCAGTGCCCGTGCATTACACCGTGCCTGTCCCTTCGGCGCAGGTGAAGTCCGCCGTGCTGCTGGCCGGGCTGAACGCTCCGGGTCAGACCGTCGTGATCGAGGCCGAAGCCACGCGCGATCACTCCGAGCGGATGCTGCGGGGCTTTGGCGCGGAGCTGCGCGTCGAGGCGACGCCGGAGGGCAATGTCATCACCTTGACCGGGCAGCCCGAATTGAAACCGCAGACCATCGTCGTGCCGCGGGATCCGTCCTCGGCGGCCTTCCCGGTGGCGGTGGGTCTGATCGTGCCGGGCTCGGATGTGCTGGTGCCGGGGATCGGGCTCAACCCGACCCGGGCAGGGCTCTATACAACTTTGCAGGACATGGGCGCGGATCTGGTCTTCGAGAATATGCGCGAGGAGGGCGGTGAGCCGGTCGCGGATCTCAGAGCCAGGTTTAGCGACGCGATGCAAGGCATTGAAGTTCCGCCGGAACGCGCGCCTTCAATGATCGACGAATACCCGATCCTGAGCGTGATCGCCTCCTATGCCACGGGCAAGACCGTGATGCGCGGGGTCAAGGAACTCCGCGTCAAGGAGAGCGACCGGATCGACGCCATGGCCCGGGGTCTTGAGGCCTGCGGCGTGACCATCGAGGAGGATGAGGACACGCTCATCGTCCACGGGATGGGGCCGAGCGGAGTGCCGGGTGGCGCGACTTGCGCGAGCCATCTGGATCACCGGATCGCCATGAGCTTCCTGTGTTGCGGTTTGGCGGCCAAGGCGCCGATCTCGGTGGACGATGGCGGCCCGATTGCCACGAGTTTCCCGATCTTCGAGCCCCTGATGACAGCGCTCGGCGCAACACTGGAGCGGTCCGGGTCATGACCGCGACCGGCGGCTGCCTCTGCGGGGCGATCCGCTATGAGGTGACGGGTCCGCTGCGTCCTGTGGTGGCGTGTCACTGCAACCAGTGCCGCCGGACCTCAGGCCATTATGTGGCGGCCACCTCCGCCCTGAAACGAGATGTTGTGATCGCCGGCACGCCGCGTTGGTTTGCCTCGTCGGACACGGCGCAGCGGGGGTTCTGCGGAACCTGCGGGTCGAACCTGTTCTGGGACGGGCCGTCGAACGAGATGGCCATCTTCGCCGGAACGTTGGATGGGGATCCGGGCGTGCGGCTCGCGACCCATATCTTCTGCGCCGACAAGGGGGCCTATTACGAGATCACCGATGATTTGCCCCAGGCGCCGGGAGACCATCCGCTGCCATGGGTGGGGGACCGGGCATGAGCTTTGCCATCGCCATTGACGGGCCTGCGGCGGCGGGCAAGGGCACGATCGGGCGGGCCATGGCCGCGCGGTTCGGTTTTCCGCATATGGATACCGGCCTGCTCTATCGGGCGGTCGGCAAGAAGGTTCTGACCGGTGCCGCGGCACTGGAGGCAGCCCGGGCGCTGACGCCTGCCGATCTCGAAGCGGGCGATTTGCGCACCGCAGAAGTCGGGCAAGCGGCCTCCAAAGTTGCAGCATTGCCAGAGGTGCGCCGCGCGCTTCTGGACTTTCAACGGGCCTTTGCCCAGCGGGCGGGCGGGGCCATTCTGGATGGCCGCGATATCGGGACGGTGATCTGCCCGGATGCGGCGGTAAAACTCTTTGTCACCGCCTCCGACGAGGTTCGGGCCGAGCGGCGTCATGCGGAACTTTCGGCAAAGGGCAGCCCCTTGAGTTTGGCGCAGGTTCTGGAGGATTTGCGCGCCCGCGATGCCCGCGACACCCAGCGTAGCGACGCCCCTTTGCGCGCCGCCGAGGACGCTCTTTTGCTGGATACATCGCAATTGAGTATTCAAGATGCAGTGAGCCAGGCGGTGTCTCTGGCGGAAATGCGGATGAAAGCCTTGCAATTCATCCCAAGCGCTTTGAATTAATCACATATGCGAATACCAATTGGGCTGGAACTCGCTTACCCAGAATTGGCGACTTGCAGCCAGTTTGGAATGTCTCTAAACTGTCTTGATCGAAATCAACACCAGAATGGGAATGAAGATGGGGTTTGACCTTTCGAATATGACTCTGGACGAACTGAACACACTCGAAAAAGATGTTCAGAAAGCCAAAGTCGCCGTGGAAAAAAAGCGCGTGGTGCAAGCCCGCAAAGCGCTTGAGGACACGGCCAAGAAGCATGGTGTGTCGCTGGAAGAGATTTTTGGCGTCAAGACCGAAGGCAAAGGAGGCAGCAAAAGCGCTCCGAAATATGCCAATCCGGACAATCCGGATCAGACCTGGACCGGTCGCGGGCGTCAGCCTGCCTGGTACCGCGAGGCAGTCGGGGCGGGAACAGACCCGAGCGCGCTCGAAATCTGATTGGCAATGCCCGGGCGGGGTTGCGTCTTGGCGCGCCCCCGCCTATAGACGCGCCTGTCGAGCAGGCGGCGTAAGATCGCAGGACGAAGATCGCAGGGTCGGGCGCAAGCCGCGGCCCTTGTTGTTTTCCGGACTGCACCGTCGATCACAAACCCAAAGACCAATGGATACAACCATTCGGCCCGTTAAAAACACGATGTAAAGGAAACACGAGACCACATGGCTCAAAGCGCATCTATGGAGGAATTCGAAGCCCTCCTGCAAGAAAGCTTCGAAATTGACACGCCCTCCGAGGGCTCCGTTGTCAAAGGCAAGGTTATCGCAATTGAAGCGGGCCAGGCCATTATCGATGTCGGCTATAAAATGGAAGGCCGCGTCGAACTCAAAGAATTCGCAAATCCCGGCGAAGCTCCCGAAATTGCTGTTGGTGACGAAGTCGAGGTTTTCCTCGATCGCGTCGAGAATGCCCGCGGCGAAGCGGTCATCTCCCGCGACAAGGCCCGCCGCGAGGAAGCCTGGGACCGTCTGGAGAAAGCTTACGGCGACGATGCCCGCGTCGAGGGCGCGATCTTCGGCCGCGTCAAGGGTGGCTTCACTGTCGATCTCGGCGGCGCCGTGGCGTTCCTGCCCGGCTCCCAGGTTGACGTGCGCCCCGTGCGTGACGCTGGCCCGCTCATGGGCCTCAAGCAGCCGTTCCAGATCCTCAAGATGGACCGCCGCCGGGGCAACATCGTTGTGTCGCGTCGCGCGATCCTCGAAGAGTCCCGCGCCGAGCAGCGCGCCGAGGTTATCGGCAAGCTGAACGAAGGCGACGCGGTGGACGGCGTGGTCAAGAACATCACCGAGTACGGCGCCTTTGTCGACCTGGGCGGTGTGGACGGCCTGCTGCACGTGACCGACATGGCCTGGCGCCGTGTGAACCACCCCTCCGAGATCCTGTCGATCGGCGAGACGGTCAAGGTTCAGGTCATCAAGATCAACAAGGAAACCCACCGTATCAGCCTCGGCATGAAGCAGCTGCAGGACGATCCGTGGAACCTGGTCGAAGGCAAGTACCCGCTCGACAGCACCCATACGGGCCGCGTCACGAACATCACCGATTACGGTGCCTTCGTGGAGCTGGAGCCGGGTGTCGAGGGCCTCGTGCACGTCTCCGAGATGTCCTGGACCAAGAAGAACGTCCATCCGGGCAAAATTGTCTCCACCTCGCAAGAGGTTGAGGTCATGGTGCTCGAGATTGACACGGTCAAGCGTCGCGTCTCGCTCGGTCTCAAGCAGACCATGCGCAACCCGTGGGAAGTCTTTGCCGAGACCCATCCCGAGGGCACCGAGGTCGAAGGCGAGGTCAAGAACATCACCGAATTCGGTCTGTTCATCGGTCTCGACAACGACATCGACGGCATGGTCCACCTCTCCGATCTCAGCTGGGATCAGCGCGGCGAGGAAGCTATCCAGAACTACCGCAAGGGCGACATGGTTCAGGCCGTTGTCTCCGAGGTGGATGTGGACAAAGAGCGGATCTCGCTCTCGGTCAAGGCTCTGGGCGGTGACAAGTTCGCCGAAGCCGTGGGCGGCGTGAAGCGCGGCTCGATCATCACCGTTGGCGTCACCGCCATCGAGGATGGCGGCATCGAGGTGGAATACGAAGGCATGAAATCCTTCATCCGCCGCTCCGATCTCAGCCGTGACCGTGCCGAGCAGCGCCCCGAGCGCTTCGGTGTGGGCGACAAGGTCGATGTGCGCGTGACCAACGTGGACAGCAAGACCCGTCGTCTCGGCCTGTCCATCAAGGCGCGCGAGATCGCCGAAGAGAAAGAAGCCGTCGAGCAGTATGGCTCTTCGGACTCCGGTGCGTCCCTCGGCGACATCCTCGGCGCAGCGCTCAAGAAAGACTGAGCCTAGCGGTCGAACACGACGTTCTAAGCCCCGCCATTTGGCGGGGCTTTTTTCATGGGGTGTCTTCCGCGTCTTGGTCCTCATCCCAGTAGAACTCGGCAAGACCTCGGGTCGCGATCCAGATCAGCCCGAAGAGGGCGGGGTCCGCCGCCACGTTGAAGAGGACCCAATGGTCCGTGCTTAGCACCTGCCGGGCGACCTCGTTGGCGCCTGCTGCCAGAAGGGCGAGCCCCACCCAGGCCGCGTGCAGAAGGTGCCAGCCACGGGGCGTCAGCTGCAGCTTGTAGTGGAGCGTTCGCCAAAGCAGGCTGGGGCGGGTGAAGGCTCCGACGGCCAGGATGGCCGCAAACGCCAGGCCGCCCACCGTTGGGCGCAACTGGACGAAGCTTTCATCGTCCAGAAGGACGCCCGCCACGGTCAGCACCGCGATCAGCACGAAGGTCGCCACCGCCAACCACGGGATCGCGCCGTCCCAGCGCCAGCGCAGCCCCACGGCAAAGGCCGTCGCCACCACGGACAGCCCCGCGGCCCAGAAAAGACCGCCGACCCAATGTCCGACAAGGAATGCGATCCCGGGAAGAAGCTCGAGGGCAAGTCGACGATCCATGGGGATACCGTGGCCATGACAGCCGCAGACCGCAAGCAGCTGTAGCCGTCCTTGGGGTGGAGGTGAGGATACTGGCGCGTCCGGCGCACCGCCGAACGAGTTCTGACGGGTTCACAGCGCGGAGGCGAGGCCGCGCTGTTTTCCTGTGGGGGCAGGCACGCGCAGGCGCCATACAGGACAGGGTGTGACTTGCGCGGAAATGGCCAACGCCCCGTTCAAGCCGCGACGCGCTGAGCCGTCGCTGAATACGCAAGGTCGTCTGGGCCTCCGCCAGAGCTTGCGCAAGACCCCGAACTCGGGTCGCGTTCCCAAACCGGCTGCCAGATCGGGTGCGTCGGACCAACCGCCCCATGGTTCCACTGGCTTGAGGCCTCGTCTAACCGTTTCCTTTCAAGTGTCAGTCTCCGGAGTTTTGCGGGACTTTGTAGCACCTGTGCGCGCAGAGCACGCTGGGCTTGGTGATACGGACCTGCTGACCTAACCTGTTAATTCGCGTTAACGGAGTTGTTCATGACGTCTTATATCCGGGCCCTTGCGCCCCTCGTATTTGCCTGTTTCGCCAGCGGCGCCCAGGCCACAACCATCAATGAAACCGCGGATTTCACAACAAATGGCGATTGGAGCTTCGGCGTCCCCGTCACGGCCCCGGCGCTGAGCTTTCCGGATCTGGGCGCCCATAGCGTGACCGGTAGCCTGAGCGCGCCCTGCGATCCCTTTGGCGGCCCGGATTGCAGCGGTGGCGACTTCGCCGACATCTTCACGATCCTTGTGGGACCCGATCAGGTGGTCGAATCCATGGTCTTCAGCGTGAGCAACGCAGCCACGTCCTTTGGCGGCACGCCGAACTCTGCCTTGCCGAGCTTCGAGACCGTGGTCGATGTGGGCGGCGTGGCCTTCAGCTTCCAGACGATTGCAGGCAACGGCATGGCGGACTTCACAAACGGGTTCACCAATGTGCCACTCAACGGCAACTACTCCTTCGGCATCCAGCTGGGCGCATTGCCCTTCCCGACGGATCTCGCCTCGGCCGATTGGCAACTGGATATCGTCCTCGGCCCGGCGGACACGGCTGTGATCCCGCTCCCGGCGAGCAGCCTTTTGCTGCTTGGAGGGCTCGGAGCTCTGGGCCTGGCGCGTCGCAAGCGGCGCAAGACCCAGGACGCCTGATCTGATCCTGGGGGCAGGCGGGACTTGCGCGCCGCTTGCCCTCTTTCCATGGCCATGGCAGTGTTCTGGCCATTCTTTGTGACTTTGGAGGTATGTTTTTATGCGCACACTGCTTCTATCCTTGGCGCTCGCCGCCTTTGCCGGGGCCAGCCAGGCCGGCACCGTGACCCTCTCGGAAGAGACCTTTGCACCGGGCGATGTGGCCCTTGTGCGGCTCTCCGGACCGGTTGGCGGTCAAAGCTCTTCGCAATCCGCAGGCAACGGCAACCCGGCGCCCTCACTGGTCGTGACGACCCAGACGAATATTGAAACCCGGAACGCCTTCATGGTCGACGGTCTCACCTATGATCTGTCCATGGGCGGGGTGCAGTCGCTCTCCTATTCCGTGGATTTCGACCCGTTTCAGGCCTTCGGGCAGGGTCAGGCCTTTGGCCTCGTGGTCGAACAGAACGGGGTCTATTACGTCTCCACCGCGGGGGTAACCAACGCGGTTCCGGGGTTCCAGACGGGCGGAGAGCAGATGCTGACCTCGGCCGATTTCGCGCCGCGTCTCGGCAATGGGATGCTTGATTTCTCGCAAGGCGCGGGGACGCTGAGTTTCGGGATTTACAGCGCCAATAGTGGCGGCAACGGGATCTCGGTGGCTTATGACAATCTGGAGATCAACCTGGCCAAGGATATGGCGGTGATCCCGCTGCCGGCGAGCTTGCCGCTGCTCCTTCTGGGGCTGGGCGGTCTGGCGTTGCGGGCACGTCGCGGCTGAGCCACAACCGGGCCGCGAGTCGCCCTGCCGAATCGGACAAACAAACGCGCCGCAGCATGGCACCTGCGGCGTGCTCTCGTTGCGGCAGGCAGGGGGGCTTCGACCTAATGCGCGGTTTTCGCGCAGGATTCTCTGAGCGCAAGCCCGCTTTAGCATTTTCCAGATGAGCGCTTTGGAGCTATAGTCGGCCTCGTGGACCGGGGTGGATGCCGGTGCTGCACGGCAAGGGAGGGTGGCCAATGATCCGTTCGGAACTCATTCAGATTGTCGCTGACGAGAACCCGCATTTGTACCAGCGGGACGTCGAGCGCATCGTGAACACGGTCTTCGACGAGATCATCGAGGCCATGTCGAACGGCGACCGGGTCGAGCTACGCGGCTTCGGGGCCTTTTCGGTCAAGCATCGCGACGCGCGCACAGGGCGCAACCCCCGCACCGGCGAGGCCGTTTCGGTCGAAGCCAAGTCGGTGCCGTTTTTCAAGACGGGTAAGCTGCTTCGCGACCGGTTGAACGGAAAGGAAGACTGACCTTATGCGTCTGATCAAGTACCTGTTTCTTGCAGTTCTGGCGATCTGCCTGCTGACCATTGCTTTCGCCAATAACGGGCCAGTGACCCTGACCCTGCTGCCGCCGGAAATGGGCGCCTTTGCCGGATTCAATATCTCCCTCGACATGCCGCTCTACTTCGTGGTGTTCGCGGGGATCGCTGCGGGCCTGCTGATCGGGTTCTTCTGGGAATGGCTGCGCGAGACCAAGCATCGCAACGAGGCCTCCCGCCAGCGCACCGAGGCGCGCCGCCTCAAGCGCGAGGTCGAGCTGATGAAGAACCAGAAGGCCATGGCCGATGGCAAGGACGAGATCCTCGCCCTGCTCGAAGACAGCTCGAGCGTGCGCTGACCGCGCGACCCCATGCCCGTTTTGATTGATCCCTCTCCGCGCTCCGGCGCGGGGTTCCGCGCCCATGCAGGACAGGTGCAGGTGAAGATCTGCGGCCTGCGCAGTGCTGCGGATCTGGATGCCGTGGCCAAGGCCGGGGCGCGTTATGCCGGGTTCGTGTTTTTCGAGAAATCTCCGCGGCATTTGACGCTGGAGGCCGCGCGGGCGCTGGCCGCCGAGGCGCCGCTGGGCCTCGCCAAGGTGGCGCTGGTGGTCAATGCCGATGACGCGGCGCTCGATGCGCTGACCGAAACGGTGCCCCTCGATATCCTGCAATTGCATGGCGGTGAGACGCCAGAGCGCGTGGCCGAGATCCGGGCGCGCTACGGCCTGCCGGTGATGAAGGCGGTCGGGATCGCCGATGCCGAGGACCTGCCGGCGCTTGCCGCCTATGAGGCCGTTGCGGATCAGATCCTCGTGGATGCCAAACCGCCCCGCAATGCGGAGCTGCCCGGGGGCAACGGCGTGAGCTTTGACTGGCGGCTGATCGCCGGGCGGAGCTGGCGCAAGCCCTGGATGCTCGCGGGCGGTCTGACCCCGGACAATGTGGCCGAGGCGATCCGCCTGACTGGCGCGCCTCAGGTGGATGTAAGCTCCGGCGTCGAGAGCGCACCGGGCGTCAAGGATTCCGCGCGGATCGCGGAGTTCGTCGCAGCGGCCCAGGCGGACCCCGTCCCGCAGCTATGAGCTCGGACCTGATCTTTCGCCCCGCCGCGCAAGCGGACATCCCTGAAATTCTGGCGCTCTTGCGCGATGACATGCGGGGGCAGGGGCGCGAGGGCGCGGATTTGGCGACCTATGAGGCCGCCTTTGCACGCATGCAGTCCAGCCCGGAGGCCTATCTGATCGTGGGTGTCCAGGGCGGGCGCGTTGTAGCGACCTACACCATGCATGTGATGCACGGGCTCTCCCGATCCGCGACTACGCGGGCGCAGATCGAGGCGGTGCGCGTCTCCGCTGATCTGCGCGGGCAGGGGGCGGGCAAGGCTCTGATGGCCGATGCTGAGACCCGGGCGCGGGCTGCGGGCGCGTGCCTGATGCAACTCACCTCGGACAAGGCCCGCGACGGAGCGCATCAGTTTTACGCGGCGCTTGGCTTTACCCCCTCGCATATAGGCTTTAAGCGAGAGCTGTCCTAAGGGGAGTGACCGATGCCTGACGACCTGATCAATTCCTTCATGACCGGCCCGGATGAGAATGGCCGGTTCGGTGATTTCGGCGGGCGTTTCGTCTCCGAGACCCTGATGCCGCTCATCCTCGAACTGGAGCGTCAGTATGAGTTTGCGAAGACCGATCAGAGTTTCTGGGACGAGATGCATGATCTCTGGACTCATTATGTGGGCCGCCCGAGCCCGCTCTATTTCGCCGAGCGTCTGACCGAGCGGCTGGGCGGGGCGAAGATCTACCTGAAGCGGGATGAGCTGAACCATACGGGCGCGCATAAGATCAACAATGTGCTCGGCCAGATCATCCTGGCCCGCCGCATGGGCAAGAGCCGGATCATCGCCGAGACCGGCGCGGGCCAGCACGGGGTGGCGACCGCCACGGTCTGTGCCAAGTTCGGGCTGAAATGCGTGGTCTATATGGGCGCCCATGATGTGGAGCGTCAGGCGCCCAACGTGTTCCGGATGAAGCTGCTGGGCGCCGAGGTGGTGCCGGTGACCTCCGGGCGCGGCACGCTGAAGGACGCGATGAATGACGCGTTGCGCGACTGGGTGACCAATGTGCGTGACACATTCTACTGCATCGGCACGGTGGCCGGTCCACACCCGTACCCGGCCATGGTCCGCGATTTTCAGGCCATCATCGGCAAGGAAGCCCGCGAGCAGATGCTCGCCGCCGAGGGGCGTCTGCCCGACACGCTGATCGCCGCGATCGGTGGGGGCTCCAACGCCATGGGCCTGTTCTACCCGTTCCTCGACGACAAGGATGTGGGGATCATCGGCGTTGAGGCTGGTGGCAAGGGCGTCAACGAGAAGATGGAGCATTGCGCCTCCCTGACTGGCGGGCGGCCCGGGGTGCTCCATGGCAACCGCACCTACTTGCTGCAAGATGGCGATGGGCAGATCCTCGAAGGCTTCTCGATCTCGGCGGGTCTCGACTATCCGGGCATCGGGCCCGAGCATGCCTGGCTCCACGATATCGGCCGTGCGAAATATGTCTCGATCACCGATGCCGAAGCGCTGCAGGCCTTCCAACTGAGTTGCGAGACCGAGGGCATCATCCCCGCGCTGGAGCCGTCTCACGCGCTCGCCCATGTGGCCAAGATCGCGCCGGAGCTGCCCAAAGATCACCTGATCTGCATGAATATGTGTGGGCGCGGCGACAAGGATATCTTCACGGTCGCCAAGGCCCTTGGTGTGGATATGTCCGGCGCCCTCTGAGCCCCGCGCATCGCACTTTCAAAGCCCGGCGTCGGTCACTCCGCGTCGGGCTTTTGCGTGGAATCCACCGCGTGTTCGGCCAGCACATCGAGCGTCACCGCCTCCAGCGCGCGCGCATGGGTGGATTCGAGCCGGACCTTGGGGGCGCAGCCTTCCTCATGGGCCTGCTGGAACCGCCCCGCGCAGAGGCACCACTGATCCCCGGGTTTCAGCCCCGGGAACATGTATTCCGGGCGCGGGGTCGACAGGTCATTGCCCACATATTTCGAGAAGGCCAGAAACTCCGCCGTCATCACCGCGCAGACCGTGTGGTTGCCATGATCCATCCCGGAGGTGTCGCAACAACCATTCCGGAAAAACCCGGTCAGAGGCTCTTCGGAGCAGGACTGCAACGGCCCGCCCAGGACATTCACTGATTCGGCACGCTCATAATTCATCACTCGCCCTCCGTTACTTCAGTGTAACGCCCGCCCGGGGGTCGGCAAGCCTGCCACGCGGGGCCTAGCGGAACTTATCCGCGAGCTTTTGCAGGGCCGTGCGCGTATCGGGCGCGGGGTCGGGCTCCGGCGCGGGTTTGGGGGCAGGGGGCTTGGCCGCTGCGGCCCCGGGCTTCCCGCCGCCGGGTTTGCTGCCGCCGGGTTTGCCTTGTCCGCCCCCCGACGAGCGCGGTGGGGCGGTGCGCAGGGAGACCGCGTTCATGAACTTGCCCGCATCCCCCGCCGCAAGCTCCGGCGCGCCATCGCCGATCCCACGCAGCAGGTCATCGAGCCAGCCCGCCTCCGCCTTGGCGAAATCGCTGAGCACATAGCCCGAAACCCGGTCCTTGTGCCCCGGGTGCCCGATGCCGAGCCGCACGCGCTGGTAGTCGGCACCGATATGGGAATGGATCGAGCGGAGCCCGTTATGGCCCGCATGCCCGCCACCGGTTTTCACCCGGCACTTGCCGGGCGCGAGATCCAGCTCGTCATGAAAGACGACCACATCCGCCGTTTCCAGCTTGAAGAACCGCATGGCCTCACCCACGGATTGCCCCGAGCGGTTCATGAAGGTCTCCGGCTTCAGGAGCACCACCTTGGTGGAGCCGAACTTGCCCTCGCTGAGCTGGCCCTGAAACTTCGACCGCCAGGGCGCAAAGCCGTGATCCGACGCGATCTGGTCCAGCGCCATGAAGCCGATATTGTGCCGATTGCCGCTGTATTTCGCACCGGGATTGCCCAGCCCCACGAACAGTTTCATTGCGATCTCCGTCTGTCTTGTGGGCCTATCTAGCCTGCGGCAGACCCGAAGGGGAGTCCAACCAAAGAGTCGCATTGCATCAAATGGGCCAGATTGGTAACAAAGATTTACCAATACAGAGGGAAGAGACCAAATGGCGGTGATCACCGAGATCGAGGATCTGCGAAAGATCTATAAGCGGCGCGTGCCCAAGATGTTCTACGATTACGCGGAAAGCGGCAGCTGGACAGAGCAAACCTTCCGCGAGAACAGCTCGGATTTCGACCTGATCAAGCTGCGTCAGCGCATCGCCATGGATATGGACAATCGGTCCACAAAAACGACCATGGTCGGGCAGGAGGTCGCGATGCCCGTGGCCCTGGCACCAGTGGGGCTGACCGGGATGCAGCACGCCGATGGCGAGATCAAGGCCGCCAAAGCCGCCGAGAAGTTCGGCGTGCCCTATACCCTCTCGACCATGTCCATCTGCTCGATCGAGGATGTGGCGTCGCACACCTCCGCCCCCTTCTGGTTTCAGGTCTATACCCTCAAGGACGATGACTTCATGAAGCGGCTCTTTGACCGCGCGAAGGAGGCCAAATGCTCGGCCCTCGTGATCACGGTTGATCTGCAGCTTCTTGGGCAGCGGCACCGGGATCTCAAGAACGGCCTCTCGGCCCCGCCCAAGCTGACCCCGGCCTCGATTGCCAACATGATGACCAAGATCCCCTGGGGGCTCGAGATGCTGGGCACCAAGCGGCGGTTCTTCGGCAATATTGTGGGTCACGCGAAGGGGGTGACCGACCCCAGCTCGCTGAGCTCCTGGACGGCGGAGGCGTTCGACCAGTCGCTCGATTGGGAGCGGATCAAGCAGTTCCGCAGCTGGTGGGACGGCCCCGTGATCCTCAAGGGCATTCTGGATCCCGAAGACGCCAAGATGGCGCTGAATGTGGGGGCGGATGCGATTGTCTGCTCGAACCATGGCGGGCGGCAGCTGGACGGCGCGCTCAGTTCGATCCGCATGCTGCCGCAGATCATGGATGCGGTGGGCGACAAGATCGAAGTGCATCTCGACAGCGGCATCCGCTCGGGCCAGGACGTGCTGAAGGCCGTGGCGCTTGGGGCCAAGGGCACCATGATCGGGCGCGCCTACACCTATGGTCTGGGGGCCATGGGTGAGGCGGGCGTGACCAAGGCGCTGGAGGTGATCCACAAGGAGCTCGATCTCTCCATGGGTCTCTGCGGGCGCCAGAATGTCGAGGATCTCGATCCGTCCAACCTGCTGATCCCCGAGGATTTTGCCACCCGGTGGCAAGCCAGCGCCTGAATTGACAAGCCGCCCCGGGCCTGAGCACTCTGCCCGGGAACGGAGGCGGCGATGCTGGTTTTTCACAGCCACGGGCTTGTGGTCTTTTCCATTCCGAAAACCGGCAGCACGGCCCTTGAGGCTGCGCTGTCGCCCCATGCCTCGCTGGTGGTGCAGGCCCCGCCCGAGCATCGGCATATGAACCGCCGGGTCTTTGCTGCCCAATGGGAGGATCTTCTGACCCGGCGCTATGATCGGCGCTTCGACAGCGTCGCCTTGCTGCGGGAACCCGTCGCGCGGCTGCGGAGCTGGTATCGCTATCGCGCCACGCCACCCTTTGCCGGGACGCCCCTCTCGACCGCCGAGATCAGTTTCGACGATTTCATCGCCGCCACGCTGGAGGAGAGCCCGCCGCCCCATTCGCGGATCGGCTCACAGGATCGGTTTGTCGCCAAGCCCGGGGGCGGGATCGGGATCACCCATCTTTTCGATTATGGCCAGATAGAGCGGGCCCGGGACTGGTTGTCTGGCACTCTCGGACGGGATCTCACCTTGCCGCGCCGCAATGTCTCGCCGGCCCGGGACGCGCCCCTGTCGCCGCCCTTGCGCGCGCGACTCGAACTGGCGCGCGCAGCGGAATTCGCGCTCTATACGCGGGTCTCTGAGGCCGGTCATCTGATCACGCCTCAGTCCTAAGCCCTCTTGGCGGCGGAAATGGGCGAAAAAACCGCAGATTCCCCTGATTTATCTTCGCCAGACCCCTTTCGTCTCGACCCCGATTGTCCTATCAGCGCGGTCTGTTGGGCATACACCCTTGGAGGATGCCCTTGTTTGCAATGTTAGGAGAATGCAATGGCTGGAGAGATTCCGGATCTTGTCGCCGAGCCGCGTTCGGGGACCGGCAAGGGGGCCGCCCGTCAAGCGCGTCGCGATGGATATGTACCGGGCGTGGTCTATGGAGGCGGGGCTGAGCCTGTCGCCATCCAGATCAAGTTCAACGAGCTTCTGCGCCGCCTGAAGGCGGGCCGCTTCATGTCCACCCTGTTCAACCTGCAGGTTGAAGGGCAAGAAGATGTGCGCGTGATCTGCCGCGGTGTGCAGCGGGATGTGGTCAAGGACTTGCCCACTCACCTGGATCTGATGCGTCTGCGTCGGACCTCGAAGGTGAACCTGTTCATCCCCGTGGATTTCGTGAACGAGGGCGCAGCCCCCGGCATCAAGCGCGGCGGCGTTCTGACCGTTGTGCGCCCGGAAGTGGAACTGGTTGTGACCGCGGGCGATATCCCCGAGAGCATCACCGTGGACCTCTCCGGTCTGGAGATCGGCGACACCGTCACGATCAGCTCTGTCAGCCTGCCCGAAGGCGCCAAGCCGACCATCGACCGGGATTTCGTGATCGCGAATATCCAGGCACCGTCCGGCCTGCGCTCTGCGGATGACGCTGAGGAAGCCGAAGGCGACGAGGGCGAGGCGGAAGCTGAAGCCTGAGGTCAACGCCTCGCGTGACACGACGAAAAAACCGCGCTCCGGGGGACTGGAGCGCGGTTTCTTTTTGCGTTCGTGAGGGTGGTTAGGGTGACCGGCCCCCTGGACTTTGGGGGGCCGGTCCTTCGCGACGCACCTGGGGATTTTGTCCGTGTCAGGGGTCCGTTGGGGGGCTGTCGGGGACGGGTGCTTTTGTCGCGTGGGCGGCCCGGACGGGAGGGACCGGGCGTTGTGTCTGGGGGGCTCCCCGCCCGTTGGGAGGTATCCGGGCGGGGGTTTGGGGGATGTTAAGGATTACTCGTTAGGAGAACCCTTGGCGCCTTTGATCGCGGCCAGCTCGGC
>NZ_JBNAGH010000002.1:0-797866 GCF_049801095.1 Dinoroseobacter sp. S76 | reverse complement strand
GGGGGATGTTAAGGATTACTCGTTAGGAGAACCCTTGGCGCCTTTGATCGCGGCCAGCTCGGCGAAGCTGTACTCGGTCGCGTCGAGGCCCAGGCTTGCGGCCAGCTGTGCGGCTGCGCCGGAGACGCCCACGGACTGGGTCGAGACGACGCCACCGCGCTCGGTGATGTTGTAGCCGTTGTCCGTGTCGAAGCTGCCCTTGATGTTGGCCAGCTCGGCGAAGCTGTAGTCATTCGCGTCCACGCCCAGGGTCGCGGCCAGCTGTGCATGGGCCGGGGAGATGCCGACCGACTGGGTCGAGACCACGTCGCCGCGGGGGGCGATGTTGTAGCCGTTATCGGTGTCGTAGCTGCCCTTGATGGCGGCCAGTTCGGAGAAGCTGTAGACGCCGGGCTCGACGCCGAGCTGACGCTCGAGCTGGGAGGATGCGAAGGCCGGAGCGGTCAGGGCGATCACGAGGGCGGAGGTCAGAGCGAGTTTCATTTCAGTAGTCCTTTCAGTGTGTTGCGCGGCCTGTTTGTGCGTTGCGAGCCGCGGTGTTGTGTGTGTCGGCGGTGTGTGTCGCTGCCGATGAGATGGATTTGGGTCGGGGGGGCTCGGAATGAAATGGCGATGATGCGAGAGGTTGTTGCGCGCTGACGCACATCACGCTCCCGCGATCAGGCCTTCTGCGCGGGGTGTTCGAGGGTTTCCGGAAAGCTGCGTGGTTTCAGAGTCTTACCCGGACACACTCCCTCACATCCCGGTGATGTTTCCAACAGAGAGGGCTGAGGGGGGCAAAAGTCACAGCCAATGTGACAGAAAAAAATCGAAAGAAATCTGCGCCCAGGGCTTGGAAGCCGCCAAATCGCGGTTTTGCATCCCGTTCTGCGGCAAAAATCCTCTTGGTTCTGTGCAAAACCACGACCAAGGCCCCATGGGGTGTAGCTCGAACCGGGTGTATCAAGAGATCGAAGGCGTCTTCAAAGGGGGCGGGCACCCGATCTGGGGCCCGGGACGCCGCAAAGCGGGTCATGGAGGGGGTAATGGGCTGCAATTTCGACGCGCATGCGCTGCATGTCATGGAAACGGTGGAAAACGGCGCCTCGGCGCGGTCGCGACTGGCGGCCTCTTGGGCGCGGTCCATGCAGACCCATCATCTGGATCCCTCCCGGCGCCAGCGTCCCGAGCGTCTCGCCGCCCGGCATCTCGCCGACCTGCGGGCCCAGCAGGAGGAACTGCTCCGAGCGGCAGGCAACTCCCTCGATCAGTTGACACAGGCGGTGCAGCACGCGGGCTGTGTTGTGCTGCTGGCCGATCACAAGGGGCGCATCCTCGATCACCGCTACCACATGGCCGACGCGGAGGTGTTTGATGCGGTCGGTCTCGTTTCCGGTGGGGATTGGAGCGAGGCGGCCGAAGGCACCAATGGCATTGGCACTTGCCTGAGCGAAGAGCGGCCCCTGACCATTCACCGCGACGAGCACTTCTCGGCCCGCAACATTGCCATGACCTGCCTCAGCGCGCCGATCCACGGGGCGCAGGGGGATCTCCTGGCCGTGGTCGATGTCTCTTCCGCGCGAGAGGCGCAGAGCCCCGTGGCGAACGAGATGATCGGGGCCTTGGTCCAGCACACGGCACAGCAGATCGAGCTGGTGTTGTTTCAGACGGCCTTTCCGAACGCGCGGATGGTGCTCGCGGATCCGCAATCCCTGCGCTCTGGTTTCCTGGCGGTGGATGCGGATGACATCGTTCTTGGCGCCACCCATGGCGCGCGGCGAAACTTCGGGTTGCAGCTTCGCGGGGCGCTGGCGCCGCGGCCGCTTCACGACACGCTGGGGCAGGACCGGGAGCGGTCAGGTTTTGAAAAGGCCGAATACGCGGCCCTGAAAACCGCCCTGATCCGGGCCGGGGGCAATGCCTCGGCAGCGGCCCGCGCGCTTGGGGTGAGCCGGGCCACGCTGTACCGCCGGATGAAGCGGGTGGGGCTCTCGCCCACGGATCTCGACCTGCAGCGACCTGCGTGACCGCGCGTCCCCGGCGCCACGGGGTCGTGACAAGCCTGAGGATGTCCGGTACCGCTCAGGGAACGCAACCCGTGAACTCGAGTGAACCAGCCCTTGGCCACGCCCGCTTCCGCGCCCCCTGAGACCCCGGCGACCGCAACGGCCCCGCGCCCGGCGCGTCTCTCGATGACGCCGCAGGAAGGCGGGACCCATGTGGTGCTCTCCGGGGATGTGACGGTCTATGCGGTCTCGGAACTTACTCGTCAGACGGAGAGCATCCCGGCGGGCAAGCTCACGATCGATCTTGCAGGGGTCGCCCGGATCGACACGGCGGGGGCCTGGATGCTGGCGCGGTTGCACCAGCGGATGCAGGAGGCCGGGCATCAGATGCGCCTTGCTGGCGCGCGGGACGATGTGATGGCGCTTCTGACCAGTGTGACCAAGGCGATGCCCGCGCCGGAGACGTCGGAGGGGGCCAAGCAGCTGAGCCTTCTGGACCGTGTCGCCCTCGTGGGCAAGCGGGTGGCCGAGGCCTTTGGCTACCTTGCCGGGCTGCTGGGCTATTTCGGCATGTTCCTCTCGCGGCTGCTGCGCGCCTTGCGCCATCCGCGCGAGTTCGGGCTGACCCCGCTCGTCCATCATTGCGAAGAGGTGGGCGTCAAAGCCGTCCCCATCGTCGCCCTCATGGCCTTTCTGATCGGCGTCGTGCTCGCCTTTCAGGGCGCGAGCCAGCTGCAGCAATTCGGGGCCGAGGTTTTCGTCGTCGACCTGATCGCGATCTCGATCCTGCGTGAGCTTGGCATCCTGCTGACGGCGATCATCGTGGCGGGGCGGACGGCTTCCTCTTTCACGGCGGCTATCGGCTCCATGAAGATGCGCGAAGAGATCGACGCCATGCGCACTCTCGGGCTCGACCCGGTGATGCTGCTCTTTGTGCCGCGGATCCTCGCGCTGCTGATTACCCTGCCGATCCTGGGGATCATCGCCAACCTCTCGGGCCTGCTTGGCGGCGCGCTGATGAGCTGGGTCGAGCTTGGTATTTCGCCGCAGATGTTTGTGGTCCGCCTGATGGAGGGGACCGATATCAGTCACCTGACCGTGGGCGTAATCAAGGCGCCGTTCTTTGCGGTGATCATCGGGCTTGTGGGGTGCCATGCGGGGATGCAGGTCAAGGGCAATGCGGAATCCCTCGGGCGCATGACCTCCAGCGCGGTGGTCGCGGCGATCTTCGCCGTCATCGTGACCGACGCGGCCTTCTCGATCTTCTTTGCGCAGCTGGGGATCTGAGCATGGCGCCGGGATCGGACACGGATATCGTCATTCGCCTGCGGGGCATCCGGAACCAGTTCGGCAGCCATGTGGTCCATGACAATCTCGATCTCGACATCAGGCGGGGGGAGATCCTCGGGGTGGTCGGCGGCTCGGGCACCGGCAAATCGGTGCTGCTGCGCACCATCGCCGGGTTGCAGCGGCCCGCAGCCGGGCGGGTCGAGGTGCTGGGCGTCGATGTGCTGACGGCCGATGAGGAGACGCGGTCCACGCTGGAGACCCGCTGGGGCGTGATGTTCCAGGATGGTGCCTTGTTCTCGTCCCTGACCGTACGGGAGAATGTTGAGGTGCCCCTGCGCGCCGTGCCTGGACTGGCGCCTCAGGATCGGCGGGCGCTGGCGAACCTCAAGATCTCGATGGTGGGGCTGCCGCCGATTGCCGGGGACAAATACCCATCCGAGCTCTCGGGCGGGATGCGCAAGCGGGCCGGACTGGCCCGGGCGCTGGCGCTCGATCCTGAGATCGTCTTTCTCGACGAGCCCACCGCCGGGCTCGACCCGATCGGGGCGGCGGATTTCGACACGCTTGTCCGGGGCCTCAGCGATGTGCTGGGCCTGACAGTGTTTCTGGTGACCCATGATCTCGACACGCTGCACGCGGCGTGCGACCGGATTGCAGTGCTGGCGGAGCGCAAGGTGTTGATCACCGGGACCATGCAAGAGATGATGGATGTGGACCACCCTTGGGTGCACGAGTATTTTCACGGCCCTCGGGCGCGCGCGGCACAGGACACGCTGGACGCGCGCCAGGACCAAATTGAGGGCTGAGATTGGAAACGCGCGGCAATTACATCCTGATCGGGGCGTTCACCCTTGCGGGTATCCTCGGCATCATGGCGTTCTTCCTGTTCTTCGCGCGGGTCGAACTGGACAAGCAATTCGCCTATTACGACATCAACTTCCCGAGCGTTTCGGGGCTGAGCAACGCCTCCGATGTGCGCTTCAGCGGATTGCCCGTCGGGCAGGTGGTGGATGTGCGGCTCTCGCCCGATCAGGATGGCACGATCCGGGTGCGGATCGAGGTGAATGCGGACACGCCCGTGCGGGTGGATAGTGTCGCGACCATCGAAGCGCAGGGGGTCACGGGGGTCTCCTTCGTCGGGATCGATGCGGGCACGCCCGATGCGCCCCTGCTGACCGTGGCTTCCGGGGAGCCGATCCCCGAGATCACCGCCGGACGTTCAATCCTGCAGACCCTGTCGGAGGAGGCGCCGCAGATCCTCACCGGGTCTTTGGAGATTGTGCAGGAAATCCGCTCGCTCTTCTCCGACGATAACCGGGAGTTGGTGCGCAATATCCTCGAGAATGCGGAAACCGCGTCGGAGGATTTCCTCGACTCCCTGCAGAACCTGACCGGCATGGCCGACACGGTGACCCAGTTCGCCGATGAGATCAGCCGCTTCAACACGACGCTCACGACCCTGTCTGGCGAGCTGACGGATGTGCTGTCCTCGGCGAATACGACGCTCTTGTCGATTGGCTCGCTGGCGGAGGAAACGAAGGGGCTCGTCTCCCAAGGCTCCGACACGTTGGTCACTTTGCAATCGAGCCTCGGGACCGCCGAGACCTATGTGGCCGAGGATCTGGTCACGGCGACTGAGGCGGCGCGCCTTCTGATGGATGAGCTGCGCGCGGATGCCGAAGCCCTGAGCGCCGAGGCGCAAACGCTGATGGCCACGGCGGGCGGCACCGGGGCCGAGGCCACTGCGCGGCTTGAGGAGCTTGCGCAAACCATCGTGGCCGTCGAACGTCTGGTCGCAACGCTTGAGACCACCGGCACGGATGTGAGCACTGCCGTGCGCCGGATTGACGGGCTGATCGAAGAGGAGGGCGCGCCGCTCGTCGCCGAGACCCGCACCATGGTCGCCACGGCCAATCAGGCGCTCGCGGCGCTGAACGCGGCGGCCACTGTGGATTTGCCCGCGATCGTCGCGGATGTGCGCAGTGCCACCGCCACCGCCACCCGCGTGATCGCGGAAGTGGGTGCTGACCTTTCCTCCGCTGCGGCGGGCACGGATACTCTGGTGGCGCTGGCGGAGACCACGCTGGCGGATGTCTCGCTGACCTTCCGCAATGCCAATGAGACCCTGACTGAGTTCAACGAGGCGCTGGAGATTGGCGATCAGGCCATGCTCGCTGCCGAGGCCGCCTTCACCTCCGCCGACCGGGTTCTGGACACAGAACTCTCGGGCATCTTCGCCTCGGTGGAGGCGACGCTAGATGCGCTGACCGGTGCGGTGGATCAGGTCTCGGATGAGCTGCCCGAGATCTCCGGCGATTTGCGCGTGGCCAGTGCCGCAGCGGCGGAGGCCTTTGCCGCGCTCCAGTCATTAACGGAGACCTCTGCTCCGGATGTGGCCGAGTTCACGGAAACCGCCTTACCGCTTTATACCCGGCTGGCGCAGGACGCGCGGGTGCTGATCCGCAATCTCGACCAGCTGACCCTCCAGCTCGAACGCAACCCGACCCGGTTCTTCTTCGACCAGAACGCCCCGGAATTCAGGAGATGACCATGGCCCGACCGCAGATGTTCCGCACCGCCGCGCTCGGCCTCGGGCTGGCCCTCGCCCTGTCGGGCTGCTCGGCGATCAGTGCGATCAGCGACGCCTCCAAGACGCTGGAGGTTTATGAGCTGCGCGCGCCCGAGATCGCGCCCGCAGGCCGATCCCTCGGGCTCGAGTTGGTGATCGAGGAGCCGACGACCAGCGGCGCGCTGCAGACCGACCGGATCATGATCCGTCCCGATCCGCTCCAGGCGCAGTACCTGCCGGGCATTCGGTGGAGCGAGACGACCCCGGTGATGCTGCAGACCCTGATGCTGCGCAGCCTCGAGCAGACCCAGGCGCTGCGCTATGTGGGCCGCACGCCGCTTGGGATCGGGGGCGATGTGGCCCTGCTGACGGAGCTGGTGGATTTTCAGGCCGAGGTCGCGCCCGATGGCGAGACCGGCGCGGTCGAGCTGCGCCTGATTTCCCGCGTGGTGCGCGAACGCGATGTCCGTATTCTCGGCACGCGGAGCTTTTCGACGCGGGCGCTGCTGCCATCCCTGGACGAACCCGCGATCATCGCGGGCTTTGACCAGGCCGCGACGCAGCTCCTGGCGGAGCATGCGGCCTGGGTCCTCTCGGTGCTGCGCTAGGCGGTCTCGGTTTCGAGCACGCGCAGGGCGTCGGCGGCGAGCATCCGCTCCTCCTCGGCCTTGATGATCCAGACCCCACAAGCCGCGCCCTCCGGGTGGAGGCGGGTCTGTCCGGCGGCATTGGCCTCCGGCGCGATCTCAGCCCCGGCCCAGCCGAGCCCATCCACGATCCGCGCGCGGATCTCGGTCGCGTTCTCGCCGATCCCGCCGGTGAAGGCGATCGCATCCAGACCGCCCATGGCCGCCATGAGCGAGCCCGCATGGCGCTGCGCCCAGTAGCAGAAATGCTCTACCGCGAATTGGCTGTCCTCAGCCTCATCCGCGAGCAGGGCGCGCATATCCGTCAACCCGCCCGAGAGGCCCTTCAGCCCGCTTTCATTGTTCAGAACCTTGCGCGCAGGCTCGATCCCGACCCGGTCGGCGAGGGTCAGCACGGCGTTGCCGTCAATCGCACCGCAGCGCGTGCCCATGGTCAGCCCGTCGAGGGGCGAATAGCCCATGGTCGTGGCGACCGAGCGTCCGTCGCGGATCGCACAGATCGAGGCGCCGTTGCCCAGATGCAGCGCCAGCAGGCGCTGGGGAAGGGGGGTGCCGGTGACCTCCTCCCATCCCGAAACCATGGCCGCGTAACTTTGACCGTGGAAGCCGTAGCGGCGCAGGCCCTCGGTCTCGGCAATCGCGGGCAGGGCGTAGCGCTGGGCGACCTCAGGGGCGGTGGCGTGAAAGGCCGTGTCAAAGCTCGCGCATTGGGGCAGTTCGGGCACCAGCGCCGAGAGCGTATCGATCGCTGCGAGGTTATGGGGATTGTGCAGGGGCGCCAGCGGGATGCAGCGGGCAATCTCCGCCCGGGTTTCCGGCGTCACGCGCAGGGGCCGGGTCAGGGTCGTGCCACCATGGACCACCCGGTGCGCCACGGCCCGCAAGTCTTCGGGTGAGATCCCGCGCGCCTTCAGCGCGTCGAGAATGGCCGAGAGCGCCGCCCCATGGTCGGGCAGCGCCATCGCGTGTTTCGTATCGCCGATCTTCAGAACCGCGTCGCCGCCAATGGCTTCAACCGCGCCTGAGAGCCTCTCCGACAGGGTCCCGTCGAAGAGGGCGATCTTGATCGAGGACGACCCGGCATTGACCACAAGGATCAGATCGTCCGGGTGCGTCCCAGTCATGGCTCAGGCGTCCTGCGGAACCATATCGTCGGCCGAGATCCCGGCCACGCTGACCGGCTTCTTCATCGCGTCGCGACGGAAGGGCTCGCCCAGCTCCTGGTTCAGCATCGCTTCGATGAGGGTCGTGGTGCCGCTCTCCATCTGCTCCTTGATGGCGGTGTTCAGCGCCTCGGTGAGCTCATCCATGGTGCGGGCCACGACACCCTTGAGGCCGCAGGCCTTGGCGATGCCGGCGTAGCTGACTTCCTCGTCGAGCTCGGTGCCCACGAAGTTGTCGTCGAACCACAGGGTGGAGTTCCGCTTTTCCGCGCCCCACTGGTAGTTGCGGAAGACGATCTGGGTGATGCCCGGCCACTCGCCGCGCCCGATGGCCGTCAGCTCGTTCACCGCGATGCCGAAAGCGCCGTCACCTGCGAAGCCAACCACGGGGACATCCGGGCAGGCGATCTTGGCGCCGACAATCGCCGGCAGGCCGTAGCCGCAGGGCCCAAAGAGGCCGGGGGCAAGGTATTTGCGGCCCTGTTCGAAGCTCGGATAGGCGTTGCCGATGGCGCAGTTATTGCCGATGTCCGAGCTGATGATCGCTTCGCGGGGCAGGGCGGCTTGGATCGCACGCCATGCCATGCGGGGGCTCATCCAGTCGGGCTTGGCGCTGCGCGCCCGCTCGTTCCAGGAGGTGCCGGGATCGTCATCCTCGTGGTCCATGGAGCTCAGCTGCTGGGCCCAGCGGGACTTCAGCTCGGCAATCCGGTTCTTGCGCTCGGCGCGACCGGCATCGCCAGCGCCGTCACTGAGCTGCGACAGGATCCCGTTGGCGGCCTTGGCGGCGTCGCCGACGATGCTGACGCTGACTTTCTTGGTCAGGCCGATCCGGTCGGGGTTGATGTCGACCTGAATGATCTTGGCGTCTGCAGGCCAGTATTCCATGCCGTAGCCGGGAAGGGTCGAGAACGGGTTCAGACGGGTGCCGAGGGCAAGGACCACATCGGCTTCCTTGATCAGTTCCATGCCCGCTTTCGAGCCGTTATAGCCAAGCGGCCCGGCAAAGAGCGGGTGGGAGCCCGGGAAGGCGTCATTGTGCTGGTAGCCGACGCAGACCGGCGCATCGAGACGCTCGGCCAGGGCCTGGCTTGCCGCGATGCCGCCCTCGGAGAGGACCACGCCCGCGCCGTTGAGGATCACCGGGTTCTTGGCTTCGGAGAGCAGGGCCGCAGCGCGCGCCACGGAGGTCTCGCCGCCCGGGGAGCGCTCGAATTCGATCGGATCGGGGATCTCGATATCGACGATCTGGGTCCAGTAGTCGCGCGGGATGTTCAGCTGCGCCGGGCCGGAAAGCGTTTTGGCTTTCGAAATCACGCGGGTCAGCACCTCGGCGACACGGGTCGGGTCGCGCACTTCTTCCTGATAGGCGACCATGTCGCGGAAGAGAGCCATCTGCTCCACTTCCTGGAAACCGCCCTGACCGATGGTCTTGTTGGCCGCCTGAGGCGTGACCAAGAGGAGCGGCGTGTGGTTCCAATAGGCGGTTTTCACGGCGGTGACGAAGTTGGTGATGCCCGGACCGTTCTGGGCGATCATCATCGACATCTTGCCGCTGGCGCGGGTGAAGCCGTCGGCCATCATCCCGGCGGAGCCTTCATGGGCGCAGTCCCAGAAGGTGATGCCCGCTTGCGGGAACAGGTCCGAGATCGGCATCATGGCCGAGCCGATGATCCCGAAGGCATGGGAGATCCCATGGCGTTGGAGCACTTTCACGAATGCTTCTTCGGTCGTCATCTGCATGGTTATCTCCCTCATGATGGCTGTCGCACCTGCGACAGGATTGGCCGCAATTTGGTCGGGAACGGACCAAGCTCATAGGGCCAGATGATCAGGCCATATCAGTCCAGTTGCGCAATCCCGTCGGCAATCATGCGAATGCCTTGCGGGATCCGGTCCGCGGGAATCGAAGAATAGGCCAGCCTGTAGAAGTTCTTGTGCCGCCGTGCCGGGTCAAAAAACGCGGCCCCCGGTTCGATGACCACGCCCCGGCTGTGGAGCTGTTGAGCCAGCACTTCGGTGTCCACGTGATCGGGCGCGCGCATCCACAGGCTGGAGCCCCCATCCATCGGCGGCGAGGCGATGATCAGCCCGGTTTCGGTGATCGCCTCTTCCATCACCCGGCGGCGCTGCTCATAGGTTTTGCGCATCCGGTTGACCTGCGCCTCGATATGGCCGCGCGACAGAAAGTTCGCCGTGGTCCGCTGAATGAGGCCCGGCGGGTGGCGCAGGATCGTGCCCCGGAGCCGCCTTGCGCCAGAGACAAACGCCTCGGGCGCCACGAGATAGCCGAGCCGGAGGCCCGGAAAGAGCGATTTCGAGAAGGATCCCACGTAAATCACCGAGCCATGGGTGTCCAAGGCCTTGAGCGAGGGGGTCACGGGCCGCCCGAAGCCCAGCTCGAACTCATAGTCATCCTCGACAATGACAAAGCCGCCTTCCGCCGCCTTCTTCAACAGTTCCTTGCGGCGGGCGAGCGGCATGGCGGCGTTGGTGGGGCATTGATGGCTGACCGTCGTAAAGAGCACGTCGAGTGCCTCGGGCAGGTTCTCGGGCGGCAACCCCTCGGCATCGATATCCACGCTTTCCATATGGCAGCGCGTGTCACCGAGGATCTGGCGCAGGCTTGGATAGCCCGGGTTCTCGAGCACTGCGCGGCGCCGCTGGGTCAGCAAAAGCTGCGCGCAGATCCACAGGGCGTTCTGCGCGCCCATGGTGATCAGGATCTGGTTCGGGCGTGCCGCAATCCCGCGCCGGGGCAGAATATGGCGCTGGATATACTCGACCAGTTTTGGATCGTCCCTTTCGTAGTGATCCGCGGTCAGGCTGTCGAATTCGCGCCGCCCCAACGCCTCCACTGCGCAGATCCGCCAGTTCTGATGGTCGAACAGAGTCGGGTCGGTCTGGCCATAGAGGAAGGGGTAGGGGTAGGTCTGCCAATCCACCGGACGCGCGATCCGGTCCCGCGCGGTCTCGCGATGGGACATAAGGCGGGACCAGTCCACCACGCTCTCATAGCTCTTGCGGCTCTGGGCGAGGCTCGGCGCCATGGGCGCGGTTTCCGAGACGAAATAGCCGGAACGCCCGCGCGAGACGAGATAGTCATCGGCCACCAGATCCGTATAGGCGATGGTCACGGTGATCCGGCTCACCCCGATCTGCTTGGCGAGGCCACGGCTCGATGGCATCCGGTCTCCGGGCTGGAAGCGTCCGGACAGAATCCCATCCACGACCAGCCGGCGAATCCGGTGTTGATGGGTGCCTTCCCCATCCGGGTCGAAGGCAAAGGTTTCGGGCAGCAGATCCATTCTGGACTTATCATGGCGCAAATCTGGCCTCAGGGCCAGCGTTGGTGCCAAAGCCTTTATCTTCGCCCTTTTCCACACCAGACCCCGACAACGATCCCCTTCTGGCCTTATAGGCCGGCGCAACCTGGCCCTATCGCTCCGCAGTCTGTCTCGGCAGGCTCTCGTCAGTGCGCATTTTGCGCGTCCTCTCACCGACAGGATTTTCCGATGACCACGCATGTTGCGCCGAACGACCTGAGCCACGTGATCGAAGCGGATCGCGCCCATCAGTGGCACCACTTGATGAACCACAAGCCCTTCGAATCCGTGGATCCGCGGATCATCGTCGAGGGCAAGGGCCTGCGCGTCTGGGACGCCAAGGGCAAGGAGCATCTGGATGCGGTCTCCGGCGGTCTATGGACCGTGAATGTTGGCTATGGCCGCGAGCGGATCGCCAATGCGGTGCGCGACCAGCTGATGCAGATGTGCTTCTTCTCGAACTCGCTGGGCACCATCCCCGGCGCGACCTTCTCGGAAATGCTGATCGACAAGATGCCGGGCATGAGCCGCGTCTACTATGCAAGCTCCGGTTCCGAGGCCAATGAGAAGGCGTTCAAAATGGTCCGCCAGATCGCCCACAAGGTGCATGGCGGCCGGAAGACCAAGATCCTCTACCGCGAGCGGGACTATCACGGCTCGACTCTGGCGACCATGTCGGCGGGCGGCCAGTGGGAGCGCAAGGCGCAATACGGCCCCTTCGCCCCGGATTTCGTGGAAGTGCCCCATTGCCTCGAGTACCGCGCCCAGTGGGATTGCGAAAATTACGGCGAGCGGGCTGCCGATGCCATCGAAGAAGTCATCCTCCGCGAGGGCCCGGACACGGTCGGCGCCCTCTGCCTTGAGCCGGTCACGGCGGGCGGCGGCGTCATCACCCCGCCCGAAGGCTACTGGCAGCGCGTGCAGGAAATCTGCCGCAAGTATGACGTGCTGCTGCATATCGACGAAGTGGTTTGCGGCCTTGGGCGCACAGGCACCTGGTTCGGCTATCAGCAATACGGGATCGAGCCCGATTTCGTGACCATGGCCAAGGGCGTCGCCTCGGGCTATGCGGCGATCTCCTGCATGGTGACCACCGAGAAGGTGTTCGAGATGTTCAAATCCGAACCCGGCGCGCCGCTCGATTACTTCCGCGATATCTCGACCTTCGGGGGCTGCACGGCCGGTCCGGCGGCGGCGATCGAGAACATGAAGATCATCGAGGAAGAGAACCTGCTCGAGAACACCAACGCGATGCATGAGCGTCTGATGGGCAATCTCGCCACCCTGATGGAAAAGCACCGGGTGATCGGCGACATTCGCGGCAAGGGCCTCTTCTGTGGCGCCGAACTGGTCGCGGACCGGATCACCAAGGAGCCCGCTGCCGAGGCCAAGGTGCAGGCGGTCGTGGGCGACTGCATGGCCCAGGGCGTGATCATCGGGGCGACCAACCGCTCGCTGCCCGGGTTCAACAACACGCTCTGCTTCAGCCCCGCTCTGATCGCGAGCGCAGATGATATCGACGAAATCACCGATGCGGTCGATGGCGCGCTGACCCGCGTCTTTGGCCAGCACTAAAGAGGCGAAAGATGAGTGAGCTTCCGACAACAGCCCGTGTTGTGATCATTGGAGGGGGCGCCGTTGGCGTCTCCTCTTTGTACCATCTGGCGATGGCGGGCTGGACCGATTGCGTCCTGCTCGAAAAGAACGAGTTGACCGCCGGCTCGACCTGGCACGCGGCGGGGAACTGCCCGAACTTCTCGTCCTCCTGGGCGGTGATGAACATGCAGCGCTACTCGCTGGAGATGTATCGCGGGCTGGCCGACAAGGTCGACTACCCGATGAACTATCATGTGACCGGCGCCCTGCGTCTGGCGCACACAAAGACCCGCATGCAGGAGTTCGAGCGCGTCGCCTCCATGGCCCGGTATCAGGGTCTTGAGATGCAGATGCTCACCCCCAAGGAGATGCAGGACTACTACCCGTTCATGGAGACCCATGATCTGGCCGGTGGTCTCTGGGATGAGCTTGATGGCGATATCGACCCCGCGCAGCTGACCCAGGCCATGGCCAAGGGCGCGCGCGAGCTCGGCGGTCAGATCCACCGTTTCACCCCCGCAACCGGCGTCAGCCGCGAGGGCAATGAGTGGATTGTCCACACCGAAAAGGGCGATATCCGCTGCGAGTTCGTCGTGAACTGCGGTGGCTACTACGCGCGTCGCATCGGCGAGTGGTTCCGTCCGTTTGGCGGTCGCGACGTGCCGGTGACCGTGATGTCCCACCAGTATTTCCTGACCGAGCCCGTGGCCGAGATCGAAACCTGGAGCAAGGAGAACGGCCGCAAGCTGCCGATGATCCGCGACGTGGACAGCTCGTATTACCTGCGGCAGGACAAGTATGGCCTGAACCTCGGGCCCTATGAGCGCAACTGCAAGGCCCATTGGATCACCGAAGATGACCCGATGCCCGAGGACTTCAGCTTCCAGCTCTATCCGGACGATCTCGACCGTCTCGAGTGGTATATCGAGGACGCGATGGAGCGGGTGCCCCTTCTCGGCGCCTCCGGCGTGGGCCGGGTCATCAACGGCCCCATCCCCTATGCGCCCGATGGCCTGCCCCTGATCGGACCCATGCCCGGCGTGCCCAACGCGTTCGAAGCCCATGCCTTTACCTTCGGGATCGTGCAGGCCGGTGGTGCCGGCAAGGTGCTGGCCGAGTGGATCACCGAGGGCGAGACCGAGTGGGATATGTGGGCCGTCGATCCGCGCCGCTACACCGGCTGCGCCGATGAGAGCTTCAGCCGCGCCAAGGCGCTGGAGACCTATGGCCACGAATACGCCATGCATTTCCCGCATCATGAATGGCCCGCCGGACGCAACAAGATCCTGTCCCCGCTGCATTCCCGTCTCGAAGGGGCGGGCGCGCAGTTCGGCGCCTATAACGGCTGGGAACGGGCCAATTGGTTCGCCAAGGACGGCGACGACACCTCCGAGGCCGCAACCGAAACCTGGGAGCGTGACGGCCCCTGGCAGCAGCGCGTCGAAGAGGAATGCGCGGCCGTGCGGGACAATTGCGGCGTGCTGGCCATCTCCGGCTTCAGCCGCATGCGGGTCACCGGCCCCGGCGCGCGGGACTATGTGGACAGCCTGACGGCCTCCAAGCTGCCGAGCCCGGGCCGCGTCGGACTGGCCTATTTCGCCGATAGCCGTGGTCGGATCGTGACCGAGATGTCCGTGACGGTGGTGTCCGAGACCGAGGTGAACCTGATCACCGCGGCCTTTGCTCAATGGCATGATGCCGAGCTGCTCTGGCGCCAGGCGCCCGAGGGGATCAAAGTCGAAGACGTCACGGCAGAGTCCGAGTGCCTGCTCGTCACCGGTCCCAAGGCGCGCGAGATCCTCGCGCCGCTCACCGAAGGCCATGACCTGAGCGGCAAATGGCTGACCTGCAGCTTCGAAGGCACGGTCGCAGGCAAACCCTGCCGCCTTTTCCGTGTGAGCTTTGCCGGTGAGCTGGGCTGGGAGATCCACTGCCCGATCGAGCACGCCCCGGCGATCTGGGACGCGGTCACGGCGGCGGGCGCACAACCCTTCGGGATGTATGCGCTCAACGCCATGCGGATCGAGAAGGGCTACCGCTCCTGGAAAGGGGATCTCTCCACGGATTACTCCCTGCTTGAGGCTGGCCTGAACCGGTTCGTCGACCTCACCAAGGAGGACTTCCCGGGACGCGCGGCCCTGCTTGCCGAGCAGCAGCGCGGTGTCGCCAAGCAGGCGGTCGGGCTCCGGCTCGAGGATTGCCCCCAGGACGCGCCCTATATGTCGCTCGTCTGGGACGGGGACCGTCTGGTGGGCGAGACCACCAGCAGTGCCTATGGCCACCGTGTGGGCGGTCTGCTGGCGATTGCCATGATCGAAACCGGCGCGGCCAAGACCGGAACCACGCTGGAGGTTGAGATCTTTGGCAAGCGTGTCGCCGCCGTGGTCTCGGACATGCCCTTCTGGGATCCCAAGAACGAGCGCCTGCGCGCCTAAGAGATCCGTCAGGGAGGATCAGGGAGGACGGGGATGCAAGCGGCGTAGAGGAGCGCGCCCTTGCGTCCCCAACCCCGGACAGGCCTCTGGGTCAAAAAAGAAACACCGCTGTGCCGAAGGGCGCAGCGGTGTTTTTCTGTCCGGGCTGCGCGCCCGGGTTGGGCGCGCGGGGCAGGGCGGCCCGCAGGCCGCCCCGCGCCACTATCAGGCTTCCTGATCCTTGCGGCGGAAGGCACCTTGCACGATCCGGTCCATGACCATGGCCACGAAGAGGATGGCAAAGCCCCCCAGCAGGCCCGGACCCTTGGCGGCGAATTGCAGCGCTTCGAGGATCTCCTTGCCGAGACCACCGCCGCCGATCAGCGAGATGATCACAACCATGGACAGACACATCAGGATGGTCTGGTTCACCCCGGTCATGATCGAGGGCAGCGCGAGCGGCACCTCCACATCCTTCAGGAGCTGCCATTTCGAGGCCCCAAAGGCCACGGCGGCTTCCTTGATGCTTTCGGGCACGCCGCGCATCCCCAGGGCGGTCAGGCGGATCACCGGTGGCATTCCGAAGATGATCGTGGCCAGAATGCCCGGCGGGTTGCCCGTGCCGAAGAAGGCGATGATCGGGATCAGGTACACAAAGGCCGGCAGGGTCTGCATCAGGTCGAGCACCGGTTCCGCGATCCGGTAGGCCCGGCGTGACTTGCCGAACCAGATGCCGAGCGGAATGCCGATCACCACGCAGAGGATCACAGCCGCGCCCACCAGCGCCACCGTCTCCATCGCCAAGGCCCAATAGCCGAGCAGGGCGATATAGGCGAGACAGGCCGCCGTGAAGATCGCCACGCGCGGACCGGCAGAGCGCCAAGCCACCACGCAGATCACCACCATGACCACCGGCCAGGGCGTGTCGATCAGCGCCACGGTCAGCGCATCCAGAACCGCGCGCACGGTGGCCACGATACCGTCGAACACATCCGCGCCCCCAAGGGCCGCCGCGTCGATCTTGGCCTCCATCCAGCTCGCCAGAGCCGAGAAGAGCCGTCCGTTTCCTTCGCCGAGGAAAACGGCCGAGGCCTGTTCCTCGGGGAATTCATCGAGGAAGGGCAGGGCCCGGGATGCGGTGAACTTGAAGATGATCAGCGGTGCGATCGCGAGGGTGAGAATGCCACCAAGGGCCGAGTTGCGGTTGCTTTGACCGCTTTCCGTGCTCTCGGGGTCGATCCGCCAGCGCGAATACTGCTTTTCATAGACTTGGTTGGCATAGAAGCCCTGGATCAGCTTGACCACGACCAGCAGGACCAGACCGGTGATCAGGATGCCCGTGGTCTCGGCCTGGGCGGCCTCGGCCTGTGCCAGCGTGTTCTGTGCTGCCCGACCGATATTGTCGGCCAGCCGTTCGAACCGGTCGATATCGGCCTGTTCGGTAGAGGCCGCGGCACGGTCGAGGAATTCCTGCGCCCGGGCCTGCTGTCCGGCGGCCCGCTCAAAGAGTTCCGCCCCCGGGTTCCCCCAGGCGCCGCGCCCGATCTGGACCCAGGCGATGATCTCGAGGATCAGGAAGGCCCAGAACATCCCCCAGATCGCCCGCGAGGCCGACCAGAGCGGACCCAGCAGGGCCGCCCACTTGTTGAACGTGTTGGGCAGCGGGCTCGTGCTGTCGTGGATCTTGTGGAAGGCCTGGCAGTAATAGTCGCCATTGGGGCCTGCGAATTCCTTGATGGAGGCGTCCAGCGCATCGGTATCGACCTGGATATCCGAGGCGGCTGTTACCTTCAGTTCTGTTGCAGGATCACTCATCTTTGCCCCCCTGAATGCCGCGCAGCAGGCGCGGTTTCGTCACCAGCCCCACATCGGTGCCGCCATCGGTGATGACGACCGGTTGTTCTGTCGTGACCGCCAGATCGATCAGCTGGTCGAGATCGGCCCCGTGATCGGCCCGCGGCGCCCCGTCGAGGGAGCCGGAATAGCTCTCGAGCGGCTGCATGATCGAGCTCGCTTTCACCAGCTTGAGTTTCGAGATGCCTTGCACGAATTCGCGGACATAGTCGTCGGCGGGGTTCATGACGATCTCTTCTGGGGTGCCGATCTGCACGATCACACCGTCCTTCATGATGGCGATGCGATGGCCGATCCGGATCGCCTCATCCAGGTCATGGGTGATGAAGAGCGTGGTCTTCTTCAGTTGGGCCACCAGCGCCTTGAACTGGTCCTGCAGCTGAAGGCGGATCAGCGGATCGAGCGCCGAGAACGGCTCGTCCATGAGCAGGATCTCGGGGTCGGAGGCCAGGGCGCGGGCAATGCCCACCCGCTGCTGCATCCCGCCCGACAGCTCCTTGGGCAGCCGGTCCTCATACCCGGTCAGGTTCACCAGACCCAGCGCATGGTCCGAGACGGCCCAGCGTTTGGATTTGGGCACTTTCCGGATTTCCAGCGGATAGGCGACGTTCTCGCGCACAGAGCGGTGCGGCATCAATGCCATGTGCTGGAACACCATCCCGATCTGTTGGGCGCGGATCCGGCGCAATTCGCTTTCTGAAATCGAGGAGACGTCCTGTCCCATGATCTCGATCGTGCCCGAGGTCGGTTCGATCAGCCGGTTGATATGGCGCACGAGCGTGGACTTGCCCGAGCCCGACAGGCCCATGATGCAAAAGATCTCGCCGCGTGAAACTTCGAATGTGGCGTTCTGAACACCGACCACGCAGCTAAAGCGGTCCAGAACCTGTGGTTTTGTGAGCCCCTCGCTCAGCACCGCCTTCATGGCGTCGCTTGCCTGAGCGCCGAATATCTTCCACACGCCGTCCAGTTTAACGACAGTGTCTTCCATGATGTCCCCCGATATGCCCTAAGGCCGTCTTGCAAAACAAAAAGGCCGCCGCGATTGTGTCGCGACGGCCAGGTGATCGGAGGGCTTAGTTGCTCAACCAGTTGAGGACTGTGTCCTCGTTGGCGTCGACCCAGGCTCGGGCGAACTCCGCCGCATCCTGGTTATCGACCGCCAGGGCCTTGCCCATGGCGCTCAGATCGTCGCCGGTTAGCTGGTAGTTGCGGAAGATCGCTGCCACTTCCGGATAGGCTTCCTCGAGCTCCTTGGCGTAATGCAGGTGCAGGGTGGCACCGTTCCACGCGGTGGAGGCCATGGACTTCTCGAGCCAGTCCGGATCATCGGTCGGCTGCACGATGTTCCAGGTCGCCGGATCATGGGCCGGCTCTTCGAGCACGTGCAGATCCTGGGTCACGAAGATGTAGTGCGGGCTGTAGCAGAAGCCGATCCAGGGCTCTTTGGCCTTGGTCGCGTTGGCGAGGTTCGCGTAGGCGATGGTCTCTTCATACTCGGTCAGCTCAAAGAGCTGGTCATAGCCATAGGACTTGGCGCGGATCTTCTCGACCACGGTGGAGGCCCAGCCCGGTGCACCGATCCACACCTCGGGGGTGCCGTCGCCATCAGTGTCAAAGACCGCCATCTTGTCCGGATCGCTCAGATCGTCGATGGACTTGATGCCGTTCTCTTCAGCCATATAGGCCGGAACGCACATGCCCTGCTCGGCCTGAACCGGCTGCTGGTTCATGACAACGGTTGCGTTTTCCTTGACGTATTTGTCGTGCAGGTTCTGTTGGTTCGGCATCCAGACTTCGGGATGCGCATGCATGGAGCCCTTGTCCATCGCCTCGAAGACGATCGGGTTCGTGCCGTTTTGCAGTTCCACGTCGAGGCCGAGGTTTTCCTCGATCACGATCTCAAGAACATGCGCAGTTGCATTGACCGACGCCCAGTTCGGCACACCGATCACAATATCCGCCGCATGGGCGGATCCCGCAGCAACGGCTGCGGCGCAGGTGGCTGACAGAAGCGCTTTGGTTCTGGTCATTCCCATTTTGGTTCTTACTCCCTGTTATGGGGCGCTATTGAGTGCGCCCCTTGATCATCTCGATACTCGAGAATTCCTGTCGGTTGTCAGCCTGTTTCGGTCATGCGGGGTCTGGTCTGACCACCATCACCGAACATGCTGCACGGCGCACCGTTCGTGCGGCGGTGCTGCCTAAAAAATAATCACGAATACCGGGGCGATGGCTACCCACAATAATCAGTGAACAGCCATGATCTTCGGCGAATTGCGGGATTTCTACGCCGGGTTTCCCCGTGCCAACATGGATTGCCACGTCGTCGGCCTCTCCGATAAGCGCTTTGAGTTTGCCTTCCACCTCGGCAGTCAGGTGGTTAGGCGGCTTGTGTGTGACGAATTCTGACACATAGCCGGGGACGCTTTCAAGCACCGTTAGCACCAAGATTTCGCCGCCGGGCGAGAGCATGCCCCGGGCTTGCGCCAGTTTTTGTGGGATCAGGTCTTCATGGTCGAGTTCGACCGGGACGAGGATCTTGCTGTACATGGGGTCTCCTTTGCTGGCGCGGAACGGGACCCGCCGGGATCAGGGTCCCAGCCAGGTCAGGGTGAGCAGGATCAGACCTGCGAGAAAGAGGGTTTCAGCCAGCAGAAGCCAGACGGCGGGCAGGCCGACATTGACGATATCTGCGGGCCGGGTCTTCAGCCCCACGGCGCCGATGGCCGAAAGCAGCATCCAGCGCGAGGCTTCCCCCGAGATCTCGATCACCGGTGCCGGGATCAGCGAGAAGGAGGAGAGGGTGCAGAGCACCACGAAGACAATGAGAAAGCTTGGCAGGATGCTGCTGGCCTTGCCCGGCTCGTCCGGGGACTGGCCCATCCGGCGCAGCACGATGGCCGCGGTCAGGACGACGGGGGCCAGAAGGGCGACGCGCAGGAGCTTGACCATTGTCGCGTTTTCGCCCGCCGTGTCGGAGATCGAGAAGCCTGCGCCCACCACCTGGGCCACGTCATGGATCGTCGCACCAAGGAAGATGCCCGCGGTCTTGTCATCCATGCCCATCATCTGCACGAGGATCGGGTAGAGGATCATCGCCAGCGTCGAGAGGACCGTGACCCCCACGACCGTAAAGACCAGCCGGTCCTCGGAGCGTTCATCCTTGGGCAGCACTGCCGCGATGGCCAGCGCAGCCGAGGCCCCGCAGATCGCCACGGAGCCCGCCGACAGGAAGGCAAAGCGATAGCGGAAGCCGAAAAAGCGCGAGACCAGCATGCCGAAGGCGATGGTGGCCACGACGCTGCCGAGCACCGCCGCCACGATGGGCAGGCCGAGATCGCCCAGCATGGAAAAGCTGATCTGCAGACCCAACAGGGCGACACCCGCGCGCAAGATGGTGCGGGCGGCGAAATTGATGCCCGGCACGGCCCGTCCGGTCTCGGACAGGAAGTTCAGCGCGATCCCGAAGAGCAGCGCCATGAGCATGGCCGGGGCACCGTAATGCTCCGCCACGAAGCGGCTGGCCAGGGCGATCAGAACGGCCAGCATGATGCCCGGCCCGTGAAGATTGGCAAAGGCCATGGCGCGCGCGCCCCAGCCATTGGCGCCGGGTTGTCCGCCTTCGAGGGTCATGCTGCACCTCCGGCGAGGCGACGGGCGCCTTCCACATAGTGCAGCGGGACGGCGATGCCCTCGGCCTCCGCAGCGGCAATCGCCGCCAGACGCCGGGTGCCGGGCAGGCGCGCGCCGTCCATCTCTTCGATATGGCCGAGCAGGGTTTCCAGGCGGGCGGTAAAGGCCTCAGCCCCTTCCGGCGGACGATAGAGGGTGATGAACTGCCCGACGCCGGGGCGCGGACCATCGGCGGTGAAAAAGGAGCCCGCATTGGCGCTGAGCGTTGCGCCGGTCATGACGGCGGAGAGGATCTCGACCATGAGCGCAAGTGCCGTGCCCTTGGCATCGCCGATAGGCACCATGGTGCCCGCAAGGGCGGCCTCGGGATCGGTGGTCGGATTGCCCTCCACATCGAGGGCCCAGCCCTCGGGGATCGGCTTGCCGGCCTTCTTGGCATTCATGACCTTGCCCCGGGCCACGACCGACAAAGACAGGTCGATCACCAGCGGATCCGCCCCGGCGCGGGGGGTGGCAAAGGCGATGGGGTTCGTGCCGTAAAGCGGCGTCTTGGCGCCCCAGGGGGCAATCGCAGCGGGGGCATTGACGACCATCATCGCCACGAGCCCGGCGCGCGCGGCCCGGTCCACCTGCACCGAGAGCGCGCCACAATGGTGCGAGTTCGTGATCGCGAGGGCTGCGGTGCCGAATTCCTGTGCGACCTCAATCCCTTCGCTCAGGGCGCGGGCCATGGCCGGGTAGGCAAACCCGAAGCCCGCATCCACCAGGAGTGTCGTCGGGGCAGGGCGGGTCACGGTGATTTCCGCCTCGGCCTGGATCTTGCCGGTGCGGGCCTGGGCCACATAGTCTTCGAGCCGGGAAAACCCGTGGCCAACCTGGCCCTCGGCCTCAGCGGCGACGAGGGCGTTTGCAGTGCTGCGCGCGGCGATTTCCGGGACACCATTGGCCGCAAAGGCCCGGAACATAAGGTCGCGCGCGGCCTCGAGCGAGAGTGTCTCTGTAGCTGACATCGGAGTCCTTGTCAGGAAGTAGGGACGCCTGTCTGGCAGGCGTCGAGAAAACCAACGGGCGCGCGAAATGAGTCGCGCGCCCGCCTGATCTTTAAGCGCTCCGATACAGCTTTGTCATGGAGAATTCCCGGTGTCCGAGAGCCTCCGCGGCGGTATTGCGACCGTTGGCCGTGCGGCAGATCATTTCGATCAGCGCGTCGCCCGCCTCGTCGATGGTCATCTCCCGGCGCAGGATGCCCGAGACGTCCACATCCACATGCTCGTTCATGGTCCGAACGGTGCGCGGATTGGCGGTGATCTTGATCACCGGGACGATCGGGTTGCCGACCACATTGCCCTGTCCGGTGGGGAAGGTGTGGATCACCGCACCGCCCGCCGCCATCAGCGTGACGCATTCCGCCGCCGCCGAGGAGCTGTCCATGAAGTAGAGGCCATTGCCGGATTTCGGCGCTTCTGCGGGCTCCAGAATGTCGATGAACTGCGAGGTCCGGCCGATCTTCTCGAGATTGCCGAGGGCCTTCTCTTCGATGGTGGTCAGACCGCCTTCGATATTGCCCTTGGTGGGCTGGCTGTCGGAAAGGTCATCGGTCTGATGCGCGAAGATCACGTCATCCTGATACGCCTTCCACATCTTGTACCAGCGCTCGCCGACCTCTTCGTTGATCGCACGCTTCTGGCAGATATGCTCGGCGCCGGTGATCTCGGAGGTCTCGCCGAAAAAGCCGGTGATCCCTTCGGGCAGGAGCTTGTCATACATGTTGCCGACCGTGGGGCAGGAGCCGAGACCGGTGGTCGTGTCGCTCTCGCCGCATTTTGTGGAGACCCAGAGCTCGTTGATCGAGCATTCCTCGCGCTGCATCTCGGTGGCCTTGTGGACGAAATCCTTCGCCGCCCAGGAGGCCGCGCGGATCGTCTCGAAGTCACCCTTCTGCTCGATGGAGAACTCGGCCACTTCCTTGCCGGTTTCGCGGATGCCATCGGCGATGCGCTTGGTCCAGCCGGGCTCGATCCCGATCACCACGACCGAGTGGACGTTCGGGTTGGCGCCGGTGCCGATGATGGTGCGGAAATGCGTCTCGAGGTCTTCGCCGAATTGCAGGCGTCCATAGGCGTGCGGGATCGCCATGGTGCCCTTGACGTTGTTCGCCACAGCCTCGCAGGCCGCGTTCGAGATATCGTCGACCGGCAGGATGATCACGTGGTTGCGCACGCCGACCCGGCCGTTTTCACGCCGGTAACCCTTGATCGTCAGATTGGAGTATTTCGATGCCATTCCAGTGGCTCCTTACCAGCGTTTCGTTTTGCAGTTGTGGGTGTGCAGATGCTCGCCCTGGCCGACATCGGCGATGATCTTGCCGATGTCCTCGCCGTATTTCATGGCCGTGTCGCCGGCCTTGAGGTCGGTGAGCGCGACCTTGTGGCCGATCGGCACATCGTGCTTCGCGGTCAGGCGGAAGGTCGAGTTGTCATGGGTGATGCAGCACAGCATATCCGTGCCTGCGGTCAGCCCCTCGACCACCACGACGCCGACATTGTCGGCTTGCTCGTGGACCAGAAGGTGCGGGATTTCAGACATCTAAGTCTCCTGTCTTTCTTTACGGCTTGAGTATGATCTTGGGTGCGGGCACGCGGCCCGCGCGGATATCGGCAAAGGCCGCAGCCCCCTCGGAAAGGGGGCGGGTCTCTGTCCAGTCGAGCGCGCCCAGACGGCCATCGAACATGGCCGCGCAGGTGTCCCGAAAGTCTTGGGCGGTGTAGGTATAGGTCCCGATGAAGGTGATCTCCTGCAGGGTCATGCGGCGGATATCGAGCCCGCCATCATCCTCACCCAGCCCGATATGCACGATGACCCCGCCCGGCGTCGCGAGGGCGGAGGCGAGCTTGCGCGTGGCCGCATAGCCTACCGCATCCACCACCAGCGGAGCAGGCTCCGCGGCGGCGGCCACGGTTTCCATGTCGCAATGCAGTTCGAGATAGCTGCGCCGGGCCGCATTGGGCTCGGCCACGATCACCTCTTCGCAGCCCATGGCCTTGAGCGCGAGGGCCGCGGCCAGCCCGATGGCACCGCCCCCGATCACCAGCGCCTTGCGCGGATCGGCCTCGTGCAGTGCGGCCATGCCAAGGCGCGCGGAGTGCCAGCTGACGGCCATGGGCTCGGCCAGGGCCGCCTGATCGAAGCTCACATGGTCCGGTACGGTCACCAGATTACGCCCCAGCATGGGCACGTATTGGGCAAAGGCCCCTTCGCGCGGTGGCATGGAGATGATCTGCCGCGAAGGGCAGAGGTTCTCGCGCCCCGAGAGGCTCGCCGCGCTCGTGGGGTCGCTCACCAGCGGGTTGATCGTGACCCGCTCGCCGTCGCGGGGCCCGCCGACGATCTTGCCCGCACCTTCATGGCCGAGGATCAGCGGCGCGGGTCGACGCTCATCATGCCCGAGATAGGCATGCATGTCCGACCCGCAGATCCCGACACTGTCGATGCGGATAAGGTGATGGTCATCGGCGGGCGTCGGATCCGCGACGTCGCGAAACTCGAGCTCTTCAACCCCGGTGTAAACAAGTGCCTTCATTTGGCCGTGAACCCCCCATCCACCATCAACACCTGCCCTGTGACATAGGCCGACGCGTCGGAACACAGGAACAGAAGCGGGCCGTCTATATCCTCAGGCGTTCCATTGCGCCCGATGCAGGTCTTGTCTGCAAGCTCCTGCGCCAGGGCGGGATTGTCAAAGACCGGTGCGGTCAGCTCGGTGCGGAAAAAGCCCGGCCCGATGGCATTGGCGTTGATCCCTTGCGCCGACCAGGCCTCGGCCATGGCGCGGGTGAGCTGGGCGATGCCGCCCTTCGTTGCCCCATAGGCAACGCCGCCCGGAAAGGCCCGGGTCGTTTGGAGCGAGGCGAAATTCACGATCCGGCCCCAGCCCTTTTCGGACATGGCCGGCACCAGCGCCTGGGCCAGAAAGAAGGGCGCCGTGAGGTTCAGCGCGATTGTCTGGTCCCAGCCTGCGGCGGTGACTGCATCGGCCCGCTCGCGATTGTTGATCCCTGCGGCCAGCACGAGGATATCCGGCGCACCGAAGGGCGCGGCGATCGCCTCGACCATGTCAGGCAGCGTCTCGCGGTCCGCCACATCCCAGACCACGCTTGCGGTCTGGCCTTCTGTCTCGGCCTCCCATGCGGCCAGCGCCTCGGCCCGGCGGGCCACACCCACCACCGAGGCGCCCGCAGCCGCGAGAATACTGGCCGCGCGCCGACCGAGCCCGGAGCTCGCGCCGGTCACGCAGGCCACCCGACCGGTTAGGTCGAGCAGGGAGGCGGGGGTCCCGTCAGCCATTGGCCGTCAGATCGAAGGTCTGATCCGGGAAGTATTTCTTGAGGCGGATATCGGCCGTACGCGCATGACCCTCCATCCCTTCAAGACGGGCGATCCGCGCGGTGGCCTCAGCCACGGGCTTGGCGCCTTCGCGGGTCGAGCGCTGCCAGGTGACGATCTTCATGTATTTATGGACCGACAGACCCCCGGTGTAATTCGCGGCCCCCGAGGTCGGCAGCACGTGGTTGGTGCCCGAGGCCTTGTCGCCAAAGGCCACGGTCGTCTCTTCGCCGAGGAAGAGCGAGCCGTAGCAGGACAGACGGTCGAGCCACCAATCCAGATCCTCCGCCTGCACTGTCAGGTGCTCGGGCGCATAATCGTCGGAGGTCGCGGCCATCTCTTCGCGGTCGGCGCAGAGGATGACCTCTGCATAGTCGCGCCAGGCGGCGGTCGCGTTGTCGCGGTTCACCTCCGGCAGATCGGCGATGAGGTCGGGCACAAGGCGCATGACCTCCTCGGCGAGGGGGCGATTGTCGGTGACGAGCCAGACCGGCGAGTTATAGCCATGCTCGGCCTGACCCACGAGATCGGCGGCCACCACCATCGGATCCGCGGAGGCATCGGCGAGGATCAGGCTGTCGGTTGGCCCGGCGATCATGTCGATCCCGACCCGGCCAAAGAGCATCCGCTTGGCCTCGGCCACGAACTGGTTGCCCGGACCGACGAGGATGTTGGCCTTGGGCAGCCCGAAAAGGCCGAAGGTCATCGCCGCAACCCCCTGCACACCGCCCATGGCGAGGATCGTGTCCGCGCCGCAGATATGCGCCGCATAGATGATCGCAGGTGCGATCCCCACACCGGGGCGGGGTGGAGAGCAGGCCACGATGTGGTTGCAGCCCGCCACCTTGGCGGTGGTCACCGTCATGATCGCGCTGGCGATATGGCTGTAGCGCCCGCCGGGCACATAGCAGCCCGCCGCCGCCACCGGGATCGCCTTTTGTCCGGCGATCAGGCCCGGCACCACCTCGATCTCGAAATTCGCCACCGTATCGCGCTGGGCCTCGGCGAATTTCTTGACATTGGCATGGGCGAACTGAATGTCCTGCTTCAGCTTCTCCGGCACCTCGGCGATCGCCGCGTCGATCTCCGCCTGGCTCAGGATGATCGATCCCTCGTAATTGTCGAACTTCTTGGCATAGGCGAGGGCGGCGTCATCCCCTCCGGCCTCGATCTCGTCGAGAATGCCACGCACGATTTCCTGCGTGTCAGAGGCATCGCTCTTGGGGGTGAGGGTTGCTTTTTTGAGATATTCTCTCGGCATGGATCAGTCCTACTTGAAGATATCTGGAAGGAGCGCTGTCGAAATCGCCGGGATATAGGCAATCATCAGCGTCACGATGAGCATAAAGAACACAAACGGGATTGCGCGATAAGCGATTTTCAGGATCGACTCTCCCGTTATGCCCGAGACCACGAAGAGGTTCAGTCCCAGAGGTGGTGTGATGAACCCGACACCCAGCGCGGTGATCATCATGATACAGAACTGGATCTCGTTCATCCCGATCTCTTCGGCGAGGGGCAGAAGGATCGGTGCGAGGATCACGATGTTCGGCGTGGTCTCCATCACGCAGCCCGCGGCCACGAGGATCCCCACCATCAGCAGGATCAGCACCCAGGGCTCTTCGCTCAGGCCCGTGGCCACTGCGACGAAGCCTTGCGGCACCCCGATGATCGCGAGCGCTTCGGCCAGCGGCACGGAGAAGGCGATGATCGGGAGGATGACCCCGTTCACCTTGGCGGAGCTGACCAGCATGGCCGGGAAATCGCTCAGCTTCAGGGTGCCGAGGATGAAGCCCATCAGGATGGTCACCACGACAGCGGTGGCGCCCGCTTCGGTCGGCGTCAGACGCCCCGAGAAGATCCCGTAGAAGATGATGCCGGGCACGATGAAGGCGTACCAGCCGGATTTCAGGGCCTTGCCGAGGCGCGAGAAATACTCGCCGGCGCTGATGTTGCCGCCACCTTCCCAGCCGTTGAGCCGGTTCATGATGATGTTGGTCACGAGGATCGAGACGAGGATCGCCAGACCCGGGATCACGGCTGCGAGGAACAGGGTGGAGGCCGATATCCCCAGCACGAGGCCGATGATGATATAGGCGATCGAAGGCGGGATCAGGATCCCGGTACAGGCGCCCGCGGCCACAAGGGCACAGGCATAGGGGCGGGGGTAGCCGCTCTCGACCAGACGGTCGATGGTCATCCGGCCCACCGCCGCAGCGCCCGCCGCGTCAGAGCCCGAGATCGCCGCGAACATCCCGCAGACCAGCACCGTGGCCGAGCCGAACCCGCCCTTGGCGAATTGCGTCAGCGCCTCCGCCACGTCGAGGAATTTTCGCGACAGACCTGTCCGCACCAGCGCGTCCCCGGTCAGAATGAAGAGCGGGACGGCCGTCAGCGCGAAGGCGTCGATCCCGGAAAAGAGGCGTTCGCCCACAAGGCTGAGGGGCAGGGCGCCCGACCAGACCAGCATGAGGATCGCGGAGGCGCCGATTGCAGCCCAGACCGGAACGGCCAGTGCCACAAGGACGACGAACATGATCACAGGGCCATAGAAATCCCAGCCGAGAACCACGGTTTGTTCCATTTGTTGCCAAAGCATCTATCCGGTCCCCTCAGTCGAACAGCTTGTCGCCTTCGTAGACGGGACGTCCCGCACGAAGGTCGCTTACATCGCGCCGCAAAGACTGCACGAGGCGGAAAATGACGAGGGCAAAGCCGATGGGCACCGCCATCAGGAACCAGACCTGGCTGATCCGAAGGCCCGGGGTCACGGAGCCGAACTTGGCCGAGACGAGCACCGTCTCGAAGGACCAGTAGAGCGCGATGATCGCCACCACGAACATCACCAGGTCGCCGAAGATATAGAGCAGGGTTTTCACCGTGCGGCCCGCATACTGCATGATCACGTCGATGCGGATATGGCCGCGTTCCTTGACCGCTGCCGCGCAGCCGATCCAGGCGAGATAAATAAACGAATAGCGGACAATCTCTTCTCCCCAGATCGAGGAGTAGGACATGATTTCACGCCGCAACACCTCGATGAACATGGTGGCGACGAGCATCACGTAGAACAAAAGCAGGGCCCATCTCTCCCCGTTCTTGTCTATCGCTTTCAAGATGTTTTGCATGAGTCCCTCCCCGACCCCAATAGGGCCTGCCCGCGTTCGGGCTGGTCCGCGCTTTTATTGAAACGGTTGTGAGGGACCGGCGCGCGGCGCGCCGATCCCGTTTGGTCTGGCGTCAGTTATGCGTCGTGGACGTAGTACTTTCCTCGTGTCTCTGCGGCCTCGGCGAGCTTGTTGAAGGTGTCCATGGACCCTGCAAGCTCGACCTTGAACTCGTCCCATTCGGACCGCTGGTAGCCGCCCGCTTCCTGCCATTCGGCCAGCTGGTCGTCGTTCAGTGAGTGGAATTGCACGCCTGCCTTGGTCAGCTCGGACATGGCATAGGCCCGGGCCGAGGGCACCTTGGCGAGGTTCTGATGCGTGGTCATCTCGCCGGCAAACTCGATACCTTCCTGCACATCGGCGGGCAGGGAGTTGAACCATTCGAGGTTCATCGAGAAGACCTGGCTGTCCGGCACCGCTTGGGTGAAGGTCACATGGCTCAGGATATCGGCGAAGCCGAAGACATAGAGCGCGCCCACGGACGGATCGAGCGCATCGGCCACGCCCTGTTTGATCGCCGACGGCGTCTCACCCCAGGCCACCGGGGTCGGGTTGGCGCCCACGAGACGGTAATACTGCTGCAGCATGGCTGAGCCCGGCACGCGGAACTTCACCCCGTCCAGATCGCCCGGCGTCAGGACCGGACCGGATCCACCGGCGCGCATAGCGATGACGCGCGGATCGATCACCACATAGAACAGCGCCTTGAAGCCTGCGGCCTCGATCTTCGGGTGCACTTCGGTCTTCCAGGCGTCCGAGCTCACGAGGTTGGTGAACTTCTGGTTGGAGCCACAGAAATAGGGCATGTTGATCAGGTCCGCCGCGCTCGCATAGGGCGCGAAGTTCGACAGGGAGTGCTGCGCGCACTGGATCGTGCCGCCCTGAACCGCTTGCACCAGGGCACCGCCCGCGCCGAGCTGACCACCGGGGGCAAGCTTGACATAGACCTTGCCATTGGTGGCGTTCTGGATGTTTTCCTTCAGGTCGAGCTGCATGATCGGATAGCTGCGCGACGCGCCGAGCACATAGGCGGTGGCCAGCGTCATGGTGTGATCCGCTGCGGCCTCACGCTCGCGCTCTTCGCGGGCAGTCTGGGCAACCGCCGCGTCGGACCACAAAAGCCCCCCGGCACCGGCCACAACTGCCGCCGTGAATCCACCCGTGCTGGCCAGTTTCAGAAAGTTTCTGCGCTCAACCGAGGCGATCTCTTTCATCTCACGATCCATGGTCTTCCTCCCTTATGGATTTTTGTCTTGTCTGTCTTTGTCGGCAGCTTCGCGCTGCAGGATCGCAGCGGTGAAGGCGATGGCCGCTGCAAAGAGCAGCACCATTTCCTGCACGTCATTGAGGATCGGCGCGCCCGTCGTGGCGCCGAGTACGACGTTGCCCACGTAGAGCCCGAACAAAATGATTGCGACGATTAAAGTCATCGACCCGTCCTCCCAGCGCTTCGATTCGGGTTCAATGTAAGCGCTTACATACGGGCAAGCAAGCGCTTACATTTTGCGTTGGACAAGGATCTTTGCCAAACGGTGCTCTGCCTGTACTGTGGCGGGACGACCGATGCGGCTGCCAGGAGAGGGGGCAGCATCGGCTCGGTTGGGAGGATTATGACGGAAGGCCAAGGGCAGAAGCCCCCGGCGCGCAAGGCCGGCAGCGATGCACCGACGTTGCAGGATGTGGCCCAGGCCGCAGGGGTCTCCACGGCCACCGTGTCGCGCTGCCTGAACATGCCGGAACGGGTGGTCAAGGACACGCGCGAACGGGTGCTGGCCGTGGTCGAAAAGCTGGGCTACGCGCCCAATTTCGGCGCGCGCGCCTTGGCGGCCAAACGCACCAACACCATTGGCGCGATCATCCCGACTATGGAAAACGCGATCTTTGCCCGTGGTTTGCAGGCCTTTCAGGAAGAACTGGCCCGCCATGGCCTGACGCTGCTTGTGGCCAGTTCCTCCTATCAGCCGGAGCTTGAGCGGGAGCAGATCCGCACGCTTCTGGCCCGGGGGGCCGATGCGCTGTTGCTCATCGGGTTCGAGCGGGCGGCGAGCGTGTACGAGCTGCTGGATCAGCGGTCCGTCCCCTATGTCATTGCCTGGGCGTTTGATGAAACTGCGCAGCATCCGGCGATCGGTTTCGACAATCGCGAGGCCATGCGGGCCCTCGCACGGCAGGTGTTCGAGCTTGGCCATCGCGACGTGGCGATCATCACCGCGCCGCTCGCGCCGAATGACCGGGCGCGGGACCGGGTCTCGGGCGTCTGGGACGCGGCGCGGGAGGTCGGGCTCTGTCCCGATGAGATCACCCTGATCGAGACGCCTTATTCCATCGAGAATGGGGCTGCGGCCATGGAAGACCTGTTGGGGCAAAAACCGCGCCCGACAGCAGTGATGTGCGGCAATGACGTTTTGGCCGTCGGTGCGATGGGGCAGGCCCAGAGCATGGGCCTCTCGGTGCCTGGCGATATCTCGATCACCGGGTTCGACGATATTGAGATCGCCGGGATCGTGACCCCGGCGCTCACCACGGTGCATGTGCCGCACCGGCAAATGGGGAAGGAGGCGGCGCAGGTCCTCAGCGATCTGCTCGGCGGGGCCACCGCCGGAGCGCCTGTGCGGCTTCAGACGGAGATCATGAGCCGCGCGTCCCTTGGACCGGTGCCGCGTGAGGATGCTTGATCTCGCGTTTCACGTGAGCTTTACGCCATATCGATATGAATTTAAGAAACTATTCCTTGATTTCTGCCTGCGATAGGGCCGCTCAACCTAAACGGGTGTGATCACAGGGAGCCGGTCTCGACCGGGTCAAAGGCCTCCCGAGGGCGCCTCGAAAAGCGACAACCTGGCTCATTTTCTGCCCAGAAAATAGGCGGTCACCCTGAGCGTGCGGAATTCTCGCGCTCGACAGTTTGCGCATCGATCCGTGCTTCCTAGGCTTTGAGGCGCAGGGGGCTTAGGGTTCCGCTTTGCGCATGGGCGCGAAGGCTGGTCCGAGAAGCACCGCCCAGGCGGCAAATTCCGCAAGGGTACACGGCGGGCCAAAATCCCGGGAGATTACTGCGTCGGTTCGCCCGCGCCTCATCTCTAGTTCTGTCAGCGGACCGATTTTCCATTGGACAGAACACAGAATGGGGAATTTCGATGCTCAAGACAGTCACGCTCAAGACAGCGCTTTTGACCACCGCACTGGGTCTGGCCCTCGCCGCGCCGGCCGCCGCGATGGAGAAATCCGAGTTCCGGGTCGCCTGGTCGATCTATGTGGGCTGGATGCCATGGGGCTATCTTGAGGACTCGGGCATCATGGACAAATGGGCCGAGAAATATGGCATCGATGTCGAGATCGTGCAGATCAACGACTATGTGGAGTCGATCAACCAGTATACGGCAGGCGCCTTTGACGGGGTGTCGGCCACCAATATGGACACGCTGTCCATTCCGTCCGGGGGCGGGGTCGACACCACGGCGCTGATCGTCGGGGATTACTCCAACGGCAATGACGCGGTGATCCTCAAGGGCGAGGGCGGTCTTGCGGATCTGGCGGGCAAGCCGGTGAACCTCGTGGAGCTGTCGGTCAGCCACTACCTGCTGGCGCGGGGGCTGGACTCTGTCGGGCTGAGCGAGGCGGATCTGGACGGCGTGATCAACACCTCGGACGCGGATATGATCGCGGCCTTTGCCACGGATGATGTGGAGGCCGTCGTGACCTGGAACCCGCTCGTCTCGACCATTCTGGAGGAGCCCGGTGCCACCAAGCTCTTTGACAGCTCGGACATCCCCGGCGAGATCATCGACCTGATGGTGGTGAATACAGACACGCTCGAAGCGAACCCGGATTTCGGCAAGGCGCTGGTGGGCGCATGGTACGAGGTGATGGGGCTGATGGCGTCTGGCGATGAGGCCGCGCTGACCGCCATGGCCGAGGCCTCGGGCACGGATCTGGCGGGCTACAAGGCGCAGCTGGCCTCCACCGAGATGTTCTACACCCCCGCCGAGGCGGTGACCTTCACCTCCAGCGCGGAACTGCCCACGACCATGGTCAATGTCGCGGAATTCCTCTTTGACAAGGGCATTCTGGGCGAGGGCGCGCCGAGCGCGGATTTCGTCGGTGTCGCCTATCCCGATGGCTCGACCACCGGGGACGCGGGCAATGTCCAGTTCCGCTTTGACACGACCTATATGCAGATGGCTGCAGACGGCGCGCTCTAAGCAGACCGTCCCCTGACCGGGTGCCGCGCGCGCCCGGTCGGGCCCCGGCGAGGAGGTCCCATGCGGCTGATCAATCGAAAACCCGGGCGGGTGCTGGCGCTGTTTTTGCTGCTGCTGCCGTTTCTGGGCATCCTTCTGGCCTACAAGATGGGCTCGGATGCGCGGCTGGCGGTGAACCCGCAGGACAAGCTTTTGCCGGCGCTCTCGACCTTGAGCGCGACGGCGGAGCGGTTGGTGAGCGAGGGCAGTCGGCGCACGGGCGAGATCCTCTTTTGGAAGGATACCTGGTCGAGCCTGACCCGGCTGGGGCTTGGCGTCGGGATCGCCTCGCTGATCGGTTTGGCAGTGGGGCTGGCCATCGGGCTGCTCCCTTATATGCGGGCGACTTTTGCGGGGTTTGTGGCCGTGATCTCCATGGTGCCGCCGCTCGCGATCCTGCCGATCCTCTTCATTGTCTTTGGCCTCGGCGAGGTCAGCAAGGTCGCACTGATCGTGATCGGAATCACGCCGTTCCTCATTCGGGACATGTCCGCGCGGACGCTGGAGCTGCCGAGCGAGCAGATCATCAAGGCGCAGACGCTGGGGGCCTCGTCCCTGGCCATCGCAATCCGCGTGGCTCTGCCGCAGATCATGCCGCGCCTCATTCAGGCTGTGCGCCTGTCGCTCGGGCCCGCCTGGCTCTTCCTGATCGCGGCGGAGGCGATTGCGTCGGAGGATGGGCTCGGCTACCGGATCTTCCTCGTGCGGCGCTTTCTGGCGATGGATGTGATCCTCGTCTATGTGGTCTGGATCACCTTTCTGGCCTTTGCGATCGATTATGCGCTGAAGGCCCTGTCGCGGCGGCTTTACCCCTGGATGGAGGCGGGCCTTTGAGTTTCGTGCGCGCCGAGAACCTGTTTCAGAGTTATGGCCAGCGGCCCATTCTGGAGCGGATCAATATCTCCGCCGAGGAGGGGGAGTTCATCTCGATTGTCGGAGCGTCGGGGTGCGGAAAATCGACCTTCCTGCGCTTGCTGCTCGATCAGGAGCAGCCGACCCGGGGCGAGATCTATGTGGATGGCGAGCCCCTGGCCGGGGAGCCGACCCAGAGCCGGGGGATCGTGTTTCAACGCTATTCGGTCTTCCCGCATATGACCGTGCGGGAGAACCTGATCGCGGCGGAGGGGCTGGGGGCGAACCTTTTCGGGATCCTGTCGCCCGGGGCAAAGCGGGCCGCCGGGGCGCGCGCGGATGCGGCGCTGGAGCGGATCGGGCTGGCCCATGTGGCGCAGAACTATCCCGCGACCCTGTCGGGTGGGATGCAGCAGCGGCTGGCCATCGGGCAGGCCCTGGCGGCACGGCCCCGGATCCTCTTGCTCGACGAGCCTTTCGGGGCGCTTGATCCGGGCACACGACTGCAGATGCATGCCTTCCTGATGGAGTTGCGCGCCGAGACCAATATGACTGTCTTCATGGTGACCCATGATCTGGAAGAGGGGTTCAAGCTCGGCGATCGGGTCTGGGTTTTTGACAAGCCCCGCTGGGACCCCCACGACCCGGAGGCGTTCGGCGCCACGATCACCTATGATTTCGATGCCCGCGATGGCGGCATCCCGTTTCAGTCCGGGCCCATGTCCGCAGCGCCCGGCCCGGACGTCACGGCCCACCCACCCACCCCCGCGCCGTCCGACCCGGGCGCTGCGGACCTGACGACCTAACCACGACTTCAAGACATCTCGGACACCGAGGACGGAGGATCCCATGTTCATCGCACATGAGGCGCGGACGCGCTCTCACCACCCGGCGGATCAGCGCCATGACGCGCGGCGCTTTCACCACCCGGATCTGAGCAAGCTTCAGGGCTGGAAGGCGATGAAGGCCGAGGCGGATCTGCCCGAGGGGCGTTGGGATGAGGAGCGGCGCTGGGCGCTTAAGATGGGGCTGACCGGGGCCGACAGCATCGAGGACAAGTCGATCCCGACCTTTGCCCGGGGCGAGCTGCCCCATTACGCGGGCATCAACACCTTCCTCAAGGCGCCCTATGCGGAGGATGTCTCGGAGGTGCAGCATTACGATGCCACCGTTCTGGGCATTCCCTTTGACGGTGGCACCACCTATCGCCCCGGCACCCGGTTCGGGCCCCAGGGCGTGCGCAAGATCTCGGCGCTTTACACGCCCTATAACTACGAGCTGGGCGTGGATCTGCGCGAGCAGATGACGCTTTGCGATGCGGGGGATGTGTTCACGATCCCGGCCAATCTCGAGAAGTCCTTCGATCAGATCACCCGGGCGGTAAGCCATGTGGCCTCGTCGGGTTCGCTGCCGATCATGATCGGCGGGGACCACTCCATCGGCTTTCCCTGCGTGCGGGGCATTGCGGATTGCACCTCCAAGAAGATCGGGATCGTCCATTTCGATCGCCACGCGGATATCCAGGAGAAGGATCTTGACGAGCGGATGCACACCACCCCGTGGTTCCACGCGACCAACATGCCCAATGTTCCGGCCAAGAACCTCGTGCAGGTGGGCATTGGCGGCTGGCAGGTGCCACGCGAGGCGGTGAAGGTCGCCCGGGAGCGTGAGACCAACATCATTACCATGTCCGATATGGAGCGGATGGGCGTCGACAAGACCGCCGAGATGGCGCTTGAGATGGCTTGGGACGGGGTGGACATGGTCTATATGTCCTTCGATATCGACAGCATCGATTGCGGTTTCGTGCCCGGCACCGGCTGGCCCGAGCCCGGCGGCTTCCTGCCGCGAGAGGCGCTGGCGCTGGCCTCCAAGGTGGCCGCCGAAGGTATCTGCGGCATGGAGCTCGTGGAGGTCAGCCCGCCCTATGACACCTCCGACATCACGGCCCTGATGGGCACGCGGGTGATCGTCGATGTATTGGGGGCCATGGTCTCGGCGGGCACGCTGGGCAAGCACAAGCGCCATATCGACAAGCCTGTCACCATCCCGGCGGGCGAGTTCGAAGGAAAGCGGTGGTCCAATGCCACATGATCACAGCCACGGGCATAACCACCACCATCACGATCACGACCATGTGCGGGGCGATCACAACGCGCGCCCCGCGCGACACCTGCACAGCCATCCCCATGAGGACCGCCCCGAAGAAGACATTCAGGCGCTCGCGACCGAGTTCATCAGCAGCTTTCAGGCAGCCCAGGACAAGGCGGCCTATCTCACCCTGAACGGCATTCCCCGCGAGATCCCGGATCGCGACGGGGGCGCGCCGCTCAAGCTGGTGGATGTGCAACTGACGACCGAGTGGCAGGTGGGCACGGCCTCGCCCTCCTTCGGGTCGCGCGAGCTCACTTATCTGCCCTTTCCCGGCGATATGATCGAGCCGCGTTCCAATCTCGGCTTCGTCTATGTCTCGATCCACCGCAAGGAGATGATCGACCTGCGCGATGTCCTCTCGGAGCGTTTGGCCAAAGGCGCGCTCTGAACGGCAATTGCACTTGCCCGCAGAGGCAGGCAGTCTAGCCCGGCAGGAGAGAGGCCGCGCCAGCGCGCGGAGCAGGCCACGCCATGGACCGGGCAGAGATCGTAGATGAGAATTTCCGTCGCCGTGTGGCGGCGGAGGATTTGCCCGCCGGCGCGGGCCCGGCGGGGCTGGACGCTGAGACTGCGCGCGCGCTCTTTGAGGCGCAGCTCCTGAGCCGCGCGCTCGACCGCACGAGCCGGGCGATGCAGAAGGCCGGGCAGGGGTTCTATACGATCGGCTCCTCCGGGCATGAAGGGATGGCCGCAGTGGCCCAGGCCCTGCGCTCCGATGACATCGCCTTTCTCCACTATCGTGATGGCGCGTTTCAGACCGCCCGGGGACTGCAGGCGGGCAAGCCGCGGGCTGAGATCGCGCGGGACATGCTCTTGAGCTTTGCCTGTGCGGCAGCCGATCCGATCAGTGGTGGGCGGCACAAGGTGCTGGGCTCCAAGGCGCTGATGATCCCGCCCCAGACCTCGACCATTGCGAGCCACCTGCCCAAGGCCGTGGGGGCGGCCTATGGCATCGGGCTCTCGCGGCGGCGCCCGCCCGCCTGGCCGCTAGTGGCCGACACCGGGATTGCGATGTGTTCCTTCGGGGACGCTTCGGTGAACCATTCCACGGCCCAAGGCGCGCTCAACACCGCCGGATGGGCGGCGATCCAATCGGTGCCGCTGCCTCTCCTTTTTGTGTGCGAAGACAATGGGATCGGGATTTCGACCCCCACGCCCAAGGGCTGGATTGCCGCGAGCCTCGCGGCCCGGCCCGGTCTGAAGTATTTCTCCGCCAATGGGCTGGATCTGTGCGAGACCGCCGCTGTGGCGGCCGAGGCGGCGGACTGGGTCCGGCGCACGCGGAAGCCGGCCGTCCTGCATCTGACTATGGTCCGGCTCTACGGCCATGCAGGGGCGGATTTGCCCACGAGCTACCTGCCGCAAGCTCAGGTCGAGGCCGAGGAGGCGCAGGACCCGCTGCTGCATTCGGTGCGGCTCCTGCGGGACATGGGGGCGCTCAGCCCGGGGGAGGCGTTGGCGCGCTATGACCAGATCAATACGGAGGTCGCGGCACTGAGCCGGGAGGTGGCGCAGGAACCGAGCCTTCAGGACGCGGCGGAGGTCGCGACCACGCTCATCCCGCCGCGCCGGGATACGCCGCCGCGCGCCACCCCGAGCGCGGAGGCGCGCGCGCGCCGCTTCGGAGGCGACCTCAAGACACTAGACGCCCCGCAGCCCATGTCGCGCCTGATCAACTGGGCGCTCACGGATCTGATGCTGGCCCATCCCGAGACCTTGGTGATGGGCGAGGATGTGGGCCGCAAGGGCGGGGTCTATGGCGTCACGCAGAAGCTGCAGGCGCGGTTCGGGCCGGACCGGGTGATCGACACGCTGCTCGATGAGCAATCGATCCTCGGGCTGGCCATCGGGCTGGGTCAGACCGGCTTCACGCCGATCCCCGAGATCCAGTTTCTCGCCTATCTCCACAATGCCGAGGACCAGCTCCGCGGCGAGGCGGCGACCTTGCCCTTCTTCAGCCGTGGTCAGTTCACCAATCCAATGGTGCTGCGCATCGCCGGGCTCGGCTACCAGAAAGGGTTCGGCGGGCATTTCCACAATGACAACTCCCTCGCCGTGCTGCGCGACATCCCGGGCCTCATCATCGCCTGTCCGTCGGCGGGCGATGACGCGGCGCGGATGCTGCGCGAATGCGTGCGTCTCGCGCGGGAGGAGCAGCGCGTTGTGGTCTTCCTCGAGCCCATCGCGCTCTACCCCATGCGGGATCTCCACGCGCCCGGCGATGGCGGCTGGATGCGTCCCTATCCCGACCCGGCCGAGCGGATCCCCCTGGGCGAAATCGGCGTGACCGGGACCGGGCGGGATCTGGCCATCGTGACCTATGGCAATGGGCATTACCTGTCGCAACAGGCCCGCCCGGAGCTTGAGGCCGCCGGGATCAGCCCCCGGATCATCGATCTGCGCTGGCTCGCTCCGCTGCCCGAAGAGGCGCTTCTGGCGGCGACCCAAGGCTGCGCCCATGTCCTGATCGTCGATGAGTGCCGCCGCACCGGCGGGCAGGCCGAGGCGCTCATGACGCTTTTTGCTGAGCGCAGTGATGCACGGATCGCCCGCGAGACCGCCACGGACAGCTTCATTGCCACCGGACGCGCCTATGGCGCGACCCTGCCCAGCCGCGAGAGCATCCTGACCGCGGCAAAAACCCTGTTGGAGCGGAGCGTATGAGCCCCTGGCCGCAGATCCGGCCCGTGGGGGTCACCGGGTTGCTGGTCAGCTTCGGCGACAGCCTGACGGACCGCGCGAACCGCGCGGCGTTGGCCTTTCGTGCGAGCCTTGAGGCGGAGCGCTGGGCCGAGGTTGCCGAGACTTCCAGCACGCTGGCCTCCTGTTTCGTGCGGTTTGACCCCGTCACCACCGATCCCGAAGCGCTGGAGGCGCGGCTCGCGGGGCTGCTCGGGGCGCGGGACTGGTATGGCGCGGCCCCGCCCGAGGGGCGCAAGCTCTGGCGGATCCCTTGCGTCTTTGGCGGCGCGCGGGCGCCCCAGCTGGCCGAGGCGGCGGAGCGGGCAGGCCTTTCGCTGCCGGACGCGATCGCACAACTCAGCACCACCCGCGTCCGCGTCCTGACCCTGGGCTTCGCCCCGGGCCAGCCCTATCTCGGCACGCTGCCCGAGGCGTGGGACCTGCCGCGCCAGACGGGCCTGACGCCAAAGGTCCCCGAAGGCGCGCTGGTCCTTGCGATCCGGCAATTCGTACTCTTTGCGACGTCGGCCCCCACGGGCTGGCGCCATGTGGGCCAGACGGCGTTTCGCGGCTACCGGCCTGAGGCGGAGGCGCCCTTTGCCCTGCGCCCGGGCGATGAGGTGACCTTTCCGGCTGTGGACGAGGCGACATATCTGGACCAATGCGAAGCTGATCCGAGCGGGCTTGGTGGCGCGACAAGCGAGCCGCTCTCATGAGCGCGCGACTTGAGATCCTTGAGGCCGGGCCGGGGCTCAGCGTGCAGGATGCGGGCTGGCGCGGCTATGTGGGGCAGGGCCTCTCCCCCGGTGGGGCTGCGGATCCGCGGGCGCTGATCGAGGGGGCGGTCCTGCTGGGGCAGGCCCCCAGTGGCGCGGCGCTCGAGATGGCCGGGCGCGGCGGGCGGTTTCGTGCGACCCAGGATTGCCGCATCGCTCTGACCGGCGCGCCGATGCAGGCCACGCTCGACGGTGTCCCGCTCCTCTGGCATGCGAGCCACCGGGTGCCTACCGGGGCGGAGCTGCGCATCGGGGCCGCGCAGAGCGGGGTCTATGGCTATCTCCATCTGGGCGGCGGGATCGACAGCCCGCGACGCCTCGGCTCCCGCGCGACCCATCTGGTGGCGGGGCTCGGGCGGCTCTGTGCGGCGGGCGATGCCTTGCCGCTTGGCGTGGACCCGGGTGGCGAGACCGGGCTGAAACTGCCGGATCCGGACCGGTTCGCGGGGGGCAGCTTGCGGATCGTGCGCAGTTTTCAGTCGGATCGCTTTGCGGAGGAAGACCTCGCCCGCCTGTCCCGGACCGCCTTTACCCGGGACATGCGCGGCAACCGCATGGGTGTCCGGCTCGACCACGCGGGCCCGGGCTTTTTCGCCCAGGGTGGGCTCACGGCCCTGTCGGAGATCGTCGTGCCCGGCGACATCCAGGTCACCGGCGAGGGCGCGCCCTATATCCTTGGCGTCGAATCCCAGACCACGGGCGGCTATCCCCGGATCGCCACCGTGATCCCCGCCGATCTGCCTCGCGCGATGCAGGCCCCGCCCGGAGCCCCCCTGCGCCTGAGCCTGATCACCCGGGCCGAAGCCGTCGCCATCGAGCGCGCCGAGGCCGCCCGCCTGCGTGATCTGCCCCGCAGCCTCCGCCCGATCCTGCGGGATCCGGCGCAGATGGCCGATCTTTTATCCTACCAACTCATCAGTGGCGTCACCGCCGGGGAGGTATCATGACCCAGACCGTCGATCTCAACGCGGATATGGGGGAGGGGTTCGGCCCCTGGCCCATGGGCGAGGATGCCGCCCTGCTCGAGACAATCACCTCCGCCAATATCGCCTGCGGCGCCCATGCGGGCGACTGGGATGTGATGGCCGGGACCATGGCGCTGGCCACCGAACGCGGGGTCGGGATCGGCGCCCATCCGGGCTTCCCGGATCTGCAGGGGTTCGGGCGGCGGCGCATGCAGATGCCCCATGACAGCCTGCGCAACCTCGTGGCCTATCAGGTGGGCGCGGCGCGCGGCATGGCCGCGAGCGTGGGCGGCACCGTGCGCCACGTGAAGCTCCACGGCGCGCTTGCCAATATGGCGTCCGAGGATGCGGCCATGGCGCAAGCTTGCTACGAAGGCGCGCTCTCGGTGGATCCAGACGTGATCATCATGGTGCTCGCCGCCACGGCCCAGCAAGAGGCTGCGCAGGCGCTGGGCTGCCGCTGGGCAGCCGAGATCTTTGCTGACCGGGCCTATAACGACGACGCAACGCTGGTGGATCGTCGCCTGCCCGGCGCCGTGATCCACGATCCCGAGGAGGCCGGCGCGCGCATGGTCGAGATGGTTCAGGCCGGCGCGATTATCACCGCCAGCGGCGCGAGGATCCCCACGCCGATCGACACGATATGCCTTCATGGGGACACCGCCGAGGCCGTGGGCATCGCCCGCGCCACCCGCGCAGCGCTCGAGGCGGCGGGGATTGCGCTCGGTGTCTTCCCCGGGCGGCGCTGAGCCCTTTACAGCCCACGCCCTGCCGCGCATGGTCCGCGCGAGAACGCCACGAGCCGCGTGAAGGAGGAGCCCATGAAACGGTCGCGCATCAATGAGATCATGGCAGAGGCCGATGCCTTCATTCGGCGCCACGGCTTTGTCCTGCCGCCCTTTGCCTATTGGACCCCGGAGGCGTTCGCCGCCAACACGCAGGCCGCTGCCCATGTGATCGATGCCCGCTGCGGCTGGGACATCACCGATTACGGCGATGGTCGCTTCGACGAGATGGGGTTGTTCCTCTTCACCCTGCGCAATGGGCGCCTCACGGATCTGCAGGGCGGGGGCGGCATGTGCTATGCCGAGAAGCTCCTGATCTCGCGGCAGGACCAGCTTTCGCCCATGCACACCCATGTGCTCAAGGCCGAGGACATCATCAACCGGGGCGGGGCGACGCTGGTGGTGGAGCTCTTTGGCTCCGATGACACGGGCGGGTTTGCCGAGGATCGCGGCGGACAGGTGGCCTGTGATGGCGTGATGCGCAGCTTTGCGGCGGGCGAGAAACTGAAACTCGCGCCGGGAGAGAGCGTCACCCTGATGCCCGGCGATTGGCACGCCTTCTGGGGCGAGGGGGGCGATGTGCTGATCGGCGAGGTCTCCACCGTCAATGACGACGAGACGGACAACATCTTCCGCGAGCCCATCGGGCGCTTTGCCGAGATCGAGGAGGATGAGGCCCCCACCCATCTGCTGGTGAGCGACTACGCCGCGCGCTTTAGGCAAGGCTGACCCCTCTTGGACGCGGTGGATCCGCTGGCCTTTCTGGCGATCTTCACCGCGCTGGCCATGGGCGGGATCGTCAAGGGGGCCACCGGGGCCGGTGCGCCTTTGGCCGCGATCCCGGTGATTGCCGCCTTCTTCGATGTGCGCCTGGCGGTGATGGTCATGGCCGCGCCGAATTTTCTGTCCAATTGCTGGCAGCTCTGGCAGTTCCGATCCCACGCATTGCCGGGCCGGTTCCCCTGGATCTTTGCCGGGGGCGGAGCGCTGGGCTGCATTGCGGGAACGGTCCTGCTGGCAAGCCTGCCGGAGCGTTGGCTCGTCCTGACCGTGGCGCTCAGCGTGGCGGCCTATATCGGCCTGCGGTTCCTGCGGCCGGAGTTTCGTCTGGCCTTTGCCACGGCGGAGCGGATCGTCTGGCCCGTGGCCCTGGTCTCGGGCGTGCTGCAGGGGGCGGCGGGGATCTCCGCCCCGGTCTCGGTCAGCTACCTCAATGCCATGCGGCTGGCGCGCCCGGTCTTCATCGCGACGATCTCCGCCTGTTTCATCGCCATGGCGGCGGTGCAGGTGCCCATGCTCTTTGCCACGGGCCTTCTGAGCTGGCCGCTTCTGGCCGTCAGCGTTCTGGCCCTGCTGCCGATCCTCGGCTTCATGCCACTCGGGGCGTGGCTGGCCCGTGCGCTCTCGCCCGAGGGGTTCGACCGTTTGGTGCTGTGTATGCTCGGGGCGGTCGCGCTGCGGCTGTTTTACGTGGCCTTCACCGGCTAGCCGAACATCGTATCGGGCAGCAGCAGCGCAAGATCCGGGATCAGGAGCACGAGGATCACCGCCGCCAGCATCGCAAACCAGAAGGGCCAGATCCCCCGGAAAATCGTGCCTAGGGGCACCTCCCGCGCGATGCCTTTGACCACAAACACGTTGATTCCTACCGGCGGCGAGATCAGCGCCATCTCCAGCACAATCACCATCAGCACGCCGAACCAGATCAGGTCGACCCCGAGGCTCTGCAGGATCGGCTGCACGAGCGGAATGGTGAGCACGAGGATTGCGAAGCCTTCGAGGAAGGTGCCGAGCACGATGAAGGCCAGCAGGATCGCGACCACCACCTGCATCGCCGTAAAGCCTTGGGCGCCGACCCATTGGGTCAGGGCATATGTGACGCCCGTGAAGCCCACGAAGGTTTTGAACACAAACGCCCCGAAGAGGATCAGGAACACCGTGCCCGTGGATTTCAGCGTGTTCGTGACCACGTCGCGCAGGTTGGGCCAGGTGAGTTGCCCGCGCAGGATCGTCACCCCGAGTGCCAGCAGGGCGCCGATCCCCGCGGCCTCCACCGCCGAGAAGGCCCCCGTGTAGATCCCGCCAATGGTCAGAAGGATGATCCCGACAATCCAGCTTGCCCGCCCGAGGGCCGCGATGCGCGCCTCCATGGGTTCGGCTTCCGCCGATTGCGGGGCCTTGCCGGGATCGCGCAGGACCACGAGCCAGATCGCGAGGATGAAGAGCCCGGTCAGCATCAGCCCCGGCAGGACCCCCGCCATGAAGAGCCGCCCGATGCTTTCCTCGGTGAGGATTGCATAGACCACGAAGCCAGCGGAGGGCGGGATCAGGATGCCCAGCGTGCCGCCGGCGGCAATCGCACCCGTGGCGAGCCCGTTATCGTAGCGATAGCGCTGCATCTCCGGCAGGCTCACGCGGCCCATGGTGACCGCGGCGGCCAGGGACGAGCCCGAGAGCGCCGAGAACCCCGCGCAGCCCACGATCGTGGCCGAGGCCAGCCCGCCGCGCATATGCCCCAGCCAGCTATGGGCCGCCGTGTAGAGGTCCCGCGACATGCCCGAGACCCCGGCGAGGTTCCCCATGAGGATAAAGAGCGGCAGGATCGTCAGGGGGTAATTCGAGGCCTCGGAAAAGATCTCCCCGGCGACCACGGGCAGGCTCGCCTGGGGGCGGATCGCATAGATCCCGCCTGCGCCCACAAGCATCATCGCCGTGCCCACGGGCATCCGGATGAAGAGCAGGAGGAACAGGGCGGCAAAGCCGAGAATGGCAATGGTGATCGTGTCCATGGGGTGGCCTCAGTCCAGCGTCTCGTTCGGGTCCGCGCCGGACCAGTGCAATAGGCCAATGACCAGATGCAGCGTGAGCAGGGCCGCGTAGAACCCCATCGCCGCCGCGAGCCCGTAGTAGAAGGGAGTGTGGATGATCCCCAGATTGGAAGTCATCGCTCCGCAGGGCAGGCCGCAGCTGCCCTTGGTCACCAGGCCATAGGTGGCAAAGCTGCAGATCGCGATCCCGCCCAGGCGCGCGGCAAGATCGGTGACCCGCGTCAGCTCCCGCCCACCGGCATATTTGATGACATTCACGCTCACATGGGATTGATGCACCGCGCCATAGGCCACGGCCCCGGCCACCACCACGGTCAGGGCCATGGTCGAGACATCTTCAATGCCAAAGATCGGATCGTTCAGGACATAGCGCCAGAACACCGACACGCCCGTGACCGCGCCCAGCACCCCGAGCGCCAGCCCTCCGGCCAGCGCAAAGAGCCCCGCGATCCAGTGCAGACCCCGCTCAACCGTGCCGAGCGGGGCCGGAAGGTCGCTCACCCGTCATCGCCTTTCATGATCGCGGTGATCTGGGCGCCGGTCTTGCCCTGGCCGACCTCGCTGGCGAGCCAGGCATCCATGGCGGGCTGGATCGTGGCATCCCAGCGGGCGCGCTCGTCGTCGCTGAGCTCGATGATCTCGACGCCGTTCTCGCGGGCCACATCAATCCCGCGCTGGGCGATGGCCTTGTACATCTTGCCGCCCTCAAGGCTGAGCCACTTGCCGGAGGCCTGATCGACCCAGCCTTTTTCTTCATCAGAAAGAGCGCCATAGACGGCCTTGTTCATCAAGAGCACGAAGGCCGAGCCCGCCCCGGGGATGTTCGTGGTCATGTAATTGGCAGGCTCATGCATCTTGAAGGACATGGTCGCCGAGGGGTCGATCGAGACCGCATCCACCACGCCATTGGCGAGGTTCTGGTTGATCACGCTGACGGGTTGCGAGACCGCACTCGCCCCCAGCGCCTCGGTAAAGGGAATGTCCTGGGCCGAGGTCACGCGGACCACGAGCCCGTTCATATCCTCCAGCGTGCGGACCGGCGTGTCCTTGGTATAGAGCACCTGCGGGTCATTGGCCCACAGCGCGAGGATCTTGGCGTCGAACTCCTTCTCGATCAGGTCATAGGCCCGCCACATGGCCTCGGTGCATTCCACGGCATCGGCGCACATGCCCGGCGTGGTGACCGAGGTCGCCACCGGGAAAAGCTGCGCCGTGTAGCCCGGCAGATGGAAGGCCACATCCGCCACGCCATCGAGGAGGATCGAATACTGCTTGGGCGGGGCGGAGTTCAGCGCGCCGCCGGGGAACATCGACACGGTCAGCGCGCCGCCGGACACCTCGGCGAGCTTCTCGGCAAAGGGCGTAAAGACCGCCTTGTTCATGGGATGGGTCGGCCCCATGAAATAGGCCAGCGCCAGATCCTTGGCGGACGCGGTTTGCGCGCCCAGTGACAGGGCCGCCACAGCAGCCAGAGCAAATAGTGATTTCACGGTGCATCCTCCCTGATGTCCTGAGCGCGGCCCGGTCGGGATCTTGGGATCCTCTGGTCGGGCGACGCGCTCCCCCTGGGATCAGCTTGCGCAGGATCGCGCGGCTTTTGAACCCCCGATGGGAAAAATTCAGGCCCGGGATCGGTCACCTCTGTGTCAGGCGTGCCGCGCGCCGCGCGCTGCGGGGGCCTGCCGCCTTGCCACCGGTTCGCAACCAGCGCTAGATGCGCCCATGAGCAGCCTGACCGATCCCACCTCCGGCACCGGCCCTGCGGCGCGCAAGGCCAAGCCCGCCGGGCGCGAAGCCCGTCTGATGGGGACGGGGGCGATGGCGCTCGCGCTCTTGTGCCTCTTGCCCATGGTGGCGGTTCTGATCACTTCGCTTTCGGGCGGGGTGGAGACGCTCACCCATCTCTGGGACACGGTGCTGCCGCGCTATGTCGGGACGACGTTTGCCCTGGTGGTGATGGTCGCGACGGGGACTTTCGCCATCGGAACCGGGGCCGCGTGGCTCGTCTCGATGACCGAGTTTCCCGGGCGGCGCTGGCTGGAGGTGGTGCTGGTGCTGCCTCTGGCCTTTCCGGCCTATGTGCTGGCCTATGCCTATACCCATATTCTCGACCATCCCGGCATTGTGCAGACGGTGCTGCGCGATGTGACGGGTTGGGGGCCGCGGGATTACTGGTTCCCCGAGATCCGGTCCCTCGGGGGGGCGGCGGCCATGCTGATCCTTGTGCTGTATCCGTATGTCTACCTGCTGGCCCGGGCGGCGTTTCTGCAGCAGAGTGCCACGACCTTCTTTGCGGCCCGCGCGCTGGGGCGGACGCCCTTCCATGCTTTCCGCGAGGTCTCGCTGCCCATGGCACGCCCAGCCATTGCGGCGGGCGTCTTGCTCGCCACGATGGAGACGATCGCGGATTTCGGGACGGTCTCCTATTTCGGGGTGCAGACCTTCGCCACGGGCATTTACACAAGCTGGTTCAACATGGCCGACCGGGTCGCGGCGGCCCAGCTGGCCATGGGGCTTTTGGCCTTTGCGCTGCTGCTTGCCTTCCTTGAGCGGACCACCCGGGGCGAGGCGAAATACCATGGCGGCAAGCGGCAGGAGGGCATGGCCCGCATGCCTCTGACCGGGGCGGCGAAATGGGGCGCGACGGTGCTCTGTGCGGCGCCGGTGGTGCTGGGCGTGCTCCTGCCCATTATCGCGCTGGTGATCATGGGGGTCGGATCCGAGCAGAACCTGCTCAGCCGTCGCTACCTGCGCTTTCTGAGCAATTCCCTGACCCTGGCCGGGACGGCGGCGGTGTTCACCGTGCTGGCCGCCATCGTGCTAGGCTATTTCCACCGGGTACGCCCTGGCAAGCAGGCGACGGCGGCGCTCTATGTGGCGCGGCTAGGCTATGCGGTGCCGGGCGGGGTGATCGCGGTCGGGCTGCTGGTGCCCTTCGCGCTTTTCGACAATACGCTGGATGCCTGGATGCGGGCGACCTTTGATATCTCCACGGGGCTTCTGCTCACCGGGTCGATCTGGCTGCTGGTGGCGGCCTATATGATCCGCTTTCTCGCCGCAGCCCTTGGCGCTTATGAGGGCGGGCAGGCGACGATCAACTCCAATCTCGATTTCGCCTCCCGCGTGCTGGGGCAAAGCGCCTATGGCACCCTGCGCCGGGTCCACCTGCCGATCCTGACGCCGAGCCTGCTGACGGCGCTGCTGATCGTGTTTGTGGACGTGATGAAGGAGCTGCCCGCGACGCTGATCATGCGTCCGTTCAACTTCGACACGCTGGCGGTGCAGGCGCACCGGCTGGCCGCGGATGAGCGGCTCGACGGGGCGGCGGTGCCCAGCCTCGTGATCGTGGCGGTGGGCTTCTTGCCGGTGCTGCTCCTCTGCCGGAAGGTCAGCCGCCGCTAGGAGCCCGGTGCGATCGTGATCGGGCCTTGCCCTTTGATCTGCGCGCTGCAGGCGGAGACCGGATCGAATCCGGGTCCATCGAGCCGACAGGCCCCGACCACAAACTCATAGCGATCCACGGCCTCGCACGGCGCGTTCGGCGTCTCGAACACGGCCGTGGCGCTGGCCCCGGGCGCGATATTCATGAACCAGGTTCCCTTGCTGCGCCCCACGCGCTCGGCACCCACATAGAGGTAGAAATGCCCGCTCACCTCCATCACCGGATCGGGGCCGGTATTGGTCAGGGTCATCTGGGCGGTGCAGTAATACTCCCGCTTGCCGATCTCGCCGAGGGCGAGGTCGAACTCCGCCCAAGCGGCGGTGGCGGGCAGGGTCAGGGCGAGACCACAGGCCAAGACGTATCGATGCATTCCAACTCCTCCTGATCACAAAAAAAGGGGCGCAAAATGGCGCCCCTTTGTAGGTCGTGAGTGGCCGGGACCTTATTTCCAGCCAGCTTCGTTGAAGATCTTCTGCGCCACAGGCACGTTCTTGGCCACAGCGGAGAGGTCCACATCGTCGGGCTTGAACATGCCGAGGGCTGCGACGGAGGCGCTCAGCCCCACACCCGGAACGGCCGGGTATTCGTCATTGCCTGCAGAGAAATACTGCTGCGCCTGATCGGAGGCGAGGTACTCCATGAACTTCACAGCGTTCTCAAGGTTCGGCGCGTTGGCTGCGATGCCGCCGCCCGAGAGGTTCATATGCGCGCCTTCGGCATCCTGGGACGGGAAGATCCAGCCGATATTGCCCATGTCGTCATCGCCAAGGCCGCTCACGTCTTTGCGCAGGGCACGGGCGAAGTAATAGGTGTTCGAGATCGAGATATCGCACTCGCCGGACACCAGACCGCGCAGCTGGTCGGTGTCACCGCCCTGGGGCTCACGCGCGAAGTTCTCGACAAAACCCGCGGCCCAGTCCTTGGCGGCTTCTTCGCCATGGTTCTCGATGATCGCCGACAGCAGGGTCTGCGAATACACATTGGTCGAGGAGCGGTGGCAGACCTGACCTTTGTATTTCGGATCGGCCAGGGCGACATAGGACATCGGCGGCTCGGCCACGTCGGCCTTGTCATAGAAGATGATCCGCGCGCGCTGGGAGAAGCCGAACCACTGGTTGTCGTCATCCTGCAGATAGCCGGGGATGCGGGCCTCAAGCACGGCGCTGTCCACGGATTGCAGAACGCCAGCTGCCTTCGCACGCTCGAGACGCGAGGTGTCGACCGTCAGCAGGATATCGGCGGGGGAGTTCACACCCTCGGCTTCCATCCGCGCGATCAGCTCGTCGGCCTTGCCTTCGATGCGATTGATGGTGATGCCGGTCATCTCCTCGAAATCGGAGTAGAGGCGCTCGTCGGTGTCGTAATGACGCGAAGAATACAGGTTCAGCTCGCCAGCTGCATAAGCGGCGGAGCCAAGAAGGGTCGCTGCCGCGGTCATCGCGCTCACGGACAGGGTAAATGTCGTCGGCATGGTGTCTCCTGATGGACTATCTATTCCCGATAGATTTGATCAGATACCAGTCTGGGCGTCCGCATCAAGCCTTTTTTGACTCTTTTTGTCGGAAACCGGCGAGATGCCGCAGATAGCCGTTTCTCCAAGGCCACAGGCGCGGTTGACCCCGGTCAAGCCCCTTGCGGCGCGCGGCTGCATCCGAAACAACGGGGCAAGCCTTTCAACAGATCAGGAGCGCGCCATGTCCATCCATACGGTCCAGACGCAGCCCATTGATGGTCAAAAGCCCGGGACCTCTGGCCTGCGCAAGACCACACCCACCTTTCAGGAACCGCATTTTCTGGAGAATTACATCCAGGCCATCTGGAATGGCATTGGCGGGGTTGCGGGCAAGACGCTCGTGCTTGGCGGGGATGGCCGGTATTTCAATGCCGAAGCCGCGCAGGTCGTGTTGCGCATGGCCGCCGCCAGCGGCGCGGCCCGGGTGATCGTCGGGCAGGGGGCGCTCTTGTCGACCCCGGCGGCCTCCAACCTGATCCGCAAGCGCGGCACAGATGGCGGGATCATCCTCTCGGCCAGCCACAATCCCGGCGGTCCCAAGGGCGATTTCGGCGTGAAATATAACGGTCCCAATGGCGGTCCCGCGACCGAAGAGGTGACCGACAAGATCTTTGCCGCCACCAAGACCCTGACCGAATACGCGATCCTCGATGCGCAGGATGTGGACCTCTCCGCGCTGGGCGAGACCGCCATGGGCGAGATGGTGGTTGAGGTGGTCGATCCGGTCGCGGACTACGCCGAACTCATGGCCGAGATTTTCGATTTCGAGGGGCTCCGCGCGCTCTTTGCCAGCGGGTTCCGGATCCATTTCGATGCGATGCACGCGATCACCGGGCCCTATGCGACGGCGATCCTCGAGGACACGCTCGGCGCGCCCAAGGGCAGTGTGGTGAACGGTGTGCCCAGCCCCGATTTCGGCGGCGGCCACCCGGACCCCAACCCGATCTGGGCCAAGGAGTTGGTCGAGACGATGATGGGCGAGGATGCCCCTGATTTCGGTGCGGCTTCCGACGGGGATGGCGACCGCAACATGATCATGGGGCGCGGCATCTATGTGACACCCTCCGACAGTCTGGCCGCGCTGGCGGCCAACGCGACCAAAGTGCCCGCCTATGCGGGCGGGCTCGCCGGGGTGGCCCGCTCCATGCCGACCTCCAAGGCGCTGGACCGGGTGGCCGAGGCTCTGGGCATCGATTGCTACGAGACGCCCACGGGCTGGAAATTCTTTGGCAATCTGCTCGATGCCGGGCGCGCGACGCTCTGCGGCGAGGAAAGCGCCGGGACCGGCTCGGACCATGTGCGCGAGAAAGATGGGCTCTGGGCCGTGCTCTTCTGGCTGAACATCCTGGCCGAGACGCGCAGTTCCGTCGCCGACCTGATGGCGGATCACTGGGCGCGCTATGGCCGGAACTATTATTCCCGCCACGATTACGAGGCCGTGGATGCCGGGGCCGCGAACGGGCTGATGGATGATCTGCGCAGCCGTCTGGCGGACCTGCCGGGGACCGAGGTCGCGGGTCAGACCATCAGCTTTGCCGATGAGTTCAGCTATGACGATCCGGTGGACAACTCCCACAGTGCCGGGCAGGGCCTGCGCATCGGGTTCGAGAGCGGCTCGCGCATCGTGATCCGTCTTTCGGGGACTGGGACGGTCGGCGCCACCCTGCGCGTCTATCTCGAGGCCTATGTGGCCGGTCCCGACGGGCTCGACCGCGATCCGCAGGAGGCGCTGGCCGATATCATCTCAGCCGCCGACACGCTGGCCGGAATCGCCAGCCGCACGGGCCGCGACGCCCCGGACGTGATTACCTGATCGAAACCCGTTTCAGGCGGTTCACAGAAAGGTCTTTCGGGGTTTAGGGTTTCTCAAGGGACGGTGGCGCATGCTGCCGAAATTGGGAGGCCCCGCATGAGCCGTTACGCGATCTTTTTCATAGTGGCCTGGGCGACGGTTGCGTCGCTCATCGCCTTGGCATGGAGTATCTGGTTCCTGATCCCGCTTGGGATTTTCGGGGCCCTGTCGGCGCTGGGGCTCTATGACCTGCTCCAGAAACGGCACTCGATCCTGCGCAATTACCCGGTGATCGGGCATATGCGCTTCCTGTTCGAGGGGATCCGTCCCGAGATCCGGCAATACCTGATCGAGAGCGATCAGGATGAGGAGCCGTTTTCGCGCGACACCCGCTCGATCATCTATCAGCGCGCCAAGGGGGTGGAGGATAAACGCCCCTTCGGCACGCGGATGCGGGTTTACGATTCCGGGTACCAGTGGCTGACGCATTCCGTGCGCCCCGTGCATATCGAGAACCCGGATTTCCGGGTGCGGATTGGCGGGCCGGACTGCGCGCAGCCCTATGACGCGTCGATCTACAATATCTCCGCCATGAGCTTTGGCGCGCTGTCGGGCAATGCGATCCGGGCGCTGAATACCGGCGCGAAAGAGGGGGGCTTTGCCCATGACACGGGCGAAGGCGGCGTCAGCGTGCATCACCGCAATGGTGGCGGCGATCTGATCTATCAGGTGGGCTCGGGCTATTTCGGCTGCCGCACCCATGATGGCGTGTTCGACCCTGAGAAGTTCAAGGAGACAGCCAAGAACCCGCAGATCAAGATGATCGAAGTGAAGCTGTCACAAGGGGCGAAGCCGGGTCATGGCGGGGTGCTGCCGGCCTCCAAGATCACGCCGGAGATTGCCGAGGCGCGCGGCGTGCCCATGGGGCGCGATTGCGTCTCACCGGCCGCCCATGGGGCCTTCTCCACGCCGCTGGAAATGATGAACTTCCTTGGTCAGTTGCGAGAGCTTTCGGGCGGCAAGCCTGTTGGGTTCAAGATGTGCATCGGCCACCGGCGCGAATTCATGTGTATCGTCAAAGCCATGCTGGAAACCGGGATCGTCCCGGATTTCATCGTAATCGACGGCAAGGAAGGCGGGACCGGCGCGGCACCGCTGGAATTTGCCGACCATATGGGGATGCCGCTGGTGGAGGGGCTGACCTTTGCCCACAACACCCTGCGGGGCGCCGGTCTGCGCGACCAGATCAAGATTGGCGCCTCGGGCAAGATCGTCACCGCCTTCGATCTGGCCAAGGTCTTGGCGCTCGGGGCCGATTGGGCGAACTCCGCCCGGGGCTTCATGTTCGCCATCGGCTGTATTCAGGCGCAGGCCTGCCATACGAACCAATGCCCGGTGGGCGTGGCGACCCAGGACCCCCTAAGGGCCCATGCGCTCAATGTGGATAGCAAATCCGTGCGGGTGGCGACCTTCCATCGCAACACGCTGAAGTCCCTGGCCGAGATGACCGGGGCCGCGGGGCTCGAACATCCGCGGGACTTCCTGCCTTATCACCTGATTGTCCGCGAAACCGACCGGGGCATGATGACCGGCGATGAGGTCTATCCCTACCTGCCCGAAGGGTTCCTCGTGGAGGAAGAGGCCGACGAGTTTGGCTATCTGCGCCGCTGGCGCCGCGCGGATGCGAGCAGTTTTGCACCGAAGGATATGCGCAAAGGCACCTGACGCCGCGCGCCCCGCGGGCAAACCGGCGGCTGGCAATCTCGTCAGCCCGCCGGGTTTGTTTCCGGAATCCGATTGCAGACAGGCGGGTTTTTGGCGATTTGCCCCCTTCCGTGTTAACCTTTTTCCAGTTCGTCACGATTTGGACAAAGGTGCTTTATGCTGAAATACTCGATTTTCGCCGCGTCTCTGGCGTTAGCCACGGGCGCGCAGGCCAGTTCGATCGGCTCGCTTGCGATTGCCGATCTGACCTTCGACATTCAGACCGAAACCGCGATCGCTGCCGATGTCGCGACCTATACGGGCGAGTCCGGCTTTGCGCCGGGAGACACGGTGGGCTGGACGGTCAATGCGTTCTCGCCTCTGAGCGATGTGACCGGGACGCAGAGCTTTTCCGGCTTTGGCATGGTGACTGCACAAAACTATGAGCATGTGCATGTGCACGGGTTCTCGATCACCTTCGATACGGCGATCAGCGAGATCCTCTTCGTCGTCGAGAATGACAACGGCAATGTGTTGAACGGGGTCCGTCTCGATCTGGGCTTTGCGGCCGAGGATGCGCAGGGTGTCCTGCTCCCCATTGGCACGGGCTACTCGATCACGACCGCGAACGCCGCGACATGGGTGCTCTACGAATTCGCGAGCCCGGTGACGCAGGTCGTCAACCTGCCAGGCCCGGTGGGTGACGGGTTTGACATGGCGTTTTTCGCCCAGCCTGTGGCGCCCATTCCCCTGCCTGCCTCCATCCCGCTTCTTGGGGCCGGGCTCGGTGCTCTGCTGATGGTGTCACGCCGCCGCCGGCGCTGACGCACGACCTGCCGCGCTGCAATGCGCGGCAGCCATTCGGTGACTTGGTCACAGATCCATTCCGGTTCTTGAATGTATTTCTGATCCGATCGGGCTAACCTGCCCGAAGGATCGGTTGCAGGAGGATCGGATGGAAACCGCTTTCACCCCCGGGATGTCGCTCTTGGGCGGCAGCCTGATCGGCTTGGCCGCCGTGGCGCTCATGGCGCTTCATGGTCGCATCTTTGGCGCCACAGGCATTCTTGCCGGAGCACTCTTGCCCGCGTCGCCCGGGGATCGGACCTGGCGCCTGGCCCTGCTCGCAGGCATGGTGTCAGGCCCCATCCTCGTCTGGCTGATCAGCGGCGCCCTGCCTGAGGTCCAGGTTCCGGTGAGCCTGCCTGCGTTACTCGTCGGCGGTGTTCTCGTTGGCATCGGGGTCACTCTGGGTTCGGGCTGCACCTCCGGCCATGGCGTCTGCGGGATGGCGCGCCTTTCGCGCCGTTCGATCGTCGCAACGCTGGTCTTCATGGCCACCTGCGGCGCCACGGTGTTTGTGATCCGTCACGGGATTGGAGGATAGGCCATGCGGATGTTCAGTTTTTACCTCATTGGTCTCGTCTTCGGAGTTGGCATCGCGCTTTCGGGCATGGCGAACCCGGCCAAGGTCCTGAACTTCTTCGACATTGCCGGCAGCTGGGACCCGAGCCTCGCCTTCGTCATGGGCGGCGCGCTGACACTGACGGCCCTGGGCTATCGTCTGGCCTGGCGGCGCGCGGCCCCGGCGCTGGCGCCCAGTTTTCAGGTGCCGACCAACACTGCGCTGGATGCAAGACTGCTCGGCGGCGCTGCGATCTTCGGGATCGGCTGGGGCATCGCCGGGTTCTGCCCGGGCGGGGCCCTCCCGGCACTGGGAACCGGGCGGATCGAAGTGATCTGGTTTGTCGCGGCGTTGATCCTCGGGATCCTCATCACCCGCACACTGCTTGATCGCGGCAGCCGCGCTGCACCGCTTGAGCCCCAGGCGCGCTAGGCAGCCCGGCAGGAGGAGGAGCGACGATGCCCGATATCGAAGTCAATCTTGAGGCCAAGCCCGAGGTCACCGCCTTTTTCGATCCGGCGACCCACACGATCAGCTATGTGGTTGCGGATCCTGCGACGCGGGTCTGTGCGGTAATCGACAGCGTGCTCGATCTCGACTACGCCGCCGGGCGGATCACTCATGGCCATGCAGACATGATGATCGCCTTTATCGAGAAGGCCGGTCTCACCCTCGACTGGATCATTGAGACCCATGTGCACGCGGATCACCTGTCCGCCGCGCCCTATCTCCAGCAGCGTCTGGGCGGACGTATCGGAATCGGGGCGGAGATCCTGACCGTGCAGGAGACTTTCGGCAAAGTCTTCAACGAGGGCACGGAGTTCCAGCGCGATGGCAGCCAGTTCGACCGGCTCTTTCAGGATGGCGACACCTACCAGATCGGAGAGATCACCGGGCACGCGCTCTCGACGCCGGGGCATACGCCTGCCTGCATGACCCATGTGATCGGCAACGCGACCTTTGTGGGCGACACGCTCTTCATGCCTGATGGCGGATCCGCGCGCGCCGATTTCCCGGGGGGGGATGCCGGGCAACTCTACGATTCTATCTGGCGGGTGTTGTCCCTCCCGGAAGAGATGCGGCTCTTCATGTGTCACGACTACGGTCCCGAGGGGCGGGAGATCCGCTGGGAAACCACGGTGGCCGAGGAGAAACGGCGCAATATTCATGTGGGGCTGGGCCAGTCGCGCGACGAGTTCGTCGCCTTGCGCACCGCGCGGGATGCGACCCTGGCCGTGCCGACGCTGCTCTTGCCCTCGCTGCAGGTGAATATGCGGGCGGGCGAGATCCCACGGGATCCCTCCGGGCGCCCGATGCTCAAGGTCCCGGTGTCCGGGCTTTGAGATCCGGGGCCGACCACGGCTCAGTGGGAAAGCCGTGGTCGCGGGCTCCGTCCAGAGCCAGAGGCGCAACGCGCCTTAACGCAGGCCGACCAAACCGCCAGCCGTGGTGCCCGAAGACCGCACGCGCTTGACGCGCAGCGGATAGATCGTGCCGGGGACGACATTGGTCAGTTTCACAATGCTGCCCGAGATCAGTTCAACCGAGAGGTCGCCAGCCTGCCCGACATAGATCGCGCGCGTGGCGAAGGGCAGGTTGGAGGAGTTGTCAGGCGTGATGGCTTCCCCGGCGGTTGCCGGGCCGGTCAGGGTGCTCTGATGGCCTTTGTAGTCGTCGATCATGTGTCTGCTCCAAGGAAAACTTCTGCCTATAGACACAGAGAAATCTGAAGAACTCGCGAGCCCTGCGTGCGCCGGATCGCAGGCGGCGCAACACCCGGCTTGCCAAAGGATCCACCAAGACAGGCGACGCCCCCTTGTCCTTGGCGGGGGCGCGCGGCAGTGTTAGCGCAACCGGAACGGGAGGACACGGGTTGAAGCACATGCTGATCACAGGGCTCGCGCTGCTTGCGGGGCTCGGCATCGGAGTGGTCGGGGCGGTTGATCTGCCCCGCCCGGTGGTGGACGCGGATTTTGCCCCGGTCAATCTGGACGAGGCGCGTCTGGGACAGCTGCTGTTTTACGATCCTGTTCTGTCCGGCAATCGTGAGGTGTCCTGCGCCACCTGTCATCATCCGGCCCATGGGACCTCCGATGGTCTGTCCCTGGGCATTGGCGATGGCGGGATCGGTCTGGGCCCCAAGCGACGGGCCGACCCGGAAAACCTGCCCGAGCAGCGGATCCCACGCAACGCTCCGGCGCTTTTCAATCTCGGCGCCAATGAGTTCACGGTGCTCTTCCATGATGGTCGGATCGAGGTTGATCCTGACCGGCCCGGCGGGCTGCGCACTCCGCTTGATGAGGACATGGTGGCGGGATTTGCCTCCCTGCTCTCGGCACAGACCATGTTCCCGGTGCTCAGCCCGGATGAGATGGCGGGGCACTATGGCGAGAACGAGATCAGCAAGGCGGTGCGTCAGGGGCGGCTGACCGGGCCGGGGGGCGCGTGGGATCTGATCTCGCGTCGGGTTGCCGGGATCCCCGCCTATGCCCAGGCTTTTACCGAGGTCTACCCCGAGATTGAAACGCCGGCGCAGATTGGCTTCACTGATATCTCCAATGCGGTCGCGGCGTTCATGGCGTTTGAATGGCGCTCGGATACCAGCCCGTTCGACACCTACCTGCGGGAGGGGCGCGGGCTCAGCCCGGAACAGGTCGATGGCATGACCCTGTTCTATGGCGCGGCGGGCTGCGCGACCTGCCATGCGGGGCCGTTCCAGACGGATCACGGGTTTCACGCCATGGCCGCGCCCCAAATCGGGCCAGGTAAGGCCGCGCGGTTCGAGAGCCATGCCCGGGATGAGGGGCGGATGCGCGTGACAGGGCGGTCCGAAGATGCCTATGCTTTCCGCACACCTTCTTTGCGGAATGTCACGCTGACAGGGCCTTACGGCCATGCGGGCGGGCACAAGGATCTCGGCGCCTTCCTGCGTGATCACGTGGCGCTCGAAGGCGGCCTTGCCGCCTATGACCAGGCGGGTGTGACCCTGCCCGAACTCGCGGTCGAGGATTTCCGAGCCTTTGGGCCCGGGGGCGACATCGCCGAGATCCGCGCTGCGCGGCACGTGCCGGGCCAGGCTCTGACGGAGGCGGAGATCGACGCGCTCCTCGCCTTCCTCTCAGCTCTCGAGGATCCGGCGGCCGTGGATGGGCGGCTTGGCGTGCCCGAAACCGTGCCCAGCGGGCTCCCTGTGGCGCAGCCCTGAGCCCCGCCGCTATTGCGACGGGCTGAGGTCGATCCGCAAGGTCTGGTTTGCAGCCACCTTGCGCGAGACGCGCAGAACGCCTGAGGCATCCCGGATTTCGATTTTCGCATCGCGCGCTTCGCCCAGACCGAAATGGAGGGGCAGGGCGCCGCCCCCCGCATGGCCGCCGCCCACTACGCGCTGCTGAACCTGCCTTGCGCCGTCGGTGATCACCGTCACTTCGGCGCCCACGGCAAAGACGCTCGCCCGATCCCTCGGGTCGATGGCCAGCCAGTTGCCTGTCTCTGGCGTCACATTGCGATAGAGCTCCATTGGCGCGCGCCGGTTCACCACCACCAGATCGAGCCGACCGTCTCCGTCGAGATCGGCCATCGCCGCCCCGCGGGAGCGCGCGGTCGTGGCCACACCAGCCGCGATCGAGACTTCGGTGAACCTTCCATCGGATTGCTGCATCAACAGGTTATTGGGATCCTTCATCGCGTTGCCAGGCATCTGATCCACATTGCCCTTGGCGAGAAAGAGATCCGCGCGCCCGTCATTATCCACATCGCCGAATTCCGCATGCCAGCCGGTGGAGGGGCGGCCATCATCGCCCAGATGCGGGCGTTGGGCATAGGTGCCCTGGGCAAAGGGCGCGGCAGCATAGGTCCCGTCCTCCTGCGCGATCTGCAACAGCTGGTCGCCCATGGAGGTCAGCATCACCTCGTCGCGCCCATCCCCGTTCAGGTCCCGGCTCGCGATCCCCATCCCCCAGAGAGAGACTTGCGGCCAGCCATCCTCGGCCCCGAGAAACCGGTTCTCGGTCAAGTCAAACATCTGCTCATACCCGCCGCGCACATAGTAGTGCCGATCATTGGAGAGCCGCAGGGTCATCCGCCCGCGCGCATCCCGCGCGGCCAGCGCAGAGAGCGTGCAATAGCCCGGGCCAAACGGCGCGCTGTCATAGCCGTCCTCCGCGCGTGGTATCAGGATCTGGTGCGTGTCGCAGGCCTCGAACGGGCCCTCGGGATCGCTGCGATCCACGTAGTTTCCGACAAACAGGGTGGGGCGCGCGTCCCCCTCGGACCACCAGGCGGTGAAGGCGGTGCTCCACGCATTGCCCGGGTCGATCCCGAAGTCTTCGGTGGCTTCGGTAAACGCGCAATCCGGCCCGCCACGCAGCACCCGGTTCGGCCCGACCCGCAGCACGAAGAGATCGCGCCAGCCATCCGCGTCAATGTCGAGCGCATAGGCCCCGGTCACTCCGGTCATCTCCGGCAGGTCACCAGGTTCGAAAGCCATACCCCCGCGGTTCAGGAAAAGCTGCGCAGGGGCGGTCCCACCCGCGGCAAAGATCTCGGGCAGGCCATCGCGGTTGCAATCGAAGACCGCCACGCCGCCGCCCACGAAATGCTCCCAGCCGCCGGAATAGACATGTGGGGGCAGGGCTGTGCTGTGATCCTCGAACGCGACCTGCGCGGTCACGGCAGAGGGGAGCAGAAACGCGCAGGCCAGAAACCCCAGTCTCATTTGTCCCCCAAAAGCGCATCCGTCACCGCCCCGAGCGCAAGTGCTGTGGCCCCGCGCGCCCAGACCTGATCGCCCCAGGCGTGGATCTCGACCCGGGTGCGGCTGGCGTCGGGGTTCAGCGTCATATTCTGCATCTCGGCGAGCACCTCCTCGGCATAAAGGTAGTCATAGCGCATGCGCGCGCCGCTCAGGATAATCAGCGCCGGATCAAAGAGTTGCACCACATTCGCGAGCCCCACAGACAGGAAACGCCCCGCCCGTTGAAAGATCGCGCGCGCAGCGCCGTTGCCCGCCTTGGCCTGATCGAACAGGCTTTCCAGCATAGCTGCGTTGGTCTGAGCGCTGCGTGGATTGCGGTCGAGTGCGGTGGAGGCCTCGCGCACCAGCGCGTAGTCGGCGAGATAGGCCTCGAGACAACCGCGCTGTCCGCAGCGGCAGAGCGCCCCATCGAGCTGTACTTTCATATGGCCAAGCTCCAACCCCAGCCCCTGCGCGCCGCGAAACAGGCGGTTGTTGAGCACAAGCCCCATGCCCACCCCCTGTTCGATCGTGACCACGGCAAAGTCCTGCCGCGTGCGCCCGGACCCGAACCAGAGCTCCGCCAGGGTCAGCACATTCGCGTCGTTTTCGAGATAGGTGGGCACGCCGAACCGCGTCTCGACCTGGGTCTGCAGGGCGTGATCCTCCCCGGTGAGGAGGGGGCTCCAGCTGACGATCCCGGTCTCGTGGTGGACCGCGCCGGGCAGCCCGATGCCCAAGGCCGAGATATCGTCGCGCTCCAGCGGGCTGTCCTCCAGCACCATGTCGATCAGGGCGCCGATCTCGGTCAAAAGCCCCTCGGGGTCATAGCGGGTCGGCTGGCTCGGGCGGCTGGCGGTGGCGAGCTCCTTGCCGGCGAAGTCTGACAGGCTGATCGTATGGAGCTCGTCCGAGAGGCGCAGGCCCAGAACATGGCGTGCCTCGGGCACCACGGCGAGGGAGACGGGGGGGCGTCCGCGCCCGCTCTCCCGGGCAGGGGCGGCAATTTCGGTCAGAAATCCCCCCTCAATCAGGTCTGATGTGAGGGTTGTGACTGATCCGGGACTGATTCCCAGGGTCCGCGCCACATCCACGCGCGAGGCGTGACCCGCCGCGCGCACATGCTCAAAAACCTGTTGTCGCAAGGGTTTAGCGTGCTGCCCGGTATCGGGAAAGCTCGGTCCGCATCCCGAAGAATCGGCAGGCCCAGCATCATCGCGCATTATTTCTCTCCCTGAATTTTATATTCGACCAAACTACCTCAATTTCTACGATCGCGTGTATTTTTGGCGGTGATTATGGGTGTATGACGCATTTTTTTTGGACGGAAGTCAAATTTATTTTGACAACCGAAATAAATTGGGCTTGGTTGTAGATGTGAGGGGCAAAGGACCCCGCTGCCTGGTTTCAGGCATGATCAACTTGGGAGGATTGAATGCGCAAAGCATTTCTCGCGGCTGCCGTGCTGGCAGCTGGTTTCACAACTACTGTCTATGCAGGTAGCCACAGCATCACCGTCGGTGTGAGCTGGTCCAATTTCCAGGAAGAGCGCTGGAAAACCGACGAAGCGGCCATCAAGGGCGCGCTGGACGCGGCCGGGGCATCTTATGTCTCTTCGGATGCCCAGTCGTCTTCGGCCAAGCAGCTGTCCGACGTGGAAAGCCTGATCGCGCAAGGGGTTGATGCCCTGATCATCCTCGCTCAGGACAGCCAGGCCATTGGTCCGGCCGTGCAGGCCGCCGCCGACGAAGGTATCCCGGTCGTGGGCTATGACCGCCTGATCGAGGATCCGCGGGCCTTCTACCTGACCTTCGACAATGTGGAAGTGGGCCGGATGCAGGCGCGCGCCGTGCTCGAAGCGCAGCCCATGGGCAATTACGTGATGATCAAGGGCTCCCCCACGGACCCGAATGCGGACTTCCTGCGTGGCGGTCAGCAAGAGATCATTCAGGAAGCCGTGGATGCAGGCAAAATCACCATCGTGGGTGAGGCCTATACCGATGGCTGGCTGCCCGCGAACGCGCAGCGCAACATGGAGCAGATCCTGACCGCGCAAGACAACAATGTGGACGCGGTGATCGCCTCCAATGACGGCACCGCGGGTGGTGTGGTCGCGGCCCTGACGGCACAGGGCATGGAAGGTATTCCGGTCTCCGGTCAGGATGGCGATCATGCCGCGCTGAACCGTGTGGCCCTGGGCACCCAGACCGTCTCCGTGTGGAAAGACGCCCGGGATCTGGGGCGGGCCGCCGGTGAGATCGCCGTTGCGCTGGCCGGCGGTGCATCCATGGCGGATGTCGAGGGCGCACAGTCCTGGACCTCCCCCGGTGGCACCGAGCTGACCGCGCGCTTCCTTGCGCCGGTGCCGGTGACGGCGGCCAACCTGTCCGCAGTCGTGGACGCGGGCTGGATTGCCCAAGACAAGCTTTGCCAAGGCGTGACCAACGGTCCTGCGCCCTGCAACTGATCGCATCGCGATCCGGCCCCGATGCACCAGACGCATCGGGGCCACCCTAAACCAACCCAGTTTTCAATTACGACGTCATCCAGCCCCGTGTTCCACGGGAGAGAGGGATCTTGAGCCATGTCTGACGCAACCTCGTCCAAGACCGACGGACTCCCCACCCAAGAAAAACGTAACTTTATCCAGACCCTAGAGGTCGATACCCGTCTGCTCGGGATGATCGGCGCCTTCATCGTGGTCTGCCTTGTTTTCAACGTATTGACCGACGGGCGCTTTCTGACGGCCCGGAACATTTTCAACCTGTCGATCCAGACGGTGAGCGTGGCGATCATGGCCACGGGCATGGTCTTCATCATCGTCACCCGCCATATCGATCTCGCGGTGGGTGCGCTTCTGGCCACCTGTTCGGCGGCCATGGCCATGACCCAGACGGCGATCCTGCCCGAGGTCTTCGGGCTTGAGCTCGGCCATCCGCTGATCCCGTGGATCGCCATGCTGGTCGGCGTGGCCGTGGGCACCGCCATCGGGGCGTTTCAGGGCTACCTTGTGGGGTACCTGATGATCCCGGCCTTCATCGTGACCCTCGGCGGTCTGCTGATTTGGCGCAACGTGGCCTGGTACATGACTTCTGGTCAGACGATCGGTCCGCTCGATCCGACCTTCATGACGCTCGGCGGCATCAACGGCACGCTCGGTGCAACCATGAGCTGGATCGTCGGCCTGCTCGCCGTTGCCGCGGCCTGCTGGGGCCTGTGGTCCGCGCGGCGCAACAAGATCTCGCACAACGCGCCGGTCAAACCCGTCTGGGCGGAGTACACGGTCATGGGCGTGGTCTCGGTCGCGATCCTCGGCTTCGTGGCGATCCTGAACAGCTATCAGATCCCCGCCGCCCGCCTGCGCCGCCAGTTTGCCGCTGCCGGCGAGGAGATGCCCGAAGGCTTCACCGCCGTCTATGGCATCCCGTTCTCGGTGCTTCTGCTGATCGCGGTCGCCGTGGCCATGACCATCATTGCCAAGAAGACCCGCTTCGGGCGCTATATCTTCGCCACGGGCGGCAACCCGGATGCGGCAGAGCTATCGGGCGTGAACACCCGGATGCTGACCGTGAAGGTCTTTGCCCTGATGGGCGCGCTCTGCGCGATCTCGGCCATCGTGGCTTCGGCCCGCCTGACCAACCACTCCAACGATATCGGCACGCTCGACGAGCTGCGGGTGATCGCGGCGGCGGTGATCGGCGGCACGGCCCTCGCGGGTGGGATCGGCACCATCTATGGCGCGATCCTCGGGGCGCTGATCATGCAATCCCTGCAATCGGGGATGGCCATGGTGGGCGTGGATGCGCCTTTGCAAAACATGGTGGTGGGCACGGTTCTCGTGGCCGCAGTCCTCATCGACATCATCTATCGCAAGCGGATCGGAGCCAAGTGATGACAACTCCTCTGGTAGAACTGGACAATATCTCCATCGCCTTTGGCGGCATCCGGGCCGTGGACGGGGTCTCGCTGGACCTGCATCCGGGCGAAGTGGTGGGACTTCTGGGCCATAACGGCGCGGGCAAATCGACCCTGATCAAGATCCTTGCGGGTGCTTACAAGAAGAGCGGCGGCGAGATCCGGATCAATGGCGAAGTGGCCGAGATCAACTCCCCCCGGGATGCGCGGCGCTACAATATCGAGACGATTTACCAGACGCTGGCGCTGGCGGATAACCTCGATGCGGCCTCGAACCTGTTTCTCGGACGCGAGCTGACAACGCCGCTGGGCTTTGTGGATGACACGAAGATGGAGGCCGAGACGCGCAAGATCATGAAGCGTCTCACTCCCAACTTCCAGAAGCATAACGAGCCTGTCTCGGCGCTTTCTGGGGGGCAGCGGCAATCGGTGGCCATCGCCCGGGCGGTCTATTTCAACGCCAAGATCCTGATCATGGACGAGCCGACCGCCGCACTCGGGGTGCATGAGACGCAGATGGTTGCGGACCTGATCAAGGAGCTCAAGGCCCAGGGCCTCGGCATCTTCCTGATCTCCCATGACACGCGCGAGATGCTCGAGCTTTGCGACCGGGTCTCGGTTATGAAGAACGGCAAGCTGGTCGGCACCGAACGGGTCGAGGACGTGACCGAGGATGACATCCTGTCTATGATCATCCTGGGCAAGAACCCGAGGGAGGCGGCGGCCTGATGTATCTCGGCCTTGATCTCGGAACCTCCGGTCTCAAGGCGCTGCTGATCGACGACACTCAGGCGGTGGTGGCAGAAGCCACTGCCGCTCTGAGCGTCTCGCGGCCCCATTCGGGCTGGTCCGAGCAGCTGCCCTGCGACTGGTTGAAAGCCACCGAAGAGGCGATGGCGGCGCTTGCGGCACAGACGGATCTGTCTGCCGTGAAGGCCATCGGGCTCTCTGGACAGATGCATGGGGCGACCCTGCTCGATGCGGCTCATGAGGTGCTCCGCCCGTGCATCCTCTGGAACGATACGCGTGCGGCGGCGGAGGCCGCTGCGATGGATGCGGACCCCGCGTTTCGTAACCTGACCGGCAACATCGTCTTTCCCGGCTTTACCGCGCCGAAACTGGCCTGGGTGAAGGCCCATGAGCCGGAGGTCTTTGCCAAGACGGCGCTGGTGCTGCTGCCCAAGGACTACCTGCGTCTCTGGCTGACGGGGCAGGCGGTGGCGGAGATGTCCGATGCCGCGGGCACCTCCTGGCTCGACTCGGGCGCGCGGGATTGGTCGGACAGCCTGCTGGCCGCGACCGATCTCAGCCGGGATCACATGCCCCGGCTGGTCGAGGGCTCGCAGGTCTCCGGGACCCTGCGCGACAGCCTCGCGGAGGCCTGGGGCCTGCCCAAGGGCATCCCCGTGGCAGGCGGGGGCGGCGACAATGCCGCTTCTGGCATCGGTATGGGCGTGGTGCAGGCAGGGGACGGTTTTGTCTCGCTGGGCACCTCGGGCGTGCTGTTCGCGGCCTGCGATGCCTATGCGCCGGATCCCGCGACAGCGGTGCACACCTTCTGTCATGCGCTGCCCGAGACATGGCACCAGATGGGCGTGATCCTGTCGGCGACGGATTCCCTGAACTGGTTCGCTCAGGCCTGCGGGACCGATGCGGCGACGCTTACGAGTGGTCTGGGCCCGGTGCAGGCGCCCGGGCGCACGGTCTTTCTGCCCTATCTGGGTGGTGAGCGGACGCCCCACAACGATGCGGCCATCCGGGGCGCCTTTGCCCGGATCGACCATTCCGCCGATCGCGATGCGATGACCCGCGCCGTCCTCGAAGGGGTGGCCTTCGCGGTGCGCGACTGTTTCGACGCGCTCACCGCCACGGGCACCAAGCTCGAACGGCTCACCGCCGTGGGCGGCGGCGCGCGCTCGGAGTATTGGGTGCAGACCATCGCGACCCTGCTGGGCCTGCCCATCGACCTGCCGGTTGCCGGCGACTTTGGCGGGGCCTTTGGCGCCGCGCGCCTCGGCATGATGGCCGAGACCGGGCAGGGGGCTTCCCTTGCCACGCGCCCACCCATCGCCCGCAGCATCGACCCACTTCCGGATCTCGCCGACGCGTTCGACGAGGCCCATGGCACCTATCGTGCGACCTATACGGCTCTGAAAGGATTGGACACATGAGCGATTTCTTCGCGGGCATTCCCGCCGTCACCTATGAAGGGCCCGACAGCACCAGCGACTTCGCCTTTCGCCACTACAACCCGGATGAGGTGGTCATGGGCAAGCGGATGGAGGATCACCTCCGCTTCGCCGTCGCCTGGTGGCACAGCTTCGCCTGGGAGGGGGGCGACCCGTTTGGCGGGCAAACCTTCGAGCGTCCCTGGTTCGGCCCGAGCCTTGATCACGCCAAGGCCAAGGCCGATGCGGCCTTCGAGATGTTCCGCATCCTGAACGCACCCTTCTATTGCTTCCACGACGCGGATATCCGCCCCGAGGGCGCGAGCTTCGCCGAGACCACCGCCAATCTCGAGGCGATGGTCGATTACCTCGGCGCCAAGATGGAAGGCTCGAACACCAAGCTCCTCTGGGGGACGGCGAACCTCTTTTCCCACCGGCGCTATATGGCCGGGGCGGCGACCAACCCGGACCCGGAGGTCTTTGCCTATGCGGCGGCCACGATCAAAACCTGCATGGATGCGACCCACAAGCTTGGGGGCGCGAACTATGTGCTCTGGGGCGGGCGCGAAGGCTATGAGACCCTGCTGAACACCGATCTCGGGCGTGAGCGGGAGCAGGCGGGCCGCATGCTCCAGATGGTGGTGGACTACAAGCACAAGATCGGCTTCGAGGGCGCGATCCTGCTGGAGCCCAAGCCGCAGGAGCCCACCAAGCACCAGTATGATTACGACGTGGCGACGGTCTATGGCTTCCTCAGCGAGTTCGGCCTCCTGGACGAGGTGAAGATGAATATCGAGCAGGGTCACGCGATCCTAGCCGGGCATTCCTTCGAGCATGAGCTGGCGCTGGCGCGGGAGTTCGAGATCCTCGGCTCCATCGATATGAACCGCAACGACTACCAGTCGGGCTGGGATACGGATCAGTTCCCCAACAGCGTGCCCGAGGTGGCGCTGGCCTATTACGAGGTGCTGCGCGCGGGAGGGTTCTCCACCGGTGGGACCAACTTCGACGCCAAGCTGCGGCGCCAGTCCCTCGATGCAGAGGATCTGATCGCGGGCCATGTGGCCGCGATGGATGTCTGCGCTGCGGGTCTGAAAGTGGCCGCCAAGATGCTGGAAGACGGCGAGCTCGAACGACGCCGGGACGAGCGCTACATGGGCTGGTCCGGCCCGATGGGCGATGATCTGCTGTTCCGCAGCTCGCTGGAGGCCTGCCATGACTACGTGGTCTCGAACGGGTTGAACCCCGAGCCACGCTCTGGCCGGCAAGAACGGTTGGAGGCCTTGGTCGCCCGCTACCTCTGAGCCGGAAACCTTTGCAAAAAGAGCGCCCTCAGGCGCTCTTTTTCCGTTTTACGCCGCGCGTTGAGCGGGGCGCTATACGGCTGCCCGACGACAGGCGCCGGTCCCTCTCACCTTTTTCTGATTGAAACGTGATTGGCGGGCTTTGCGTTTTGCACCGAACATGAAGGCCATTCGGGCGCGCCGCGCCCCTGGCTCGATGCAAGGCAAGGACAGATCCCATGGCAGTTTTTCAGGTTTCCCGCATCCGCAGTTGGACCGTGGCGGGGATGGCCGCGCTGTCTCTGCTCTGGCCCGGGGCGTTGGCCGCCCAGCAGGCGGAGCCGCTGCCCGATTATGTGCTGGAGGCCTTTGGCGCCCCGCCAGAGATCCCCGAAGGACCGCTCTCCGAGGACCTCAAGCGCGCGGTCAAGATGGCCTTCGTGGACAGTGTGACCGAGGCCACCTGGGGCCGCGATCAGAACACCGCGCTGGCCGAGATCGTCGATGCGGGCGACCCGCGGCTCGTCTGGCTGATCAGCGATCTCATGCGCTTTGCCTCGGGCCCGCAGCTCTCGGTTGCCTTGACCGAGGCCTCCTCGGTGCTGCTCGGTAAACGCCTGCCGCGCGAGAACGGCTGGGGCAACGTCACCGATCACCTGATCGCCTGGGACATCCCGGCACCGCCCGACTACCTCGCAACAAAGCGTGCGATTTTCACCACGGTCGTGCCGGGCTGGGACAAGATCTTTGTCGAGGGGGATATCGACTGGCGCCATGTCTCCTGGGGCGGGGTGTTGATCGATGACCGGGCCTTTGACACGACCGATGCGCCCTGCAACTGCATCCCCGCCGCCGATAAACCCGAGGTCAGCACCGCGGAGGAGGCCACATGGCTCAGCGATGACGCCATCGTCTTTGGGGTCGAAGTGAATGGTGAGTACCGCGCCTATCCGCGCCGCATCATGGAAGTGCGCGAGATGGTCAATGACACGCTGGGCGGGCGCGATCTGGGCATTCCCTATTGCACGCTCTGCGGGGCGGCCCAGGCCTATTTCACCGACCAACTCCCCGCAGGGGTCGAGCGGCCTGTGCTGCGCACGTCGGGACTGCTGATCCGGTCGAACAAGGTCATGTTTGATGTGAACAGCTATTCGGTCTTCGACACATTCCTCGGCACGGCCGTGACCGGCCCCCTGGCCGAGAAGGGGATCGTGCTGCCCCAGGCCTCGGTCGTGACCACGGATTGGGGCACCTGGAAGGCCGAGCACCCGGAAACCACAGTGCTGATCGAGGATCTGGCTCTGGGCCGCGATTTCGACTTCCGAAACGGGCGCGACGCCAATGGGCCGATCTTCCCGGTCGGGGATGTGGACCCGCGCCTGCCGGTTCATGAGGATGTGGTGGGCGTGGTCGCGGCCTCCGGTACGCCCGTTGCTTTCCAGCGCAGCCAGGCCGTCGCCGCCCTGACGCGGGGAGAGGAGGTCGCCTTCGAAGAGGTGCGGCTGACGCTCGATGCGGGCGGGCTGCGGGCGGTTGATGCTTCAGGCGCCGATCTCGGCAGTCACCAGGCCTTCTGGTTCGCCTGGTCCCAGTTCCATCCGGAGACCGTGCTCTGGGCGCAATAGGCCCCGACCCCTTTTCCTGAACTGCTGATCCTGCACCCCGGCGCCGCCCGCGCCGGGGTGTTTTGCTGTTCTGCTGGGCAAATCGCCTGTCTCCCATGCCGAAACGGCCTCTTTCTGCGCCAGATCTGCTCAATCCCGTGGCATCTCCGCGCCTGATTGGTCGGGCGCGCGGGCCGTTCTCAGGGGAAGGCAGCTGCGGTCTGAACCAAAGTGTTGACTCCGTATTTCAGTATCTGCATTCTATATGGCAATACAAATGTGCCAATATACAGCACAACAGATGGAGGTCACATGTTCCAGAACCTAACAGCCGCGGCCCTTGCTGCCGCCGCGATTTCGGTCTTGCCCGCGACCGGCGCAATGGCCCAGAGCGCCACGGTCCAGCAGATCGTCGAGCGGGGCACGCTGCTCTGCTCGGGCCATAACGGCAGCTATTTCGGCTTCGTTGAGGTCAATGATCAGAACGAATGGCGCGGGCTCGATATCGATCTCTGCCGGGCGCTCACCACGGCGATCCTCGGCGATCCGAATGCGGTCCAGATCGTACCGCTCTCCTGGGCGCAGCGGTTCCCGGCCCTGCAATCGGGCGATGTGGATGTGATCATCAAGGCCACCGGCTGGACCATGGGACGCGACACCGAGCTTGGCCTGCAATTCAGCCTGCCGTATTTCTTTGGCGGTACGCAGTTCATGGCCCATGGCGACCTGGGCATCGAAGATGCGACGGGGCTTGATGGTGGCACAATCTGTGTCGAGGCGGGTACCACGATCGAGCGGATCTCGGCCAACTACCTGTCGACCATCGGGGTCGAGCACACGATGGTGTCCTATGAAAGCGCCGCCGAGCTGCGCGCGGCCTATCTCGCCAATCGCTGCGACGCCTTTGCGGGCTGGGGGCCGAACCTCGCCGTGCTGCGCGCGACCGAGATCGACAACCCGGACGCCCATATCATCCTGAGCGACCAGCTTTCCTCCGAACCGATTTCGGCAGCCATGCGCCAGGGAGATGAGGATTTCGTGGATGTGGTGAACTGGATGCTCGCCGCCCTGCTGATCGCCGAGGAAGAGGGGATCACCAAGGCCAATGTGGCCGAGATGGCGGCGAGCCCGGCCAATCCGCGGATCTCCCGCCTGCTCGGGGCTGAGCCCGGCATGGGCGAGCGGCTGGGTCTGCGCGACACCTGGGCGCGCGAAATGATCGCCGAAGTGGGCAACTTTGCCGAGATCTATGACCGCAATCTCGGGTCCGAGAGCCCCTATAATCTGGATCGCGGGCTCAACAACCTGTGGAGCCACGGGGGCGTGCTCTACGCGCCGATCCTCGACTGATCCCAACAACGCCTCCCACAAGGCCGCGCGACACCGAGCGCGCGGCCTGATTTCTCCAGCCCGGGGCTTTCCATGACCGCTGCTACCGCCACCGCCGCCAGCGCCGAAGAGCTGCGCGCCCGCGCCAAGACGCGCCGTATCATCATTCAAACGCTGTTGCTGGGGATCGCCTTGTTGGTGATCTGGGGCGCGGTGCGCAGCGCGCAGGTCAATCTGACCGCTCTGGGCATCACCAGCGGCTTCGGGTTTCTCGACCGCTCCACCGGCTGGGACTACTCTTTCTCCCTGATCGAGCGCTCGATCAACGACCCCTATAGTCGGACCCTGCTGATCGGGTTGATGAACACGATGTTCGTGGGCTTCATCTGTATCTTTCTCTCGACCATCTTTGGCTTTCTGATCGGCACCGCGCGGGATGCGTCGAACATCGCGGTCAAGACGGCGGCCACGGTCTATGTTCAGATCTTTCGGAATATCCCGCTGATCCTGCAGGCGATTTTCCTCTACGCGATCCTGATCCATCTGCCGGGACCCCGGCAGGCCTTTTCCATCGGGGATGCAATCTTTCTGTCGAACCGGGGCATGAAATTGCCCGGGCTGAACGTCGCGCCCAGCGTCGCCATCGGCATTCTGCTCGTCTCTCTCGCCTTGCTGATCGCGCTGGTTCTGTGGAAACGGTTCAGCCTGATCAAAGGCGCAGCGATCTGGTTCGGCGGTACCCTTGTGGTGGCGTTGCTCGCGGCGCTGGTCTTCCGGCCCGAGGGGGAGAGCCTCTTCTCGATCCCCGCGCTGCAAGGGCTGCGGTTCCGCGGTGGGATCACGGTTTCGGTCGAGCTTTGGGCGATGATCGTCGCCATCACCGTCTATGGCAGCGCCTATATCGCCGAGGTCGTCCGTGGCGGGCTCAACGAAGTGCCGCGCGGCTTGATCGAAGCGGGCCAGGCGCTCGGCCTCGCGCCCGGTGCGATCTGGAGCCGGATCAAGGTGCCCATGGCGCTCCGCTCCATCGTGCCACCGCTCGGTAATCAGTGGATTTTCATCATGAAGGCCACCACCATCGGCATCGCCATCGGGTTCGCGGATCTCTTCTACATCGTCTCCAACTCGATCACCCAGTCGGGCCAGACGCTGGAGCTGATCGCGATCCTCATGGGGGCTTTCCTGCTCGTGAATTTCTCAATCGCGTTCTTCACCAATTGGCTGAACGCGCGGCTCCAGCTGAAGGCGCATTGATATGGCAACGCTCTCTGATATCCCAGTTCGGCCCTCGCGCATGGATGCCACCGTGCAGATGCTCAAGCGCCGCGCGTTTCACACGCCCAAGGACGGGGTGATCTCGATCCTCGTCTTCGCGGCCCTGGCCTATCTCGCCTGGCTCGTGATGGATTGGGGTCTGCTGCGCGCGGTCTGGAGCGAGGACAACGTCGCCGCCTGTCAGGATGCCGGGGCAGGGGCCTGTTGGGCTGTGATCGATGCGCGCCACCGGCTGATCCTCTTCGGGCTCTACCCGTTCGATCAGCATTGGCGCTCGACCCTGGCCTGCCTGACGATCATCCTGACGGTCGTGGCCTCCTGTTTCCCTTGGGCCTGGAGCGGCAAGCGCCTTGTCGGGCTCTGGATCGCGGGGTTTGCCACCTATTACCTCCTGATGGAGGGGAGCCTGCTGGGTCTGCAGCAGGTCACCACCGATGGCTGGGGCGGGCTGTCTTTGACCCTGTTCCTCTTTGCGTCAGTGGTCATTCTCGGCATGCCCATGGGGCTGGGCCTTGCGCTCATGCGCAGGTCGGAGATGCCGGTGGTCAAATACTTCGCCATGGTGCTGATCGACTTCATCCGGTCCCTGCCGCTCCTGACGACGCTCTTTACCGCCGCGGTGGTGGTGCCGATCCTGCTGCCCTCGTGGCTGGAGGGGGACAAGATCTGGCGGGTGATCGTGGCGTTCGCGCTCTTTTTCGCCTGCTATCAGGCCGAGGTGTTCCGCGGCGGGTTTCAGGCGATCCCCAAGGGGCAGTTCGAGGCGGGCAAGGCCCTTGGGCTGAGCTATTGGCAAATCCTGTCACGGATCGTGCTGCCGCAGGTTTTCCGCCATGCGCTGCCCTCGACGATCAACATGGTGGTGGTGACCTTCAAGGAGACCGCGATCGTGATCATCATCGGTTTCTTTGACATCCTCGCCTCGGCCAAGGCGGCCTTCGGTACCGGGGATTGGGCGCCGTATTACCTGGAGGTCTGGGTCTTTGTCGGCGCGATCTACTGGGTCTTCCTCTTCTCCCTCGGCCAGTATGGGGAGTACCTCAAGAAGCGGATGAAAGTGCAGGAACGCTGAACGAAGAAACGCCCCGGGCGAGAGCCACAGGGCGGTGCGGTTTTCGCGAGATCCCTAGATCAGAGCTTGTTCAGGGGCATCTTGAGAACCATGTTGCCGTCCTCATCCTCGGGCACATCGCCCGCCCGCATATTCACTTGCAGCGACGGCAGGATCAGGCTCGGCACCTTCAGCTCAGCATCCCGCGCCGTGCGGAACGCGACGAACTCCTCCCGGGTCTTGCCGCCGCCCACATGGATGTTCTCGGCCTTCTGCGCCGCCACGGTCGTCTCCCATGAAATTGCGCGCCCACCGGGCCCGTAATCATGGCAAATAAAGAGCCGCGTCGCATCCGGCAGGCTCAGCACCCGCTGGATCGAGTCGTAAAGTTGCCCCGCATCCCCGCCGGGGAAATCCGCGCGGGCCGAGCCGCCATCGGGCATGAAGAGCGTGTCCCCGACAAAGCAGGCATCGCCGATCACATGGACCATGCAGGCGGGCGTGTGACCCGGCGTGTGGAGCGCATGGCCCACCATGCCGCCGACCGTGTAGCTGTCGCCATCGGAGAAGAGCTTGTCGAATTGCGAGCCGTCGCGCTGGAACTCGGTGCCTTCGTTGAAGATCTTGCCGAAGACGTCCTGCACCTCCTGCACATGCTCGCCAATGCCGATCTTGCCGCCGAGCTGTTCCTGGATATAGGGCGCACCGGAGAGGTGATCCGCATGGACATGGGTCTCGATGATCCAGTCGAGGCGCAGCCCGTGCTCGCGGATGAACGCGATCATCTGGTCGGCGCTGTCATAGGTCAGGCGCCCGGCGGCGGGGTCAAACTCCATCACCGGGTCGATGATCGCGCAGGCGGGACCGCCCGGCTCGCGCACCACATAGGAGATGGTGTTGGATTGCGGGTCGAAGAAAGGCGTGACCTCCGGCCGCGTGCTCAGATCGATCTCAAGTTCCATCTGCACTCCTCCCGTTCTGATGTCAGTCTATAGTGACGTGGCCCTTCGGTGTGTCAAATTCAAACGCGAGGGCGGCAGGGCCTTCGGTGATCTCGGCCAGATGCGCGATCCGCAGCGTTTCGAACAGCGCGCCAAGCCGCGCAGGGTCGGGATGGGTGATGGCGACCTTGGTCAGGCGCACGCCCAGATCCTGCTGCCCGGTGGAGGGGTGGGGGCCCGGTGACCATTCGATAAACGCCGGCAGCAGGCCTCCCTCGGGCAAGTGCCCGTCCTTGGGCACGGTCAGCCGCCAGCTGCGATCCCCGCGCTGAAAATGGACCACCTCGCCCAGATCCACCGGGCTTGCGGCGATCACGCCATCCAGATCATCGGTATTCACCACCCAGCAGAGCGCCCGGGGCCGTTCCGCCAGCCGCGCAGTCGTTGCCGGATCATCCAGCGTGAACCAGCGCACGCGGCCCGGATCGGGCGCCTCGGGATCGATGGCGATCAGCTCGAAGAAACTCTCATTCCCGGCCTGCATCACGCAGTTATGGGTGCTCATCGCGTCATGCTTGGAGCCTGCGGGCACGGTCACGCCGAGGGCTTCCTCCATCGCCGCGACCCCTTGGGTCAGATCCGCGGCTCCGATGGCCATGTGGTCAATCTTGTTCTGCATCACAGAGCTTTCATTGGGTGTTCAGATGGGGGAGGGCGGCGGCCAGATCGCGTTGCAGCGTGTCCAGATCGTCAAAGCCGATATTGAAGCGGACCAGTGCGCCGGGCTCGTCCCAGGATGTCGCCGTGCGCTCCGGCGTAACCGGGAGGACGAGGCTCTCGAACCCGCCCCAGGACACGCCGATCCCGAAATGGTGGAGCGCATCCACGAACCGCTCTAGCTGCGCGGGCGCGCAAGGGTGGAAGACCACGGAAAAGAGCCCTGCCGCGCCGGAGAAATCCCGCGCCCAATGGGCGTGACCGGGGCAGTCGGGCCGGGCGGGGTGCAGCACGCGCTTGACCTGCGGCTGGGCAGCGAACCAGTCGGCCATGGCGCGCCCGGCCTTGTCCACATGGGCCATCCGCATCTGCAAGGTGCGCAGGCCGCGCAGGGCGAGCATCACCTCCTGCCCACCGGTCTTGTCCCCGATCTGCATCACGGTCTTGCGCAGGGCCGGGCCATGGGCGGCGGTTGAGGCGATGACACCCAGCATGGCATCAGAATGCCCGCAGAGATACTTGCTCCCGGAATAGGCGAGCACATCGACCCCGAGGGCCAGCGCCTGACAGAAGACCGGCGTGCCCCAGGTCGTATCCAGGATCGTCGGCACGCGCGCCGCCCGCGCGGCCCCGGCGATGGCCGGGATGTCCGGCATCTCGAACGTGCCGGAGCCGGGGGCCTCGAACATCACGGCGCAGGTCTCGGGCGTGATCAGATCGGCGATCCCGGCCCCGATCATCGGGTCGAAGTACTCGACCGCTACGCCCATCCGCGTCAGCATCCCATCGCAGAAGGTCCGGGTATTGCCATAGACGTTGTCCGCCACCAACAGATGCGCCCCCGGCCGGGCAAAACTCATCAGAGCGCAGCTGATCGCCGCCACCCCCGAAGAGGTCAGTGTGACAGACGCAGCGCCCTCCAACCGGGCGAGCATGTTCTCCAGCTTGTAGACCGCCGCATTGCCGTAGCGCCCGTAATACATCGTGCCGCTCTCATAGCGATTCGCACGTGCGGTCTCGAAGCTGGCCAGCCGGTCGAAGACCATTGTCGAGCCCAGCTCCACCGGCATGTTCACATGTCGCCCATCAACTGTGTCGGGACGGCCATCCTGTACCAGAATATCGTGCAAGGCGGGGGGAGGGGTGGTCACGGCAATTGATCCCTTTTCATGACAGGCGGAGGATGACACTAGGGATGTATGGTGTCAATATGTGGCATACGTGTATCGTATAGCGAAACAGTAGGGCGATGAGCACAAGCAATCGAAGGGTCACGGCGAGCCATTGGGGACCCGGTCTCGCAGTCACAGAGGGCGCGCGTCTCGTGCGCGTGGATCCGCATCCGGATGATCCGGCACCCTCTCCGATCAACGACAACATCGCCAGCAGCCTGAATGGGCGCGCCCGGGTTCTGCGTCCGGCTGTGCGGGCAGGCTGGCTCGATGCGGTTGCGGCGGGCCGCGACGGGGATGCGGGCAGTGGCCTGCGCGGGCGCGACGCCTTTGTCGAGCTCAGCTGGGACGAAATGCTCGATCTTCTGGCCGCCGAGATTACGCGGATGCGGACCACCCACGGCAATGAGGCAATCTTTGCCGGGACCTATGGCTGGTCCAGCGCCGGGCGGGTCCACCATGCCCAGAGCCAGCTCAAGCGGTTCCTGAACACCCAGGGCGGGTTCGTCCGGTCCAAGGGCAACTACAGCTATAACGCGGCGCTGGTGCTTATGCCCCATATCGTCGGCTCCTACCGCGATCACGTGGTGCAGGCCACGCGTTGGCCGGTGATTGCGAAACACACGAAACGCGTGGTGATGTTCGGCGGCATGGCCATGCGCAACACTCAGGTCAGCGATGGCGGCGTGGCCCGGCACCGGATGGCCGAGAACCTGCGCGCCTGCACCGAGGCCGGGGTGACATTCGTGAATTTCAGCCCCCTGCGCGATGATGTGGCCGAGAGCCTGGGCGCCGAGTGGCTGCCACCGAAGCCCGGCACGGATACGGCGGTGATGATGGGGCTCGCCCATACGCTGCTGGTCGAAGGCCTCCATGATGCAGCGTTTCTGGCGCGCTACACGACCGGGTTCGACCGGGTCGAGGCCTATCTGACTGGGCAATCGGATGGCGTGGTCAAGGATGCGGATTGGGCCGCTGGTGTCTCCGGCGTGCCTGCGGACCGGATCCGCAGCCTCGCGCGCGAGATGGCGTCAGGGAGGGCGATGATCTCCTGCGCCGCGGGTCTGCAGAGGGCGGATTACGGCGAGCAACCCCTCTGGATGACCGTGACGCTTGCGGCCATGCTGGGCCAGATCGGGCTGCCCGGTGGCGGCTACACGATCGGCTACGGCGTGAACGCCAATATCGGCAATGTGGGCCGCCCCTTCCGCTGGGGCGCGCTGGAGCAGGGGCGAAACCCGGTTGATCGGTTCATCCCCGTGGCGATGATCGCGGATATGCTGCTCAATCCGGGCGAAAGCTACCGCTATGACGGGACAGAAGGGGTCTTTCCCGATATCCGCATGGTCTGGTGGGCGGGCGGCAACCCGTTCCACCATCATCAGGATCTCAACCGGCTGCACCGCGCCTTCCAACGCCCGGAAACGGTGATCGTGAACGAGATCAACTGGACGGCCACGGCGCGTCACGCGGATATCGTCCTGCCCGTCGCCGCCCCGCAGGAGCGCGAGGATTTCGCAGGCGGCCAGTCTGACAACGCGCTCATGCCCATGCCGGCTCTCGCGCTCCCGCCGGGGGAGGCGCGGGTCGAGTTCGAGATCTATGCCGAGCTTGCCGCGCGTCTCGGGGATCCCGGCGCCTTCACCCAAGGCCATGACACGGCTGGCCTCGTGCGCCAGATCTGGGCCGAGACCCAGGCCGCGGCGGAGGCGTGGGGCACCAGCCTCCCGGATTGGGAGGCGTTCATTCAAGGCGATGTCGTCGCCTTGCCCGATCCCACGCCGGAGCGGGTGTTTCTGCAGGAGTTCCGCGCCGATCCTGATGCCAACCCATTGCCGACGCCCTCCGGCAGGATCGAGCTCTTTTCCGAGCGGATCGCCGGGTTCGACCTGCCTGATTGCCCGGGCCATGCCAGCTATATCCCGCCGCGCGATACGGTAACGGGGACGGGGCCGCTCTATCTGCTCTCCGGGCAACCGGCGACGCGGCTCCATTCGCAGCTCGATAACGGGGCCTATAGCGTCGGGCGCAAGATCGCCGGGCGGGAGCCGGTGCTCATCCATCCGGAGGACGCGGCCCCGCGGGGCATCGCCGATGGCGATATCGTGGAGCTGTCGAACCCGCGCGGGCGATGCCTTGCCGGAGCGCGGGTCACCGAGGCGATCCGGCCCGGTTGCGTGTTTCTCTGGACCGGGGCGTGGTACGATCCGGATTACGGCGCGCCGCAGAACCGGGACCGCCACGGCAATCCGAATGTGCTGACCCATGATCAGAGGACCTCGCAGCTCTCCCAGGGACCTGCCGCGCATTCCGCCATGGTCGAGCTTGCCCGGTTCCACGGGGATCCGCCCCCGGTAGAGGCCCATGATCCGCCCCCCTTCAAACCGCGCTAGTGTTCTGATATTCGGAACGCCCGCAATGGAGACGTTTCATGCCGAATGACGCCAAGGCCCCGAAAGTCGATTCGACCCTCTCCAAGGGCCTCGCGATTCTCGAAAATCTGGCCAGTGCCCGGCAGGGCAAGGGGGTCACACAGATCTCGCGGGAGCTGGAGCTGACGAAGTCGAACACGTTTCGCCTGCTCCAGACCCTGACGACGCTCGGCTATGTGAAGCATTTCGAGGACAAGACCTATGGCGCCACGCTCAAGACCTGGCAGGTCGGGCGGGCGCTGGTGGACAATCTGAACCTGCGGGAGCTGGCCGCGCCGGAGATGTCCTTCCTCAGCCAGGAGACCGGCGAGACTGTCTATCTGGCCGTGCCGGAAAACCTCACGGTGATCTATATCGACAAGATCGACAGTCAGAAGCCGATCCGATCCTGGAATGCGGTGGGCGGCTCGGCGCCGCTCCATTGTGTGGGGACGGGCAAGGCGATTCTGGCGGCGAATTACGAGCGGATGCGGGATCAGCTGCAGGGCAATCTGACCCGCCATACGGACCGGACCCTGACGAGCTTTGCCCAGCTCGACGCGGATATGGCTGCCACCCAGCAGCGCGGCTATGCCTTTGATACCGGGGAGTTTCGCGACCGCATCCTGAGCTTTGGGGCGCCGATCACCCTGCCGGATGGGGTGGCGGTGGCGGCCCTCGGCGTGTCCCTGCCGGATATCAATCTGGCGGAAAACGCCGAGACCCGGATCGGTGATCTGGTGCGCCACGCCGCGAGCAGCGTGTCGCTCAAGCTCAGCCGGGGCTGACGGGCTTAGCCCTTCTTCTCGGGCATCTCCACCGGGCCTCCCTGGGCTTCCCAAGTGGAGAACCCCTCTTTGAGATGGGCGGCCTCGAACCCCATATCCTGCAAGGTGGCGACGGTCAGGGCCGAGCGCCAGCCAGAGGCGCAGTGAAAGACATAGGATTTGGACGGATCGGCGAAGACCTCCTTGTTATAGGGGCTGTCGGGATCCACCCAGAATTCGATCATGCCGCGCGGCGCGTGCACGCTGCCGGGGATGAACCCGCTGCGCTGACGCTCGCGCACGTCACGAATGTCGACGACCACCAGGTCAGGATCATCGAGCCGGGCGATCAGGTCCGCAGTCTCGATTTCCTCGATCCGGGTGCGGGCTGCTGCGACCATCTCCTGCGCAGAGGTCTTGAGTTTGGCCATGGGTCACCTTTGTGCTGATATTTAGAACATGCATTTCGTATATTGACACCTTGAGGGCGGGGGTGCAACATCCTCCGCAACAGGCAGATGATGCGTTAGCACAGGGGCACGGATAGAGGATGACAGTGGATTCGCCGATCTCTCTTTGGGATGTCTCTGCTGCGGAGCCGGATTACGCCGCACCCATGGAGGCGGACACGCAGGTCGATGTCGCGATCATCGGCGGCGGGTTCACGGGGCTGTCCACCGCGCTGCATTGCGCCGAGGCGGGGCTGTCCTCCCATGTGCTGGAGGCCAGACAGATCGGTTTTGGCGGCTCGGGCCGCAATGTTGGGCTGGTCAATGCCGGGGTCTGGCATCCGCCCGCGAAGGTGCGCGAGAAACTGGGCGAGACCTATGGTCCACGCTTTGTGGAGCGGTTCGGGGCGGGGCCGGAGACGGTTTTCAACCTGATCGAGCGGCATCAGATCCGCTGCGAAGTGACCAAGACAGGGACGCTCCATGCGGCCCATGCGCCCTCGGGGTTCGAGGATCTGCGCGCCCGCTACCTGGAATGGCAGCGGCTCGAAGCGCCGGTGGACCTGCTCAGCCGGGACGAGATGGTCGCCGCCACGGGCACGTCGGTCTTCCATGGCGGGCTGTTGGATCGGCGCGCAGGCACGATCAACCCCATGGGCTATGTGCGCGGGCTTGCGCGCGCCGCACGCGGCGCCGGGGCCGAGATCAGCACGGGCGTGACCGCTACGCGCCTGCGCCGTGAAGGGCAGGGCTGGATCGTCGAGACAGATCGTGGGACCGTGCGCGCGGCTTCGGTGGTGCTGGGCACGAATGCCTATACGGACGACCTCTGGCCGGACCTGAAAAAAGTCTTCACCAAGATCCACTACTTCCAGCTGGCGACCACCCCTCTGGGAGAGCGCGTCCAGCATATCCTGCCCGGGCGGCAGGGCCTCTGGGATACAGGGCAGATCATGTTCTCCCTGCGGCGGGACATGACCGACCGGCTGATCATCGGCTCCATGGGCACGGTTCTGGGCGACAAGGGGCAGGGCCTGTCCCAGCGCTGGGCCCGCAAGCAGCTCCGCCGGATGTTCCCGGAGCTCGGCCCCGTCACCTTTGAGGAGGCCTGGCATGGCCAGATCGCCATGACGCCGGACCACCTGCCGCGGATCTACAAACTGGCCGAGGGGCTTTACACCCCCATCGGCTATAACGGGCGCGGGATCACGACAGGTACCTTGTTCGGGCAGGCCATGTCGGGTCTGCTGACAGGAATGGATCCCACTGACCTGCCCCTGCCGATCACGGATGTCAAAACCGTGCCCTCCGCCCCGATCATGTCGCGGTTCTACCAGGCCGCCTTCACTGCCAACCAGATTTTCAAGAGCCTCTGACCCATGAGCCCAGATGATATTCGCGTCGGTGTCGATATTGGCGGCACGTTTACCGACGTCGCCCTGACCCATCCCGGCGGACTGGCCACCGCCAAGGTGCTGACGGACTACACCGCGCCGGAACAGGCCATTCTCGACGGGATTGCGGCTGCGGCGGAGCAGGCGGGCGTGGCCCTCGGCGACATCGCGCAGGTGATCCACGGCACGACCCTTGTCACCAATGCGCTGATTGAGCGGCGCGGGGCGAAGACCGCCTTCATCACCACCGAGGGCTTCCGGGACGTGATCGAGATGCGGTCCGAGAACCGGTTCGAGCAATATGATCTGAACCTCGTGCTGCCCACGCCGCTGGTGCCGCGTGCCCATCGTTTTACCCTGAACGAGCGGTTGGGGCCCGATGGCGAGGTCCTGCTGCCGCTCGATCCGGCGGAGGTCGCCGAAATGGCGGCGCGCGTTGTCTCGGGCGGGTTTGAGGCGGTGGCCATCGGCTTGATGCACTCTTACGCCAACCCCGCCCATGAGCGTATGATGGAGGCGGCCCTGCGTGCAGCGGCCCCGGATTTGGCGATCTCGATCTCTTCGGTGATCTCGCCCCAGATGCGGGAACTGCCCCGGTTCAACACGGTGATTGCCAATGCCTATGTCCAGCCGCAGGTCTCGGATTATCTCGGGCGGCTCGTGGCGCGCCTGCGCGAGACAGGGGTCGGGGCACCGGTCTTCATGCTCCATTCCGGCGGCGGGTTGATCTCGGTCGAGACCGCTTCGGAGCAGCCCGTGCGCCTGCTGGAATCCGGCCCCGCCGGCGGCGCGATCTTCGCCGCTGATTTCGCCCGGGCCCATGGGCTCGACAAGGTGCTGAGCTTCGATATGGGCGGCACCACGGCCAAGATCTGCCTGATCGAGGACGGGACCCCAAAAACCGCGAACACCTTCGAGGTCGCGCGCACTTACCGGTTCAAGAAAGGCTCTGGCATGACGGTCTCGACCCCCGTGGTCGAGATGGTCGAGATCGGGGCCGGAGGCGGCTCCATCGCCTCCATTGACCAGATGGGGCGGCTGCAGGTGGGGCCGCGCTCCGCGGCCTCCGAACCCGGACCGGCCTGCTATGGGCGCGGCGGCGCGGAGCCGACGGTCACGGATGCGAACCTGCTGCTCGGGCGGCTCGACCCGGAGAATTTCGCGGGCGGCTCGATCACCCTGCATCCGGAGGCGTCGGCCAAGGCCGCAGACCGTCTGAAGCTTTCGGCTCATGACGCGGCCTTCGGGATCACCGAGCTGGTGGATGAAAACATGGCCAATGCGGCCCGGGTTCATACGGTCGAAAATGGCCGCGATATCGAGCATTTCACCATGATTGCCTTTGGCGGGGGCGCGCCGCTCCATGCCTGTCGTCTGTGTGAGAAGCTTGGAATTGATGAGCTGATCATCCCGCCCGGGGCCGGGGTCGGCTCGGCCATCGGGTTCCTCAAGGCCCCCTTCAGCTTCGAGGCCTCGCGCGGTCTTTTCCAGCGGCTCGACGGGTTCGACCCGGACGCGGTCAATGCCGCCCTGACGGAGATGGAGGCCGAGGCCCACAGCTTCGTCGACGAAGGCGCCAAGCACGCCCCGCGCACCACACGCCTGACAGCGATGATGCGCTATGCCGGGCAGGGCTGGGAGATCCCGGTGATCCTGCCCCACCGGGCGCTGGAAGCCGGGGATCTGCCCATGCTGCAAAGCGCTTTCGAGGACGCGTACCGGACCCTCTTCGGGCGGATCATCGAGGGGCTCGCGGTGGAGGTGACGAACTGGCTGCTCACGGTCTCGACCGTCCTGCCGGAGGTCGCCCCGGCCATCCGCCACAGCGCTGGATCGCCTGCCGAGACCCTGCGCACGCGCCCGGTTTTCGACGCTGCCTTGCGCGAAACCGTCGAGGCCCGCGAGGTTGCGCGGAGCGCCCTGGGCGCGGGCAAGATGCTCGAGGGCCCAGCGATCGTGGTTGAAACCAACACCTGCACCATCGTGACCGCAGGGTTTGTCGTGGTGGGACAGGGCGATGGCTCCCTCCGCCTGATCCGCAAGGAGCGCGCCGCATGACCCAGCCCAGCAGCATCGACTATCAGATCATGTGGAACCGCCTGATCGCCGTGGTGGAGGAGCAGGCCACGACCCTGATCCGCACGGCCTTCTCGACCTCCGTGCGTGAAGCCGGGGATCTTTCGGCGGGGCTCTTTGACCAGGCGGGGCGGATGATCGCCCAGGCGGTCACCGGCACGCCGGGCCATGTGAACGCCATGGCCGAGAGCGTCACCCATTTCGCAGCCCAGATCGGGCCGCAGAACACCTTTGAAGGTGATGTCTTCATCACCAACGATCCCTGGCTGGGGACAGGTCATCTGCATGACATCACCGTGGTCACACCGGTGTTCCGCAAGGGCACGCATATCGGCTACTTCGCCTGTACCGCCCATGTGGTCGATATCGGCGGGCGCGGCTTTGGCCCCGATGGACAGGAGGTCTTCGAAGAGGGCCTTCTGATCCCGATCACCAAGTTTGCCGAGCGCGGCGAAGTGCAATCTCTGCTCATTGAGCTGGTGCGTGCCAATGTGCGCACGCCGGACCAGACCGTGGGCGACATGTACTCGCTCGCCGCCTGCAACGAGGCGGGGGAGCGGCGGCTTCAGGCGATGATGGATGAGTTCCGCATCGATGACCTGGAGGGGCTCTCGGCCTTCATCATCGACACCTCGCGCGCGGCGACCCATGCGGCCATCGCCGAAGTGCCCGATGGGCGCTACCAGCAGACCATGCAGGTGGATGGCTATGACGTGCCCGTGCATATGGAGGTCACGCTCGATGTGGCCGGCGACCGACTGCGCGCGGATTTCGCGGGCACCTCCGGGCCGTCGCGCTTTGGCGTGAACGTGCCCGAGGTCTATACCCGCGCCTATGCCTGCTACGGGCTGAAATGCGCGATCGCGCCGCAAGTGCCGAACAATACCGGCTCGCTGGAACCCTTCGAGATCACCGCGCCTGAGGGCTGCATCCTTGCGGCCAAACGCCCCGCGCCGGTCTCGACCCGCCATGTGCTGGGCCATCTGGTGCCCGATGTGGTGCTCGGCGCGCTGCATAAGGCGCTGCCGGGGGTGGTGCCCGCGGAAGGCGCTTCCTCGCTCTGGAATATCCAGATCTCGGCCCGGGCGTCGGACCCTGAAAGCGGGCTGCCCAACCGCGAGATCCTGATGTTCAATTCCGGCGGGACCGGGGCGCGCCCGGCGGTCGACGGCCTCTCGGCCACGGCCTTTCCGTCTGGTGTTTCAACCATGAGCGTCGAGGCCACCGAGCATGTGGGCCCGATCACCGTCTGGCGCAAGGATCTGCGCGCGGGCTCTGGCGGGGCCGGGGCGCAGCGCGGCGGTCTGGGTCAGGTGATCGAGATCGAGGCGCGCGACGGTTATGATTTCCATTTCAACGCCATGTTCGACCGGGTAGAGAACCCGGCCCGCGGGCGCGAGGGCGGCGGTGCGGGCGCGCCCGGCGCGGTGGCGCTCACCGATGGCACGGCGCTGCAATCCAAGGGCCGCCAGAAGGTCGCCAATGGTCAACGCCTGCGCCTCAGCTTGCCAGGCGGTGGCGGCTATGGCGATCCGCGGCAGCGTCCGCGCGCGGCGGTTGCAGAGGACATCGCCTCCGGGTTCATCTCGGTCGCGGAGGCCCGCGAGGCCTATGGATATACAGACGAGGACGAATAGATGAGCAAAGCTCCTTTGGCACTGGTGACCGGGGCCGCGCAGGGCATCGGATATGCCTGCGCGGAGGCCCTGAAGGAAGACGGGTACCGGGTGATCCTGTCGGATGTGAACGCCGATGGCGTGGCCGAGGCCGCCGAAACCCTCGGGGGGGAGGCCGCGATTGCCTGTGACATGGGCGATGTGGCGGCGATCCACGCCATGCTGGACCAGATCGCGGCGGAGCATGGCCCGATCTCGGCCCTTGTGAACAATGCGGGCATCGCCATGCCCGGAGATTTCCTGGACTACGCGCTCGAGGATTTCGACCGGGTGATGAACATCAATCTGCGCGGCGTCTTCGTGGCGACCCAGCGGGTGGCGAAGGCCATGGTGGCCGAGGGGATCGAAGGGTCCATCGTCAACATGTCCTCGATCAACGCTCAGGTCGCGATCCCCGCGATCCCGGCCTATTGCGCCTCCAAGGGCGGGCTGATGCAGTTGACCAAGGTGGCCGCTCTGGCGCTGGCGCCGAAGAACATCCGCGTGAATGCGGTGGGTCCGGGCTCCATCGACACCGCGATGATGGCGGGCGTGAATGCCAATCCCGAGGCCTTTGCCATGGCCATGTCGCGCACGCCGCTCGGTCGCGCGGGCTCGGCGCGGGAGATCGGCGATGTGGTCGCGTTCCTCTGCTCGAAAAAGGCCAGCTACATTACTGGCGAGACGATCTATGTGGATGGCGGGCGGCTCGGCCTCAATTACGTGATGTCATGAGCTACGCCGAAGCCTATGCACAGTGGCAGGCGGATCCGGAGGGGTTCTGGGCCGAGGCGGCGCAGGAGATCGACTGGATCACGCCGCCCAGCCGCGCCTTTGATCCAGAGCAGGGCACCTATGGGCGCTGGTTTCCGGATGGGGTGTGCAACACCTGCTGGAATGCGGTGGATCGCCATGTGGCCGCGGGGCATGGGGACCGTCAAGCGCTGATCTATGACAGCCCGGTGACCGAGACCGTGCGGCGCTTCACCTATGCCGAGCTGCAGACCGAAGTGGCCGCGCTGGCCATGGTGATGCAGGATCACGGGGTCACCAAGGGCGACCGGGTCGTGATCTACATGCCCATGGTGCCCGAGGCGATCTTTGCCATGCTGGCCTGCGCACGGCTCGGCGCGGTGCATTCCGTGGTCTTTGGTGGCTTCGCCGCCCATGAGCTGGCCACGCGGATCGATGATGCGGCGCCCAAGCTCATCATCTCCGCGTCCTGCGGGATCGAGCCCGGGCGGATCGTGGCCTATAAACCGCTGCTGGATGCGGCGATTGCGGAGGCGAGCTCCAAGCCTGCGCATTGCCTGATCCTGCAACGGGAGATGGAGCTGGCTGCGATGCAGCCGGGTCGCGATGTGGATTATACCGAGGCCGTCGGGGCCGCGAAATCCGCAGGCCGCCTGGCCGAGTGCGTGCCCGTGGCGGCGACCGATCCGCTCTATATCCTCTATACCTCTGGCACGACCGGGCAGCCCAAGGGCGTGGTGCGCGACACGGGCGGCCATATGGTGGCGCTGAAATGGACCATGGCACACCACTACGGGATCGCGCCGGGTGAGGTGTTCTGGGCGGCTTCCGATGTGGGCTGGGTCGTGGGGCATTCGTACATCTGCTACGCGCCGCTCCTCCATGGCTGCGCGACGGTGGTCTATGAGGGCAAGCCCGTGGGCACCCCGGATGCGGGTGCATTCTGGCGGGTGATCCAGGATCACAAGGTCGCCGCGCTCTTCACCGCGCCCACGGCCTTCCGCGCGATCAAGAAGGAAGACCCCGAGGGCGCGCTGATCGGTCAATACGACCTGAGCGCCTTCCGCACGCTGTTTCTGGCGGGCGAGCGCTCGGACCCGGCGACCGTGCAATGGGCCGAGGCCAAGCTGCAGCGCCCGGTGATTGATCATTGGTGGCAGACCGAGACCGGCTGGCCCATGTCCGGCAATCCGGTGGGGCTGGGGCAGGTGCCGGTCAAGCATGGCTCCCCCGGGGTGCCCATGCCGGGCTACGATATCCGCGTGCTGGATGATGCGGGCCAGCCCGTGGCGCCGGGCGTGCTGGGCAATATCGTGGTGAAACTGCCCCTGCCACCCTCGGGCTTTCCGACCCTGTGGAATGCCGAGGCGCGGTTCCGCAAAAGCTATCTCGAGGATTTCCCGGGCTACTACGCCACCTCCGATGCGGGGATCATGGATGAGGATGGCTATGTCTTCATCATGGCGCGCACCGATGACATCATCAATGTAGCGGGCCACCGGCTCAGCACCGGCGCCATGGAGGAGGTGCTCGCCCACCATCCTGACATCGCCGAATGCGCCGTGGTGGGACAGGCGGATGCGCTCAAGGGCCAGATGCCCCTGGGCTTCTACGTCACCAATGCGGGTGTCGCACGCGACCCGCAGGAGCTGGAGCGTGAGCTGGTGCAGCTCGTTCGCGCACAGATCGGCGCCGTGGCGGCCTTTAAGACCGCCGTCCATGTGCCGCGCCTGCCCAAGACCCGCTCCGGCAAGGTCCTGCGCGGGACCATGCAGAAAATTGCGGACAAAACCGACTTCAAGATGCCAGCGGCTATCGACGATCCCGCGATCCTCGACGAGATTGCAGGCGCATTGAAAGAACGGGGAATCCTCAGATGATCACGAGACTGGAAACCGGCCAACGGATGAGCAAGATCGTCATCCACAACGACGTGGCCTATCTCTGCGGCCAGGTCGGCGCGGGCGAGACAGTGGCCGAGCAGACCGCCGATTGCCTGTCGCGCATCGACGCGCTCTTGGAACAAGCGGGCTCGGACCGCGAACACATCCTGCAGGCGATCGTCTGGCTCCGCGACATGGCGGATTTCGCCGAGATGAACGCGGTCTGGGATGCCTGGGTGCCCGAGGGCCATGCCCCCGCGCGCGCCTGTGGCGAGGCGCGGCTCGCCCGCGATGTCTTGAAAGTTGAAATCATCATAACCGCAGCGGTGCGCCGCTGACCTTCGAGAGGACATGCCATGACGACGATCCCCGCGGTGCAACTCACCGATGTGAACAAGTTCTACGGAACCTTCCACGCCCTGAAGTCGATCAATCTGACCGTCACCAAGGGGGAAAAGATCGTCGTCTGTGGCCCCTCGGGGTCCGGCAAGTCCACCATGATCCGGACGATCAACCAGCTCGAAGAGCATCAGTCCGGGGTCATCGAGATCAACGGCCACCCGATTGCCGCCGATGATCCCAAGATCGACCAGCTCCGGCAGGATGTCGGCATGTGCTTTCAGCACTTCAACCTTTTCCCGCATCTGACCATTCTCGAAAACTGCACGCTGGCGCCCATGCTCGCGCGCAAGATCCCGCAGGAGGAGGCCGAGGCCACCGCGATGATGTATCTGGAGAAGGTGCAGATCGCGAACCAGGCCCCCAAGTATCCCGGCCAACTCTCTGGTGGCCAGCAGCAGCGCGTGGCGATTGCCCGGGCGCTTTGCATGAAGCCCGAGATCCTGCTCTTTGACGAGCCGACCTCTGCGCTCGATCCGGAGATGATCGGCGAGGTTCTCGACGTCATGGTGACCCTCGCCGAAGAGGGGATGACCATGATTTGTGTGACCCATGAGATGGGCTTTGCCCGCAAGGTCGCCGACCGCGTGATCTTTATGGATGCGGGCGAGATCATCGAGGAAAACGACCCCGAGAGCTTCTTTACCAACCCGCAAAGCGACCGCACGCGGACTTTCCTCGATCAGGTGCTCAGCCACTGATCCGAGCGGTGATACAATTGAGACATCCCGCGACGTAACGCGGATACAGAAGGGCGTCACAACCCCCGCATGAGCCGAGCACAGCCGCTCGGTCCTTGTGGAGAGTAGTGAGTATGAAGCCCCTTTTGATCGCAGCTGGTATCGCGCTGGTGGCCCCCACCGCCAACGCGACGCCTGTGACCCTGGAGTTCACGGCAGATTTCGAATTTCTGCCGCAGACCGAAAAGGGGTTCGAGATCTCGGGGCATGGGGCGTTGGTCGAGGATGGGCTGGCCTCGGAGTTCTTCGACGCCTCCCGGAGCATTGAGATTTCCCGTCAGGCGGGGGTGTTCTCTCTGCTGAGTCTCGAGATCGACCGCCGCCCGGATGTCCAGAACGCCTTCTCGCTGGAGGGCTATCTGGATGGCGAGCTTGTCTGGGAAAGCGGGGCTTATGATTTCGGTGATCAGCAGGGCGCGGGTGCGCTTGAAATCAGCGGGTTCGACACGCCCTATTTCGATACATTCCTGATCGTAGGGGCCGGGCCGGTCACCGATGACGATGCGCTCGATAACCTGATTTTCTTCAATGATATGACTTTCGACCTGCAGCGGGATGCGCCAGCGCCCGTGCCGCTGCCGGCAAGCCTGTTCCTACTGGGCTCCGCTTTGGCGGGGCTGGGGCTGCGGCGGTTTTCTTCCTGACGCCAAGGCCCCGCGCGTAACGAGTGCCCCTCCGGATGCGTCCTGCTCCGGAGGGTTTTTTTTTGTGCGCGCCTGCGGGCGGGCCACAGAGTGATACAATTGAAACCTGGCGCGACGTCACCGGGATACACTCCGCGGTCAGGGTAGAGGCAATCGGGGCGCGGTTGCCCCCATCCTTGTGGAGACCTGAATGAAAAGCCTAGCCATCGCCCTTGGTCTGCTGGCCCTTGCGCCCGCTGTGGGGGCCACCCCCGTCACGCTGGAGTTCGAGGAGGAGCTCGAACTGCTCCCCTATTCGGAGAAAGGGTTCGAAGTGACCGGCTTTGGCGCTGTGATCGAAAAGGGTCTTGGAACCTCTTTCTTTGATGCCTCCAAAAGCATGGAGATTACCCACGAGTCCGGGGTGTTCTCGCTCATCTCCTTTGAGATCGATCGGCGGTCCGATGTCTCGAACATCTTCACGCTCGCAGGGTATTTCGAAGGGGAGCTCGTTTGGGAAAGCGGGCTTTATGACTACACCGATTCCCAGGGGCAAGGCGCGCTCGTTGTCGGGCAGTTCGATACGCCCGAATTCGACTTGTTCCGCATCAACGGGGTTGGTCCGGCAACTTTTGAAGAGGCGATCGATAACGCCGCGCTTTTTGAAGAGATCACCTTTGACCTCAACCGGGACCCGTCGGTCCCGTCTCCCACACCCGTGCCATTGCCGGCCGGGTTTGTCCTGTTGGCGACGGCGCTCGGCGTCTTGGGGATCCGCCGACGCCCGAGCTAGCAGGACCGTTCCTCCAGTGTAACCAGTGCGCCTCCGGATGCTTCCCTGCTCCGGAGGTTTTTTTTTTGTGCCCGGCGCGCGCGGATACAATCGGTACGCAATCTCCACAATTCAGACGAACGGCGAAATCGCGCGGACAAAGAACGCTGCCAAAGAGGGCGGGTCCATACGGGCGCGCCATGCCCAAGACCAAAGGAGTTGGATTGTGTTTTTTGAGTTTAACGAAGCCCCCGTCGCCCTGGCTCGGGGCAAGGCCATCATCGAGCCGGAGACCCTGCAGGCGACCTTGGAAGGTACTGCGCTGTCCGAGACGGATGGCTGGGTCAGCGATGTGGCCCCGGCGTTGGAGCCCGAGGATCCGGGCATCGTTCCCCATATCATCCTTGATGATTTCATCTTCTGATTTCCCCTTTTCAAACGGAGACAAAGCTTTGAAAAAAGTTTGTTTTGCAGCGCCCGCTCTGGGTGCGCTCATGCTTACCTCGGCGGCCAGTGCGGCCCCGATCATCTATTCCGACCAAGCCCAGTTCGTGCAGGATACGGGTCCGCAATTCAGCGTTGATTTCAACGATCAGGCCATCAACCAGAGCTTCGGTGGCAGCACGCTGCAGGTGAACAAGCTGGCCTTCTCCGGTCCGGATCTCGAGAATTTCCCGGGAGCCTATAACCGCACCGAAGTGGGTCCGGACTTCTCCGGGTTTCACCTGGATGGGACGACCTTCATCCTCGGGGCCTCGACGCTGGACGAGGCGATGCGGATCGATTTCGACACGCCGATGCTCGCCTGGGGCGCGGAGTTCAGCGATCTTGCCGATGGCGGGCGGGAGGTTGCGGTCAATGTCTATGACGCGACCGACACCCTGATCGCCAGTCTGGAGATTGCGGATGCGCCAGACCAGACGCAGCAATTCATCGGCTGGGATTTCGCAGGGGAGCAGGCCTCCTATCTCGAGATCGCCTTTCTCGATGGGTTGACCAATATCGAGGCATTCGGCATCGACAATGTCCTCTTCACCATCCAGCGCGGCTCGGATGCGCCCGCGCCTGTGCCGCTTCCAGCGCCGGTGCTCCTCTTGGGGGCGAGCGGGCTGGCCCTGGCGGCCCTGCAGCGGCGGCGCAAACCGGCCTCAGCCGGCTGAGCGGGTCGCACCGTCATCACTCACGGAATTGCGGATGCGCAGGGGCGGCGTCGCGTGACGCCGTTCGTTTCCATCGGAGACCGGATGCCTGATACAATTGATACACTGAGTGACATGCTCGGGATATCTGACCATGATTGGTCTGGACCTGTGTGGCACAAGGCGGAACGCATGTCCGAAACCCGGTTCGATGTTGATGGCGATGCAGCGCTGGCATTGCTGGAGGATACATTCTCCGGCATCGACTACGGCATTGCGCTGCTCGATGAGAACATGAACTTCGTGCTCTTCAACGAGAAATACGTGGAGACCGCCTTTGCCGATGGGCTCGTGCCCAAGATCGGTGACAATGCCGGGGATCTCGCGGTCAAGCAACTCGCCACCGGAACTTATGTGGTGCCCGAAGATCTGACCCCGGAGGAGATGACGGCGGGCCTGCTGGAGGCGGTCAAGGGCTGCCAGTCGGATATCGTGCTGCCCCTGACCGATGGCCGGACGCTGATGGCCTCGTCCAAGCGCACGGCTCTGGGCGGGTATCTTCTGTCGATCGAGGACGTGACCATCCGAATGGAGGCGCGGGAAGCCGAGGAAGCGCGCCGCCGCGAGCTCATCTCGGCCTTTGATGCCTTGCAGGAAGGGGTCGCGCTCTGGGATGCGGAGTTCCGCTTTCTGATGTGCAACGACAACTACATGCGCATGATCACGCCCTACCGGGACACGCCCTGGGAGGTTGGCGCGCCGGCCGAATCCTGCATCAGCGAGGCCTTTCGCTCGGGCGCCTTCGTCATTCCAGAAGGGGTGAGCGAGGCCGAGTGGATTGAGGGCTACATGAGCTGGGCGCGCAACTTCGGCGGCGCGATCGAGATTAATTTCAAGGATGGGCGCACAATCTCGGCCTCGGCCAAGCAGACCAATCTGGGCGGGGTTCTGATCACAACGCTCGACGTCACCGAGGAGCGCAATTCCGAGGCGCGCGCGCGGCAGCTCTTGTTCGATGCGATGGAATCCCTCGACGAAGGTTTCGCGATCTGGGGCAGCGACATGACCTTCCTGACTTGCAACCAGCGCTACGTGGACATGATCCTGAGCTATCGCGGCAGCCCGTTCGAGGTCGGCACCCCCGTGGCCGATTGTGTCCGGGATATCTACCGGGCGGGGGTGGTCGTTCTGCCACCCGGCGTCACCGAAGAGATGATCGTCGCCGATATGGAAGACTGGGTCCGGAGCTTTGGCGAGGGGCGCGAGTTCGTCTTCACCGATGGCCGCATTGTCATGACCAACATCAAGCCGACAAATCTCGGCGGCTTCATGGTGACCGCGCTCGACATTACCGAAGAGCGCAACTCCATGGCCCGGGCGCGGGACATGCTCAGCGATGCAATCGAGGCGCTGGAAGAGGGGTTCGTGCTGGTCGATGAGAACTTGTGCTTCATCTTCGCCAATTCGGCCTGGATCGAGATCATGGGCGACACACAGCCCGCAGCGATGCTCGCGCCCGGCGAAAGCCTGTCGGCGGCCCTTGAGGCCCAGATTGCGGCGGGGTTCTTCGCCATCCCCGAGCGCCAGGGTCAGCAGGCCTATTCCGACTGGCTGATCAATGGGTTCGCGCGGCCCGGTCGCGAGATGCATTTCGCCTCTGCCGCCGGTCGCCAGTTTATCGGCAAGGCCCATGCCACGGCCTTTGGCGGTTCCCTGATCCAGATCCAGGACGTGACCGACCAGCTCGCCCTCGAAGAAGAGCTCACGCAGCAGCGCGAGACCGCCCACCAGACCGAGAAGCTCTCGGCCCTGGGGGAGCTTCTGGCCGGGGTCGCCCATGAGCTGAACAACCCGCTTTCGGTGGTGTTTGGCTACTCGCAGATGCTGCAGGGCAAGATCGAAGACCCCGCCATGGCCGAGCGCATGGACATGATCTGCCAATCCTCCGAGCGGGCGGCCAAGATCGTGCGGACCTTTCTCGCCATGGCCCGGCAACGTCCGACCAAGACCGAGATCTGCAGCCTGAACGATATCGTGGAAACTGCGCTGGAGGTGTCGAGCTATTCGCTCAAGACCAGTGGCACCGTGGTGGAGGTGGATCTCGATCCGGGCGCGCCCCGTGTGCTGGGTGATTTCGACCAGCTCGCGCAGGTCTTCAGCAACCTCATTGTGAATGCGGGCCACGCCGTGCGCAGCAAAGGCAGCGCCGGGCGCATCACCTTGCGGAGCCGGGTGCTGGGCGCCAAGGTCCGGATCGAGATCGCCGATAACGGCCACGGGATCCCCGAGGAGATCCAGTCGCGGATCTTCGAGCCGTTCTTCACCACCAAGGATGTGGGCGAGGGGACCGGGATCGGCCTCGCCTTCAGCCACCGCATCGTCCAGAGCCATGAGGGTGCCCTGACCGTGCGCTCCAAGATCGGAAAGGGGACGCAATTCTTCGTCTCCTTGCCCTGCAGCAAGACTGCGCCCTTCCCGATCCTGACGGCCCCCAAGGTGATCGAGGCGCGCCGGATCCTCGTGGTGGATGACGAGGATGTGGTGGCCCGGCTGATCGGCGATATGCTGACCGAAGAAGGCTTCTCGGTCACCTGCACCACGGATCCGCGCTCCGCGCTGCGCATGGCCGAAGCCGAGCCCTTCGACGCCATCCTCAGTGATTTCAAGATGCCCGAGATGAATGGCGAGACTTTCTACCGGGCGCTCGAGGCCATCGCTCCGGAGAATGCGGGCCGCACCGGCTTCATCACCGGCGATGCCATGAGCGCGCAGGTCGTGCTGTTTCTCGAGCGGTCCAAACGCCCCTATATCGAAAAACCCATAGTGAAGCCGGAGTTGCTGGCGCTGATTGCCCGGGCCGCCGGAGAGGAACATTGATGTCCGAACGGATTTTGATTTGCGATGATGAGGAGAGCCTGCGCCGGATGCTGGCCGATCATCTGGATGAATGCGGGTATCGCGTTGTTCAGGCGGCGGATGCGGATGAGATGCTGGAACTTTTGCAAGGCGAGGCGCCGGATCTGATCCTGCTCGACATCCGGATGCCCGGGAAGGATGGGCTGATGGCCCTGCGCGAGATCCGGGCGCAATCCACGGTGCCGGTGATGATGCTGACCGCGGCGAGCGATGTGGTCGACAAGGTGCTCGGGCTGGAATTCGGTGCCGATGACTATTTGGTCAAGCCCGTCGATCTGCGCGAACTCCACGCCCGGGTGAAGTCCCTCATGCGGCGCAGCCATGTCCATGAGGAGAGCCCGCCCCAGGATGGGCACCTCTCGGGGACCGTGCCTTTCGGGAGCTGTCGGCTCGATCTCGACGGGGCGCGCCTTTATGGCGAGGACGGTCAGGAGATCGCGATCACGACCATGGAGTTCAGCCTGCTGCGGGTCTTTGCCCAGAACCGGGGCCGCATCCTCAATCGCGACCAGCTGCTGGATCAGGCCCATGATCGTGCATGGGAGCCCTATGACCGCTCCATCGACCTGCGCATCTCGCGCATTCGCCGCAAGGTGGAGCCGGACCCGAGCAAACCGGAGGTCATCCGCACCGTGCGCGGGCTGGGCTATGTCTTTCGCTAGGGGCGCGCAGGCGCGATCCCATCCGTGGGGGTGAACACATAGCCAAAGCGGTGGATGGTCACGATCCGGGCGACCTCCGCCGGGATGCGTCGCCGCAGCCGCGTGATCAGGACATCCACCGTCCGGTCCCCCGGCGTCCAATCCCGTCCGCAGGTCATGCGGGTCAGCGCGTCCCGGCTTTGCGGCTCACCCAGGCCGAGCAGGAACGCATGGAGCAGCCGCGCCTCCGCCGGGGGCAGAAACGCCTCGTCGCTCCCGATCCTCAGGGACCGCGTGCCCGGGTTGAAGGCCAGCGTCCCGCAGGTGATCGGCGCGTTATCCGCTGCCGCGCGGGATTGCGCCCGGTCCTGCAGCACGGCGCGCACCCGACCGGAGAGCTCCGCTGGGTTGAAGGGCTTTGTGACATATTCCGCCGCCCCAAGGCCTAGCCCGAGGATCTTGTCCCGCGTCTCATCCATGGCGCTGAGCACGATCACCGGGCAATCGCAGCTCTGCTTGATCGTCTGCAACAAAAGCAGCCCGTCGCTATCGGGCAGTTTGCGGTCCAGCAGGATCAGATCAAAGGCCGTGCGCGCCAGATGGGCCTCCGCCTCCCGTGCGGTGCTGGCGGACAGGTAGCTGCCCCCGGCCATGCGCACGATATCCGCGAGCATCAGCTGCACCACCGGATCATCCTCGACACACAGCACCGCGCCGAGCTTTGCCGCATGTCGCGCCGGGGCGGGGCCGAGGGTCATCGCGCCTCCGCGCGCGCGGTGAGGGCCAACCAGGAGGGCACTTGCGACAGATCCCGGTCAAGGGTGGTCAGCATCGGGGCGACCTCCTCGGGCTGGGTATGCTCGGGCCAGCGCTGCTCCAGTGCGCGGAGGGGGGCCTCCAACTCGCAGAGGCCGAGGATCGCGGTGCTGCCCGCGAGGCGATGCGCCTGCGGGGCGAGATCCGGGCTCGGGCCACCCGCGCGCGCGGCGCGCAGGTCCTGACGAAATGCCTCCCACGCGGCTTCAAAGGCCTGCAGCATGGCGGTGACTGTTTCCGGCGACAGCCCCTCGAGGCTGGCCTGTGCCGCACTGGCCGCGGGGGAGGTGCACGGCTGCGGCGCGGTGTTGAGCGCGCTGGCGAGCGTCGCCTGATCCACGGGCTTGGCGAGGATCCCATCAAAGAGATGGCGCAGGGTCTCGCTGCGCTCCAACGCTTCGACATTGGCCGTCAGCGCCACATAGCGCGGCCCGGCCGGCAGCCGGTCGCGCAGGGCGCGCACGAGGCTTGGGCCATCGCCATCGGGCAGGGTGTAATCCACCACATAGACGTCGAAACCGCCTTGCGCAGTGGCGGCCCGCGCGGCCGCGAGCGTGCCCGCATGGGTGACGGCGAAGCCCAGACGCTCCAGCTGGCGGGTGGTGACCGTGCTGCCGATCGGGTCGTCATCCACCAGCAGACAGCGCTGGCGGGCGGCGAGCGTTGCGCTGGCGCGCTGCGGCGCGGCCACGGGGTCCGGGCCTGGCGCCTCGGCGGGGTCAAAGGGGATCTCGAACCAGACCACAGCGCCAGTGTCGTGGTTGCGATAGCCGATCCGGCCACGCATGGCCTCCACCAGATGATGCGCGATGGCGAGCCCGAGCCCCGCGCCACCGCTTCCGGTCTCGCGCGCCTTCGTCTTCTCCCAAGGTTTGAAAAGCGCCTCCGCATCGGCCTCGGGCAGGCCCGGTCCGTGATCGCGCACCTCAAAACGCAGGGCCGGGGCCTCGCTGCTGCACCGCTGGATCGCGACGACCACGCCATGCCCGTCATCCGCCCGGATCGCGTTCGAAATGAGGTTGCTCAGCACCTGCTGGACCATGGCCCAGTCGATCCGCACCCAGCGGGGCAGATCGCCCGCAATCTCGAGGCTGAGATTGGCGCTCTCGCGGCCCTGACCCACCGTCGCGATCCGCTCATAGGTGGTCAGCACCTGCGCGAGGTCCAGCGTCGTCACCCGCGGCTCAGGCGGGTCATTGGCGAGCTTGGAGTAGTCGAGCACGTTGCTCAGCGTCTGCAGCAGGGTCTGGCCCGCCGTTTCGATCAGGTCGAGATAGTTCTGGGCCGAGGCGGTGTCTGCCGTCCGCAAAAGCTCCGTCGCGCCCAGAACGGAATGGAGCGGCGTGCGGATCTCATGGCTCATGGTGGCCAGAAACCGCGACATGCCGCGCTCGGATTGCTCGGCCCGCTCGGCGGCGCGGCGATGCTCGGTCACATCGCTGAGCAGCATCACATGGCCGATCGAGGTGTTGTCCACCGCATCATGGAGCCCGCGCATCCGCACGTCGAAACAGCGCGCGCCCTTCAATGTGCTCAGCCAGACCGAGCGATCCGTTTCGGTCATGGCCTCGATCGTCTGGTCGATCACCTCTTGCAGGGCGTTCTTTTTCTGCCGCATGAGGCGGAGATAGATGATCTCGCCCGCAACCATGTCGCCCAGAAAGGTCTCGGCTGCGGCCTCATTGGCGTTGAGCAGATTGTAGGACTTGTCGAGCAGGAAGGCGGGGCTGCGCAGGCTCTCGAAGATTGCGAAATAGCGGTCCTTGTCGAGGGTGATGGCGCGCGCGCGCTCCTGCAACTCGCGCAGGCGGACATTGTCATCGGAATTGTGCCAATCGGCGGAGATGCTGAGCTCGGTCTCGTCAAAGAAATCCCGCACCCGGTCCGTCACAGTGCCCGGCGCGCCGTCCAGCAGCCCCTCCAGCTCGCGGATATAGAGATTGCGGAAATGCTTCAGCAGGCCGACATACATCGGCATCGTGATCCCGAGAGAGCGGTGCCGCCGGGCAATCTGGCGCATGCGGGCAAAGCGTGGATCGGTGCGGTAGTCCAGGGCCGCCTGCGGGCCCGGGGCTGCCTCTGGCTGGGCGGCCAGATAGGTGCCCAGGCTTTCCGTCACGCTCAGGATCGCCTCGACCCATGCGGCGCGGATCGTTGTCGTGAAGGGCGCATAGCCGTTCCGCTTGGCGATCTCGATAGATTGGTCGACCAGCGTCTCGAGCCGGCTTTCGAGAAAGCGCGTCACGGCTGCAACGCTGTCCGCATGATCCGTCGCGGACGGATCGCTCGTGGCGAGATCCTTCGGGTTCATCTGCATAGCGGCCCCTGAGGGCCGTCCTCCCATGCTATGCCTTGGCCCGTACTACAGCAGCAATTGCCCTCTGACGGAACCCGCCTGCGCGGTTGTTTACAACTCGTTTACATCTCCTAACAACTTCGCAGCCTTTGACCGAAGCTCCCTCGCTATCCTGATCGCAACGAAAATCAGCCCACCCGGACGTTGGTCCGGTCAGGGCGACGACAGACGGGAGGGACAAAATGCTGCGCATGAAGCGTCGGGATTTCCTGAAGAATTCAACGCTGGTCGGGGCCGGGGTGCTCGCGGCCGACAAGGCCTGGTCACTCAACCGGCTCGAGCCCATCGAGGACACGCTGAGCGACGAATACCCCTATCGCGACTGGGAGGATCTCTACCGTCGCGAATTCACCTGGGACAAGATCGGCAAGGCCGCCCATTGCATCAACTGCGTGGGGAACTGCGCCTTTGACGTCTATGTGAAGGACGGGATCGTGCTGCGCGAGGAGCAGCTCGCCAAATACCCCCAGATCAATCCGAACGTGCCCGATGCCAACCCGCGGGGCTGCCAAAAGGGCTCGATCCATTCGGCCGCCATGTATGAGGGCGACCGGCTGCGCTATCCGCTCAAGCGCGTGGGCGCGCGCGGCGAGGGCAAATGGCAGCGCATGGAATGGGACGAGATCACCGAAGAGATCGCCGACAAGATCATCGACATTTTCGAGAAGCACGGGCCGGGCAAGATGATGACCCATACGGGCTCCGGCAACCTCTCCATGGTGCGCTTCGCAGCGCCTTACCGCTTTGCGTCGCTGGTGGGCGGGGTGCAGCTCGACATCTTCACGGATGTGGGGGACCTGAACACGGGCGCCCATCTGGCCTATGGCAACCCGCTGGAGAGCTTTACGTCGGATGCATGGTTCGACGCCGACTACATCATGATGTCGCTCTTCAATCCGAACGCGACCCGGATCCCCGATGCCCATTACCTCTGGGAGGCGAAGTATAACGGCGCCCGCGTGGTCTCGGTCGCACCGGATTATAACCCGTCCTCGATCCATGCGGATCTCTGGATGCCGATCAAGCAGGGCGCCGACCCGCATCTGGCCATGTCCTTTGTCCACGTGATCATCGAGGACAAGCTCTACAAGCCGGATTTCATGAAGGAGCAGACCGACCTGCCGGTGCTGGTGCGGCTCGACACAGGCAAGATGCTGCGCGAGGCGGATCTGGTCGATGGCGGCTCGGACCAGAATTTCTATCACTGGGATACGATCTCGGGCGCACCGGTCATGCTCAAGGGCTCCATGGGTTCCGAAGAGAAGACACTGGTGCTGGACGGGATCGACCCGGCGCTGGAGGGGACCTTCACCGTCGAGGGGATCGAGGTCACCACGGTCTTCGAGAAGGTGAAGGCAGAGGCCGCGAAGTATTCGCCGGAGGCCATGGCCGAGGAAACCGGTATCGCCGCGCGGACCGTGCGCGAGGAGGCCAAGCGCTTTGCCGAGGCCAAGAAAGCGATCCTGATGCTGGGCTTCAATGTGGGCCGCTATTCCAACGGGATCTACACGGGCTGGGCGCAGTCGCTGATGCTCGCGCTCACCGGGCATGGCGGCAAGACCGGGGGGCTCGACACTTCCTGGATTGACTGGAAGCACATCCCCTGGCTGCAACTCGCTCTGTTTGGCTTTGAGAAGTTCCCGCGGCTCGAGCCCGGAGGCCTCGGCGAGTTCCAGCGCGGTCACATGATCGAGCATGCGCGCGAGTATTTCGACGCCGACAAGCTCAAGGAACGGGTCGGGTTCAACGTCGATGAGATGGAGGAGATGATCAACGAGAGCATCGGCGAAGGCTGGATGCCCTATCACGGCGACATGAAGGGGCTGATCTCGATCGCCGATAATAAGTTCCGCCGCAACAAGTTCGCCGACCGCTATCGCGAGCGGATCCTGGAGGAGGTCGAGGAGCTCTTTGTCGACATCAATGTCCGCATGGACAGCACCGCCCAATGGGCCGATTACCTGCTGCCCGCGGCCAGCCATTACGAGGCCTGGGATCTGCGCTCTGTCGGATTTCACAGATTTATCAATGTGTTTTCGCGCCCGGTTGATCCAATAGGTGAGGCGAAGCCCGATTGGGATATCATGGTTCTCCTGACCCAGAAGATCCAGGAACGCGCGTTGGCGCGCGGGGTCAGCGGCTATCAGGACGGCGATGTCAGCCGGGATCTGCACACGATCCATGACGACTTCACCATGAACGGCACGATCATGACCGACTACGACGCCACCAATTGGCTCGTGGAGAACAGCCCGGAAATGGGCGGCGTGACCCTGGAGGAGGCCGCCGAGCGGGGCTTCATCGTCATGAATGCCGAAGGGGGCAACAACCAGCCCATCCCGCCGGATGAACCCTATAACCCCTTTGTCGCCCAGACCCAGGACAAGAAGCCCTACGAGACCCTGACGGGCCGCGTGACCTTCTATTGCGACCACCCGACCTTTGAGCGGATGGGCGCGGTGGTTCCCACGGCGCGGCACCATGCGGGGAGCGGGGCGTCGAACTATCCGCTGTCCTTCTACTCGCCGCATACCCGCTGGGGCATCCATTCGAATTGGCGTTCGAACAAGTTCATGCTGCGCCTCCAGCGGGGCGAGCCGAACATCTATATCAGCCCGATCCTGGCGGCCCAGAAGGGCATCACCGACGGCTCCCGGGTGCGGATCTTCAACAGCGCGGGCGAGTTCTTTGCCCAGGCCAAGTTCTATCCGTCCATGCCCGAGGGCTCGATCATGATGGAGCATGGCTGGGAGCCGCACCAATACGAGCAGATGAAACCCATGAACAACACCATGGCCACCCTGATCCAGCCGCTCGAGCTGGCCGGAGGCTGGGGGCATCTGGGCTTCAAGCTCTTCAAATGGAACGCAAACCAGCTGGCGCATGAAAGCAGCGTCGACGTGGAGCCGGCGTAAGCCGCGCCGCGAGGGAGGATTAAGACATGGCCGTGAAACGTCAGCTCAGCATGGTTCTGGACCTGAACAAATGCATCGGGTGCCACACCTGCACATCCGCCTGCAAGCTCCAGTGGACCAACCGCAACGGGCGGGAATACATGTACTGGAACAACGTGGAGACCATGCCCGGCACGGGTTATCCCAAGAACTACGCCGATATGGGCGGCGGGTTCGACGGCGATGGCGCGCTGCGCATGGGGCAAGAACCCGCGCCCGAGGATTACGGGGTGCCGTGGGAGTATAACTACGAAGAAGCCCTGATGACAGGTACCGACCCCTGGCTGCGCCCGAATGTGAAACCCACCTGGGGCGCCAATTGGGACGAGGATGAGGGCGAGGGGGAGTATCCGAACTCCTATTACTTCTACCTGCCAAGGCTCTGTAACCATTGCGAGAACCCCGCCTGCCTCGCGGCCTGCTCGCGCAACGCGATCTACAAGCGCCAGGAGGACGGGATCGTCCTGATCGACCAAGAGCGCTGCCGCGGCTACCGCTATTGCGTGAGCGCCTGTCCCTACAAGAAGGTCTATTTCAACGAGGAGATCTCGAAATCCGAGAAATGCATCTTCTGCTATCCCCGGATCGAGAAGGGCCTGCCCACGGCCTGCGCCAAGCAATGCGTCGGGCGGATCCGCTGGATCGGCTACCGGGATGACGAGGCCGGGCCGATCCACCAACTGGTCGAGAAATACAAGGTCGCCCTGCCGCTCTATCCCGAGATGGGCACGAAGCCGAATGTCTTCTACGTCCCGCCCATGTCGCCCCCCAAGATCGATGCCGAAGGGGGGGCGACGGATGAGGCGCGGGTGCCGATCGATTATCTCGAAAGCCTTTTTGGCGATGGGGTGCGGTCCGCGCTCGAAACCCTGAGTGCGGAACGGCGCAAGAAGCAGGAGGGCGGCGAGAGCGAGCTCATGGACACCCTGATCGGCTATCGCCACGCCGAAATGTTCAAGTTGAGCTGACGCCCATGTCCATGCGTTCTCCAGATCACATGCCCATGGGCAATGCCCCTGCGCGGGCGACGGCCAAGGAAACCCTGTGGCGGCTCACGGCCTTGACCCTGTCTCATCCCGCACCGGAGTTTCACGCGGCCATCGCCTCGGGTGACTTTCACGCGGCCTTCGACTCGGCCTGGGCGCAAGTCACCGGGCGGGGCTGGCCTGGCGCCGAGGTCTGCGCGGATTTTGCCGCCTTTGAGGCCGGGTTCATCACGGCGTTCCTCCATGGGCGCAAGGGCAAACCGGTCGCGCCCCTCCTGGCCGGGGATCACGACGCGATCCTAGCCGGTCTGACCCGGCCGGTCTTCATGCTCAACCTCACGAGCTTCTACAAGCATTTCGGCCTGCGTGCCGCGACTGAGGATGAAGGGCGTCAGGACGAGCCGGATCACTTGGCCAGCATGACCGAGTTCATGGCGGTGCTTTGCCATCTCGAGGCGCGGGCTCTCGCCCAAGGCCGCGATCCGGACCCGACCCGCCGGGCGCAACGGGACTTTCTCAGCCGCTACCTGCAGCCGTCCCTTGCGGCGATTGCCGGGCTCCTGCGCCGGGATCCGGTCGCGGATCTCGACCCGACCGTGATGCAGCTGGTTCAGGACATGGCCGCTTGGGCCGAGATCCAGATTGCAGAGCTCGAAGCCCGGGTCGGCCCGTTTCGCGACCCGGATGCGCCCAAGCCCGCGCTCGCCGCGGCCGCGCAGGCCGCGCCCGCCACACAGAACCTTTGGGGATAAGGAGATCCACATGATGAGACATCTGTCCCAAACCCTCGCCGCCACCGCCCTTCTGGCCCTTGCCCCGCCGGTCTTCGCCGAGGGCAGCTCGATCATCGAGGCGAATATCAAACTGCTCGAGGCCGGGGATACGGTCTCTGCCGCCAAGATCCCCGATGGCGTCTACCTGCGCTCGGTCAATGATCCCAATGACATCATCTGGGAGCGTTTGCCCGAGTACCGGGTTCATGTGGCTCCGGCGCCGTCGGTGCACGAGTCCGTGGATCTGCGGATCGACTATGATGACGAGGGGCAGGATGTGTACCTGACCATGGCCCGCACCTCCGAGCGGTTCTATGTGCGGATGCGCTGGCGTGATGCCCAGCCCGATCTCGTGACCAGCTCCAACCGATTCCGGGACGCGGCTGCCGTGCAGTTTTCGCTGGGCGACGATGCCACCTCGTACCTGATGGGGGACGGGCCCGATGCGCCGGTCAACATCTGGTACTGGCGTTCGGATCGCGGCGAAGTTCAGAACCTCGCCGCCGGTGGGCCCGGGAGCACGACCATGCTCGACAATCAACCCGTGAGCGGGGCGGCCGAGTTCGTCAACAAGGGCAATCCTGCGGCCAATGAATGGTCCGTGGTCATGTCGCGCCCGATCCCGACCACGGGCGACTACGAGGTCTCTTTCCGCCGCGGCGAGGTCCCCATGGCCTTTGCCATCTGGCAGGGCTCCGACGGTCAGCGCGACGGACTCAAGAGCGTCTCGGATGGTTGGATCCTCGTGAACCTGGAGGATAGCTGAAACATGGAGTTCGGAGAAAAGCTCGCCAAGCTCGATTGCACCCTCGGCCATGCCTGCCAGTTCTGCCCGCAGGAAGACACCTGCGCGCTGGACAAGCCGCATCACAACACCCGCCTGATCGAGGCGCGGCTGCAGGAGATCGACCAGATCATCGTGGTGCTCGCCAATAAGGGCGGCGTCGGCAAGAGCACGGTTTCGGCCAATCTGGCCGCCGGGCTCGCGCAGGACGGGTTCCGGGTCGGGGTCGCCGATGCGGATATCCACGGCCCCAATCAGAGCCGTTTCTTCGGCTTTGCGGGCGCCAAGACCCGCACCACCTATAACGGTCTGCAAACCCGCGGGTTTCAAACGGATGGCATCGCGCATTCGGTGAAAGTCGGCTCCCTGGCTTTCATGTTGGAGGATGATACCACCCCAATCGTCTGGCGCGATGCCTACAAGCACGACTTCATCCACCACCTGATCGGCAGCTTCGACTGGGGCTCGCTCGACTATCTGATCGTGGACATGCCCCCGGGGACGGGCAATGAGCTGATCACGCTCTGCGATATGCTCGAAGGCTCGAATGTCTCGGCGGTGCTCGTCTCTACCCCGCAGGCGGTGGCGCAGATGGACAGCCTCAAGGCCGGGCGGTTCTGCAAGGAGCGGGGCCTGCCAGTGATTGGCGCGGTGGAGAATATGGCCGGAGTGGTCTGTCCCCATTGCAGCGAGGAGTTTCACCTCTTCCCCGAGGCCGGGCTCGATGCGGCGCTCGCGGCGCTGGAGATCCCGCGCGTGGCGGCAGTGCCGCTCGCCCCGGAGATCGCCATGGGCTCGGATACGGGCGCGCCAGTGGTCTGCGCCCATCCGGACAGTGTTGCAGCGACGGCCTTCGGGCCGCTGATTTCCGCGGTCGCGGCGCTTGGGCGCAAAGACTTCTCCAAGGCCGTTGCTGCAACGCTCGGGGACCTGTTTCAGGACAATCTCGCGGATCGCGAGCTGAACGCGGCCCTTGCGGACCTGCCCGAGGGCGCGGAGCTCGGCGAGGAGATCGCCGCACTTCTGGGTCAGGAGGCCGGACGGTTGCGCAGCGCCAGTGATGGGGAGAGCCGGGCATGATGGATGGCAGCCTGCCGGACCCGTCGCGCCGCGCGCTCTTGCGCGGGGCCTTTTCCGGCGCCGAGGAAACCGCCGAGGGATGGCATCTGGTTACCGCGCTCGCCGCGGGTTCGGGCGATGTGTTCTGGGATGGATGGGCCGATGCGGAAGGCGTCTTCGTGGTCGGAGATGACGGGGTCATCTTCCATTGCGACGGGCAGGATTGGGTCCGTCAGGCCGCGCCCGCCCCGGTGCCGATCCATGCGCTTTGGGGCCAGTCGCGCGAGGCGCTCTGGGCTGTGGGCTGGATGGGTCAGATCCTCCGCCATGACGGCAATAGGTGGCACCATATGCGCGGCTGTGAAGTCAATGAGGCAGGCAAATATGCCAGCAGCCCGGCCAACACGCCGCTCTTTGCGATCACGGGGGGCGCCGATGGCCGCGCCTGGGCCGTGGGGGATCGCGGCACGATTCTGCACTTCGACGGATCCGAGTGGCGCCCCGAGGTCTCGGGCACGCGGGCCCATCTGCGCGCGATCACCGCGCTGCCCGATGGGCGTCTGCTGGCGGCGGGCGGGGATGGCACGGTCCTGATCCGCGATCCAGAGGCGGGGTGGAGCGTCCAGCCTTGCGCGCTGCACTCCAACTTCACCGCCGCGCTGAGCCTGCCTGATGGGTCGGTCCTCTTGGCGGGCGGGCGGTACTTCGTCGATGCGGGCGGGTTCCGTGGGGATCTGGCGCTCTGGACCGAGGGCGGGGTGACAAAGCTCTTTGATGGCGCGGAATTCTCCCGGTTTCGCGCGCTTGCAGCTTGCAATCATGGGGTTGTGGCCGTGGGCGACGCGGGGCAGATCCATGTGATCCGCGATCGCCGCATCACCCGGGTCGATAGTGGCATCGGCCATGATATTCTCGGCATCGTGACGCTGCCCTCCGGCGATGCGCTGGCCATGGGCGATTTCGGTACGGTGCTCGCCGGTGAAGCCCAGGCGCTGGAGCATTTCACACCCTATCTCGCCGCGCCGACCGAGGCTGCCGCCTGGGAGGCCCAGGAGAGCGGCACGGATCGCCAGCTTTGGGGGCTCTGGCACGACCAGGATCGCGACGCGCTCTATGCCTGCGGCGAGGAGGGCACGGTCCTGATGCAGGATCGCGGCCAATGGGCGGCGCTGCCCCCAGTGGGTCAGTTGGGCATTCATGCGCTGAACCGCGCGCCCGATGGCACCCTGCTGGCTGCGGGTCAGATGGGCGAGATCCATGCCTTCAACGGGGCAGGGTGGGAGAAGGTCTATGACCTCCATATGGATGTCACGATCCTGTCGCTCTGGTCCGATGGCGCGACGCTGGTCGCGGCGGGAGATGAAGGGTTGATCCTTCAGAAAACCCCGGAGGGTCCGGACTGGACCCGGATGGCCAGCGGCACCAAGAGCGCGCTTTACGGGCTCTGGGGCCCCGATGATCGCCACCTTCTTGCCGTGGGCGATTTCGGCCTCGTGCAGCGTTGGAACGGAACGCGGTGGGATGCGTTCAATGCCGGGACCGAGCATTTCCTCTTTGACGTCTGGGGGCGCGGGCTCAACGATGTCTTTGTCGTGGGGCTCTCCGGGACGATCGGGCATTTCGATGGCCAGCGCTGGCGTATCACCCCGGCCCGGGCCCGCTCGGACCTGCTGGCGATTACCGGAGATGCCGAACAGGTGGTTGCGGTTGGGGCGGCCGGGGCGGTCTGTCGCCATGATGGCCAGCGCTGGGCGCTCGAGGCGTCCGGGACAGAGCTCGGGCTCCGCGCGGTCAGCACGACACCGGAGGGCGGGTTCGTGGCCGCAGGCGATCAGGGGTCTTTGCTGGTCCGGCGCGGCTAGACCCCGCGCCGCTCAGCCCGTCGGGTCGAACACATAGCCGATGCCGCGCACGGTCCGGATCAGCTGCGGTTTGCTGGGCTCCACCTCGATCTTGCGACGCAGGCGCGAGACCCGGATATCGATGGACCGGTCATAGGGATCCCAGCCGCGATCATGGGCGAGCTCCAGCAGCTGATCGCGGTTCAGGACCCGACCCCGGTTCTTGACAAACACCTTGAGCAGCCGAAACTCCATCGCCGTGAGCGGCACCTCGGTGCCCTCTTTGTCAAAGAGCTTCGCCGCATCGAGATCCATCTCGAACCGGCCAAACCCGATGCGCGCGGGCGTCTGACCCTCGGGCAGGGGTGTGGCACGATGCGCGGCACGGCGCAGCACGGCCCGGATCCGGGCATCCACCTCGCGCAGATCCACCGGCTTGGCGAGATAGTCATCGGCCCCCATCTCGAGACCGAGCACCTTGTCGATGGTCTCGTTCGCCGCCGTGAGCATGAGCACGGCGAAGTCATGCTGGTCCCGCAAACGGCGCAGGATCGACAGGCCATCCTCGCCCGGCATGTTGATGTCGAGGAGAACCACATCCACCCGTTCCGTCTCGGCGATCAGAGCGTCGAGCATCTGCCCGTCGCTGGCGAGCTGCACCGTATAGCCACGCTTTTCCAGATACTCGCCCACCATCTCCCGCAGATCGGGTTCGTCGTCACAGATCAGGATATGGGCGTTGCGCATGGGCCGGCTCCCTCGGGTCCCGGGCAGGCTGACACAGGGGCGCGCAGGGCGCAAATCCGGTGCGGCCCCGGCTGCGAGGCTGCGCACCAGCCTCACGGGCAGTGCCCCGAGCGCGGGATCGCGAAGTCTCCGGTGGCGTAGGCGGCCCAGAGGTCGCCGGTAAAGCCAAGCTGCGCGGCGAGGGTGACGGTCTCGAAATAGGCCTGGGCGGTTTTGTGCTGTGCGCGGGCGCGGGATGATCTGGACATGGGGGCCTCCGTGACGGCTGTGTTGTGCCAGATTAGCCCGGGCCGCGTTTCAGAAGGATGTCGTCCCATGTTTCGATTGTTGCAGCGGGGCGCGAATTGGGCGTCTCAACCGGGGGCTGCGGGCCGGGGCGTCTCGATCCTGTCCTGCGCCGCGGGCAGGCTGAGGATGAAACACGCGCCGCCCCCCTCGGCCGGCGCGTAGTCGAGCCGCCCATTATGGGAATGCGCCACCCGGTGACATAGGGCGAGCCCGATCCCCGTGCCCTGTCCCACACCCTTGGTGGTGAAGAAGGGCTCGAAGATCCGCGCCTGCAACGCGTCCGGCACGCCCGGCCCGGTATCGGCGATGCTCGCACAGACCATGCCGCGCGCGGGATCATGCCAGGTCTCGATCCTCACACGGGCAGGGGATGCGCTCCCCGCCATCGCCTGTTCCGCATTCACGAGCAGGTTCATGACCACCTGAGCAATCTGGTCCTCATCGGCGGGGATCCGGGGCAGGTCGGGCGCAAGCGACCGCTCCACCGGGATCCCCGCGCGGCGCAACCCGTAGGTCCCGACATCCAGCGCGAGCTCGATCGTCTCGTTGAGGTCGATCGGCACGAGGCGCGAGGGCTTTTGCCGCGCCATGGCCAGAAAGGTCGTCACGATCTTCGAGCAGCGGTCAGCCGAGCTGCGGATCTTGTCGATGCGCCGCAGGGCTTCGGGATCTTGCGTGTCGTCCTGCAGCATCAGCGCCTGGCCCGCCACCACCGAGAGCGGGTTGTTCAGCTCATGGGCCACCCCGGCCAGAAGCTCGCCGAGGGCGGTCAGTTTCTCGGTCTGAAACGCCGCTTCGCGTTGACGGGCCAGCTCGTCGCGCTGGGCGTAATAGGTGGTCATATCCGTGGTCGAGGCGAGGCTCAGGGTCGTGCCCTCATGGGCCACGAGCCGCGCGGAGACGCGCCCGGGAAAGATCCGCCCACCGCGCCCGCGAAACTGCGCCTCGAAGTTGTCGATGCGGCCCGCGCTGCGCAGCTCTGCCACATAGGCGTCGCGATCCGAGGGATCGACCCAGATCTGCTGGATGTCCTCGGGGTCGCCATAGAGATCCGCCCAGGCCGGGGTCCATTGCACGAACCGTTCACGGCCCAGATCATAGATCACCAGATTGATGGGCGAGGCCTCGATCAGGCGGCTGAGCGCGCTGAGCGGCTCGGTCCCGCCCGCCGCCTCCGGCCGCGCGGGCGCGTTTGCTATGGCGAGCAGGAACCCCGCACCGGCCAGCGGGCGCAGGGTCAGGGACAGACTGTCTCCCCCGGCGGTGCGTACCGTCTGGGTTTGGGGCGCATCAAGGCCCGCGCGGACATGGGTGTCCAAGCTCGCGAAGCCCTCGCTGAGTGGTGTCCCTTTTGTGCTTCCACACAGATCCGCCCAGGAGAGGCCGGTGCGCAGCACGAGCTCCGTCTCGGGGAGGTCGGCTTCAAAGCGTGCGTTCCAGCGGGCGAGGCACTGCGCGCCATCGAAAATCGCCATCCCGTCACTGCAGGTCTCGAGCACCTCTGTAAGGGCGGCATTTGACAAGGTCGGGTCCATGGTCACATCGCGGCGGTTTCGTCGGAGCCACTCTGCCCCAATCCCGCGCAGCCCGGTAGCCCCGGGCCGGGCGGGATCAGACCGCGTCCAGCGCGGTCGCCGCCTCAGCCCCGGCCAGCATCGTGCCAGCGAGAACGCCATAGACCGCGGTCCAGGACGCGGCGAGCTCAGGCGTCCAGCGCGGCCCGAGCGCTGCGGCCAGCGCGCCGAGCAGGGCCTCGCCCACCAGATCATAATGCTCGGGCGTCACGCCATAGGTGACATGACGCGCGCCCATCTCCTTGAGCGCGGGGACCAATGTCTCGACCTGCGCCAGGGCGGCGACGGCGGTTGCGAGAATGCGGGTCAGCTTCTTGCGCTGGGCGTCCATCTCCTGCGGAAACATCGCCCGCAGCGCAGGCGTGCGCGCAAAGAGCCGGGCGTAGAAAACCCCGACCAAAGCCTCTGCGCCGGGTTTGATTTGCGCAAAACTGTCCTGCACGCGTGCGATATCCTGAGTGTCCATCGGGGGTCCTCCAATCCATGACATGGCGGGGTCTCCGCCGATTGGATCGCAGGATGCGCCCTCTGTGTTTCGGGAGTTTTTCGGTCAAGCGGCCGACGTGTTTCAATTGTTGCGACGGGCGCGCTTATTCGAAAAGATCCAGCTCTTCGGTGATCGCCTCCAGCGTCTCGGCACGTTGTTTCACCGCGTCCTGGTTCTTGCCCGCATAGGCAATCGCGATAAGCCGCAGCATGGAGACCACCGTCGCATGGGTGGTCAGCATACCGTAGCTCGCCACATGACAGGGCAGGACCGCCTCCGAAAAGCGCTCGGCCTGGGCTTGAAACAGATGATCGGTGATGGTGATGATCCGCAGCCGCGAGGTCCGCGCATAGGTCAGGAGGGAGCGTAGAAGTTTCGGCCTCTCCTCCAGCGTCACGAGCACAAGCGCGTCGCGCGGCCCCATCATCGCCAGCTGGCTCGCCCAATCCTGTCCCGCGCCATCGAGGTAATGCACATCATGGCGCAGCCGCGAAAAGACGGTCTTGCCGATGCGCGCCGCCCCGTCATCCGCCCCGAACCCGACGAACCAGACCCGCGGGGCGGAGGAAAGGATCTCTGCAATCTCGGGCAGTTTGTCCGAGCGCAGCTCCTCGAAGGTGCGGGTCAGGTTGCGCAGCTCCAGATCCAGATGATCGCCCATGGACCGGCCCAGAATGACCGGCGCCTGAGCGGCGGGTTTTTGGGTGTAGGGCTGGGTGCGATCCCGTTCCTCGCGGGCCTGGAGGCGCACTTCCTCGAAATCCACATATCCCAAACTGCGGAAAAAACGGGCAGTCGTCGCCTTGGAAACCCCGGCGAGCTTGGCCAGTTCCGTGGCGGTATGCGTCTCGATAAGGCCCTGATTGTTCACCAGAACTTCGGCAATCTTCTTCTCGCTGCCCGTCAGGCGCGCCTGCTTTTCCTGAATGCGGAGGATCAATCTCGAAGCCATTTTCCACCCCTATCGCGTGCTGCGCCATTTTTCAACTTGACGTATGAAACCTGTGTTTCATTAACTTGAAACAGTGAAACTGACGAGGAATCGGGATGTCTACATCGAAGGTGGTGCGCGAGCGGATCTGGACCAAGCTGCAGGATGTCGCCAAGCCGGACACGCGGTTCCACATGAACTTTGCCGAGGTCATTCCTGATTTCGAGGGCTCGGAGATGGCCACGGATCGGCTTGTGGCCGAGCCAGCCTATGACGCCTCAAGCTTTGCCTTCATCACGCCGGACAACTGCCTCGCGGATCTGCGCCGCCGGATGATCGAGGATGGCAAGCCTTTCGTGATGTCGACCTATGGCATCTATCGCGGCTTTCTTTTCATAGACCCGGCCAAGATCCCGGCGGGCGCGGCGCTCTATGCGTCCTGGCTCGACGGGATGGAGCATTTTGGCGAGCCGATCTCGCTGGAGGGGATCGCCCGGCGCGGGCGCTTTGATCTGATGGTGACCGGGGCCTCGGCGGTGTCGAAGAACGGGGTGCGCTTTGGCAAGGGGCATGGGTTCTTCGATCTGGAGTGGGGCATGTTCACGGATCTGGGGCTCGTGGATGAGAGCACGCCCGTGATCGCCGTGGTCCATGACGTGCAGGTCGTCGATGAGGAACTGCAGCCTTCGGAGACCGACATCCTCGTGGACCAGATCGCCACGCCCGCGACCCTCTTCACGGTGGAGCGGCGCGCCAAGCGACCCTCTGGCGTCAAGTGGCCCCTGCTGGAGCCGAAACAAATCGCCGAGACCCCACCGCTGCAGGAGCTGCAGCGGATTCAGGGCCTCGCCTGATCCCGCAAAAGACCTGCCCAAACCCTGCCCAACAAGGAGAGACTTCATGACCCTTCGCCTATCCCGACGCCACTTCATGGGCAGTGCTGCCGCTGCGGCTGCAGCAGGATCCATGCCCTTGCGCGCCCGCGCGGCAACGCCCTTCACCATGCAGGCCGCCTGGATCAATGATGCCGAGTTTGCCGGCTACTTTCTCGCCATGGATCAGGGCTATTACACCGATGAGGGGTTGGATCTGACCTATCTCTCCGGCGGCCCCGATGTGATCCCCGAGAGCACGATCATCGCCGGGCGCGCGGATCTGGCGCTGACGACGCCCGACACCACCATCAAGGCGATTGCCGAGCAGGGCGCGCCCTTCAAGATCATCGGCGCCCAGTATCAGAAGAACCCGATCGGAATCGTCTCGCTGGTGGAGAGCGGGATCAATGCGCCCGCGGATCTGGTGGGCAAGACCCTCGCCGTGCCGCCGGTCAACGTGATCTCGGTGGAGGCGATGCTCAAGATCAACGGGATCGATCCGGCGGATGTGAACATCGTGCCCTATGCCTATGACCCCACGCCGCTGATCCAGAAAGAGATCGATGCGAGCCTCGATTTCACCACCAATGTGCCCTACACGATCTCGCAGCTTGGCGGGGAGGCGGTGTCCTTCCTGCTCTATGATTTCGGCTACACCATCTATAACGATACCGTCGTGGTGACCGAGCAGACCCTGGCCGACAAGCGCGACGAGTTGGTCGCCTGGCTCCGGGCCAGCCGCAAGGGGTGGGTGGAAAACAACGTGGATACAAAGCTTTGGCCCGCAAAGTGGGCGGAGACCCATTTCGCAGGGACCGGGCGGACCATCGCCAATGAAGAGTTCTTCAACGAGGCGCAGAAGCCGCTGATGGAGCATCCGGACGGCATCTTCGCCATGACCGAGGAGGGGATTGAGGCCAATCTCGAAGCCTTGCGCGAAGTGGGCATCGAAGGCACGCGCGAGATGTTCGATACTACCTTGCTTGACGAGATCTGATGACGGCCCCGGCCGGGATCTCTCTCTCCGGGGTCAACAAGACCTTTGAAGGGCGCGGCAAGACAGTGCAGGCGTTGCAGGATGTGACGCTGACCTGCCCGGCCGGGTCCTTTACCGCGCTGATCGGGCCCTCGGGCTGTGGCAAGTCCACGGCCCTGCGCGTGGCGCTTGGGCTCGAGGTGCCGGATAGCGGTGAGATCCGGATCTCCGGCGAGCCCCCTCTCGCGGCAGCGAAGGCCGGAAAGACCGGGGTCGCGTTTCAGGACGCGGCCCTGCTGCCTTGGCGGTCGGTGCGCAAGAATGTGGAGATGCCGCTGGAAGTGATCGGTCTGAGCCGTAAGGCCCATGCGGCGCAGGTGCAGGCGATGATCGACCTCGTCGGGCTCAAGGGCTACGAGAATTCCCTGCCCGGAGAGCTCTCCGGCGGCATGCGCCAGCGGGTGGCCATTGCCCGGGCGCTGGTCACCGAGCCCAGCGTGCTTTTCATGGATGAGCCCTTTGGCGCGCTCGACCAGATCCTGCGCCGCCAGATGAATGTGGAGCTGCAGCGCGTCTGGCAGGAGACCGGCTCCACTGCGCTTCTGGTGACCCATGGCATTGACGAGGCTGTTTTTCTCGCCGACCGGATCGTGGTGATGCACGCGGCGCCGGGTCGGATCGTGGACATCATTGATGTGCCCTTCGCCCGCCCGCGCCATCCGGATCTCTTCTCGGATCCGGCCTTCCATGCACTCACGGACCGGGTGGCTGCGGTGCTCCATGGCTGAGGGGGCAGGGGGGCGCCGGACCAGCTTGCGGAACGTCGCGGTCCTCCTGCTGGTCTGGGAAGTTGTCGGGCGGCTCGACCTTGTGGCGGGCGGTGCGCTGCCCGGGGTCACCGAGATCCTGATCCGACTTTGGGAGGACCGGGCCGATTATCCCCGCCATGTGGGCGCGACCCTCTCGGCATCCGCGCTGGGGTTCCTGATCGGCAACGCCGTGGCGCTGGCGGCAGGGATCGCCTTTGCGCTCTCGCCGCCGTTGCTTCGGCTGTTTCGCGGGGTGAATATCGCGCTCTTCGCGCTGCCCCCCATCGCAATTGCGCCGATCCTTGTGCTGACCCTGTCCGGGATGGCGCCGCGCGTGGTGCTGGCCGCGCTCTCGGTTTATTTCGTCACCATGACGGCCACGGTGATCGGCCTGACCCAGTCGGACAGCCGGACCAGCGATGTGGTGCGGGCCTATGGCGGAGGCAGATGGGCGGTGCTGCGGCTGGTGCAGTTGCGGGCCGCCCTGCCGACCATCATCGCGGGGTTTCAGATCGCCGCCCCCAATGCGGTGCTGGGGGCGATCCTGGCGGAGTTCGGCGGAGGCGGGCGCTGGGGGCTCGGCACCTATCTGCTTGGTTCACTGGGGCGGGGAGAGCCGGACCGGCTCTGGGGCATCGGGCTTGTGGCCACGGCAATCGCGGGGCTCGGCTATCTGATCTTCGGATGGGTTGCGGGGCGGCTGCTCGGCGCGACCCGCGCGGTCACCCTGAACGCCGCCGCCCCGGATCTGGCAGCGCCGCCCGGCGCGCCGCTTCAGCGCGTGCTCATGCTCTGCGGCGTGATCGCGATGCCGTTGCTTTTGTGGTGGGCCTTCATCCAGCTCAGTGGCGTGCCGGCGATGATCTCGAAAACGCCGCTCGGGGTAGTCGAGTATCTGTTTCTCGCAGAGCGGGCCGCCATCGCCCGGGCCAAGCTGGGGGCGGCCCTGGCCGAAACCCTGCCGATCACCTTCATCGGCATGGCGGCTGGCATCGGCTTTGCCTTCCTGCTTGCCCTCGGCACGCGGCTCTTTCCGAACGCGATCCGGGCGTTCATGCCCGTGGCGCTGGTCTCCCAATCCATGCCTCTGGTCGCTTTGACGCCGCTGTTGGTGCTGATCTTCGGGCGGGGGACCTCGCTGACCCTTTGGGTGACAATCTCGGTCACCTTCTTTCCGGCTTTCGTGACGCTCGCCCAGGGGCTCGCGCTCGTGCCGCAATCGGCGCGGGATGTGCCGCGGGCCTATGGGGCCTCGGTCTGGCAGGAGCTGCGCATGGTCACTCTGCCGGCCGCCTTGCCCTATCTCTTTGCCGCCACGCGGCTGACCGTGCCGCGCGCATTGCTGGGCGTGATGATCGCGGAATGGCTGGCCACGGGCAAAGGGCTGGGCAATCTGCTCAACCAGTCCCGGGGGCAGCTTGATTTCGGCATGATCTGGGCCGTGGCCTGCGTCTCCGTGCTGGTGTCGATCCTGCTCTATCAGGCTGTGGTTGTGGTCGAGCGGCGGGTGCTGCGGCGGCTGGGCATGCAAACCGCCGAATAAGATCTGCTTCCATATAACTTGCAAAGTCCTTGCATACGCAAGCGAATCGCAATAACTCGCGATCCATGACAGAGATCCAGACCGTAAACGCCCTGCGCCTGCTGCAATCGGCAGACGCATTGCGGGCCGGGCTCGCCGGAGAGTTCTCCGCCGTGCATGGCCTTTCCGTGAACGAGTTCTTCATGCTCCTGCATTTGGAGCGGGCCGCGAAGCATCGCCTGCCGCGGGTAGAACTGGCCAAACGCATGCATGTGAGTGCCTCGACCATCACCCGCATGGTCGCGCCGCTGGAAAAGATCGGCCTTCTGGGTCGGGACGCGGATGAGCGGGATGCGCGGCTTGTCTTCGTGGTGCTGACTGAGACCGGGCAGGCGCGGCTGGCAGAAGTGCAGGAGACCTTTGCCAAGCGTGCGGGCTACGTCTTCCAAGATCGGTGGAGTGCTGCGGAGTTGCGGAGCTTTTCCGACCTGCTGCAGCGGCTCATGGTGGGGGTGCCCGCCAGTCTCGCCTAGCCGCTTCGCGCGGCCTCGGCGAGGCCAAGGGCGAGTTGGTCAAAGACTATCCGGATCCGCGGGCTCGTCTGCAATTCGCGGTGGGTGACCAGCCAGATCGGGAATTGCGGGGTGGGCAGGTCGGGCAGAACCCGCTCTAGCTCCGGTTCCCGCTCGCAAAGGGCGGCGGGGAGGAGCGAGATCCCGAACCCCGCCTTGAGAAACTCCGCAATCACCACACCACTATCGCTGTTGAGAACAAAGCTGTCGCGGGTCAACGGGATGCCCAGGTTCTGAAGGGTCGCCAGTAGACCGTCGGGATTCGGTATCCCGACAAAGGCATGATCAGCCGCATCCCGGGGCGTTTTCGGGCGTCCGGCCTGGTCGAGATAGCGCTTGGAGGCGTAGAAATGCGCCTTCAAATCGCCCACATGGCGCGCGATCAGTTCGGGCTGTTCGGGGCGCACATGGCGCACGGCGATATCCGCCTCTCGTTGCAGCAAGTCCTTGATATCATTTGACGGTAAGACCTCCATCCGCAACCCTGGCGCGCGGTCGCGCAGCGGGTGGAGCAACCTTGGCAGCAGCCCGACCGCCAGCATGTCTGACGCGGTGATCGTGACACTACCCGAGACATCCGTGGCCTGGCTGGCGGCGGCCATGGAAATCAGCGTCGCCGCATCGCTCATGGCGCGCACATGGTGCAGCAGCGTCTCGCCCGCCTCCGTCAGGCTCGGCCCCTTTACGCTCCGCTCCAACAGGGTGACGCCGAGCCGGTCTTCGAGCTCCGCAATCTGCCGTCCGATGGTCGGTTGCGTGGTTCTCAGGGCCCGGGCCGCCGCGCTGAACGTGCCTTCCTCGGCGGTGGCAAGAAACGCGCGCACCTGGTTCCAATCAAAGGAGATCGCGTCCCAGTTCATGCATCTGCGTATAGCACTCATGCAGTTTTCGGCAATCGAACATTCCTGTGTGTATGGCGATATGGACGCCATCGAGTTGAGAATGACGAGGATCCGATGGACGAGATACTGATATGTGGCGGCGGGTTCGCCGGTGTCTGGGCGGCGATGAGCGCCGCTGCAACCCGGGATTGGGAACAGGCAGGCGGGCTCAAGATCACCTTGCTTTCGGACCGTCCGGAGCTCTGCGTGCGGCCCCGGCTCTATGAGGGGGCGGCTCCGGACATGCTCGTTCCCCTGAGCCCGTTGATGGCGGAGCTCGGGGTGGACTTCGTACTGGGGCAGGCCACGAAAGTGACCGAGCGCGCGGTGCGCGCTTCCTCCGGCGCGGTCTTTCCCTATGACCGTCTGGTGCTGGCCACGGGCAGCCGCGCGGCGCTCCCGGCGATCCCGCGCGCGGCGGAGTTCGGGTTCTTCGTGGACACTTATGAGAGCACTGCGCGACTCGATGCGCATCTGGCGGGTCTTGGCACTGCGTCTGCCGCCGAGCGCCGGGTTGTGGTGATTGGCGCAGGTCTGACCGGGTTGGAAGTGGCCACCAATCTGCGCATGCGGTTCGGTGCCGCGCTCGAGATCCTCCTGGTTGATCGGGCTGCGAATCCGGGTCAGGGGCTCGGCGAGGCCGTGGAAGCGGAAATCGCCACCGCGCTGGTCGAGGCGAATGTGCGCTTTCTGGGAGGGGACGCGCCGCACAGCCTCACGCCCGAGGTGCTGACCCTGGGCTCTGGCCGGGTGCTGGAGACCCACACCGTCATCTTCGCCACCGGGCTGCGCGCCTCGCACCTGACAGCCCAGGTCAGCGCGGGGACCGGGGCCAATGGTCGGCTTGTGGTGCAGCCGGATCTGCGCGTGGCCGACCGGGCAGAGGTCTTTGCGGCGGGCGATGTGGCGCTGGCCCAGGCCGAGCGTGGGCGCGCGACGCTGATGTCCTGCCAGCATGCGATCCCCACGGGGGTCATCGCCGGGCACAACGCGGTCCGCGATCTCTTGCGTCAATCGACCGTGGTCTATGGCCAGCCCGATTATGCGACCTGCATCGATCTTGGCCCCTATGGCGCGGTTTTCACCCAAGGCTGGGACCGGGCGCTGGTCAAGACAAGGGAAGACGGCGCCGAGATGAAGGCCGAGATCAACCGGCAGTGGATCTACCCGCCGCGGCCCGAGCTTGGACGCGCCGCGATCCATGCCTCGGTGCTGGCCTTGCTGCCGCAATTCGAACGGGCCGCGTGATGGCGCGGAGAGGTCTTGCGATGTGCTGGGGGGAGGCCGTGCGGCATCGGGTGGTGTCCATGTGGCAGGCCTCTGCGGAGCTCACTCTGCGGTGGGGCGTGCCATGAGATTTCTTTCTCGACGCGATGGAGCATTGCTGGCCGGGCTGCTGATCCTGTCTGCGGTGCCCGTCCTCGGCGGGATGCTGCGGATGGTCGAGCTGCTGGGCGGGGCCGCTTTGGCGCCGCCGAACCCCCGCGCGCTGGCTCAGCCCTTGCCTGTGATCCTGCATGTTCTGGGTAGCGCTGCCTTTTGTCTGCTGGGCGCGGTGCAGATCTTGCCCAGCCTGCGGCAGAGCCGCCCCGGGTTGCACCGGGTGTTGGGGCGGATCGCGGTGCTCGGAGGCAGTGTGAGCGCGGGATCCGGGCTCTGGATGACAGTCGCCTTTTCCTTTCCAGAGGAGTTGCAGGGCGGGATTCTCTTCGCGCTGCGCATCCTACTCAGCCTCTGGATGCTGTGGCTCATCCTGCGTGCGGTGGTTGCGATCCGCCGTCGGGATATCGCACGGCACTGGGCTGCCATGCTGCGCGCCGTTGCGATTGGGCAGGGGGCGGGGACCCAGACCATCCTTGGGCTCGGGGCTCTGCTGGTGACAGGGCAGGAGTTGCTGGGGTTTGAGCGCGATCTGATGATGGGGAGCGCCTGGGCGCTGAACCTTGCGATTGCCGAATGGGTGATCCGCAAGGTGTCCGATGCCCCGACTTCAAAGGTGATGCGACATGTTTAGGGTCTTTGCGGATAGTTTCGTCTCTTTGAGATCTGCGCGCCGGACGAGGCCTCTTGGCACCGGTGTTTTCTTCCCACAAGGGTTCATGATCCAAGTGGATCGTAGTTCCCGCTCATTTTCGGACCAGCTGGAGGGCGCGCAATGAGCCACCTGGCTGGAGAGACGCGCGACCCGGTGGAACTCTATTCCCGCTTGGCGCCCAGTTATGATCTGCTGCACCGCCGCTGGTTGAAATATGCTGGGGGCGAGGCGCAGGCGGCGCTCGAGGCTGCTGTGCGCGTGGCCTATCGCCCGGGTGCTGCCCTTCTGGATGTCGGCTGTGGCACAGGTGTCTTCGCGCGGACGCTCTTGTCCGAGGGTGTCGCGGCAGAGGACCTGACCCTGCTCGATCCATCGGCGGCGATGCTCAACCGTTGCGCGGATCTGCCCTGTCCCAAGGTGCCGGGGCGGCTCGAGGCGTTGCCCTTTCCCTCGGCCCGGTTTGAGATCGTGACCTGCGCCTGGGCGTTGGAAACCTCCGCCGATGCGGCCCTGGCGCTGCAGGAGCTTTGCCGCGTCTTGCGTCCGGGCGGCGCGCTGTGTCTTGCCTTTTGCGCGGACAAACCTGCCCGCGGGCCAGTGGACTGGATGATGCGGCAGGCCTTGCTGCGCCGGGGGACCGGACGGTTTCTTTGTGTGTCCCGGGTGGTTGATCTGGTGGCCGCCGCGGGCGCGGCAGAGATCCGCGTGATCCCGCTCGCCGGACCGGTGGCGGCCCTTGTTGCCCGAGGTGCCAGCGCTGCGACCCGCCTCGGGTGTAGAAGCGATCAGGCGCGCCCGGCAGCCGCATAGCGCGCACGTTCGTCGGCCATGGCCCGCTCCCAATCCGCGCGCAGCAGATCCATGCGGCGCGGGATCTGATCTGTCAGGACTTCTCCGGCGCGGATCCGTTCGGTGCGGAAGTACCGGAACCCCGTTCGCAGCTCGCACCAGGCGGCGATGATCCGACCTTCCTCCCGGTATCCCAGCAGGATGGGCCAGATCACCCGCTCGGTCTCGGCGCCCGAACTGTCGGCATAGCACAGCCGGATCTTGCGCCGCCCGCGGATCGCAGTCCGGATCGCGCCAGCATCGAGGACTTCGTCCGGCGGTGTGACCGGGGCGACGCGGACCACTGGATCGATAAAGGAGGTGCGCAGCCGTTCCGGTGCCACGGTCTCGATCTTGCTGATGAGCGTGGCGGCGGCCTTGGCCAGGACAGGATCGCCCCGCGTGCGCACCCATTCCGCGCCGAGGATCGCGGCCTCGACCTCCTCGGAGGTGAGCATCAGCGGTGGCATGTGGAACCCGGCCTCCAGCACATAGCCGATCCCGGCCTCGCCCTGGATCGGTACGCCCTGCGCCATGAGCGCGGCCACGTCGCGATAAACGGTGCGCTTGGTCACCGAGAGCTCGCGCCCGATTGCCTCGGCGGAGATCGGGCCGCGGGCGCGGCGCAGGATCTCGATCACTTCAAACAGTCTGTCGCCACGTCGCATCGCGTCCTCCCTGCCTCGCAAGCTAGGCGGCAGAACGCATACTGACAATATGCTGACAGAACGGTGTCAGCAGGGGGGTGCTAGGGGGAGGCAGCAATCACACAAAGGGAAGATCACGACCATGGAACTCAAGGGAAGCTGCGTCTGCGGAGCCGTCGCATTTACCATCACCGGAACGCCGGGCGGCATGGGGCAATGCCACTGCGCACGGTGTCGGAAACTGGGCACGTCCACGATGATCTTCGTAAAGCGCGCTCAGTTCCGCGTGACCCGCGGGCTGGATGAGATCGCGACCCTCGACCCGGAGGCCCCGTTCACCTATCGCCGCTCCTTCTGCCGCAAATGCGGGACGGGGTTGGGCGAGCCGCTCTCGCCGGACGAGTCCTTTCCGATCAATGCCCAATGCCTCGACGACGATCCCGGGCTGCGCGTGAGCTTTCACGAATTCACCGATGCGCGCCCCCCGTGGGAGCAGCCCGAGGAGGCGGCTAGCGGCTGAACATCCCGGCGATCATCGCGGTCAGCGCCACGGCATGGACCAGCATCAGGGCCTTGTCCTTCCAAAAGACGCCCACGGCAAACCAGCCGAGAAGCCCTCCGAGAAAGAGGTAGACGTTCAGGGGCGTCCAGCCAAAGCCCGTGGCCGCATAGCCCATGATCTGGAGCACCGAGGCGCCCCATTTTACCGTGAAGACCAGCCGTGCCTGATCGCGGTGGGTGGCCGCGTTGGGCGGTCCATTGTCAGACGGCACGGGTCAGCCCGCCATCGATGCGCAGGTTCTGCCCGGTCATGTAGCCGCCGCCCTCGGAGGCGAGGAAGGCGATCAGGGCGGAGACTTCCTCGGCGCGGCCATAGCGACCCATGGGGATCCGCGCCTTGCGGTCCTCGGTCTCCGGCAGGCTGTCGATGAAGCCCGGCAGGATGTTGTTCATGCGGATGTTGTCGCCCGCATACTTGTCGGAAAAAAGCTTGGTGAACGCCGCAAGGGCCGCGCGGAACACGCCGGAGGTCGGGAACAGGGGGTCCGGCTCAAAGGCGGCGAAGGTCGAGATGTTGAGGATCGCGCCGCCCCCCTGGGCCTGCATCAGCGGTGTGACGAGGCGGGTCGGGCGGATCACGTTCATCAGGTAGACCTCCATCCCCTGGTGCCAGTCCGCATCATCGATGTCGAGCACGGGTCCCTTTGGTCCATGCCCGGCAGAATTGACCAGTACATCCACGCGGCCCCAGCGTGTCTGGGCGCCCTCGATCAGTGCGCTCAGCGCCTCGGGGTCGAGATTGGATCCGGTCACGCCGAACCCGCCAAGTTCAGCGCCCAAAGCCTCGCCCTTGCCGGAGGAGGAGAGGATGCCGACCTTGAACCCGTCCTGCGCGAGCCTGCGGGCGGCATCGGCGCCCATGCCACTGCCACCTGCTGTGATGAGGGCTACTTTTTCCTGTGTCATCCGTGTCTCCATCGCTGTTGATCCCGGATATAAGCGGCTCAGGTGTGCGGTTGGATTGAGAATTGATGTGACATGGCAATAGAAATACTATTGTCATATGCGTGATCTTCCTCCTCTGAACGGGCTCCGCGCCTTCGAAGTCTCAGGCCGACGTCTGAGCTTTCGCGCAGCGGCAGATGAGCTCGGCGTGACCCAGGGCGCGGTCGCGCAACAGGTGCGTCAGCTAGAGGCGCAGCTGGGCGTCATGCTTTTTGATCGTCTGCCGAAGGGGCTCGCGCTGACCTCGATCGGGCGCAGCTACCATGGCCGGGTCTCCGGCGCGTTTCAGGAGCTGCGCTCGGCCACGGAGCAGGTGAAGCCCGAGCCGGGCAAGGTGCTGATCAGTGTGACGCCAACCTTTGCGGCCAAATGGCTGATCCCGAACCTGCCCGCGTTTTCCGAAGCGCATCCGGAGATTGATCTCCGGATCCTCGCAACCGAGAAAGTGTCGAGTTTCCATAGCGATGGGATCGATCTGGCCATCCGGCAGGGGGCGCCGCCCTTTGGGGCCGCGCTGGAGGCGGTGCGCCTGTTTCGTCAGGACATCATCGCCGTGGCGGCGCCGGGCCTTGTGCCGGATCAGCCTGGGGGCGTCGATGGGGACACGCTCTCGCGGCTGCCCAAGATCCACGACACCCATGATGTCTGGCCCCGACTTCTGGTCGCGCTCGGGGTTGCGGACCAAAGCGCGCGCAACCTGCGTCTGAGCCAGACAGCACTTGCGGTTGATGCCGCGATCTCCGGGCAGGGGGTGGCCCTGGTCAGCCGCTTTCTCGCCGCGCGTGATCTGGCGGCGGGCAAGCTGGTCGAGATCGGACCGCTGCCGAAAGTGGAGGCGCAGGATTTCTATCTCCTTACCTTGCGCAAGAAAGCGCAGGGGACAGCGGTCAAGGCCGTGATCGCCTGGATGGTCTCCAACGCGGAGTAGTGTTTGGCCTGCGGGCCAAACACGCGCCGATCAGGACGCGTAGCTTTCCAGACCACGGACACCGCTCGGCGCAGAATGGCCGCAACGAGACCGACCCAATACGGTCGACTGGCCCGCGCGCCCCAACCCGCTGCGCCCGCACCCTCACGTAACCCTCAGATTAAGACCACGCGCCGCTCAAGCAGCGGTGATGCAGGTCGCCTAGTCAGCGGGTCAAGCGGTGCGGGGTTGCACCGCATGTCACTGGCGGCAGCGCCGCGCATCACAAGATAGGACTCACATTATGGCACGAACAGCTTTTCAATCTTCCCTTCCGCGCTTGATCGAGCGGGCCGAAGCCCGCGAGAGCGCGGCGAATTTCGACTGGGCGGAGTTCTTTCGGAACTGGCTGGAGGACCGCTTCCCGTCGAACCCGGACCCGGTGCATGTCTATGAGGGGACCGAGGCGCTCGATATCTTTCGGATCGCAGAATTCGAGCGGACATCTTTGTCGACCTATGGGGGCAATGACTATGTCCAGCTCTATGGTGGGGCCGAGTATGAGGTGAATTTGGGCGACGGCGATGACTCGCTCTACATCCGAACCGATGGCGCCGCAGAGGTTTCTGCCGGTGCGGGTGACGACTTTGTGGCCGTCAACATCTTCAGCAAGCATGACCTCGATGGGGGCACTGGCGTCGATATCTTGAGTTTCAACAGTCTTGAGCACGGCATTCGCGTGGACCTGATGTCGGGTGAAGCCTATGTGAATCGATATGACGCCCGGAAGGCGTCCCTCACAGGGTTCGAGAAGGTAAATGGTACGGCCTTCGGTGACCTTCTGCGCGGGGATGATGGTGACAACATTCTTGCTGGCTTCGAGGGAAATGATCAAATCTTTGCCGAGGGCGGAGATGATTTGGTCACCGTTCATGGTGGGTTCAATTTCATCGATCTCGGCGATGGCAATGACACCGCAACCGCCTTTGGCGGAAGCATGCGTGTCCATGGGGGCGCCGGTGATGATGTGATGACGGCGGAAACCGGGCTGAACGACTTTTACACCGGGACGGGCGCGGATGTTGTGCAAGGCGGTGACGGGGAGGACAGCGTCCATGGCGGGGCCCGTGGCGATGATGGTGCCGATCAGTTCGATGGCGGCGATGGCGCCTTTGATACGCTGGACTATGCCTTGGCCGATGCTGCGGTGACGTTCGATGTTGGCCAAGGGACTGTCACGGGGCTGGGTGCCGGAGTGAAAACCGGCAACATCAATGGCCAGCCAACGGTGCAGGTCATGACCGATACATTCGTGAACTTCGAGCGGTTTCAGGGCAGTGCTTTCGATGACGTGTTTCTGGCCAGCGACAGCCTTGTCCATGAGATGTTCTATGGCGGGGAAGGCGACGACCTGTTCCACGCCAATCTTGGCAGCGCGGATTTCATCGGAGGTATGGACCCCAACCGTTACCCTCAGCCCGAGGGTGGGACAGGGTTCGATGTGGTCAGCTTCGCGGCGTTCTCCGGTGCGGTGGAGATTGACCTTGGGGCGGGGACCGGACAGGCGAGCTTTGACGGAAGCAACGACACGACCAAGAGCTACAAGTTCCTGATGATCGATGGCCTGATCGGTGGGACGTGGAATGATGTGCTGATTGGCGATGACGGCGACAACCTGCTCGATGCGGGCGCGCGCAGTGACGACATGACCGGCAATGGCGGTGCGGATACGTTCCGCTTCACCTTTTTCGAGGGCGACAGCTTCTTTGATACGGTCACGGATTTCACGGCCGGGGAGGACCTGCTCCATCTCGCGGGGATGCAACGCGGCGGGGAGACCATTGCCAGCTTCGCCGATCTTGATTCCAACGGGGACGGGAGTCTGACCAACGCGGATGATGCCTTCTCGGCCAACAGCTCCGGTCCCGGCTATCTCTTGCTGGATGGTGGCATGATCGAGCTGCTGGGGGTCGATGAGCTTGCGGCGGAGGACTTCCTCTTCGGGTGAGCTTGGTGAGCTGAGCACGCGTTGCCGCGGCGAGGGGCCTCGGCTGCCCGTCCGGCGGCGCGTGCTTCATGGGGGAGGATGCGCGCCCTCTATGCGAGGCACTCTGGGTGATGCGCCTGCTCCGGACGGGGCGGGGCGCTAGCCTTCCAGCCTTTGACCGCTGGCCGGATCGAAGAGGTGGATGTTCTCTGGCGCGACCGCGAAGCGCTGCACCGCGCCGCCCTCGCCGATGGTATGTACCCCGGGGAGGCTGATGGTAATGGCATCCCCACCGTCGGTCAGCGCACCGTGGAGCAGTGTGTTGGCCCCGAGCGGCTCGGACATCTGGATCCTCGCCTCGATCGGCCCGGTGTCGCTGGCGATCATATGCTCCGGCCGCAGGCCGAGCTTGACCGCGCCGTTCTGGCCCTGCGTCGGTCCGATGGCCGCGCCGCCCAGATGGACCATGCCATCGGTGACCGTGCCATCGAAGACATTCATCGCCGGGCTGCCGATGAACTGCGCCGCAAACAGGGTGCGGGGCGTCTCATAGACTTCGAGCGGGGAGCCGATCTGCTCGGCCACGCCTGCATTCATGACGATCATGCGATCGGCCATGGTCATCGCCTCGACCTGGTCATGGGTCACATAAAGCGAGGTGATCCCGAGCTTGGCCTGAAGCTCGCGGATCTCGAGCCGCATCTGCACGCGCAGCTTGGCGTCCAGGTTCGACAGGGGCTCGTCAAAGAGAAAGACCGCTGGCTTGCGGACAATCGCGCGCCCCATGGCCACGCGCTGCCGCTGCCCGCCGGACAATTGGCGCGGCTTGCGATCGAGCAGGGGCTCCAGCTGCAAGAGCCTTGCTGCATCCTCCACCTTGGCGTTGATCTCGGCCTTGGGCAGCCCCGCGATCTTGAGCCCGTAGCCCATGTTCTGGCGCACGGACATATGCGGATAAAGCGCGTAGTTCTGGAACACCATCGCGATGTCGCGATCCATCGGTTCCTTGTCATTGGCCCGCGCGCCGCCGATCAGCACATCGCCGCTGGTCACCGTCTCGAGCCCGGCCACCATGCGCAGCAAGGTCGACTTGCCGCAGCCGGAGGGGCCCACGATGACGATGAATTCGCCATCGGCGATCTCCATGTCGATGCCGTGGATCACATCCGTCGGACCAAAGCTCTTCTTGACGTTTTCTAGGGTGACAGTTGCCATCTTACTTCTCGCTATCGACCAGGCCGCGCACGAAGAGTTTCTGCATGGAGACCACCACGATGATCGGCGGGATCATCGCCAGAATGGAGGTCGCCATGATCGTGGGCCAATGGGCAAAATCATCGCCGCTGGGGAACATCTGTTTGATGCCCATGACGATGGTGTTCATTTCGGGATCCGTGGTGATGAGCAGGGGCCAGAGATACTGGTTCCAGCCATAGATGAAGAGGATCACGAAGAGGGCTGCGATATTCGTGCGGCTCATCGGCACGACGATATCGATGAAAAACCGCATCGGTCTTGCGCCATCTACCCGGGCGGCCTCAGCCAGCTCATCGGGGATGGTGAGAAAGAACTGGCGGAAGAGGAAGGTCGCCGTGGCCGAGGCGATAAGCGGAAAAATCAGGCCGGAATAGCTGTTGAGCATGCCGAAGCCCGCAACCACTTCGAACGTGGGGACGATGCGCACTTCGACCGGCAGCATCAGGGTGATGAAGATCATCCAGAAAAACGTCTGCCGTCCCGGAAAGCGGAAATAGACGATGGCGAAGGCCGACAGGAGCGAGATGACGATCTTGCCCACGGCGATGCCGATGGCCATCACAAGGCTGTTGATCAGCATGGTGCCCACGGGGACGTTGATCCCGGAAAAGATCGCGTTCTTGTAGTTGATGAAGAACTGATCGCCGGGCCAGATCGGCATGGGCGGGCGGATGATCTCGGCCTGGGTGACCGTCGAGGCCACAAAGGCCAGCCAGATCGGAAAGAAGATCAGGAGCACGCCGAGGATCATGAAAACATGGGTCAGCCAGATGCCGGCCCCTTGCTTCTCCACCATGCCGCTCTGCTGCGCCATCAGTAATGCACCCGCTTTTCAACGTATTTGAACTGGATCACCGTCAAGAGCCCGACCACCAGCAACAGGATGACCGATTGCGCCGAGGAGGAGCCGAGATCCTGCCCCACAAACCCGTCCGAGAAGACCTTGTAGACGAGGATCGTGGTCGCCTGCTGCGGCCCGCCACCGGTGATCGTGTGGATCACGCCGAAGGTCTCGAAGAACGCGTAGACCACGTTCACCACCAGCAGGAAGAACGCCGTGGGTGTGATCAGCGGCAGCACGATGCCAAAGAAACGCCGCCAGAAATGGGCCCCGTCAATTGCCGCCGCTTCGATGACCGAGCGTGGCACCGATTGCAGGGCGGCAAAGAAGAACAGGAAGTTATAGCTGATCCGGCCCCAGGCCGAGGCGACCACCACGAGACCCATGGCCTCGCCGCCATTCAGCACATGGTTCCAGTCATAGCCCAGCGTGCCCAGATACCACGAGACAACGCCCACACGGGTGTTGAACATGAAAAGCCACAGCACACCGGCCACTGCCGGGGCGACCGCATAGGGCCAGATGAGCATTGTCCGGTAGACGCCCGAGCCCTTGATCAGGCGATCCGCGATCACCGCGAGAAACAGCGCGGGGATCATGCTGCAGAGCGTCACGAGGATCGAAAACAGCGCCGTGGTCAGGAAGGCCGCGCGATAGAACCGGTCGCTGAGCAGGAATTCAAAATTGCCCAGGCCCACGAATTGCGACGAGAGCCCGAACGGATCCGGAATGAAAAGCGACTGCCAGATGGCCTGTGCCGCCGGATAGAAAAAGAAGACTGCCGAGATGAGCACTTGCGGCGCGATGAGCGCAAGTGGCAGCAACCAGCCTCGAAATGTGACGCGCTTTTCCATGAACGGTTCTGGATCCGGGTCTCGTCAGCCCGCCCCGACCAACTGGCCGAGGCAGGCTGAGCGGTGATCAACGATTGGCGGATTCAAACCGGCGCAGCAACGCGTCGCCGCGTTCCTTCGCGCTGTCCATGGCTTCCTGAGCGGTCTTGTCACCGGACCAGATCGCCTCCAGCTCTTCGTCGATGATCCCGCGGATCTGATCGAAAGAGCCCAGACGCAAACCCTTGGAGTTCGCGGTCGGCTCTTTGGCGGTCATCTGCATGACAGCGATATCCGTGCCCGGGTTCGCATCATAGAACCCCTGGGACTTGGTCAGATCGCCTGCTTCCAGTGTGATCGGCAGATAGCCCGTGTTCTGGTGCCAGCTCGCTTGCACATTGGCCTTCGACAGGAAGCTGAGGAATTCGCCCACGCCTTTGTATTCCTCGGCCTCGTGGCCTGCCATCACCCAGAGCGAGGCCCCGCCGATGATCGTGTTCTGCGGCTCATCCGCGACGGCTTTCCAGTAGGGCAGGGGGCGCACTTCGAAATCAAACTCGGCCTCCGCCTTGATCCCGGCATAGCCCGCCGAGCTTTCGGTGAAGAGCGCGCATTCGCCCGAGCGGAAATTCGCACCACCCTCGTTGCGGCGGCCCGTATAGATGAACTTTCCGTCCTGAGCCCATTGCTGCATGGCACCAAGATGCGCCACCTGGGCCGGACCGTTGAGCATCAGCTCGGTGTCGAGGCCCGCAAAGCCATTATCCTGGCTGGCAAAGGGCACGTCGTGATAGGCCGAGAAGTTCTCCAGATGGATCCAGCTCTGCCAGGCGGTGACCAGCGGGCACTCGGAGCCCCCGGCTTTCAGCGCATCGAGCGCACCGCCGACATTCTCCCATGTGGAAAGGTCCATGTCCGGGTCCACGCCTGCGGCTTCGAACGCGTCGCGGTTCACCCAGAGCACCGGGGTGGAGGAGTTGAAGGGCAGCGAAAGCATGTCGCCATCCGTCGTGGTGTAGTACCCTTTGACCGAGCCGATATAGGCATCCGGATCGAAGGCCGCGCCGCTCTCGCCCATGACCTCATAGACCGGGCGAATGGCGCCCCCGGCTGACATCATCGTGGCTGTGCCGACCTCGAACACCATCAGAATATGCGGCTGCTCCTGCGCGCGGAACGCGGCGATCCCGGCATTCAGCGTCTCGGAATAGTTGCCCTTGTGGCTCTGCACGACCGTGTAGTCGCTCTGGCTTGCGTTGAATTCCTCAACCTGAGCGGCCACGAGCTCGCCCAGCCGGCCAGTGAAGGCGTGCCAGAACTGGACCTCGGTTTGCGCAGAGGCTGCGATGGGCGTGAGAATAGTAGATACGGCCGCCAGGCCGAGCAGTTGCTTTTTCATGTTTTCCTCCCTTGCGCCGCGTTGGACGCCAGCGACTTGGACAGCGGTTTCGCTGCAATACCGTCACATGGGTCGAGACTAACCACGGCAAGCCATAATGCAAGATGCAACGGGTCTTTATAAATATAACATGGCATTATAGTTTGCCGCGCGACCACAGGATGGATGTCCGAGATGAAGGCCCGAAAAACCCCGCGAATCCGGCAGCTTGAGGCTCTTATGGCCGTGATAGGTAACGGTTCCATGACGGCGGCCGCCGCCGAATTGGGGATCAGCCAGCCTGCGATCAGCCGTCTGTTGTCGGATCTGGGCAAGGAGTTCGATTTTCAGCTTTTCGACCGGCGGGATGGGCGGCTGGTCCCGTCGCAAGAGGTGCGCCTTCTGGAGCCGGATATCCGCCGCGTCGTGGATCTGATGCGGCACATTTCCGATGTCAGCACCGACATCACGAAACGCAAGGCCGGGCATATCCGCATCGCCTGTCTGCCCGGGTTTGCCACAAGCCATCTGCCCGCCGTGGTGTCCGAGTTTCTGCGGGACCGTCCGGGCATTTCCATGACGATCGAGCCGGACCGGCCCGAGCGCATTCTGGAATGGATGATCACGGAGCAATATGATTTCGGCATCACGGATGGGTTCTTCGGCCATCCGGCGGTGGAGAAAATCGACCTGCACATGCGCACGGTCTGCATTTTCCCCGAAGGTCATCGCCTCGGAAAGCTGGCACAGATCCGTGCACGCGACCTGGCCGAGGAGAACGTCATCCATACCCGCCGGGACAGCGTGTTCTTTCAGGAATTGGAGCGGCGCTTCCGCGATGACCAGACCGAGCTGCGATCCCATATCGAGGTCCGCCAGTTCACAGCCGCCTGCGAACTCGTGGCCCAAGGCGCGGGCGTGTCCGTCGTCAGCGAGTTGGACGCCGTGAAGTACAAAAACCAAGGCATCGACTTCAAACCGTTCACGCCCAAACTCCCCCACTGCCTCTCCCTCGTCCGCCCCATCCACAAAACGCCGTCGCTGATCACGCTGGAGTTCGTCGAAACCTTCAAAGAAAGCCTGGGCCCGTATCTGGAGCGTTCTTGAGGCCGCTCTGTGCGCAGTGAAATTGAAGGCTTGGAACGTGCCGGGTAGGCCACTCTTCTGTGCACTGCCACAGATCGCAGAGCAACCTGACTGTCTGAGAAGCGGAGAGATTTGGAGGCGAGTACCGGAATCGAACCGGTGTACACGGATTTGCAATCCGTACTGTATTACCATCATGGCTGAACATGACTTCTCAGAAGTGCATGAAAAATATAGAAATACAGAAAAAATCCGTGTATAGTTGAACATAGCAGAACACCCAAACGCCTACGATTTTTGAGCCTAAAATGAGCCTAAGATGCGTACCCGCCTGACTGATCTAGCCGTCCGGAAGCTTCCACTGTCCGAGAATGGGCAGGTGACATACTGGGATGAATTGACGCCGAACTTTGGTGTCCGCTGTTCGACACGGAGCAAGTCATACATCGTGTTGCTTGGGGAGAAACGCCGCCGCAAAACGTTGGGGAGGTATCCAGACCTTTCATTGGCTGATGCGAGAAAACAGGCCAAGCAATTGTTAGCGGCAAGCGCTCTGGCGGGAGACGGACTACTTTCAACGCAGTCCGCACCAGTTTCGTTCGCAGATGCGAAGGCACGCTTCCTCGAAGACAGCCAGCGCCGAAACAAGCCCCGCACGTTCAATGACTACAAGCGCCTCTTAGACCGACACTTCAACTTCAGCGGTAATGTGCAGTCGGTCGAACGCAAGCAGGTCATGAAAGTGATTTCTAGCCTGTCGGCCACACCTTCCGAACAGTCTCATGCTTTTGTTGCGATCAGAACGATGATGAACTGGTGCGTGCGCCACGGTCTCATTGAGCATTCGGTTGTTCCGCCCATGAAGCAAAAGACCGTTGAGCGAAACCGTGTGCTGACAGACGAAGAGCTCCAGCGTGTCTATCATCGAGCGCAGGAAACTCCATTTCCATTCGGACCAATTGTTCAGCTGCTTCTGCTGACAGGGCAACGCCGGACGGAAGTCGGGCAAATGCGCCGCTCATGGATCACAGGTAACTCGGTGACTTTTCCTGAAGGATTTGCAAAGAACAAGCGAGAGCATCGGTTTCCTCTATCACCCATGGCTCAGGCCGTCATGGATGCGCTGCCAGATACTGGAGACTTGCTGTTTCCAGCGGCAACCGATTTTGAGAAACCGTTCACAACGTATGCATGGCACAAAGCCCGCTTCGATGAGGGATTAGAAGGTGTTGGGTCGTACACGCTGCATGATCTCAGGCGGACGTTCGCAACTACACACGCGAAGATCGGCACGCCAATCCACGTAACGGAAAAGCTTCTGAACCATGTTTCAGGGACAATCAGCGGTGTCGCTGCAGTGTACAACCGGCACTCGTACTTTGAAGAGATGCAGGCCGCGATGATCGAATACGACAACTATATAGACAGTCTGGTTGATTGCGGTTGATCATGAAAAATCTGTAGCTCTTGCCAGATTTGCCTTTTACTGAGTACCCTCTGTGCCTCTCGGGAGACTTGTCGAAACCTGAGGGCATCGCGTTGCTCTCCAATCATGGAGAACATCGTGATGAGGATACTTTCAAAACGTCAGGTGAAGGAGCTTGTTCTGTACTCACCGCAACACATAGCCCGGCTGGAGAAGGCAGGCCAATTCCCCAAGCGGGTACCGCTGGGCCCGAACCGGGTGGGCTGGGTTGAGAGTGAAGTGCTGGACTGGCTTCAAGAACGCTTGGCGCAACGAGAAGAACCAAACCGACACTCCTGATTTCAGGAGCTGGGTGGCCGGGGTTGCAAACCCGGCCATCCGTTTGCAAAATCTAAAGAACACAAAAAAGAGAGCAGAAATTTGGAAGACGAAATTGTTGAGCTAAAAGACCCAGAGTTTATGGAAGACGACTTTAATGAGTCGCCACCAAAGGACATCGTCGCCTTTAACGAATTGCGATCCTGCGCCGACCTGGCCCGCATGGAGCATGAAGGTGTCATAGACCTACAGCCGGATTTCCAGCGGGACGTTGTATGGCAATCTTCTGACCAAACGCGCTTTATTGACTCTCTAATAAAGCAGCTGCCTATTCCGAGTATGTGCTTCGCGCTGGACTACAATAAGGATGAATGGATTGTAATTGATGGCCTGCAAAGAATGACTGCCATCAAGAAATTTCTGGCAGGGGGAGATTGGCGACTCTCTCGCTTAGATGATATTGATCAACGAATCGGAGGCAAACTGTCCGCTACTTTTAAGGATTCGAAGGGTGATCTAAGAAAGCTCTTCGACCGCGTTCAGAACAAAACGTTGCCAATTACTGTTCTGCGTTGTGATACTTCAAAAAAGAATCATCTCGAGTATCTATTTACAATCTTTCACCGCCTAAATTCGGGTGGTGCAAAACTAAATAATCAGGAAATTCGAAACTGCATCTACGGCGGAGTGTTAAACCAACTATTGCGTGATCTTGATCAGAATCAAGACTGGAGGAGGGTCAATAACATGGATGCGGGGAAGAACTACCGATACGTCAAGCAAGAGCTGATTTTGAGGTTTTTTGCTTTCCTAGAGCGCGAGGAAAAATATGGTGGGCAGGTTGGAAAATTCCTAAATGACTATATGCATGACAATCGCAATCCCAGTGGAGAGTTTGTCGATGCAAAGAAAGCGATTTTTACGCGTACTGTCTACCAAGTTAATTCAAAGATTTTTGAAGGTGTCGGTGCGGACGAGAAGGTCGAAAGGATACCAACGGCTGTCATGGAAGCCTTGCTTGTCGGTATAGCTAGGAATATTGATCACGTGGAAGAGCTATCGGCGCAAGACCTGAAAAATAGGTACGCTGATCTTCGAGCATCGGAGCATTTCAGAGATGAGGGAGTCGCCGAAGGCTTGTCGAAAAAGGACAAGGTTACCAATCGAATGACAGAGGCAAAGAAAATTTTCGCAAACTAATGATTTCAGAAACAGCAATTCGAAAGAATCTTGCTCGAATAAGCAGAAAGTTCGCCAGTCACAACCATCCCTTGGAGTCATTGATGTACTCCAAATTGGCTACGATTGAACTGTGCGGCTGGATCGAAATGTCGATAGATGACCTAGTTGAGCGTGTTCTCATAAGAAAAACTAGGCCTGGTGAAATCCGGTCGTCAGGCACCCGTGCGCTAAAGCAGATTCATGGCTTCAGCTTCGAAAACGGCTTTCGGAAGGCACTTGTCGGCTGCATCGGTGCGGTGGGGCTGGAAGCAGTTGAAGCAAAAATCAGCGCCATGACACGTGATAGGTTGAAGCGAAACCTCGACGAACTCATCGTTGAGCGAAACAAGCTTGCCCATACCTATCTAAAGGGCGTAACGCAGACCATCGAAGCACCGTCAGTCGTCACGTCTCGTTTTGAAGAGGTTTTGATCGGCTTGCGAGCTTACGAAACTGAGCTTCGACGACTCTACTAGCTCACTTCCGGCCTGAGAACATATTGTGAACAACTTCTCCTTAGATTAAATTCCATTGCACGGGAATCCGCAACCTGTTGTATTGCCGTCAGGAGGACACGCTGCATGCTGACATCTTTAGAACTGTGTGCCGGAGCCGGTGGCCAAGCGCTTGGCCTCGCGAAAGCAAAGTTTCAGCATCAAGCTTTGGTCGAGATTGACAAGCACTGCTGCAACACGCTCCGGCACAACCGCCCGAAGTGGACAGTGCTGGAGGAGGACATGCGTCTCTTCAAAGCTGACGCTGACGCATACCAGGGTGTCGACCTGTTGGCGGGTGGTTTGCCATGCCCGCCATTCTCGAAGGCAGGCAAGCAGCTTGGTCAAGCAGATGAACGAAACCTCTTCGACGACGCCATTGATATCATCGATGTCATGCGCCCACGCGCGATCATGTTTGAGAACGTGCGCGGTTTTCTAGATGCGGTGTTCGAAGACTACCGTTTGCATCTGAAAGCTCAGCTCAAGAAACTTGGGTATCATTCCGAACCCAAACTCTTGAACGCTTCCGATTTTGGCGTGCCGCAGTTGCGCCCGCGCGTCGTGATCATGGCGATAGAAGAAAGCCGGATTGAGCACTTTACCTGGCCGGAGCACGCTAAGCGGAAACCCAAGACAGTCGGCCAAACCCTGAAGCGAATGATGGCAGAGAACGGCTGGCCCGGTGTTGAGGCTTGGGTAAAGCAAGCAAACGAGATTGCGCCGACCGTTGTCGGTGGAAGCAAGAAACATGGCGGTCCCGACCTTGGCCCCACCCGCGCCAGAAAAGCTTGGGCCTCACTCGGCGTTGAGGGCCGGACCATTGCACCAGAAGCACCCGGTCCGGATCATGTGGGTATGCCACGCCTTACCGTACCTATGGTTGCCAAACTGCAAGGCTTTCCGGATAGCTGGCATTTCACCGGAGCCAAGACAAACGCCTATCGCCAGGTGGGGAATGCGTTTCCACCACCAGTGGCAAAAGCGGTTGGAGAACAGCTGCACGCCGCATTGTCGGCGCGTACGCTCTACGCGGTGGCGTAGCACGCTAGAAACGCCGGCCTTTTCAAACATTTAGACTCCACTTTAAGTCTTGTTCCCGGCAATGATGCAGCATGAAGATGCTGCCGTCAGTTGTTGTTCCTGGGCATCCTGACTTTGACGAGTTGGACCGGATACGGTTGGGCTTGCTTGATATCGCGGGCGGGCAATCAGTTATCCAAGCGGCCTTTCCACACGCCGTTCGCGATGCCATTGATTTTGTCCTTGATCCCATCCGCACAGGGCGAACTGAGCTTCGTGAGCTCGATAATGTCGAAAAGACGTTTGTAGGCCTCAAGATCGAGCACTACGTTCGTGATTTCTTGGGTGCGCCCAAGGGAATCCGCGACCTGGTGATCGGCAATCGGGACGTGGATATTAAGAACACACTCGACAACAGTTGGATGATTCCACCCGAGACCTATCGCGACGAAGGCCCATGCCTGGTGATCAACTCCAAGGAAGAAGAGAGTCGTTGCTGGATGGGTGTCATGTTAGCGCGTGAAGCGTATCTGAATGCGCCCAATCGCGATGGTAAGCGCGGGGTGAAGTCTGGAGCGGTCGAGCATGTCTTATGGCTGGTTGAAGGTGTGGAATATCCGCCGTCCGTCTGGCGCGCGTTTGAGATGGCGGCGTTTCGTGAACTTAGAAAATTGCAACCTGGAACGGCTAGAGCTGCGGAGTTCTTTCGTCAAAACTTGAGAACGGTGGTGCCGCGCGAGGTGGCCGAAGCGCTTTTGTTTGATCAGAAAGACCCCATGAAGCGCTTACGTGGCAATCAAGGGGCGCGCGATGTGCTCCGAATAGAAGGGATCGCATTGCTATCTGGCGTGTACGGCAATCGAGTGCTAGCCCAGCTGGATTTGCCATGGCTGTCTGGCGATGAGTTTATCGCTATAGCGCCACGGACAGAGGAAGAACGGCGGATTCTCCGAGCGGAGAACGCGATAGATTAGCGGCAGAGCAGGAGGCCAACTACGTCCTTCGCTTCTGCCCATGTTGGAAACCCAGGCTGACAAAACGCTGTGATGTGGTGGGCGTGATTGTCGCCCGCCAGTTCCAAAAACTGTTGCTGCCGCGCTTGGCTCATAAAGACGGAGAAGACCGAAAGGCCGCTCTGCAATCCGAAGTGCCGCTGATGCAGTTTGCCACGCAGCACTTCGCCATATTGGGTCGCTGATCGTTCTAGTGACTTCCGCGCAGCCTTAGACCGCACTGGCTCGGTGCCTCGGTCAACCTCCAGCGCATACACCCGATAGCCTCCCGGATACTTGATCGCAAAGAGCTGGTCTGGAACTAGTGATCCTTTCGCCAGGGGAATAGCCATCGGCGCACCTTTGATCGCCAGAATGCGGGCGGCGGGGATATAGTCAAACCCAGCACGGGTGGCGCTGATCTCAATCGCGCTCGAGACCGAAGACACCCAGAACCCATGCCACCAGTGACCAGTTGGCCGGGCGTGCCGTTCGAGCGGCTGGTGGTATGAGAGATATTCGAACCCCTCGGCTGTCAGGTCATATACGTTGGGATTGAAGTCTGCCTTAGCAATTTGCTCTTGTTGCTTGGGTAGTCGCAAGTATCCAGCTTCCCTCAGCGCCTGCATGCGGCGCAGGGCCGTGTCTTTGCAACGATGCGTGCCTCGGGTCAGTTCATGCAAAAATTTGCTGCTCTGTGGGCCGTGGCGGTCGATATGGGCCATGAAGCGGAGTTCTCGGGCGGTGGGGCGCAAGTCGGCTGAAACTTTGGCTTTGGAACGGGTCATGGCCCACAGTGTCGCGGATATCAGAGCTCCGGAGAAAGCCCATCCGGGTCATCATCGTCATTTTTTGGCGGGATGATTTCCGGTTCTTCTGGCTCTGGTTTGCTATGAGAGGGTGTGGGTTGCCATGGTTCGGCATAGGCGTTGCGGCTGTGTTGCACGATGGCTTCACCCTCTTCTTTTGTGGTCTTCGGAAACTTCTCCAAAACAAAGAATGGGAACGCGATTGGCACCGCTTTGTCGGTCAGTCCGCGCAGGAAGGTGGCGAATGTGCCCTTGGGCTGGCGCTGGATAATCTCGGCATCCGCGCTCATTTGGCTTGCCAACGCTCGCGCATCCTTGGCCGAAACACCACCGGCCAGTTTGATCGACGTGTTCGCCTCCATCGCGTCGGGCAGGCCCGAGGACAACTGCCCCAGAAACTGGTGTGCCATGGTGAGGCCGACGCGGTATTTGCGCGCCTGGCTCAAGATAACGCCGATATTGGCGTCGAAGTAATCCTGCGCCTCGTCGATGTAGACGTGGGCGGGCAAACGTTCCCAATCCGGGATGGTGGCGCGTTCCTGCGCGGCCTGTGTGATTAGTGCGATGAAAAAGCGCCCGAAAATTTCCGTGCCCTGTTCCTTGAGAAGTGACTTGCTGGTGTTGATCAGGATCAGCTTGCCCGCATTCAGCTCGGTGAACATGTCGAACTTCGACCGTGGGTTCGAGAACATCCGCTCGAAGGTTTGATTTTCGAGCACTCCATAGAGGCGGCGCAGCACCTGCGTCTTGGTGGCGTTGAACTCCTTGCTGTCGAACTCGGTTTCAAAGAACCGGCGCGGGGTGCCCTCTAGCTTGGCGATGTGTTGTGCGTATTTCTCGGTGCCGCCCGGCTCCAACAAGTCTTGCAGCGTGTGGATGGTGGCGTCGGGGATATGGAACATCAGCCGCGTGACATAGCGGAAGACCACGCTTTGCTTGGCGGTCATGCCAGCCGATAGAAGCGAGCCCAGCACGAAGTCATAGAGCTCGATGATCGAGTTGGTGAGGCGCTCTCTTTCCAAAGGCGAATAGCTGTCGAGTCGCTCCATCCCCGCCGAAAAAAGATTGAGACAGACCGGAAAGGCGATATCTTCGGGATCGATTAGCACAATCTGCTCCGGTGGCAGTTGTCGTGCCGAGAGGATGGTGCGGATCAGGTCGCCCTGGCTGTCGATCACGACCACGGATTTCTTTTTCTCAGCCACATCTGGCAGGTCTTCGGCAATCCAAGTATTGCAGTGTTTGGGTTTTGCCATGTCCGCTGCCCGCCACAATATGCATGTGCTCAAATCGCAGCTCATCCGGGATCGCAAAGGGCGTCTTTAGTTTGAAGAGCTCGGTCAGCAGCGTGCCCTTGAGATAGGTTTCCACCACGTCATCGCCTTTGTATTTGGTGGGGTAGATGGGATTGGTGCGGTGGGTCTGGCGCAGATTTCGATCCAGCTGATCGCGCAGCGGTTTGAAGTGGTTGTATCCGGTGTCCTGAAAGAACGGCGACACAATCTGGTCGATGGTCGGGCCAAGTGGTTTTAGAAATTGCTCAATACCGACCAGCACATCTCCCTCCATGGGCGGCGCGGCCTGCGCCACCGGAGCCAGCGCCTGGCTGATCACATTAAGCGCCGAGATCAGCATCTGCCGGTCATTGCGCGCCTGTCCTTGCTGGGCCAGCAGATCGCGGTATCGTCCGCCCTCAACGGTGTTGCAGAGTTCGGGTGGTGGCGGGATATCCGGCGACAAACCCTCCGTCTCAAACAGCGCACGCCCCACTTCAAACAGCTGCACCCGCAACGCGTCAGGGGTGCCGGTTGGCCAATGCGAGGCCAGCGCCGTTTCGATCTCCGCCTCGCTCAAACTGACCCGCCCGGCCATCGCGTGCTGATAAAGCCGCATGGTTTCTTCGCGCGCCAAACGCTCCAGCCGCGCTGGACTCTCAAGGTAGAGGCGAATGCCGACATAGGTGGCAATGCCGATCAGGAAGAGTGGGGTGAGGACCGCCGCCGCGATCAGCAAGCCGACGACGATGATCGCCGCCCCGAAAACACTGCCAAACAGATCGCCAAAGTCACGGCCCATCAGAACTCAACCACCAGATCATCAGCCAGCTCAGCATTGTCGTTGATCCAGAGTTTGAGCTGCTGCAACGCATCCAGCAGGGTCTCTTCATAGAGCTTGGCAGAGGATGGATTTGCCAACAGAAATCGGTCGGTTTTTCCATTAGTCAGATCATTGATCAGCAGCTCGAACTTCTCGTCACGGTCATCAACCTTGGCTGTTGCTGGGCGACGATCAATCAGCTTGGTCTTCAGAAGATTTCTCTGTCTCAGAATTTGAATTTCTTCATGGGAAAAGAGAACCGTGCAGGCGACTTGGTAGAAGGTTTTCTTGAACAACAGGCCCCGCTGCACGGTACTGTGTTTCAGGCTGACTCGCATGGGTGCACTTCCGGACATGTTTGGGTGGGCGGTACTAGGGCGCTAGAGGAAGCGCCGTTCGCGCGAGCGAACTTCATACGCAAAATGCGTATGAAGTCAGGCAAGGGTTTTTGCCAGAAAGGCTCCGCAATGTGCACCTATGCGCAGCGCTGGTACCCAGGCATGACCCCCACAGGGGGTGGGGGTGTGTATGGGGATCATGACGACTGCACTTTCGCATTGGGGTTGACGCCCATTTGACTGAAATAGGCCTCGGCTTTTTCGCGAGAACCGAAGCTCATCGAGCCATAGCGGTACGTGCCATCTTCTAGAATGAGATCGCGCCCAGCAATCGAGGCTTTGTCACCCAAGAGCTCGGCGACCGGTGTTTCAATACCAGGTGTCGGCAAGGCTGCTTGCTTGTTCCCTGAAGGCAAGGATATTGCTGCTTCGCTGGGCGCAACTTGGGCATCATCTTTGCCCCGGGCACGATAGGACGCGCGCTCATCGACTGGTTGGTTTTTCGTGGCAGCGATTGCTGCTGGCTGTGCCTTCGTCGCCTGTGCAGCGTATGATGCGGCTAGCTGCTTGCCCTGTTGAAGCGACTGCCGCGAAACCTCCAGCTGTTCTCGGGCGACCTGCAGTGATTGTTGTCCGTATTCGGCACTATCAACGCTGGCACGTCCCATCTGCACCAGAGCAAGACCAAAGAAGCCGAGCATCGCTAGAATGACCCCTGGCGCTGTTCCCATGACTGCCTGCATGGCGCCTGCGTTGCGCCCAAAGCTCGATCCGGCTGACATACCACCCAAGGCGACAATCCCGCCGACGATTATCACGACCCAGCTGCAGATTGCCAAAAAGCTAAAAAGGCCGCGTGCGGCTTCGTATGAACGCATAAAACTATCCCTTCCCATATCTGTGGGAAGCAGGCTGCTATCGAAGGCATGTTGGTGTCAATTCAATTGCAGTCCGTACAAACGCGCCAATCTACCGGTTCTGCAATGCCCTAAGACTTTTTTGCGGCCTGGTGGCTCTCATATTGTTTCCAGACATGCATACGTCCCTTTTGGCGGGCATCAGCCAGCCAGAGTTTCCTTCTAACCCCAGCGATCTCAAGCGATGTGTATATGCCGCCGGAGAACTTCGGCCAGTCGATTGCTAACCCTTGTTTGACCATCTCGGCGGACAGATCACGACCATCCGGAAGAAAACACTTGGCCACCGTGCGCCCATACTCGTCTTCGTCGGTGATTTCCGCCCGGACGTGTTTGCCTTTGCACAGCGCAACCAGCGCTCACTTGGCTTTCTGTCCATAGGGATGATCAAGTTCAGGAGCGTCGATACCAAACAACCGTATCTGCGTTTTCTTAATCACGATGGTATCGCCGTCAACAATCCGGGCCGGGCCGCTGATCTCGCGTGGCTTCGCCAAACTGTGTGACGTTTTTTGATCGAACGGACGTGGAGAGGATGCTCGTTTTTTGGGCGCAGTCTCCCAAGGATCAATCGGTGGAGGTGAAGTGTTATCGTCGACCTTCCCGCGAAACCGCAGTGCAACTGCAATCGCCGTAACCAGAACAAAAATCAATACCAAGAGTTCCACAAATAAACCTTTCAAAAAGAAATCACGGGCACTCGCGGCGCGGGAATCGCGCATCCAAAATTGCATCGGAAAGGAAGTTTGGGAAGCAGGGCGAGCAAAGAAACATGAAGAGGGTGTATCAACAGCCGTCGGATCATACCAAAACCGCCCCGTTGGAACGGGCGGTTTCGTGGAATTCTATCCCATGGCTGCAGCCAGCTTATCTGGCGGGCCGTTGATTACTTCTTCGGCCAGAGCCAGAGCTTCGAAGACAATCATGTTGCGCGGCTCCGTTTCGAAGAAGCGGCGTTTCTTCTCAGGCAAGTACCCGATCAGGTCAGGGTGCCGCTTCACCGCGCTTTCCGCCTCTTCATACTTCGATTGGAAAACGCGCGGTCGAGCAACCTGCACATCGAGAACGTAGTTGTGGCTGGCTAGTTCTGCGATGGACGCGATGAGCCGCCGGGAGCGACTGCCTTTGCGGCAGTTTTCATCGCATTTCTCAGTGACCACGACATCGGGCTTGAGCGTGTTGATCAGCTCTTGGGCGAAGGCGACGAGATCGGTGGCTTTGCCCGAGACGGTTGTGGTCACCGCCCAGTCGAGCAACTGAGTACCTTCGAGGAACACATAGCCGACCCGGCCCGATGATACGGCCACCGACAAGACCCTAAGCGCTGCCATGATCTTGGCTCTCGGCCAACCGACGCTTCATGCGCGCGAGAGAGCCGGGACGGTTAAAGGTGCTCATGGCTTTCCGACCAGTTGCCGGAAGCGTTGAGAGCCGGACTGATAAGTGTTTCTTCCGCTCGGCCATAACCTCCGCAAAGAAGCTTTCGAAAGACCGACCATAGACGAGCGACAGGTCGATGATCTCAATCAGACTGGGGCGGCGCTTGCCGTGCTCCAGCTGCGAGACCACCGTCTGATGGGTATCAAGAAGATGTGCCAGATCATCTTGGGTGTAGCCCGCTTTCTTGCGTGCCAAGCGCAAGTCGAGGGCAAATTGAGAACTCATGAATAATATGAACTTAGTGAATAATCCTCGTGGTGGGAGGATGTTCAGTCTAAGTCGCCGAAGAACCCGATTCTAGCAGGCAAGATATGGTCTGACGTTATAGGTTCGGCGGGATCGCGTTTTGCAGGACGAACGTACCGTGCAGCGCGGGTGCGTGGAACCGGACCCCTAACGGGTCCGGCCACCAGCGAACATTCCGCGCTGCGTGTTCGTCTCTAAAATGCGAAAGAACAGGGCTCAGCAACATCTCGCGACTGATGCTTCTAAGCCCCGGAGAGCGGCTGAACCAGCCGAGGCTGGATACCTAGTATACGCGTTTGAAACATAATTCTTTCAGTGCGGGACAGTTTGGGCCATTTGGCAAGGGTTCGCGCTGGTTTGACAAATAGCACCAATTTACCTTTGCTTTCGATCTGCTACCTTCGACTAAACCTCTTCACAACATAACTTAAGGTGTGTACCATCAGTTTATATTATGAGGAGAATTGAATTGCTCAAGTATCTGATAATGACGCCATTTTTGCTTCTTCAGGGTCTTCCATCGACACCGTGCCAGATCAATCGTGACTACGGCCAAGCAGAAATAGCAGCAAGTAACTGCGTGGTTGGGACCTGCTGTGGTCAACATGGCTGCTGGTCTCGCTGCAGTTGTTGGTGACCGCGATGCTAAAACTTGCCGGGTTTTCGTTGGGTGTCTTGTTGATGTTGGTAGGCATCGTCCTGGCAATGCAACAGTTCATTAACTTTCCCATTTTTGAAGAATACGTGCGACCACATCCTGCAGCTCGGCCTCAGGTTGGATTGTTTGGATTATTGTTCTTTGGAACTGGCCTTGCTCTCATTCTAACTCAGGTGTTTGCGGAGAGTTATGGTGCACGGATCGCTGGTATTGCTTTCGTAGGCACTCTGGCGGCGCTCTATATATTTATGCTCATTGCTAGGAGTACGGTTTTTGCTACAGAGATCGATTATGATTTATCGATTTTTTACCCAAGAGATTTACGTCTCTCGGTGGATTGTGGCCGCGAGAACTTCCAGACAAATCTGGCGAGCGCGAAAAGGCCAATAATGACGGTATCAGCCGACCCCGATCAAGTTTTAGAAATCCGGAAAGCTGCGTTGGACTATGAGGAAAGACATATCAGACCAAGTAATGCTCCCCCTATCCTAATGGATAGCGATGTACGAGCAGTAAAATTTGGTCATGTCGGGGAGCCCGATAGAGACATTATTTTATCGCCAATTCGAAACAATGGTAGGACCATTGTCTTTTTTATCCCCCACGTCCTGTTAACAACAGATGACGAACTGTCCCTTTTTCTAGCTGGCGAACAAACCCTTGTTCAGTCTGGCGGGACACGAAATGTTCAGAACGCCGAAGTTGTTCGCGTTTTTACCCTTCTTGTCGATAGGCAGGCACCTACTGAGCGCGGAGTACACCGTCCAGTAATTCAAGCTTCAATCAACTTAACCGGTGTACGAGATGCTTGTGGTTAGATTGACGCTAGCTATTGCTTTTGGACTCTTCCTTATCAGTCCTACACAAGCTCAAAGCCAGTCTATTATCGATGCCATTGAAAAACTGGATGAAAGTCGAGACGCGTCATGCAAAGCGAGCAGTTCTTCATTGAGCTCGCTCATTAGATTGCTTGAGGCATCAGCAAACTCAAATGGCAATGTGTCTGATATTGCTGAAGGGATTAGAGCTTTAGCGGTTGAGGATTTTTGGGTCAGCGAAGACCAAAGAGAGAGTCTCAGAGCGCTTACAAGCATAGGAGCAACAATCCCAGCGGTTGGCCCAATACTTGCTGAGGCTCAGGCATCAGCAATGGGTGAGTTGAAATCAATTGTCTTCCAACATCTCCATGATCCAATTCAGATGATTGAATCACTTGATAGTTTGGCAGAAGTTAACGCAAGCCTTGAAAGGTCCAACCCTTACTACGTGGCCGAAATCAAGCTCACATTGGCAGAGTATCTATCTGACTATTCGTTTCGTAGTATCGACGCTTCAGGTTGGCCTCTACCACTTTCGAGTGAAGAAAGGGGTTCTACCACAAGCGTAGAAGATCCAGCTTCGTTGGCCCAAGAGTTACTCGCTAGATCTATAGTTTTGTATGAAGATTTGGCTGAATTCTACTCTCGAGAATACAGAAGTGCGAAGATATTTTCGAGAGATATTGGAATGGATTTTCGATATCAAGCGGCACTTCTCAAATATGTTGTTGGTGACCCGTCGTGGGGTATTAGTCTTGCCAGTTTAGCGATTGATGCATCTGACGCCGACTTATTTGGAAGTTTTCAACCGGCGCCGCACGTTTTTGTATATGGATTTCTGTTACCTCCACGAATAGCCGAACTAGAGGTTTCGAGCGATGGTTCTGTAGCAGATTGTGGGCCAAACAATAGCCCTAGTGTTGGCGTGAACAATGTAAGTGTTGGTCCGGCAGTAAAGAGATTCTACAATCCCGTACAGCTTTCTGTCTATACGTGCACTATTTTGCGTAACACCAGAGAATTTCCCTCATTATTATCTTTGTCCTCGGCTCTGTCTCGTTTCAACAATGCGGATTACAGAATCGTGTTAGGACATTTTGAAGGTCAAAAGGTCCGGTTTTCGAGAAGCTCTAGGGATCAGTTGAAATCGGATGCTCTGGAGTTGGTTTCCAAGATAGCGTCAGTGGAGTTGTCTGAGGGGTACTATGAGGTGGATAGAGAGTGCGTTCCTGATAACGTTTCCGAACTGGTTGGTCCGCCTGAACTAAGCCTGGGTGAGCAAGTGGTTGGTGAAAATGACGGATACCTGTACTTTGGAAATAGGCTCAACTACGTTGACGCAACGAGACTACTAGAGGCTCTTTCTGAGTTTAGGCTGCTCAGGGAAAGCTACTTGATCAGACCTAGGATATAGGCAATCCTACCATCAGTTATTATACTGGTGGAACTCAAGTTTCTTGATAGTCATCTTCTATTCGGGCTCGAGAAATGGCCGCCCTGTAAAGGCGGCCAGATTTGGTATTCTGAAGCTAACATGATCGTCAGCACGCGGAGCGTACAGCCTTCATTAGTCGGGTTCTCTGACCCCTGCTGGAGCGTCGGATCGTAGTAGTCAATCTTGAATAAGACCTTCTCGCCTTCCATTTCGATGGGTCCGAAGTCATGCTCGCCCGAAGGGTCATTATCGTCTGAGAAGTCATCGAACTCCCGCACAGCTTTGACCACTGCGACCGCGAATTCACCGCCCATTTCTTGGATACCTGAGGTGAGCATGATGGAGCCACAACCTTGGCCGGTGGTGCGGAAACGATCATTCAGCTCTCGGATACGTTGGTTGGGCGGCAGCTCTTGACATGACCAAACCAATTCAGTGGTAGCTTCGCAGTTCTGACACAATGCCTGGTCGTGGGTCGTTTCTAGTTCCCACAACCCAATATCTGTACTCCAATAGGCCCAGGCATTTCTCACCACCCGCTCCGACCCGCATACTTTGCAGCGTGGTACTGAGCCAATGTCACCAGCCACGTCTTCTTGCAAAATTCCCATGGTTCATTCCCTTCAGCATGGAGCGAGCAGGAGACAGTCCAGCACGCTCCGCTGAGGGCGATGTAAGAACGATCTGTGAGTATTGTGCCGGGGCTGAAGGAAGGCGACAAGCGGTCAAGTTATGCGCTCAGATTATGCCGAATACCTTGACTGCTAGTTGGGTCAGCTAGATCCCCGATACTTGGATGATGCGCACTCCAATTATCGGACTGGCATTCCGCCGGAATAAAGACCCAGCACCATTTGGGGCCGAGGTTCGTGAGCGGTTGCTCCATACCTATGCAATTGGCCAGACCGGCACTGGAAAGACCACACTCTTGCAAAACCTGGCTTGGCGGGATGCCAAATTTGGTAATGGTTTGTGCCTCATCGATCCGCATGGTGACTTGGTTGAGAGCTTGCATCACCACATCGCGTCATCGCACCTTTACTGGGACGTGGCAGACCCCGCTTGTCCGCTTGGATACAACCCACTCAAACGCGTCGCTGAGCCATACCGTCCGCTAGTCGCATCCGGCCTGATCGAAACATTCAAGAAGCAATGGCCGGATGCCTGGGGTGCTCGGATGGAACATTTGCTGCGGCACGCTGTTTTGGCACTGCTGGAGCAACCTCAAGCTGACCTGCGCGATTTAATGCGCCTGTTCGTATACAAGGGTTATCGTCGCCAAGTTACCGAGACACTGACAAACCCCCAAGTGCGGTTCTTTTGGAAGCACGAATTTCCAGCACTGAATTATCAAACCAGCGCTGACGGCGTGTCGCCAATTGCCAATAAGCTGGGGGCTTTCCTGGCACATCCGTCGGTACGAACGACGTTATGCGAACCAGCGGAACCGCTAAGCTTTCGCTCAATCATGGATAGCGGGCAGATACTGATTGTGAACCTAGCCAAAGGACGCCTTGGAGCAGATGTGTCGAACGTTATGGGCGGTTTGATCACCTCAAGCATCATGCAAGCGACCTTCACCCGTCATGGATTGCCAGAAACAGCGCGACGTCCGTTCTTCCTCTATGTAGATGAGTTTCATAACCTCACCACCAAGACCTTTGCCGGGATGCTATCTGAGGCCCGTAAGTATGGACTTGGGTTGATCTTGGCCCATCAACATCTGTCCCAAATCGACAATGAAGTGCGGGACGCCATCATCGGGAACGTGGGCAATCAGATTGTGTTTCGAGTGGGGGCGAGTGATGCGCAGTTCTTCGAACGGCAGATGCCAGCGTTTTCGACCTTCGACTTTCAAAACCAACCGAACCATCGCGCCAACGTATCGCTCACTCATCGAGGCGAGCGCCTGAAGCCGTTCACCGCATCGATGTATCCGCCATATCATGGTGGCGCTTAAGTTGGCTGCTAGGCCGGTCACAGCGATTTTCATACCCTTGCAGTATGAAGAACGATGACCACTTGCAGCAACATCTTGAGCTCTGCCATCGCATTTATCTGCGTCTGCTGGCAGACGGCACCTGGCCATGGCCAGACTCGCAAGATTCTGAGGATGTGGTAGATTCGGAAAGCCCCCAACCTGATGTATGAAGCAGTGTTTTGGATACATCCGCGTTTCCACCCAAAAGCAAGGTGAGGGCGCGTCACTAGAAGCGCAGAAAGATGCGATCACGGCATTTGCGAGTCAGCAGGGCCTCTCAGTCATCAAATGGTTTGAAGAAAAGGAAACCGCTGCGAAATGTGGCCGTCCGATTTTCACCAGCATGATCCGTCGTCTGCATCGCGGTGAGGCCGCTGGTCTGATCATGCACAAGATTGACCGCAGCGCCCGCAACATGCGGGATTGGAATCTGATCATGGAGCTACCGAAGTATGGTGTGAAGCCGTATTTTGCCGTGGATAATCTGGACTTCGAGACCCGCGCCGGTCGGCTCTCAGCCAACCTGCAAGCCGTCATAGCCGAAGACTACATTCACAATCTCCGAGAAGAAGCCAAGAAGGGTCTCTATGCCCGCCTCAAGCAAGGCTTGTATCCGTTCAAAGCCCCCATTGGGTATCTGGACAACGGCAAAGGCAAGGTGAAGACACCGGACCCTAAGTACGCCCCGATGATCCGCCAAATGTTCGAACTCTATGCCAGCGGACAGCATTCGTTTCGTTCATTGCATGAAGAGATGTATCGTCGCGGGCTGCGCAATACCAAAGGAGGGAGGGTGAGCATGGCGGGTATAGAGACCATCATGAACAACCCGTATTACACAGGCTTGATAGCGATCAAGCGCAATGGGCAAACATATCAGGGTATTCACGAGCCGATTGTCCCAACGTCGCTGTTTCGGCGCGTACAAGATATCAAAGCAGGCAAGTGTGGGCCAAAAGTGACGCGACACCACCATCTGTTCCAAGGATTGTTTCGGTGTGGGCTGTGTGATGGGCCCATGTCCCCAGAGCTGCAGAAAGGCCGCGTTTACTACCGTTGTCAGGTCAAATCATGCGCTACCAAGACGATCCGTGAGGACGTGCTGGAGGCCCAAGTCGCGCGGCGTCTAACCTCACTTATCATTGATGAGGCAGAAGCAAACAGGCTGGAGGTGGCATGGTGTGAGCGTCAGTCAGAAGTCGATCATGCAGAGGCTATCAAATCCCTGGAACTGCGCGTCGCAGATGAAACCACGCGGCTCGCTCGACTGACGGACCTCCTGATTGACGGAACTATCGACAAAGACGCGTATCAGCTACGAGAACGTGACGGCAAACTTCGATTGGCCGAGCTCCAGAAAGAGCTGGCCACATTGCCCGATCCAGCGGCAGAAACAGCCAAACACATGCAGTTCCTCGAACTCATGAAAAGCCTTGCAGAGCTTTATATTTTGGCCGAACGAGACGAAAAACGTGCCATCGTACAAAACTGCTTCTCGAACCGCACGGTATCTCCGAAAGATGTATGTTTAGAGCCGTATGATTGGTTGCAGAGGGGCAAAATTGCGTACCCCGTCTTGGTTGGTGCACATTTGCGAGACGCAGATCGAACTTTTTTGAGGCTTCTCTATCTTCTGCGTGCCTACAAATCGGTAGGACGACAAGACTAACATTCTTTCCATCACTGATGGTGAACCAGAGCGGAAAAGAGGCCAAACTCTAATCAAGTCTCTTGAAAGCAAAAAGGCAATAAAAGCGGCATTATAGTAACGATCGAATGCAAAGACATTACCTCAAGGGTTCTGAACCATGGGAAATCAGGGTGTTCTGCCCAATCATGTCTCGATTAATCGAAATCCCTCACCGAAGCCAGAGCGCTACCGCACGCACGGCTAAATTCAGAGATCGCCCACCACGAGGCGAGTATCCAGGAGACCATTTCACAATTCCCAATAAGTCTACTGGATTATCGTGACAGAATACCAATTGCGATTTTGCTGCTTCCGGCACGTACACTGGAAGCCTGTAGTCATCACCTTCGACTCGAACAACGAAACACTGCTCGTCGTGAAATGTGACTACAGGTAACTCAAGTTTGGGCGGAGCGAATGGATCAAACTCAAGAGTCTCGTCGTGATTTGGAACAACGATCCTGCCTCGGAGCCTTACAGCCGCTCCAGAAACGAGGCGGTTCTCTCCACTTTGCGCAAAGGCTTCCACTGCTTCACCAACAGACGAAAATACGACTTCGCTCGGCAAATTCGGAACAACGGCGAGAACGATATCCTCCGGCAGCATTGCTCTTATGTCGCGCATCACGGAGTTCGTTTCTGCACCAGATACCTCTCCCTGGATCAAAAAGTTCCAACTTCCACTTATCTCACGCCCAGATGTTCGTCCAATCTCCATCCCAACGTACTTGACTGCAATTGATCGGATGGTTTCGCCATCAACATAAACTAAGTCAGGCACGAACTTCTCCTCGTCTTGTATCGCGAGACATAAATTTCTAATCCAACCAAGGCTGCCGACCAGCGCTACGTTCGTCACGATACCGCCGAATGTTCCAAAGCCCTTCCAGGTACACCATATACATACCACCAAGAACCATCAACGAAAACCCAATGTGGTCTTGCGTCAGTGGGGTTTCTGAGATGAATGCGACCCAGCTTAGGGAGAAGTTGAACTTCAGCCCTGCTTCCACCGAAAATAGAAACCAAAAAATGCCCAAGTTCAAAATTACAGCAATGATACTTCGCACCATCCACATGTTTAGCTCCTTCGCGCTCTCATGGGGCGGGTCTGTCAGGCTTCCTCGGAATTTGTTAAATAGATAATTCCAAAGCGTATATACAGCTTCAATCCCAGAAAGCATCAGCCAAAAGTAGGGCGAGTAACCCCAATACTCGTTTCCTTGCAGCAGCAATGAGGGGATCGCAGCATAAAACACAATTAGAAAAAGATCCAAGACAAACCAAATTGTAATGAAGTAGCTAAATTCTGCGCGCGCTGTTAGCCACGCGTTTAACGAAGAAAAGATCGCTATAATTCCGAGTAAGAATGCTGCTGTTGATGAGTAAAGCGGAAGGCAAACTACCGCAAGCAGAAAAACTGCGATAAATAGTAGCTCAACAGAAACTTGGATAGGCAGTTTAGAGCCGGGAATGGGCGCGCCCGGCTGGTTCTTAGCTCCATTTCGATGGGCCATCAATCAATCCATCGAAATAGTTCTGGACGAAGCCACTTCTAGCTGTCGTCCCGCAAGATGAAGCGAGTCGTAAGTTTTGCACTCCGTACCTATCCATTCGGCAAGCCTATCGACTTCTGCACCAATCTTAACAAGCTTACGGCTCTTAACATCACCAATCAGCTTTGTGAACGTAGATACGGCAAACGGGGTTAATCCATCAAACCAGGCCATCGTCTCCTCGGTTTGCGCGGGTCGCGTTTCGTTACCATCCTTAGAGAGTTGGGCTTCGAGTTGGATCGAACGCTGCGTAAGCTCTGCCGCGAGCATTCTTGTAGCTTCCGCCAGAACTTCCACACGCACATCAGGATTTGTGGTTGAACCATTTCCTCTGCTGAGTTTCCGGCGGTACTCATATAATAATGGTGCTGCGTTGCGAACCTCTTGATCATTGCCTTCCGTTACGTCGACCAATGCACTTGACGGCGTATTTTCCAGGGCAGTGAGAGAATTATTAAAGAAAACAGGCTGCGTTATGAGATCACCTCTCAATGCGCATAGTCGCTCCAACTCAATCGCGCTCTGTTCAAGCTCGTCAAAAGTCGAGTTTCTATCAAATGTAATAAATCCCATGCGCAGGCGTATGTTATGCTGCATTAGCAGCTCAATCGCCTCGACATTTCTTTCGACAGTGACACCTTTTCGATATCTGTTCAGAACATCCTGGGAGAAAGACTCAACTCCAATAAAGACAGCATATAGACCAGCCTCCTTTAGCTTCATAATGCTGTCCTGTCTTATGTCATTGGCTCGAGCGTAAATGCTAAAGGCTATGTCTTTCAGCCCATTCTGCAATATAAGGTCCGCGATTCTCAAAGCCCATTGATGACCGCGTTTTCCAGGCCCAAAAAATTGCGGGTCTACAAAAGCGAATTCTCGGACGCCATGAGTGAAGTATAAGAATGACATTTCATCAACAACGTCTTCCGGGGCTCGACCTTGCCAAGAATATTCACCGTGGGTTTCCTCTTTTGATCTTATATAGCAAAAGGTGCACTTGGCGTAACAACCTCGGGAGGCCATGATTGCGCCAACGTAGTCTTTTGGATTCTGTGATAGCCTTGAGTCATGGAAATAGTAACGCGCTGGCCAGGGTAGATCGTCAAGGTTTGGTCTGGGGGCGACGGGAGTTGCATGCAGTTTCCCGTCACTCGCTTTAAACATTGTTCCCGTGGTTGACGGCAAGTCGTTACCCTCAATGATGCATCGCACAAGAGAAAGTGCGTCATGCTCCTCTCCAAGTATGACACTATCGATGGGTAGTTCTCTGAGGAAACGCTCTGGTCCAACCTGGGTGTTTCCGTATATTGATAGATGTGGCTTTTCCGAAGACGCAATGGCCGAAAATTTTCTGATCATCTCAGAAACATGGAACGGATTATTTGTGGGATGTTTATCCACAACCCAAATTATTAAGGACGCCCTCTTTTTTAGAAGCTCCTCCGGATTAAATTCGAGCGGGGACGACCTAAGCGCATAGTCGTATACTTCGGCATCGTAACCGGCTTTTAAGAACACGGACAACAAGTACGCAGCATTTACGTCCTCGTGCCACTGCAGGTACTCATAATTGTGCTCTGGTGCTCGTACAATGACAACATCTGGATTTGAGTGTTCTTTTGAGTTAAGCACATACTTCATACTGGCTTATGTCCCGCAATCATCAACTTCACGAATCTACGTACTGCAGTTCGACTTTCGTCGTCCCGTTCGGATTCAATCAGATTTCGACTAGAACACACTCCTTTCTCTAGAGCAAAAGACTCTTTTCCTTGCGCGCTTTTATCCTTGCGGGAAGTAGATTCCCAATCGACGTTACCCATGTTTCATGTCCTTTACTATTTCTCTTGGTGCGTATCCTTGTCTCAAGAATGCTCTCCAGTACCCCATTTTTTTGAATACGTTTTCACTTTCTTGACCAGCAACAGTTTGTAACATCATATGAGAACAACTCAATGATTTCGCTATTTCCGCCGCTCTGCAGTTTAGTGCACGGGCAACCCCTTTGTTTCTCATCTCAGGCACAGTTGCCACGGCATAAATTCCAGCGATCGGCGGGATGATAACGAGCCCTAACATTCCTGATGTCGTGCCGCCCGTCTTTGCAATAAGGTACTCTACTGAGACGTTTCCGGGCGCATATCGATGACCTTTAATCGCGGCTTCAATATACTGCTCTACTTCTGGACCTGGTAAACCTTGGCGATAGACATTTGCGAACTCAGTATATTCGTCGACGACAGTAGAAATTGTATGCTCACGCTCGTTGGATTTGACGTCACTTACATTAATGAGCATCCATGATTCATCTTCAAATTTCTCATAGCCTGAACGCTCTAAGTGTTCGGAGAATGTAGGCGGCGAGGCATCAGAAGTGTAGAAGCAAGGAGCGCGCCCCCTGTTTCCAAAGAAGTTCTCAGTCTCAAGTATTATGTCATTGAAAGAATTTGCTTCGCCTTGAATGTCGTATGCTTGATTGTACCAAACGTCATTAAAGAACTCGGTGTAAGCAAAGCGAACTCCTCGGCTATCCACAAGCTCCGTAAAGTAGCCTGACAATTGCATTTGGTAGTGCAGTCTTTCGAGAGCCCTAGTATCTGTTGCGCTATGTAGCATATTTCTTTTCCTTAGTATCGGAAACCAGTTCTCCACCCAAGATTACGAGCCTAGGCATTAAAAGACCCTGCAGGTCTTCCAACGGGTTCTGGCTTAGAAATACTATATCAGCCTTCTTTCCCTGCTCCAAGGCGCCTAAGGTATTGTCCCCTAGCGCTTTCGCCGCTAGCACCGTTGCTCCCTGTAAGGCTCTCAATCTGCTTGCACCAAACATGGTCAGGAAATATATCTCTCTGATGAGTGACGAAAAATTAGTTCCTGTACAGCCGGCATCAGTTCCGGTAGCGATTTGGACATTCGGATCGTCAAAGCCAATCGGCAAGAATTCGGTTAATCTGCTGAGCCATGTGCGAATCGAGCTCGGTACCCCGTTAGGATTTAATTCGTGACTTTCAGGTCTGGCATAGCTCATACGAGAGAATTGACGAAATCCATCTGCGGTGGCTGGGAATTTTGATGTTACTTCCTTTTCAGAGAATTCGTCCAAGGCAGCAGAAATAGTTGGGACGAGCGTAACGTCATTCTTTGTTAGCTTCCTTAGTATCTTCTCGTTGAGTGGCGCAGCATGTTCAATTGTTTTGCAGCCAGCTTGAATTGCCCTCAGCACTCCGTCCTCGCTTGGGAAGGTGTGACAAGCGACCGGCAGTCCGTATTGGTTTGCCTCATTGACGAGAAACTCCAAGTCCGCCGAACTCAAGGTCGGGTCATAGCCTCTACCCTTAGCCTCGGTGTCTTCTGGGTCGTTCATGACTTTGATAAGGTCGGCGCCCATGTCCACGTTCTTGAGAACCGCATCGGTTATTTGAGATCGAGTTTTGACCTCAATTGCGCGATCACAATAGTGTCCGCCAGGATAGGTAATGACTGGGCCAGCAGCAAAAATCCTAGGGTGGCTTCCCATCACTCCGCTTAGTGCGCTTCGAACTCTGAGCGTTTCTCCAAATGGCGAACCGACATCTCTCAGGGTCGTTATTCCATATGAAATTGCTTCATGCGCGTTCCTTGCCGCATTCGACAATGCGACTTGGAAATTCCGCTCTGGAAAGTCCTCAGAAGTTGCACTTAGAGACGGATTGTCGCAGAGGTGTACGTGCAAATCGATCAGCCCAGGGATTGCCCATAATCCAGTCGTATCGACACTTAGGGCTTTTGAGGTGTCATCCTGTCTCTCTCCGACATAACTTATCAAGTCGCCTTCTGTGCATAGTGTTGTATTGGTCGTCCAAGTACCATCCTTGATGTTGATGACGTTGCAGTTGATATACTTGGTCGGCAAATTGCTTTCTCCGCTGCCTGCATCAAGCCTACGGGGCGAAAACGATTTTGTACATACACAGCTACAAGAATCGCCGAGTGGCCAAGACGCTAAAGTGAGGATGAAACACTTTGGATAGTGGTGTAAATGTTCGATTTGATTGGTGGGAGTGGCGTACTTCGAACTCACGACCCCTGCATCCCGCCGACAGAGCTATCAGCAAGGCTGGCTAGTTTGGTTGCGCTGCGAGCTATCGCGGTGAGTTGAAGCTGCGAATAAAGAGCCTAAGCTGAGCCTAGATTGCCATTCGAGGCTGCTAAAATCGTTTTAAGTATCTGATTTTATTTGGAGGCGAGTACCGGAATCGAACCGGTGTACACGGATTTGCAATCCGCTGCGTCACCACTCCGCCAACTCGCCGCGCCATGGTGTGCGCGAGGGCTTAGCATTGGCGTATCTGGCGCGCAAGCGGGTCCCTTTGGAAATCTCGGGGTCCCGCGCGCGCTCCTGACAGGGGGCGGGCGTCCGTGTCGCAGGCGCTCTGCGTTGCCCAGCGTCCTGCATTATGGCACACCCAGATAACTGCAGTTGGAAAGTTCGAGCTATGACCGACTATGCCGCCCGACGCACGATGATGGTGGACACTCAGGTGCGCCCCTCTGATGTGACGAAATTCAATATCATCGACGCGATGCTGACCGTGCGCCGTGAAGTCTTCACGCCGGACGACAAGCGCGAGATCGCCTATGTCAGCGAGAATGTCCCGCTTGGGGCAGGGCGCGTGATGCTGGAGCCGCGGACGCTGGCGAAGATCCTCGATGCGCTGGACATCCAGCCCGAGGAGATGGTGCTCGATCTCGGATGTGGGCTGGGCTACTCGACTGCGCTGATCGCACGCCTTGCCGAAGCGGTTGTGGCCGTTGAGGAAGACGAGGATCTGGCGCGGGATGCCGAAGCGCTCCTGTCATCCGAGAATGTGGACAATGCGGCCCTGATCACGGCGCCTTTGGCGGAGGGTGCGCCGAAGCACGGTCCCTATGACGTGATCACTCTGCAAGGGGCCGTCGAGGAAGTGCCTGAGGCGATCCTTGCGCAGCTCAAAGAAGGCGGGCGTATCGCGGCAGTGTTCATGGAAGGCGGCCTCGGCGTCTGCCGTTTGGGCTACAAGATCGATGGCGACGTGAGTTGGCGGTTTGAGTTCAACGCATCTGCACCAGTTCTCAACGGGTTTGAGCGCGCAACTGCATTTGTGCTTTAAACGTTAAACTGCTGACTGCATAGTCACCTAAAAAGTGATTCGATCACAGGAGAGGTGCAGGCAGTGTTCACCAGATCTATCCGACACATGGCCCTTGGGGCCGTTCTGGCGTGTTCCACGGCGCTTGGCGCGTCTGCGCAATCTCTGACCGATGCGCTGGTCGACGCCTATAAGAACAGCGAACTCATCGAACAGAGCAGGGCGCTTTTGCGTTCTGCCGATGAAGATGTGGCGATCGCGACCGCGCGGCTGCGGCCAATCCTCGATTACACGGCGTCGTATGCCTATACGGATTCCCTGACCTCGGAAGGGGACAGTGCAGCGATAGGCGTCACCGCATCGCTGTTGCTTTATGATTTCGGGCGTTCGCGCCTGCGGATCGAGGCGAACAAGGAACTGGTGCTCGCGACCCGTGAAGCCCTGCGGGATACGGAGCAGGATGTCCTGTTGAACGGGGTCAGCGCCTTCCTGAACGTGCGCCTCGCCGATGACAATGTGGAGCTGCGCCGCAATAACGTGCGCGTGATCACCGAACAGCTGCGCGCGGCCCAGGACCGGTTCGAAGTCGGGGAAGTGACCCGGACGGATGTGGCCCAGGCCGAAGCCCGTCTGGCAGAAGCCAATGCGAACCTGACCAGTGCTCTGGGGCAGCAGGCCTCGGCGCGCGAGGTGTACCGCGCCGTTGTTGGCAGCTTCCCGAACGCGCTCTCGCCACCGCCGCCGTCCCCGACCATCCCTGGCAGCGTGGAAGAGGCTGTCTCGATTGCAGAGCGCACTCATCCCTCGATCCTGCAGGCCCGCCACAATGTGCGCGCCTCCGAGATTGCGGCCGAAGTGGCCGAACGCGCCATTCTGCCCTCTGCCAATGCTCAGGCCAGCGTGACGCGCAACATCCGCGATCGGCTGGATGACACCAACGACTCGTCCATCGGCCTGTCGATCACCGGCCCGATCTATCAGGGTGGCGGGCTGAGCGCGGCCTATCGCCAGGCGCTGGCTTCGGTTGACAACGCACGGGCCGGGCTGAACCAGTCTGTGCTGATCATCCGGCAGAGTGTCGGGATTGCCTGGGCCGATATCCTCGTGACCCGGGCCACGATTGACGCCACGCGGCGTCAGGTGGAAGCCGCCGAAGTGGCCTTCGAAGGCGTGACCGAAGAGGCGCGTCTCGGCGCGCGGACCACGCTGGATGTACTGGACGCCGAGCAGGATGTGCTCGACGCTCGAACCTCCCTCCTGTCGGCCGAGATTTCCGCCGTGCAGGCGGTCTATGACCTGCTGCAATCCATGGGGCTGATGACGGTGGAGTATCTGGGCCTACCCGTGCCGACCTATGACCCGGAGGTCTACTACAACGCGGTTTCCAACGCACCGGCGACCAGCACCCGGGGTGCGGCCCTGGACCGCGTGTTGCAGAGCATCGTGCGCGACTGATCCAAGGGTCGTTTCGACCCGGGCGACAGTCCAGAGATATCATCAAAGATCAGGCGGGTTTCGGCCCGCCTTTTTCTTTCCGCGTCGGGCGCAAGACATTTCTATTGTGTGAACGAAGCGCTCTACATACACTATCTGGTATAACGAGCAGAGGGTGCCATGGTCAGACCGTCTTCGAGCGACGCATCGCAGGATGTCCTGAATTCCATTCGGCGGATCGTGACCGACGGGCCGGAGCAGGGCACCTCCAAGCTCGCTTCGCCACTGGAAAACCGGGGGCCTGGTCCCCGCGGTCGGACGGATATCAGGGCGCTCGCGGCGGAATTGGCCGAGGCCAAAGCCATCGGGCCGGATGTGCTCTGGCTCAGCGCGGCAGATGCCGTGCGTCCGCCCCAGCCGAGTGCCGCGCCACCACTGCCGGACCCGGATTTCGCCAATGGCAACTTTGCGGACCGCATGACGAGCCTGACAGATCGACTGGCGCCTGCGACACCGCCCGCGACACCGTCCACAGTGGCGCCCGACGCCCCGAAGCTTGAAGACCCTGAGACACCTGCTGTGGAGGACGTGGAGCCAGAGCGGCCGACCTTGCTTCTGACCCAGGAGTTCCGGGTGCGTCCGACGACCCCAAGACAGACCCCCGTGGCGGCCAAGGCCAAGCCGCCTGCGCCTGAAACCTATGTCGAAGATTCCGACCATATGGGCGGTGCCGTGCAGAGCGCGATGATCCCGGATCTCACCTCCGTGCTGCGCGAGGCGGTGAGCGAGACCGTCCGCGACTCCGTGCGCGAAGCACTGCGATCCGAGGGGGCCCTGACCCCCAAAGCGGCCCCCCTTGAGGACCCGGTGATCGATGCGGATGGCTACATCACGGCCGATGCCGTGCGGCGTCTCGTCTCCGGCATCCTTCAAGAGGAACTGCGCGGGGCGCTTGGCGAAGAGATCGGCCGCCTTGTGCGCAATCTTGTGCAGGCCGAAGTGCAGCGGGTCCTGCAGGACACCCCGCGCGACTAGAGCGCGGGCACGGGCTGCGCGAGGCGCAGCAGCGCATCCAGATCCATATGCGTTTCGAGATGGGCGGCGAGGGCATCGAGCGTCTCCTCGACCTCTGCCTCAAAGCTGCGATCGGAGATCACCGCGCCGAGCCGCTGAAGCGTTTGGGCCCGGAACGTGTCCGCCGCAAACAACCCGTGAAGGTAGCATCCCCGGACGCGCCCCGACGCGCTGATCGCCCCCTCGGCGCGCCCCGCGACGCGCAGCCAGGGCCGGTCGCAATCCGGTCCCTCGGTCACACCCAGATGGATCTCGTAGCCCTGTACCGCCGCGCCGCTCTCGATCTCCTGCGCTTCGGTCAACGCCAGGTGTTTCTCCGGTTGCATCGTCGTGGTGATGTCGAGCAACCCGAGCCCGGGCACTGTCGTCGCTTCCCCCTCCAGCCCCATCGGATCGGCGATGGTCTGCCCCAGCATCTGATAGCCGCCGCAGATCCCGATCACATGCCCGCCGCGCCTCACATGGGCCTGAATGTCGATATCCCACCCTTGCGCGCGCAGATGGGCGAGATCACCGATGGTCGATTTGCTGCCGGGGATCAGGACCAGATCCGCATCGAGGGGCAGGGGGCGCCCCGCCTCGATAATCTCGACGCTGACGCCGGGTTCGGTGGCCAGCGGGTCCAGATCGTCGAAATTCGCGATCCGCGACAGGCGCGGTACCACGATGCGACAGGCGCCGCCCTTGCGAGAGGCCACATCCATCACATCCTCTGCCGGCAAGCGCCAGGCATCGGCGAACCAGGGGATCACGCCGAGCGGCGCCCAGCCGGTCCGGTCGACGATCTCGGTCACGCCGCCATCAAAGAGCCGCACATCCCCCCGGAACTTGTTCACCGCAAAGCCGGTGATCCGGTCGCGATCAGAGGGGGGCAGGATCGTATGCGTGCCGACCAGCTGGGCGATGACCCCGCCGCGGTCGATATCGCCCACCAGAACCACGGGGGCTGAGACCGCCTCGGCAAAGCCCATGTTGGCGATATCCCCGGCCCGCAGATTGATCTCCGCCGGGCTGCCCGCGCCTTCGATCAGCACAAGGTCAGCCTCTGCGGCGAGCCGGTGGTAGCTTTCGACCGCTGGGGCCAGAAGCTGCGGCTTGGCCTTGGCGTAGTCCCGCGCCCGCAGGGTGGCAAAGCGCTTGCCTTGCACGATGACCTGCGCGCCCGTATCGGTCTCGGGCTTGAGCAGCACGGGGTTCATATCCGTCGTCGGCGCAACCCCCGCCGCACGGGCCTGCAGCGCCTGCGCGCGCCCGATCTCGCCCCCATCGGCAGTCACGGCGGCATTGTTGGACATGTTCTGCGGTTTGAACGGCCGCACTCGCAGGCCACGCTTGACGTAAGCCCGGGCGAGACCGGCCACGATCATGGACTTGCCGACATTCGAGCCAGCCCCTTGCACCATAATCGCGTTTGCCATGTGCCCTCCAGCGGTTAGCATCGCAGACCTAGCCCCCGTTGCGACCCAAGGACAAGCCCGTATGAACACGCCAGCCCATCTCATCTTTGGTGCGGGCGCCTTTGCCCGCCCGGGCGCGCGCTGGGTGACAGCTGCGGCCCTTCTGGGCGGGCTCCTGCCGGATCTGTCGCTCTACATCCTCGGGAGCTGGGCGCTCTATATCCAACAGATCCCGCCCCAGACCGTGTTCAACGAGCTCTATTTCTCGCCGAGCTGGCAGCGGATCTTTGCGATCGACAACTCGATCCCGCTTTGGGGTGCGATTTGTGCGGCAGGGTTGGCCCTGCGACGCCCGGCGCTGGTGGCGCTCGGGGGCGCGGCGCTCTTGCATGTGCTGCTGGATCTCCCGCTGCACCATGATGACGGGCGCCCGCATTTCTGGCCCTTCTCCGATTGGGTCTTCGAAAGCCCGATCAGCTATTGGGACAGCGCGCAATCCGCCTGGATCGTGGCGCCGCTCGAAGGGGTGGCCTGCCTCGCGCTGGTCGTGCTGCTTTGGCGGCGGTTCGAGAGTTGGCCCCTGCGGTTGCTCTTTGGAGGGCTTCTGCTCGCCGAGCTCTGGGTGATCCGACAATGGTTGGTGTTTTTCTGAGCCTGAGCCTGAGCCTGAGCCCGAGCCTGAGCCTGAGCCTGAGGCTGTCTGAAACCCGCCCAACAAAAAACGCGCGCCGGGTCGGGCGCGCGCAGATTGTCCGCATTGTGCGGGATCGTCAGATCAGGCGGCTTCGGCCTGCTGCTGAGCGGCATTGCGGCGCTCGCTCTCCTCGCGGGACAGAGCCACAGAGGTCCGCACCCCTTGCCCGACGAATTCCATCAGACCGGAGACCACGCGCTCGTTCGGGTCGATGCCCGCACAGGAGAGCACTTCGCGCCCGTCCCGCGAGCGCGCCCAGCGGGCGATCTGCTCGGGACCATTCCCGTATTTCTTGTCATCCGCGATCGCATCATCGAGCGCTGCCAGAACCACGGCGGCAAAGAGCTTGCGCGCGCGCTGACCCTGCTCGTAATTGAATGCGGATGAATCGACGAAGTCGGCCATGAGTGTTCCTTGATTATTGCTCTTGTCTTTTTGGCGTGCCGCCGAATATGACGGTTTTGCGCTGATTCTGGTCTGCGATCTCGGTATACCACATATGCGACGTCTGCATAGCTTTCAGTGGTTAACCGCAACCAGCAGCGGCTTGCCAGGTTGCCCATCCCCAGATATAGGATCGGCGACTTCCCGTTCAACCTTTCTTCAGGTTTCTGCCTATGCCCAAGATCAATGGAAACGAAATCCGCCCCGGTAACGTGCTGGAACATAATGACGGTCTCTGGGCGGCGGTCAAAGTGGACCACGTGAAACCCGGCAAGGGTGGGGCCTTTGCCCAGGTCGAGCTGCGCAATCTGCGCAATGGCTCGAAGCTCAACGAACGCTTCCGCAGCGCCGACAAGGTGGAGCGTGTGCGTCTCGAGCAGAAGGACCAGCAATTCCTCTATGAGAGTGACGGGATGCTGGTCTTCATGGATAACGAGACCTTCGAACAGATTGAATTGCCTGCGGAAATTCTGGGCGACCGGCGTCCGTTCCTGCAGGATGGCATGACGATCCAGATCGAATACTACGAGGCGGAGGCGCTCAACGCCTCCCTGCCGCAGAAGGTGACCTGCACCGTGGTGGAGACCGAGCCGGTGGTCAAAGGCCAAACCGCGGCAAACTCCTTCAAGCCCGCGATCCTCGACAATGGGGTCAAGGTGATGGTGCCGCCCTTCGTCGGGCAGGACGAAGCGATCGTCGTGAACACCGAGACCATGGAGTATTCCGAGCGCGCCTAACGCCCCTCGGAAGCGCGAGAAAATCTGCGAGAAAAGGCGTGCGGTTCGCGCGCCTTTTTTGATTTTGGGCGCAGGACGCAGCGACTGCGGCTCGGCAGACTGTCCCATGGCCCTGCTGGGCGGATCACAGCCGAGGGGTTCGATCTTTGATCCAGATCAAGTCGCTTGCGGAGAATTCTGTTAGAGGTGACCCTCCCGAGATTCGCGCCTCCCGAAATCTTTATGTGGATTCGCCGCGCTTTGGCCTACCTTCAGGTCCAAGGCGCGAGACATCCGCGCCGAGACGACAGGGAGATTTCGCATGATTTTCAAAACCACATTGGCCGCTCTGGGCATGACCGGCGCGCTGACGCTGGCCGCCTTTGCCGGCGACACCCCGGCGCCCGAGGGGGCCGCCGTTTACTTCGTGAACCTCGAAGATGGGGCCACCGTCTCCAGCCCCGTGACGATTGTCTTCGGGCTTGAGGGGATGGGCGTTGCGCCCGCCGGCACAGAGAAGGACAAGACCGGGCATCACCATCTGCTTCTGAACCGGCCCAAGCTGGGCGAAGGGCCCGATGGCGCGGATGAGCTGCTCTATGGCATCCCGGCTGATGACAACCATATCCATTTCGGCGGCGGCCAGACCCAGGTGACCATCGATCTGCCCGCGGGCACCCATACGATGCAGCTGGTGCTCGGGGATTTGAACCATGTGCCCCATGATCCGCCGGTCATGACCGAGGTGATCACGGTCACGGTCGAGTAGGCTCGAGCCGACACGCGGCGGGGTTTACGGGGTCCAGGTGACCTTTGCAGAGCCCGCCGTCATCTCGCCCTTGGCCCGATCGAACCGCAGATAGGCCAAGGCCTGCCCGCCGCTTTGGGTGCCGAGCACCCCGGCGGGCTTTCCATTCGCGGTGATCTCGGTCCCGGGGGCGGCCTCGCCCTCGATCTCGACCCGGGCGAGCCCTTTGCGCAGCTCGGTCTTGTGCTTCATCCGAGCCGTGACCTCCTGGCCCACATAGCAGCCCTTCTTGAAATCGACGCCGTTGAGCCGCTCGAACCCCATTTCGAGGATGTAGCTGTCATCGGGCAGCAGCTCGGATCCCGTCTCGGGGATCATGAGCGCCACGCGCAGCCCGTCCCAATCCGTGACCTCCGGACCGCCCTCGGTCCCATAGAGCCGCCAGCCCAGATCCGCATGGCGTGGATCGGCCACGGCCCCTTCGGGCGGCGTGCCAAGGCCGCGCGCCACGGGCATGTCGGTCATCTCAAGGCTCACATCCGCGCGCAGCTTGAACATGGTGAGCCGCTTCAGGAGCCCCGGCGCCAACGCCTCGGCCACATCCAAGAGGAGCGCGTCTCCCTCGGCGATCACAAAGAAATCCGCGAGGAACTTGCCCTGTGGGCTCAGGAAAGCCGTATAGACCGCGCCCTCGGCCAGCCGGGCCAGATCGTTGGTGACCATGCCCTGCAAAAAGCTGCGCGCATCGGCGCCAGAGACCCGGATCACGCGGCGATCCGGGACGGCTTCGATCACACTGGGATTGTCTTGGGCCATTTCGCTCTCCCATCTTTCTGATTTCTCACATATAGGTTTGCCGCCGAGCCACAAGGGACGGCAGACGGACCACGGTTGTTTTTGAGGGTACATGCGCGCACCGATCTCCATCGTCATGCCGGTTCTGAACGCGCAGGAGGGGTTGCGCCACTCGATCCCGGCCCTCTCGGAGGGGCTGGAGGTCGGGTTGATTGCCGAGCTGATCATGTCCGATGGGGGCTCAAGCGACTATACCGAGGCGGTGGCGGATGCGGCCGGCGCAGTTTGGGTGACCGGCGCGCCCGGGCGCGGGGGGCAGATCGCGCGGGGCGTGGCCAAGGCACGGGCGCCGTGGATCCTGATCCTCCACGCGGATACGGCGCTGCAGCCTGGCTGGGCCGAGGCAGTGGGGGCTGCCCTGCAGGATCGCAAAACCGCGCATTTCGGACATTTGCAGTTTGATACACCGGGCCCGGCAGCGGGTTTCGTGGCGGGCTGGGCCAATTGGCGCGCCCGCTGGCTGGGGCTGCCTTACGGCGATCAGGGGCTCCTGATCCACCAGTCTCTGCTAGAGGAGGTGGGCGGCATTCCCGACCTGCCGCTGATGGAGGATGTGGCCCTCGCGCGCGCCTTGCGCGGTCGCCTGCGTCCCCTCGGCGCCGTCGCCCGCACCAGTGCCGCCCGCTATGAGCGCGAGGGCTGGCTGCGGCGCGGGGCGCGCAATCTCTCTCTGCTTCTGCGCTATCTGGGCGGTGCGGATCCCGTCCGTCTGGCCGCGGCTTACCGTGCGCCTCAGGGACAGGATTGACCCTGCCGAGCGCGCGCCCTAGGAGTTGGGCGTTTGAGTTCAGGAGCTTCCATGACCCTCGCCAACGGCCGCACCTATCTTGCCATCCCCGGACCCTCTGTGATGCCCGACCGTGTGCTGCAGGCGATGCATCGCGCGGCGCCGAATATCTATACCGGCGCGCTGGTGGAGATGGTCGAAGGGATGGTGCCGGATCTGCTGGCCGTGGCCCGGACCGAGGCGCGGGTGGCCATGTATATCGCCAATGGCCACGGGGTGTGGGAGGCAGCACTCGCCAATACGGTGGCCCCGGGCCAGAAGGTGCTCGTGATCGCCACGGGCATGTTCGCCAAGGGCTGGGCTGAAATGGCCCGCGCCATGGGGATAGAGGCGCAGGTGCTCGATTTCGGCGATCGCACGACCTTTGATCCCACTGTGGTCGAGGAGGCGCTGCGGGCCGACACGACCGGCGCAATCCGCGCGGTGATGGCGGTGCAGGTGGACACGGCGACTTCCGTGCGCAGCGACATTCCCGCCCTGCGCAAGGTGATGGATGCGACCGGGCACCCTGCGCTCCTGATGGTGGATTGCATCGCCTGCCTTGCCTGTGACGATTTCCACATGGATGCCTGGGGCGTCGACGTCATGGTCACCGGCTGCCAGAAGGGCCTGATGACCCCGCCAGGGCTCGGTTTTGTCTTTTTCAACGAGAAGGCGAATGAGGCCCATGACCGGCTCGAGATTGTCAGCCCCTATTGGGACTGGGCGACGCGGTCCAAGCCCGAGATGTTCTATCAGTTCTTCTTTGGCACCGCGCCGACCCATCACCTCTATGGGCTGCGCGAGGCCCTGACCATGATCCTCCATGAGGAGGGGTTGGAGGCGGTGCTCGCCCGCCATGAAAAGCTCGCCCAGACCGTTTGGGCGGCGATGGAAGCTTGGGGCCGTGGCAAGGGGCGAGGCCATATCGCGCTCAACGTCACGGATCCGGCCCTGCGCAGCCATGCGGTGACCAGTGTGCGGATGCAGGCCCCGAATGCGACCGCGCTGCGCGACTGGGTGACCGACAAGGCGGGCGTGACCCTGGGGATCGGGCTGGGCATGGCCGCGCCGGGCGATCCCGCTTGGCACGGGTTCTTCCGGATCGGTCATATGGGCCATGTGAACGCCCATATGGTGCTCGGCGTGCTTGGAACGATCGATGCGGGTCTCAAGGCCCTGCAGATCCCCCATGGGGACGGCGCGTTGGAGGCTGCCAGCGCCGTGGCCGCGCAGGCCTGAGAAAGCTCAGGTCTCGTCCCGGGGCTTGATCCCGTTGCGGTGGAGCGGCTTCAGCTTGATCCACTGATCCAGCAGATAGGCCGCCGCCATTGCCGGTAGGAACCCGTAGAGCGCCCAGACAAACCCCAGCACACAAAAGAGCACGACCCCAAAGGCCACAAGAAAGGGAAGGGTGAAATCCTCGACCCGCCCGGGCGGGCGCTTTTCCTGAGATTGTCCGTGCATGGGGCCTCCGGTTGCGTCTCATAAGCAGAATAGCGCAAACCGCCGATCCGCAAAGTCGCGATTTCGGGAGCGGACCCAGTGGCGGAGGCTAGCCGCCCGATGCCTCGGACACAGCGTCCGGCAGCCGCTCTGCCAGCAAATCGAGCATCTCGGGCGTGCCCGCCGAGATCCGGATGCAGCGATCCTGGGGGCTGACAAAGGGCATGCGCACGAAGAGGTCCCGGGAAATCAGGCCCTGCAGGATGGCCTTGGCCCGCGCGCCATCCGCGCCGCAATCCAGCGTGACGAAGTTCGTCGCCGAGGGCAGGGCGCGCAGCCCGCTCGCCGCGCCGATCTCCGCGATGCGGGTGCGGGCTACTGCCGTCGCGGCCACCACATGAGCCAGATGGTCTGGATCCCTTAGGGCGGCAAGGGCCCCGGCCTGACCGATCCGGTTCATGCCGAAATGGTTGCGCACCTTGTTGAAGGCGGTGATCAGGTCGCGCGCGGCCAGGCCATAGCCCACCCTTGCCCCGGCCATGCCATGGGCCTTGGAGAAGGTGCGCATCCGGATGACCCGCGGGTCCTCAATCTCGATCCGCGGGACCGTTCCCTCCGGCGCGAACTCGATATAGGCCTCATCCAGCACCAGCACGCAGCCCGGCGGCATGTCCGCCACCATGGCTTCCACCGTCGCCGCGCCATGCCATGTGCCCATGGGATTGTCCGGATTCGCGAGATAGATCAGCTTGGCATCGACCTGTCGCGCCATCTCCAGCAAGGTGTCGGGATCCTCATGGTCGTCACGGTAAGGCACCGTGTGGAGCGCGCCGCCAAACCCCGCCACATGGTAGTTGAAGGTCGGATAGGCCCCGGCGGAGGTCACCACCGCATCGCCCGGCCCGACCACCAACCGCACGAGATAGCCGAGAAGCCCGTCGATCCCCTCGCCAACGATGATATTGCCAAGCGCGACCCCATGATGGGCCGCCAGCGCGCTGCGCAGGTCATGGCTCTCCGGGTCGCCATACATCCAGGCGTCCTGCGCGGCGGCCGCCATGGCATCCAGCGCTTTGGGGGAGGGGCCAAAGACGCTCTCATTCGCGCCGAGGCGTGCTGCAAAGGGCCGCCCCCGCGCGCGCTCCTGCGTTTCCGGGCCGACAAAGGGCACGGTCGCAGGCAGGCTTTGAACGAGGGGCGTGTAGCGGGGGCCGGATGAATTGCTCATTCCAAGGGCGTAGCGCGACTGGCGCCGCGCTGCAACGGGGCGCGCGTGGAGAGCGGGTTTGAGTATTATAGGAACAATGAAGGGACAACGGCGCGCACATGTTAAAGGGCGCCCGGCCCTGAGACCGCGCACTCTTGTCTTAAGTCGTCAAATATCCCCGCCGGAGGCTCCTGTCGGTTCAGGGAGCGGGAGGGGTGCCGTTTGGGGGCTAGCTGGCCTCTTCGAGGCGGTCTAGGGCGGCGCTCAGGGTGGCGAGCTCGGCTTCGCCGGTGACCAGACGCTCGCGGCTTTCCTCGACCACTTCGGCCGGGGCGGAGGCTACGAATTTGGGGTTGTTCAACCGGCCCTTGAGCCCGCCCAGCTCCTTCTGGAGCTTGGTGAGGGTTTTGCCCAAGCGCTCCTTCTCGGCGCCCACATCAATGATGTCCGCCAACGGCAGGGCGAAGGTGCCGCCATCCACGGCAATCGTCAGCGCGCCCTTGGGCGCCTCTGCCGCCTCGGTGACCTCGCCGATCCGCGCGAGCCGTTTGATCAGCGTCTCGTTATTGGCATAGGCCTTGCGCCCGGCCTCATCGAGCGCGACCTGCACCACCGGCACGTAAAGCCCTGCAGGAACACGCATTTGTGCGCGCACGGAGCGGATGCTTTCGATCAGGGAGATCGTCCAGTTCATCTCGCGATCCGCGTCCCGGTCCACCAGATCCGCCGCCCCGTAGGTCGGCCAATCCGCATGCACCAGCATCTTGGCGCGGTCGCCGGTGGTGTCCCAGAGCTCTTCGGTGATGAAGGGCATGATCGGGTGGAGGAGGATGAAACACTGCTCCAGAACCCATGCCATGGTGTCCCGGGTTTCCGCCTTCACCGCGTCCTCACCATCCAGAAGGAGAGGCTTGGAAAACTCCACATACCAGTCGCAGACCTTGCCCCAGACAAAGGCATAAAGCGCGTTTGCAGCGTCGTTGAACTTGTACTCCGCCATGGCCGCATCGACCTCTTCGCGGACCTTCGCGGTCTCCCCGATGATCCATCGGTTGAGGGTCTGCGCCGCGTCGGGCAGCTGTCGGACACCTGTCGGGCAAGTGTCGGGCACGGGCGCACGGGCCGTAAAGACCTCGTTCATCTCTGCATAGCGCGTGGCGTTCCAGAGCTTGGTCGCGAAATTCCGGTAGCCCTGCACGCGCTGCAAGTCGAGCTTGAGCACCCCGCCCAGGCTGGCCATGGCCGCGGAGGAGAAGCGCAGGGCGTCCGCGCCGTACTCATCAATGATCTCCAGCGGGTCGATCACGTTGCCCACGGACTTGGACATCTTCTTGCCCTTGGCGTCGCGCACGAGGCCATGGAGGTAGACCTCGTCAAAGGGCACCTGGCCGGTGACCGCCAGTTGCATCATCATCATCCGGGCGACCCAGAAGAAGAGGATGTCCTGCCCGGTCACAAGGGTGGAGGTCGGGAAGTACTTCTTGAGCTCGTCACTCTCCTCGGGCCAGCCCAGGGTGCCGATGGGCCAAAGTCCGGAAGAGAACCAAGTGTCGAGGACGTCGGGGTCGCGCCACATGGCAGTCTTTCGAAACGGGCCCTCGGTCAGCGCTGAAAAGTCGTAGTCACTGTCGCCGGAAGGGCCGAACTGGGCGGGTTCTTCATTTAGTTCGACGAGCTCTTCAGGCGGCCGGCCAATCCTTTCGATCCAGATATCTTCGATTTGTTTCTTCGCCTCTTCTGCACTTGCTGCGCAGAATTCCATGACGAGCCATCCGTTTTTTGATAGCTTGCCACCCAGTCGCTCTTCATCCAGCTGCTTCTTGGCGTGGTAATCGTGAAGAGCGTCCTGTGGGACGCCGCGGCCTATCACATCGTTCCGCGCAATAAGGTCTCCATCAACAGTAGGGACCATCGCGGTCCACACTGGGATCTGGTGGCCCCACCAGAGTTGGCGGGAGATGCACCAGGGCTCGATATTGTCGAGCCAGTGGTAATAGGTCTTCTCGCCGCTCTCGGGCATGATCTTGACCGTGCCGTCGCGCACCTTGTCGAGCGCGGGGCCGACGATCTGTTCGGCGTCCACGAACCATTGGTCGGTGAGCATGGGCTCGATGACCACTTTCGACCGATCCCCGAAGGGCTGCATGATCGGTTTGTTTTCGACCAGCGGGAGCTCGGCGAGGGCGCCGTCTTCCTCGGGTTTGGGGTTGGGGGTCATGACCGCCAGACCCTCATCGGTGATCTGGGCGACCACGGCCTTGCGCGCTTCGAACCGGTCCATGCCGCGCAGCTCGTCCGGGACGAGGTTGATCGCGTCGCATTCGGACTCCGAGAGCTCTCGCTTACCCTCGGCCACCTCCATGGCGATGGCCGCGGCCTCGGCATAGGGCACACCGTCATCGCGCATCTGCGCCTTGGTATCCATCAGCCGGTACATCGGAATGCCGCCGCGTTTGGCGACCTGATAGTCGTTGAAGTCATGGGCGCCGGTGATCTTCACAGCGCCGGAGCCGAACTCGGGATCCGGGTATTCATCGGTGATGATCGGGATCAGGCGGCGGTGCTCCTTCGGGCCCACGGGGATCTCGCAGAGCTTGCCGACGATGGGCGCGTAGCGCGTGTCACCGGGATGCACCGCGACCGCGCCGTCGCCGAGCATGGTCTCGGGCCGGGTCGTGGCAATCGAGATGTAGTCGCGGGTCTCGCGCAGGGTGACGTTCCCATCCGCGTCCTTTTCCACATATTCATAGGTCTGGCCGCCCGCGAGCGGGTATTTGAAGTGCCACATATGGCCCGCGACCTCGATATTCTCGACCTCCAGATCGGAGATCGCGGTCTCGAAATGCGGGTCCCAGTTCACGAGGCGCTTGCCGCGATAGATCAGGCCCTTGTTGTACATGTCCACGAAGACCTTGATGACCGCATCGTGGAAGTTCGGGCCCTTGCCCTTGTCCGGGTCGCCCTCGGCGCCGCCCATGGTGAAGGCTTCACGCGACCAGTCGCAGGAGGCGCCCAGACGCTTGAGCTGACCGATGATCGTGCCGCGGGATTTGACCTTCTGCTCCCAGACGCGGGCGAGGAACTTGGCGCGGCCCATCTCGGCGCGGGAGGGTTCCTGATTGGCGGCCATCTCGCGCTCGGTCACCATCTGGGTCGCGATCCCGGCGTGGTCGGTGCCCGGCTGCCAGAGCGTGTCGTAGCCCTGCATCCGTTTCCAGCGGATCAGGATGTCCTGCAGCGTGTTGTTGAAGGCGTGGCCCATATGGAGCGAGCCCGTCACATTGGGCGGCGGGATCATGATGCAGAAGGTCTCGTCGCGCGAGGCGTTGGCCCCGGCTTTGAAGCAGCCCTCATCTTCCCAGCGGGCATAGAGACGGGGTTCGGCCTCGGCGGCGTTGAAGGTCTTTTCCATGGGCATCGCGGTCATCCTTTGCACTTGGGCGAGGAGATAACGAAACCCTGTGCGAAGGGAAAGGGGCGGTCTGGACAGTGGGCGGGATGGGGCTAAGGTTCAGGCCGGACGAGCAAGGAAGTTCTCATGACCAAGCAAGGCGACAAGTTCGGGATCAGCCAGCCGGCGGCACGGGTGGAGGATGTTCGGTTTCTGACCGGCGCGGGGCGCTATGTGGATGATATCGCGCCCGAGGGGGCGTTGCATGGGGTGGTTCTGCGCTCGATGGTGGCCCATGGGGAGATCACCGCGTTGGACACCGCCGAGGCGGCGCAGATGCCCGGCGTGGCGCTGGTGTTGACGGGCGATGATCTGGCCGCGGCGGGTGTCCGGATGGATATGCAGGCCACCGTGATGCCGAACCGTGACGGGACGCGCGGGGCCGGGCCGAAGCGGCCCATCCTGGCCCAGGGCAAGGTCCGCTTTGTGGGCGAGCCCATCGCCATGGTCTTTGCCGAGACGCTGGATCAGGCCCGCGACGCGGTGGAGGTGATCGAGCTGGAGATCGATGAGCTGCCGGCCAAGCTCGACACCGTGCCGGGGGGCACGGCGCTCCACACTGAGGCTGAGGATAACGTGGCCTTTGACTGGGCCTGCGGCGATGAGGCCGCGACCGAGGCGGCCTTTGCCAAGGCGGCGCACCGGGTTGGGCTGGTGGTCGAGGACAACCGGATCATCGTGAACGCCATGGAGCCGCGCGGTTGTTTCGCCGAGATCGAGGACGGGCGTCTCCATCTGGCCCATAACGGGCAGGGCGTCTGGACCATGAAGGGTCAGCTTTGCCGCAATCTGGGCCTCAATCCCGAGGATCTGCGCGTCACCAACCCGGATGTGGGCGGCGGTTTCGGGATGAAGGCCATGGCCTATCCCGAATATTTCGTGGTCGCCCATGCGGCCCGGGTCCTGAACCGGCCCTGCCGCTGGATGTCCGAGCGCACGGAAGCAATGCTCAGCGACAATGCGGGCCGGGACCTCGCCTCGGATGTGGAGCTGGCCTTTGACGTGGATCTCAAGCTGATCGGGTTCCGCGCCGATGTGCTCAGCAATCTTGGCGCCTATAACTCGCAATTCGCGCAAGCCATCCAGACCAGCCTCGCCATGAAGGTGATGACCGGCGTCTATGACGTGCAGGCCGCCTATATGCGGGTGCGCGGGATCTACACCAACACGACCCAGGTCGATGCCTATCGCGGGGCCGGGCGGCCCGAGGCGATCTACACGCTGGAGCGGGCCATGGACCACGCCGCGCGCAGCCTCGGGGTTGACCCCTGGGATCTGCGCAAGCGCTGCTTCATCGGGCCCGAGCAGATGCCCTATACGGCGGTCTCTGGCGAGACCTATGACGTGGGCGAGTTTGCCCGGGTCCTCGACCGCGCGGGCGAAGAGGCGGACCGCGCCGGGTTTGCCGCGCGCAAGGCCGCGAGCCAGGCGGCGGGCAAGCTGCGCGGGCAGGGGCTCTGTTACTATATCGAAGCGATTCTCGGCGATCCGAGCGAGGGCGCGAAGATGGTCTTTGAGGAGGATGGCAGCGTCACCCTCTATGTGGGCACCCAATCCAATGGTCAGGGGCATGAGACGGTTTTCGTGCAGGTGCTGCATGAGATGACGGGGATCCCCGCTGACCGGATCCGCATTGTGCAGGGCGACAGCGATCTGATTGCCAAGGGCGGCGGCACCGGCGGCTCGCGCTCGGTCACGGTTCAGAGCCAGGCGACCCGCGCCATGGTGGATGTGGCCATCGCGGCCTTTGCCCCTTTCCTCGCCGATCGCATGGGCGTGGACCCGGCAGAGGTGACCTTTGATGAGGGCAGCTTCCGGGCCGAGGGCTCCAATGTGGTGATGACCATGATCGAGGCGGCGGAGGCGGCCCGTGCGGCGGGCGAGACCGCGCTCCTGACCCATGAGGCGGAGACGACCCTGCCGGGCCGGTCCTTCCCCAACGGGGCCCATGTCTGCGAGGTGGAGATCGACCCGGAGACCGGTGTCGTGGCCGTGGACCGCTATACGGTGGTCGATGATTTCGGCGTGCTGATCAATCCGCTTCTGGCCGAGGGGCAGGTCCATGGCGGCGTGGCCCAAGGCATCGGGCAGGCGATCACCGAGCATGTGGTCTATGATCCGGAGGGGCAGCTTCTGACGGCGAGTTTCATGGATTACGGCATGCCGCGCGCGGATGATGTGCCGATGATCGCCTTCTATACGGAGGCCGTGCCGTCGAAGAACAACGTGCTGGGCATGAAGGGCTGTGGCGAGGCCGGGACCGTCGGAGCGCTGGCGGCGGTGGCCAATGCGGTGCAGGACGCGGTCTGGGATCTGGGCCTGCGCAAGGTGGACATGCCCTTCACCCCCGCCCGCATGTGGGAGATGCTGGCCCAGACGCCCCACGCCGCCGAGTGACACGCGCGTGAACGGGCCCGGGCCCCGTCTGTGACGGGGCCGGCGCACGCCCTTTGAAAGTCACGCATTAAGATTAACGCGCAAGCCTCTGAAGAATAAGTCTTCGACGGCTTGCGGGATTGTTCTCAAATCGACGCGCTCACGGGCCGCACACGGCACTGTGCCCGGTCTGTTCTTTACTTAACCTCTTGGGGCTACAATCTTGGAGGTATGAGGACACCCGCCCCGATCCCGGCGGTCCCGACCGCCCATGTCCCCACGGACCACATCGTCATTCTCGACGGGACGATGTCGTCGTTCATGCCGGGCCGAGAGACGAATGCCGGGCTGGCCTACAAGCTGATCCGCGACCGGCGCGACCCCCATGTGACCCTGTTCTACGAGCCCGGGATCCAGTGGCAGGGTTGGCGCCGCGCCATCGAGGTGATCGCGGGGATCGGCATCAACCGGCAGATCCGCCGTGCCTACCGCTTTCTCGCCCATCGCTATCGCCCGGGGGACCGGATCTTCCTCATGGGCTATTCACGGGGCGCCTATGCGGTGCGTTCGCTGGCCGGGTTGATCGACCGCTTCGGGCTGATCCGCCCCGAAGTCGCGACCGAGCAGCGGGTGCGCCAGCTCTATGCCTATTACCAGGAGCGTCGCGACAGCCACTATGCCGACCGCTTCGCGGACCGCTATTGCCACCGCCGGGTGGAGATCGAGATGGTCGGTGTCTGGGACACCGTGAAGGCGCTGGGCATCCGCGCGCCGGTCCTGTGGCGGCTCGCGCCCATGGCGACGGAGTTTCACTCCGACCAGCTCAGCGGCGCGGTGAAGCACGGGTTTCATGCCCTGGCCCTGAACGAGCGGCGTATGGCCTTTGCCCCGGTCCTTTGGGAGTGTCCGCCGGGCTGGAACGGCCATGTGGAGCAGGTCTGGTTTCGCGGCACCCATGGGGATATCGGCGGGCAGCTGGCCGGGTTTTCGGAGGCGCGCCCGCTCGCGAATATCCCCTTCGTCTGGATGCTGGAGCAGGCGGAGGCCTGCGGGCTGCGCCTCCCTGATGGCTGGCAGGAGCGGTTCCCACGGGATGCCAATGCGCCCTCCATGGGATCCTGGCGGAGCTGGGGGAAGCTGTTTGTCCTGCGGCGCGCGCGCCGGGTCGGGCTCGACCGCTCCGAGAGCCTTCATGACAGCGTGCCACGCCGTCGCCGGGCGATCCCGCTAGGGCGTCTGGCCACGGACCTGGGGCAGCGCCTTGCCCGGGTCCTGCCGCGCTGGCGCCCCGCGCGCCCGGCGCCGGAGCGGATCTCCCACCGCTGAACGCGGCCCTGCGGCGGTTTCACCCGATCTGTCAGGATGGCTTGACGGGGCGGGCAAACTTCCAGACAGTCCCTCGCGATGGTTCCCGGAGGCCAAAGGCCAGGCCGGGATGAAAAGGGAATACGGTGAGGAGGAGCCAAGCGGCGCCAAATCCGTAACTGCCCCCGCAACTGTGAGCGGCGAGCGACCCCGAGGATCACCACTGAGCGTCTGCGCTCGGGAAGGATCGGGCGAGCCCGGACCCGCAAGTCAGGAGACCTGCCATCGCCGATGAAACTTGAACCCGGGCGGGGTGTCCGGACAGGAGACTATGATGCTGCAACGGCGCGATCCGTTCCGCTCTCTCTCGTCACCGCACGCCCTCGGGCCATCGCGGAGGGCGATATGGGATCCCAGACACACAGAATTACGGTTTGCACATCCTGCAAGCACAAGGGCAGCGACTGCCGTCCCGGCTATGAGCTGATTGCGAAACTGCGCGCGGCGATTGCTGCGGCGGGCGATGCGGTGTCCGAAAGCTTCGAGATTTCGGGCGTGGCCTGCATGGCGGGCTGTGATCGGCCTTGCACTGTGGCTTATCACGGGACGCGCAAGGCGACCTATCTGTTTGGCGACATCGAACCGGATGCGGATATCGACGATCTGGTGGCCTTTGCCCGGCAATATGCGGTGCTCGGCGATGGTTGGTGCTCCTCGGTGGACCGACCCGGCAAGCTGCGCCGGACCACGCTGGCGCGGGTCCCGGCGGCGATCATCGCCCTAGAGGATGCGGTCCCCGGGCAGCGCGCGTCATGAGTGCCGCCGCGCTGCGCGCCGACGAGATCAGCTGGGCCCCCCGCCGGGCGGAAAAGCTGCTGGTGCATCCTACGAGCTTTCACGTGCCTGCGGGCGATGTGCTGGGCGTGGTCGGGCCGAACGGCGCCGGGAAATCCACGCTCTTGCGCATGATCTATCGCTACCAGCGGCCCACCTCCGGGCAGATCCTAGTGGGCGATGCGGATCTCTGGGCGATCTCACCCCGGGAGGCAGCGCGCAAGGTTGCCGCCGTTCTACAGGAACACGCGTCCTCCTTTGGGCTCACCGTGCGGGAGGTTGTGGCCCTCGGGCGCACACCTTTCCGGTCGGGGTTTGCCAAATCCGGGGCCCGGGATGCGGAGAGGGTCGAGGCGGCGCTGGCGCAACTGCATCTGACCGATCTGGCGGAGCGGGACCTCGCCACCCTCTCGGGCGGAGAGCGTCAGCGGGTCATGGTGGCCCGTGCATTGGCGCAGGAGCCGCAGGTGCTGGTGCTCGATGAGCCCACGAACCATCTCGATATCCGCCACCAGCTCGAAGTGCTCTCGCTGATCCGCGATCTCGACCTGACGATCATCGTCTCGCTGCATGATCTGAACATGGCCTCCGAGATCTGCGACCGGATCCTGCTGCTGGAGGCGGGCTGGACCCGTGGCTTTGGCACGCCGGATCAGGTGCTGACCGAGGCCGCCGTCTCCACCGCGTTTCGGGTCGAGGCCCGTCGCGAACGGCTCGAACCGAGCCACACGAACCATCTTTCCTTCCACCTTCCGAACTGATCAGGCGCAGCCATGAAATTTGCCCTTACCCTCCTCGCTGGCACTTGCCTTGCCTCCACCGCCTTTGCCCAGGTCACGGTCCAGAGCTGCGATCGCGAGGTGACCTTCGATGCACCGCCCAAGGCCGCGGTCTCCCATGATGTGAACCTCACCGAGATGATGCTCGTCCTCGGACTTGCGGACCGGATGGTCGGGTATACGGGGATCTCCGGTTGGAAAACCCTCGATGAGAGCATGCGCGCGGGCGTCGAAGAGCTGCCTGAGCTGGCCGAGAAATACCCCACCAAGGAGGTGCTGATCGGCGCGGATGCGGATTTCTTCTTTGCCGGTTGGAATTACGGGATGCGCGTGGGCGGTGAGGTGACACCCGAGACCCTCGCGCCCTTCGGCATCCCGGTTTATGAGCTGACCGAGAGCTGCATCCATATCTCGGAAAAAGGGCCGGCGAGCATGGAGGACATGTATGCCGACCTGCGCAATCTGGGCGCGATCTTCGGGGTGGAGGAGCGGGCCGCATCGCTGATCTCCGGCTATGAGGCGGATCTTGCGGCCTTCACCGCCGACTTGCCCGCCCTTGCCGAAGCGCCCCGGGTTTTTGTCTATGACAGCGGCGAGGATGTGCCCTTTACCGCCGGGCGCTACGCCATGCCGAACGCGCTGATCGAGGCGGCGGGCGGCACCAACATCATGAATGATTTCGAGAAAAGCTGGGCGACCGTGGGCTGGGAAGCCGTGGTCGAGCGCAACCCGGAGGTCATCGTGATCGTCAATTACGGCTCCGTCACCGCCGAGGAGAAGCGCGCCTTCATGCGCTCCAACCCGGCCTTTGCCGAGATCGACGCGGTGAAGAATGACCGTTTCGTCACGCTGGAATACATCGAGGCGACCCCGGGCCCGCGCAATATCGGCGCTGTGAAAACCCTCGCCGCGGCCTTCCGCGCCGAGTGAGCCCCATGGCCGACACCCCGCCGAAAGGGCGCGTCCGGGCGGCGGTTTTTCCGCTCGCCATGCTCGGCGGGGGCGTCGGGCTGATCCTGTCGATCTATGCCGCGATCAGCCTCGGGGCAATCCCGATCTCCGCCCCGGTGGTCTGGGGTGTGCTTGCCAACCAGATCCTGCCCGGCGCGGTGGAGGTCACATGGTCCGCCGGGCGCGAGGCGATCATCTGGGATATCCGCTTCCCCCGGGCGCTGCTGGCCTGTTGCGTCGGGGCGGGGCTGGCTGTGGTCGGGGCGAGCCTGCAGGCGGTGACCCGCAACCCGCTGGCCGATCCTCATCTGCTGGGCATCTCGGCGGGCGCGGCTTTTGGCGCGATCCTCGCGCTCTTGCATCTGGGGCTGTTTCTCGGTCTGGCGACGGTGCCGCTCATGGCCTTTCTCGGGGCACTGGCGGCGACCCTTCTGGTGCTGGCGGTGTCGCAATTTGCTTCCGCCACCAGTGCGGGGCGGCTCATTCTGGCTGGGGTGGCTGTGTCCTTCATCGTCATGTCCCTTGCCAACATGCTGATTTTTCTCGGCGATCCACGTGCGAGCCATACGGTTGTTTTCTGGATGCTGGGGGCGCTGGGCCTCGCCCAATGGGATCAGCTGATCTATCCTTTCGCGATCCTCGTGGCCGGGGGCGCCTATCTCGGCCTGCATGCGCGTAATCTCAATGCGATGACCATCGGGGATGAGACGGCCTCGACCCTCGGGATCCCGGTGGCGCGGTTTCGCCTCTCGGTTTTCGTGGTCGGTGCGCTGATCACCGGGGCCATGGTGGCGTTTTCCGGGATCATTGGCTTTGTCGGCCTGATGGTGCCCCATATCGTGCGGCTGATCGTGGGCGGGGATTATGCGCGCGTCCTGCCGATCTCGGCGCTGCTCGGAGCGGTGTTTCTGCTCTGGGCCGATATCTGCGCGCGGCTGGTGATGGCGCCGGACGAGATGCCGATCGGGGTCGTGACCGGGCTGATTGGCGGCACGTTCTTCATCTGGCTCTTGCGGCGGCGCATCGGCTGAGGCGGTTTGCCTTCGCAGCCCTCCGCGATAGGCTCGCACCCAGCAAGGAGAGCCCCGATGCCAGCCCCAGAGATCCCCTTTATCGTGCCCATCGCCCTTCTTGAGGTGATGGAGGTGCTTGGCCCCCGCTTTGAGGCGGAGACCGGGCATCGGTTGCGCATCACCCATATGCTGAACCCCGAAGTGCCCGGCCATGTGGCGGGCGGCGCGCAGTGGGAGGTGGCGATCACCAATCCGGTCTATGTGGCCGCGATCATCGCCGCGGGGCAAAGCCCCGGCCCGAGCCACAGGGCGCTGGGTCGTGCGCCCCTGAGCTTCGCGGCGCGCGGAGAGACCGGGCGCGTTCCGGTCACTGACCCGGGCGAGATCGCGGCGCTGATCCGCGGGGCCGGACGGATCGGGGTGACCGATCAGGGCACGAGCGGCGCGCAGTTTCGCGCGTTGGCCGCGCAGCTGGGCCTTACGACCGAGATCGGGGCGAAGCTGGTCGGGCTTGAGGGGGGCGGGCCGATGCGGGCCCTGAAGGCGGGGGAGGTCGACCTCGCGGTGCTGCCCCTGACCAATGTCGCGCCCATGACGGGGGTGGAGGCTGTCGCCATTTGCCCCGAGGCGCTGGAGGTCCATGTGGATCTGTCGCTTTGCCTGAGCCATGGCGCGTCCCCGGGCGCGGAGACGCTGGCCGCGTGGCTGACCGATCCGGCGCAGGACACGGCGCTCGCGGCGCTCGGGGCGCGGCGCTTCACGCTCCAGGCTCGGGCGCTCAGCCGGCCATGATCAGGCAGGTGGTCGTCCCCGTGGCATAGAGCTTGCCATCGGCCACGCCGCGGATTTCCCCATGGGCGGTAGCTGTGGTGCGCCCCGCATGGTCGATCAGGCCCTCGGCGGTGATCTCCACCCCCGGGCGCAGGGCGCGGGTGATGTTGATCTTGTATTCCAGCGTTGTGTAGAAGCGCCCCTTCGGCACGATGGTCATCACCGCGCAGCCCATGCAGCTGTCCAGAAGGGTGCCGTACCAGCCGCCATGGACCCCGCCCATGGGGTTGCAATGGGCCTCGCTCGGGGTGCCGGTGAAGATCACGCGACCCTCTTCGACAAGGCTCAGCCCGTAGCCCATGCCATGGGCGATGGGCGGGCGGGGCAGGTCCCCGGACAGCATGTCCAGCATGAATTCCAGACCGGAGCGCGACAGCAGCGTCTCGCGATCCGCGACAGCAAAGGTTTCGGTCATGGCTCCCCCGGATGGCTTTCCGGAATGCTAGGCAGGGCGGCCGGGCAGGGCAGCCGTGACGTTGCGTCAGGCGACTTCCGACAGCTCTGCTTTGGGGGCCACGCCCAGAGCGGCACAGACCTCGCGGGTCAGCTCGGGCTTGTTCAGGGTGTAGAAATGCAGATCCTCGACCCCGCCCTCGCGCAGCTCGGTGCACATCTCGGTGGCCAGCGCGATGGAGAGCAGCTCCTCCCGGCCATCGCGGGTCGCGGCGGCAAAGGCCTCGTCGAGCCAGGCAGGGACCTTGGTGCCGCAGCGCAGGGCGAAGTTGCGGGCCTTGGCCCAGTTCTCGATCGGGAAAATGCCGGGGATGATCGGCGCGTCGATCCCGGCGGCCACGCAGCGGTCGCGGAAGCGAAAGAAGGTCTCGGCTTCAAAGAAGAACTGGGTGATTGCGGCGGAGGCGCCCGCATCGATCTTGCGCTTGAGGTAATCGACATCCGCCTGCGCGGTCGCTGCCTCCGGGTGCTGATCGGGATAGGCGCCGACGCGGATGTTGAACTTGCCCGTGGCCGCCAGCGCCTCGATCAGCTCGACCGAGCTTGCGAACCCGTCCCGGGCCGGGGTGAACCCGTCGGCGCCCTTGGGCGGGTCGCCGCGCAGGGCGACGATCTCGGTCACACCGGCCGCCGCGTAGCCCTCGGCGATCTCAAGGGTTTCGGCGCGGGTCGCTTCAACACAGGTCAGATGGGCGGCCACGTTCAGCCCGTAATTCTTGCCGATGGTGGCTACCGCGTCATGGGTCAGCTTGCGCGTGGTTCCACCCGCGCCATAGGTCACCGACACGAAGCTCGGGTCCAGGGGCGCAAGGGTCTGCACCGTGTCCCAGAGCCGGAAGGAGGCGGCGATGGATTGGGGCGGGAAGAATTCGAACGAGACGCGCGGCGCGGACATGGGATTTTCCTGATCTTGGGTTGAGCGCTGTCTCGCACACTTGCCAATCTGAGACAATTTCATAATCTTCAAGATAAACATGAAGGCGGCTCAGGTTATGCATCTGGAATTTCGACATCTGCGGACGGTCAAGGCGATCCATGAGGCGGGCGGGTTGGCCAAGGCGGCTGATATCCTGAACATCACGCAATCGGCCTTGTCTCATCAGATCAAGGGGTTGGAGGACCAGGCGGGGCTGGAGCTTTTCGTGCGCCGCTCCAAGCCGTTGAAGCTCTCGGCGGCGGGGATGCGGCTCTTGCGATTGGCGGAGCAGGTCCTGCCCCAGGTCGCGGCGTTGGAGGAGGAGTTTCGCGGCATCAAGGCGGGCAAGACCGGGCGGCTGCATATCGCCATCGAGTGCCATGCCTGTTTCGAGTGGCTCTTTCCGGTGCTGGAGCAGTTTCGCAAGGCCTGGCCTGAGGTGGATGTGGATATTCGCCCGGGGCTTCAGTTTCAGGCCCTGCCGGCCTTGCAGCGCGAGGAGGTGGATCTGGTGGTCTCTTCGGACCCGGAGGATTTGCCGGGCGTCGATTTCACACCGCTCTTTGACTATGAGCCGGTCTTCGTGGCCTCGGCCAGCCATCCTCTGGCGCAGAAATCCTATGTCGAGGCCGAGGATTTTCGCGATGAGCTGCTGATCACCTATCCGGTGGAGCGCGCGCGGCTCGACGTGTTTTCGGAGCTGTTGATCCCGGCGCGGGTGGAGCCCCGGGCGATCCGGCAGGTGGAGCTGACGGCGGTGATCCTGCTCTTGGTGGCGTCGAACCGGGGGGTTGCGGTCCTGCCCGATTGGGTGGTGCGCGAGGTGCGGTATAATTCGGATTACGTGACCCGGCCCCTGACCGAGGCGGGGGTGACCAAGCGGCTCTATGCGGCCACGCGGACCGACGAGACCACCTTGCCCTTCATGTCCCATGTGATCCGGCTGGCCCGGACAGAGCCGCTGAAACTGCAGCGGGCGGGGCAGCTTGAGGGGGCGGGAGCCTCCGGCGGGGATATTTAGAGACTTAAGGGATCAGGCGAGGCGCGCCGCGGGCAGGATGGTGCGGTCGATCAGTGTCATGAGGTCGCCGAAGTAACCGCCGGAGCGGGCGGGGCGCGTGGGGTCCGAGGTGATCGCGATGGTGATCTCGCGTGCGGGCAGGATGCAGAGGATCTGGCCCCCATAGCCGCGTGCCAGCAAGAACTCCGCCCCATCGGCGCGTCCGAGGAACCAGCCATAGCCATAGGCGAGCCCGGAGAAGCGGGAGCGCGTGCGCGGCTGGGCCGAGGCCGCGAGCCAGTCCGGGCTGATCACGGGTGTGCCGTTCCACGATCCGTTCCGGCGCACCATCTCGCCGATGCGCAGCAGGTCGAGGGGTCGCAGGGCCATCTCATTGCCGCCCAGATAGTAGCCCTGGGGATCGCGGGTCCAGGCGGGGATCTCGATGCCCAGAGGCGTGCCGATCCGCGCGCGCATCTGCGTGAGCAGGCTCTGCCCGGTGGCCTCGGTGAGGGCAGCGCCCAGCACATGGAAGCTGCCGGTGGAGTAGAGCATGCCGCGTCCGGGTGTGCCGATTTGCGGACGCGACAGGGCGTTGGCGACCCAGTTCGCGCTGGCGACCCAGCCGCCATAATTTGCACCGGAGGTCCGCTCAAGCCCGGTCTGCATGGTGACGAGATCGGCCATGGTCAGGTCCAGGACGATGGGGGCGGCGGTTTGCGGGATGAGGGCGGGCGCGACCTCGGCGAGGCGGGCGCCGGGGCCCGGGACCTCGGCCCGGTCGATTGCCGCGCCAAGGAGTAGCGCCACGAGGGATTTCGAGACAGATTTGATCGGCGCCGGGCGCGCCAGGCTGGGGCCGCGAAACGCCTCGGCCAGCACGGTCTCACCCCGATGGGCGATGGCAAGGCTGTGGAGCTGGTCGAGCCTGCGCGCGGCGTCCCCCACGGCGCCCCAGGAGGGGCTGGCGCGCCCGGGATGAGGGATCAGGGCAGCGGCGGTTAGGGCGAGGGCAGAGCGTCGGGTCAGCATCCCTCCCATATGGGGACGCGAACGGCCAAGACCAGCCGTCGCATGGGGCGTTTGGGGGTTGGCAGGGCGCAGCCCCTTGTCTATAGGCATGCGCTGGAATTCAGGAGGCCGGGAATGGCGATTGGAAGTGCAAACCTCAACGTGATGATCAAGGCCGCGCGGGCCGCGGGGCGCAGCCTCGTCAAGGATTTTCGCGAGGTGGAGAACCTCCAGGCCTCGATGAAGGGCGCTGGGGATTTCGTCAGTCGCGCGGATCTGCGCGCGCAGGAGATCCTGGAGACCGAGCTGCGCGAGGCCCGGCCGAATTACGGCTGGCTGGCCGAGGAGAGCAAGACCGAGGTTGTGGGCGCGGACCCGACCCGGCGCTGGATCGTGGATCCGCTGGACGGGACGACGAATTTCCTGCACGGCATGCCCCATTGGGCGGTGTCCATCGCGCTGGAGCATAAGGGCGAGGTCGTGGCGGGGGTCGTGTTCGACGCGGCCAAGGACGAGATGTTCTTTGCCGAGAAGGGGCAGGGCGCCTGGATGAACCAGACGCGGATGCGGGTCTCGTCGCGCCGGGCGATGATCGAGTCGGTCTTTGCCACTGGGCTGCCCTTTGCCAACAACAAATACCTGCCTGCGGCGCTGAGCGATCTGGGTCAGCTTCTGCCCCAATGCGCGGGCGTGCGGCGCTGGGGGGCGGCGGCGCTCGATCTGGCCTATGTGGCCGCAGGCCGCTACGAGGGCTTCTGGGAGCGGGGGCTGAAGCCCTGGGACATCGCGGCAGGCATCGTGCTCGTGCGCGAGGCTGGCGGGCTGGTGGAGCCGATCCGCGAGGGGCAGACCCTGCTGGAGGATGGCCATATCCTTGCGGCGAATGAGCCGATTTTCAGCAAGTTCTCCCAAACCATCCGCGCGCGCTGAGCCCGGGCGGCCCATCGGGCCGCACGAGATCCGATGCTAGTCGGGGGCGGAATCTGACACGTGGTTCACGCCATCTGCCCAAGGCACCTCGCCCAGATCGCGCGGGTTCACCCCGTCGAGCCCGCCCACATTCACCCCGTACTCGCTTGGGTCCGAGCGGCGCTGGTGATGGGTATAGATGCCGCAGTTTCCGCAGAAGTAGTGCTTCGCCGTATGGGTGCCCCAGGTGTAAAGCCGCAAGGCCTCTTCCCCCCGCACAACCCGCAGATTCGGCAGCTTCACCGAGACCGCAATAGCGCCGCGCCGGCGACAATAGGAGCAGTCGCAGCGGCGCGCGGTGCGGAACCCGTCCGCGAGACGCAGCTCCAACACAACCGCGCCGCAATGGCAGGTCAGGCGGGTGGGGTCAGTCAGATCGCTCATCGCCGCCGCTGAACCTGCGGCACGCGGGTGCGCATCTGCCGATAGCGCGCCTCGGGGTGGTCAGGATGCCCATGGGTGCGCGACCAGAAGCCGGTCCCCCCGAGCTTCAGCCAGAGCGGCAAGACCAGCACCAGCCCGGCCACGAAGCCGCCCGCATGGGCCCAATAGGCGACACCGCCACTGCCTGCCGGGGTGGCCGCGCCGGAAAAGACCTGCATCGCGAACCAGATCGACAAGACAATCCCCGCCGGGATCGGGATGATCTTGAAAATGATCACGATGATAAAGAGCACATCCACCCGCGCCTTGGGATAGAGCAGCAGATAGCCCCCCAGAACCCCCGCAATTGCGCCGGAGGCGCCCACCATGGGGATCGGGCTCGTCGGGTCCGAGATCACCTGAGCCAAACCCGCCCCCACACCGCTCAGCAGGTAGAAGCCGAGAAAGGTGCCATGACCCATCTCATCCTCGAGATTGTCGCCAAACACCCAGAGAAACAGCATGTTTCCTGCCAGATGCATGAACCCGCCATGAAAAAACATGGAGGTGAAGATATTCGCCACTCCGCCGCCGGAAGAGAGCTGCGCAGGCACAAGGCCCCAGGTCACGAAGACCTGCATCGAGGCGCGGGGATCGCCCAAGACCGAGACATAGGACAGGAAGATCACCACATTGATCGCGATCAGCGCGAGGGTGACATAGGGCGTTCGGTTGGACGGGTTGTGGTCGCGGATCGGGAACATGGCCTAGCAGGTGCGCCTCAGAGACGCGCAGGTCAAGGGGGCGCCCTCGCGGGAACGGGATTTGACGCCCATGGAATATGCGCCAACTCTCTCGCCATGGCCCATTTCCGTCTTGCGCGCCTCAGCGCCCCGCTTCTTTGCCTGGCCCTTGCCACCCCGGCACTGGCCGAGACCTGTGCCCCGGTGCGCGACCGGAGCACGGATATCGCCGCCATTCATGAGCGTTTGCAGGCCGCGCCGTCCGAGGCGGCGGCACGCCCGCTGACCATCGCGCTGTGGCAGGTCTGGACCGAGGCGCCCGATGCCGCCGCACAGGAGCTTCTGGATCGCGGCATGGCCCAGCGGCAAAGCTATGATTTCGCCGGTGCGGTCGAGACCTTCACGGCGCTGATCGCGCTCTGTCCGGACTATGCCGAAGGGTGGAACCAGCGGGCCTTCGCCCGGTTCCTGCAGGAAGACTACGAGCCCGCGCTCGGGGACCTCGATGAGGCGCTTGCGCGCAGTCCGACCCATACGGCGGCCATGTCCGGCAAAGCCCTGACGCTGATCCGCATGGGCCGTGCGCTTCAGGCCCAATCGGTGCTGCGCGAAGCCGTGGCGCTGAACCCCTGGCTGCCGGAGCGGGTCTATCTCGCGGCGCCCCCAGACGACCCGAAAGGGCAGGAGCTTTAGCGGCGATTTTTCCGGTTGCGCGAGGCCCGCGCGCGTCCTAGCCAAGGGGGGTGCGGGCGTGATGGAATGGTAGACATATCGGACTTAAAATCCGAAGGCCTTAGTGCCGTGTGGGTTCGAGTCCCACCGCCCGTACCACGCGCCGCCAGCCCCGAAATCCTGTACGCGCGTTGCGATCTGTCGGCAGCCCCGCCGCATGCATTCTTCGCCTATAGGTTGTGCTTTTGCCCGTAGGAGTCTGGCGGGCTTGATCGGTTAAGATGATGTCGCAGAAGACCAGCGGCGCGCGGGTTCGCGCGCCAGGGGCCCGATCAGCTTTGCAGGATCAGCGCGGACTCAGCCCTTGAAGTTGCGGCTGTCCTTGATCTGATCCCAGGCCCAGACGACCTCTTGCAGCTTTTCTTCGTCACTCCGGTCGCCGCCATTCATGTCAGGGTGAAGAACCTTGATCAGTGCTTTGTAAGACTTGCGAATTTCCGGCTTTGTCCAATGGTCCTTGGCTTCCAGAATCTCGATCGCACGACGCTCGGTCGGCGGTAGCCGTCTTGTACCGGTGATCGACTTCCCGGGATTGCGGGTCGCGTTCTCTCCCAGCACTTGGTGCGGGTCGTCAACGCCCAGGCGGGCCCAGGCGCGCTCCTCGGTGGATTTCTTGAACGGTTTGGTCTCGCGGTCCCAAACCCGGTCCTTGTCCATGCGCCTGGCCATTTCTTCCTCGGACTGGCCGTTGAAGAAATTCCACTTCAGATTGTATTCGCGCGCGTGCTTCTGACAGAACCAGAAATACTCATCGAGACTGTCGGGCGATTTGGGCGCGCGGTACTTGCCGGGCTCGGTGCAGCCCTCATGTTCACACTGGCGCGTGGAGGTTTCCGAGGCGCCGGACATGCCGCGGCGGCCACGCGGATTCTTCTTCTTGGAGGACGATACAGACATATCGAACCCGAAAGGATCACTCTTGGACATGGCACCTCACTTTTCGACTCGGAGAGGAGAGTTTAATGCTTTGTTCGGGCAAGCAAAGAGGATTGCGACAAAATGGGTGTGAAAACCGAGATCGAAGGCAAGCTTCAGGCGGCGTTTGCGCCCCGCCTTCTCGAGGTGGTCGATGACAGCGAGTCCCATCGGGGCCATGCGGGGTACCAGGAGGGCGGTGAGAGCCACTGGAATGTGCATATCGCCTCGGCGGAGTTCGAGGGGATGAGTCGCATTGCCCGGCATCGCGCGGTGCATGCGGCGCTGGGGGCGGATCTCGTCGGGCGCATCCATGCGCTCGCCCTGAAGATCGAGGTCTGACGCGGTCTAGCGCTCGTCCGGCGAGGGGGGGTCATCCTCCTCGGCGGAACTCGGGCGGGTGCCCTTCATCGAGTTCAGAACCGTCAGGGTTTCCGGCGCAATCCGATCCACGCGGCGGGGCTCGATCCGTGCATCGGCAAAGGTCGGGACGCGTTTCGGGGCGGGCGGCTCGTCGGGCGCTGCCTCGGCGATGGGCTGTGGCGAGGCTGGTTGCGGGGCCGGGGGCGCCGGCTCGGGCGGCATCTCAGCGACGACTGCCGGTTCCGGGGCTACGGCGACCGGCGGTGCAGGCGGGGGCGCGGGGGCGGGAGCCGGGTCCGGCGCGGCCTCGCCGGGTGCGGGCAGCAGCTGCAGCGGGGCATCCTCGCTTGCCTCGGCTTGCGGTGTGACCGGATGCAGGGGGCGGCGGAACACCAGCAGCGTCTGAAACCGGGTCGTCTTGGAGGTCAACCCGCTCCGCTCCTCGCAGGGCAGCGTATCGGCGCGCACATACTCCCAGCCCTCGCTTGCTGCAGTGTTCATCGCCTCGGAAATGGTCACGGCAAATCTATCCTCGACCGTCTTCACGCCCTTGCGTTTGAGAGGCTTGGTCGGAGCCGGAATGGCCTTGTATTCATACATCTCCGCTGTTCCTTTTCTGCGCCGCGGCGGCACGGTATCAGGCCCGTTTCCGAGCGCAAGGGGAGGCGACATTGTCACGCTGCGTCGCCGAATCATCCGCGCGGTTTTCCGCAGATGCACAGCACATGCCGCGGACCTGTCCGCATCAGTCGTGCATCAGTGCAAAACAATGCCAGACCGCCTCGGGAATTGTTCGTGAGCTGGGACGCAGATCTCCCAAAAATTACGCAGTTGTAGAAAATTTGCCCCGATTCCCATTTACACGACGTTAGCAAACTTGTTCGAAACCTCGCGTTAACCTAAAGTGCCCTTAGCAGGTGTGTCACTTGTGAGTAACTAAGAGGGTAACCGATGAACTTAAAACCTTTAGCAGTTGCTGCTTTAGGTCTGGCCTTGCCTGGTGCGGCAAGCGCTCTGACTGAAAGCGGGAACATCAATTCCGGCGATACCGTGGATCTCCTCGCGTCGGGCTATTCCTACAATGCTGTCTTCACTGATGCAGACACGGCAGGCGTTCTGACCTTTACGTTCGAGAACACCTCCATGAGCAACGCGGCATTCGCGCTGAAGTCGACGACGATCAACCAGATCTCGCTGTTCTCCAGCTCTGCCATGTTCATGGGCGGCGTCACCACGACGTTCGGTTCTGACGTTGCAGTGACCGCAGAAGCTCAGTCCGATGACATCGACTTCACGGCCGTTGTGGCTGCGGGCGAAAGCATCACGCTGACCTATACCTATGGCGATCCGGAAATCGTGGGCACTGGCGTTGCGCCGGAGATCGACTTCCTGATCCTGGCAGAGATCGTTCCGATCCCGCTCCCGGCTGGTGGTCTGCTGCTGGGCGGCGCGCTGCTGGGCGCAGGTGCTCTGCGGAGCCGTCGCAAGGCTGCCTAAGCGCAAGCTGCGAAGTATATAAGAATAGAAAGAGGCGGGCCCGAAAGGGCTCCGCCTTTTTTCATGAGCGCGTCGGCGGTTCAGGGAAGGGCGTCCAGATCCGCGAGAATACCGTCGCGCAGACGGGTCGCTTTGCCATAGTGATATGGCGTGTTCTCTGGGGAATAGACCGTGAGCGCGTCCTCCACATGAGAGAGTGCGGCCTCCAAGGCACGCCGCGCGGCATCCCCCGAAAGCAGACGAGACCGAGACCGCTTCGCAATTGCCAAATTTACCGTCGTCATCGCCCATTTTACTGGGAGGGCATCACGTCTAAATACTTCCAACGCGGCCAAATAAGCCAATATCGCGCGGGTTAGGGCCTCTGGGTCGCCTTGCCGCTTCCCTATGACTTGGAGGGCATTCCCGAGATTGTTTTGTGTCGTGGCCCAATCGAAGGGGAGGGTATGGCGTGTTCGAATCTCTAAAGCGGCCTCATAGGCTGAAATCGCACGGGTGATGGCTTCCGGGGCGTCCTGCCGTTCCCCGAGGGTTTGCAGATCTGCGCCGAGATTGTTCTGCGTCGTGGCCCAGCGTCTTGGGAACGCTTCACGCGTAAATACTGTTAGGAGTTCTTCGTTGGCCTCGATTGCCAAGGTCAGATGGTGAGATGATTGCAACCGTTCTGAAAGTATCCCCAGGGCAACGGCTTTGTTTCCGAGGGCCTTGCCACGCTCCTCGTCGCCGCTCGCGCAGTTTTGGAGGGTGTCACCCAAAGCGATGGCAACTTCCAGATCGAAGGCGAGGCCCTTGTCGCAACCCAAGTCCTGCCGTTTTTGACGGATGGTATCGAGGGCATCATAGAGGGCTGCCGGGTCAGATGTCTCAAGCGTGACGCGCTTGACTTCATAAGAGACCGCAAGATCGACATTCCGGGTTAGAACCGCCTGAGCGAGACCTTTGTCATAGAGCCGGGCGAGACCGGCGGACGCGCGCTCTTCTTCGTCTTGCAGGGCGGCGGTGGCCGCCTCGATCTCGCCAGCGTCGTTGAGGGCATCCACGCGGGCGATGATTTCTGTCAGCGCGTCGTCCACATTGCTTGGCAGCCGTCCTTTGGCGCGCGCGTCCGCCGCCACTTTCAATGCGTTGCGCAGACCGGCCATGGCCGCATCGAACTCCGTCGGTGTGCCTTCGGCGTATTCATAGGCGAGGGCAATAACGAGGGCTTCGGAGAGCTTGAGTTGTTCCGCCAGTGCCGCGTTTTCCCGCAAGAGGTGCTCTGCATTGGTCTCGACCTGCTCGTCGATGGCGGTTTTGAGTTGGCGCACCTGATCCCGGCTGATCGAGAGGGTTTCACAGATAGGCATATAGTTGCGCGGTTGAGGGCGATCTACGGTCCCGGATTCAAGCTCACGGATACGTCTTTCTTTTCCCTCGTGATCCTCGAGATCGGGAAAGGATTGTTCCGCCAACTCCCTTTGCGTGAAGCCGCCTGCCTCTCGGCGCTCCTTGATCAGCGCACCGAGGCGTTTTCCGAAAGAAGACACCAATTCCGCCTGTTTCCGCCTGTTGTTCCGCCGGAGGCCGCCTCACGTGGATAAGGCAAAACCTGTCAATCTGATCCCATCGCGATGCCGGAGTAGCCCTCCGGTGGGATCCCGCTCAGCTTAACCGTGGAGAACGGCAATGAAAGAGTGGTTTGAAGATCAGGTGAGGAAAGCCTGCGGTGCCTTGTGGTGTCACCGGGCCGGGTATGTGGGACTGGCGCTGGCCTATGGTGCCGGATGTACCGGGCTGTTGGACAAGGAGGCGGTATCGCAGGTGGTTACGGGCCTCTATGTCGCTATGTCGCGCTCGCGTCGCAGAGGGGGCACTGACCAGAAAAAGAGGGGCTTCTCGGGTTACTCGGCGGCGTGTTGGCGGGCGAGTTGGGTGTCGAGCTTGCGCCGTTCCCGTCGCAGCACGAAAGCGCCGCCGGCGGCGAGGGCCAGGGCGAGCACGGGTATGATGAATTCAAAGAGCGTCATGGATCACGCGTCTCCTTCTTCAGGTACCCTAGTATATAGTGCGAAATGCCGTGCAATACCAGTCCTGCGAGCCCCCACCACAGGCTGGAGGCTGTCATCCCGGCGGAAGCGCCGGTCAGCGGGCGCAGAATGGCAAAGCCGATCAGCCCCAAGGCGAGCGCATTGGTGAAGGTCGCAAAGAGCTTCACCCGCTCGTTATAGACCAGCACCGCATCGCGGTTCGGGCGAGGGCGGCGCAGGCCCATGGGCGGGTTACTGCTGGCTCAGCTTGGCCGAGACGAGCTGGTTCACCGCCTTGGGGTTCGCCTTGCCGCCGGTCGCCTTCATGACCTGACCCACGAACCAGCCCGCGAGCTTGGGGTTCTCCTTGGCCTTGGCGACCTGGGCCGGGTTGGCAGCGATGATCTCGTCCACAGCCGCCTCGATGGCGCCGGTGTCCGTGACCTGCTTCATGCCACGCGCCTCGACGATCTCCGCTGGATCGCCGCCTTCGGTATAGACGATTTCGAACAGGTCCTTGGCGATCTTTCCCGAAATCGCATCGGCCTTGATCAGCTTGATGATCCCGGCGAGCTGCGGCGGAGAGACCGGGCTGTCCGCGATATCGTGATCTTCTTTCTTCAGCCGACCGAAGAGCTCGTTGATCACCCAGTTGGCCGCGAGCTTGCCATCGCCCGCCTCACCGGCCACGGCCTCGAAATAGGCGGCGTTGGTGGTGTCGGCGGTCAACACGCTCGCATCATAATCCGACAGGCCGAACTCCCCCATGAAGCGGGCCTTCTTCGTATCGGGCAGCTCGGGCAGGGCAGAGGCGATGTCATCGACCCAAGCTTGCTCGATCTCCAGGGGCAGAAGGTCGGGATCGGGGAAGTAGCGGTAGTCATGCGCCTCTTCCTTGGAGCGCATGGAGCGCGTCTCGCCCTTATCCGGATCATAGAGCCGGGTCTCCTGATCGACGCTGCCGCCATCCTCGATGATCGCGATCTGGCGGCGGGCCTCGTGCTCAATCGCCTGCTGGATAAAACGCAGGGAGTTCATGTTCTTGATTTCGCAGCGCGTGCCGAGATGGGAGAAATCCTGCGTCGCCTGATACTTCTCGTAGTCGCCGGGCCGACAGACGGAGACGTTCACATCCGCCCGCAGGTTGCCGTTCTGCATGTTGCCGTCACAGGTGCCGAGATAGCGCATGATCTGGCGCAGCTTCGAGACATAGGCGGCAGCCTCTTCGGGGCCGCGAATGTCCGGGCGCGAGACGATCTCCATCAGGGCGACGCCCGTGCGGTTCAGATCCACGAAGGACATGTGCGGGTCCATGTCATGGATCGACTTGCCCGCATCCTGCTCCAGATGGATCCGCTCAATCCGCACCACGCGGGCCGTGCCATCGCCAAGTTCCACCAGCACTTCGCCTTCGCCCACGATCGGGTGGTAGAGCTGGCTGATCTGATAGCCCTGGGGCAGGTCCGGATAGAAGTAGTTCTTGCGGTCAAAGGCCGAGCGGAGATTGATCGCCGCCTTCAGGCCCAGACCCGTGCGCACCGCCTGGGCCACGCATTCCTCGTTGATCACCGGCAGCATCCCCGGCATGCCCGCATCCACGAAGGCCACGTTGGAATTCGGCTCGGCGCCGAACAGGGTCGAGGCCCCGGAGAACAGCTTGGCATTGGTGGCGACCTGGGCGTGGACTTCGAGCCCGATCACCAGTTCCCAATCCTCCCGCGCGCCCGCGATGACCTTGGGCTTCGGGGTGTCATATGTGAGGTCGAGCATGGTTTGTCTCCGCCAGTGAACGCAGCGGTTTTAGGGGAGGCGCGGGGGCGGGGCAAGGCGCATTGCGCGGCTCTGGGCGCGCTGTCGCCTTGCAAGGCGGAGCCCGCCGACCACACCGAGCGCGCCGATCAGCAACCCGCCCCCGGCGGGCAGGGGCACGGGCGCAAGAATGCCGTTGATCGTGAGCGCCGCGCGGGTGGCCGTGCTGTCATTGCCGAGGCCGAAATTGACGATGCTGTCCCGGTTCACCGCCCGCAGGATGTGATCGGCACCATAGAGCGCCAGGAGGTCCAGCTCGACCGTGAAACTGTCGAAATTCGCAGGTCCGCCGAACGGGTTGGAGATGAACTTACCATCGAGGAACAGGCGATCCGTCACCGGGGCGTCGCCACCGGTCTTCGCATCAAGAACCAACGTCGCGGACAGCACCTGGCTGAGCTCGCCTCCGTTCAGTTGCGCGGAGAGGTCATAGGACCAGCTCGTGCCTTCGTCTGTTACATCATTCAGGCGGCTCGGGCCCGGATTGCCCCCGATATCGCTGATCAGGAAATCGCCATTCGTTGTCGTCTCGGCAACCACTTGCGCCGGGTTCGGATCCCCGATCGCCAGACCGGTCAGGGTGATTGGCGTGGCATGGGCGGCGCTGGCCATTGCGGCGCAAAAAAGACAAGAGATCAGGGATGGGAATTTCATAAGGAAAGCTCTCGTTAAGGAAACAGTTCAGTAACCCTAACACAGCTCAGCCAAACCGCCGCGGGAAATCGCGGGTCGAGGGAGGCACCTTTTTCTAACTCTGCTCTAACGCCCTTTCGCTCAGCCTTCCGGACATGGTTTCAGCAAAAGGAGTTTAGCAATGCGATTTCCTCAGATGTTTCACGCACGGACCGGGGCCGTTCTTACCCTTCTCCTCCTCGGCATGCTCTCGCCGCAGCTGGCAATGGCCCAGACCCAGTTGCAGATGCAGGCCCGCCCGGAGGCCTCGACACGCCCCGGGCCGCAATCCTTCGGCACACAGGAGAGGCGGCAGCGGGCCGTCATGGATCTTGATTGCGGGAACAAGACCTATCGGCTGGATACGGGCAACGACACGGGCAGTTGCGGGGCCTACACCAATGAGGCCGGGGTCGTTGTGGTGACCTGCACCGATGGTACCGAGATCCTGGTGGAGGCGAACTGCACGGGCGGCTGCGTGCAGGCCAGCGGCACCGGCTCCTGTACGATCAATCCCTGACGCGGCTGGCCGATCTTTGCCATATCCGCGCTTGGTGCTGGCCTTGTCCCCCGGGATCGGTCAGCTTTGGCGCATAATCGGACAGGGGATCGGATCATGGCTTATCTCGCGCGGCTCTTGGGGCTGATCAGCCTCTGCCTTGTGGCGGCCTGCAGCGGGCGGGCCGAGCGCGGGACCTCGGATCTGCCGGTGACGCAATGGGATTTCCGCCCCGATGCGGAGGTTCTGACCGAGGCGGCGCTGGCCGCGCTCGCCACCCATGGCGCGGCGCTGCCAGCGGGAACCCCGGCGGATGTCCGCGACTGGTGCCCGGCCTATCTGCGCGCAGATACCGAGGATCGCGCAGCCTTCTGGACCGGATTTCTCTCGGCGCTGGCGAAATACGAGAGCACCTGGAACCCGGAGGCCGTGGGCGGGGGCGGGCAGTGGTTCGGCCTGACGCAAATCTCCCCGGCGACGGCGCGGGGCTATGGCTGCCGGGCGACCACGGGTAGCGCCTTGCTCGATGGTCCGGCGAACCTGTCCTGCGCGATCCGCATCATGGCGGTAACCGTGCCGCGCGATGGGGTGATCGCCGAGGGGCGCGGGGGCGTGGCCGCCGATTGGGCGCCGTTGCTGAGCGCCTCCAAGCGCGAGTCCATGCGGGCCTGGACCGCCACGCAACCCTATTGCCGGTAACTGTCCAGAGCGCGTGACACTCTAATGTGATGGACGGCAGACGGGCTTGGGCCTATTTTATTTCCTGCACGGAGCAACTGGGGAGGGGAGCCGCGTGCTGGAGGTGTCCCATAATGGATGGCTGGTGGCCGCGTCCTTGGCGGTCGCGCTCATGGCCGGGTTCACGGGATTGTCCCTGACGAAAGGGGCGTCGTCCCTGCCTGCGGGGCCGCGCAAGACACGGGTCGCCATGGCCGCCGTCGCCTTGGGGGGCGGGATCTGGGCGATGCATTTCGTGGCCATGCTGGGGCTGCAACTGCCGATCCTGTTTTACTACGACCCTCTGATCACCCTGATCTCGGCCTTGGTGGCGATCCTCATTGTCGGGGTGGCGCTGCTGATCCTGCATTTCCTCCCGAGGTCTCGACGAACGATCACCCTGGCCGGGCTCTGCGTCGGGATCGGCATTCCGGTCATGCACTATATCGGCATGTCGGGGATGCGCCTGTGCCAACCGGACTACACCCTGATCGGATTGCTGGAGGCCGGAGCGGCTTCGATCCTGCTCGGGGTGGCCGCGATTTGGATCGCCTATGGGGAGCGGACCTATCGCAACATCCTGCTCGGCACGCTCTTCTTCGGGCTCGCAGTCTTCGCGGTGCATTTCGTGGCCATGTATGGCACCTCCTTCACGGCGATCGAGGGCGCGTCCGCCGGCGGCCCGCTGATCAGCAACGCGACGCTGGCCCTGATCGTGGCGGTGATCGCCTTCGTGATTTGCGGGGCGTTCCTGCTGTCCAGCGTGACGCTCCTCCCAGCGGTGGAGGGGCAGCAGCGCGCGCCCTTGGCAGAGCCGGATCACCCCCTCGAGGAGGAGCCGATCCCCGCACCCGTGGAGGTGACGCAAGACATCAAGTCCGTTCCTTATGAGCTTGATGGCAGGACGCTTTTCGTGGACAGCCAGGACGTCACCGCGATCCGCGCTGAAGGGCATTATACGATCCTCTATCGCGGCGCGCAGAAGCTCTTTTGCCCCTGGTCGATCTCCGATGCGGAGGCACGCCTGCCCAAGGGGCGCTTCGTCCGGGCCCATCGCAGCTACCTCGTGAACCCGGCCCATGTCACCGGATTCGAGCGCAAGAAGGATAATGGCGTCGTGTTTTTCGACGCATCCGGCGCGCTCGAAAAGGTGCCAGTCAGCCGCTCCCGGCTGCAGGATGTGCGCCTCGCCCTCGGCCTCGTCTGACCCCGCGCGGCCCTTTCCTTTCGTCACACCACCGCATCGCAGGTCCGCCCAGACCCGCTTTCGCCTCATGCGCGAGGGCCCTCGCAACTCGTGCGCCATATGCGCAACTCGTGAAATGCGCCTCTCGATCCATGCGTCGGCGGTGGGTCTGCGGCAGGGCGCCGCACTAGCGTCGCAACCCACGGCAGATGGGCGCCCAAGACGCCCCCGACCCAGAGGAGGACCCCCGCGATGATACCATCGGGTTTTGAATACCACCGGCCGACGGACCTGGCCGCAGCGCTCAGCGTGTTGCAGACACATGGTGACGAGGCGCGCTGTCTCGCGGGCGGGCACAGCCTGATCCCGATGATGAAGCTGCGCATGGCCGCGGTTGAGCATCTGGTGGATCTGCAGGACATCGCCGAGCTGCGCGAGATCTCGGTCGAGGGCGCCCGGATCACCATTGGCGCGATGGTCACCCAGCATGCGCTGATCACCTCGGACGCGCTCAACGCTGCGGCACCGCTCCTGCGCGAGGCGGCAGAGCAGATCGCGGATCCGCAGGTGCGCTATATGGGGACCGTGGGCGGGAACGTCGCCAATGGTGATCCGGGCAATGACATGCCCGGCCTGATGCAGGCGCTGGATGCCACTTTCACCCTGTTGGGTCCGGACGGGTCCCGCGAGGTTGCGGCGCGGGAGTTCTTCGAAGGCGCCTATACGACCCTGCGCGAGGACGAAGAAATCCTGACCAAGATCGCCTTTGACGCCCATGCCAAGGGCTTCGCCTATGAAAAACAAAAGCGGAAGATCGGCGACTATGCCACCGCCGCCGCCGCCGTCCTGATCGAGAAGGATGGGATGGTCGCGGGCAAGGTGGATATCGCCATGACGAACCTGAGCGATACGCCGGTCTATTCCGAGGCCGCTGGGGCCGCCCTCTCGGGCACTTGCTGCGATGCGGAGGCGGTGAAGGCCGCTGTGGCTGCGATGCTGAACGATATCGACCCGATGCCCGACAATCGCGGGCCGATCGAGTTTAAACGCCATGTGGCGGGCGTGATCCTTGGCCGGGCGATTGCCCGCGCCTGGTCGCGCGCGTGAGGGAGAGAGACATGAGCAAGATGCACATCAAGATGACCGTGAACGGCAAGCAGGAAGAAATGCTGGCCGAACCGCGCGAGCTGCTGATCTACGTGTTGCGGGAGCGGCTGAACATCACCGGCCCCCATGTCGGGTGCGAGACTTCCCATTGTGGGGCCTGCACGGTGGAGATGGACGGCAAATCCGTCAAAGCCTGCACCGTGTTCGCGGCCCAGGCCAACGGGGCTGACATCACCACGGTGGAGGGGCTGGGCGATCCCGATGACCTCCACGTGCTGCAGCGGATGTTCAAGGAGCATCACGGGCTGCAATGCGGCTACTGCACGCCGGGGATGATCACCCGGGCGCATCGGCTCCTGCAGGAAAACCCGAACCCGACCGAGGAGGAGGTGCGCTTTGGCATGGCCGGTAATCTCTGCCGCTGCACCGGGTACCAGAACATCGTCAAATCCATCCTGGCCGCTGCGTCCGAGATGAATGCCGCGAAGGAGGCTGCAGAATGAATGATATGTCTCCCACCCGCGAGGAGCGGGTCGAAAAGCTCAAGGGTCTCGGGTCTTCGCGCAAGCGGGTCGAGGATGCGCGGTTCACGCAAGGCAAGGGCAACTATGTCGATGACGTGAAGCTGCCCGGCATGTTGCACGGGGATTTCGTGCGCTCCCCCTATGCCCATGCGCGGGTGGTTTCGATCAATATCGAGGCTGCCATGGCGCTGCCCGGCGTGGTCGCGGTGCTGACCGCCAAGGATCTGGAGCCTCTGAGCTTGCACTGGATGCCGACGCTCGCAGGCGACAAGCAGATGGTGCTGGCCGATGGCAAGGTGCTGTTTCAGGGGCAGGAGGTCGCCTTTGTCGTGGCCGAGGACCGCTACATCGCCGCCGATGCGGTGGAGCTGGTGGAGGTCGAGTATGAAGAGCTCGACGTGCTGGTCGATCCGTTCGAAGCGCTGAAATCGGACATCGTCCTGCGCGAGGATCTGGAGCCCGGGGCCGATGGCGCCCATGGCCCCCGCCGTCATCACAACCACATTTTCCTCTGGGAGGAGGGCGACAAGGCCGCCACCGAACAGGTGATCGACAATGCCGAGGTCGTGGCAGAGGAGATGGTCTATTACCACCGGACGCACCCATGTCCGCTGGAGACCTGCGGCTCCGTGGCGAGCATGGACAAGGTGAATGGCAAGCTTACCCTCTGGGGCACGTTCCAGGCCCCCCATGTGGTGCGGACCGTGGCGTCGCTCCTGTCCGGGATCGAAGAGCACAATATCCGCGTGATCTCGCCCGATATCGGTGGCGGGTTCGGCAACAAGGTCGGGGTCTATCCGGGCTATGTCTGCTCCATCGTGGCCTCGATTGTCACCGGCAAGCCGGTGAAGTTCATCGAGGACCGGATGGACAACCTGATGGCCACGGCCTTCGCCCGGGATTACTGGATGAAGGGCAAGATTTCGGCGACCAAAGAGGGCAAGATCACCGGGCTGCACTGCCATGTGACCGCCGACCACGGGGCCTTCGACGCCTGCGCCGACCCCACCAAGTTTCCCGCCGGGTTCTTCCATATCTGCACCGGGTCCTATGACATTCCGGTGGCCTATGTGGGCGTCGACGGGGTCTATACCAACAAGGCCCCGGGGGGCGTGGCCTATCGGTGTTCCTTCCGCGTCACCGAAGCCGCCTATTTCATCGAGCGGATGATCGAAGTGCTGGCGATGGAGCTGGATATGGACGCGGCAGAGCTGCGCCGGATCAACTTTATCAAGACCGATCAGTTCCCCTATCAGTCCGCGCTCGGCTGGGAGTTCGACAGTGGCGACTACCATACCGCCTGGGACAAGGCGCTGGCGGCGGTCGATTACGAAGGGCTTCGCAAGGAGCAGGCCGAGCGGGTCGAGGCCTTCAAGCGCGGCGAGACCCGCAAGCTCTTGGGCATTGGCCTGACCCATTTTACCGAGATCGTCGGCGCGGGGCCGGTGAAGAACTGCGACATCCTCGGGATGGGCATGTTCGACAGCTGCGAGATCCGCATTCACCCGACCGGCTCTGCGGTCGCGCGGCTCGGCACGATCAGTCAGGGGCAGGGGCATGCAACAACCTTTGCTCAGATCCTCGCGTCGGAGACCGGCATCCCCGCCGACAGCATCACCATCGAGGAGGGTGACACCGATACCGCACCTTACGGTCTCGGGACCTACGGCTCTCGCTCGACCCCGGTGGCGGGGGCGGCGACCGCGCTGGCGGGGCGCAAGATCCGCGCCAAGGCGCAGATGATTGCGGCCTATCTGCTCGAGGTTCATGACAACGATGTGGAATGGGACGTGGATCGCTTCGTGGTCAAGGGCGCGTCGGAGCGGTTCAAGACGATCCAGGAGGTCGCCTATGCGGCCTATAATCAGGCCATTCCAGGCGTCGAGCCTGGGCTCGAGGCGGTCAGCTACTACGACCCGCCCAACATGACCTATCCGTTCGGGGCTTATATCTGCGTCATGGAGATCGACGTGGACACGGGCGAGCATGAAATCCGGCAGTTCTATGCGCTGGATGATTGCGGCACCCGGATCAACCCGATGGTCATCGAGGGGCAGGTCCATGGGGGCCTGACCGAGGCGCTCGCCATCGCCATGGGCCAGGAAATTGCCTATGACGATATCGGCAACTGCAAGACCGGGACGTTGATGGATTTCTTCATCCCGACCGCCTGGGAGACGCCGAACTACACCACCGACTTCACCGAGACCCCGAGCCCCCATCACCCGATCGGGGCCAAGGGTGTGGGCGAGAGCCCGAATGTCGGGGGCGTTCCGGCCTTCTCGAACGCGGTGCATGACGCTTTCCGGGCCTTTGGCCTCCGGCAGAGCCACATGCCCCATGACCATTGGCGGATCTGGAAGACCGCCAACGATCTCGGCCTCCACGGCTGAGGAGCGAGGGGACGCGAGGGAGGCGTGCAAGCCGTCCTGCCCTCGCGGACCGTCGGTGATGACATGACCAATTGGACCGACTTGCAAAGGGCCATGGGGGAGACGGGCTATGTGGCCTCGGATGATCTCGCCATGGCCCTGCATATCGCCGGGCGTCTCGGGCGACCCCTCCTGCTGGAGGGGGCGGCGGGCGTTGGCAAGACCGAGGTCGCGCGTGTGCTGGCCGCCGTGCAGGACACGCGCCTGATCCGCCTGCAATGCTATGAAGGGCTCGACGCCTCTCACGCGATCTATGAATGGAACTACCAGCGGCAGCTCTTGGCGATCCGCGCTGCCGCCGAGGATGGGGCGGGCGCGCGCGCTGCGGAAGAGCGCGTCTTTTCCGAGGAGTTCCTGCTGGAACGGCCTCTGCTGGCCGCGATCCGGCAGGAAAAGTCCCCGGTTCTGCTCATCGACGAGATTGACCGGGCGGATGAAGAGTTCGAGGCCTACCTGCTGGAAATCCTGTCCGAGTACCAGATCACCGTGCCCGAGCTCGGCACCCTGAAGGCCGTCACGCGCCCCACGGTGATCCTGACCGCGAACGGGACCCGAGACCTGAGCGATGCGCTGCGCCGGCGCTGCGTCTATGCCTATGTGGACTATCCCAGCCGCGAGACAGAGCTTGAGATCCTCATCGCGCGTTGTCCCGAGATCGCCGACCATCTGGCGGCGCAGATCGTGGGCTTCGTGCAATCCGTGCGGCGCGAGGATCTGGAGAAGAAACCGGGCATCGCCGAGATGCTCGACTTTGCTGCCGCGCTCTCCGGGCTGGGGATCGCTGATCTCAACGATGATCCGCAGGTGCTGGGCGCGACCCTCGCGACCTTGCTGAAAACCCGGACGGATCGCGATGCTCTGCCGCTTGAGGTGGCCCAGCGGCTCGCGGGGAAGGCGGCATGAGCCGCGTCACCCGCTTTGCCGCCCGGGACGAAGGGCCTGCGGCGCGGATGGCCGGGTTCATGGCCCATCTGCGCAGCCATGGCATGACGCTCGGCGTGGGGGCTACCGAGCTGGGGATGGAGGCGCTGTCTTGCGTTGACTGCACCACGCCCCGCACCGCCCGGGCCGCTCTGCGCGCGGTTTGCGCGGGCAATCAGGCGGAGGTCGCGGAGTTCGACGCACTCTTCGACGCCTATTGGCTGAGCGGCGGGCGGGTGCGGGAAAAAGCTGTCCCGAGCCCCAAGGCCCCCACGCCGCAAAACAGTTCCTCGGAGTTTGCCGAAGGACCCCAGTCCGGAGGACGGGGCCGCGCCGAGAGCCCGGAAGACGGGCAGGGCGAGGCCGAGGCCGATGGCGAGGGCAAGCTTGTCGCCTCCGGTATCGAGAACATGATGAAGAAGGATCTGCGCGAGGTCGTCTCGGCTGCGGATATCCGCGCCGCCGAGCGGGTCGCCGAACGCTTGGGGCGAGCCCTGCGCGACCAACGCTCCCGCCGTCGAAAGGCCGCGACCCGTGGCCCGGGCGTGGATTTCCGGCGGACGATCCGCCGGTCTCTGGCCACGGGCGGGGAGCCTTTGCGCCTTGCCCGCCGCCGCCGCCCAGATCGTCCGGTGAAGATTGCAGCACTCTGCGACGTGTCGGGCTCCATGACGGTCTATGCCCGGGTCTTCCTCGCCTTTCTCGCGGGGCTGATGCGGGCCGATCCCGCCTCGGACGCCTATCTCTTTCACACGCGGCTGGTGCGGATCACCGGCGCGCTGCGCGACGACGACCCAATCCGCGCCCTGAACCGGTTGAGCCTGCTGGCGGACGGGTTCGGGGGCGGCTCGAAGATCGGCGCGGCGCTTGACACCTATGCCAGCACCTATGCCCGCCGCTTCGTGGACAACCGGACGGTCGTGCTGATCCTCTCCGATGGCTACGACACCGGCGAGACCGGGCAGACCGGCGCAGCGCTGGCGCGTCTGAAGCGCCGCGGTTGCAAGGTGATCTGGCTGAACCCGTTGAAATCATGGCGGGACTATGCGCCCGTCTCAAGCGCGATGGCGGCGGCCATGCCCCATCTCGATCTCTTCGCACCGGCGGCCACGCTCAGCGATCTGGCCGCGCTTGAATCACATCTGGGAGGGATCTGATGGACGCTCTGGACCGTGAGATCGCAGGGCTGCGCGCGGAGGGCCGCGCCTTCGCTGTCGCCACCGTGGTGCGCACGCTCGAGGCCACCTCGGCCAAGCCCGGGGCCAAGGCGCTGGTCTCAGCCGACGGCGAGATCCTCGCCGGTTGGGTCGGCGGTGGCTGCATCCGGGGTGCCATTGGTCGCGCCGCGCGGGAGGCCGTCGCCGATGGCGAGACCCGCTTTCTGTCCCTGCGCCCCGAAGAAATCCTCGAGGCTGAGGGCGTCGCCCCCGGCGAAGAACGCGCGGGCGTCCGGTTCGCCCGTAATGGCTGCCCTTCCAAAGGGTCGATGGATGTGTTCGTGGAACCTGTCTTGCCGCGACCGGTCCTGCAGATTTGCGGCGCGGGGCCCGTGGCGCGGGCGCTGGCCCGGCTTGGGGCCGGGTTCGATTTCGACCTTGCCCTCGCCGCACCAGGCCTGTCGGCCGAGGAAGCGCCCGAGGGCGTGCGCCTCGCTGACAGCTATGCCTTTGACACGGGCGCCGATGCGGCGCGCTTTCTGGTGATCGCGACCCAGGGGAAGGGCGACGAGGCGGCCCTGCGCGCGGCCCTCGCCGCCGGAGGCAGCTATATCGCCTTTGTCGGCAGCCGCCGGAAATTCGCCACCCTGCGCGCCCGGCTCGAGGCCGATGGCATCGCGCCTGACCTGCTCGACCGGGTCAAGGCGCCCGCCGGGCTCGACATCAAGGCCATCACGCCGGAGGAAATCGCGCTCTCGATTCTCGCGGAGATCGTCGCGGCCCGCCGCAGCCCCCAACGGGAGGCGGGCGCATGAGGGCCCTGCGCCGGTTTCTGGCCCGCTTGCGGCCCACCAAGGCTCAGGCCGATGTGCTGAGCCGCATCAAGTTTCCCTGTTGCTGAGAGGAGCACGCCATGTCCTTGAACCTGATCGATGAGATCGAGATCCCCGCGCCCCGCGCCACGGTCTATGCCGCGCTGAACGACCCGGAGATCCTGCGCGACTGCATCCCGGGATGTGAAGAGCTGATCCAGCATTCGGAAACCGAGCTGGAGGCAAAGGTCGTGCTCAAGATCGGGCCTGTCAAGGCGCGTTTCACGGGCCATGTGACCCTCGATCCCAGCGGCGCGCCGGAGCGGTTCTCGCTCGCGGGCGAGGGCTCGGGCGGGGCGGCGGGGTTTGCCAAGGGTGGCGCGGATGTGGTGCTGGAAGATCGCGGGTCCGAGACCCTGCTCAGCTACACCGCCAAGGCCGAGATCGGTGGCAAGCTGGCGCAGCTCGGCTCGCGTCTGGTGGCGGCCACGGCGAAAAAGCTCTCTGCCAAGTTCTTTGCCAGTTTCAAGGACAAGGTCGCCGAGACGGCCGACGCCTGAGCCCACTCACGGAACCAGGCCCCTCAGGGCGCGCGGGCTGCGCGCCCTTTTTCGTGCTTAGTAGAGCCCGGCGGTTTTGCCACGCAAGGCCACGAGCGACAGCACCGTGTCGATCGTCGGCGTTGGGGTCTCGGTCAGACGCCCGAGCTCCTGCACGGAGGTGACCAGCGCGTCGATCTCCATGGGTCGCCCCTGGTCGAGATCCTGCCACATGGAGGTCCGGTGTGCCCCCACCGCCGCGCCGCCATCGATGCGTTTCTCCACATCGATCGGGAACTTCACGCCCAGCTTCTCAGCGATCTCCTGCGCTTCCAGCATCATGCCCTTGGCCACCGCGCGCGTGCCGGGATCGGTGCAGAGCACATCGAGCGTCGCATGGGTCAGCGCCGAGATCGGGTTGAACGAGAGGTTCCCCCACAGCTTCACCCAGATCTCGTCACGGATCCGTGGCCGCACAGGCGCCTTCAGACCCGCCGAGGACAGCGCCTTGGAAAGCGCCATGGCCCGCTCCGACCGCTCGCCCGAGGGCTCGCCCAGGGAGAACCGATTGCCCTCGATATGGTTGATCACGCCGGGCTCAATCACCTCAGCAGCGGGATAAACCACACAGCCCAGAACCCGGTCGGGGCCGAACCCGTCCCATTGGGCATTGCCCGGATCCACCGAGGCCAGCCGTGTCCCCTCCAGATCCGTGCCGACCTTGTGGAAATACCACCAGGGCACCCCGTTCACCCCTGACACGATGGTCGTCTCCGGCCCGATCAGCGGCTGCATCTTGGGCACAACGGGTGGTACGGAATGGGCCTTGAGCGTGACGATCACATAGTCCTGCGGGCCCAGATCCTCCGGGTTGTCCGAGGCGGTGACCGACACATTGCTGCGCTGGTCGCCCTCCTCGATCAGGGTCAGCCCATTGGCCTGCATCGCCGCCAGATGCGGGCCGCGCGCCACAAGGCTCACATCCGCCCCGGCCTGCGCCAGTTTCACGCCCATATAGCCGCCAATGGCGCCAGCGCCGAATACACAGATCTTCATAGACCTCTCCCACGCCCGCCTGCTCGCGCGCGTTCTTCTTCATTGTTCCTGAAATACTCCCGCCGGAGGCGTCCCGCAGGCGCCACCGGCGTTCCGTTCGGACCAGACGCGGCTCAGGCCGCCTGTTCCACCAGTCCGAGCTTCTCGGCCATCCCGATGCGCTGGATCTTGCCCGTGGCCCCCTTGGGCAACTCATCGAGCAGCACGACCTTGCGCGGCACCTTGAAATCCGCCAGCCGCGAGGCGGCGAAATCGCGGATATCCCGCTCGGTCATCTCGGAGCCTTCGGTCAGCACCACGGCAGCCGCGACCTCCTCGCCGAGCTTGGGGTGGGGCAGGGCGAAGGTGACGACCTGGGCAATCTCCGCGTGGTCCAGTAGGATCGCATCGACCTCGAGCGGCGAGACCTTCTCGCCACCGCGATTGATGATCTCCTTCAGGCGTCCGGTCAGGGACAGATAGCCATCCCCATCAAAGGCCCCCTGATCGCCGGTCCGGAACCAGCGCGCGCCCTCGGCCTCAAAAAAGCTCTTGGCATTGGCGTCCGGATTGCCCTCATAGCCTGGCGTCACATTCGGCCCCGAGATCACGACCTCGCCAATCGTGGCGCTGTCGATCAGAACATCCTCGCTCTCATGGGCGATCCGCACTAGCGGTCCGGCGGGCACACCCACGGATCCGGCCTTCTGCGTGTCAAAGCCCAGCGGGTTGGAGCACATCTGATGGGTCGCCTCGGTCATGCCGTAACCCTCGATCACCGGCGCGCCAAAGGTCTCTTGCAGCTCGGCCATCACGGGCGGGGGCAGGGAGGCGGAAGAAGACCGCAGGAACCTCAGATTGGCGCCCTCGATGATCTCGGCATTGCGGCCCGCGCGGCTCAGGATCGCCTGATGCATGGTCGGCACAGCGGTGTACCAGCTCGGCTTGCAGGTCTCGAGCTGCCCAAAAAAGGCCAGCGCATTGAAGCCCGGCGTACACCAGATCGACGCGCCCGCCTCCAGCGAGGCCGACACCGCCGCGATCAGCCCATGGATATGGAAGAGCGGCATGACATTCATGCAGCGATCCGCCGGGGTCAGCTCCAGCGAGGCGCGGATATTGGCCGCCGAGGCCGCCACATTGGATTGCAAAAGCGGAACGATCTTGGGCCGCGACGTTGTTCCGGACGTGTGCAGGATCAGCGCCACATCGCCCGGCTCGGGCGTCGCAGTATCCGCTGTCCCGGCGTTGCCTTCTGGCGTCAGGGTAAAGGTCCCCGCCGGCTGGGCCGCGTCAAAACTCAACCGGATCACAGTTAGGCCAGAGCTTTGCGCCGCCGCCAGAGCCGGGCCGTCATAACCCTCGGCCAGAACAATTGCCTTGGCGTTCAGATCGCTCAGGTAGAACTCGTACTCTTCCTGCCGGTAGCTCGGGTTCAAGGGCGCGGTGGTCGCCGTCTGGGCGATGGTCACAAAGGCCGAGGCCATCTCGGGACCGTTGGGCAGCACGATCGCCACCCGGTCGCCGCGACCGACCCCTGCGGCGTGCAGCGCATCGCGCGTGGCCGCCGATTGCGCACGCAGCCCGCCATAGCTCAGCCAGTCGCGCTCGGGGGCGCCAATGGCGGGCGCATCCTCCCCATGGGTTGCGATGAGCTCAGAAACCGTCTGTGCCATGAAAACTCCCCTCGTCTTTCTGCGTCGCACACGCGGGCGCCGGGGTTGCTCCGGCGGGTTGGTCCGCGATGGGTCTGAGGGGCCCGCTCCCGAGGGCCCCTGGATTGGGTTCGGCTTACTCCGCCGGAACCTGGTTCTTGCCCGGCTTTCTGACATATTTCAGCAGCGGAAGCAGGAAGAAAATCAGCGCCAGCAGCATGAATGTAGCCGAGAGCGGACGCTCGACAAATGCAAACACATTGCCTTGCTCCATCACCAACGTCTGGCGGAAGCTTTTCTCCATCAGCGGCCCGAGCACCAGCGCCAGCACCAGAGGCGCGAGCGGATAATCCGCCTTGCGCAGGATGTAGCCCGCAATGCCGAAACCTGCGATCAGCCACACATCATGGAGCTTCTGGCTCGGGGCAAAACCGCCCACGATGCAGAGCACGATGACAATGGCGCAGAGCACGGTGAAGGGCATACGCAGGGCCCAGACAAAGAGCGGGATCAGCGCGAGATTAATCAGAACCGCCGCCGCATTGGCCGTATAGAGCGAGCTGATCAGGCCCCAGACGAAATCCGGCTGCTCGATAAAGAGCATCGGTCCGGGCACGAGGCCCCACATCACCATGCCCCCAAGCAGCAGCGCGGTGGTGGGCGAGCCCGGGATGCCCAGGGTCAGCATCGGCAGGAGCGAGCCGGTCGAAGCCGCGTTATTTGCGGTTTCCGGGGCGGCGACGCCCTCGATCTCGCCCTTGCCGAAATTCTTGCCCTTCTTCGAGGTCGTCCGCGCAATCCCATAAGCCATGAGAGAGGCGGGCGTCGCCCCGGCGGCGGGCAGCATCCCCACGAAGAACCCGAGGAAGGAGCCGATGGACATGGTCCTCCATAGCTGGTTCATCCGCGCGAGACCCGCGCGCAGCTCCGAGAATGTGATCTTGGCGGGCGTAACTTGCGGCGCGGATTTCGAGGTCTCGATCGTGTGGAGCACCTCGCCAATCCCATAAACGCCGATGGCCAGCACCAGGAAGGAGATCCCGGCATAAAAGCCCGGCATATCCCCGAAGATCAGGCGCGGCTGGCCGGAAATCAGATCAAGGCCCACGGTGCTCAGCACGAGACCCAGACAGATCATGATCACCGTTTTCAGCGGGTCGTCTCCGCCCAGTCCCACGAAGGTGGTGAAGGCCAGAAGGACGAGCGCGAACTCCTCCGCTGGTCCAAAGGCGAGCGCCAGATCCGCAAGCGGTGCCGCAAAGGCGGTGAACAGGATGACCGAGATCGTACCGCCCACGAAGGAGGCCACGGCCGCCGCGATCAGGGCGAGACCGGCCTGACCCTTTTGCGCCATGGGGCGTCCGTCAAAGGTGGTGGCGACCGCCGTGGATGCGCCGGGGATCCCCAGCAGGATCGAGCTCACCGCGCCGCCATACATGGCGCCATAGTAGATCGCGGCGAGAAAGATGATGGCGGAGGCGGGCGGGACCACGAAGGTCAGGGGCAGCACAATCGCCACCCCGTTCACCGAGCCGAGCCCGGGCATCGCGCCGATGAAGAGGCCCACCGTCACCCCGATGATGACGATGAAAAGGTTGAGCGGGCTCAGGGATGTGGCGAACCCGTCGGCCAACAGAGCAAAGATATCCATGTCCGGGGTCCTTTAGAAAAACGCAGCATAGAGCGGCAGGAACAGCGGTTCCGTCACGCCCTTGGGCAGCAGGATTTTCAGGGTCACTTCGAAAAAGAAGAAGATGAAGACCGGCACGCTGATGGTCAGGATCGCCGTCAGCCGCCAGCCATGGCCGCCAAAGATCCGTAGATACCACAGCATGAAAAGCGGCAGTGCCACATAGGCCCCGACAAAGGGCAGGATCGCGATGGTCAGGATCACCGATGCCGAGACCGCAAAGACCGAGCGGCGGGTTTCGGGGTCAAAGAAGGGCTCTGCGTCGTCGGGCTCTGCCGCGCGCAGGGATTTGACCAGCACGCCCGCCGAGGCGAGCAGCATCACGCCCGAGAGCCAGAAGGGAAACGCCCCGCCCCCGGGGCCCTCATATTCGACCCATCCGATGGGCAAGACCAATGCGTGGATCATGAAATATCCCGACAGACCCATCAGGGCCATCGCGATCAGGCTTTCGGCTTTCAGCATACCCCAACCCCTTGTGAATGCTTGTTCTTATGCGCAAGCGCGGGCCGCCTCCGGGGCCGCCCGCGCTCTGTCCGGCGTAGGGGATCTTACGAGCCGGTTTCACCTTCCATTTCCTTCAGGATCGCGGCGTGCTTGTCGCGCTCCTCGAGGAAATAGGCCTGCAGGGCGTCCCCGGTGAGGAAGTCGGACATGAGCGCCTTCTCCTCGGTATAGGTCTTCCACTCCTCGGTCTGGGCCAGGCCTTCGAACATGGCGGTGTAATAGGCCACGGCCTCGGCGGGCATGTCCTTGGGACCGACGAAGGAGCGCTGCATCCAGTAGACGATGTCATGGCCAAGCTCGGTGGCCGTCGGCACGTCCGGGAAGACCGCGAGACGCTCGGGCGTGAAGGCGGCGATCGGACGGACCTTGCCGGCCTTCCAGAAGCCCATCTGCTCGGACGGGTTGTTCACGGTCGCATCGATATGCCCCCCCACGAGGTTTTTGGCCACGGTGCCGCCCCCCTTGAAGGGCACATAGGTGTGCTTGATGCCGAACTCTTTCTCGAGCATCGCGGTCACAAGGCTGTCCTCTTGCCCGGTGCCGGTGCCTCCCATCTTCCATGTGCCGCCTGCTGCCTGCACGGCGGCGACGTAATCATCGAGGGTCTTGATGTCGCTATCGGCATTGACCCAGAGCACGAAGGTGTCGAGCGCCATGCGCGCCAACGGGGTGTATTCGGAGATGTCGACGCCGATATCCGTGCGGATCGGGGTGGTGTAGTAGCTGTTAAGCGTCGCCATGATGGTGTGGGCGTCACCGGGCTTGTCCTTGAGGTACCGCAGCGCCTCGGCACCGGAGCCACCGCCCTTGTTTACGGGCAGGACGGGCATGGAGGCCAAGTTTTCCTTCTGAATGATCGACTGGAACAGACGCGCGAGGCGGTCCGCACCACCGCCCTGACCGGCCATGATGACCATTTCGATGGGCTTGTTCGGCTTCCAGTCATCATCGGCCACGGCAGGGGCGGCAAGGGATGTCGCGGCGGCGGCGGCAACGGCCATAGCGGCGCGGCGGGTGAAGTTGAATGTCATATGGTGTCCTCCCTGATGACCTTTGAGCGACCCGTGAGGGCCGCGCCCCGTGCTGGGCGTGAGGTGCAACATGGAGCGCTGTTCCGGAGATTTCACTGGATTTCGGGTTGGCGTGTTATATGTCTGAGTAACAGAGCTGATATTTGTAAACTTGTTAGGTTTCGCCATGCGCAAAACCCTGGTGGGCCCCCGGTTGCGGGCCCTGCGGCGTGAACGCAATCAGACACAGGCGGAGATGGCCCAGGCCCTCGGTGTGTCGGCGGCCTATGTGAACCTTCTGGAGAATAACCAGCGCTCGCTCTCGGTTCAGATGCTCATGGCGCTGACCGAGACCTACAACGTTGATTGGCGGGATCTGGTCAAGGACGACGCGGCCACGCAGCTCACGGATCTGCGCCACGCGATGCAGGATCCTGTCTTTGACGATGGGGCGCCGGATCTGACCGAGCTGCGCGCGGCACTGGATCATGCGCCCAAGCTGGTGACCCGGTTCTTACAGCTTCATCAGTCCCATCGCGCGACCCTGGAGAAGGTGATGCGCATGGGCTCCGATGGGGGCTTACCCGATCTTGTGGCGACCTCGCCCGAGACGATCATCCACGACTTTTTTCGCAATCATCGCAATCACTTCGATGAGCTGGAATGCGCGGCCGAAGCTGTTCGCGCTGCCATGCCGGGCGGGCCGGATGATGTCTATTCCGACCTCAAGGAGCGGCTCAACCGGCAGCATGGGATCACCGTCACGCTGGAGCGGATCCATGATATGCCCGACAGTCTGCGGGTCTATGATGAGGAGGCGAAACGGCTGCGCCTGTCCGAAGCGCTGGACCATCCGAACCGGATTTTCCAGCTGGCCCATGTGCTGGGGTTGGTAGAGTTTCCCGAGATTTTTGACAGTCTGACGGCGGGTGCGGGCCTGTCGGAGAAGTCCGGTCTGGCGCGCTGCCGGGTGGAGCTGGCCAACTATTTCGCGGCGGCCCTTTTGATGCCCTATGAGGCGATTCTCGAGTTGGCGGAGCGCACGCGATACGACGTGGACCGGATTGCGGCGGCGTTTTCCGTCGCCTTCGAGCAAGTCTGCCATCGGCTCACCACTTTGCAGCGGGACGGGGCCAAGGGGGTGCCGTTTTTCTTCATGCGGATCGACAAGGCGGGAAATGTTACGAAGCGATTCAACTCCACGTCGTTTCATCTTGCCGAGTATGGCGGGGCCTGTCCGGTCTGGAACATCCACAATACGTTCACCTCGCCCGGCGTGATCCTGCCGCAATTCGTGGAACTGCCCGATGGGGAGCAGTTCTTCACCATCAGCCGGACCACGGATCGCCCGGTCTTCAGCCGCGATACGCAGGAGCGGCGGCTGGCGGTGGCCTTGGGCTGCGAGCTCAGCCATGCGGAGCGGATCGGTTATGCGGCGCCCTATCGGCTGAGCGATGCAAACCTCTTTTGGAAGATCGGGATCAATTGCCAGATGTGCCCGCGCCAGAGCTGCTCCCAGCGCGCGCATCAGCCCTTGCATATGGATTTGCCGCTGGACACGAACCGGCGCGGCAACACCCGTTACGAAAGCTGAATTGGCTTAGCGGAGCCGGGCTCTGCCCGGCACGTGAGGGTTTGCGCCGCGCTCCGCGCGTCGCGGTGGGCGAGAGGGGCCAGCCCCTCTCGCGCTCTCCCCGGGATATTTACAGACTTAAGGAGGTTAGCGCCCGCCCGCCACATCGAGGAGCGCGCCGGTGGTGTAGCTGGCCTCCTCCGAGAGCAGGTGGAGGATGGCGCGGGCGACCTCTTCGGCGCTGCCGGGACGGGCAAGGGGGACAGTGTGGGCGAGATCTGCGGCGCGGTCGGGCAGGCCGCCCTTGGCGTGGATCTCGGTGGTGATGATGCCCGGGCGGACCGCGTTGACGCGGATGCCTTCCCCTGCAACCTCGAGGGCGAGGCCCTTGGTGAAGGTGTCGATCGCGCCTTTGGAGGCGGCGTAGTCGGCGTATTGGTTCGGGGAGCCGAGGCGCGCGGCAGCGGAGGAGAGGTTCACGATGGCGCCGCCGGGTCCGCCATGGCGGGTGGACATGCGGCGCACGGCAGCGCCCGCCACAAGGATCGCGCCCACGGTGTTGACGGCGAACATGCGCGTGACGCGCGCGGCGCTCATCTCATCGACCCGGGCAGGCACATCCACGATCCCGGCATTGTTGATCAGGCCGGTGAGCGGATGGTTCACCGCGTCGATCTCGTCAAAGAGCCGGGTGATCTGGTCCGGATCACCGATATCGGCCGCATGGAGCGATGTGGTGGCGCCCGCCGCCTGACACTCGGCAGCCACAGCCGCCGCGCCCTCGGCATCGGAGCGGTAGTGGAGCGAGAGGTGCAGGCCCGGTCGGGCCGCGAGCCGGGCGCAGGCGGCGCCGATGCCCGCGCTGGCGCCGGTGATGAGGAGATGGGACACGCGGTCCTCCGTCTTTGGCGTTGGGGTCAGGCGGCGAGGATGCGCCCGACCATTTCGGTGACGTCCCGCGACAGGCCCGGGGTGGCGGCGATCCGCTCCAGCTCGATCTTGATCAGGCGCTGGCGCTTCTCGTCATAGCGCGTCCAGCTGTCAAAGGCGCTCGACATGCGGGCGGCGGTTTGCGGATTGAGCGGATCGAGCCGGATCAGCCAATCTGCCAAGAGTTCATAGCCTTCGCCCGTGGCCGTGTGGAAGCCCGCTGTGTTCATGGTGAGTGCGCCGAGGGTGCTGCGGAAGCGGTTCGGGTTTTTCCAGTCGAAATCCTGATGCGCGGTCAGGGCCTTGCAGGCGCGCACGGCCTTGTCGGGGGCGGCAAGCGAGATCTGCAGGGCGAACCATTTGTCCATCACGAGCCGGTCGCCGGACCATTGCTCGTAGAAGGTGCTGACCGCATTGGTGCCCTTGCCGATGCTGAGGAGCGCGCCGAAGGCCGAAAGCTGTTCTGTCATGTTGTCCGCGCCGAGGAACTGCGCCTTGGCCCGCGCGCCGTCATCGGTCTCCGACAGCAGGCGCAGCGCCGTGCCGCGCAGGGCGCGCTGGCCGGCGGCGGTGGCATCCGGGGTATAGGGACCGGGCACGGCCATCTCTTCGTAAAGCTTCGCAAGGGGGGCTTCGCCATGGGTTGCCATAGCCTGAAGCAGGCTCTTGCGGGCAGCATGGATCGCATCCGGGTCCGGGGTGACGCCGCTGCTGTGCAGGGTTTGGGCCAGATCGTCCTCGGAGGGCAGGGCGAGCGCCAAGGCCCGGAAGGCCGGGTCGAGGCTGCCATCCTGGGCGACGGTCATCAGCGCATCGAGAAACGCCTCGGGGGGCGCCGTACCCTTGGTGACCATGGTGATCAACGTATCCTTGGCGAGGCTGCGCCCGGCCTCCCACTTGTTGAAGGGATCCGTGTCATGGGCCAGCAGCAGAAGGCGGTCTTCGCGGCTCATCCCGTGCTGCAGGATCACTGGCGCGGAAAACCCTCGTAGGAGCGACGGGACCGGGCGTTCCGGCAGGCCCTCGAAGCGGAAAGCCTGCGTGCGCTCGCGCAACACGAGGGTCTGGCTCGGCACAAGCTCCGCCCCATCGCGACCCAAAAGGCCCATGGTCACGGGGATCACTTGCGGAGACTTGCCGCTTTGCCCCGGCGTCTCGGGCAGATCCTGGCGCAGGGTGAGCGTGTAGGTGCCGTCGGACCAGGCCTCCGCCACGTCCAGCTTGGGCGTGCCGGCCTGCGCGTACCAGAGGCGGAACTGGCGGAGATCCTCGCCCGTGGCCTCCTCGAAGACCGCGATCCAGTCCTCGATCGTGCAGGCCTCGCCATCATGGCGCTCGAAATAGAGATCGCAGCCCTTGCGATAGGCCTCGGCCCCGATCAGGGTGCGCAGCATCCCGATCACCTCGGCACCCTTTTCGTAAACGGTGGCGGTGTAGAAGTTGTTGATCTCGATATACTCTTCGGGGCGCACCGGGTGCGCGAGCGGCCCCGCATCCTCCCGGAACTGCCGCGCGCGCAGCATTAGCACATCGTCTATCCGCTTGACCGCGTGGGAGCGCATGTCGCCTGAGAACTGCTGATCGCGGAAGACCGTCAAGCCCTCCTTGAGGCAGAGCTGGAACCAGTCGCGGCAGGTGATCCGGTTGCCGGTCCAGTTATGGAAATACTCATGGGCGATGATCCCCTCGATCAGCTCGTAATCGCGATCCGTCGCTGTCTCGGGCGAGGCCAACACGTATTTCGAGTTGAAAATGTTGAGGCCCTTATTCTCCATCGCGCCCATGTTGAAATCATCCACGGCGACGATCTGAAAGATATCGAGGTCGTATTCCCGACCGTATTCCGTCTCGTCCCACCGCATGGAGCGTTTCAGGGCGTCCATCGCATAGGCGCATTTGCCCTCGTCCCCCGGACGGACCCAGATCTTGAGGGCCACGTCGCGACCCGAGGCGGTGGTGAAGCTGTCCTCGACGGCGACAAGTTCCCCGGCCACGAGGGCAAAGAGATAGGCCGGTTTCGGCCAGGGATCGGTCCAGCGGCCATGTCCGCTCGGGTTGCCGTTGGACAACAGAACCGGCGTGCTGCCCTGCTCATCCGCAAAGATCCGCACATCGAACGGCGCCATCACATCCGGGCGGTCCGGGTAGAAGGTGATCTTGCGGAACCCTTCGGCCTCACATTGCGTGCAATACATGCCTTTTGACATGTAAAGCCCTTCAAGCGCTGTGTTTTCCGCCGGGGCGATCTGCACCTCGCATTCCCAAATGAAGGGCGTCTCCGGCAGTTCGGAAGCCGGGACCGTCAGCCCGGTCGCATCCGGTGTCAGGTCGAGCAACCGCCCATCCACCGTCGCCCGGATCAGGCGCAGGTCTTCGCCATCCAGACGCAGATCCGCCCCCGGCTGCAGCGGGGTGATCTTGAGCGTCGCCATGACCCGCGTGCTGAGCGGCGCGAGGCGGAACTCGAGCCCCACATGATCAATGCGAAACGGATAGGGCGTGTAGTCGGCAAGACGGATGGTTTGGGGGGCGGCGTCGCGCATGGCGGGCTCCTGCTGCTGGGCGTCTTTGCAATTTGCGACAGTTTCCCGGGAATGGCCAGTGGCCGCCGGGTGAGAATTGCGCTCTTTCTGCGGGGCGGCTGCGCGCGGCCGGTCGCGAGGCGACGTCGCGCGAAATTGCCGGAAAATCCGGCGCCTGCGGGAGGGTTCGGTGCCCGCAGCCCTTGACCCGGGGCAGGGCGCGCCGATCTCTTGGCCATGACCGATCCCGCTCCGATCCTTGTCTGGTTCAAGCGCGACCTGCGCGTGGCTGATCACCCGGCCCTGACGGCCGCTGCGCGGCTGGGGCCTGTTCTGCCGGTCTATGTGGTTGAGCCGGGCTATTGGGCGCAACCTGAGTGCTCCGCCCGGCAATGGGATTTCACTCGGGAATGTGTGGCGCGCCTGGCCGAGGATCTGGCCCGGCGCGGCGCACCGCTCCGGGTCGAGACTGGGGATGTCGTCGCCGTGTTCGAGCGTTTGCGCGGCGCACACGGCATCACGCAGATGGTCAGCCATGAGGAAACCGGATCGGGCTGGACCTATACCCGCGACCGTGCGGTCGCCGCCTGGGCCCGCGCGCAAGGGGTGCATTGGCAGGAACTGCCGCAATCCGGTGTGGTCCGCCGTCTGGACGGACGGGACGGCTGGGCGCGCAGTCGGGACCGGTTCATGGCGCAGCCGCAGCTTGACACGCCAGCGCTGCGCGGCATTGCCGGGGCAGGCGGCGGCGCGCTCCCAGACGCGGCGACGCTCGGGCTCGCCGAGGATCCCTGTCCGGACCGACAAACAGGCGGGCGGGACGCGGCGCTCTCTCTCCTGGGCGGGTTTCTGACCGAACGGGGTCAGACCTATCGCGCGGCCATGGCCAATCCTCTGGAGGGGGCGACAGCCTGCTCCCGGCTCAGCCCGCATCTGGCGCTCGGCACCCTATCGGGGCGCGAGGCGACCCAAGCCGCAGGCGCTCGCAAGGCAGAGGTCAAGGGCACGCGCGAGGGCTGGATCGGTGCGATGAAGAGCTTCGAGGCCCGTCTCGCCTGGCGCGATCACTTCATGCAGAAGCTGGAGGATGAGCCGAGCCTCGAGCATCGCTGCCTTCATACCGCCTATGAGGACCTGCGCCCCGCCACGCCCGATGCTGCGCGGTTGAATGCCTGGGCCAAGGGGGAGACAGGGCTGCCCTTCGTGGATGCTTGCATGCGGTCCCTGATCGCGACGGGCTGGCTGAACTTCCGGGCCCGGGCGATGCTGGTCGCGGTGGCCTCCTACCATCTCTGGCTGGACTGGCGCGCGTCGGGGGTCATCCTCGGGCGCTACTTCACGGATTTCGAACCGGGGATCCACTGGCCGCAGGTACAGATGCAATCGGGCACGACGGGGATGAACACTGTGCGGATCTACAACCCGGTCAAGCAGGGCCATGACAACGATCCCACAGGCGCGTTCACGCGCCGCTGGCTGCCGGAACTGGCTCCAGTGCCCGATCGCTATCTGCAGGAACCCTGGCGCTGGGAGGGGGCTGGCCAGATCCTCGACCGGAATTACCCCGCGCCCATCGTGGAGCCCAAGGCGGCCGCAGCCGAGGCGCGCCAGAAGGTCTGGGCGATCCGCACAGGCGCGGCTTTCCGCGCCGAGGCCGCGCAAGTGGTCGAGAAACACGCCAGCCGCAAGGATCCCCAGGGCCGGTTTGTGAGTGACCGCGCGCCTCGCAAGGCGAGGCGCGCCACGGCGTCGCGGAAACGCGGCGCAAAATCCCCGCCGGACCAGCTGAGCTTCGATCTCTGATGGGACGTATGCGCAAGAAATCCGACCTGCCCAGCAAGACCTGCGCCACCTGTGGTCTGCCCTTCACCTGGCGCAAGAAATGGGCGCGGGATTGGGAGCAGGTAAAATACTGCTCCGAGCGCTGTCGTCGGAACGCGCGCGACCTAGCTTCTGACCAAGACAGGCTCCCAACCGGGCGCTCTGCTTAACAAAGCTGCGCACCTGCGAAAAACCGTGCGCATTGGTCGGTTTTTCGAACCGATTTAACGAAGCCTTGTTGCCTATCGGAAACTTCTTCCCTAGTTCGTGTACGAACGCATACAATGGGGTACAGGCCCGGGTCTTGGGGACTTGCGGGCCAAAGGAGGACGTAAGGTATGGAACGGGTTGATCGCCAAGGGCTCCGGGTGGCCGCCGATCTGGCGCAGTTTATCGAAACGCAAGCGCTCCCGGGCACCGGTGTCGCGGCCGAGGCGTTCTGGTCTGGCCTCTCGGCGCTGGTCCATGAAGAGGGGCCGACCAATCGCGCCCTGCTGGCCAAGCGGGAGGACCTGCAGGCCAAGATCGACGCCTGGCACGTGGCCCATCGCGGCGCGCCCCATGATGCGGCGGCCTATGAGAGTTTCCTGCGCGAGATCGGCTATCTCGTGCCGGAGCCCGCGGATTTCGCCATCGAGACCGCCAATGTAGACCCGGAGATCGCGACCATTCCCGGCCCGCAGCTTGTCGTGCCCATCACCAATGCGCGCTACGCTTTGAACGCAGCCAATGCGCGCTGGGGGTCGCTCTATGACGCGCTCTACGGCACGGATGCCATGGGCGATGGACCTACGGGCAAGGGCTATGACCCGGAACGCGGTGCCCGTGTGATGGCCTGGGCGCGCCAGCACCTCGATGCGGCTGCACCCCTGGCCGGTGTCTCCTGGGCGGATGTGACCCGGGTGGATGTGGCCGATGGCGCGTTGGAGCTTGTGGCGGGCGATCTGCGCCCGCTCGTCGATCCGGCGCAATTCGTGGGCTACACCACGGGGCCTGCCGGCGATGTCACCTCGGTCCTCTTGCAGAAGAACGGTTTGCACCTGCGGGTCATGATCGACCCGACCAGCCCCATTGGCGCGGCGGACCCGGCGGGGATCTCCGATGTGCTGCTGGAGGCGGCGGTCTCGGCCATCATGGATTGCGAAGACAGCGTCGCCGCCGTGGATAGTGAAGACAAGGTGCAGGCCTATGGCAACTGGCTGGGCCTGATGAAAGGCGATCTGGCCGAGGAGGTCACGAAGGGCGGCAAGACCTTCACCCGCGCGCTCGCCGAGGACGTCACGGCCACGGCGCCCAATGGAGATCCGCTGGTCCTGAAGGGCCGCGCGTTGATGCTGATCCGCAATGTCGGGCATCTGATGACCAATCCGGCCATTCTCGACCGGGACGGGGCGGAAATCGGCGAGGGGCTGATGGACGCCATGGTCACCACGCTGATCGCCATGCATGATCTGGCGCGGGACGGGGGGAACTCGGTCCATGGCTCGGTCTATGTGGTCAAACCCAAGATGCACGGGCCCGAAGAGGTCGCCTTTACCGATGCGATCTTCACGCGTGTCGAGGCAGCGCTCGGCCTGCCGCGCAATACGGTCAAGATCGGCGTCATGGACGAAGAGCGGCGCACATCGGCCAATCTCAAGGCCTGTATCCATTCTGCAAAGGCGCGGGTCGCCTTCATCAACACGGGCTTTCTCGACCGCACGGGAGACGAGATCCACACCTCCATGGAGGCAGGGCCCTTCCTGCCCAAGGGCGATATGAAAGGCACGGCCTGGATCGCCTCCTACGAGGATCGCAATGTGGATATCGGGCTTGCTTGCGGGTTGCAGGGCAAGGCGCAGATCGGCAAGGGCATGTGGGCCATGCCGGACCTGATGGCGGGCATGCTGGAGGCCAAGATCGGCCATCCGCAAGCCGGGGCCAATTGCGCCTGGGTGCCGTCGCCCACGGCGGCGACCTTGCACGCCACGCATTATCATCAGGTCGATGTCTTTGCCCGGCAGGATGAGATTGCAGCAGGCGGGGCGCGGGGCACGCTCGAGGATCTGCTGACCATTCCGCTTCTTGAGGGGCGGAACCTGAGCGATGCGGAGATCGCTGCGGAGATCGAGAACAACGCCCAGGGCATTCTCGGCTATGTGGTGCGCTGGGTCGATCAGGGCGTGGGTTGCTCCAAAGTGCCAGACATTCATGATGTGGGCCTGATGGAGGATCGCGCGACCTGTCGGATCAGCTCGCAGGCACTGGCCAACTGGCTCCACCATGGGGTGGTCTCGAAGGACCAGGTCATGGAGGGGATGCGCAAGATGGCCGCCGTGGTGGATGCGCAGAACGCGTCGGATCCGAGCTATCAGCCCATGGCACCGGGCTTTGACGGGGTAGCCTTTGCCGCGGCCTGCGATCTGGTCTTTGAGGGCCGGGTACAGCCCTCGGGCTACACCGAACCGGTGCTCCATGCCCGGCGGTTGGAGCTGAAAGCCTCCTCCGCGCAGCCCACAAGCCTCAGCGCCTGAGGATCGGGGGCGGCGGGCCCATGCGCCCGCCGCGGACCCGCCTGGCCCAAGCCTTTGGGGCAAGTGCCCCTGTTTCCTTCTTTCCAAGCCCTCGGCGGCGCGCTGCGTCCGCCTCACCATCAGGATCTGTCATGATTTCCATTCGCAAAGCCCGCACCATCATCAAAGCCACCCTCGCCAAGGGGAAAGAGATGGAGCTCAAACCCCTCACCGTCATCGTACTGGACGCGGGCGGTCACCCAATCGCCTTCGAGCGCGAGGATGGCGCCAGCCCGGGCCGGTTCGAGATTGCCCGGGGCAAGGCCTATGGCGCTGTGATGCTCGGCCTGCCGGGCTCTGCCCAGATGGCGCGGGCCGAGAGCCAGGCCTATTTCATGGCTGCCATGAACGGCGCCTTCGAGGGCAAGGTCGTGCCCGTGCCGGGCGGCGTTCTGGTCAAGGACCGCAAGGGCGCGATCATTGGAGCCGTGGGTGTTACCGGTGACACGTCTGAGAATGACGCGGCCGCCGCAACCGCGGCTATCGAGGCCGCTGGCTTCTTCGCCGACGCCTGATCCTCAATGCGCGCACAGGGCTGCACATGCCCTGTGCGGACCTGTGCGCCCCTGTCTCTCGACCCGGTTCGGGAAATGCCATATATCCAGCGCTGTAGCACAGTTTCACAGGATAGGTCATGGCGCGCCCGGTCGTTGGGATTATCGGCAATTCATATCTGATCAACGATCAATACCCGGTCCATGCCGGCGGATCGATGAACTCTTGCGCCATCAGCCATGTGGCGGGCGCGATCCCCTTCATCGTCCCTTCTGACCCCGAGCTTGTGCAGGTCGAAGAGCTGCTGGAGGTCTGTGACGGCTTCGTTCTGACCGGGGCCCGCGCCAATGTGCATCCCGAAGAGTACGGGCATATTCCCACGGAAAAACACGGTGATTTCGACCGGGCCCGGGACCGGATCACCTTGCCGCTCGTGCGGGCCTGCGTGGATCGTGGGCAGCCCTTTCTCGGCATCTGCCGTGGGTTCCAGGAGGTCAATGTCGCCATGGGCGGGACGCTCCACCCGGAGATCCGCGAGATCCCGGGGCGCGAGAACCACCGCATGCCCCCCGACGGGACGCTGGAAGAAAAGTTTGAGATCCGTCAGACCGTCTCGGTCTCGCCCAACGGTCCCTTCGCGCGAGTCTTTGGATCTGCCGAGGTGCGGACCAACACGTTGCATGGCCAAGGCATTATGGAGGCGGGCCCGCGCGTGATCATCGACGGGCACGCGCCCGATGGCACGCCGGAGGCGATCTATATCGCCGATGCGCCGGGCTTCACGCTTTCGGTGCAGTGGCACCCGGAATGGAACGCCGATCAGGACCCGGTCTCGCGCCCGCTCTTCACCGCCTTTGGCGATGCGGTCCGCGCCTGGGCCGATGGACGCCGCCCGGTGCCCGTCGCGATATCTGCCTAAGTTAAAGGGGCGTCGGCGTGCCCTTTCGTTTTGTTCCACTGTTCTCGATGCGCGCGCCGGAGCGGCTGCTCTGCCAACATAGTCTCGCTGCCAGCCTGGCCGGAGTAGCACCCAAGTAAGTCTGTCATTCTTGCTGCTCTGGTTCTGCCACGGATGCCTTCTCAACAAGTAGATGTGTCTTGGAGTTCCCCAATGCACCTGGCTTCGGCTTAGTTGTAAATCCGGCTTTCTCTACATGTTCGATGAGGCAAGCCATGACCTCTTGGTGGGTTGGTTTCACGAGCCCCAATTCTTCGGTGTGCTTTTTCCCTGAATGCGACTGTAAAAAGAGGTATGTTGTTTTGATCCCCTTGAATCTGATGGTTTGAACGGCGAATTCGGACATTGAATTCCAGGGAAACTTTCGGATCTCGGCCTTGGAAAGGAATTTCAAGCCCGTGTAGAAAACCGTCACGCCTTCCAGATCTATGACAAAAGCAGGCCCGCTATCATGGTATTTGGGGATGGTCTTAGCCACGGACAACAAACCGATAGCTGCAAATAGCAGCGCGCACAGCAAGGCTAGAGTGTATTCGGTAGAGGTAACATGTGTACCCGCATTCTTTGCCACGACGACAAAGCCTATTGCTCCTGCAGCGGCGACAGAGCCGTTCTGCAGAAGCTGTAGTCCGAGGCGATACTGATCTCGTTCGACGACCATAGAGCGGTCTCCTGTCGCTATGCTGACGCTGCCAAATTCAGCGTATGTATTTCAGGTGGCAGAGCAACAGGCTGGACATTACATTCACAAAATGGAATGTTTTGGGCAGGAGGAAACACCATGCCCAAATTGCCCAGTCTCTTGGCCTGTGCGGCGATCGCCTTGCCCCTTGCGGCCCATGCCAGCGAGGACATTCCCGATCAGTACCCGCAGAGCCCGCTCTATTCCAAGCCGGTGGAGGTGATCCCCCATGTCTGGTCCGCGATCGGGGCGACGGCGCCGCCGACCTATGAGAATGCCGGGCATAACAACAATCTCAGCTTCATCCTGACGGGCGCCGGGGTTGTGGTCATCAATGGCGGGGCCTCGGCGCAGCTGGCCGAAGCGCTCCATGCGGAGATCCGGACGATCACCGACCAGCCCGTGGTGCTGGTGATCAACGAGAACGGGCAGGGGCACGCGATGCTCGGCAACTCCTATTGGCGCGATCAGGGGGTCGAGATCCTGGCCCATGCGGACGCGGCCCATGAGTTCGAGGAATACGGCGCGCAGATCCTCGAAGGGATGAAGCGCTACAACCGCGACCGGGCCGAGGGCACGCGGCTGGTCGCCCCCGACCGGACCTTTGAAGAGCGCGAGGTGATCGAGCTCGGCGATGTGCGGATCGAGGTGCTCCATCTCGGCCCGGCCCATAGCCCGGGCGACATTCAGGTCTGGCTGCCCGATTGGGACATCGTGATCGCGGGCGATATGGCCTTTCACGAGCGGATGCCGCCGATCTTTGCCGACACGGTGACCTCGGAATGGGTCGAGACCTGGGAGACGGCCTTCGAGCCCCTCGGTGCCACCTATGTCATCCCCGGCCACGGGCACCCGACCAACATGGCGCAGGTCCGGCGTTACACCCGGGACTATCTCGTCTATCTGCGCGGTCAGATCCGCGCGCATATCGATGAGGGCGGGGACCTGAGCGAGGCCTATTACGTGGATCAGTCCCCCTATGCCCATCTCGACACCTATGAGGAGCTCGCCACCAAGAATGCCGGGCGCGTCTTTGAGGAGATGGAGTGGGAGTGAGCCGGGCGCGCAAGGCCGCCTGACGCGGGTTCCCTGCATCGGACGCCGCTCCCGCGCTGCGTGCTGAGTGAAATCCGGGCAAAAACCCGCCGCGCATCTTGACGCAGTGTCATGGCATCGCTTTGCACCGAGCTTGCATCAATTTCGCGCTTGAGATGTGCTGCGGGGCTCGCCTAACTCGGCACGACAAAGCGGCCCGCGCCGCGCAGGAGACCGCCATGAGCAACCCGTTTCGCGACCTGACACTGGACCAGATGCTGGACATCCCGCCGCTCTGGCTGCTGATCTGTGCGCTGCTCGGCTGGGCCCAGGCGGAGTTTCTGCCCATTGGCCCTCCGGGGGGCGCGGTGACGCAACTGCTGGGCGGTGTCCTGGTCGGGGGAGGGATCCTGCTGATCCTTCTGGCCGCTCTGGAATTTCGTAAGCATTCCACAACGATAGTGCCCCATCTTACGCCGGATCACCTGATCACGGAGGGGATTTTCCGGCGCACGCGCAACCCGATCTATCTCGGGGATGTGCTGATCCTGACCGGCCTTTTCCTGCGCTGGGAGGCGTGGATTTCGCTGCCTCTGGTTGTGGCTCTGGTCTATATTATTGACCACCGCTTCATCCGCGGGGAGGAAGAACGGGCCCGCGCGGCCTTTGGTCCGGCCTATGACGCCTATTGTGCACAGACCCGGCGCTGGCTCTGATCCCTGCTGCAATTGTATACGAAGGTATGCTTGTATCGCACAGCAAGCTATGCGCCCATTGCATGGGGGCGTCTCTAACTGGTGGCGCTAACAGCCTGTTGCGGCAAATCAAATCCGAGTGTTAAGAGGCCATTTGAACGAAAAGCCCGCTTGGGTGGAAACGGGAAAGGAAGACACGTGAAGATCGGGGCACCGAAGGAAATCTTTCCTGGCGAAGCACGAGTTGCGATGACGCCAGACTCTGCACTTCAGTTGCAGAAACTTGGATATGAGTGTGCAATCGAGTCCGGCGCGGGGGACGCGGCCGGGTTTGCAGACGCACTTTACGAGGCCAATGGGGTAGAGGTCGTCAAGACCGCCGCCGCGCTGTTCAAGGCGGTGGATATCGTCGCCAAGGTGCGCCCCCCCAGCGAGACCGAAGCCAAGCGTCTGCGCAAAGAGCAGCTGCTGATCAGCTTCTTCTATCCGGCCGCCAATGAGGCGCTGATGGATCTGGCCAAGGACAAGGGCGCGAGCGTCATTGCCATGGACATGGTCCCGCGCATCAGCCGCGCCCAGAAGATGGACGCGCTGTCGTCGATGGCCAATATCGCCGGCTACCGCGCGGTGATCGAGGCAGGCAACAACTTCGGACGCTTCTTCACCGGTCAGATCACGGCGGCTGGTAAAGTGCCGCCCGCCAAGGTGCTGGTTGTGGGCGCCGGTGTGGCCGGTCTGGCCGCGATCGGGACCTCGACTTCGCTGGGTGCGATCACCTATGCGTTCGACGTGCGCCCGGAAGTGGCCGAGCAGGTTGAATCCATGGGCGCCGAATTCGTCTTCCTCGATTTCGAGGAAGAGCAGCAGGATGGCGCGGCCACGGGCGGGTACGCCTCGGTCTCCAGCCCGGAATTCGCCGCGGCCCAGCTCGCCAAGTTCCGCGAACTGGCCCCTGAGATGGACATCGTGATCACCACCGCGTTGATCCCGAACCGCGAAGCCCCGGAGCTTTGGACCAAGGATATGGTCGAAAGCATGAAGCCGGGCTCGGTGATCGTCGATCTCGCGGCGGAAAAGGGCGGCAACTGCAAGCTGACCGTCATGGACGAGAAGATCGTCACCGACAATGGCGTGACCATCATCGGTTATACGGACTTCCCGAGCCGCATGGCCGCCCAGTCCTCGACGCTCTATGCGACCAACATCCGTCACCTGATGACCGATCTGACGCCAGAGAAGGACGGTCAGACCAATCACAACATGGAAGACGACGTGATCCGTGGGGCAACGATCACCCATGCGGGCGAGATCACCTTCCCGCCGCCCCCGCCGAAAGTGGCGGCGATCGCGGCGCAGACCAAGGAAAAGCCCAAGGAGAAGACCCCCGAGGAGATCAAGGCCGAGGAAGCCGCAGCGTTCAAGGCGCAGACCAAGAACCAAGTCACGCTTCTGGCCGTTGGCGCGGCGCTGCTGCTGGGTGTGGGCCTGATTGCCCCCGCCAGCTTCATGCAGCATTTCATCGTCTTCATCCTGTCGGTCTTCATCGGCTTCCAGGTCATCTGGAACGTGGCACACTCGCTGCACACGCCCCTGATGGCGGTGACCAACGCAATTTCGTCGATCATCATTCTCGGCGCGCTGATCCAGATCGGATCGAGCTCGCTTCTGATCACCGTGCTCGCGGCGGCGGGCATCTTCATGGCCTCGGTGAATATCTTCGGCGGCTTCCTCGTGACACGGCGCATGCTCGCCATGTTCCAGAAATCCTAAGGAGCTCCGGACTATGGAATTCGGATTTACGATTGCGGCCTACGCGGTTGCAGCAGTTCTTTTCATCCTGTCCCTGGGTGGTCTGAGCGGACAAGAAAGCGCCAAGCGCGCTGTGTGGTATGGCATCGCGGGCATGGCGCTGGCGGTTGTGGCAACGATCACCGGCCCCGGTCAGGGTCTGGCCTGGGCCTCGATCATCCTGATCGCTTTGGGCGCGGCTGTCGGTTATCAGCTCGCCACCAAGGTCCAGATGACCCAGATGCCCGAGCTTGTGGCCATCATGCACTCGCTCGTCGGTCTGGCTGCGGTCTTTGTGGGCTTCAACGCCGACATCATGATCAACTCGGTTTCCGCCCTTTATGAGGCCAATGGCCAGGTGCTGGGCGCGGTGGGCGCGGATGGCTATACCGCCATCGGTCTGCCCAAGGAGATCACCGACGGTCTCTCGTCCTTCGGCAAGCTCATCGCCAAGAAATCCGGCGTCGAGATCGGCATCCTCCGGGTCGAGCTGGTGCTCGGCATCTGGATCGGTGCGGTGACCTTCACCGGCTCCGTGATCGCCTATGGCAAGCTCGCGGGCAAGGTGAACTCCGCCGCCAAGCAGCTGCCCGGTGGGCATATGCTGAACGCGGCAGCGGCAGCAGGCTCCCTGGTGCTGACGGCCATGTATCTGGGCGGCGCAGGCAGCTGGACGCTGGTTCTGCTGACGCTTCTGGCGCTCTTCATCGGCTATCACCTGATCATGGGGATCGGCGGCGCGGACATGCCCGTGGTGGTCTCGATGCTCAACAGCTATTCCGGCTGGGCCGCTGCTGCGATCGGCTTCTCCCTGGGCAATGACCTCCTGATCGTGGTGGGCGCGCTTGTGGGCTCCTCCGGTGCGATCCTGTCCTACATCATGTGTAAAGCCATGAACCGCGCCTTTGTCAGCGTGATCCTTGGCGGCTTTGGTGGCGCCGGTGGCCCGCAGATGGAGGTCGAGGGCGAGCAGGTGGCCATCGATGCCGACGGCGTTGCGACCGCTCTGAACGAAGCTGACAGCATCATCATCATCCCGGGCTACGGCATGGCCGTGGCACAGGCCCAGCAGACGGTTGCCGAGCTGACCCGCAAGCTGCGTGCCAAGGGCAAGGATGTGCGGTTCGCGATCCACCCGGTTGCCGGTCGTCTGCCGGGGCACATGAACGTGCTTCTGGCTGAGGCGAAAGTGCCCTATGACATCGTGCTGGAGATGGACGAGATCAACGAGGATTTCCCGGATACGGATGTGGCCATCGTGATCGGCTCCAACGACATCGTGAACCCTGCGGCACAAGAGGACCCGAACTCCCCGATTGCCGGGATGCCGGTTCTGGAGTGCTGGAAGGCCAAGCAGGTCTTCGTCTCCAAGCGGGGGCAGGGCACGGGCTACTCGGGCATCGAGAACCCGCTCTTCTACAAGGAGAACACGCGGATGTTCTACGGCGATGCGAAGGCGAGCTTCGACAAGCTCCTGCCGCTCATCGACTGAGAGCTCTGAGATCAGATCTGGAAAAGGCCCGCCTCGCGCGGGCCTTTTTCGTTGCGGCAGGGGGCTCGGCCCAATACCCAAGGGAAACGGCGCAGGCGCTGTGCTGCGGCGCGGTCCACATGTGGACCGCGCTTGGCGGCGGCTGAAAGGGGGAGCCCATGTATCTCGGTCTCGATATCGGCACATCGGCGGTCAAGGCGCTCCTTTGGGATGGGCAGGCGGTCTGTGGCACGGCCAGCGCGCCTCTGCAGGTTGCGACCCCATCTCCCGGAGCGAGCGAGCAAGACCCGGAGGATTGGTGGCGCGCGGTCTGCGCCGCCTGCACAGAGCTTCGGACGCGACCCGGCTGGGACGGGGTCAAGGCCATTGGTCTGTCGGGTCAGATGCATGGCGCGGTCTGTCTTGGGGCCGATGGCGCGGTCCTGCGCCCGGCCATGCTCTGGAACGACAACCGTGCGGAGGCCGAGAGCACAGCCATGACCGCGGCTCTGCCCGGGATCGGCGCCCGCGGGGGTGTGCCGCCGATGCCCGGCTTCACCGCGCCCAAGCTCGCCTGGCTGGCCCGCGCCGAGCCCGAGACGCACCGCGCGACGGCAATGGTGCTCCAGGCCAAGGATTGGCTGGGCTACCGGCTCCATGGCGGGTTCCTCTCCGAGATGTCTGAGGCCGCAGGCACGCTCTGGCTCGATCAGGCGGCACGGGACTGGGACGAGGCGGCTCTTGCCTTCAGCGGGCTCTCCCGCGCTCAGGTGCCGACCCTCGCCGAAGGCACCGAGTTGGCTGGTCCGCTGACCCGCGCCGCAGCTGACACGCTGGGGCTTCGACCTGGCGTGCCAGTGGTCCGTGGGGGCGGGGATGCCATGGCGGGCGCGGTGGGCGTGGGGGTCGTCCGCCCGGGGCAGGCCATGGTCTCGCTCGGCACCTCCGGGCAGTTCCTGCTCGCGAGCGACCGTCACGCACCGAACCCGGAGCGCCTGTTGCACAGTTTCGCCCATTGCCTGCCCGGCGGATACATCCAGATGGCGGCCATGCTCAACGGCGCGGCCCCCATGGCCTGGCTGGCCCGCGCGCTTGGGCAGGAGCTGCCCGCGCTGCTCGCACTGGCTGAGACCGCAGATCCAGTCCACACGCCGCTCTTTCTGCCCTACTTGACCGGGGAGCGGACGCCCCATGGCGACCCTAGCGCCCGGGCGGGGTTCCAGGGGCTCAGCCACGGGACTGGTCCCGGTGAGATGATGCGCGCTGTGATCGATGCCATCGCCTATAGCTTTGTCGATGCGCAGTCAGCGCTCCGCGAGGCCGGGCTCGACACGCCGTCGCCCATCGTAATCGGGGGCGGCGCGCGCAGCGATCTGGTGTTGCAGACCCTCGCGAATGTGCTGGGGATCCCGATGCAGCGCCCCGCCGGGGCGGACCAGGGGCCCGCGCTGGGGGCAGCTAAACTGGCCGCAGTGGGGATCGGCGACCTCTCTGTGGAGGAGCTCGCAGCGCCGCCAGAGATCGGCGCGGTGTTCGCGCCGCGGCAGGAGGGGCGTCACGCGGAACGGTTGCCGCGCTACCGCGCGCTCTATGCGCAGCTCAAAGAGGTCTGCGCGCGGCCCTGAAGGGCCGCGTGAGAGGATCAGGCCGCGCTGACCGCGTTCTGATCGCGCCCGTAATAGAGCCCGACCACATGCTCGGCTTCGGCAAAGAAAAGCCAGCGTGCCACCAGCACCCCCGCGAAATGGGAGATCACGGCGAGCCCGACCACCAGATGCTTGTCATTGAGCAGGATGAGCACCAGCGGCAGCACCGCCATGAGACCCAGGGCAATGACCCGGAGCTTCACCGCGTGCTTGCGACCGACCTCATAGACCATCTCGCGCATCAGGTAGTTGCCGCCCGTATGGGGCGGCTCGAAGGCGCGGACCTGGGCGCCGAGGCCGGTGGCGGTGGAGAGGGACGTTGCGCCGCCTGAGAAGGCCTTGTCGCCGGCCATCCAGGCCCAGAGCTGTACCACTCCGATCGCAGCCAGCAGCCAGAGCGCCGTTGTGATATGACCTGCCAGTAGTGCACCGCCGCCGAGGCTCAGGAGGCCGAAGAGAACGGGCGTAGCGGGCTGATTCCAGCGTGGCACGGTCTTCAACTGGGTGTAGATCATCGCCGTGGCGAGCACGGTCGCGAGGCAGAGTGCTGCGCCCAGAACGCCAAGGAAGGCGGGTTGGTAGCCGAGGAATACCGCCGCAGCCCCGTGGAGGCCCATGATCGTCAGTGCTGCCACGGCCAGTACCGCCTCACGGCTGAGCCAGCTGGTTTTCCACTGGGTGAAGGCGCGCCAGGCGCGCTGCGGATTGCCCAGATGGAAGGTCGAGGCGATGAGCCCGCCCACGGAAAGCGCAAAGGCCAGCGCATAATAGACAAAACCGACCCAGCCCACAGCCTTGGGGATGCCGAGCCCGAGCCAGATCAGGAGGCCAAAGCCGATGCCCGAGAGCGAGGTGAAGAGAATGACAGATTTCGCGGGATGCATGGCTCAGATCCGATCCAGAGTGCGGTCGAGCCAGCCGAGAAAGCCCGTGGGCTCGGTCGCGACCGGTTCGAGATAGGGGGCGAGCACGTCAAACTCCGGCACGTCGTCCTTGGGACGGGGCGGCAGGTATTTGTTGACGGGCTTGGTGCCCTGCTCGGGCATGAGGTCCATGCCGCCGCGCTCGGCGACAAGCTGGCTGACGTCGCTGTCGGGATCGCCGAGATCGCCGAAATGACGCGCGCCTGCGGGACAGGTGCGCACGCAAGCGGGCTGGCGGTCTTCTTCGGGCAGGGCCTCGTTATAGATCCGGTCGACGCAGAGCGTGCATTTCTTCATCACGCCGGCGGCCGCATCCATCTCACGCGCGCCGTATGGGCAGGCCCAGGCGCAGAGGCCGCAGCCGATGCAGGCATCCTCGTTGACCAGCACGATCCCGTCTTCGGAACGCTTGTAACTGGCCCCCGTGGGGCAGACTGTCACGCAAGGCGCGTCCTCGCAATGGAGGCAGGATTTCGGGAAGTGGATCAGCTGGGCCGGGCCTGCCTCGGGCGTGACCTCGTAGCTGTGGACGCGGTTGAGGAAGGTGCCCGTGGGCTCGGCGCCGTAGGGGTCCTGATCGCTGAGCGGGACGCCATAGCCCTGATCGTTCCAGCCTTTGCAGGCGACCACACAGGCATGGCAGCCGACGCAGGTATCGAGATCAATGACGAGGCCGAGCTTCTTTTCGGTGCTGGCGGGAAGCTCGGTCATGGCGTGCTCCTTGGCTGGCGGCAGGATATGGGGGGCCAGCCCCCCAGACCCCCCGGGATATTTGAGGACTTAAGATTGGGGGTCATGACCGGCCTCCGAGCGGCGGGAAGCTGGGCTGGCTTTCGGGTTGGCTGCCGGTTTTGGCGATGTTGACGCGGAGGTCGAACCAGGCGGCTTGGCCCGTGACCGGGTCGGAGTTCGACCAGCGCATCCCGTCGGAGCGGGCCGGGAGCAGCTCGGAGATCAGGTGGTTGAGCAAGAAGCCCTTGGTGGCTTCGGGCGCGTCCTTGTCGAGACCCCAGGCACCCTTGCGCTTGCCGATCGCGTTCCAGGTCCAGACGGTTTTCGGGTTGAGCGCAGCCATCAGGGCGACGGGGATGGTGATCTGGCCGTGCCGCGAGGTGAGCGTGGCCCAATCGCCCTCGGCAAAGCCGTGTTCCTCCCAGACAGCGCTGGGGACATAGAGCGGGTTCACCCCGTGGATCTGGCGCAGCCAGGCGTTTTGCGAGCCCCAGGAGTGGTACATCGCCATCGGGCGCTGGGTCAGGGCGTGGAGGGGGAACTCGTCTGTGCGGGCATCGGTGCTCTCATACCAGATGGGCAGGGGGGTGAGTTTCTCCTTGATCTGGTCACGCAGATGGTCGGGCGGCTGACGCTCCCCATGGCCTTCGGCGGCCAGCTGGAACCGGCGCAGGGGTTCGGACCAGAGGTTGAAGATATAGGGCTGGGGTTTGTCGTAGAAGGCCATCTCGACCGCCCAGTCCTGATAGGCGCTGTTCCAGGGCTTGTAATAGCGGGCCTCTTCGGGGACCTCGGCCTCCCAGAAACCGCCATTGTCGATATAGCGCTGAAGCTGGTCCGGGTTCGGCGCGCCGCGCCCCTCCGCATCGCCATTGCCTCGGAAGCCCGAGAGCGGACCGACGCCCGGGCGGCGCTCATGGTTGACCATGTAGTCGGCGTAATCCGCGTAGAGCTGCTTGCCGTCGGCATCGACAAAACCCGGCAGGCCAAGCCGCGCGCCAAGCTCCACAAGCACCGACTGGAAGCCGCGCACATCGCGGTCCGGCTCCACCACGGGCCAGCGGATCGCATCGGCCACCGCATCGGGTTCGCAGATCGGGCGGTCGAGCAGGGAGATGCAGTCGTGACGCTCCAGATAGGTGGTGTCCGGGAAGATCAGATCCGCATAGGAGACCATCTCGGAATTGTAGCTGTCGGCATAGATGATGCGCGGGATCTTGTACTCGCCGTTCTCATCCGTATCCGTAAGCATCGCCATGGTCTCGGCGGTGTTCATCGACGAGTTCCAGGCCATGTTCGCCATATAGAGGAACAGCGTGTCGACCTTGTAGGGATCCCCCGCATGGGCGTTGGAGATCACCATATGCATCAGCCCATGGGCCGACATCGGGTTGTCCCAAGAGAACGCCTTGTCGATCCGCGCCGGGCTGCCATCGGGTTTGAGGGCCAGATCGTCGGGCCCATGCACGAAGCCCAGATGCGGGCCGTCGAGCGGGGCGCCGGGCGTGACCTTGCAGTGGGGCTTGGGATGGGCCTCGGGCGGTTTGGGGTAGGGCGGCTTGAAGCGGAAGCCACCGGGGACCTCGACCGTGCCGAGCAGGATCTGCAAGAGATGCAGTGCCCGCGCGGTTTGGAAGCCGTTGCCATGGGCGGAGATCCCGCGCATGGAGTGCATCGCGACTGGTCGGCCCTGCATCTTGGCGTGTTTGTTGCCGCGAAAATCGGTCCAGGGGATGTCGAGCTCAAAGGCTTCGTCAAAGGCGGTCTTGGCGAGCTCGGCGGCAAGCCCGCGGATCCGCTCGGCGGAGATCCCGCAGCGCTCGGCCACAGCCTCGGGCGCGTAGTCCTCGCTGAGATATTTCTCGGCGATATGCTGGATCACGGGGCGGTGGCTGACCCCGGCATGGCGGTGGGAGCCTGCGAGATCCGGTTGCACCCCTTGTGTGTCGAAGGGCACGGGCTTGCCCGTGGCGCGGTCGAGGATCAGGAGCTTGCCCGCCTCGTCACGCAGCAAGAGCCCATGCTCGGGGCTCGCCGGGTCCTCATTCACCAGCACGGGCGCGTTGGTGAAGGCCGCAAGATAGTCGAGATCGATCCGACCCGCGCGCAGCAGGCAGTGGATCAGTGACAGGATCAGCAGACCATCGGTGCCCGGTGTGATCCCGTACCAATCGTCCGCCACGGCATTATAGCCCGTGCGGATCGGGTTGATCCCGATCACCTTGGCGCCGCGCTTTTTCAGCTTGCCGAGGCCGATCTTGATCGGGTTGCTGTCATGGTCTTCTGCGACCCCGAAGAGAAGGAACATCTTGGTGTGTTCCCAATCGGGCGAGCCAAACTCCCAGAACGCGCCGCCCATCGTATAGATGCCTGCCGCCGCCATATTCACCGAGCAGAAGCCGCCATGGGCTGCGTAATTCGGGGTGCCGAAGTTTTGCGCGAAGAAGCTGGTGAAGCTTTGCGACTGATCGCGCCCGGTGAAGAAGGCGAGCTTGTCCGGGGCGTCCTTGCGCAGGGGAGCGAGCCAGTCCGTGGCGGTCTGCAGCGCCTCTTCCCAGCTGATCTCTTCGAACTGGCCGGAGCCGCGCGGGCCCACCCGTTTCAGCGGCGCGCGCAGGCGCGAGGGGGCGGTGTGCTGCTTGATGCCCGCGGAGCCCTTGGCGCAGAGCACGCCCTTGTTCACAGGGTGGGCGCGGTTGCCCTCGATATAGGCGACCTTTCCGTCTTTGAGATGCACGTTGATGCCGCAGCGGCAGGCGCACATGTAACAGGTGGTTTGCCGCATCTCGTCGAAACGCGGGGTGGGGATCTCGGGTGCGACATTTTTGTTCATGGGGCCAATTTCCACAGCAGGCCCGCCGGGGGCAAGAGGTCGTCTTCGAAAATACGGGGTTCTGGGGAATAATTTACCACCAGACGACGGGATCCCATGACGCGCTGGCGCACACCCGGGGGCATTTCGGTCGTCGCGACGCCGGCCCGTGCACAAAGATCCCGCAGGATCCGGTCCAGGGCGACCGGGTCGGGCCAGGCCCCAAGGTAGTGCTGATGCTCTGCGCGGAGAAGGATCGGCGCGCCGTCCTCGGTCGTTAGCGCGGTCTCAGCACGTGTCTCGACGGTTTCGATCCAGCGCTCCGCCGAACCTCCGCCCGCGAGGGGACGCCCGGCCCCGGGAGGCAGGCTCTCCACATGGGTGACGGTCACGTCAAGGTCGCACAGCCCAGGACCAAGCGGCAGGGCCATGGTCAGCTCCGGTGTCTTCGAGCCTGCTCTTGGGCCCACCAGCACCTGCGCCGGGGTCTCGGAGAGAAAGCCCGCCATCTCGGGGCTGAGGCTCAGGAGGCCGGGCACCAGCAGGAGGTCATAGCCCGCGAGCCGCGCCGGATCCGCAGGCAGGATATCCACCGACAGGCCCAGCTTGCGCAGCCCGCGATACATCTCGAAACAGAGGGAGAAGTAGTCGAAATCCGCCCCTTGCGGCTGCACCTCCCACGCCCATTGGGACGGGTAGTCAAAGACCAGCGCCACCGGCGCGCGGGTCGCGCGGGTCTCCGGTAGGGTGGCGATTTCCGCGGCGACCTCGCGCGCCTCGGCAAGGCCCGGGGCCTCGACATCATCGGCGCGCAGGAGGCCCGCGTGCATCTGCTCCTGTGCAAAGGGGGCCTGGCGCCAGCGGAAATAGCACACGGCCTCGGCGCCATGGGCAAAGGCCTCATGGGACCAGAGCCGCACCATCCCGGGCAGCGGTGCCGGGTTCCACGGCGCCCAGTTCACCGGGCCTGGCTGCTGCTCGATGATCCACCAGCGCTGATCCTGCCCGACCCCGCGATAGAGATCATGGTGAAAGGCCTGAAAATCCGGATCGCCCTGGCGCAGATAAGTCGCCTTGTGCGCCGCATCCCCCTCGATGCGGTCCATCAGGAACCCCATCGGATAGCTGTCCCAGCTCGCGATCTCGAGATCCGCGCCGAGGTCATGGTGATCGAATTCCGTGACCCGGCCCATGTAGTTGTGGATCAGGGGCGCATCCGTAAGGGGCCGCAGGGCGTAGACCTGGGTGCGGTTGAACGCCACCACCATATCCGAGGCAAAGCGTCGGAACGCCATGGCGTGGGACGGGTTCGGCTCGGTCACGGTCAGGTTCGGCAGATCGATCTGATCGAAGTTGGCATACTCCATGGACCAAAACACATTGCCCCAGGCGCGGTTCAGGGCGTCCGTGGATTGATAGCGCTGCGCCAGCCAGTCGCGGAACTGGTCGCGGGCGGCGGGCGAATAGCTGAGCGTGGTGTCGTGGCAGCCATATTCATTATCTATCTGCCAGGCGACCACGCGCGGGTCGCGGCCATAGCGTTCGCCCATGATGCGGGCGATCCGTGCGGCCTCCGCCCGGTAGCCGAGATGGGCAAAGCAGTAATGGCGGCGCGATCCGAACCCGCGTGGCCTCCCCTCGGCATCTAGGGCCAGCATGTCCGGATGCTTGTCGAGCATCCAGCGCGGCGGGGTGGCCGTGGGCGTGCCCATCACCACCTCGAGCCCGGCCTCGGCCAGCACGGCCACCGCCCGGTCGAGCCAGTCGAATTGCAGGTCTCCCGGGCTGGGCTCCAGCCGGGACCACGCAAACTCGCCGATCCGTACAAGGGTCAGCCCGGCGTCTTTCATCCGCTGCGCATCGCGCGGCCATTGATCCTCGGGCCAGTGCTCGGGGTAGTAGCACACCCCCAGCTTGCGGCTCACAGGATCACCCGCGGTTCCGGGCGGCCCTGAGCGACGGCCTCGGCGGCAAAGACGCAGCCATTCTCGGGGGCCTCCTCCAGCGTCTCGGTGCTGAGCCCTTCGCGCGCTGTGGTGATGAACAATCGGTCAAGCGCCTCACCGCCAAAAGCCGGGCAAGACGCATGCCGCCCTGGACAGTCAACGGCCCGAAGGAACGCGCCCTCGGGACTGTAGCAGGCCACGCGGGACGCGCCCCATTGGGCAATCCACAGATTGCCCTCCTTATCGGTCACCGCCCCGTCCGGGTTCAGCGCGTCGGCGCGCAGATCCACGGCAAGCTCCGCCGCCCCGGCGGGCCAGCCATCGGTACCGAGCGGCAGGCGCATCACCTGCCGCGTGGGCGTGTCGGTGTAATAGGCACAGCCGCGATCCCGGTCGAAACAGATCGCATTGGAGATCGTGATCCCGGGCACAAGCTTCTGCACCTCGCCGTCGAAGTAGCGGTAGATCGCACCGGCCCCGGGCTCCGCCCCCTTGCCCATGGTCCCGATCCAGAACCCGCCCCAAGGGTCCGCCCGTCCGTCATTTGAACGGGTTGCGGGGTTATCCGCCTCCAAAGGCGCGAGAAACTGGCTCTCACCCTCGGTCAGATCAAATGTGGCCAGCGCGGTCTCCGACGCGATCAGCAGCGTGTCGTGATCCACCCAGCCCGCCGCCGAGACCATCTCGTCAAACTGCCATTCCAGCGGCCCGCTCCCATCGCGGGACAGCATCCGCTGCCCGGTGATGTCGAACCAAAAGAGCTGCTGCCGCTCGGGATGCCAAAGCGGCCCCTCGCCAAGCGCGCAGGGTCGGTCGTCATAGAGCGTCGCGGTCACGAGATGGCCGCCCCGTAATGGCGCACGATGCTGAGCGCCTTGAGATAGACCTGCTCATCACTGTCGCCGGGCGCGTAGAGCGAGCTGCCGAGGCCGAACCCTTTTGCGCCCGCCGAGAGCCAGGCCCCGAAATCCGGCCCGTCGATCCCGCCCACGGCATAGATATCCGTGCCCTTGGGCAGGACCGGCACCAGCGCCTTGAGCAGTCCGAGCCCGCCCACGGAGGCCGGGAAGAGCTTCAGCCCCGTCGCCCCCGCACCGAGGGCTGCGAAGCATTCGGTCGGGCTGAAGACGCCGGGAAAGCTCAGCATGTCCCGGGCGCGGGTCTCGCGGATCACCTCGGTATCGGCATTGGGGGAGACGATGATCTGCCCGCCTGCGGCCTTCACATCGCGCACCTCGTCGCGGGTCAGGACCGTGCCCGCCCCGATCAGGGCGCTCTCACCCAGGGCGTCGACCATCGCGGCAATGCTGTCGAGCGCGTCCGGCGAGTTCAGCGGCACCTCGATCCGGTCGATCCCGGCGCTGACAAGGCGCGTGGCCACGGGGACAGCCTCAGGCGGGGTGATGCCGCGCAGAATGGCGATCAGGGGACGGCTCATGCGGTTTCCTTCAAACTGGCATAGGCGGCGGCGAGGCCGGCGCGGACCATCTCGGACCCATCGGCGATCCGGGCGGGGACGGCCTGGGCCTCAAGCGCGGTTTGGTAAGGCGCGGTGACCTTGGGCGCCCCGATCAGGGCGACATTCTGGCCGAGCCAATAGGGGCGGGCGGCCACAAGCTCCGCCCCGATCAACAGGCCCGAAAGCCGGGCGCGGGTGGCATCGGGCGATGTCCCTTCGAGCAGGTCCGCCGCGCGCAGCCCAAAGAGCCGGGCCGCGATCCGTTCGGGCCGCGCCATGCCATCGCGGAGCCCCTCGACAAAGGCCTCCGCCTCCCAGCCCGCATCGGCGAGGGAGTGGCGGAGCACCGAGTGCCGGGCGAGGGTGAAGTAAAGCTCCCCGGTCATGAAGGTCTGGAAGCTCACGACCTCGCCCGCGCTGATATGGGCCCATTTCGTATGGGTGCCGGGCAGGCAGATCACCCCGTCCCAGCCGGGGTTGCGCGCAAGAAAGCCCGCGATCTGGGTCTCTTCCCCGCGCATCACATCGGCCGGCTTGGGCTGCTTGAGCCCGGGGATCACATGGACCCGCAGGCGCGGATCGGCGCAGGCTGCGCGCACGGGCGCGGGGCCCAGGGGCGCGCAGGGCACAGCGGCATAGGGCGCCTCGACCCAGCCTTGCCGCGAGCCGACCATGCCGCAGGCCAGCACATCCGTGGGCCTGTCGAGCCAATCGCCCACAAGCGCCAGAAGTGCGGGCTCGAACCCTGTCCGCTCTAGCGAGCCCATCCCCGCATCGGAGCTCGCCTCGGCCAGCACGGTCTCGCCCGCCATGCGCCAGGCGCGCAGATGCGAGGTACCCCAATCAACTGCGATCCAGTTCTCTGTGCTCATCCCGTCACCACCACGCCACCATCCACGACCATGCATTGCCCGGTCATCATGCGGCTGCTGGCCGATGCAAGAAAGAGGGTCGCGCCAACAATATCCTCGGGAGCGAGATGCTCCTTGAGGCAGGCGCGCTCCAGATGGGCGTCGAGATCCTCGGGGGTGGCCCACATGTCGAGCTGCTTCTGGGTGAGCACCCAGCCCGGGGCGAGCGCGTTGACGCGGATCTTGTCGGGCCCGAACTCGCGAGCGAGGGAGCGCGACATGCCGGTGATCCCCGCATTGGCGGTCGTGTAGGCCGGGTAACCCGCATTGCCCATCATGTAGCTGATCGAGCTGAAATTCACGATGGATCCGCCGCCCGCCGCCGCCATGCCCGGCGCGACCGCCTGGGCGGCAAAGAAATAAGCCTTGAGATTGACCGCTTGCATCCAGTCCCAGAACTCCGGCGTGACCTCTGCCGTGGTATGACGCTTGTCATTGGCGGCATTGTTCACCAGCGCGGTGACAGGCCCATGAGCCTCGACGGACTGCGCGATAGCGGCGCGCAGTCCGTCCGTATCGGTGATGTCGCCCTGGATGAAAAGCGGGGCGCGCCCGTGCTTTTCGGTCATCTCGGCCACGAACTCACTGGCATCGGAGCGGCCGATGAAGGCCACCTGCGCGCCCTGATCCATGAACCCGTCGGTCAGCGCCGCGCCAATGCCGGAGCCGCCGCCGGTGATGAAAACGGAGGCGCCGTCGAGGTCTGAGTATCGCGCGGTCATCAATGGCTTTCCCGTGTTACGGGGCGGGTGTCCTGACCCACCAGAAAATCGAGATCCGCGCCCTGATTGGCCTGCAGGACGTGATCCACATAGAGCTTGGCATAGCCGCGGGTGTAATGGGGCGGGTCAGGGGTCCAGGCCGCGCGGCGTGCCTCCAGCTCCGCCGCATCGACAAGCAGGTCGAGCACGCCGTCCTTGGCCGAGACGCGGATCCGGTCGCCGGTCTTGACCAGCGCCAGCGGGCCGCCTGCCTGCGCCTCGGGCGCCACATGGAGGATCACCGTGCCATAGGCCGTGCCCGACATGCGGGCATCCGAGACCCGGATCATGTCACGCACACCTTCGCGCACGAGCTTGGCTGGGATCGGCATATTGCCCACCTCCGGCATGCCCGGATAGCCCTTGGGGCCGCAGCCTTTGAGGACCAGGATCGTCTCGGGTGTCACCGGCAGGTCGTCGCGGTCGATATTGGCCTTCAGGTCCTCGATACTCTCGAAGACGAAGGCCTCGCCTTCATGTTCCAGCAGGGCATCCGTGGCTGCCGAGGGTTTCACAATGGCCCCGTCCGGGGCGAGCGAGCCCGTGAGCACCCGCAGCCCGGCGGCGGGTTTCACCGGCGTCTCCATGGAGCGGATGACATCGCTGTTGAAACATTCGGCCCCCTCCGCATAGGCGGAGATATCCTTGCCCAATACCGTGGTGGCAGGGCGCAAATGCTCCTTGAGTTCCGACAGCACCACGGGCACGCCGCCCGCATAGGCGAAGTCCTCCATCAGATACTTGCCCGAAGGCATGCAGTTCACGAGAAGCGGGATCTCGCCCCCGATCTCGAAATCCTTGAGGCTGAGATCCACATTCGCCCGGCCCGCCATCGCCAGCAGATGGACAACCGCGTTGGTCGAGCCGCCGACAGCGGCATTGGCGAGGATGGCGTTCTCGAAGGCCTCTTTGGTCAGGATCGCGCTGGGGCGCAGGTCTTCCTCGACCATTTCGACGATGCGCTTGCCGGTCAGATGCGCCAGCGCCATGCGCCGCGCATCCACCGCCGGAAGGGCGGCATTGGTGGGCAGGGACATGCCCATCGCCTCCACCAGCGAGGCCATGGTAGAGGCGGTGCCCATGGTCATGCAGACCCCTGCGGAGCGGGACATGCCCGCCTCGGCATTCATGAAATCCGCTAGTGTCATCTCGCCCGCGCGCACAGCCTCGGAAAACTTCCAGACATCCGTGCCCGAGCCGATATCCTGCCCGCGATACTTGCCGTTGAGCATCGGCCCGGCGGAGACGACGATGGAGGGCAGATCGACCGAAGCCGCGCCCATGAGCTGGCCCGGGGTGGTCTTGTCACACCCGCCCAAGAGGACGACGCCATCCATGCCATAGGCGCGGATGGATTCCTCAACATCCATGGCCAGAAGGTTGCGAAAGAGCATGGCCGTGGGCTTCATCTGGGTCTCGCCCAGGGACATGACCGGGAATTCGACCGGAAAGCCCCCGGCCTCCCAGACGCCGCGCTTCACCCCTTCGGCCAGGGTCCGGAGCCCGTGGTTGCAGGGGGTCAGCTCCGACCATGTGTTGCAGATCCCGATGACCGGACGGCCATCGAAGACATGATCGGGGAACCCCTGGTTTTTCATCCAGGAGCGGTGGATGAACCCGTCCTTGTCGAGCTTGCCATACCAAGCGCGATTGCGGCGTGTGTCGCTCATGGGGCGGACCTTTCGCCGTGAGTATTTTGGGAACAATGAAGGGGGGCGTTGCGCATCAGGCGGCTTTCCTCGGGCGGGCCCAGGCGGGAACCCAGTCGCCATGGGCGGCGAGCAGGTCGGTGACGAGGCTGCGGATCTGGCGCAGGTCCAGCTCGGCGGCGGTGTGCGGGTCCATCATCGCGGCGTGGTAGAGATGCTCGGGGTTCTCATCGAGCAGCGCGCGCACCACCAGTTCCTGCACGTTGATCTGGGTTCGCATCAGCGCCACGAGCTGCGGCGGGATGTCGGTCACCACGCTGGGCTGGACGCCGTTGCTGTCCACGAGGCAGGGGGTTTCCACCACCGCGCCGAGGGGCAGTTGCGGGATCTGGCCCGTGTTCTGCAGGTTGCCATAGATCCGGTAGGGCTGGTCCGTGACCATGGCGTTCATGATCTCGGCGGCGAACTCATGGCTTTTCTCCACCGGGATCTCCGCCGCGCCGGTCAGCCCGGCGGCCTGGGCGCGCCATTCGGCGATCTGCTCGACACAGCGGGTGGGATACTCGTCCAGCGGGACGGCAAATTGCGCGATCAGATCCTCGCGCCCCTCCTTGATGAACCAGGGGACGTATTCGGCGAAATGCTCGGAGCTTTCGGTGCAGAAATACCCCAGATGATCCATCACCTCATAGCGCACCTTGTTGGCGCAGCGCGGCATGAGAAGCGGGTCCTTGGGCAGCGCGCCGCCCGCATAGCCCGCGCGCAACGCCGGATAAAGGTCGCGGCCCTGATGGGTCAGGTCGAGGAAGAAGGCCACATGGTTCACGCCCGCGACGCGGTAGCGGATCTCCTGCTCGGGGATCTCCAGATCATGGGCGAGCTCCTGCACGGTGTTCTGGACCGAGTGGCAGAGCCCGACATTCCGCACATGGGGGTAGCGTTCGGCCAGGGCCCAGGTGTTGATCGCCATGGGGTTCACATATTGCAGCATCACTGCATCGGGGCAGACCTGCGCCATGTCCTCGGCGACGGCCCAGAGATGGGGCACGGTGCGCAGGCCCCGCATGATCCCGCCAATCCCCAGCGTATCGCCAATGGTCTGACGCAGACCGTAAGCCTTGGGGATCTCGAAATCCGTCACGGTGCAGGGCTCGTATCCGCCGATCTGGAAGGCGGTGACCACGAAATCCGCGCCTTCCAGCGCTGCGCGCCGGTCCGTATGGGTGCTCACACTCGCGGCGGTGCCCATGGTGCGGATCATGGCCCGCGCCACCAGCTCGCTCTCGGCCAAGCGCGTGGCATCGATATCCATCAACGCGAAATGGCCATCCCGCAGCGCCTCGAAATGCAGGGCATCTCCGAGGATGTTTTTCATGAAGATTGTCGAGCCCGCCCCGACAAAGGCAATTTTGGTCATTTCACAGCTCCAAGAGTGAGACCAGCGATGAAGTGTTTCTGCATCAGGAAGAACATGGCCACGGGGGGCAGGGCGGCGATGATGCTGCCCGCGCTCATCATGTGATAGGCGGCCGTGTATTGCCCGTTGAAGGAGGTGATCCCGGCAGTCACCGGCTGGGCATCGACCCCTTGGGTCAGCACGACGGCCCAGAAATAGTCATTCCAGATGAAGGTGAAGATCAGCACCGAGAGCGCCGCAATCGCGGGTTTCATCAGCGGCAGCACCACGAACCAGAAGATCCGCCATTCCGCGATCCCTTCGACCCGCGCAGCCTCGATCAGCTCATAGGGCAGGGCGCGGATGAAGTTGCGCATGAAGAGCGTGCAGAACCCGGTCTGGAACGCGATGTGGAAGAGGACGAGCCCGGTCTTGGTGTTGTAGAGGCCCAGATCCAGGGTCAGGTCGCGCACGGGCACCATGAGGATCTGGAAGGGGACGAAATTGCCCGCCACGAACATGAAGAAGATCCACAGATTGGCGCGGAACTTGTAGATACCCAGGGCAAACCCGGTCATGCAGGAGAGTGCCACCGCCCCGATCACCGTGGGCACGGTGATGAAGACCGAGTTGATCAGGTAGCGCGGCATGTCGGATTCCAAAAACACCCGCCCGTAGTTTTCCACAAAGCTGATGGACGAAGGCCAGGTCCAGTAATTGCCCGTGGCGAAATCCCCGGCCGGCTTGATGGAGAACACTGCCACGGCGATCAGCGGCAGCAGCCAGAAGATCAGTGCTACCGGCAGCAGCGTCTTATAGGCGATTTGCTGACCCCGTGGGGCCGTCTCGATGGGGGCTGGAAACATCTCAGGCTCCTTTCCGGGAGGGCAGGCCGTCGCGGACCGATTTCGGCAGCTTCGCGCGGATCAGATCGTAAGAGGTCGTGACCCGGTGGGTGACCTCATCCGGGGCGGCGTCATCGGGCAGCCGCACCCAGCTTTTGTGGAAATAGGGCGCGCGCTCGGCCACCCCGGCCTCGATCAGCATAGTCGCCGTCTCAACCGTGTCGCATTTCACCGCGACGCCCGGGTATTTATGGCCAAAGCAGGCGAACATCTTGCCGCCCACTTTCCAGGACGGGATCTCGTCCTCGGCCAGGGCCAGTTCGGCCCCGGGCAGCTCGGCGCAGATCGCATCGACGCTTTCGCGCAGGAGGGAGGCCGTCCGCATCACCGGGCCCGCTCTTCGCGGTACATGGAGTAGAGGAAGTAGGCGATGAAGCAGAGCATGATGGCAAAGAGCACCACTGCGATCGCAGCCCCATATCCCATGCGGAAGCCGTATTCGCTGAGGGCAACCTCGAACATGTAGAAGGCGAGCACCCGGCTGGAGCCGAAGGGGCCGCCTGCGGTCATCACCGAGATCATGTCGAAAGAACGGAGTGCGCCGATGATTGTCACCACGAAGGCGATGAAGGTGGCCGGGCGCAGCTGCGGGATGATGATGTACCACAGCATCTTCCAGCGCTTGGCCCCGTCCAGACGACCCGCCTCGATCTGCTCGGGGTCCACGGCATTCAGGCCCGTCAGATACAGGATCATGCAATAGGCCGTCTGAGGCCAGAGACCGGCGATGATGATGCCATAGGTCACGTAGCGCTCATCGCCGAGCACGTTGATCGGCGCGATCCCCACGGACCCCAGAAGCGTGTTCAAAAGGCCAAAGGTCGGATCGTAGAACCACGTAAAGACGAGCCCCACGACCACCTGGCTGATCACGAAGGGGAAGAAGAACATGGACTTGTAGAACCGGATGCCCGTTACCGTCTGGTTCAGGAAGAGCGCGATGAAAAGCCCGGCCGGGATCGCCAGCAGGTAGAGCACCAGCCAGATCACGTTGTTCTTCAGCGAGGTGTAGAAGGCGTCGCGATCCACGAACTCCCAGTAGAGATCCTCGTAATTGCGCAGGCCCACATATTCCGGCTGGCCCAGGCCGTCCCACTCGTAAAGCGAGATGTTGAAGGACTGGAAGATCGGAAAGATCACGTAGACCGCGAAGAACAGGATACCCGGGGCCAGGAACAGCCACGGGGTCAGCGCGAACTGGTTGCGGTGAAACCAGGAGCCGCCGCCATTCACGGCGCGAACATCGGAAAGGGCTGTCTCGGACATGGCTAGGTGCTCATTTCTGGGGCAGGGAGGGCGGACCCGCATGGGGTCCGGCCAAGGGGCAAGGGCGCAGATCTCGCGCGGCCGCGAACCTCAGGATGCGGTGACACAGCGCCGGGCGCACCGGGAAGAAGGCTCAAAGGGTCAGGCATTGAGGGCTCCTTTTGGGACTGCGCCGCCGGGCCGGGCCGGTGCGATCGCTTGCTATGGTATGGGCCCGGAACGGGCAGGGGTCTTGGCGCGAGGCCGCCCGGAAAAGCGGGGCAGCTCGGGCCAGGGGCGGGGTCGGAAAGGCTCCGACCGCGCCTGTCTTGGTGCCCCGTTGCCGGGGAGAGTGTCCGCGCCGTCGGGGGACCGACGGCGCTTGGCCTGCTCTTAGTAGATCCGCTTCCGCGCGCGCTCGAGACGGCTCAGGATCCGGTCAATCTCATCCGGCTTGACCATGAATTCCTGCATGCCTTCCATGGCAACCTTCGCCATCTCGGCCGGCGCATCCCTGTCGAAGAACTGCGCCAGGGCATAGGCGTTGTTCAGCAGCTCAAAGCCCTCGACGATGAATTCGTCATCGGACACGGAGGAGTTCTTGTTCACCGGCAGCTGGCCGAGCGTGATATTCGCCTCGGTCTGCTGACCTGCTTCGGTCACGAATTTCAGGAAGGCCTTCGCGGCTTCCTTGTTCTGCGCGCCCGAGGGGATGTGGAACGTATCCGTGGGGGCCTCTTCCGCCATTGGGACGCCCGGCGTGATCTCCGGGAACTGGTGGAAGCCGATCTGGTCATCGCCCAGACCGCCCTGACGATAGAGATCCACGGCAAAGTTGCCCTTCACCATCATCGCGGCATCGCCCTGGGTGAAGAAGGGCACGGATTCCTGCCAGGAATAGGCGGTGTGGTTGTCGATGAAGCCGCCCATATCGATGAGTTCGCGCCAGCGGGCGAAGACATCCTTCACGCGGTCATCGGTCCACTCGATCTCGCCATTTGTGAGCGCCATGTGGAATTCATAGCCGTTCTGGCGCAGGTTCAGGTAGTCGAACCAACCCGCTGCGGTCCAAAGCCATTTGGTCCCGATCGAGTAGCATTTGCGCCCGGAATCCAGCACCGCCTGGCAGTTCGCCTTGAACTCTTCCCAGTTGCTGGGCTCGCTCAGCCCGAGCTCGTTGAAGATGTCCTCGCGGTAATACACGCCCCACTGATAGTAGGTATAGGGCACGCCCCACTGCTTGTCGTCGATGGTCATCGCCAGTTTGGTGGAGGCGAGATTGGCCGACAGCTCCGCATCCCAGACATCGGACACGTCCTCGAAAAGACCCGCCTTCACATAGGGCAGCATCCGGTTGCCCGCATACCAGTTTGCCACGTCGGGCGGGTTGGCGGCGAGGAAGTTGCGGATCTGGGTCTTGTACTCTTCCCGGTTGATGATCGTCAGATCCACCTCGAGGTTCGGATGCATGGCGTCGAAATCGGCGGCGAGCTTCTCCATGGTCGCGCGCGGGGCCGGATCGTGCATGTCCGAGAAGATGACGAGCTTGCCGCTCAGATCCTCGGCAAGGGCTGGCCCGGCCAGAACGGCAGCACAGGCCAGCGTCGCAACGGACGCTTTCAGTGTGGATTGCATGATGTCCTCCCTATGGTCTCATGCGGTTTTTGGTTCCAATATTTGAAACCAAGTTTTATATATTGAAATGATGACCTGACGTCGCCTATGCTGTCAACAGGTTTTCGCCGCCAAGAGCGGAGCCAAGGGAGGAAGAACGCATGACCGGAGATGGTACCGTCGGCAAAGCGCTGGCTGTTCTGGACCAGGTGGCCGCCTATGGCCGCCCGGTCCGCTTCGGCGAGCTGCTCGCGGATAGTGAATTCCCCAAGGCGACGCTTTATCGGTTCGTGCAGACGCTGACCAATCAGGGCATGCTGCAATACGACCCGGACCGGCAGACCTATGCGCCCGGCATGCGCCTTGTACGCTTGGCCCATGCGGCCTGGACGCAAAGCTCTCTGGCGCCCCTGGCACGCCCCCATGTGGATGCGCTCAGCGCGGAGCTCGGCGAGACGGTGCATCTGGCCCAGCTCGACAATGCGCAGGTGCTTTATGTGGACAAGCGCAATGCCGCGAAACCGGTCGAGATGTTCTCACAGGCGGGCAAGGTCGGGCCGGCCTATTGCACGGGTGTGGGCAAGGCGATGCTGGCCTTCCTGCCCGAGGCGGAGCTGGCGCGAATCATCTCGCAGCAATCGTTTCACCGCTTCACCGAGCACACCCATACCAGCGGCGAGAGCCTGCGCGCGGATCTCGCCGAGATCCGGGCCCGCGGCTACGCCTTTGACCGCGAAGAGCATGAACCAGGCATCATCTGCCTCGCCTTGCCGATCCTGGCCGGGGGCGGGCGCGTGCTGGGCGCGCTCTCGATCACAAGCACAACCGCGCGCATGGCGCTGCCAGCCCTTGAGGCACATGCACCGCTGATCCGTCGCGCGGCGGAACATATCGCAACTGACGCGCAGGACTGGCACTTTCCAGGTGCCACGGACGCGTTGCCACATACAGGAACCTGAACGGAGGAGGGGCCGGGCATGTCCGGGATCGTATTGGAGCAAGCCATCAAGCGCTATGGGGACACGCAGGTGATCCATGGCGTGGATCTGACTGTGGAGGATGGTGAGTTTTGTGTCTTTGTTGGCCCGTCCGGCTGTGGCAAGTCCACGCTGTTGCGGATGATCGCCGGTCTGGAAGAGACCAGCGATGGCACGATCTCCATCGGGCCGCGGGATGTGACCCGCATGGATCCGGCGGAGCGGGGCGTGGCCATGGTGTTCCAGACCTATGCGCTCTATCCCCACATGACCGTTGAGGAAAACATGGGGTTCGGCCTCAAGATGAACGGGGTGCCCAAGGACGAGATCAAGCAGAAGGTCTCTGGCGCATCGGAGATCCTGAAGCTTGACCAATACCTCAAGCGCAAGCCCAAGGCGCTTTCCGGTGGGCAGCGGCAGCGGGTTGCCATCGGGCGCGCGATTGTTCGGGGGCCGGAGGTGTTTTTGTTCGACGAGCCGCTCTCGAACCTCGACGCCGAGCTGCGTGTAGAGATGCGGGTGGAGATCGCGCGTCTCCACAAGGAGATCGGCGCGACGATGGTCTATGTGACCCATGATCAGGTCGAGGCGATGACGCTGGCCGACAAGATCGTCGTGCTGCGCGCGGGCAAGATCGAGCAGGTGGGCGCACCGCTGCATCTTTACCGCGATCCGGACAATGTGTTTGTGGCCGGATTTATAGGCTCTCCCGCGATGAACTTCTTGTCGGGGGAGATCCGCGACGGGATGGTCCATGTGGATGGGATCGCCCCCTTGGCCGTGCCTGCCGCCGAGGGGCGGTCCGGTAAGGTGATTGTCGGTGTCCGGCCGCAGCATCTGAAGCTGGATCCGGCAGGGGAGACCCATCTGGTGGATGTGACCGAAGCGCTCGGGGATGTGTCCTATCTCTACCTCAAGGCGGCGGATGGATCGCGTCTGACCGTGGAGGCCGGGGAGGAAGACCCGCTGCCGGAAGGCAGTCGCGCCGGGCTTGTCCTGTCCTCGGACCGGGTCATGCTGTTTGACGCGGAGACGGAAGAGCGCTTGCGCTAGGTGCTGTGGATCGGCGGGGCAGGGCGCCTCGGCGACGCGGCACGCCGCGCCACTCGGCGCCCTGCGGCGCAGCCGGGTCCTGCGGGACCCGTCCGCGCTGGCGCCCGATGCGCGGGGACGGTCAGTGCGGGGAGGGTGGGTCCTCTGCGCGCTGACGGTCTGTTGGTGATCTGTGCTCCGTGCTTTGCGTCGTGCTCCGCAGGACGCTGGAGAGATGGTGGGCCGTGATCAGGCCTGCCAGCAGCAGGGTGCTTTGCAACGCTGTGAGCGTCAGGCTGAGGCAGCTTTCATCGCTGCGCTGTCCCAGCCAAAATTGGACGGGGCCAAGGCGCGTCTGACATTCGAAGACCAGCAGGTCCATTCCACCCTCCCATTCGGTTTTGTTTTGCGGCTGTTCCGCAGAAGACGCTGCCCGCCGAACGCGACAGGAATGGGGCCGTTTCACGTCAGTGATGGGCGCGCGTGTCGATGTCCATCAGGCGGAATCGCCGCGTGGACCTATCCCCCGGGGGAGGATAGGATTGGCGTATGACGGAGCCGCACAGACACACCTCCCACCCGGCCATTGCCAAACGCCTGAAGCGCGCGGAAGGGCATCTGAGATCCATCGGTGGCATGTTGGAAGAGGGCCGCCCCTGCGCCGAGATTGCCCAGCAGCTGCACGCGGTGCAGAAAGCCGTGGAGCAGGCGAAACGGGTTTTGATTCAAGATCATATGGATCATTGCTTAAGCACGCCTGCGCCGGGTCCCAAGGTTCTGCAGGCCGCGCTCGATGAGATGCGCGCGTTGACGAAGTACCTGTGATGACAGACCAGACAGCCCCTCAAACGCGGCTCACCGGGAGGGCAGCATGGATCTGAGCGGGATGATTGCGGCAGGCGGGGCCAACCCCTTGGTGCTCTTTGCTCTGGCGCTTGCGCTGGGCGCGCTGCACGGGCTGGAGCCCGGGCATTCCAAGACCATGATGGCCGCCTATATCATCGCCGCCAAAGGCACGGTGGGGCAGGCGGTGCTGCTCGGGCTCTCGGCGGCGCTGTCCCATTCGCTGATCGTCTGGGTGCTGGCGGGGCTGGCGCTTGCCTATGGGGATGCGCTGATTGGCGAGGCGCTGGAACCTTTCTTCATGATGTTGAGCGGTGGGATCGTGATCGCGATCGGGCTCTGGATGGTGGCCCAGCAAGTGCGCGCGCGAAGGCTTGCAGGACGGCAGGCGGCTGCCGACGATCCTCACGGACACGGACACGGACACGGACACGGACACGGACACGGACACGGACACGGACACGGACACGATCATGCCGACGCTCATACCCGCGCCCATGCGGCCGAGATCGAGGCGCGCCTGGCCGATGGGCGGACCGGAACGTTTCAGACGATCCTCTTTGGGCTGTCTGGCGGGCTCATCCCGTGTCCGGCGGCGATCACGGTTTTCCTGCTTTGCCTGCATCTGGGGCAGGTCGCCTTGGGGATCACTCTGGTCTCGGCCTTCTCGCTGGGTTTGGCTGCGACGCTGGTGCTTGTAGGGGTCGTGGCGGCCACGGGACTGTCCGCCCTGCGCCATCGGAGCGGGCGGTTCGACGCGGTTTTCGCAGCGGCGCCTTACCTTTCGGGCGCGCTGATCTGCCTTGTGGGGCTCGCGATTCTCTGGTCCGGCTATAGCCATCTGAGCCATGCCCATGGCTGAGCGATACTCAAAATGCCGTCAAAACAGGCATTTGGCTCTGGAGGCGCTTTCGGGAAGCGCAGCGCGCGAAAGCCGTTGCAAAAACACTGATTTTGCGCGCGCCAAATTCCACAAAAGTGGACGGACCCTGAACTTGGCGTAATGTGAACTCACAGTGACGATCGGTTGTGTCGCTGTCACAAAGACCTCGTCTGGCAATGCCCGTTTCCGTCGGCCTCCTCCTCCCCTCGACGGCGCGGGCATTGTTCCAGCGGGGCAGCTCTCACCAAGACATCGCTACCAGTGCAAGGGCATGCGCGGCCTCTCGGCCCGGATCGGCGCGTCGCTCATCAAGGCGCTGCCGGAGGCCCGAAGCGGATAGCGTTGGATCAGGTGGAACCAGCCGGTGGCATCCTCGCCCACGAGGCTGAGGCTGCGCAGGTGGAAGGGCCGCGGTAGGTTCGGTTCGATGATTGGGCGCATGGCCGCCGAGAGAGCGACGAGCTCCGCCCGGGGCAAGGGATCGCTCAGTTGAAAGCGGAAGGGCGGCGCTGCGGGGATTGCAGGCGCCGGGGCCACGTCGCCGCGTTCCGCCGGGATCTGCAGGTCGCGAAAGCTCCGGGCGACGATGACGCAGAACCGCTCAAGCGCGGGACTGTGGAGGCGAGGCAGCAGGGCGACTGTCTCGGATTGGGGATCGAGCCGCAAGCCGGAGAGGGTCACCTCGGAGCAATGCTCCGCAATGGCCCGCGCCCGGTGATGCAGATCGAGGGGCGAATGCCCGGCCGCAAGACGGAACGGCGGCACCAGGATCGCCTGACAGCCATAACGCCGGCGGCGCGCCGCGATCTTCGAGAGGGGCAGGGGCAGCCGGTCGATCTTGAGCAGCGGGACCTCCTGTCCCCGCTCGAGATCCCAGCCCAACCAATGCTTGCCCAGCACCGCGAGATCCGTCTCCGGATCCGGTGTGTAGCTGAGCGCAAAGCGGCTGTATCGATGCATCTCCGTCCCCCCAGCGGCGAGATGACCTCCCTATGCTACGTCAGCTTGGCCAGATTTGCAAAAAGCCGTGCGCGTCCCTCGGCAGGGTCTTGTTAAGTTCCATAATTCATGTATTCACGAATTATGGAATTAATGGAAGCCACAGATGCGCTGGACGCGCTGAGCCATCCCGGACGCCTCGGGGTCTTTCGCCTGCTGGTACGGCGGGGCCCCGAAGGGGTGCGCCCGTCCGAGATGGCCGATGCGCTCGCGCTCAAGCCCAATACGCTGTCAGTGTATCTCTCGGCGCTGCAACATGCCGGGCTGATCCGGTCCGAACGCAAGGGGCGGGCGGTCTATTATGCGGCCCAGATGGCCCATATGGGGGCTCTGGTGGACTACCTTGTGGCCGATTGCTGCCGCGGGCGTCCGGATCTTTGCGCGCCCGGTGCGCAACCCGAAGCGCCGCCGATCGCGCAGGACATCCCCTTCCACGTGCTCTTTCTCTGCACCGGCAACTCGGCGCGCTCGATCTTTGCCGAGCGGCTGTTGGCTGATCTGGGCGGCGCGCGCTTCGTGGCCCATTCAGCGGGGTTGGATCCGGCCTCGGGCTTGAACCCCCATGCGGTGGACCTTTTGGAGCGCAACGGCCACAGCCTCGACGGGTTGCGGGCCAAGCCCATCGCAGAGTTTCAGGATGCCGAGGCCCCTCAGATGGACTTCGTCTTCACGGTCTGCGACGCGGCAGCGAATGAAGACTGCGCGCCCTGGCCCGGGCAGCCGATCACGGCCCATTGGGGGCTGCCGGATCCGGTGAAGGTCACCGGAACGCAGGCTGAGAAATCCCTCGCCTTCGCAGAGACCTATGCCCAGATGCGCCGCCGGATCGAGAGCTTTGTCACCCTGCCGTTGCAAGAGTTGGACAGGCTGGGTCTGCAGACACGGCTCGATGAACTTGGCCGTGCAAACTGAGACATTCACCCGAACACGGAAAGACGACGACATGACTTCTTCGCGCCCGAAAATCGCGCTCAACGGCTTGGGACGGATCGGAAAACTGGTGCTGCGGGCCTTCTTCGACGAGGGGCTCGAGGCGGATCTGGTCCTGCTGAACGATCCTGTGGGCACGCCGGAGCAGCATGCGCTGCTTCTGGAGTTTGACACGGTCCATGGCCGCTGGGATGCGGAGATCGGGCATGGTGCAGACAGCCTCACGATCAACGGGCAGGAGATCCGCTTCACCCAGGAAAAAGACCTCGACACGCTGCCGCTCACGGAGCTGGGGATCGACCTTGTGGTTGATTGCACCGGGGTCTTCAAGACCGGGGCCAAGACCGCGCCCTATTTCGACGCGGGCGTCCGCAAGGCCGTCGTCTCGGCCCCGGTCAAGGATGGGGGGGCGGTGAACCTCGTCTACGGGGTCAACCACGACATTTACGAGCCGGACCAGCACAATCTGATCACCGCGGCGAGTTGCACCACCAACTGCCTCGCGCCGGTGGTCAAGGTCCTGCATGAGGGGCTGGGCATCAAGCATGGCTCCATGACGACGATCCATGACGTCACCAACACGCAAACCATCGTGGACAGGCCTGCCAAGGATATGCGCCGGGCGCGCTCGGCCCTGAACTCCCTGATCCCGACCACAACGGGCTCGGCCACGGCGATCACCCTGATCTATCCCGAGCTCAAAGGGCGGCTGAATGGTCACGCAGTGCGGGTGCCGCTGCTCAATGCTTCGCTGACCGATTGCGTTTTCGAGGTGGAGCGCGAAACCAGCGTCGAGGAGGTCAATGCCCTCTTCCAGGTGGCCGCCGAAGGGGAGCTCAAAGGCATTCTCGGCTATGAGACGCGCCCGCTTGTGTCCTGCGACTACACCAACGATCCGCGCTCGGGCATCATCGACGCCCAAAGCACCATGGTGATCAACGGCACGCAGGTGAAGGTCTATGCCTGGTACGACAATGAATGGGGCTATGCGTGGCGTCTGGCGGATGTGACCCGCATGGTTCTGGCCAGCCTATGAACGCCGCGGCCCCCTCTGGCCTGCGCGCCTATCTGGCGGTGACGGCGGCCTATTGGGCCTTCATGCTGACCGATGGGGCGCTGCGGATGCTGGTGCTCCTGCACTTCCATACGCTGGGCTTCACGGCGCTGCAGCTTGCCTATCTCTTTCTGCTCTACGAGTTGATGGGAGTGATCACCAATCTCAGCGCAGGCTGGATCGCGGCGCGGTTCGGGCTGACCTCGACGCTTTATGCCGGGCTCGGCATCCAGATCGCAGCGCTGGTCGCCCTGGCGCAGCTTGATCCGGGCTGGAGCGTGGCGGCCTCGGTCGCCTTCGTCATGGCGGTGCAGGGGGCCTCGGGGGTCGCGAAGGACCTGTCGAAGATGAGCGCGAAATCCGCCGTGAAGGTGCTGGCCCCCTCCGGGGACGGCGCGCTTTTCCGCTGGGTGGCGGCGCTCACAGGGTCGAAAAACGCGGTGAAAGGGCTCGGCTTCTTGCTGGGGGCTGCGCTCTTGGCCGTCGCCGGGTTTGTTCCTGCGATCTGGGCCATGGCGGGGGCGCTGACGCTGGTGCTCGCGGCGGTGGGGCTCTTCATGCCGCCGGGCCTGCCCCAGGGCGCGAAGGGCGCGAAGTTCAAGGATGTCTTCTCCAAGGATCCGCGGATCAACTGGCTGAGCGCCGCGCGCCTGTTCCTGTTCGGTGCGCGAGATGTCTGGTTCGTGGTCGGGATCCCGATCTATTTCTACAGCGTGCTGTCGGATGGCAGTGTCGAGGGCAACCGCGCAGCGTTCTTTCAGATCGGCACCTTCATGGCGCTTTGGATCATTGGCTATGGAGCGGTGCAGGGCTTTGCCCCGGCGCTCCTGAAGGCGCGGGACAAGAGCGATGCGGAGATCACCGGGCTCGCGCGGCTCTGGGTCGGGCTGTTGGCACTGATCCCGGCCGGGCTCGCGCTCCTCGTGGCGCTGGCCGGCGCACCTGCGCCCTGGCTCACGGCGGCGCTGGTCGGGGGGCTCATGCTCTTTGGCGTGGTCTTTGCCCTCAACTCCGCGCTCCATTCCTACCTGATCCTCGCCTTCACCAAGGCCGAGCGGGTCACCATGGATGTGGGTTTCTACTACATGTCCAACGCGGCGGGGCGGCTCGTCGGCACATTGCTCTCGGGGCTCAGCTATCAGCTGGGCGGTCTGCCGCTCTGCCTTGGGACGGCGGCGGCCATGGCGGCGGCAAGCTGGCTGGCGGCCTCGCGCCTGCAGCGGATTTCCCCCGCGCGCCTTGCATAAACCCGCCGAAGGGCCATCTGTTGAAGAGGGCCGCAGGGGCGGTGTTACGGGGTGTGAGCCAGAATGACCGATGCCAGCGTGTCGCCACAGGATGTCGAGGAGGATGACGACTGGTCCATGACCCGCGTCCTCGATTGCGCGATGGATGTGGCCGAGCGGGATGATGTCTCGATCGGGGATCTGATCACGGCCTTCGGGCAGGCAAGTTTCCTGCCGCTTCTGTTGTTGCCGGCGATCACGCTGGTCTCGCCGCTGAGCGGAATTCCCCTGTTTTCAAGCTTTAACGCGCTGATCATCATCCTCGTCGCGGTGCAGATGCTGACCGGGCGCGGCTGCCTCTGGCTGCCCGATTGGGTCAAGCGGCGCGGCATCGCAGGCCACCGCCTGCGTGCGGGGCTGGAGCGGGTCCACCCGGTCGGGCGCTGGTTTGACCGGCATGCCCATCGCCGGGTCGGGATCCTCTTCCGGCGCCCGATCTGGTACGTGCTGCCCCTGAGCTGCATCGCCATGGCGGCACTCATCCCGTTCTTTGAGCTGGTGCCGTTCTCTGCCTCGCTGCTCGGTGCTGCGATTGCACTGATCACCCTGGGCATGCTCACCCGGGACGGGGTCTGGGTGCTTGCAGGCGCCGTGCCATTTCTGGGCGCGATCCTCGTGGTGGCGAAGGTCTTTACCTAAACCCTAGTCATCCGTGGTGATCGGGCCGTCCTTGGCCTTCCAGTCCTTGAACCCGTCCCGCAGGTGTGCGGCGACAAAGCCCATATCCTGCAGCGTGGCCACGGTCAGGGCCGAGCGCCAGCCCGAGGCGCAGTGAAAGACATATCGCTTGTCCTGGGCAAAAACCTCCTTGTGATAGGGGCTGTCCGGATCGACCCAGAACTCGATCATGCCACGCGGGGCATGAACGCTGCCGGGGATATAGCCGTCGCGCTGGCGCTCGCGGATGTCGCGGATATCGACGATCACGACCTCTGGATCACTGGCCATGGCGATCAGCTCTTCGGTGCTGATCTCTTCGATCCGGGCGCGGGCATCGGCGACCATCTGGGCGGCGGTTTTGGTGAGCTGTGGCATGGGGGTCTCCGGTTGCTATGGTGCGCGGGAGGCTGTCATGATCCGCAGGCGCGGGCAATCTGGCCATATGCCCCGCCGCATTCCCCGGGACGGGCGCGCCCGCTTGGCCTATAGAAGAGGCAGAACAGGCGCCGAAACGGCAAAGGGGAGCGCAGCCAATGACATATTCCATCGCCCTGGTGGCCCATGATCAACGCAAGGATGCCATGGTGGCCTGGGCCAAGGAGCATCGCGCGCTGCTGGAGCCCCACGCCCTCTATGCCACGGGCACCACCGGCGGGCGCTTGCGCGAGGAGGCCGGGCTCGACATCACGGCGCTCAAAAGCGGCCCCTTGGGCGGCGATGCGCAGATCGGTGCGATGATTGCCGAGGGCAAGCTCGACGCGCTCGTGTTCTTCATCGATCCGCTCTCGGCGCTGCCTCATGATGTGGATGTGAAATCCCTGCTGCGGCTGGGGATCCTCTACGACACGCTCATGGCCACCAATGCGGCCACGGCATCTGCAATTTTCCGAACCGCTGACACGCCTGCACCGGGCCAGTAATCCGCAACCAGGCGCGGCATTTTCGCGGGCCTCTTGAGCTTCCAGTGGCTGGAAGCCTTATATGGGATCCATCCGAGAATGAGTCCCGCCATGTCTGATCCAGCCCCGCAAAGCTTTGCTCTCTCTCTGACCGGCCTGAACTGCGCCTCCTGCGCGGGCCGGGCGGGGCGTGTTCTGGACGCGTTGCCGAGCGTGTCGGAGAGTGTCGTGAACCTCGCCACCGAAGAGGCGCGCGTGACCCTCGCGGATCCGCAGGCGCTTGGCGATGTGTCCGACGCCTTGGCCAAGGCAGGCTATGCGCCGCGTGTGGCCAGAACGACCCTGACCGTGACCAAGATGTCCTGCGCCTCCTGCGCGGGGCGGGTCGAGCGGCTGCTGCAAGCCCTCCCGGGGGTGCAGGAGGCATCGGTGAACCTCGCCGCAGAGACCGCGACCCTGCGCTATCTCGAAGGGGCCACAAGCCCCGCGCAATTGATGGCGACCGCAACCGAGGCGGGCTTCCCGGCGAGCCTCGCCTCCGGGGACAGCCCGCCTCAGCGCGCCGAGCGGCAAGCCGTCGAGGCGCAGGAGATGGCCCGCCGTACACGCATCGCCGCCGCTCTCGCCCTGCCGGTCTTCGTGCTGGAGATGGGCAGCCATGTCATCCCCGCCTTTCACCATTTTCTCGCCGGAACGATCGGGATCCAGACCTCCTGGATCCTGCAATTCCTGCTGACGACGCTGCTCTTGGCGGGGCCGGGGCGGCTTTTCTTCCTGCGCGGCTGGCAATCCCTGCGCCATGGCGCCCCGGATATGAACGCGCTGGTGGCGCTGGGGACCGGGGCGGCCTGGGGCTTTTCCGTAGTGGCGACCTTCGCGCCGGGCCTGCTGCCCGAGGCGACGCGCGCGGTCTATTTCGAGGCCGCGGCGGTGATCGTCGTGCTGATCCTGTTGGGCCGTTGGCTGGAGGCGCGGGCCAAAGGGCGCACGGGGGCGGCGATCCAGAGCCTTCTGAGCCTGCAGGCGCCCACCGCGCGGCTCCTGCGCGACGGGGTGCCCGTGGAGGTGCCGGTCGAAGCGCTGGGGCGGGGCGATCTCGTCCGCATCCGCCCGGGGGATCGGATCCCCGTGGACGGGATTGTGGCCGAGGGCAGTGGTTTTGTGGATGAGAGCATGATCACCGGCGAGCCGCTGCCGGTGGCGAAAACCGATGGGGATGCGGTCACCGGCGGGACGGTCAACGGCGCCGGCGGCCTATCCGTCCGGGTGAGCCGCACCGGAGCCGACACCACACTCGCTCAGATCATCCGCATGGTCGAGGAGGCGCAAGGCGCCAAACTGCCGATCCAGGGTCTGGTCGATCGGGTCACCCGCTGGTTCGTGCCTGCGGTGCTGGGCATCGCGGTCCTGACCGTGGCGATCTGGCTGGCCGTGGGGCCAGGGCCGGGTCTCGCGCTGGTCGCCGGGGTGTCTGTGCTGATCATTGCCTGCCCCTGCGCCATGGGGCTGGCCACGCCCACCTCGATCATGGTGGGCACCGGACGCGCAGCCGAGATGGGCGTGCTCTTCCGCAAGGGCGACGCGCTGCAGAGCCTCAGCCAGGTGACGGTGATGGCTCTGGACAAGACCGGCACGGTGACGGCGGGGCGGCCCGAACTGACCGATATCGTGGCGCTGCCGGGTATCGAGCGTGCCGCGCTTCTGCGCGATGTGGCGAGTGTCGAGGCCGCCTCCGAGCATCCGATTGCGACCGCGATCCTGCGTGCGGCGGAGGCCGAAGGGGTGACGCTCAGCCCGGTCACCGGGTTCGACAGCGACACGGGTACCGGCGTGCGCGGCGCTGTGGACGGGGTCGCGATCCAGATTGGCACCGGCCGCATGATGGCGCAGGCGGGCATCCCCACCGAAGCCCTCGACGCAGAGGCCGCCCGGCTCGGCGCCGAGGGGCGCTCCGTCGTCTATGTGGCCCGTGACGGCGTGCTTGCCGCGCTCATGGCCGTGGCCGATCGGGTTAAGCCCGGAAGCCTCGAGGCGATTGCCGCCCTGCAAGCCCAAGGCCTGCAGGTGGTCATGATCACCGGGGACAGCCAGGCGGCTGCCGACGCCATCGCGCGAGAGACCGGGATTGACGAGGTCGTGGCCGAGGTTCGGCCCGATGGCAAGGTCGCGGCGCTTGACGCCCTGCGCGCGGCGCGGCCCGGCGCCACGCTCGGCTTTGTCGGGGACGGGATCAACGATGCCCCCGCACTGGCCCATGCGGATGTGGGGATCGCCATCGGCACGGGCACGGATATCGCCATCGAGAGCGCGGATGTGGTCCTGATGTCCGGGGATCTGCGCGGCGTGGTGAATGCCCGCCATATCTCGCAGCAGACCTTGCGCAATATCCGCCAGAATCTCGGCTGGGCCTTTGGCTACAACGCGGCCTTGATCCCGGTGGCGGCCGGTGTGCTCTATCCGGCCATGGGCGTACTGCTTTCGCCGGTTTTTGCCGCCGGAGCCATGGCGCTCTCTTCGGTCTCGGTGCTGAGCAATGCCCTGCGCCTGCGCCGTCTCGCACCGGTCAGCGCGGCCCCGCGCGCCCAGACCGCGCCCACGCGCCCCGCACCGCAACCGGCGGAGTGAGCCGATGAATATCGGAGATGTCGCCGCCCGCGCGGGCCTGCCGCCCAAGACCATCCGCTATTACGAAGAGATCGGCCTGATCCGCCCGGTGCGCAGCGCCAATGGCTACCGGGTCTTTCGCGACAGCGATCTGCACAAGCTCGCCTTTCTGGGGCGGGCGCGCACGCTGGGCTTCTCGATTGAGGATTGCCGGACCCTCCTTGCGCTTTACGAGGATGACCACCGGGCCAGCGCCCAGGTCAAGGCCGTCGCCGAAGAGCACCTGTCGCAGATCGAGGAGAAGATCGCGCAGCTTCGCGCTATGGAGGAGACCCTGCGCAATCTGGTCACGGCTTGCCATGGGGATGACCGCCCCGATTGCCCGATCCTGAACGATCTGGCCGGGCCCGGGCCGTGCAAGGACCCTGACGCGGCTTAAGTGCCACGCTTGCAATCTCGCGCGGGCAGGGCGACACCGGGGCGCGCGCCGCCCCACAGGACCCCCCGCCATGCCCGAGATCTTCGTCCCCGCCTTCATTTCCGTCACGATTGGCCTTCTGGTCTATTTCATCGGGGCGTTCCTGACCCGCAGCGTGGGGATCCTGAAGGACTACAACATTCCCGAACCGGTCTCGGGCGGGCTGGCGGTGGCGCTTCTGACCTGGGCGGTCTTTGCCCTGAGCGGCCGGCAGATCGTCTTTGATCTGGCGGTGCGGGACTACCTGCTGGTTTTGTTCTTCGCCTGTATTGGCCTGAATGCGCGTTTTGCGGACCTCTTGCGGGGCGGGCGGTTGCTGGGCCTTCTGCTGGCGCTGACGCTGGTCTTCATGGTGCTGCAGAACGGGGTCGGCTATCTCGGTGCGCTGCTCTTTGATCTGCCGACACCTGTGGGGGTGCTTCTGGGCTCGGCGGCCCTGATCGGCGGGCATGGGACGGCCATCGCCTGGGGGCCGCAGATCGAGGAGATGACCGGGTTCGCGGCGGCCTCCGAGCTGGGCATTGCCGCAGCCACCCTCGGCCTCGTGCTGGCGGCGACCATCGGCGGGCCGATCGCCAAGCGGCTGATCGACCGGCACGGGCTCCGGGGGGAGGCGGATGCCGCCCCGGTCGTGGGGCTCGAGTTCGAGGATCCCGGCGCGCCCAGCGAGGTGGTCAACCATATCAGCCTGATGCGTTCGATGCTGGCGGCCCATGTGGCGATCCTGCTGGGCTATATCGCCCATGTGATGATCCTTGAGGCCGGGCTCCAGCTGCCGCTCTTTGTGCCCTGCCTCCTGGTGGGGATCGTGATGTCGAACACCATTCCCTATCTGCTGCCGCGGCTGACCTGGCCTGCGGGCAGTCGGGCGCTCGCGGTGGTCTCCGACTATAGCCTGTCGGTGTTTCTGGCCATGTCGCTCATGAGCATGCAGCTCTGGACGCTTGCCGAGCTGGGCGGGCCGATCCTCGGGGTGCTGGTGCTGCAAGTGGCGATGACGACCGCCTTCATCTTCCTCGTGGTGTTCCCGGTGATTGGCCGGACCTTCACCGCCGCCGTGCTCAGCGCCGGGTTTGCGGGCTTTGCCCTCGGCGCCACGCCCACGGCCATCGCCAACATGTCCTCGGTGACGAAACGCTACGGGGCAGCACCGCTGGCCTTCATCGTGCTGCCCCTGGTCTCGGCCTTCTTCGTGGATCTGGCCAATGCGGTCGTGATCCGGATCTTCGTCGGCCTCTAGCCAGCCGCGCCTTCGGTCTCTTCCGCGCGGACGCGGAAGAAGATCGTGTAGAGGGTCGGCACGATGATCAGCGTGAGGATCGTCGCAAAGCTCAGACCGCAGATGATCACCACCGCAAGGGATTTGAAGAACGGATCCCAGAGGAGCGGCACCACCCCGAGCACGGTGGTCAGCACGCCGAGCACCACCGGGCGCACCCGGCTGACCGCCGCATCGACCACGGCGGACATGCGCGCCTTGCCGCCATCGATCTGACTGTCGGTCTCGTCGATCAGAACGATCGCGTTCTTGATCAGCATCCCCGTCAGCGAGAGCACCCCGAGGATTGCCATGAACTCCAGCGGTGTGCCCGTCAGCGCCAGCCCCCAGATCACCCCGATCAGCGCCAGCGGCACAGTGAGCCAGATGATCAGCGGTTGCTTGACCGCATTGAAGAGCAGGATCACCACGAGGATCATCGCCCCGAAGCCCAGAGGCATGGTCGAGGCGAGGCCGGCATTGGCCTCCTGCGAGTTGCCATACTCCCCCTCCCAACTGAGCGTGTAGCCCGGGGGCAGGGGGATCTCTTCAATCGGGCCGCGTACCTGTTCGAAGAGGTCCCCAGACAGCACGCCGGGCGCGTTGTCCGACTGGGCCGTGATGGTGAGCTGCCGGTCCACGCGGCGCAGATTGCCTGCCTCGAAGACCACGTCAAAGCTTTCCACCACTTGCGAGATCGGGATATAGCCGCCGGTCACCTGACTGAAGACCTGCACATTGCGCAAGCCGCCCACATCATTGCGGTCGGATTCCCGCGGGCGCATCACCACATCGAGCAATTCGTCGCCCTCGCGGAACACTCCCAGAGTAATGCCGTTGAGATGGCCGTAGAGCGCGGTGGAGATATCGGCCTGTGACAGGCCCAGCCGCCGGGCGCTGTCCGTGTCGATCCGGGGCTCGATCACCGGGACCTGCTCGCGCCAGTCATCCTTGATCGCGATCGCGCCGTACTCGGCCATGACCTCCTTGGCCTGTTCTGCCAGCGCGCGCAGGGTTGCCGCGTCCGGCCCGCTGAACTGCGCCTCAATCTTCGAGCCGCCCCCGGGTCCGAGGGTGAACTGCCAGACCTTGGCCGTGGCCTCGGGATAGCGCTCGTCGATCCAGCCCTGCAGCTCGTCCACAAGGCCCGAGATCTGATCGAAGCTTTCCACATCCACCAGAACCTGCCCGTAGGAGCTGTCCGGATCTTCGGATTCGTAGATCAGCATGAAGCGCTGGTGTCCGCTGCCCACGGCGGTGTTCGTGCCGGTCACCCCGGCAAGGGTGCGGGCATGGGCGTCGATCTCCAGCACATCCTCGCGGGTGCGGGTGATATCCGTGCCCTTGGGCAGGAAGTAATCCACCACGAATTGCGGCCGGGTCGAGGTCGGAAAGAAGCCCGGCGGCACCTGGCTGAACATGGCGATGGCCGAGGCAAAGAGCGCCACCACCAGCACCACCGTGCCGTAGCGAAAGCGGATCGCCTTGGCGAGCAACGCACGATAGGCGCGCAGGGCCGTGTTCTCGGGCTTGGGGGGCGGGGCCCCGGTGCCGTCTTCGGCGGGGGCAGGCGGCTTCAGCAGAAGCGAGCAGAAATAGGGCGTGAGCCAGATCGCCACGAGCCAGGAAAAGAGGAGCGAGATCGCGATGGTCCAGAACAGGCTGCCCGCATATTCCCCGGTATTGTCGGGCGAAAAACCCACGGGCGAGAAGGCAAGAAAGCCCACCACGGTCCCCCCGAGAAGGGGCCATTTCGTCTGGTTCACCACTGCCACGGCGGCCTTCGCAGTGCTCTCGCCTTTCTGGACGCGCACAAGGGTCCCTTCGACGACCACGATGGCATTGTCGACCAGCATCCCCAGCGCGATGATCAGCGCCCCGAGCGAGATCCGCTGCATATCGAGCCCGTAAAGCAGCATGCCAAAGAGCGTGCCCGCCACGGTGACCAGCAGGATCCCCCCCATCAGGAGGCCCGAGCGCAGGCCCATGAAGATCATCAGCGTGCCGACCACGATCACCAGCGCAAGCACCACGTTGCTCACGAAGTCATCGACCGAGACCTTGACGCTGTCGCTCTGGTCCGAGATCGCCAGCACCTCGATCCCGATGGGCCTTTCCGAGATGTTCTGCGCCATCCGCTCTTTCACGGCGACGCCCATATTCACCACGTTGCCGCCCAGCGTGTTCGAGATTCCGATCCCGATGGCGGGCCGTCCATCGCGGTAGATCAGGCCCGCAGGGGGATCGATCAACCCGCGCGTGACTTCGGCAATATCGCCCAGCCGGAACAGCGCGCCATTCTCCGGGTTGGTGATCACGAGGTTCGAGATCGCTTCGGTTGAGGACACCCCATCGGGCACGCGGATCTCCAGCCGCGTCTGTCCAGCCTGGATCGAACCGCCGGGGATCACAAGGTTCTGCCCCTCGAGGATCTGGGAGACCTGCTCGGAAGTCAGGCCCAGCTCGATCAGCCGCGCGGAGGAGTATTCCACATAGATCACTTCGTCCTGAACCCCGTTCAGAACGACTTTGGACACACCATCCACTGTCACAAGAAGGCGCTGTAACTCCTTGGCATAGTTGTAAAGATCCGTGATCGAGTAACCGTCGCCCACCACCGCGAAATAGAGCGCGTAGACATCGCCGAAATCGTCAAAGACCTGACTGGTCAGCGCATTCGGCGGCAGGTTCGGCTGCGCGTCGTCGATCTTGGCCCGCATCTGCGCGAAGCGTTGATAGAGTGTGTCGTAATCCGGCACGGACGGGATGGTGAACTCCACCATCACATTGCTCAGCCCCGGGGAGGAGACCGAGCGCACCTCCAGCACGCCCTGAAGCTGCTGCAGCGCGTCCTCGATCACCTCGGTGACCTCTTCGGCCACCTCCTCGGCGCCCGCGCCGGGATAGGGGGTGATGATCTGGGCCTGTCGGATGATGAATTCCGGGTCCTCGAACCGCGGCAGGGTCGAATAGGCGTAATAGCCGGCAATCAGGATCAGGATCGTGGAGACCGCTGAAATGATGCGCTTTTTGAGCGCGAAATCTGCGAGATCCACTGGCTCAGCCCCCGATCTTCGTCACGGGGCGGATTTTCATGCCTTCCATGATCTGGCTGACCCCGGCGGCCACGACCGTGTCGCCCGCCGCGAGGCCATCGGCGACCGCGACCTTGTCGCCCTCTGCCTCGCCCAGGGTGATAGGCTGGCGGCGCACGGTGTTGTCCTCCTGCACCTGCCAGACAAAGGGGCTGCCATCGGGGTCGGCGGCGAGGGCTGTCAGCGGGATCAGCAGCTTCTGCCCGTTGCCCGGAGCCGAGGACAGGACCCGGCCCACCATGCCGGGCAGGATCGCCGCGTTCTCCGGCGGAACCACTGCCACGCGCCCGCGATAGGTCTGGGTGGCCGTGTCGGCCTGAACGGAGAATTCGACGATCTCGCCATCGAAAATATCCTCGGGCAGGGCATCAAACGTCACCTTGTTGCGGATGTTCTCCTGCCCATTGGCAGTGAGCGCGGTCACATCCGGCCCCGGCACGTCAAAGAGAAGGTGGACGATCTGCAGGTTCTGCAAAAGCGCCACGCTTTCACCGGCCTGCACGATGGTGAAGCTGTCGATATCGCGCCGGGCGATGATCCCGTCGAACGGCGCGCGCAGGGTGGCGTCGTCAAGCTGGTCCTGGGCGATCTGGATCTCGGTTTCGAGCCCGCGGAGCACGGCCTCCGCCGCTTCGATATCCTCGGGGCGTCCGCCGGATTGGCCGATGGCGAGCTGTTCCTGCTGGGCGCGGAGATTGGCCTGGGCCACGCGCAGGTTTGCCTCATCCCCCTCAAGCTGCGCAGTCGAGGCCACGCCCCGCTCGGTCAGCTGCCGGGTCCGCTCTGCCTGTTCCTGGGCCTGGACGAGCTGCGCCTCGGCAGACGCCACGGCCGCTTGCAGGGCTGCCACTTCCTCAACCCGGGCACCGATCCGCAAGGCATCGAGCTGGGCGGCGGACTGGTCGCGCTGGCTTTCGAGCTGGGCGACCCGTCGTTCGAAATCCCGCGGGTCGATCCGGGCGATCACATCGCCCTTGGCCACGCTGGTCGCCGCCCGGATCGGCAGCTCGACCACCGGCCCGCTGACCCGGAACGAGAGCTCCACCTCGTCGGAGGGCAGCACGATCGCCGGATAGGTCCGTGTGACCTCGCCGGAGGTCTGCTCGACCACGGCCACCTTGGCCGGGCGGGGGATATCGGGGGTGGTGGTTTCTTGCGCCGTCAGGCCCAATGGCATCCCGGTCAGCGCGACCGCCACAAGGGCGCGCGCGATTAGCTGGTTCATCATCCGGGGCTCCATCGCTATACAGTTTCCAATACGCTTGCAGTGTTTCACGCAGCAGTCAAACCGGAAAGGATGCCGATGTCGATGACCGCACAGGTTCTGTTGGGAAGCTGTTTCCTGACGGTTTGCACCCTTGTCCATGTGGGGTTAATGGCGCTGTGTATCCCGCTGATGACACGCGCGCACAAGCAGTTCTCCCATAGCGGAAAAGTGTTTCGTTCCGCGCTCTTACTGTCTCTTGCGCTGATGACGGTGCTGGTGGCGCATACGGTGCAGATCTGGACCTGGGCCTTCGCCTTTCAGAGCGTCGAGGCTTTTGACGACATCGCCACCAGCTTCTACTTCGCGACGGTGACCTACACGACCCTGGGCTACGGGGATCTCACTCTGGGCGAGGGGCTGCAGATCTTTGCAACCTTTGGGGCAATCACCGGGCTTTTGACCTTTGGAATCAGCACGGCGTTTCTGATTGCGATCATCGGACGGCTGCTGCCGCCGGAGGATATCGGGACAAGCCGGCTCTGACGCGGAGCTGAGGGGGCGCAGAGAGGGGGCGCATGAAGGTTCACATTCTCGACGATTGGTTCGATACCCTTCGGGGGCTGCCCTGTTTTGCCAAGCTGGCCGGGCATGAGGTCACGGTCTGGACGGATCACGAGGCAGATCGGGAGGCCCTCGCGGCGCGACTGGCCGAGGCGGAGGCGCTGGTGCTCTTTCGCGAACGCACGGCGATTGATCGGGCGCTTCTGGCGCGCCTGCCGAAACTGCGCCTGATTTCCCAGCGCAGTGCCTATCCCCATATCGACGTGCCCGCCTGCACCGAGCATGGCGTGCTTCTCTGCTCCAAGATGAAGGGCGGGGGCGGGCCGAACTATGCGGCCGCCGAGCTGACCCTGACCCTCATGCTGGCCAGCGCGCGCGATCTGCCGGCGCAGAGCGCGTCTCTGCGGGCGGGGGCCTGGCAATCCGGGGTCGGGCGGACCCTGCGCGGGCGCAAGCTGGGCCTTCTGGGCTATGGACGGATCGCGCAGGCCGTGGCGGGCTATGCCACGGCGCTGGGGATGGAGGTGCAGTGGTGGGCCTCGGAGGCCAGCCGCGCCCGGGCCGAGGCGGACGGCGCGCAAGTTGCCCCGTCGCGCCATGCGTTCTTTGCGACCTCCGATGTGGTGAGCCTGCATCAACGTCTGACCCCGGCCACGCGCGCCGGTGTCACGGCGGAGGATCTGGCGGCCATGTCCCCGGGGAGCCTTCTGGTGAACACCGCGCGGGCGGGGCTGATCGCGCCCGGCGCGCTCGAGGCCGAGATTGCCCGCGGGCGGATCCGCGCGGCTCTGGACGTGTTCGACACCGAACCCCTGACGGATCCGGCCCATCCTCTCCTGACCCATCCCAACGTGATCGCCACGCCTCACATCGGCTTCGTCACCGAAGACGAATACGAGATCCAGTTCAGCGATATCTTCGATCAGGTGGCGGCCTTCGCGGAAGGCGCGCCAATCCACATGATCAACCCGGAGGTTTGGGGCTGAGCCAACGCGCGGCAACCGGAGCTCCGATGATCACCGTGACGATCCGCAGGATGTGGTGGGCAATGACAAAAGCCATATCCGCACCGGTGAGCAGGGCGAGCACCGTCATCTCGGCCTGACCGCCCGGGGCGAAGGTCAGCAGCGCCTCCAGCGGCGGGGCGAGGCCCAGCAGGATCACCGCCTCGGTGAAGATCAGCGCGAGAACCAGCAGCACGATGCAGAACCCCAGGGCGGCAAGCACATCGCGGCGCACTTCCGGCCCGGTCACGCCCGCGTATTTCGCACCCACGGTCATCCCGATGAAGAACTGCGCGGCCCAGATCGCCTCGGCGGGGGGGCGGTATTGCAGGATGCCGAGCATGGCGAGGATCCCCGCGGCGATCATCGGCCCGAGGATCGAGGCGCCAAAGAGCCCCACGCGCCGGGCGACCTGCCAGCCGACAAGGCCTGCGGCCACCATCAGGGCTAGCTGGCTCAGAGGGATGCTCGCCGCCGGCGCGCCGGGCGGGTTCGACAGGTCCAGCGCCCAGCCCCATTCCAGCACGAAAGGCAGGATCGTGACGATCACCATCACCCGCGTCGCGTGGATCAGCGAGAGCGCGCGCACATCGCCGCCCGCCTCCTCACCAAAGACCAGCATGTCCTGCAGCCCGCCTGGCATGGCCGAATAGTAGCTGGTCGCGAAGTCAAAGCCCCAGAGCCGTTGGAAATAGGGCACCCCGATCACCGCCGAGAGGGCGATCAGCACCGGGATCATCATCAGGGTCGGCCACATCGCCGCCATGGAGAGCACCACCGAGAGGCTGAGCGTCGCCCCCACGGCCACGCCGAGCACGGCCCGCATCGCCTCATTGACCGGCTTCAGCCCGCGCAGATCGAGGCCGAGCAGCCCTGCGAGCAGGCAGGCCGCGATGGGCCCGAGCAACCAGGGCAGGGGCAGGTCCAGCCCCGTGAAGACCCCGACCCCGGCGAAAGCGATCAGATATGTGCGCAGCAGGATCATAGATCGCGCATCACGGAGAGGCGGTGGCGCAGGGAGGTTTGCAAATGGGCCTCGGCGGCCGCGCCTGCCTCAGCCGCATCACCTGCGCGAATGGCGGCGATGATCGCGTCATGCTGACGGCAGACCGTCTCGATCCGCGCCTCATCAGCGAGCGTCGTGGGACCGAGCAGGAGAAGCGCGTTGTTCAGGGCCCGCGCGGCCTCCAGCAGGAAGCGGTTGCGCCCGGCGCGGTAGAGCACCTCGTGGAATTGCTGGTTGATCGCGGCGGCGCGCTGGCTGTCCTCGTGGCAGGCGGCGATCTGGGCGTTCAGCGCCTCCAACTCGTCGGCCTGGGCGGGGACGGCGTGCTTGGCCGCAAGCTCCGAGGCCGTGCGTTCCAGCACCAGACGCATCTCGTAGAGCTCGACCACCTCCCCATGGCTCAGCTTGCGGATCACCGCGCCGATCCGGGCACGATGTTCGACAATGCCATCGGCCTCCAGCCGTCGCAGGGCCTCGCGAATGGGGGTGCGCGAGAGGGAGAGACGCTCCGCAATCTCCACCTCGCGCAGGCGGTCGCCGGGGGCGTAGTGCCCCGCGCGAATGGCGTCGAGCAGGGCCGCATAGGCCGCGCCGCCCTGGTTGAGTTCTGGATTGTCCTTGCGGGTCACGTCCCGGTCCTTCAGTATTGTATCCGATTGGATACAAGATTCGTAGCGGATGGAGGAGACGATGTCAAAGCATGTGATCGTGGTGGGGTCGGGAAATGCAGCGCTCTGTGCGGCTATGGCTGCGCTGGAAAAAGGGGCCGAGGTTCTGGTGCTGGAAAAGGCCGACGAAGCCCTCGCAGGCGGCAATACGAAATACACCGCCGGGGCCATGCGGTTTGCCTATGACGGGACGGAGGACCTGTTGCCCCTGATCCGCGATCGCGCCGATCCGCGGCTCGCCCGGACCCGCTTTGGAAGCTATCCACGCGCGCAGTTCGCCGACGATCTGCTGGGCTTCAATGGCGGCAGGCCGCTCTCGCCGGAGCAGACGCGCCTTGTGGACCAGTCCCTCGACACCCTGCATTGGCTCGCCAGCCATGACGTGACCTTCGAGCCGATCTGGTCGCGCCAGAGCTTTGAGCGGGATGGCGAGATCGTGTTCTGGGGTGGGCTGACCCTTGCGGCACAGAACGAAGGGGTGGGGCTCTTCGAGATGGAGCTTGCCGCGGTGGAGCGCATGGGCGGGCGGCTGCGCTGCGGGGCCGGGGTGACCGGGCTTGTGACCGAGGGCGACCGGGTCACCGGGGTGCGGATCGGGGCGGAGACCCTTGCAGCCGATGCGGTGATCCTGGCCTGTGGCGGGTTCGAGGCCAATCCGGATCTGCGCGAGGCCTGGATGGGCGGCAATTGGCGCAAGGCCAAGGTGCGGGGCACACCGCATAACACGGGCGACGGGCTGCGCATGGCGCTCGAGCTCGGCGCCGCCCAGCGCGGGCTCTATGACGGCTGTCACGCCACGCCCATGGACCTGCATATGGCGGATTTCGGCGGGCTGCATCTGCCCCCGGCAGAGCGCAAGAACTTCCGCAAGATCTGCTACTTCCTGGGGGTCATGCTGAACGCGAAGGGCGAGCGCTTCGTGGATGAGGGCAAGACCTTTCGCAACTACACCTATGCCCAGTTCGGGCGGGCCGTGCTCGACCAGCCGGGGCATTTCGCCTGGCAGATCTTTGACGCCAAAGTCGATCCGCTGCTCTATGGCGAATATCATTTCGAAGAGGCGCATTTCGTCGAGGCTGACAGCCTCGTGGCCCTTTGTGCCAAGCTCGAGGGTGTAGACCAGCTCGCAGCCCTTGCGACCCTGAATGCCTTCAACGCGGCGGTCGACCAGGACACGCCCTTTGATCCGACCATCCTCGATGGCAAGGCCGCAACCGGTCTGCCAGTGCCCCGGTCCAACTGGGCGCAGGTGCTCGATACGCCGCCCTTCCGCGCCTATCCGGTGACCGGTGGGATCACCTTCACCTATGGCGGTCTCTCGGTCTCCGATCGCGGTGCGGTTCTGCGCGAGGATGGGACAGAGATCGAAGGGCTCTTCGCCTGTGGCGAGATGGTGGGCGGTGTCTTCTATGAGGGATATCCGGGGGGCTCAGGCCTGACCTCTGGCGCGATCTTCGGGCGGTTGGCAGGCGCTTCTGCGGGGGCGTAGGGTGGTGATCTGACGTGGTCGCGGGACCCGCGCGGCGAGGAGGCGCGGCCTTCGCGCTCTGCGCCGAGTGTCCGAGGCGAAAGCCCAGGGGCCGCTCTCTCCTTGGCCGAAACGCCGACGCCAGCGAGGCAAACGCGGTTGGCTATGCCGGCTTGTGTGTCGCGAGCAAGTCCTCGGTCTGCGCCCTCGGGGCTCGGGGCTCGGGGCTCGGGGCTCTCGCGAAAACGAGGGGCGACCTGGCGAGGACTGCACCGTCAGCCGGCTGCCTGCCGACCCATCTTCATCTTGACCGCAAGACCCGCGCGCCGTCGAATGCGGCTCTGACCCAGAGCGTGGCGTGACGCCTGCGCCGCTGCCGGGCGGAGGAGGGCGGACGGACATGAAGGCAAAACATGTGGAACTGATCGCGGTGGTCGCGGAGGCGGGCAGCCTCGGGGCCGCGGCGCTGATCCTCAAGAAGTCCCAGCCCGCGGTCTCCAAGGCCCTGCAAGCCGCGGAGGCGGAGATCGGCTGTCAGATCTTTCAGCGCAGCCCCACCGGGGCCGTGCCCACGGTGGAGGGGCGCCGCGTGGTCGCCCGGTGCCAGAGCATCCGGCGGGAGCTGGACCTGCTCACCGAGGATGTGGCGCAGATGCAGGGCGAGGTGCGCGGGACGCTGAACCTCGTGGTCTCGCCCCTTGCGGCCACACGGATCGTGCCCCGGGTCCTGACCCGCTATCTGCGCCGCTACCCGGAGGTGCAGGTCCAGATCATCGGCGGCCATGCCCGCGCGGCGTTTCAGCGTCTGCGCGCGCGGGAGGCGGATTACGTGATCGGCCCCGCACCGGAAAAGGGGGAGGAGCTGGGCTTGCGGTCCAAACGCCTGCTGCAGACCGGGCTGACGATCGGGACGGGACGGGGCTCGCGCTATCTTGGCGAGACGGATCCAGAGGTCCTGCAGGCGGCGCCCTGGCTGATGATCGGGCCGCGCAATCGGCGTCCGCTCTATGAGGGCTATTTCAATCGCCATGGGCTCGAAGCGCCGCGTCCACGCATCTGCTCGGATTCGATCCTGACGATCATGTCTCTGTTGGAAGGCTCGGATTACCTCTGCTCCTTCCCTTCCGAACTCTTTCCGGACCTCGCCTCGAAATGGGAGATGGCCGAGCTCACCCTGCCGCTCAATGACGTGGAGATCGCCCTCGCGCTCACCGCCGAGCTGGGCCGTGTGCCGACCCTCGCAGCACTGGCCTTCGAGGACATGGTCGAGGCGGTCACGGCCGATATGTAGCGCGGGCCGGGGCCGGGTTCGGGTCATAACCAGAATTTATGTCTCTAAGAAGCGACCGGTTGCGGGGTTAGGCCCTGCGCGGCTAGCCTGCGAGAACGGCCCATGGGGAGACGGGCCAAGGGAGGGAGGCATCGATGAACATCCTGTTCATCATGTATGACCAGCTGCGCTTCGACTATCTGTCCTGCGCGGGGCATCCACATTTGCACACGCCCAATTTCGACCGCGTCGCGGCGATGGGGGTGCGGTTCACCCGCGCCTATTGCCAGTCGCCGGTCTGTGGGGCGAGCCGGATGAGCTTTTACACCGGGCGATATGCGTCCTCCCACGGGGCGCAGTGGAACGGCTATCCCCTGCGCGTGGGCGAGCACACCATGGGGGACCATCTGCGCAAGGCGGGGATGGCCACATGGCTGATCGGCAAGACCCATATGAAGGCCGATGCGGAGGGGATGGCGCGTCTTGGGCTGGCACCGGACAGCGTGATCGGCGCACGTCAGAGCGAGTGCGGCTTTGACGTCTGGGTCCGGGATGACGGGTTGTGGGGTGAAGGACCGGATGGGTTTTATGACGAGAAAAGATCGCCTTATAACGAATATCTCAAGTCCAGGGGCTATGAGGGGGCGAACCCATGGGCGGATTATGCGAATGCCGGTGTGGCGGCGGGCGAGAAGGCCTCGGGCTGGATGTTCGACAATGCCGACAAGCCCGCCAATATCCGCGAAGAGGATAGCGAGACGCCCTGGCTGACGGATCGGACCCTGGACTTCATTGATCAGGCGACCGGGCCCTGGTGTGCCCATGTCTCCTATATCAAACCCCATTGGCCCTATATCGTACCGGCCCCCTATCACGCGCTCTACGGGCAGAACCATGTGCCCGCTGCGACCCGCGCCGAAAGCGAGCGGGATGGGGCCCATCCGGTCTATGGCGCGTTCATGGGCAACAAGATCGCCCATGCCTTCCAGCAGGAGGAGGTCCGCCGCAAGGTCATCCCCGCCTATATGGGGCTGATCAAGCAATGCGATGATCAGCTGGGCCGGATCCTCGATCATCTGGAGGCACGAGGCAGTCTTTCGGAGACGATGATCGTTCTGACCTCGGATCACGGGGATTATCTCGGCGATCACTGGCTGGGGGAGAAGGACCTTTTCCACGACCCTTCGGTGAAGATCCCGATGATCGTCTATGATCCGCGCGCCGAGGCGGATGCGACCCGGGGTACGACCTGTGACGCGCTGGTAGAGGCCATAGACCTCGTGCCGACCTTCCTGGAGGTCGCGGGCGGTGCACCGGCGGGACACATCCTCGAAGGGCGCAGCCTGCTGCCATGGCTGCGCGGGGAGGACCCCGACTGGCGCGATGCGGTGATCAGCGAATACGACTATTCCGTCACGCCCATGCGCGATGTGCTGGGCATGTCGGATGCGGATGCGCGTCTCTTCATGGTCTTTGACGGCCGCTACAAGCTCATGCATGCGGAGGGCGGGTTCCGCCCCATGCTGTTCGATCTTGAGACCGATCCCGACGAGTTGGATGACCTGGCCCGCCGCGATGGGCACGCAGAGGTCATTGACCGGCTCTATGATCGGCTGGCGCAGTGGGGGCGGCGCATGGCGCAGCGGGTGACCCGCTCCGAGGCGGATATCGCGGCCATGCGCGGGCGGTCGGCCCGGCGCGGGATCCTGCCCTTCCTCAAGGATGGCAGCGAAGTGCCCGCCGCGCTGACGGAGAAGTATCGCGGGCCCGTGGGACAGGTCTATGTGCCCGACACCCCGGCCCGCGAGACGGGATCCGAACGCGATGTCTGAGCGGGCCGACCTGCAGACGCGTCTGGCGGATCTCCTCTGCGTTGTCTTCACGCTGGTGATCCTGCTCTACGCGGCGGGCGGGCCGATCAATGACGCGGTCCGCTGGATCATCGAGAGCACGGCGGCCGATTTCGAGGACCTGTCCCGTCGCGAACAGCGGCTCTTGATGCGCGAGCACTGGCTGGGAGCGTCCTGGCGCGCGGTGGAGCGCGCGATGCTGCAGCCCACGGGGCTGATCCTCGGCTTGCCCATCGCCTTTGGCCTCGTGATCTCGGCGCTGACCCTGCATCGGGCACCAAACCTGCGCTGGGCGAACTGGGCGCTGGCGCTTGCGGCGGGTGGAACGTTGATCTTCTGGATCCTCGGGATCTTTGCCACGGATGCAGGGCTCTTGCCCTCCGCTGATCCGATTGATTTCGTGGTGTTTCCCCTGGCGGCGTTTGTCACGCTCTATCTCACATGGCGGATGTTCGGCGGGTTCATCGCGGGGTTTTGCCTCTTCTGGGTGATCTATCTCTTCGTGCGGGGGGATCTGCCGAGTTGGACCGGGATCCTCCTGGGCTCGGATGCGACCTTCGAGCAGAACCTGCGCGCCATGGTGCAGAATTTCTGGGCCCAGACCGGGGGCATGTTTGGCCAGCCGATCCAGGTCGTGGCGGGCAATGTGCTGATCTTCATCGTCTTTGGTGCCGTGCTCATGGGCTCCGGGGCAGGGGATCTTCTGATGAAGCTCGCCAATCGGCTGACCGGGCGCTTCACGGGCGGGGCCGCCCATGCCTCGGTGGCGAGCTCTGCGCTTTTTGGGACCCTCTCCGGGGCGGCGATTTCCAATGTGGTGTCCACCGGGGTGATGACCATCCCGGTGATCAAGAAGGCCGGGTTCCGGCCCGCCTTTGCCGGCGCCGTGGAGGCTGCGGCCTCCACCGGCGGGCAGGTCATGCCGCCGGTCATGGGGGTGGTCGCTTTCTTCGTCGCGGGGCAGATCGGGCTGGAGTACCGCTACATCGTCGTCGCGGCGATCCTGCCTGCGCTGTTTTACTATCTCGGCACGTTCATGGCGGTCTATTTCGAGGCGCGCCGGGCGGGGATCGGGGCCTTGCCCGCAGAGCAACGCCCGCCCCTGAACCGGGCCGAGTACCGGCAATGCCTCGTGTTCATCATCCCGCTCGGGGTGCTTTCGACCTTTCTGTTCATTCAACCCTCGGTTCCCAAGGCGGGGTTCTACGGCTTTCTCGCGGCCTTCGGGTCGGCCTTCGTGCTCTTTCCCGAGTTTCGCAACCGCTCCCGGATCTGGCGGGCCTTTGTAGAGGCCGGACGCATGTCGGCCTCCATCGTGGTGATCGTGGCGGCGATCGGGTTGATCGTGGGGCTGATCCAGATCTCTGGCTTTGCCGGGCGGCTCTCGCTCCTCTTGGCGCAACTGGCGGATGGTCCGCTCTGGATCGTGCTGGCGGTTGTGGCGCTGGGCTCCATCGTGCTGGGGATGGGGCTGCCACCCGGGGCGACTTATTTCATCATCGTCATCGCGCTGAGCTCGGGCATCGAGGCCGTGGGCATTCCGGAGCTGACCCTGCATCTCTTCGTGGTGTTCTTTGCCGTGATGTCGACGGTGACCCCGCCCGTGGCGCTGGCAGCCTTTGCGGCGGCCCCCATTGCGGGGGCGGATCCGATCCGTACGGGGTTTGCCGCGGCACGGATCGGGCTTGCGGGGTTCCTTATCCCCTTCGTCTTCGCCTACCACCCGGCGGTGCTCTACAAGCTGCAGGCGGTCTTTGCGCTCTTTGGGGCTGAGGTGTCGAACTCGGCCGCGATGATCCATCCGGATGAGATCTCCTGGCTGGCCTTTGGCTGGATCATCCTTGCTTTCACCCTTGCGCTCTGGCTGTTGTCCTCGGCCCTGGCGGGGCAGGACGCGGCACCGCTCTCGCCGGTGCAGCGCGGGTTGCGCGGGTTGGCGGGGCTTCTGGTGCTGGTGCCCCAGACTTTTGTTGCGGGGCCCGCCCTGATCCTCGGGATCGCGCTTCTGGCGCTGAACCGGATCGGGCGACCGCGCTCGGACAATTCACCGGCAGTTTGAGCGCTGCCTGACAACGGGACGAATGGGAGGAGACCGAATGAAACATCTTATGACGGGAGCCGCGCTTCTGGCGCTGGTCTCGGCCGGGCCGGTCAACGCGCAGGACACCCTGCGCATGGCCACCATCGCGCCGAGCCTTGGCCAGGCGATCACCATGGCGACCTTCGCCAATATCGTGAATGACAATCTCGACGATGTCAGCATCGAGGTTGCGGGCGGCGGGGCCGCGACCCTGCACCAGCTTGAGGTCGGGCGTGGCAATCTCGAGATGGCGATGACCTCGCCGGTGATCTACAACTTGATGGCTGCGGGCACGCGCATGTATGCCAAGCAGGAGGACGCGGCCCAGGCGGCTGAGAATGTGCGGCTTCTGATGTGGTTCCCGTACGGCCAGTATCATTTCGCCGTGCGGGGCGAGAGCGACATAGAACTGCTCGACGATATCGAAGGCGCGACGGTGTTTCTCGGCCCCCAGGGGGGCGGCGCCTTCAACGCAGCGCGGGGTTGGATCCAGGCCACCACGGGGCTCGTTGTGGGCGAGGATTATGACGCGATCACCGCCAATTGGCAGACCGGGTTTCAGGCCTTTCTCGATGGCACCATCGACATGTATGTGAATGGCTGTCTCGATCCCTGCCAGCAATTCCTGCAATTTACCGAGACGGAGACCCTGCGCTTCATCGGGCCGGAAAGCCACACGCATGAGGAGGTGGATACCTATCTCGGCGCCTGGCGCTACCGGGCCGAAGTGCCTGCTGGCATGTATGAGGGGCAGCTCAACGATGCGGCGGTGATGTCCTTTGACACTTCGGTCGGGATCGCCGTGCGCGCAGATCTGGACGAAGAGCTGATTTACCAGGTCACCAAGGCATTCTGGGACAATCTGGATCAGGTCACGTCCGATGCGCCTTGGGCGGCGGCGCTCGATGTGGGCTTTGCGGCCCAGCAGCGTGGCAAGATGCAGCTGCATCCGGGTGCTGCGCGCTACTACCGCGAAGCCGGGGTGTTGAACTAGGCCCCGAAACCGCGTCCGCGGCCCTGCACTTCAGGGCGTGGACCACCACCACGGGAGCGAGGGGCCCATGTCCGGTCGAAGTCCTGCTTCGGCCGGGCTAGGCCTTCTCCGCCTGTTTCGCACAATGCAGAAGGTAGTTCCGCGCGCAGGCATTCTCCTGCTGGCGGGCGAGGGCGCGCAGGGCCGCAATCCGCGTGGCGCCCGCCTGTGCCTCCGGCAGATCAAGCCGCAGAACTGCAGCGCAGAGCTTCAGGGTCCAGATCAGATCGCCCGCCTCAAAGGCCCGTGTCGCCGCCGCGTCGAGGGCGCTGGGCCCCCCGGCCAGTGCGGCCAGACGGTCGGCTTCTTCCGCCGGGGGGAGGGAGAACAGCGTCGCGGGATCCCCGTCAAACCACCCCAATGTCCCCGCGAAATAGGCGCGCACGGCCCAGGCCACCGTGCCGTAGTATTCTTGCAGATAGGGCTTTGCGCGGAGCGGCTCGGGCAGGGCGACCGTCTGGACCAACGCATCCGGGGTCAGCCCGGCATTCATCCCCGCGGCGGTCTGCTCGATCACGCTGCGGATCGCGGCCTCGTAATCGGCCAGCGCGGTCTGGATCTCCGCCGCGCCGAGGATCGGGCGCGTGTGCCCCGGAGCCAGCACGGTCGGTTTCAGGGCGGCGAGCTTGGCCAGACTGTCGGCCCATGTGGTGAAGTCGCGATAAGGCGTGCCGCGGATCGCATAGAGGTTGGGAAAGCTGGCGTAAAAGTTGTCGCCGGAGAAGAGCAAACCCTTGGCGGGCAGCTCCACCGCGATCGTGTCGGCGCATTCGCCCGGCGCGAAATGGAAGCGCAGGCGCGTTCCGCAGCGATCCAGCACCTGCCCATCCTCGGTCACCGCGCGCGTCGGCGGCAAAAAGCCCTGACCCATGCCCTTCATGGGACGATCCCCGGGGCCGAGACCGAGATTGATCCGCTCGGTCCCGGCTTCAAGCCCGATCCCGAACTGCCGGGCCGTGCGCTGCAGCAGGATCTTGTTCGGGCCGGGCCGCGTCTCGGCGCCAACAAGATCGCTCTCGAATTCGGGATGGGCGATGATCTCGACCTCTGCACCTTCGGCAAAGACCGTGGCGCCCGAGATATGGTCGCGGTGGGAATGGGTGTAGATGATCGTGCGGACCGGCTTGTCGGTGATCTCGCGAAAACCGGCGAGGATCTGCTCGGCGGCGGCGGTGCTTTCGGTGGTATCCACGATGATCAGCCCATCCGTGCCGATGATCAGCCCCACATTCGAGGCCGCATAGCCCACGGCCAGATAGACATCCGGGGCCAGTGGATAGATCCGCTTTTCGAATTCCACATCATGGGCACGCAGCTTGTCCTCGGGGGTCACGATATCCTCCTGTCTTGGCCCATGCGCGGGGCCAGAGCCGCCTCGTTGGCCGCATTCGGCAGATCCGCGCATTCGGTGAAGATCCGCCGGGTGCAGCTTCGGCAGATCCCGAGATCCAGCTCGGCCATGGTCGCGGCCAGCGCGTCCCCCTTGGAGATATGCAGGTGATCCTCGCCGATCTCGTCGATCACATGGAAGCGGCGCAGGCATTCCAGAAGCGGCGGAAAGAGCGCCACGATGTGGAATTGCCCGCCCGCCGCGCGCACCTCGCGGATCGCCTGGATCAGGAAATCCGCCCCTGAGAGGTCAATCTTGCCGACCCCCTTGAGGTAGAAGATCACGCGCGTCTGGCCGGGGCGCGCGGCGCGCATCCGCTCCCATTCCGCCTCCACATGCTCGACGGACCCGAAATAGAGCGGCCCGTCCAGGCGCACGGTCACGACCTGCGGGCATTCCGGGATGTGGTGCAGGTCGGCATTGCGGAACTTGCGGCGCCCGCTTGCGGTTTCCACCGGGGCCGAGACCCGGAGCGAGGGATGCGCGCTGTCATAGATGAAGACCGAGAAAGAGGCGATCACGCCGATATAGATCGCGAAGTCGAGCTCGATCAGCAGGCCGGAGCCGAGGGTCGCCACGAGGATCAGCGTCTCGGGCCTGCTGGTGGTGAGGATATGGCGCAGCTCCGCCCGATCGATGAGCCGCCAGGCCACATAGAGGATCAGCCCCGCAATCGCCGGCATGGGGATCACCGAAATCCACGGCCCGAAAAGGAGCAGGATCACCGCGAGGGTCACGCTGGCCAGAATGGCCGAAAGCGGCGTGCGCGCCCCGGCTTCGGCATTCACCCCGGAGCGGGTGAAGCTGCCGGAGCCCGCATAGCATTGAAAAAACCCGCCCACCGTATTCGACAACCCTTGTCCAACCATCTCCTGGTTCGGGGCGAAACGCTCCTGTCGACGGACGGCGAAACTGCGCCCGATCGAGATCGCTTCGAGCAGGCCCACCAGCGCGATCGCCGCCGCACTGGGGGCGAGTAGCACCACATCATCGAAGCTGAGGCCCGGGGGCGCAAAGCTCGGCAGGGCGGATCCGATCGGAGGCAGCATGGCAACGCCATGGGCCTCGGCACCCAGAAGGGCAGCCAGCGCACTGCCCGCCATCAGCGCGATGAGGAACCCCGGCGCCCTTGGCGCGCGCCATTGGACCAGCGCCACCGAGGCGAGGGTCACGCCGGCAATGGCCAGCGCTGTAGCATTGGTGGCGCCGAGCTCGGATGCGAGACGGATGACCCGCTCCACCACATTGCCGCCACGCTCGACCGTGATGCCAAGGGCGGCCGGCAGCTGACTGAGCGCGATCAGAATGGCCGCTGCCGCTGTGAAGGCCACGATCACCGAGTGGGAGACAAAGCTCACCAGCCCGCCCAGCCGCGCAAGACCGGCGCCGATCTGAAACAGCCCGACCAGTACCGTCAGCAGCAGCGCGAGCTCGATGAAACGCGCGGAGCCCGGCTCGGTAAATTCCGACAGCGAGGCGAAGACAAGCGCCGAGATCGCCGTGGTCGGCCCAGAGACCATGACCATGGACGAGCCCCAAAGTGCCGCGATGATCGGCACCAGCATGGCCGTATAGAGCCCATATTCCGGGGGCAGCCCGGCGATGATCGCAAAGGCCACGCCCTGGGGCAGGACAATCGCGGCATTTGTGAGCCCGGCCACTGCATCGGAGCGCAGGGAGCTGGCATCCATGCGCGACAGCCAGCGCGCGGCGGGAAAGAGACGCGGAGGGATCTGGGACATGGCGCGCGGGTCAGACCGGGGCAGGGGTGGCGCAGAGGGCGCCAAGCCCGAGCCGATCGGCCATGTTGAACCCGCCCATCCCGCCATCCACGGCCAGATCGATGCCCTTGATCCAGGCGCTCTCTTCCGAGAGCAGGAAAGCCGCGACTTGCGCGATCTCGGCCGGGGTGCCCGCCCGCCCGGCACGCGCCACATTGCGGGTCATCTTGTCGCCAAAGGCCCGGGCGAAATCGTCGAGGATCCCCGTGGCCACGGCACCCGGGCTGACCGAGTTGATCCGCACGCCGCGCCCGATCATCTCGTCCGTAAGGGCGGCGGTCCAGAGGATCACCGCTTCCTTCGAGAGGTTATAGGCTCGGGTCGGGTCCAGTCCTTCGCTGTCCACGAAGGCCTCCAGCGCCGCGCGGTCCCGCACGGCGCCGAGTCGCAGCACCTGCTCGAGGTTCTCAGCCCATTTCGCCCCGGCCCGGGAGGCGATATTGACGACGGACGCCCCGGCACGCAGATGCGGGACCAGCCCTTCGGAGAGGCGGCGCGTGCCAATGAAATTGACCTGCAGCACCTGAGCTGCCATGCCGTCCCGCGGCGGCAGGCCCGCATTGTTGCACAGACCATCCAGCGGGCCATCCAGCGCTGCGATGGCCGCGTCAATGGAACCCGGGTCGTTCAGGTCCAGCGGGATGAATTGGGCGATGTTTTCGGTGGTCGGGCGGATGTCGAACCCGACGACCGTGTCCCCTCGGGCCGTCAGGCGCGCGGCAAGCTCGGCCCCGATCCCGCTGGCCACGCCTGTCACGGCAATTCTGCGTCTCATGCTTGCCTCCCCTCAACCCTGACCGGGTCACCATAGGCCCATGAATCGATAACGGACAGGTGGAGAATGCCGAGGGCCATAATCCGATGTTATGACCCTAAAGGCAGCGCGGGCGCGACACGACGCGGATGCGCTCTAGCTTCTGGAAGCAACAGGGATCTGAGGGAGCCGGTCATGCGATCTGTCATTCTGGCCACGGCCATGGGCCTCACAGTGCTCGGTAGCGCAGCACGGGCGGATTTGCCCGCCGGGACGCTCTCGGCGGCGGAGTCCGATCCGCGCGCGATGGGCTGGATGCAGGGCTTTCCACCGCCCCCGGAGAAGCAGATCACCCAGCCGGATTCGGTGTATTTCAGCTTCCCGCGTCTGCGCTGGTCGGTCTGCCATCTGCGGGAGTTTCTGCCCACTGAAGAGATCAGCCGGGGCCTAGGCGCGCCGCGCCCCTTGCCGGTGCTGGCGCCCGAGGCCCTGAGCGCCAGCATGGCGGAGATCGACGTGCTCAGCTTCCGGCCCATGGGCGATGATGGGCCGATGAGCTTCGATGCGGCCTTTGACATGATTTACACCGACGGCCTTTTGATCCTGCACCGGGGCGAGATCGTCTATGAGCGCTACGCGGGCTGTCTGGCCGAGGATGGCAAACACGCGATCATGTCCATGACCAAGTCGATCACCGGGCTTTTGGGCGAGATCCTCGTGGCCGAGGGCGTTTTGGACGACACCGCCCTTGTGCGCGACATCATCCCCGAGATTGGCGAGAGCGCTTTTGCCTCCGCCACGGTCCGACAGGTCATGGATATGACCACAGGCGTGGCCTATTCCGAGGATTACGCGGATCCGCAGGCCGATATCTGGCTCTACTCCGCGGCGGCCAGCCCCTTGCCGAAACCGGCGGATTACACCGGGCCCAACGGCTATTGGGCGTATCTGCAACAGGTCGCGCCCGAGGGCATCCATGGCGATGCGTTCCACTACAAGACCATCAATTCCGACATGCTGGGCTGGCTGATCAGCCGGGTGACCGGAAAAGCCGTGACGCAGCTTGCCTCCGAGCGGCTCTGGCGCCCCATGGGGGCGGAGCAGGACGCCTATCAGACCGTGGATGGGCTGGGCGTGCCCTTTGCGGGTGGGGGAGTGACGGCGGGGCTGCGGGACCTCGGGCGGCTGGGGCAGTTGATGCTCGACCAGGGACGCGTGGGGGAGGCGCAGCTCTTCCCGCCCCAGGTGGTCGAGGCCATCGCCGCCGGAGGGGATCGGTCAAAGTTCAGCGGGTTCCCGACGCTTGAGGGCGGCAGCTATACGAGCCAGTGGTGGGTGTTCCACAATGACCATGGGGCCTACGCGGCGCGGGGTGTCCATGGGCAGACGATCTATGTGGACCCGACGGCGCAGATGGTGCTGGTGCGGCTGGCCTCCTATCCCCTGGCCCAGAACGGGTTCATCGACCCGACCTCGCTGCCCGCCTACCAAGCGGTGGCCGAGCATCTCATGGCGCGCTAGGGCGCAGGCTCAGAAGATCACGCCCTTGCGCAGGATGAAGCAGCCAAAGGGCCGATCCTCGCTGCATTGTACCACGGCGAAGCTGCCGCCCGCGCGCTGGTAGAACGCCTGTCGCTCGATGCTCTCGAGAATGCCGCCCTCGGGCAGGCGCGGGCGCAACAGGTCCCAGACCGCCTTATGGGCCTCGGAGAGCGTGTCGGGCTGATCGTCGATCTGCATCCGCAGGGCGGAGTGGCTGTGGAAATTGTCGAGCGGCATGAGCTGCGTGATCAGATCCGCCACCTCCAGCGCGTCATGGCCCGGATACTGGATGACATCGGGCTCGATACAGCCCGCCGCGGACCATGTGGCGGGATAATTGCGGTCGGCGATCACGATCTCATCCCCATGGCCCATGCGGGCGAGGGTCGAGATCAGCTCGGGCGTGGTGCGGGGGTCAATTCCGATCAGCATGGCGCACTCCGGTCAAAGGGTCAGGCCCGGTCCCGCGCGGCGCGGATCCGGGCCGAAGGTCAGGGGAGGATCAACGGGCGGGCAGGGGCATCCAGTCTGCCATGGCCACATCCGCATGCTGGAACTGGGGCATCTTTGCGCCGAGATCCTCCATGTTGCGGATATTCTCGTCGTTCAGGAAGCTTTGGGTGATCAGGGTCGGCGGCACGATGACAGACGCGCCCGGATCCTCACCGGCGAGCATCAACGCCAGCGCCCGAACCGAGACCTCGCCCACAACGGCAGGGTTGGTGGCGACAGTGGCCTTCCATGCACTGCCCGGCTCCCGCATCAGCGCGATGTCGGCGGTCGAGATATCGGCGGAGTAGATGCTCATATCGCTGCTCATCCCAAGCTCATCCGTGGCGATCTTCACCCCCTTGGCGAACTCGTTATAGGGCGCGAAAAAGACCGAGATCTTGGGATTGGCCTGCAGGGCCGCGCGGGCCTGATTGGCGTTGGAATTGGCAATCGGGTTGTCGAGCGTGCCGATCCGCGCGGTCTCGGAGATGCCGAGATTGGCGGCTTTCACCTCTTCCCAGGCCACATGGCGACGATCGAGCGGCGCGATCCCGGGCACATAGACATAGCCCGCATCAAATGTATCGCCGTTATCGGAAATGGCCTGCTCCAGGGCGAGCTTGCCCAACAGGTAATCGGACTGCTCGATCTGCGGGATGGCCGGGTTTTCCACGTTCACATCGAAGGCCACGACCTTGATGCCCGCATCCACGGCCCGCTGGGCGGCCTCGCGCATGGATTCCGTCAGCCCGTGCTGGATCACGATCCCGTCCACGCCGAGCGCGATGGCCTGATCGACCATATCCGCTTGGAGGGCCGCATCCTGACGGCTGTCAAAGACCCGCAGGTTCACGCCGAGGGCGGCGGATTGCTTCTCTACTCCCGAGAGATAGGCCTGAAAGAAATCGCCCGTGGACAGGTAGCGCACGAGCGCAATGGTGACGTCCCCGGGATTGTCGAGCGGGGCAGGCGCGGTCTGCGCCGTGGCAGCGCCCGCGCCGAGGGCGAGGCTCGCCGCACCCGTCAGGGCCATGAAGTGACGTCTCAGCATGTTAAATCCTCCCGATCGCTGATGGTCAGTGTCCTGCTCCGCTACGGCGCGAAGACAGGTAGAATGTGAAGACAAGCGCTGCGACCAGCACTGCGCCTTTCACGAAATCCTGTGTGTAATAGGGCGCGTTCATCATGGTCATGCCTTGCAAAAGGATCCCCACAAAGAGCGCGCCGATGGCCGTGCCAAAGGCGTTGGGCCGGGCCGCGCCCAGCACCGCAAAACCGATCAGGGCGGCGGCCACGCTGTCCAGAAGCAGGTTGTTGCCGCTCGCGATGTCTCCGCGTCCGAGCCGGGCTGCGAGCAGGATGCCCCCAATGGAGGCCGTGACGCCCGAGATCATGTAGGCCGCGATCTTGTAGCGGTTGACCGGCGCGCCCACGAGCCCGGCGGCGCGTTCGTTGGAGCCGATTGCGTACATCAGCCGCCCATGTCGGGTGAAGCCGAGAAAGAGCCAGATCAGAACCGCGATCCCGAGAAAGACGACCACGGGCATGGGCAGGAGCCGGTCGATGAAGAGGTCAAACCGGTGCCGCCCGAGCCAGAGAAACGCCGCCGAGAAGGTGCCCTCGGCGAATTTGCCGTCCCCAAGGCTCATGCCCGTGGCGATGGAATTGCCCTGGGTCGGGATCCGCTGCAGCCCGATCAGGAGGAACATCATCCCCAAAGTGGCCAGCAGGTCCGGCACCCGGAATTTCACGATCAACAGCCCGTTGATCAGTCCCACCAACGCCCCCATCCCGAGGCAGAGCGCCACGGCGACAAGGGTTGGATGCTCCAGGATCACCATGGAATAGGCCGAGAGCATCAGGGCCGAAGTCGCCACCGCGCCGATGGACAGATCGAACCCGCCCACCACCAGCGTGCAGGTCACCCCAAGTGCCAGGATCCCCGTGATCGCCACGGATTGCAGCACGAAAGCCGCCGAAAGCGGGCCGAAAAACCCCGGCGCCGCGACGCTGAAATAGACGATCAGCCCCACGAGCAGAATGAGAAAGCCATACCGGATGGCGAAATCGAGAAGTCGGTCGGTCATGGAGCAGAGCCTGATTGAGGGGCGGCGGCCCCCGAGATGTTCGAGACGAGGGCGGCGAGGTCGATATCCTGATTGCGATGCTCGCCGACGATCTCGCTTTCATGGAGGACGACGATCCGGTCGGCGATCTCCAGCGCCTCGTCGATCTCGGCAAGAAAGACGAGCGTGGCACGGCCCTGGGCCGTGGCGCGGATATGGCGGCCGATATCCCGGCGCGCGCCGATATCCACACCTTGGAACGGCTCATCGAGTAGGAGCACGCGCGCGGGCTGCAAGAGCCAGCGGGCGATCATCACCTTCTGTTGGTTGCCGCCCGAGAGCGTGCCGATCCCGTCGCTCACCGATTGGCAGACGATGCCCAGCTGATCGACCATGCTGTCGGCCCGGGCGCGCTGGCGCTTTGCGCTGAGAAAAGACGCGGCGCTGAGGCTGCGCAGGAAGGGCAGGGTCATGTTGTCGGCGATGTCGAAATCCGGGATCACCGCATTGGCGCCGCGATCCTTGGGGGACATGAAGACCCCCTCCGCAATGGCATCGGGGACCGAGCTCGGGCGATAGGGGCTGCCCGCGATCTCCATCTCGCCACGTGCCGGGGGGCTGATACCGAAGAGGATCTCGGCAAGCTTGCTCTTGCCGCTGCCGAGCAGGCCGACAAGCGCCACGACCTCGCCATCGCGAGCCTCCAGCTCGATCGGGGCCGCGCCGGGGGCCAGTTGCAGCCTGCGCAGCTGCAGGATCGGGGCGGTGCCGGGGGCGACCTCCACATCCACCTCGGTCATCCGGTGGCCGAGCATGGCCGTGACAGCGGCCTCGTAATCCAGTGGCGCGGTCTCGAAACTGCCGGAGATCGCGCCGTCGCGCATGACGATGATCCGGTCCGCGAGGCGGCGAATATCGGACATCCGGTGCGAGATATAGAGGATCGCGACCCCTTGATCCCGCAGCCGGTCGATCAGGGCAAAGAGCCGGTCCGCCTCGGTCGCCGAGAGGGATGAAGTCGGCTCATCCAGGATCAGCACCTTGGGCGCCCGCGCCATGGCGCGGGCAATGGCGATCATCTGGCGATCCGCGACAGAGAGGTCCGAGACCCGCGCGCGCAGATTGACCTCGATCCCCATGGCAGAGGCGACCTTCGCGGCCTCCTCCCGCAAACGTTTCTCGCGTACGAACAACCCATGCCCCCGCTCCACCAGCCGGTCGAGCATCAGGTTGTTGGCCACGTCCAGATCTGGGATCACACCGTCATCGATGGATTGGTGCACGGTCACCACGCCCTGGGTGATCGCATCCGCCGCATCCGTGGGGGCAAAGGGCGCCCCGGCGAGCGTCATGGTCCCGCCATCCGCCGCGTGGTGGCCGCAGATGATCTTCACCAGCGTCGACTTGCCCGCGCCATTCGCCCCCATAAGCACGGTCACCGAGCCTGTCCGCAAGGACAGGTCGATCCCCCGGATCACATGGTTCTTGCCGAATGATTTCTGCAAGCCGATCACGTTGAGCGCGTCACCCGCCACCGTCTCCTCCCCCTTGGTGTCGGTCACGGTAGGCGCGGAGAAATACATTTGTCAAACGAATTGACATAAGTATAAATTGAAAGCTACGCAGGAGCTCAGACAGATCAGAGCGAAACGGGGAGGGCGCTGATGAGTACAGGCGCGGCGTATGAGGCGCTGACGGTGGAGACGCTGTCGGACCGGCTCGCAGGGATCGCGGTTCTGGCCGCCAAGGTGGGGCCGGAGGCCAGCGCATGGCAGGTCGAGGAGGTCGGGGACGGCAATCTCAATCTCGTCTTCATCGTTTCGGGCCCGTCGGGAAAAGCCATTGTGAAACAGGCGCTTCCCTATGTGCGGCTGGTCGGGGACAGCTGGCCCCTGCCGCTCTACCGCGCGTTCTACGAGCATCACGCCCTGACCCGGCAAGCCGCGCGCGATCCGGGCTCGGTGCCCGAGATCTACCACTTTGACGAGGCGCAGGCGCTGATCGTGATGGAGTTTCTCGCCCCCCATGTCATCCTGCGCCGCAAGCTCATCGCGGGGGAGCGGGTCGAAGGTCTCGCGGGGTTTCTCGGGCGGTTCTGCGCGCGGACGGCCTTTCGCGGCTCCGAGCTGTCCATGGCGGGCGGGGACAAGAAGGCGGATGTCGCGCTCTTTGCCGGCAATGTGGAGATCCCGGCCATCACCGAGGCGCTGGTCTTCACCGACCCCTATTTCGACGCGGAGATGAACAACCATACCGAGGGGCTCGACCCGGTGGTTGCGCAGTTGCGCGCGGACACGATGCTCAAGGTCAAGGCGCAGCGGGCGCTGCAGCGTTTCGTCTCCAATACCGAGACCATGCTCCATGGCGATCTGCATTCCGGCTCGATCATGTCGACCGACAGCGACAGCCGGGTGATCGACCCGGAATTCGTGCAGTATGGGCCGCTCGGTTTCGACATCGGCATGCTCTGCGCGAACTTCCTCATGGCCTATTTCAGCCAACCCGCCCATCGCGGCGCGGATCTGGACGCCTATCAGGACTGGATCCTCGGGGTGATTGACGAGGTCTGCGCAACCTTCGAGACCGAATTCCGCCATCTTTGGCAGACAGAGCGGACGGGGATCCTCTATCCCAAATCGCTCTTTGAGGATCAGGGGCAGGACAGCATGCCCGCATGCGATGCGGTGCTCGCCGGGATCTGGCAAGACGCTTGGGCGGTCTGCGGGATCGAGATGCATCGCCGCTGCCTCTCGCTCGCCCATAACGCGGATTTCGAAGAGATCGCCGACCCGGCGATCCGCGCCCCGCTTGAGGCGCGCAATCTGACGATGGGGGCGGCGTTGATCCACGCGGCCGATGGCGGGCTGACCGCCGCCGAAGTCTGTGCCATGGCGCAGGAATTCAATGGAAAGGACGTTCTATGAAGATCGACGGCACGCATTACCGATCCCTGTGGTGGAACGCCGAGAAAGGCCTTCTGGAGATCATCGACCAGCGCTGGCTGCCCCATGACTTCCGCGTGGCGCCCGTGGCCAGCATGCAGGATTACGCAGATGCGATTTTCCAGATGCGGGTGCGGGGCGCGCCGCTGATCGGGGCGACGGCAGCGTATGGCATGGCCTTTGCCATGGCCGAGGATCCGTCCGATGCCAATATGGATGCGGCCTGGACCTTTCTGGAAAAGACCCGCCCCACGGCGATCAACCTGCGATGGGCGTTGGATCGGTGCCGTGCTGCCTTGCGGCCTCTGGCCGAAGGGGATCGCGCGGCCGCGGCGCTGAACCTCGCCCATGAGATCGCCGACGAGGATGTGGAGATCAACCGACAGATCGGGCTGAACGGCCTCAAGCTGATCCGCGAGATCGCCGCGAAGAAACCGGCGGGAGAGCCGGTGCGTCTGCTCACCCATTGCAATGCCGGCTGGCTCGCCACGGTGGATTGGGGCACGGCCACGAGCCCCATGTATCACGCCCATGACGCGGGGATCCCGCTCCATGTCTGGGTGGATGAGACGCGGCCCCGAAACCAGGGCGCGTTGACCTCCTGGGAGCTGGGCAAGCATGGCGTGCCGCACACCTACATCACCGACAATGCGGGCGGGCATCTGATGCAGCACGGCATGGTCGATATGGTCATCACCGGCACGGACCGGACCACGCGGCAGGGCGATGTCTGCAACAAGATCGGCACCTATCTCAAGGCGCTGGCGGCCCATGACAACGGCGTGCCCTTCTATGTGGCGCTGCCCTCGCCGACCATCGACTGGACCGTCACGGACGGTGTGGCCGAGATCCCGATCGAGGAGCGGGACAGCCGCGAGATCACCCATATCCAGGGCGTCACCGAGGCGGGGGAGATCGGCGCGGTGCAGGTCACGCCCGATGGCACGCCCGGCGGCAACCCGGCCTTTGACGTGACGCCGAACCGTCTGGTCACCGGGCTGATCACCGAGCGTGGGGTCTGCGCGGCCTCCGCCGAGGGTCTCGCCGGTCTTTTTCCGGATTTCGCGCAGGCGGCGCAGTAACGCGTGCCGGCCCAGGCCCTTCCACCGGCAAAGGCGCGCAGCGGGGCGGATCCCGCCCGGCTCACGCCCCGGGACGATGCGCCCTTCATCGAGGCGGCCTGGCTCTATTACCATGACGGTCTGAACCAGACCGAGATTGCCGAGCGGATGCGGATCAGCCGCGCCTCGGTGGTCAATTACCTCAACGAGGCCCGGGCGCGGGGCTGGGTGCGGCTGCATCTGGACAGCGACGTGTTTCGCGGCCACCGCCTCGCCGCTGAGCTCTGCGCGGCCTATGGGCTCGCCGAAGCGCTGGTCATCCCCGACGATCCGGCGGAGCCCGAGGGGGCCGCCCGCGTGACCGCCGCGGCGGCGGATTGGCTGCCGCGCCTGCTGGAGCCCGGAGATCGGCTCGGCGTGTCCTGGGGGGCGACGGTCTATCAGATGGCGCAAAAGGTGCTGCCCCATCCCATTCCCGACCTGACGGTGATCCAGCTTCTGGGCTCGCGCCCCGCGGCGCTTGGATTTGCCGCCGAGACCTGCACGGCCATGCTGGCCCAAAGGCTGGGCGGGCAATGCATCAACCTCCATGTGCCGCTCATCCTGTCGAACAAGGCCCTGCGCGACGCACTCTGTGACGAGCCCGTGGTGCGCGCGCAGCTTGACGCGCTGGCGGGCTGCAACAAGACCGTGCTGGCCTGCGGGACCTGCGACGCGGATGCCCATGTGGTGCGCGCCGGGATCCTGAGCGCGGAGGCCATCGCGGGCCACCGCGCCAAGGGGGCCACCGGCGTGATCTGCGGGCGGCTGATCGATGGCGCGGGTGCGCCCATGGTCAGCGAGGTCGAGGACCGGATGATCGGCGTCACCCTTGATCAGATGCGCGGCAAGGATATGGCCCTGCTCGTGGCCGCCGGCGCCGGGCGTGCCGCCTCGGCCCGCGCTGCCCTGCGCGGCGGCTTTGTCACCCACCTCGCCACGAGCACCCGCATCGCCCAAGACCTGCTGGAGAGCCAGATATGAGCCCGACCCCCGCCGCCCCGCTGCCGGACACGACCGAGACCCGCCAGGCGCTGATCGATGCCTGCCTGTGGATGAATGCGCGCCACCTCAATCAGGGGACCTCGGGCAATATCTCGGCCCGCATCGAGACGGGCATCCTGATCACGCCCTCTGGTGTTCCTTATGAGGAGCTGACGCCCGAGGCCATGGTCACGATCCCGTTGGAGGGGGAGCCCCCGGCCACGGGCGCGAAGCCGTCTTCGGAATGGCCTTTCCATCAGGGGATGCATCAGGCCCGCCCGGATATGCCCGTGGTCCTCCACGCCCATCCGCCCTATTGCAGCGTGCTCGCGGTGCAGCGCCGGGCGATCCCGCCCTGTCACTACATGATCGCGGCTTTTGGCGGCCATGACGTGCCGCTCGCGGATTACGCGCTCTTCGGCAGCCCGGAGCTTTGCGCGAACATGGCCGAGATCATGGCCGACCGGCATGCTTGCCTGATGGCCAATCATGGCGCGACCGTGCTTGGGGAGACCGTGGCCAAGGCCCGCTGGCGGCTGGAAGAGCTCGAAACGCTTGCGCGGACCTACCTCTTCAGCAGCATGGGCGGCGAGGCCCAGCTTCTGAGCGAGGCAGAGATTGCCGAGGTGCTCGTGGCCTTCCAGAGCTACGGGCCGCGCGACGCATCGGAGACAGCAGACTAGGGGGAGGGGATCATGGAATATCGCACGCTGGGACGGACGGGGCTGAAGATCTCGGTCATCACCATGGGTACATTCACCTTTGGCGGGAAAGGGGCCTTTGGGCGCACGGCCAGTCAGGAAGTGCCCGAGGCCCGCAGGCTGGTCGATACCTGCCTCGATCACGGGGTGAACATGTTCGACACCGCCAACATGTACTCCACGGGCCTGTCCGAAGAGATCCTCGGCGAGATCCTCGAAGGGCGCTATGACGACGTGCTCGTCACTTCCAAGGCACGGATGCCGATCGGGGCGGGGCCCAATGACGAGGGGGTGTCGCGCTGGCATCTGATCCGGGAATGCGAAAGGTCCCTGAAGCGGCTGGGCACGGATCATATCGACCTTTACTACATGCATGAATGGGATGGGCTCACCCCGGTTGAGGAGAAGCTCGCCGCGCTCGACACGCTCATCCAGCAGGGCAAGGTGCGCTATGCGGGGTGCTCGAACTACTCCGGCTGGCAGGTGATGAAATCCCTCGCCGCCGCGCCGAGCCATGCCAGCCGCTTTGTCGCCCAGCAGATCCACTACACGCTTGAGGCGCGGGAGGCGGAGTATGAGCTCCTGCCGCTCTCGGTGGATCAGGGTCTGGGCGTGCAGGTCTGGTCGCCTCTGGCCGCGGGGCTTCTTTCGGGCAAGCATCAGCGGGGCAGCGGACCTGCCGAAGGCTCCCGCCAGGCCCAGGGCTGGGATGAGCCGCCGATCCGCGATATGGAACGGCTCTGGTCCATCGTCGATGAACTGACCGAGATCGGCGAGGTCCATGGGGTCGAGGCTGCGCAGGTCGCCTTGGCCTGGCTCCTGACCCGTCCGGCGGTGGCCTCGCTCGTGGTCGGCGGGCGAAATACGGACCAGTTCGAGCGGAACTTCCGCGCCGTGGATCTGGTGCTGTCGGAGGAGGAACTGACCCGGCTTAACGATGTGAGCCGCTTGCCGCTCCTTTATCCCTATTGGCACCAGCACAATTTCGCGCGGCCCCGGTTCGGCCCGGCGGATCAGGCGCTCCATGCGGATTACCCGGACCGCCATTATGGCGGCGAGGATGGTCTGATCTAGCAGGCCGTCGCGCTATTCGGCGGGCAGGATCTCCAGCCCCACATTCGCGTACCATTCCGCCAGGGCGCGGATCTCTTCATTGCTGAGATCGGCCGAGATCTCGGTCATGATCTCATGCTGGCGCTTGCCGCTGCGAAAGGCCTTGAGCTGCGTGTCGATATAGATGTTCACCTCGCCCGCGAGATTGGGCGCGTCGAGCAGGACCGAGATCCCGTCCGGCCCGTGGCAGGACACACAGGCCGCTGGCGCCTGATCGGCGCTCACCCCTTCGGGCAGGGTCGCCACGACCCGGTGGTTCGCATACCAGGCGGAGACATCCGAAATCTGCTGCGCCGAAAGCCCGGAGGCCACGACGCTCATCATCTCATGTTGCCGTGCCCCGGTCTTGAAGGCCATCAGCTGCGCCTCGAGATACTCCTTGGGCTCGCCCCCGATATGGGGCGCGATGGGGATCGCGGCATAGCCATCCACCCCATGGCAGGTCCGGCACATATTGGCGATCTTGCGCCCCTCCGCCGGATCGCCCCCATGGGCCGGGAGCCCCCCGGCGAGCATCAGCCCGCCGAGAAGCGTGATGGCGACAAACCTCATTGAGCGGCCATGCCCACATAGGCGATCCGCCAGATGGCCCCCGCGAAGTCATCGGAGACCAGCATGGAACCATCGGGCAGGAACTCGATATCCATGGGCCGTCCGCGATACTCGCCGGTCTCTTCATTGAGCCAGCCATCGGCGAAGACCTCGGCCCCGACCGCATCGCCGGTTTCCGGATCGAGTGCGGTGAACATCACGCGCGCGCCCACGGGCGTCGTGCGGTTCCAGGACCCGTGCTGGGCCCAGAAGATGCCGCCGTGATATTGCTCGGGATAGCTGCTGTCATGGTAGAAGCGCATGCCCAGATCCGCCGCATGGGCGGTCAGCTCGAGCTGCGGCTCGACAAAGCTCACGCCTTCGGGGCGCGGGAAGTCATCATCCGAGACGATCTCGACCCGGCTGTTTGTCCAGGGGAAGCCGAAATGCTGGCCCGCCTCGGTTTGCCGGTTCAGCTCGCCCGGCGGGATGTCATCACCCATGCCGTCGACCTGATTGTCCGTCCACCAGAGCTCGCCCGTGGCCGGGTTGAAATCCTGCCCCACGGAGTTCCGCACGCCGCGGGTATAAACCTCGCGCTCGGACCCGTCGGTATTCATGCGGATGATCCCGCCGATCCCGATCTCGTCATAGAGCTCGATCTTGTCCACGGGCTGCACATTGTGCGGCTGGCCGAGGGAGACATAGAGCTTGCCATCCGGGCCGATATCGCAGACCCGCGCGGAGTGGTTGAAGCTCTCTTCCTCCACCGGGATCAGATCGCCCTGGGCGACCACGGTGCCCACGGCGATATCCGGGCTCTCGAAGAAGAACTCGGCCGCCGGGAAGACGAGGATCCGGTTTCGCTCGGCGATATAGAGGAACCCGTCGGGCGAGAAGCAGGGGCCGTTCGGGATGTCGAACGTCACCGAGGGGGCGAAATCCTTGACCTCGTCGGCGACCCGGTTGCGGTCGCGATCCACGATGGACCAGACCTTGTCCTTGCGCGTCCCGGCAAAGAGCACGGTGCCTTGCGGCGCCATGGACATGGAGCGCGCATCGGGCACCACCGCATAAAGGCTCACCTCGAACCCGTCAGGCACATTGATATGCTCGAGGATATTGCGCAGGGATGCGGCCCGGTCTCCGTCCTGATCGACGAAGGTGAAACTCGCGTCGGTCTTCTGCATATTGCTGAGCTTTTCCATGTTGTCCTGGGCCAGCACCGGGCCCGCCAACATGGTGCCGAGCAACAGCCCGGCAACGCCGAATTTATACGTCATAATTTCCTCCCAAAATGGCTCATCGAAGCGCGCCGCTCTCTGTGGTGTGGTCGCGCTCTTTGAGCCTCCATGATCGCTTTACGCAGGGCAATGTGTCAACTTTTTTGAGATTGTTTCTGTCTATAAAGTATTACAATCTCACGTTGAATCCCAAGCGCTTAGACACTTGGAGGGGCAGGTCTGCGCTCAGCCCTTGCCCACAGCGGCCAGAACAATCGCGCGCATGGCGAGCATCCCGGGATCGTCCATGCCGATGCTCTTTTCGCCAAAGATCCGGGCGCGGCCCACGGTGGCTGGCTTGTCGCGGAAGGCGTCCAGCGCCTCCTCCACGGCCTGAGCCGCCGCAGTGGACGGGTCCCCGGCGCCGACGAGCCCCTTTGCCACCGCGTCGAGACTGTCGAGCACGGTCTTGCCGCCGAGTTCCGCCTTGCCGCGCTCCTGCATCTTGTCGCGCGCCCCCGCGATCAGATCCGCCACAGCCTCCGGTGCGAGCTCGGTCTGGCCGCGCAGGGATTTGGCCGCCGCCATGAGCCCCGTGGCCATGAGCGTGCCATAAGAGGAGCCCGAGGATTCGGTGAAGGCCTTGGCGCAGCTCAGCAGCGCCATGCCCAGATCCTCGGGCAGGTCGCCCTTACGTTCGGAAATCGCCCGCATCCCCCGGGTCATGGTCACCCCCAGATCGCCATCCCCGAGCGCCCCATCGGCGCTGTTGAGCATGTCGAAATCCCGCTCCATCGCGGCGGCGATCCGGTCAATGGCCTCCAGAAGCGTCTCCCGGGTGATGGTCATCAGACCCTCCAGAAGGCGCAGTCGCACGGCGCGGTCAGCAAGGCCTCCAGCTCCGCGTCCAGTTTGCACAGGGTGAAGGAGACGCCCGCCATTTCCATCGAGGTGGCGTAGCGTCCGACGAGCGGCATGACGATGCTCGCGCCTGCCTCCTCAAGCCGTGTCTTGACGATGCGGTAGAGGATATAGAGCTCCTCGGGCGGGGTCGCGCCGAGGGAGTTCACCATGATCGAAACCCGGTCGCCCGCCTCGAGCGGCATATCGGCGAGCAGGCGGTCCATCATCTCGGTCGCCACCTGATCGGCGCTGCGCAGCTTGCCGCGCCAGACCCCGGGCTCCCCATGGATGCCCATGCCCATCTCCATCTCGTCCTCGGCGATCTCGAAGGTGGGCTTGCCCGCTTGCGGCACCGTGCAGGGCGAGAGGGCCGCGCCGATGGAGCGGCAGGCATCGGCGGCTTTCTGGGCCACGGCGGTGACGGCGGCCAGATCCTGTCCGGCCTCGGCTGCCGCCCCGGCCATCTTGAAGGCATAGACCATGCCGGCCACGCCCCGGCGTTTTTCATGCTCTTCGGGCGGGGCAGAGGCCACATCATCGGCCAGCAGCACTGTGGTGCATTCGATGTCGTCGAACTCCACCAGATCCCCGGCCATGTCGAAATTCATCACGTCGCCGCCGTAGTTCCCATAGAGCCGCAGCACGCCCGCGCCCGTATCCGCCGCCCGGATCGCATCGGCCATCTGCTCGGCGGAGGGGGAGGCGAAGACATCGCCAATCGCGCAGGCATCGAGCAGCCCGGTGCCCACATAGCCCGTGAACACCGGCAGATGCCCCGAGCCGCCGCCGGTCACGATCCCGACCTTGCCCGCCTTGCCCGGCGTGGCGCGGGCGACGACCTTGCCGCTCTCTCCATGGAGCCGGTAATACTCTGGATGCGCCGCGGTCAGGCCCGCCAGCATCTCATCCACGTAATCCTCGGGTCGGTTGAGTAGCTTTTTCATGTCGTCCTCCTCCCGGTCAGACTGTCTCGCTTATTTGGGGGCCTTGGCGAAGCTGTTGCGCAGGGTGGCCAGGGCGTTGGTGTTGATCACCATCACGAGGATCAGAAGCGCGCCCCAGATCAGCTCGCGCGCGAAGTTCGAGACCTGCAGCATGTTGAGCCCGCTCGACAGGAACTGCATGGACAGCACCGCGAGCACCACGCCGATCACCCGCCCATAGCCGCCATAGGGGTTCACCCCGCCCAGCACCGCGATTAGCACCGCCAGCAACAGGTAGGACGAGCCGTAATCGGCCTTGGCGGAATTTGCGCGGCTCATGATGATCAGCCCGGCCACCGAGGCGAACATGCCCGCGATCACATAGACCTTCAGGAGCATCCGGTTGATGTCGATCGCCGCATAGAGCGCGGCCAACGGGTTCGCACCATACATGGTCACCTTCAGGCCGAACGCCGTGCGCGTCAGGATGAAATGCAGGACCACCGCCAGCAGTGCGAAGAGGATCAGCGGGACGGGGATGCCCATCACCTGCGCGTTGCCGATCAGGGCGACGGTGCCCGGAAAGCCCATCACCGCACTGCCGCCGGTCATGGCGATGGCAAAACCCGTGAAGACGAGGCCCGAGCCCAGGGTCGCGAGGATTGGGGGCAGGCCGAAAAACGCCACGAGGCAGCCATTGGCGAGCCCGGCAATGGCGCCGATGCTGAGCGCGGCCGTGATCGCGAGGGCAAGCCAGAGGGCCGATTGCCCAGCCGCCATTTCGGGGCTGGTGAATTGCGTAAGGATCAGCGCTGCGACCACCGCCGAGAGGTTGGCGATCCCCACAACCGAGAGGTCAATTCCCCCGGTCATCATGGCCAGGGTCATTGCCAGCGCGAGGATCGCGAATTCCGGGAACTGGAACGCCATGGAGGTCAGGTTCTGCGACGACAGAAACCGGTCCGGCGACAGCACCGCCATCAGGCCGAAGACGAAGACCGCGATCACCATGAGCCGGAATTCCGGCGCTGCGGTGAGGGTTGATCTGGAGGCTTGCTTGCTCATGAAATCCTTACCCCGCCCGTGCCGCGGCCCGCTTGGCGCGATATGCGGGAACGCCCGTGCCCAAGAGGATCAGAAGACCGATGGTGACCGATTGCCATGTGGTCGGAATGCCGATGACGATCAGGCTGTTCTGGACGATCACGATGAGCGCCACGCCCAGCAGCGTGCCCGTCAGCGTGCCATAGCCGCCGATCAGCCGCGCGCCGCCCAGCACCACGGCGGCAATGACCGACAGCTCCAGCCCCACGAGCGAGAACGGGTCCGCCATCCGCCCGACCGAGCCATGGATGATCCCCGCCAGACCCGCCAGCGCGCCCACATAGACATAGACGAAGAACTGCGTCCATTTCACGTTGATCCCGATGCGCCGCGCGCTCTCGACCGAGCCGCCAATGGCATAGATCGACCGGCCCAGCATGGTCTTTTGAAGGATGAACCAGGTCAGGATGATCACGCCGACGAGGGCGAGCACGGACCAGGGGATCGAGTAGAAATTCCCGGCCTCCGTCGTGCCCCGGGCCAGCACCCCGCGCGAGAAATCCCGCATGGAGGGGGGCAGGGCCGAGATCCGCTGCGAGCCGACGAATGTCAGCAGGAAGCCGCGAAAGATCGACAGGGTGCCGAGCGTCACGATCAGTGTGGGCAGACCCAGAAAGGCGATGAAAAACCCGTTTATCGCGCCCAGACAGGCGCCGAAGAGCACGGATATGACAAAGATCAAAGGCCAGGGCGCCTCGGGCCAGATGGCGAGAAACACCACAGAAGAGGCATACATCGCAAAAACCGCGATGGCCGTGAAACTCACATCGATCCCGCCGGAGACCAGCACCAGCATGGCGCCCACGGCCAGGATGCCGATGACGATCGAGGCGCGCAGCAGGTCCGAGACCGTGGTGATCGTGAAGAACCGCGGATCCGACAGGGTCGCGATGATGCAGAAGAGCGCGATGACGCCGGCGACGAGCGTTTCGTTCCGGGTCCAGAAATCTTTGGGCAGCCAATTCATCATGAGGCCAGCCTGCGCGCGAGATCATCCTCGGTGGCCACGCGCCCGTCCAGCGCGTCGATGATCCGCCCATCGCGCATCACGAGGATGCGGTGGCAGGTCGCGAGCAACTCAGGCAGGTCGTCCGAGATCACGATGATCCCGATCCCCTGGCTGGCCAGATCGCGGATGATGTCATGGATATCCGCCTTGGAGCCCACATCCACCCCCACGCTCGGCCCATTCAGCACCAGCACCCGGGGCGCGCGCGACAGCCAGCGCGCCAGCGCCACCCGCTGCTGATTGCCGCCTGACAGGGACTGCACCGGCGCGGCCACATCCGGGGCCTTGACCTTGAGCCGTTTCAGCCAGCCCGAAGCCTCCTCCACAAGGCTGCCCATATTCAGGAACCCGTTCGTTGTATGGGCATCGAGCCGCCCGATGGCCACATTGCGCAGGATCGACTGGCTGAGGAACAGTCCCTCGGTCAGCCGGTCTTCGGGCACATAGCCGATCCGCGCCATGGAGGCCGCTTGCGGATCACCCGTCGGCACCTCGCGGTTCTCCACGGAGATCGTGCCTGCATCCGGCGCGACCAGACCAAAGAGCGCCTTGGCCACCGAGGTCCGCCCGCTGCCCAGAAGCCCGGTGATCCCCAGAACCTCGCCCGCGCGCAGCTCGAAATTGATATCCTCGAAAGAGCCTTCCTTGCTCAGCCCGCGCACCTCCATCAGCGCCTCGGCTCCGGCAGCATGGTCGCTGGGCGGCACTTCGGGCACGTCCCGGCCCGTCATGTGATAGGCCAGCGATTGCGTGTCGAATTCCGAGGCAGGCCCCTCGGCCACCTTCTTGCCATTGCGCAGCACGACGACTTTTTCCGACACCTCCAGCACCTCGGCCAGCTTGTGGCTGACAAAGATCACGGCGACGCCTTCCTCCTTCAGCATCCGGATGATGCCCTGTAGGCGGCGGACCTCCTTTTCCGTCAGGGCGGTGGTGGGCTCATCCATGATGATGAGCTGCGCTTCCGAGGCCAGAGCCCGGCAGATCGCGACGAGCTGCTTCTGCGCCACGGGCAGGGTCTCGACCCGGGCGTCGAGGTCGATCTCGACCCCGATCCGGTCCAGCGCCTTGCGCGCGATCTCGCGGCTGGCGCGGGGGTTGAAGAACCGCTGATGGGTCGACAGCTGCGTGGCGAAGGCGATGTTCTCGGCCACGTTGAGGTTCGGAAAGAGCGAGAAATCCTGAAAGATCACCATCACGCCTGCGGCCGCCGAGATGCGCGGGTTGAGATCCGGGTGATCCTCGCCCGCGATGCGCACCATGCCTTCGGTGGCAGGCTCCACGCCGGAGATGATCTTGATCAGGGTCGATTTGCCGGACCCGTTCTCGCCGGCCAGACAGACCGCTTCGCCGGGTTGGACGGTGAAATCGACGGAGTCGAGCGCGGTCACCCCCGCATAGCGTTTGGTAATCGCACGCAGGTCGATAAACGCGGTGTCACGTGTCGGGGACATGAACAACCAACTTCAATGAGGATGTCTTGGAAAAGGCGGGACGGCCCGGAGGCCGCCCCGTCTCGGGAGTGATCAGAACGGGTATTCCGCCATGTTCCCCGCATCCACATTCACCCAGGCCTGGCCATAGATGACCTTGCCGTCGAGGGTGATCTTTTCGTAGCCGGGCAGGCCGAGATCCATGCCATCGGTGACCGTCTCGCCATTCATCACCATGACGGCGAGCTTGTTCATGGCTTCGCCCGCGACCGCCGGATCCCAGAAGCCGATGCCGTCCACGGCGCCGGTCTCAAGATATTGGCCCGCGATGGAGGGCAGGGAGGTGCCGAAGACGCAGGTTGCATCCTCCATCCCACGCTCTTCGATCGCGCGCCCGATCCCGGCCACATCTGTGGAGGCGGACCCTTGCATGCCCTTGATGTTCGGGAAGGCGCGCAGCACCTCCTGCGCCTTCGTGTAGGCCTGCTCTGCATCGTCGAAGGTCTCGTTCTTGTCGCCGACGAGCGTCATGTTCGGGTAGTTGGCCTTCTGATGCGCAATCGCGCCATCGACCCACTGGTTATGGGTCTGGGAGGTCAGCGAGCCCACATAGACCGCATACTCGCCCTCACCGCCCATGCAGGTGGCGAGCTGTTCCATCAGGTTGGCGCCGAAATCCTCGTTCACGAAGGCTTCGAGGTCATAGGCCGTGTTCTGCTGGGCTGCGGCCTCATGGGTGATCACGGCGATGCCTGCCTCCATGGCGCGGCCGAGCACGGGCTCCAGCGCTTCGGGCGACATCGGCACAACGGCGAGCGCGTCCACGCCTTGGGCGATCATGTCCTCGATCAGTGCGACCTGCTGCTGCGGGTCGGCCTGGGCGGGCCCGACCTGGAAGGCGTTCATACCGGATTCACCGGCGAATTTCTGGACGCCTTCCTCCATGCGGTTGAACCACTGGATGCCCGCGATCTTGACCACGGTGGCGATGTCCTTGGAATGACCATCCGCCGCCACCTGCGTGCCCAGAAGAGCTGCCGAAGCAAATGCGGCACTGGCCAGCAATGTAATCTTGGTCTTCATCTATTCCTCCCTAAGCCCGCGGATGCGGGTCCTCCTTCCGTCCGGCGCGTATGGCGCTGGCGCAAAAAAACCTGTGATAAATCAGCGTCCTGTCCATGCTTGAGCATATGTCTCCGGGCGCTTCGATCACACTTGTGCATTGACTGCACGTTTGTGACTATATAAGCACGAAAGCCTCGGTCAAGCCATTTTGTCGCAGGTCGCGGGGAGGCCCCGGAACGCCCATGTTGATGCAGAAACGCCAGGCGGATAACGACATCGCCCAGGCCGCATGGCTTTATTATGTTGGCAATCTCAGCCAGCAGGAGGTCAGCAAACGGCTCGGGATCTCGCGGTTCAAGGTGCTGCGGATGCTGGCGGATGCGCGGGCGCAGGGGCTGGTTCGAATCGCGGTCGAACACCGGACCTCCCGCACACTCGAACTGGCCGACCGGCTGGTTGCGGCCTTCGATCTGCAGGAGGTGCAGGTCGCGCCGATCGGGGCCGAGACCGATGATGAAGCGCTCGCTCGCAACGCGGTCGCGATCCTCGCCAGCAGCTATCTCGCCCGGATCGCGGGGTCGGATCGGCAGGCCACCGTGGGGCTCGGCTGGGGCCGGACGTTGTCGTCCATGGCCGATAATCTGACCGGCGTGCGCAATTCCGGGCTGACCTTCGTGTCGCTCATGGGCTCCGTGACCTATGCCTCGCACACCGCGCCCGGCGATGTTTGCGTCCGGCTCGCGGCTCAGACCGGCGGGCGCGCGATCCTGATGCCTGCGCCCTTTGTGACCGACAGCGCCGAGGCCTGCGAAGGGATCATGTCCCAGCGCCTTGTGCGCGAGGCCATGGATGTGGCGCGCATGGCGGATCATGCGCTGATGAGCGTGGGCGAATGCCGCGAGGGATCGATCCTCTTTGACAGCGACATTTTCAGCGCCGACCAGATCCAGCAGTTGCGCGATGCGGATGTGGTCGGGGATTGCTGCGGAGTGTTCTACAAGGCCGACGGCACCGTGGCGGATATCGAGCTCAACAGCTGCACGCCCTGTGTTCAGCCCGCGGATATGGCCGGAATGGATACGGTGCTGCTGGCGGCGGGGCTCGGCAAGCTCGCCGCCACGATTGCCGTGCTGCGCGCCGGGTTCGTCAAGAAGCTGTTGGTGGACGAGCGGCTGGCCACGCGCCTTGTGGCCGCCAGCAAAAAGGGGGAGGCGTGATGGAAGGCTTCGGGGTGCATACCAGCATGTGGACCATGTCCTGGGACCGGGCGGGCTGCGAACGCGCGGTGGCCAAGGCGCAATCCTATGGCATGGATTTTCTCGAGATCGCGCTACTTGATCCACCCAGCGTGGATGCGGATCACAGCCGTCAGGTGCTCGAGGCCGCCGAGATGCGCTCGGTCTGCTCCCTCGGTCTGCCTCAGGCGGTCTGGGCGTCCCACAATCCGGACGGCGCGGTGGCCTTCCTGACCCAGGCGCTCGACAAGGCCGCGGCCATGGGGTCTGAGGCGCTTTCGGGGGTGGTCTATGGCGGGATCGGGGAGCGTTCGGGCAAGCCGCCCACCCAAGCCGAGCTCGACAATGTAGCCGATGCCCTGACCCGCGCGGCAGCCCATGCGAAATCCCTCGGGCTGCTCTTCGGGATCGAGCCCGTGAACCGTTACGAGACCCATCTGCTCAATACCGGCTGGCAAGCGGTCGAGATGATCGAGCGGATCGGGGCCGAGAACATGTTCGTCCATCTCGACACCTATCACATGAATATCGAGGAGAAGGGCGTCGCTCAGGGCATCATCGATGCGCGCGAGCATCTCCGCTATATCCATCTGTCGGAATCCGACCGGGGCACGCCCGGGGCCGGCACCATCGCCTGGGACGAGATCTTTGGCGCCCTGCGCGCCGTGGGCTTCACTGGCGGGCTCGCCATGGAAAGCTTCATCGACATGCCGCCCGAGATCGCCTTCGGCCTCTCGGTCTGGCGGCCCGTGGCCTCCGGCGAGGCGGAGGTTATGGAAAACGGTCTGCCGTTCCTGCGCAACAAGGCACGGCAATACGGGCTGATCTGACGGGATCCGAGGACAAAACACATATGAAAAACTCAACGCTGCCCGAGCTTTATGCCGAGATGCGCCGCGTGCGCAGCTTTGAAGAGCGCGTGGGCGAGCTCTTTGTGCGCGGCCAGTCGGCGGGCTCCATGCTGCATCTCTCGATCGGCGAGGAAAGTGCCGCCGTCGGCGTCTGTGCGGCCATGGAGACCGGCGATACCTTCACGACCCACCATCGCGGCCACGGGATTTTCCTCGCGCGCGGGGCCGATCCCAACGGGATGATGGCCGAGATCGCGGGCAAGGAGAGCGGCTATTGCCGGGGCAAGGGCGGCTCCATGCATATCGCCGATATGGGGCTCGGTCATCTGGGCGCGAACGCCATCGTCGGCGGCGGCATCCCGGCGGTCGTGGGGGCGGGCCTCTCGGCGCGCCACCAGCAGAGCGGCGCGGTCTCCATCGCCTTCTTTGGCGACGGGGCGACTGGGCAGGGGATCCTCTATGAGAGCATGAACATGGCGGCGCTCTGGTCCCTGCCGGTGGTGTTTGTCTGCATCAACAACCAATACGGCATGGGCACGCGCATCGATCAGGCCACCGCCAATCCGCGCCTCCATGAGCGGGCCGAGGCCTTTGGGCTCGCCGCCCGCACCGTAGATGGGCTCGCGGTCGAAGACGTGGCCGAGGCGGCCGCCGAACTGATCGCCGGGGCCCGCGCGGGCAAGCCCGCCTTTCTCGCGGTGGATTGCTACCGGTTCTACGGTCACGCCCGCAAAGACAAATCCCCCTATCGCGATGCCGCCGAGGAGGAAGAGGGCCGCCAGAAGGACCCGGTCCAGCAAGCCCGCGACAAGCTGATCGCCTCGGGGCAGATGGGGGAGGCCGAGCTCGACGCGCTCGACGCCAAGATCGCCACGGAAATGGACGGGGCGATCGACTTTGCCATCGCCGGGGAGGAGCCGCAAATGGCCTCCATGTTCCGGGATGTCTACGACCCGTCCCAGCCCGAGCCGGAGCCCGTGCGCACCCGTCTCGACCGCGTTCTGGCGCAGGAGTGAGCGGCATGGCGCAGATCGAGACGACCTATCGCGATGCTCTCCGCCTGGCCCTGTCCGAAGCGATGGAGGCCGATGACAGCGTGGTCATCATGGGCGAGGAGGTGGGCCGCTATGGCGGCGCCTATGGCGTGACCAAGGACCTGATCAAGAGTTTCGGCGCCGAGCGGGTGATCGACACCCCGATCTCGGAGGCGGCGATTGTCGGCACGGCCGTGGGGGCCGCCATGACCGGCCTGCGCCCGGTGGCTGAGCTCATGTATGTGGATTTCATCGGCATGACCATGGATCAGCTTGCCAATCAGGCCGCCAAGATCCGCTATATGTTCGGGGGCCAGATCGGGGTGCCCATGGTGCTGCGGACCCAAGGCGGCACGGGTCGCTCAGCAGGGGCGCAGCACAGCCAGAGCCTTGAGGGCTATGTCATGCACACGCCGGGCCTGCGGCTCGCCATGCCCGCCACGGTCGAGGATGCCTATCACCTGCTGCGCCAATCCCTGCAGCAACCCGATCCTGTGGTCTTCATCGAACATAAGGGGCTCTATACTCAAAAAGGCAGCCTCGACCCGGCGGTCGAACCCGCGCCCTGGGGGCGGGCCTCAGTGTTGCGCGAAGGGGGCGATCTGGTGATCGTCACCTATTCGCGGCAGGTCCATCACGCGCTCGCCGCCGCCGAGACCTTGCAGACCGCGCACGGGCTTTCTGTTGCGGTCGTGGATCTGCGCACGCTCAATCCGTTCGATTTCGACACGATCCGCCCACTGGTCGAGGCCGCGGGGCGCGCCATGGTCGTCTCCGAAGGAGTGATGACCTGTGGCGTGGCAGCGGAGCTGAGCGCGCGGATTACCGAGGAATGCTTTGATTTCCTTGAGGATCCCGTTGTGCGCGTGGCGGGCGAAGACATCCCGATCTCGGTCTCGCCTCTGTTGGAGGCGAACTCGGTCCCCACGCCGGATCTGATCGTCGCGACCGCGCGCAGGATGTTCCCATGACCACGCTGGCCAAGCTGACCCTGCCCATGCCGCGTCTGGGCGAGACCATGGAGGAGGCAACGGTCGCCGAATGGCTTGTGGCCCCGGGACAAAGCTTCAAGCGGGGCGATCCGCTGCTGGAAGTCGAGACCGACAAGACCATGGTGGAGTATCCTGCGCTCGGAAACGGAACCTTGCTGGCGATGCTCGTGGCGCCCGGCGATGTGGTCACGGTTGGCACGCCGATTGCCGAGATCGAAACGGCGGATCCCTGGGACGGGATTGAGGGGGAGGCGGATCCTGAGCCCCCCGAACCGGCGCCTGCGATGGCCAGGCCGATAATGGCACCGGTCACCGCAGCCCCCGCCAACCCGGCTCGCCTCCGCGCCACGCCGCTCGCCCGGCGGATCGCGCGGGAGAGCGGGCTCGCCCTCGACGGGATCCCGGGCACGGGGCGGCGCGGTCGGATCGAGGCGGCGGATGTGCGCGCCCTGATCCCGGGCGCGATCCCCCTCGCGGCCCCGCGAAACACCCGCGCGGCGGCCACCGCCCCGGTCTATTGCGTCCACGGCTTTGCAGGCCTCGGCGCGAACTGGGCGGCGCTCCGCGCGGATCTGCAACGCTCCGGCCTCAGCTCCTCGGCGCCGGACCTGCCGGGCCATGGCCGCAACCCGGCGGAGGTGAGCGCAGCGATGGACCTCGTGGACTGGCTGGCGGAGGATCTCGCGCGCCAGCCCGCGCCCGTGCATCTGCTCGGCCATTCCCTCGGCGCCTGGGTGGCGGCCCGGGCCGCGCAACGCGCCCCGGAGCGGGTCGCGCGCCTGACGCTTCTGGCGCCGGCAGGATGCGGGCTCGAGATCCATGGCGGGTTCCTTACCAGCATGGCCGCGGCCCCCGGTCCCGGAGAGCTCGCGCACCTGATGCGGCTCCTCGGTCCCAAGGCGTCGGCCCTCGACAGCGCGGCCCTCAGCGCCATGGCGCAAGAGCTGCGCGGTCAGCGCCTCGCGGCCCTCAGTCGCGACATGGCGCGGGGCGACACGCAACGGATCGACACGCTCGGCCCCCTACGCGCGTTGGCGGGGCAGATGCCGATCACCGCCATCTTCGGGCTTGCCGACCGGATCATCCCGCGCGCCCATGCCTTTCACTTGCCGCCCCATGTCGCCTGCCACATGGTAGAGACCGGGCATATGCCGCATTGGGACGCCACCGCAGATGTGGCGGCCATTCTCGCGGCACCCTGAGACACCACAGACGACCCAAGGGAGGAGGGGAGTATGGCCTATGTCTTGACCGCCGATGGCGGGACCGAAAGCCTGCGCGTCCGCATCTATGATTTGGAGGGGACCTGCGTCGGCTCCCATGCGGAACCCTATGAGACGACCTTCGCGCCCGGCGCCCGGGCCGAACAGAATCCCGAGGATTGGTGGTCCAGCCTGTGCGTGGCGACCCGCGCGAGCCTTGCGGAGGCAGGGATCTCCGGTGATCAGGTCGAGGCGATGGCGTATGCCACCACCTGCTGCACGGTTGTGGCGCTCGACAAGGCCGGAGCCCCCCTGCGCCCGGCGCTCATGTGGATGGATGTCCGCGCCGACAAGGAAGCCGAGGCCGTGCTCGCCACGGGCGATCCGCGGCTGCGACTGAACTCGGACGGGGCCGGGCCGGTCTCGGCGGAATGGATGATCCCCAAGGCGCTCTGGCTCAAACGGCACGAGCCCGAGATCTACGACGCGGCGCACACGATCTGCGAGTATCAGGACTACCTGACCCTGCGCCTGACCGGAGAGCGCTGCGCCTCTCTCAACAATGTCGGCCTGCGTTGGCACTACGCGAACCGCGATGGCGGCTGGGCGTCGAGCCTCGTGACCGCGCTCGGCATGGGCGATCTGGTGGAGAAATGGCCGGGCCGCGTCGCCGCCCCGGGCGAGGTTGTGGGGACACTGACCCCGGAGGCCGCCGAGGCGCTGGGTCTCTCGACTCGCACCAAGCTCGTCCAAGGCGGGGCCGACGCGCTGATCGGGATGATCGGGCTCGGCGTGGCGCAACCCGGGCAGCTCTGCCTGATCACCGGCTCCTCGCATCTGCAATTCGGCGTCACCGAGGCCCCCTTCCACGCGCCGGGCATGTGGGGCGCCTATGCGGATATCGTTTATCCGGATCGCTACATTATCGAAGGCGGCCAGACCTCCACCGGGTCGGTGATCAACTGGCTGCGCCGCTTCGTCGGCGGTGAGCTTGATTTCGACGAGATGAACCGCAAGGCCGCTGCCCTGCCGCCCGGGGCCGAGGGGCTGGTGGTGCAGGACCACTTCCAGGGCAACCGCACGCCCTATACGGATGCGCTTTCCCGCGGGGCGATCACCGGGCTGACCCTGGCCCATGAACCCCACCACGTGTTCCGTGCGATCATGGAGGGGATCTCCATGGGCACCCGCGCGATCCTCGAGGCCTTTGCCAAGGGCGGCTACCAGGGCAGCGAGATGGTGGCCGGGGGCGGGGCGACGAACTCCGAGCTCTTCATGCAGATCCACGCGGATACCGCCGGGATCCCCGTGCGCATCCCGGCCTCCACCGATGGGCCGACGCTGGGCTCGGCGATCCTCGCGGCCCACGGCGCCGGGCACTTTGCCAGCATCGATGAGGGGATCGCGGCTATGGTCAAACCGGGCCGGGTGATCGAGCCAAACCCGCAAGCGGTCGCCGCCTATGACGAGATCTACGCCCGCTACCACGCGCTCTATCCAGCCCTGAAAGACGCGCTGGCGCGCTAGCGCGGCGCACGGCTTGCGTTAAGATCCCGGGGCCAACGCCGAAGAGGGAGGTGCATGCCTTGCAGCGTCGCCACAGGAGCTCGCGTGGCGCGTGTCCGCCCGTAGCAACCGCGCCAAGCAGATATCGAAGAACTGCGATAAGGCACGACGCGTTTAATGCCCTGTGGCGCCAGTCGAGAATTTGAGATCTGGACCGCGGCAAGCGCCCTTGTCGGCATGCAGGCAGTGTGAAGCGGGAGCCGCTTCCCGCCGGCACCGATAATGGACGGGTTCAGCGAGAAATTTTCCAATTCAGAACAGTTGGTTATATCAGATATGTCTGTTCGGTCCGGCAATTCCAAGAAAAGCAATTCTATTTGCCATCGAACAGCAGCTTTGCGGGACGAAACTGCTGTTCGATGATCAGATTTGAATGTCGGCTCTGCGTGCTTTGTTTAGAAACTAGAGTTATTTATCAAAGACAAATGCTACGATACACTAGCGTCGATCAAAGCGAACTGTTTTGAGGCTGCCTCAAGAGCGAACGTTATAGATATGGATACTTTCTCTGTTTGTTTGTCCGGTGAAAAGATTGAAGTGGAAGCGCTTGATCTGACTTTGAAAAGACTTGCCTTGACCGCTTTCCATTTGAAAGGTGAGCCAATTGTTCGACGACCAGGCCATACTTATGCAGAATGTTTAATCGCGTTTGACGCTCCAGGCTTCAGATTATTGGAGTTACTTCAATACCTGCTGAGTGTGAACTACGAGTTAAGAAAACTGGGTGTGCAAGATTTAGAAGTTCATACGCTGATGGAAAGAAGCGACCAGATCAATGGCGAACTAAGTGCCAAGGAGATTGCGATTTTGTCTGAGCTTGGTGCAGATTTCACGTGGTCAGTCATTGCAAGCGACGTTTCGAGAACACTCTAGCGTTGAAATTCAAACCGGCCATTTGGTCACTCGGCAGCATCGGTCGCTATGGGTTCAAAGAAGTCATGCCATAGCAGCGCACGTATCGACCTGTTCGCCCAGACTTGCTAAGGCGGGCCATGGCCCGCAAGCTCGACCACCACGCACGTCTTTCTATCGCCCCCATGATGGACTGGACCGACCGCCACTGCCGGATGTTTCACCGGCAGTTCTCGCGCGAGGTTTTGCTCTATACGGAGATGGTGACTGCCCCGGCGCTGGTGCGGGGGGATGCGACGCATCTGCTCGAGTATACCGCAGCCGAGCATCCGCTGGCCCTGCAGCTTGGCGGCTCGGATCCCGTCGAGTTGGCCAAGGCGGTGCGGATCGCCTGCGGTTTCGGGTATGCGGAGATCAACCTCAATGTGGGTTGCCCCTCGGACCGGGTGCAGTCCGGTTGCTTCGGGGCGATCCTGATGGAGCGCCCGGCGCTTGTCGCCGAGTGCGTTTCGGCGATGATCGCGGCCAGCGACGGGCCCGAGATCACCGTGAAATGCCGGATCGGCGTGGATGATCAGGACCCCGCTCAGGTTTTGCCCGATTTCCTGCAGCAGATCTCCGAGGCGGGAGTGCGGCGCGTGACGATCCATGCCCGCAAGGCCTGGCTGCAGGGGCTCAGCCCCAAGGAGAACCGGGATATCCCGCCCCTCGACTACCCGCTGGTTCACGCCATGAAGGCGGCCTTTCCGGACCTGCACCTGTCGATCAATGGCGGGATCACGGATCTCGATCAGGCCGAGGCCCATCTGGCCGACGGGCTCGATGGCGTGATGATCGGGCGCGCGGCTTATCACGAACCTTCCCGCATCCTGAGTGCGGCCGATCGCCGGATCTATGGCCGGCCCGGCCCGGATGTGAGCGCCGAGGAGGCGGTCGAGGCCATGCGCCCCTATATCGCCGCCTATCTCGCGGCAGGGGGCAAGCTCGCCCAGGTCACGCGGCATATGCTTGGCGCCTTTGCCGGACGGCCCGGTGCCCGAGGCTGGCGGCGCATCCTGTCGGAGCAGGGGCATCGCAGCGGCGCGGGGCTCGAGGTGCTCGACGCTGCCTTGGCGCAGATCGCGGATCCCCATCGCAAGGCTGGCTGAGCCCGGCGCTCAGGCGTCGCGATAAAGGCTGCCCTTGTGGCGCGTCCAGTGATCCTTATGGGTCTGGCCGAGCCCATCGCGGGACATGAAGGCCTCAAGCTCCGGCCCCGGGATTGTGGCGATTTGCGCGAAAGCGGCACGCAGCTTGGCATGGTCATGGGCTGCGGTGACCTCAGCCACCATATCCAGCGACCCGCGCACGTCATGTCCGAAGAACGTTTTGCCCCCAAGTGCTTGCAGCGCATCGAGATAGGCATCGCGCCTCTCGAAATTCCGCAGGAAGAGCACCATACTCATCACGCCGCTGCCCGCAGCAAAGGCGATCTGCTCGCAAGAACGGGCTGCGATATTGCGCCCGTTGATCTCGGCGCAGAGCGACAGGAAGAGATCCTGTGGCGCGCTGGCATAGACAAACCCGTTGAGAAGCATCTCGCAGCCCATCTCCAACGCGGCATCGGTGAAAGGATCCCCGAACGAGGCGCTGAGCGCGGTGATATCGGCGATCAGACCGGATTGCCCCGACGCGTGTACCCGGTCGAGAAGGGGGCGGATCGGTGTGATCTGTGCCCAGTTGGCATCCACATAAAGCCCGCCGCGCACAAGCAGCAGGTGCATCCGCAGGACATCCGATGCCATGGCATAGGGCGCGCAGGTCTCGAAATGCTGGCGCACCTCCGGCCCGCAGCTGCGGTCGAGAAAAGCGCGGGCCTCGGCAAGGCTATAGGGTGTTGCGTGCAGACCGGGATGGGCGTTCCAGCTCGCCATGCAGTCCTGCACTTGCGGCGGAACATCCGTCTGGTACCAAAACAGCGAGACGGGGATGGGCGCGTCGGACGGATCTGCGGACATGGGACCCTGTTAGAGCCAGGGCCTGTCCCGCGCAACCATGAAGGCAGGAGAAGGCATGGCCGTGCAAACCGACCGCGACACCGCGCTGGAGCACCAGGGCTGGCAGGTCTTCGACCCAGAGCCCGCGGTGCTGGACTGGGTCGCACAGATCCGGCCGGTTGCGCTCGGGCTTGCGGCGGATCCCGACTTGCGGGCCCAATGGCTCCGCCATGGCGGGACCTGGTTTGCCGGGGTCAACGCGCTGCCCAATGACGGGGCCGGGCGGGTCGGGGAGGGGCCCGCCTTGTCCGGAGCGGCCCTGGCCGCAGCGCAGGGCATTGCCGGGCCCTTGCCCCTCGATCCGGCGCAGATTTCGGTGACCTATCCGGGCTATCCCCGCCGCGATCCCGGTGAAAGCGAGAGCGCTCATCGCTTCCGGCGCAATAGGGACGCGGCCCATCTGGACGGGCTCTTGCCCATCGGCCCCGAACGGCGCCGCTTTATCGCCGAACCCGCGGCCTTTGTGCTGGGCTATCCGCTCACCGAGGCCGATTCAGGAGCCAGTCCGCTGGTGGTCTGGGAAGGCAGTCACCATCTGCTGCGCGCCGCCTTGCGCCGCGCCATGGCCACCCTGCCTCCGGCAGAGTGGCGGACCCGCGATGTGACCGAGATCTATACGCAAACCCGGCGAGAGGTCTTCGCGCAGTGCAAGCGCGTGCCCCTGCACGCGCCCCCGGGCGGCGCGATCCTGCTGCACCGCTTGATGCTGCACGGCGTGGCGCCCTGGGCCGAGGGTGCGCGCGCGGATCCCGCGGGCCGCGCCATTGCCTATTTCCGACCCGATCTGCCCGGCGGGGCAGAGGCCTGGCTCGCGGAGCCCTGAGCCCGGCCCCTAGAACCGCCGCTCCAGCCCCAGTTGAAACCCCGTCTCCGTATAGCTTAGGGCGTCAACATCGGATTTTGTGCGCTCATAGCTGATCCGGGCGAAAGGGGAGAACCCATCGCCAATGAAGATATCGCTCTTTTGCACCGTCAGTTCGATCCCGATGCCGCGCTCGTTGGGGTTCGCCGTCAGGACCGGGCTCGGCGCATCATAGTCGCGATACCGCGCATAGAGGGTCGGGCTCAGCGTCAGGCCAAAGGCGACATCGATGCTGCCGAAAACCCGGATCTGGCTGTCCTTGTAATCGGCAAAGCTGTCCTCCAGCCGGTTGTCCTCATAGCGGAGAGCCGTACCGATCGAGGCGCGTCCCCCCAGCGAGCGGCGAAATCCCAGTTCTCCGGTGACCACGCGACCGCTGAGCGCGATGGCGCGGGCGCTTTCCAGCTGCGCGACCGAGGCGGAGCCAAACACGGAACCACCGAGCAGGTTGCGCCGCTCAAATGTCAGCCGCAGCCCATAGCGGTCCTCCGCCTTGCGACCTGCGATGTAGCGCGTGCGGCCAAACAGGCTCAGCCCCACGGATGTCCGGTCGCCAAGAAACCGCAAGCCGGTCTGCAGGCCAATGCTCGTATCGTCGAACTTGCTGCCCGGCCCATCCTCGAGGTCCAGCGTCGTCCCGAGAAACGCCACCGTATCCGCATGCGCCATCAGCGAGGTATCAAGCGCCTTGCGATAGGTGGCATCCCCGACCACCCGCAGACCCAGTGCCGTCTCGCCATCGCGTTGGAACGTGAAGGGAACGACGCCGTCGCCGAAATTGAGATCCGCTTGATCCGTATCGAAGTCCCGCCCATCTCCGACCGATGTCAGCCCCACGGACAGGTTCCAGTCGAAACCCCGACGTGCGTCGATCGCGCGGATGAAAGACAGGATCCTGAGGCGCACAGGCTCCGGCAGATCGCCAGAGAGCACCGTGAAAAACTCCTGCCGCGCACGGGCCCAGAGCTCAGCCTCGAAATAGGCCCGCGCCAATTCCAGCCGGACGCGCACAAGCGTGGGATCCGCAGCCAGCAGGTCGAGAAAGAACGGAATGGCGTCATTCGGGCGCCCGGTATTGAGCAGGGCGAGACCGATCAGAAACTGACGTTCCACGGCCATGAGCGCGGCCTCGGAGCCCGCCGCAACGGGCCGGGCGGTGCCAGGCGATGCCGGGCGCTCGGCCCTTTCCTGTGCCAGCGCACCCGTTCCCGCCAAGCCCAGCGTAAGGCACAGGAGGCCACAGCTAACCCGACCCCAGCGCGATACTCGCCGGGCGCGCTTGAGGATCTCCGTCGCTGTCATCCCAGACGCGGATCCTCTGTGCGGACTGACCCGTCGTCTTTTGGGCAAGCGTCTCTACTTGGCACCGAAAGCGCCAATATAGGTGATGGAGTCGGGGCCAGAGAGGCTGAAGGTTCCGCCGACCTCCTCCGCGTTCGGCCCATTGAACACCCCGTCCGCTGTTCCGATGACAACAGGACCGGAAACGAACGCGCTGAATTCGCCATTGATCACAGCGCCGCCACCCGCGAAGTCGAGTTCATTGGCTGCGATCACTTCCGCCGTGCGCAAGTTTACGGCTTCCGTATTCATGCTGGTGATTGAGGCGGTTGAAAAATCCGTGCGGACCTCGATCACGGACAGCGTTGTGTAACCTTCCCCATCGCTGAGCGTGGCAATGCCCGAGGATAGTCCTTCGTAGGTGGCAGTTTGCCCTTGTGGGATGTTTGCGAGCGGGGTGCGCGCACCGTAGATCCCAGCGCCAGCGGTGCCCCGGCCAGATTGCAGCCCTGATACCCAGGAGCCAAAAACCTGGTGCTCAAACGGCTCGAACCCGCCATCCAAGAAAAACGCGATCCGGTCACCGTCTACGCTGGTGAACGCGGCAATCGGGCCCGAACCGCCTACCGTAGAGTCCGTATCAAGATTGAAGACAACTTGGGAGCCGTCGGCCCGATACTCGAGAATGAAGCCGCGCCCGTCATCGCTTGTCACGAAGGCGAAACTGCGACCCGGACCAGAGACATTGGACAGTACCGTGCTTCCATTGCCCGGCGAGAAGCGTACGTCGCTTGTGACCGCTTCGCCTGGGATCTCCACGGTCCCGTCCCCAAACAGCTCGCTGTTGTTGGTGTATGGCGTATTGCCTCCACCGCCACCGCCACCGCCACCGCCACCGCCACCGCCACCGCCGCAGGCGGACAAGAATGCGGTCGTCAGGCAGATGAATATGGGATAAGCGGTATTTCCAAGCATTCTTCTCTCCGGTGTACTTTTTCGCGTGATTTCTTTGGGTGCCCGATTTTGGTGGAAATAAAGGCATGATTGAAGGGTATTAACTGCACCCAAGATCCGTGTAGGCGAAAGAGCAGTGTCTTCGCGTCGTTTTTCTTGATCGCGACCCAATAATCGTTGCACCTCGACAGGTTATGGAAGACATATTGCGTAACCCCATGACTTCCTGGGTTATACTTAATCTGCTCCAAACGCGCCGATATAAATAGCGCCATTTTCTCCTGTGAGTTGGAATGTCCCGCCGACCTCATCTGCGCCGGGGCCGTGGAACGCACCGCTGGCTTCTCCGCTCAGGGTTGCGCTTGTAACGACTGCTTTGAAACGCGAACCGGATACTGGCCCGTTCCCGCTAAAGTCCAGATCGGGCAAGCTTGCTACCGTCCCTGGTTGGAGAGCAATTCTCTGCTCGGTATTCCTGCTATCAATGGTCACTCGACGAAAATCGGTACCCAGCGTGATGTCGGAGACGGTTACGCGCACAACCCCGGTTTCGTCCACACTATAGCCGGTGCTTTTCCCAACGTAAGCAGCTCTTTGACCTATTGGAATGTCGGAGTGAGGCGTCTCAAAGCCATAAGCTCCTGCGCCCAGTATAGCAGTGCTTTCAGTAAGGTTTTCTGCCCAAAACCCAATGGATTGATGCTCAAACCGACCTGTTTCGGTGTTTACGATTGCAAGGTAGGTCCCATCTTCTAGTGACCAATACTCAGAAATGGGAAGAATGTTGGGGGTTGTTGCACCCGCCGACAGATCAATTTCAACGTCTGATCGAAGCGACAAGATAGCGACCTCAACAATCTCGCCGTCCTCCGTGGTCAACTTTACCGAGCTTGCATCCGTCCCAGATAAGTTGAACAGAACAACTTCGTCGCTGTCGAAATCAATCTCAGCGTCAACTGTCACAGCCTGACCTTGCAAAAGAGTTTCGCCGTTTTCAGGCAAATCATTTAGGGAATCCAGACCGCGAGCTGTCGTGCTGCTGCTTCCACTTCCACAGGCCGCAAGCAATAGGCAGATACCGCAAATCTGCATGGCATTTTTTGCGGGCCGTTTCATACGATATCCTTTTGCAACGCGGCCATAGGGAATCGAAGTCGACCCTAGGTGACGCCACTGTGGTAGCACGGCATGCCCCGCAACAAATTGCGATATGACAAGATTTTCGATTTGTCGCAGCTGGTTGATTAACTATGCCAGCGAATTGCGGCAATCTCGCGCGGAATGCAGGATTGTCCGCCCGGCGCGATGACGATCTAAAGCTTCGGCGCGATCCGGGCTGCGCGGCCGCCGCGGCGTTTGGCGAGTTGGGGGCGGCGGTCTTCCAGGGTGTCCATGATCTCGCGCCGTTCCGCGCGGCTCATCCGGGACCAGGATCCGATCTCGTCGATCGTGCGCAGGCAGCCCGTGCAGAGGCGGCTCTCCGGGTGGATCACGCAGATCTTCACGCAGGGGCTTTCGATCTCTGCGCGCTTCCAGACCTCGTCACTCATCGGCGTCCTCTCCGATCATGTGCCCGAACCGGTCGAGCACCCCTTGCAAGATGTAGCCCGCGGCCACGTGGTCGATCACATCCGCCCGTTTGGCCCGCGAGGTGTCCGCCTCCAGAAGCGCGCGCTCGGCGGCCACGGTCGAGAGGCGCTCGTCCCAGAACCCGATCGGCAAGGGACAACGTGCCGCGAAGTTCCGGGCGAAGGCGCGGGTGGATTGCGCCCGCGGCCCCTCGGAGCCGTCCATGTTGCGCGGCAGGCCAAGCACGATTCCGCCCACTTCGCGCGCGGTCAGGATGGCTTCGAGCTTGGTCGCATCCAGACCGAACTTCTTACGCTTGATCGTCTCCAGCGGCGTCGCCACGGACCAGAGCCGATCCGACAGGGCCACGCCAATGGTCGCCGTCCCGAGATCCAGCCCGACCAGAGGCCGCCCCTGGGGCAATACGGCGCGAAATGCCGCCAAATCATCGAAGATCAGATCGCTCATATGGCCCCATATCCCGCGGGCGCCCCAAACGAAAGCCCAGAACGAAGGCCCATAACGAAACCCTGCAACGAAACTCCGTACGACGGCCCCGAATGCGGGTGCACCGCTATCGGCAGTATTCTTCGATGGGCTGAAGGCCCGACAACTCGTCCGAGCAATCATTGGTGTTGCCGGTTGGGCAGTCGCATCCCGGGCGCAACCCCGTGCTCTGACCGCCGGTGGTGGGCGTTGAGAGCCCCGCGGCGATGCCCGTCAGCAGCGCGGTCGCATCCGCGGTGAGTTGCTGGTTGGCGCGCCGCTGCTCTGCGGCTTGGCGGGAGAGCTGCGCACCCTTCTGTGCCGTGTAGATGCGTACCATCTCCTCCCAGACCGATTGCCGGGCACGGGCCTGGGCATCGGTCTGATACCAGATCCCGGCGCGAAACGCGCTTTGCCCGCCCGCTTGAGGGTCGATCAGCGCGCTGGCCGAAACCGTGGCGAGATCCTGTGTGTATTGACCGTTTGGCAGAAACGTCAGGCTCTTACGGCTTCCGTCAAGGGCATCGAACTGGCATTCGAGCACCCGCTGCGTGCGGCCATCCCCGAACCAGCTGCACTCTATGGGCGTTCCCCCATCCACAAAGCTGCAGGCCGAAGCGAAGCTGCCGCAACTCGACGGGAGCGCCAGGCTGAGCTCCCGCGCCGAGCTCTGTGCGGGCGTGGCCCCGGGCTGCAGCTGCTTGAGGATCGCCACGTCGCCGGAGGCGATGATGCCCTCGACCACCGGTGTCTCCGCCGCCTGGGCGTAGGCGCTGCGCTGCGCCGCGGCCTCCACCTGCGAAGACGGGCTCAAGCTCGGGGTCACGCAGGCGCTGAGAGCCATCAGGGCCAGGGACAAAGAAAATACCTGTTTCACGCGGGGACCTTGATCTGAGAAATGCGGCGATCGTAGCTGTGAGCGCCGCGAACCGATAGGCCCTTTGGACCCCGCCTACGCGCCCCATGCCCGGCCAGATCCCCCCCAATGTCGCAAACCGACAGAATGCGGCGGATTTGGTTTTGGCAAACGCCCCGACACTTGCCACAAATGGCACGACCAAGGAGCCCGCATGAAACGCTATTCCGCTTTTGCCATCGTCCGCGAAGCTGTCCGCTACCACCAGGGGTGGGAGCGCGCCTGGGCCGCCCCGGAGCCGCGCAAGCAGTATGACGTGGTCATCGTCGGGGCAGGGGGGCACGGCCTCGCCACCGCCTACCATCTGGGCAAGAACCACGGCATCACCAATGTGGCCGTGATCGAGAAAGGCTGGCTCGGCGGCGGCAATACGGGCCGCAACACCACGATCATCCGCTCGAACTACCTGCAGGACCCCTCGGCCGCGATCTACGAAAAGGCCCGCAGCCTCTACGAGACGCTCTCTCAGGACCTCAACTACAACGTCATGTTCAGCCCCCGCGGCGTGCTGATGCTCGCCCAGACCCATCACGAGGTCCGCGGCTACCTGCGCACGGCCCAGGCCAACGAACTGCAAGGGGTTGCCACCGAATTCGTCGGCCCCGAGCGCGTCAAGAAGCTCTGCCCGATCATCGACATCACCGGGCCGCGCTACCCGGTGCTCGGCGCCCTCTGGCAGCCCCGGGGCGGCACGGCGCGCCACGACGCGGTGGCCTGGGGCTATGCGCGGGCCTGCTCGGATATGGGTATGCATATCCTGCAAAAGACGGAAGTCACCGCGATCCGCTCCGAGAACGGCCAGGTCACCGGGGTCGAGACCAATCGCGGCGAGATCGGCTGCTCCAAGCTCGGCATCGTCGTGGCGGGCCATTCCGGCGTGCTGGCCGAGATGGCGGGCTTCCGCCTGCCGGTGGAAAGCGTGGCGCTCCAGGCGCTCGTCTCCGAGCCGATCAAGCCCTGCATGGATGTGGTCGTCATGGCCAACACCGTCCACGGCTATATGAGCCAGTCCGACAAGGGCGAGATGGTGATTGGCGGGGGTGCTGACGGGTATAACAACTACACCCAGCGCGGCTCCTTCCAGCATATCGAAGAGACGGTCCGCGCCCTGATCGAGACCTTCCCCATGCTCTCGCGCCTCAAGATGCTGCGCCAATGGGGCGGGATCGTGGACATGACCGGCGACCGGTCCCCGATCATCTCGAAAACCCCGCTCGGTGGGTGTTTCATCAATTGCGGCTGGGGTACGGGCGGGTTCAAGGCGATCCCCGGCTCCGGCTGGGCCACCGCCGAGATGATCGCGAACGGAGAGCCCGGCCCGCTTGCCGCCGAGTTCGGCCTCAACCGCTTCCGCGAAGGCCGCTTCATCGACGAGAGCGTCGCGGCAGGGGTGGCGCATTGATGGCTGGAGCGTTCATCGTCGATTGGTGGAGCGCTGTTATTGCGCTGGGTGCTGCCGGTATCGGGGGTCTTTTTACCATGGCGGCAACGCGCACAACACTCAAACAAACCCTTAAGAATGAACGGACGCTGCGAGTTGAACAGGACAATCGTCGAGACGCCGAATACGCGTTTTCCGCGCTTTTAAAGCTCTTCAGCATGGCCAACGAAACCAGCTCGCTCTATGATCACATAGCCCTGCAACTTAAAGAGGCCGAGCAAAAGAACGACGGTCGTCGCTCCTTGACGGAAGATGTTGGCGTAATTTTTTACGATGACTTTCATGGCGAACCGGTGCTTTCGCGTGAGATTTCCTTTCTCGCCCGCGCAGACCGCATAGATCTTCTTCATCAGATCCACTTATTCCAACGCAACTTTGATACAAACCGCGTGTCTTTGCGGCGTTACAACGCTCTTCGAAGTGAGTTGACGCAGCTTATGCGTAGCGAGGCTGAGTATAAGGATTTTCGCTTCGGCGAAGGCGCCAAGGCCGTTTTGACCGGGCAATCCGCACAAGCGGGAAAGCTGATGCTGGCCGAAGCCGACGAATTGTTGAAGACGATTATCCTGGCACTGCAGCGAGAACAAGAACGGGCTGACATGGTCCGTCTGGCGTTCTCGGAAGAAGCCCGCATGTTTTTTGGCGATGCCTTCCCGGTGCTTGATTACGATGCAGTTTAGAACCCCAATCAGAAAACGTCGCAATCTGGTCCTGCAAACCGCGATGCCATCCCTCACCTTGTGCTGTGGGTGGCAGGGTTTGGCAAAGCTTGGCCGACCTGCAACAGGCGTTTTCGCAGACTCCAGCCCAAACCGACCGGGGATTTCCGCTCAGGTTGTTTGGCCGCCCCGGCTCCCCCAGATCTGTCCTCTCATAGTGGAGGACAGTTCATGTCAGACTACGAAAACCGAACCACATCTGCACGTCACGCGGTCGGGCGCGCGCCCGGCGGGGGCAGCAAGGCCATCTTCTGGGTGCTGGGCATCGTCTTGTTGCTCATCTTCAGCATCCTCTTCTTCGCGGGCAGCGAGCCGGGCCCGGCCATCGGACCCGATGGCACACCGGCACCCGCAGCTGTGCCGGACGCGCCGATCGCTCCGGATGTGCCTGGGCAATCGCCCGTCGCACCGCAGTAACCCACACGCACCGTCACCCGCGGCGCATCCCTTCGGGGATGTGCCAGTCGCCGCCAACGCCCCGGCTCGGGCAGGGGGGCGGCCATGATCACCCATTTGCGCAATCGGCTGCCGCGTGCCGTCGCAGTGCTTGGCCTCGCGGTCTATCTCCTCGGCAGCCTGCTCAGCCTGACCTCCGGCCATCCGGAGCTCTTTCAGCGCTTCGGCGCCCTCGGCGTCGCCGCTGCCATCCTCTTCTTTACCGACCGGCTCACCCAGATCGAGCTCACCCGCCAACGCGCGGTGGAGGCGATGCTCCACGAATACGGGCTGCGGTTTGAGGCCATCGCCTCGGGCACCAAACCCGAGGACCTGCCGAACGAGGGCTACACGCTCGACTTCCTCGATGAGGAATCCGCTTTCACCCGTCTGCGCCGCAAGGCCGAGGCGATCAACTCGGGCAATACCGGGCTGCTCTCCGTCGCCACCCTGCAATGGGGCTTTGGCGACCTCGCGGTGGAGGCCCTGCGATGACCGCTCTCTCTCGCGCGCGCCGCCGCCTGATCCTTACCGGGGCGTTACCCCAGCGCGCGCCCGTGCCCGACACTTGCCCGACACTTGTCCGACACCTGTCCGACGGGGCGCCGACGCCCTGCCTGACCCGTTTTCCGCCCCGTTCTCTGGAGGTCCCATGCTCCTTTTGACCTGCCCCAATTGTGGCCTCACCGTCGAGGAAACCGAGCTCGCCCCGGGCGGACAGGCGCATATCTCCCGCGCCGGGCCCGAGGCCGATGACGCCGCCGTCGAGACCTATCTCTTCCATCGCGACAACCCCAAAGGCGTCCATTTCGAACGCTGGCGCCATGCCTATGGCTGCGGGAAGTGGTTCCACGCGGCCCGCTGCACCGTGACCCTCGAGGTGTTCGGCACCTATTCCGCGCAAGTCGCTGAACCGCCTCAGGAAATCCTCGACGCCATCCGCGCCCGCCGCCCCGATTGGAGCCCGAGTTCGTGACCAATCCCCGTCTTCATTGTTCCAAAAATACTCATAACCCGACTCTCTCCACCGGCGCAGGATCCGCATCATGAGCACACGTCTCGCCACAGGCGGCCGCCTGATCGACCGCGCCGCTCCGCTCGAATTTACCTTCAACGGCAAGCGCCTGCGTGGCTATGTGGGCGACACGCTCGCCTCGGCCCTGCTGGGCGCAGGCCAGACGCTCATGGGCCGGTCTTTCAAATACCACCGCCCCCGCGGCGTGGTCGCTTCCGGCGCCGAAGAGCCCAACGCCCTGATGTCATTGGGAAAAGGCGCAACGCTGGAGCCCAATCAGCGGGCCACGACGACCGAGCTCTTTGACGGTCTCGAGGCGCGCAGCCAGAACCACTGGCCCAGTCTCGAATTCGATGTGGGCGCAATCAACTCCAAGCTCTCGAAATACCTGCCTGCCGGGTTCTACTACAAAACCTTCATCCACCCGCGCCCCTTGTGGAAACACCTCTTCGAGCCCGTGATCCGCCACTCCGCCGGGCTTGGTCCGGCCCCGACGGAGCGGGATGTGGACCGCTACGAGCATTTCTACTGGCACACGGATATTTTGATCATCGGGGGTGGCGTGGCCGGGCTGCAAGCGGCCCTGAGCGCTGCCGCGACCGGGGCGCAGGTGACCCTGATTGAACAGACCGCCCATTGGGGCGGGCGCGCGCCCGTGGATGGCGGCACGCTGGATGGCGAGACGCCCGAGGCCTGGATCGCAGCCGCGCTCGACAAGTTGCGCGCGGCGGAAAACGTCACCCTGCAGTCCCGGACCATGGGGGCCGGGGTCTATGACCATGGCTATGCGTTGGCCTACGAACGGATCAAGGACCATGCCCCGGATCCGGATGCGCCACGTCACCGGCTTTGGCGCATCCGAACCAAGCAGATCATCACCGCGACAGGCGCGATCGAGCGGCCTTTGTCCTTTGCTGGCAATGACCTGCCTGGCGTGATGCTGGCCTCCGCCGTGCGGGATTACGCTGTCAATCAGGGGATCAGCCCCGGGGATCGTACGGTGGTTGTGACCAACAATGATGACGCTTACCGCACGGCGCTTGCCCTGCTTGATGCCGGGCTTTCGGTGCCCGCCGTACTGGACGCGCGCGACGAGGCCACGGGCGCGCTGCCCGAGGCGGTACGCGCGCGTGGGGTCCCGATCCATTGCGGCACCGGCATCGCGGCCACCAAGGGCAAGGCCCAGGTCACGGGCGTCACGACTTGCCTCCAGGCGGGCGAGGGCGCAGCGTTGGAAATGATTCCCTGTGATTGCGTGGCCATGTCCGGCGGCTGGTCGCCCGTGGTGCATCTCTGGTCCCATTGCGGTGGTAAGCTTGCCTGGGATGCCGAGCGGCTCTGTTTCAAGCCGGACCCAGCCAAGGCGCCCACTGGCGCCGATGGCTTGCCTTTCGTCCTGCCCGCCGGGGCGGCCTCCGGAATCAGCCACCTGGCGGCGGTCCTGACCGATGCAGCCGAGGCCGGCGCTCTGGCCGCGCAGCGCGTCGGCGCGGAGGACATGTCCTCCGCGCGCCCGCACCCTGTGCCCGAGGTCAGCGCCCCGGAGGAGAACGCGATCGCGCCGGTCTGGCTCATGCCCCAAGGGGCGAGCATCGAAAAACGCGGCAAGATGTGGCTCGACTACCAGAACGACGTGAAGGTTTCCGATGTCCAACTCGCCGCCCGCGAGGGTTTCGAGAGTGTCGAGCATACCAAGCGCTACACCACGCTCGGCATGGCCACGGACCAAGGGAAACTCAGCAATATCAACGGCCTCGCGGTCCTTGCCGGGGCGTTGGACGCGGATATTCCGGATGTGGGCACCACCACCTTCCGTCCGCCCTACACGCCGATCTCCATGGGGGCGATCGCGGGCGAGGCACGGGCCGAGATCTTCCAGCCCCTGCGGCGCACGCCCATGCATGCCTGGAACGATGCCAACGGCGCCGATTGGGAGCCTGTGGGCCAATGGCGGCGGCCCTATTGCTACCTCCAGCCGGGGGAGACCCAGGAGGAGGCCGTGGCGCGCGAGGTGTTGGCCACGCGCAACGCAGTCGGCCTCCTTGATGCCTCGACCCTCGGCAAACTGCTGGTGCGCGGGCCCGATGCGGGCGTTTTCCTCGACCGGCTCTACACCAACATGATGAGCAGCCTGAAACCCGGGCGCTGCCGCTACGGCCTGATGTGCAACGACAATGGCTTCCTGATGGATGACGGCGTGGTGGCGCGGCTCGACGACCAAAGCTTCCTCTGCCACACCACCACGGGCGGGGCGGACCATATCCACCAGCATATGGAAGAGTGGCTGCAGACCGAGTGGTGGGACCTCAAGGTCCATGTGGTCAACCTGACCGAGCAATTCGCCCAGATCGCCGTGGTCGGCCCGCAAGCGCGGCAGGTCCTCAAGGCTCTGGGCGGGCTCGATGTCTCGGCGGAGGCGCTGCCCTTCATGGGCTGGGTCGATGGCACGCTGGCGGGGCACCCGGTGCGGGTCTACCGCATCAGCTTCTCCGGGGAGCTCAGCTATGAGATCGCCGTGCCCGCCGATCAGGGCCGCACGCTTTGGGACAAGATCCTCGAGATCGGCGCGCCCATGGGCATGACACCCTACGGGACCGAAGCGCTCCATGTGCTGCGCGCCGAGAAAGGCTTCATCATGATCGGTGATGAGACCGACGGCACCGTGATCCCCCAGGATCTGGGGCTCGACTGGGCGATCTCGAAGAAGAAGGACGACTTCCTCGGAAAGCGCGCCCAAAGCCGCAGCCACATGGCCGACCCGAACCGCTGGAAGCTCGTGGGGCTCGAAACGCTGGATGCCTCGGTCCTGCCGGACGGTGCCTATGTGCTGGGCGAGGGCAAAAACGCCAATGGCCAGCGGGTAACGATTGGTCGTGTGACCTCGACCTATCGCTCGCCGACCCTGAAGCGGGGCATCGCCATGGGGCTCGTGCTGCACGGGCCGGAGCGGATGGGCGAGATCGTCGAGGTCGGTTTGATCGGACAGGGTCAGGTCAAGGCGCGGATCGTCGATCCGGTCTTCTATGACAAGGCGGGGGAGAAGCAGAATGTCTGAAACCTATGCACCGCAGGTCGCCGAAGTCACGGGGCAAGGGATGATCACCCTGCGGGGGGATTTGACGGCAGCCGAGATCACCACCGCGATCCAGAGCGCCACGGGCCTTGCCGTGCCCGCCCCGCGCCAGATCACCAGCGACGCGGAGCGCGCCCTCGCCTGGATGTCCCCGGATGAGGCGATGCTCTTTTGCCCGCGGGCCGAGGTCGCGGATGTGCTTGCAGCTCTGACGGAGGCCTTTGGGGAGGCTTTTGCCACCTGCGTGGATGTCTCCGATGCACGCCGGATCTACGAGGTCTCGGGCCCCGGGGCGCGGGAATGTCTGGCGAAGATAACCCCGGCGCCCATGGCCCCGGAGCGTTTCGCGCCGGGCGAGATGCGCCGGACGCGGCTCGCGCAGGTCGCCACCGCGCTCTGGATGCCCGCGCCGGATCGGATACGGCTGATCTGCTTTCGCTCCGTCGCGCAATATGTCGAGGATCTGCTTGCGGTCTCGGCCAACCCGGGGGGCGGGCTGCGGGTCTTTGCGGACTGATCGCATGAGGGAGTGGCGGCGAGGTCGGACGGGGGTGGCAAATCCCCCACCGATCCGCCTCCGGCCCTTGACCTTGGGGAGTGAAGGCCTCTTATACCTCCTACACTAATCCAACGTGCGAGAGGGGCCGCCATGGCTTTTGAACTTCCCGATCTTCCCTATGCTCATGACGCGCTCGCGTCCAAAGGCATGTCCGCTGAAACGCTCGAGTACCACCACGACCTGCACCACAAGGCCTATGTGGACAATGGCAACAAGCTGATCGCCGGCACCGAGTGGGAGGGCAAGACCCTCGAAGAGATCATCACCGGCACCTATGCCAAGGACGCTGTGGCCCAGAACGGGATCTTCAACAACATCAGCCAGTTGTGGAACCACAATCAGTTCTGGGAAATGATGGGTCCGGGCGATGCGGGCATGCCCGGCGAGCTGGAAAAAGCGATCACCGAGAGCTTTGGCTCCGTCGATGAGTTCAAGTCGCAGTTCTCCGCCGCAGGCGCAGGCCAGTTCGGGTCCGGCTGGGCCTGGCTGGTGAAGAATGCCGATGGCTCCCTCGCCGTGACCAAGACCGAGAACGGTGTGAACCCGCTCTGCTTTGGTCAGACCGCGCTGCTCGGCTGCGATGTGTGGGAGCATTCCTACTACATCGATTTCCGCAACAAGCGTCCGGCCTACCTGTCGAACTTCCTCGACAATCTGGTGAACTGGGAAAACGTCGCCTCCCGCCTCTGAGCGCGCGCGACATTCCAGACTTACAAGCGCCCCGGTTTCGCCGGGGCGTTTCGCGTTTCAGAAGGGGTTTGGGGTCAGGGGCGCACGCTGCGGGAGTTTGAGTTCGAGTTCACCACGATCCGGTTCACGCCCTGGAGCTGGATATCGCTGATGAACCGTGCCGCCACGATCTCGCGGGAGCGCTCGGTGCCGGGTGGGGTCGGCAGCACCGGCTCGGCCACGCGGAACTCGAAGGTCAGCTCGCCATTGACCGGACCATCCTCGGTGAGGGGCACGAGCTCCGCATCCCAGAAGCCTTGCACATCCGGGCGGCCCACTGCGGTGACCACGATCCCGCCGGGCAGGCGGTCGCGGCGCACGGAGGAGACCGACCGCACCGATTGGCGGCGATCCTCGACAAACACCTCGGGCGCGGGCTCCAGCCGCTCGATCTCGGGCTCGTTGGAAAACAGCTCGGCACATCCGGACAGCGCAAGCGCCATGCCACCCAACATAACAAACGATCGCACGTGGAGCGTCCTTCCCTTGATCCGATCTTCTCTGCCTAGCGGATCGACAGCGCGTTGAAAACCCTGTCCCATTGCGACAATCGGGGCATTTCCGCTGGACGCTCCGCGCGCGGGCTCCTAGGTGGAAAGCACCAGCGACTGACGAGGATCCCATGGCCACTGAAGCTTTTGAAGATATCGCCGAGACCTTCGAGTTTCTCGAGGATTGGGAGGATCGCTATCGCCATGTGATCGATATGGGCAAGGCGATGCCACCGCTGGATGAGGCGTTTCGCGTGCCCGCCACCAAGGTGGATGGCTGTGCCAGCCAGGTTTGGCTCCTGCCGCAGATCGATGGGGCAGGGCCGGGGGCGACCTTCGATTTTCAGGGCGAGAGCGATGCGATGATCGTGCGCGGGCTGATCGCGGTGCTCCACGCGCTTTATGGCGGGCTGCCGGTGAAGGATGTGCTGGCGGTGGATGCGCCCGCTGAGCTTGCCCGGCTCGGCTTGCATGACCACCTTTCGGCGCAGCGCTCGAACGGGGTGCGCGCCATGGTCGAGCGGATCCGCAAGCTGGCCGCCGAGGCGCAGGCCGCCTGATCCTGCGGATCCGGCGGGATTTTGGGCCTCCGGCGGGGATATTTCCGGACTTAAGATGGGGCGCGCTCAGGCCCGTGCGAGGGCTGGGGCGAGATCACCGTACCCGGTGAAGCGTCGCTCGAAGGGCAGGCTGAGCCGCTGGGCGCAAGCCCGTGCCTTTTCCGTAAGGGCGGGATCCTCCGTCTGGGCCTGATAGACGAGCTTGGTGTAATTGCCGAAATACATGTCGCGCAGCTCGGGGTGGCGGTCGAGCCCCATAGGGCGCCAGACAAATGCATCGAACTGCCGCACGAGGAAGTCCGTGAGGAAGAAGGCGGTGAATTCCTCATCCGCGAGCTCGGCGAAACGGTCATTGCCCTCGAAAAAGCTGTAGCAATGGGGGCCTTCGACCATCTCCACGCCGAGGGCGGCGCAGCGCGCCTGCAACAGCCCACCCGTGCCGCAATCGGCATAGACCACGAAGATCCGGGCGTATCTGTCTTTTGCTGCTGTCACCGCGGCCTCGACTGCATCGGGGATCCCCTCCGGGTGGAGGTGCAGCTTGGCGGGCAGGCAGCTGAGCGTCATGTGATCCCAGCCATTGGCCCGTTTGAGCGCGAGGATCTCATGGGCGAGCGCGCCGCAGGCGATCAGCAGGACCTGCCCCGGGCCGACGGGGGCGATCCCCTCTTCGGTCAGAGTGGCGTCGTCGGGGATCATCGCAGGCGCACGGCGGTGCCGTAGAACACCACTTCGGAGGCAGCCTGCTGGATCGTGGAGGTCTCCATCCGAGTGGCGACGATGGCATCGGCGCCAAGCTCATAGGCCTGTTCGATCATGCGGTCATAGGCTTGTTCGCGCGCGCCGGCGAGCAGGCTGGCATATTCCTTGACCTCCCCGCCTACGAGGTTGCGCAGGCTCGCCACGATATCCGAGCCGATATGCTTGGCCCGCACTGTGGAGCCGCGCACGAGGCCGAGCGCGGCCTCGATCTCGCGCCCCGGGACGCCATCGGTGGTCACAACGAGGATGTCACTTTTCGAGGCGATCATATTTGTCATCCTCCGTATTGCGCAGCCGCTGGGCGATCACCCGCCAGAGCACGAAGGCGATCAGACCCACGGGGATCAGCGTTGCCAGACCGAGCCCGGGGGCGTCGAGCGTGGCCAGGCCGAGGCTCGCCACGAAGATGGTGATCCCGGCGGCCGCGATCACGACCACCAGAAGCAGCACGAGTTTCTCAAGGGGCATGGGGACCTCCTGTCCGCTATGTCCCTTTGAATATGGCGATCCCGGTGCCCGGAAAGAAGGGCTCAGCTCGCCGCAAGCTGGTTATGCTTGCGGGAAATGAACTCCTTGGCGGTCTCCACGGCCACGGCTGCATCCCGGCAATAGGCGTCCGCGCCGATGGCTTTGCCGAACTCCTCGTTCAGGGGCGCGCCGCCGACCAGAACGATGTAGTCGTCACGGATACCTTTCTCGACCATCGCGTCGATCACCACCTTCATGTAGGGCATGGTTGTGGTGAGCAGGGCGGACATGCCGACGATATCGGCCTCTTCGCGCTCGGCGGCTTCGAGATAGTTTTCGACCGGGTTGTTGATCCCGAGATCGACCACTTCGAAACCCGCGCCTTCCATCATCATCGACACGAGGTTCTTGCCGATATCGTGGATATCGCCTTTCACGGTGCCGATCACCATCTTGCCCATGCGCGGCGCGCCGGTCTCGGCCAGAAGCGGCTTGAGGATCGCCATCCCGCCCTTCATGGCATTGGCCGCCAGAAGCACCTCGGGCACAAACAGGATCCCGTCGCGGAAGTCGTTCCCGACGATGGTCATGCCCGCCACGAGCGCTTCGGTCAGCACGCGGTAAGGCGCCCAACCCCGCTCGAGCAGGATGTTCACGCCCTCTTCGATTTCCTCCTTGAGGCCATCATAGAGGTCGTCAAACATCTGGAGCACGAGGTCTTCGTCATTGAGCTCGGAGAGGATGATGTCGTCGTCTTGGTCTGCCATGGGATCCTCGGTGGCCAGAAAGTGATGAGAAATCCTGTCCCGATCCGGCCGGGCAGGCTGTTTGAATTGCGACATCGCGCGGACGCGCAACGACGCGCGGGGGGCAGTGAGCCTAGGCGCGGCGGCGCCGGCGGTTCCGTTCCGGACGTTTCGGCGCGCCCTCCTCGGTGCCATCCACAGCGGAAGAGAACCCGCCCAGTGTCTCGGCAATCACCTCGAGCGAGGGGCGCGGCTGGTCGGCGAGGCTCTCATCCAGGGCGGCGCGCATATGGCGCAGATGCTCAAATGTCGTACCGCAACAGCCGCCGATCACCGTGGCGCCGGAGGCGCGGGCGAGCTTGGCATACTCCGCCATCAGCTCAGGCGTGCCGTCATAGTGGATATGGCCGTCGACATATTTCGGGATGCCCGCATTGCCCTTGGCGATCAGGGGGCGCTCAGAGCCCGCCGCGCTGAAGCCCAGCACTGTCCGCAGGAGGTCCGACGCCCCCACGCCGCAATTGGCGCCGTAGGCCACGGGCGGGTGATCCAGGGTCTCGACCATCTGGGCCATCGCCGCCGAGGTCGTGCCCATCATCGTGCGACCCGCCGTGTCGAAGCTCATGGTGCCGCACCAGGGCATGCCAGCCAGCAGGGCGGCTTCGGAGGCGGCCTTGTATTCTTCAGGCGCCGAGATCGTTTCGACCCAGAGGATATCGGCGCCGCCCGCCTTCAAGCCCTCGGCCTGCTCGTGGAACATCTCGACTGCGAGCTCATGGGTGAGCGGACCCATTGGGGCCATGATCTCGCCCGTGGGACCCATGGAGCCTGCGACCAGCACGTCGCGATCCGCTGCATCGGCGACCTCGCGACCGATTTCTGCGGCGCGCTTGTTCAGTTCCGTCACCCGGTCCTGGGCGTCGTGCAGTTTCAGACGCGCGGCGTTGCCGCCAAAGCTGTTGGTGAGAAAGAGGTCGCTGCCTGCTTCAACAGCCCCCTGATAGAGCGCCGTGATCTTCTCCGGCGCATCCGTGTTCCACAGCTCGGGCGCATCCCCGGAAGACAGGCCCATATTGAACAGCGTCGTGCCCGTCGCGCCGTCGGTCAGAAGCACTCCGCGCTCGGCAATCAATCGGGATAGCGGATCGGTGGTCATGGGCGCGGGGCCTTTCGGGCAAAACGGGATGGCATTGGGCGAGGGACTCCCCTCGGGTGCCGGTGTCTCGCATGTCCCGGGTTATGAGGCAATTTCATAATTCTCATAATGGTGTTCAATCCTGCGCATGTTCTTCGCGCCATGCTGCATGCTCTGCGGCCTGGCGCGCGCAGCGGATCGCAGCACTCGGACGGATCTGCTGGACGACGTCGAACATCGCGAGGGTCAGACCCGCAACGCTGGGCGCTGCGATATAGCGGGTCTCCCAACGGGGGTCGAAACAGGCCTTGAACTGGCACAGACCCGGGGCGTTGGCCCGGCGCAGAAGGCTGCTGGCAAAGCGGGCGATCCTTCCATCCGGTGCGTCCGGTGCCAAGCGGAGCGGCACTGCCGCGAGGGAGAAGCGATCGCAGCCTTCGCGTTTTGCGGTTTCAATCGCCTCCAGCACGAGGCGATGGGTGGTGCCGTCGGGTATCTCGCGGGCGGAGCGCACAAGGTCGAGCGCCCAGCCTCTCCGCGTTGTGTTGAAGGTGACGAAGGCGACAAGCGTGCCGTCCTGCCGAGCGGTGAAGATCCGCTGTGCGGAGAGGGGCGCATCCTCGAACCGGCTCATGGAGAATCCGCGCTCGCCACCATTGCGCGCGGCCCAATCGACCGAGAGCGCGGCCATCTCTGCATAAGGCGCCTCTGCGTCGATCTCTTCAAAGGAGAGCCCGGCCGCTTCGGCCTTGCGAAGTTTGCGCCGCAACTGACGGCAGCCGCGGCTGGCCAGGTCGAATGCGTTTGGATTGATCACCGCATCCTCCGCGAGGGCGCGCACGGTGTAGCCTCGGGCCCGGGCTGCGCTGGCGAGACGGGCATCGCATTTATAGAGCACCGGCACCGTGCCATCGCGATGGGCCTCTGCCTCCAGCGCGTCGAGCGCCGCCTCGGGCCGGGCACGGGCGCAGAGCGGATCGAAGAGCGCCACGAGAGCTTGCGGCGTGGGCGCTACCATCCAGCCAGTCTGCGTCTCCGGAGACCAGAGCAGGGATTTGCCCGCCTGATGATGCAATTGCACCTCCGCATGGGGGTTCTGCACTGCCGCGTGTTGTCCGGGGCAGGGGCCGAGCTGGAAGCGCTCGGTTTCAAGCGGTGTAATGTGGCGCCAGATCAACGCGCCACCGGCCAAGGTTGCGGGAAGGGCGTAGTAGACAAGCCGAAAGGCGATACAGGCGGCCAGAAGATCGAGCTCTGCCGAAGCAGGTAGCAGCGTCAGAAGCGTGACCTCGAATGGGCCCACACCCCCCGGCGTGCCCGAGATCAGGGCCGCGCCGAGGGCCAGCAGATAGACCGGCAGCAATGCGACAAAGCCGAGCCCCGTGCCTTCGGGCAAGAGCATCCAGAGCGCTGCGGCCGCGAGGATCGTGTCCACCGCTGTCAGACTGAGGAGCCGGAACATGGCGCGGATGGAGGGCCAGCGTAGGGGAAGTGTGCGAAACCCGGGCTGAAACAGGCTGACGCCCAGCAGGGCGGCAAGTCCCAGCCCTGCCGCGAACGCCCAGAACCCGGACGCGCCGGGCAGAACAGGGGCGAGGCTCAGCGCGGCGAGGGTCACGATCCCCCAGCAGGCGAGAAAGAGCACGGTGACCGTGAGCGTCAATTGCCCGGCGCGCAGCAGGGACATGCGCGGCTCGAACCATTTCCAGCGCACCAGCGCGCCGGTGATCAGGCCAAAGCCGATCGTTTGCCCGATGGCGATGGCCGCGCGCCCGGCATGGGCGGCCTGCCTCGGGTCCTGACCCGTGCGCAGATGACGGTGCAGCACCACGTCATAGCGGCCCACGGCCCAGAAACTCCCGAGCGTGGCCAGGCATGCCACCGCCCAGGCCTGCGCGGGCAGATCGACAATCGCAAGGCGCAGATCGGCCAGGGAGATCGCCTCGCAGCGCAGCCAGACGAGATAGAGACAGAGCCCGCCCAGCAGAAACGGCAGGCCGTGTTTGAGTGCAGAGTGCGGCACCCACCGCCGCACCCCCGATACAGGTTGTCTGGACATGTTTTTCCCTCGCCTCCAGAGCCGCAGGCTAGGAGGGGAGGGTTTAGGATCCGGTTAAACGGGCACGGATCTGTCCGATGCGACCCGCATCCCCGCGCGCCGCGTCTCAGATCCGGACAGGGTGGGCGATCAGACCTCGCTCATCACCTGGTTTTGCGCCTCGACCAGCAGCTCCGCCATCTTGGCGCGGATCGTGGCTTCATCCGCCTTGTCCCCGAGATCGCCGGAGACCTTGCGGAAGACATCCTCATGCCCTGCTTCCTCGAAATCCGACTTGATGACCTCGCGGGCATAGGCTGCGGCGTCCTCGCCGGTCTTGCCCAGAAGCTCTGCCGCCCAGAGGCCGAGCAGCTTGTTGCGCCGGGCATCGGCTTTGAACTGCATCTCCGCATCATGGGCGTATTTTGCCTCGAATGCGTTCTCACGGTCGTCAAATGTAGTCATCTCAGGTCCTCTGGCGCTGAAAACATAGCCCTAAAAGATATGGCGTTGCGCAGTTCGCCCTGCAAGACCCCCGCGCGGGTTTGCGGCGTCTTGCAGCATGGAGAGGCTTGCCCTATAGCGGGCGCACCCTGTCGCAGCGCTTGGACGACCGGGCCCCGATTTCTATCCCGGAGACAGTTCATGGCACGCCGCAAGAAGATTTACGAAGGCAAAGCCAAGATTCTCTATGAAGGCCCCGAGCCGGGCACGATTGTGCAATACTTCAAGGATGATGCGACCGCGTTCAATGCCGAGAAAAAGGCCACGATCGACGGCAAGGGCGTCCTGAACAACCGTCTGAGCGAGTTCTTCATGACCGGTTTGAACGGGATCGGGGTGCCGACTCACTTTCTCAAGCGGCTGAACATGCGCGAGCAGCTGGTCCGCGCGGTGGAGATCATTCCGCTCGAAGTCGTGGTGCGCAACGTGGCCGCAGGCTCGATTTCCAAGCGTTTGGGAATTGCCGAGGGCACGCCGCTGCCGCGTCCGATCGTGGAGTTCTACTACAAGGACGATGATCTGGGCGATCCGATCGTGAGCGAAGAGCATATCATCGCGTTCCAATGGGCGACGCAGCAGGATCTCGACGACATGGTGGCCCTCGCCCTGCGGGTGAATGATTTCATGTCCGGCTGCATGCTCAGCGTCGGGATCAAGCTGGTGGACTTCAAGATCGAAGTTGGCCGGATCTTCGAGGGCGATTACCAGCGCCTGATCGTGGCCGATGAGATCAGCCCCGACAGCTGCCGCCTGTGGGATATCGAGACGGGCCAGAAGCTCGACAAGGATGTCTTCCGGCGGGATCTGGGCAATCTGGCCGATGCCTATACGGAAGTGGCCCAGCGGCTCGGCGTGCTGCCGAAGAACGCCACGCCCATGACCAAGCCGACCCTGATCAACTGATCCGCGGCACCGCTTGGATCCGCACAAAGGCCCGCTGACATCCGGCGGGCTTTTTACTGCCCGGACGGCACAGAATGCCCAACGTCGCAAACGCCCAGAAGGGTTGAGCCCAACGGACCAATGCGCTAACCGGGCGGTGTCATTCAAGAAGGAGCCAGCCCGTGAAAGCCACCGTCCATGTGATGCTGAAAGCCGGCGTGCTTGACCCCCAGGGCGAGGCCGTGCGCCACGCATTGGGATCCCTCGGCTTCGACGGGGTCGAAGGCGTCCGACAGGGCAAGGTGATCGAGCTCGATCTGGCCGAAGGCACCACCGAAGCGCAGGTGACCGAGATGTGCGAGAAGCTGCTCGCCAACACGGTGATCGAAAGCTACCGGGTGGAGATGGCCTGATGCGCGCCGCCGTCCTGCGGGCCTATAACGAAGACCTTGCGCTCGAGGACGTGGCGGATCCGACCTGCCCCGAAGATGGGGTCATTCTCAAGGTTCTGGCGTGCGGCGTGTGCCGCTCGGACTGGCATGGCTGGGTGGGAGAGCATCCCAAGGTGCTGCCCGGCCAAATCGGCGGTCATGAGTATTGCGGCGAGGTGATCGAGGCCGGACCGCGCGCCACCCACAAGGTCGGGGACCGGGTCGTTGCACCCTTCATCCTGGCGTGCGGGGCGTGCCCCTCCTGTCAGGCGGGGGTGCAGAATACCTGTCCGAACCAGCGCTTGCCGGGCTTTGTCGAGCCGGGCGCTTTTGCCGAATACATCGCGGTGCCCTTTGATCACAACCTGTCGCTCCTGCCCGAGGCGCTCTCGCCCACGGTGGCGGCGGGGCTCGGCTGTCGCGTGACGACCGCCTGGCACGCGCTCACGGGCCGCGCTGCATTGCAGGCCTCGGAATGGGTGGCGGTGCATGGCACGGGAGGCATCGGCCTCTCGGCGGTGATCCTCGCCAATGCGCTCGGCGCGCGGGTGATAGCCGTGGATGTGGTCGACGAGAAGCTCACCCATGCGGCTGAGCATGGCGCCGAGCTGACGCTGAATGCCCGCGAGGGCGATGTGGCAGCGAAGATCAAGGAGCTGACCGGCGGCGGGGCCCATGTCTCGATCGAGGCGCTTGGCATCGAAGACACGGTCAATGCCTCGCTGGAATGCCTGCGCCCGCTGGGCCGCCATGTGCAGGTCGGCCTGCCCACGGGCCATACGGCGCGGATGGATGTGAACATGTCCGCGATCTATCAGGGCAACCTCGCTGTCTATGGCACCCGCGGCATGCCGTCCTGGCGCTATCCGAGCCTGCTCAGCCTGATCGAGACAGGCCGCGTGGACATGTCCCCGCTCATCGCGCGCGAGATTGGTCTTTCGGGCACCTCGGAAGAGCTGCGCGCCTTTAACGGGCCCACCCCGCCGGGTGTGGCCGTCATCACCGATTTCCTCAGCTGAAGGACCGATCCCCATGAAAGCTGCCATCATTGTCTTCCCCGGATCCAATTGCGATCGCGACCTGGCCGAGGCTTTTCGCAAGACCACGGGCGTCGACCCGGTGATGGTCTGGCACAAGGACACGGCGCTTCCCGAGGGGATCGACATCGTCGGCGTGCCCGGCGGGTTCTCTTTCGGCGACTACCTGCGCTGCGGCGCGATTGCGGCCCAGTCGCCCATCGCGCAATCGGTCAAGGGCTTTGCCGAGAAGGGCGGGCCGGTGCTCGGGATCTGCAACGGGTTCCAAGTGCTCTGCGAGACCGGGCTCTTGCCCGGGGTTCTGATGCGGAACGCCTCCCTGAAATACATCTGCAAGCCCGTTGGCCTGCGGGTCGAGAGCAGCCAGACCCCCTATACCAGCGCCTATGCGGATGGGGAGGAGATCACCGTCCCCATCGCCCATCATGACGGCAACTACCGGGCCGATGCCGAGACCCTCGACCGGCTCGAAGGGGATGGCCGGGTCGCGTTCCGCTATACCGACAATCCGAACGGGTCGGACCGCGATATCGCGGGGATCCTCTCGGCCAATCGTCGGGTACTCGGCATGATGCCCCATCCGGAGCGAGCCTTCGAGCCGCTCCATGGCGGCACCGATGGCGCGCGGCTCTTCTCGGGCCTTCTGGACGTGCTCAGCCCCGCCTGACAGGGCAGGGCGTCGCCGGGCGCGGCACCCGTGGCAAGCGAGGCCTCGCCTGCGGCGCAGGCAGCCCGCTTGTGACAGATCCGGAACCCGCGTATCCCTAGTTCATGACGGTTACGCCGGACGATCCCTCCAGCTCCCTCAGTCGCGCCTCCAGCGCGGCGCGGGTCGTGGCGCTGCTTCTCGCAGCGGTCGCGGTGGCTGTGGTCTGGATCACGAATATCTGGCTTACGGACCGGTTCACCGAGACCACGCGGGACCGGGCCGAGCTGCGCCTGTCACTCTATTCCAATGCGATCGTGTCCGAGGTGCAGCGGAACTCCGTGGTGCCGCTGCTGCTGTCCCGCGATCCGGTGATCATCAGCGCGCTGGCGCGGGATGACCATCTGGCGACGTCGCAACGTCTGATCAGCCTGCGGGAAGAGATCGGGGCGGCCTCGCTTGAACTGCTCAACGAATCCGGACGCACGGTGGCGGCCACGGACCGAACGCAACTGGGCACCCAACACCGCAATGCGCCTTATTTCGTGGAAGCTCTGCGCTCCAGTGGGACTGTTTTCACGATCACACCCACGGAAAGCGGGCGGTTCGATTTCGCCTATTCCCGGCTGATCGAGTTTGACCAGCGGGTCCTCGGCGTGATGGTGGTGGAGGTGGATCTCCGCAAGCTCGAGGAGCGGTGGTCCGGCGGCTCCGACGCCATTCTGGTCACCGACAGTCAGGGCCGGGTCATCGTCGCCACGGAGCCGCGCTGGCGCGGGCTGAGCGTGGATGACGCGCTGGGGGTGCAATCGGCGCCCTCGGCCATTGCCCGGGCGATCCAGAAGACCGGCGAATGGACCGGGCGTTTCCCGGAGACCTATCTGAGCGGGGAGGCGGTGCTGCGTCTCGACATGCTGGTCCCGTTCCGCGGCTGGCGACTGACCTCTTTCGTGACCTATTCCTCGGTCCGAGAGCGGGTGAACTCGGTCCTCGCGCTCGAGATCATGACCTTCTCGATTCTCATCGCGGTGGTGTTTTACCTCCTCAGTCGGAGGGCGGTGTCGACCTCGGTTTTCTTCCAGCGGGAGTCGGCAGAACTCCGCCAGTTGAACGACCGCCTACAGCAGGAAATTGCCGAACGAGAACGGGTTGAAAAGACACTGGAACAGGCCGAACAGACCCTTGCGCAGAGCCAGAAACTGGCCGCTCTGGGGGAGATGTCGGCGGCGGTGAGCCATGAGTTGAACCAGCCGCTCGCGGCGATGAAAACCTATCTCGCGGGGGCGCGTCTGCTGCTTCAGCGCAAGCGCATGGACGAGTCCCTCAGCTCCTTTGCGCGGATCGATGACCTGATCGACCGGATGGGCAAGATCACCCGCCAGTTGAAGTCCTTTGCCCGCAAGGGAGAGGACGCGTTTCAGCCCGTGGATCTGCGCGAGGCGCTGTCTTCGGCGCTTGCGATCATGGAGCCGCAGCTCAAGCAAGGTCTTGTAAAGATTGAAAGAACCATGCCGAAACAGCCGATCCTCGTCATGGGGGACCGGATCCGGCTGGAGCAGGTGATCGTCAATCTCTTGCGCAATGCGATGGACGCGACCTCCGGCGAGCGCGCCCCGGTGATCGAGCTCGATCTGAGCACGGGAGAGACCGCGCGTCTCTCGGTGCGCGACAATGGTCCGGGGATCACGGATTTCGATCAGCTCTTCGAGCCATTCTACACCACCAAGCAGCCCGGCGATGGGGTCGGCCTCGGCCTCGCGATCTCGTCGGGGATCGTCTCGGATCATGGCGGGCGGCTCATGGCGCGGAACCGCACGGGTAACGGCGCCGTGTTCGAGATGCGTTTGCCCCTCTGGACGGCGGGCAGCCAAGCGGCAGAATAGGCGCCGCAACCAAGGAGAGTCCCATGCCCAAGGCCATGAAGATCGCCATCGTTGATGACGAACAGGATATGCGCCAGTCTATCAGTCAGTGGTTGGCCCTGTCGGGCTATGACACGGAAACCTTCCCGAGCGCTGCGGATGCGTTGAAGGGGATCGAGACCGGGTATCCCGGGATCGTTGTGTCAGACATCAAGATGCCCGGCATGGACGGGATGGCCTTTCTCAAGCGGCTGATGAGCGTCGACAGCGCGCTGCCCGTGATCATGATCACAGGGCATGGGGATGTCCCGATGGCGGTGGAAGCCATGCGTCTGGGCGCGTTCGACTTTCTGGAAAAACCCTTCAACCCGGATCGGATGACCGAGCTTGCCAAGCGCGCCACGGATGCAAGGCGTCTGACGCTGGAGAACCGCGCCCTGCGGCGTGAGCTGGGCGATGGCACGGTCCTGATGCGCAAGCTGATCGGGGCCTCCCCGGCGATGGAGCGGCTGCGCGAGGATATTCTCGATCTGGGTCAGGCCGATGGCCATGTGCTGATCGATGGCGAGACGGGGACGGGCAAGACGCTCGTGGCCCATGCGCTCCATGCGGTGGGGCCGCGGGCCGGGCGGCCGTTTTTGATCCAGAGCTGCGCGGCGACTGAGGAAGATCTCGCGCGCAAGCTCTTTGGTCCGGTGGAGGAGGGGATGCCCCTCCCGTTGGTGGAGCAGGCCCGGGGCGGGACCCTGTGTCTCGAAGATATCGAAGCGCTGCCGCCCGAGGTGCAGACCCGGCTTCTGGGGCAGCTCAATGACAGTGCGGCCGGGATCGAGACGCGGATCATCGCGATCTGCAATCTGGCCGAGGATGGCAAGACGGTCGAGGACACGCTGCGTCCGGATCTGTTTTACCGGCTGGCGGCCATGCGGATCACCCTGCCGCCCTTGCGCCAGCGGGGCGAGGATATCCTGACGCTCTTCTCCCATTACGCGGATCTTTACTGTGAGGAATATGGCTGCGACGCGCCCCAGATCGCCGCGCAGGAGGCCGCGCAGTTGCTGCAAGCGCCGTGGCCCGGCAATGTGCGCCAGTTGATTCATGTGGCCGAGCGGGCAGTGTTGCAGAACCGGCGTGGCTCCGGATCCATCGCGTCGCTATTGATGGCGGATAATGCCGAGATGGGGCCAGCGATTACGACCGAGGGCAAACCGCTCAAGGAGTATGTCGAGGCGTTCGAGCGGATGCTCATCGACAACACCATGCGGCGGCACAAGGGCTCCGTGGCGGCGGTCATGGATGAGCTTTGCCTGCCGCGGCGGACGCTCAACGAGAAGATGGCGAAATACGGGCTGGCGCGCGCCAACTACCTCTGAGGGAACAGGCTCTGAGGGAACAGGCCAGGCGGCGACCACATGTGGTCGCCGCGGACGCGCCCCGAGATGGGTCTCGCGCCGCGCATAACGCTCAGCTTTCATACACAGGCTTGATGCAGAGAGTGTCCTCCGGGTCCGCATGCGGACCCGGCCACGTGCCGGAGACACGATGCCAAAGACCGGGTTCCGGAAACCCAGCCTTTCGCGCACTCTTCGCGTTGTCGCTTAACTGCCGCGCCGATCCGTCGGTAGTGTATCCGGCAGGTTGATCTTCGCCACCTGCTCGGCAATCGGATCCACGTTCAGCGGGTGGGTGTCCTGGCTGTGGCTTTCGGGATCCCCGATCGGCTGCCAATCCCCGTTCTTGTAGATCTCCAGTCCAGAGAACCCGGACTTATAGCCCATCTTCGGGCTGCCGGGCACCCAGTAGCCCAGATAGACGTAAGGCAGACCTGCCTCCCGCGCGATCTCCACATGGTCCATGACCATGAAGGTGCCCATGGAATTCCGATGCAGCACAGGGTCGTAGAAGGAGTAGACCATGGACAACCCGTCATCGAGCACATCCGTCAGGCACACCCCCGCCAACCGCCTCTGCGCGCGGCTGCGCAGATCCTCGGCACCCTCCGTGTGGCGATACTCCACCACGCGCGAGCGCACAGGGGTTTCCTCGATCATCGCGGCGAATTCGAAGATATCCATATCCGCCATCCCGCCCTCGGCATGGCGCGCATCGAGATACTTCCGAAAGAGCGCGTATTGGTCCTCCGTCGCCCAGGGCGAGGTCGCCTCGCGCTGCAGGTTCCGATTGCGGGCAATGGTCTTGCGCTGGCTGCGCGAGGGCTTGAAGGCCGACACATCGATCCGCGCGGACAGGCACGCGGTGCATTCCGCGCAGCTCGGGCGGTAGAGCACATTCTGCGACCGCCGGAATCCTTGCTTGGAGAGCGCGTCATTCAACGTCTCGGCGTAATCGCCTTGCAGAGCCGTGAACAGCTTTCGCTCCATGCGGCCCTCGATATAGGGGCATGGCTGCGGCGCTGTGACATAGAACTGCGGCGCTAGGGGAAGCGTATGGCGCATGGGTACCGATGTGAGTGACGTCCGAGAAAACGGTAGCAAGCTCCGTCCGTCCCGCCAAGACACTTTTGGCCGCGCCCCGGCGTCAGAAGCTTGACCCATTGGTCTTATAAGCGGATCGTCAGCCGGAACTGAGACGAATTGACGACGCCCGGAGAGCTAAGACTGTGAATAATCCCGAGATTTCGAGCTCTTTGTTGCGATTCGGTCCCGGGATTGGCGCAATCTGCCTGACCATCGGCGGACCGGCCCCAGCTCAGGATCTACCGATTGTCGGGGTGCTGGGACGCGCGGTGGAGGAGCAGGCCGCTGAGGCGCTGGCCATCTTCGGACTGATCGCGGTGCCCAATGACGCGGCCTCGACGATCTCGCTGGACGGGGCGGGCGGAGCCACGGACCTCCTGAGCATCCAGACCGGCGGCGGGTTCCGGGTGTCGGAAGAGTTTCCCCTCTATCTCGAAGGCTTCGCCGGGTTCCAGCGCTATGACCCGCGCTTCGTGCTGTCCAACGGCACGGACAGCTCCGAGACCTTCGCGCGCTGGAACGCGGCGGCGGTGACCGGTGGGGCAGGCTGGGAGTTCGATATCAGCGAGCGCTTCGTGATCCGCCCCATGGTCCACCTGACCCTCGGCACGGTGGTCAGCGATCTGGAACTCGGGGCAAAATTCATCGGCAACCAGGTCGACAAGGATCTCGATTTCCTGATCGATGGCAGCCTGACCGCGGGCGGCTATGGCGCCTCGATCAGCGGGGTCTATGAGCTCTTGCGCGAGGATTACGAGTTCGAGTTCAGCGCCCGCCTGTCCCATATGGAGCTTCGGACAATCTCCAGCTCCTCGGATGTGGACGCGTCTTCGGATGTCTCCGTGGCGAGCTTCTGGACCCGCTACCGTCGGCCGATCGACGGCTGGCGCGCCTTTGACCAACCCGTGCGCTGGGTGGTGGATGGCTCCCTCGGGATTTACGAGGGCGGGCCGAATGAGTTTCCCGGCATCGACTGGCTCGCGGGGATCGGCGCGGGGCTGGAGCTGGATGTCTCCGAGACCAAGCTCATCTTCACGGAGCGAGCGCGCCTGATGGCGCGCTACTATTTTGGCGAGAAATATCGAGGCTACGGTCTGGGGATCAGCATCTCGTTCTGAGCCCCGCCGGTCCTAGCCCATCCGGGCGCTGCGGTTCAGGGCCACCGTACCCAGGATGTGGTCGGTCAGACCCTGCTTGCGCTCGCTCATCAGCATCAGCGCGATGGAGACCAACTGCAGCGGGAAGATCGCGATGGACACGTGATAGCCCAGAGTGTGGAAAAACGCGCTCATCATGTCGAGCCGCTGGCCATTGCCCTCGCGGATCTCGATGCTGGCAAAGCGCATCCCCCAGGTCGCGCCATCCCCGCTCAGGGTGACCCAGCGATAGAGAAAGCTGACCATGAGCCACAGGAAGGGAATGTAGAACAGCGCCGTGAAGAGGGTGATCGGCACCAACACCGCAGTGATCGCGGCGATGACCAGAAAGTCCACGCCCCAGGCGATCAGACGCTTGGTGGGCACATCCGCATACATCTCGGCATTCGTGTATGGGTCGGGCAGGGCGGTGGTCATCGGGGTCGGGTCCTTTGTCAGTCTGTACTTGGTATATCGGGAGATAGCCCGGCCCGGACAAGCCGGGCAGGGCGTTTATGCGTCGCGGGCAGGGATCAGGCGTCTGCCGGGGCCTCAGACACGTCAGAGCGCGTCTTGGCGTTCTTCGCGCGTTCGTCCATGAACTGGTCGAACTCGGATTTGTCCTTGGCGGAACGCAGGCGCTCGAGGAAGGCCTCGAAGGCGTCTTGCTCATCCTTCAGGCGCTGCAGCGTCTCGGCCTTATAGGCGTCAAACGCGGTGTTGCCGGAGGATTTGAACCCATGGCTCGCGTGGCGGGTGCGGTGTTTGCAGGACGATTTGAACATTTTTTTACCCCAGATCATGTAGAAGAGAAGCGCGAGGCCGATGGGCCAGAAGAAGATGAAGCCGAGGACCATTGCTGCGATCCAGGCGGGCTTCCCTTTACTGTCAAGCCACGTCTCAGCTTGAGAGGGCCAGGTTGCAACGGTACTCATGTGTGTTTGCTCCATGTTGTGTGTCTATGTGAATTCCTTTCACATCACACCAGATGGGAGCCTCACAGGGCCGTGACAAGGGTCAATGTTAAAAAAGTTTACTTTCCGCGTCGCAGCGCGATCTGGGGTCGTTTTGCGGGTGTGGCCTTGGGCCTAGGCCGTGAAATCCGCAAGCTCAGCCCCGGAGAGGCGGAGCAGATCCGCAGGTGAAATTGGGAAGATATGGCGCGGGGTACCCGCGGCCCCATAGACCAGATCGAATTCCATCAGGCGCGGGTCGCACCAGGCCCGGATCGGGTTGAGATGCCCCACCGGGGAGACGCCGCCAATGGCAAACCCGGTCTGGGCGCGGATCAGACCGGCATCCGCCTTGCCCAGGGGCGCGCCCGCCACCGCGCTCGCCTTGGCCGCATCCACCTGATTGCCGCCCGCCGTGAGGAACAGAACCGCGTCCCCGGCGGTCTCGTCGCGAAAGATGATCGACTTGGCGATCTGGTCCAGCATGCAGCCCGCCGCATCCGCAGCTTGCTGCGCGGTGCGGGTCTCGGTCCCCATCTCGAGCACTGCGCCCTCCATCCCTGCGGCCTGCAAAGCGGCCACGACCCGTTTCAAGCTTTTGCTCATCTGCGCATCCTTTTGTCTTGCCACCGGCATGCCGGAGCGGTCGGGCAATCGCAAGCCTGACCTGCGGCAGGCCCCGGTTGTGGAGCGCAGGCCGCAGACCTGCCGCCAGACCCTTGACCCCGCGCGGCAAGGGGGCTCGACTGACGCCATGCGCAAACCACGCTTCAACCGCGAAGGGAGACCCCATGGCCCAGAGCTATAATCCGCCAAATGTCTGGCGCCCCTTTGGCGCCTTCTCACAGGCCGTGATCACGGGCGCGGGGCAGAGGGTTTACCTCAAGGGGCAGGTCGCCCTATCCGCCGATGGTGAGATCGTCGGCGAAGGGGATATGGCCGCACAGGTGACCCAGATCCTGGCCAATATCTCGGACATCCTGGCCTCCATGGGCGGGCGGATGAGCGATCTGATCTCACTGCAGCAATTCACGACCGATATTCAGGCCTTCATGGCCTGCGGCGAAATCCGGGCGCAAGTCTTCGACGCGCCTTTCCCGGTGACGACCACGCTCGAGGTCTCGGCGCTCTATGACCCCAGGTTGATGGTCGAAATCACCGGGATCGCCGAGATTCCGCCGGAGCGGTTTGTCCGTCCGGAGGACGCGCAGGACATGCACGGGCCCACCTGACCGGTCGCGGTCGCCTGGTATTTCCACCGACTTTGGCGTGGTGCATGAGGCGATCTTGCGTCTCGTGTTCCGCAGCTACCTCCAACAGCACTCTCAGGAGCTGGTCAAAAAGACGGAACCACGCAGTGCCCCCACGCTCTGTGAGCTGGCACATCGTGGTTCCAACCCCGGTCCGCTCGTGTCGCGCCGGAGCAGTGTCGTTCAGACGCGCGAGCTGCGTCGTGCCAGACCCAAACCGCCAAGGCCCGCCAGCAAAAGCCATCCGGCGGCGGGCAAAGGGATCGCGGCAGGCACATCAAAGGACGTTGCCTTGATTTCGCCCGTCAACAACACGTCCGCGATGGTGTCCCCGAGTATCTCGAAAAAGCTCGCATCTGCTGACAAAAAATCGAGCGCAGCGAGCTCGGCGAAACTGGATCCGACCATGCTGTCAAACGCCCATTCGGCAACGACGATGCCCAGGTCCTCACCGGAGGTGATGCGGGTCTCGCCCCCACCGACAAACAGCAGGATATCTGTGTCGCCACTGGCCTTTTTCGTCACGTCGAGGAATGCGCTGTTGCTCGGGGTGATCAGGGAAATCGTCTCGAACCCGACCTCCGCCGTCAGGGCATCGATCGTATAGGAGGTCATGGTCGGGCTGACGAAAACCGGCGGCTCCGAGATCTCGGCCGTGATCCGAAAACTGTCACCGGCGCGAATGCCAGCGCCACCGATCTCGGAGAAAGTGATCGTGCCAAGGACCGTGAGGGTGGCGGCGATGGTCGGAGTCGCCCCAAAAACGAGAAGAAGCGCAATCGCGAGTGATCTGATCATGGAGGGAGGCCTTTTTGCGGGGGAATTCCCAGGGATGAGATGGCGCTTGGTCCAAGCGGGTGCGTGCGGCTGGTAGCTGCGAGACCAAGTTTCAGTTACGCAGCGTCGACGGGGCGGGGCTGTCTGTCAAGCTGCGGGCCTCTCCGCGCGCTGCCCGCAGACAGCCGAGTGCGGGTATGGGCCGCCTGGGGCAACGCCTGCATTTCAGAAAGGGCTACCCGCGCCCGCTGTGTCCGGGCTTGGGTGCAATGTGGCGTCCGCACCGCTTTTCAGCGGGCTCGCGCACGCGTCTGAGGGGAGGGCGTGATAAGGTGGAACGCAGGATGTTCGTGACCACTCAGGCGCGCATCTGCGGCGCGTGGCGGACCGGCGTTGCGTTACACACTCCGTCGCCTTTAAACCTGACTTGTTGCCTATACTTCCCAAAGAACCAGCCAAAGGTTCCCCTGTGACCCAAGAGATTGCCTTCACCCGCCTGACCGAAGTCGCGCCGGAAGAAATTGCTGCACATATGTCGGACCCGCGGGTGGCGGAGCATATGCCGCTTCTGACCGGGGCTTGGGGGCTCAAGGAAGTCGCGGGTTTTGTTGCCCATAAGGAGGCCTGTTGGACGCGGGACGGGCTTGGCCATTGGGCGATCCTGTCAGGCGGGCAGTATGTGGGCTGGGGCGGGTTTCAGAAGGAGGGCACAGAGTGGGACTACGGTCTGGTGTTGCGGCCGGATGCCTTTGGTCTCGGCGCGCGCATCTCCCGCAAGGCGCTGGCCTTCGCGCAGGGGGATGACCGCATTCCCTTTGTGACCTTCCTGTTGCCGCCCTCACGCAAGAACCTTGGCGCTTTGCAGCGCATGGGCGCGGTGCAGATCGGAGAGGTCAATTATGACGGCGCGCGCTTCCTGAAATTTCGGCTCGAGACAGCCTGACGCTCTGCGGTCGGGCCGTGCAGGATGCTGAACCACAAAGCGGCGCCCCGGGCCAATCCCGCGCATAGCCCCGATCCTGCCTGCTATCCGGGCACTGCCCGGCCCGTGGCACAACCGGGACGGGAAAATCTTGAAAAGGGCGTATTGTCCGCTTCCCAAAGCCTTTTTGTGTCCGTATGCCGAGAGAAGTTTGCTCGTACCCCAAGACCTTGCCGCTTTCCATGTCCAAGCCGACCCAGACCCTGAGCCTGCGCCTTGCAGAGCTGTTGTCGCAGATCTATCCCGATCTCAGCGCTGATATCCTGAGCACGCAGGTGCTCGACGCGTTCTTCCCCGAAGACACGCCGCGCCGCAAACGGGCGCGTACGCCCGGCAACAACCTCTGGTCCGAGAATGACGCGGTGCTGATCACCTATGGCAACTCGCTGGTGGACGGGACCCATAAGCCGCTGGATCTCTTGAACGATTTCCTGCTGGAATACCTCAAGGGCGTGGTCAACGGCGTGCATATCCTGCCGTTTTTCCCCTTCACCTCCGATGATGGGTTTGCGGTCACGGATTATCGGGCTGTGAACCCGATGCTGGGGGATTGGCCGGATATCAACCGGATCGCGGATGAGTTCCTGCTGATGTCCGATCTGGTCCTGAACCATGTCTCGAGCCAGGGCGCGTGGTTCAACGCCTACCGCCAGGGGCACGAACCCTATGACCGGTTCTTCTTTGAGGCCTCGCCCGAAGATGACGTCTCGGAAGTCGTCCGCCCGCGCACCACCCCGCTTTTGCAGGAGGTGGAGACCTCCGCCGGGCCGCGCCATGTCTGGTGTACCTTCAGCCATGACCAGATCGATCTGGATTTCCGCAATCCGGAGGTCCTGCTCGAGTTTCTGCGGATCATGCGTCTGCATATCAACAACGGCGTGCGGATCATCCGGCTCGATGCGGTTGCCTTCATCTGGAAGGTGATCGGCACGAAATCGATCCATATGCCGGAGACCCATGCCATCGTCCGGCTGATGCGGCTGCTCTGTGACTTCGCACAAGAGCCGGTGATCCTGCTCACCGAGACCAATGTGCCCAATGCCGAGAACCTGAGCTATTTCGGCAACCGGAACGAGGCCCACGCGGTCTATAACTTCACTCTGCCGCCGCTGGTCCTCCATGCGATGATGTCGGGCAGTGCGGAGTATCTCAATCGCTGGCAGGTGGGCATGCCGCCTGCGCAGCTCGGCTGTGCCTATCTCAACTTCACCGCCTCCCATGATGGGATCGGGATGCGCCCGGCCGAAGGTGTCCTGCCGGAGGAGGAGAAGGCCAAGGTCATCGACACGGTGCGCGATCTCGGCGGGCTCGTCTCCATGCGCGCTCTGCCGGGCGGGGGCGAGAGCCCCTATGAGCTCAACATCACCTTCTTCGAGGCCATGGGCGGCACTTTCAAGGGGCGGGACGATTACCACATCGCGCGCTTTCTGTGCTCCCAGACCATCGTGATGTCGCTGGAGGGGATCCCGGCCTTCTACATCCATTCCATGCTGGCCACGCCAAACGACCATGAGCAGGTGGAGCGCCGGGGCATGAACCGCGCGATCAACCGGCATAACTGGGAGTATCCGACGCTGAAGGAGGAACTCGCGAACCCTGACAGCGTCCATGCCCAGGTGCTGGGGGCGCTCTCGGACCGGCTGCGCCTGCGCTCGGGGCAGAGCGCATTCCACCCGAACGCCACGCAATTCACTCTGCAACTCGACCCGCGGATATTCGGGGTCTGGCGCCAAAGCCTCGACCGCGACCAGTCGATCTTTGCCCTGCACAATGTGAGCGACGAGACCGTCTTCATCTCACCGGGAGCCATCAATCTGATCGAAGGCGCCGACTGGACCGACCTGCTCAGCGGCGAACGCATCCGCTCCGACGGCACCGAAATCCCACTCGCCCCCTACCAATGCCGCTGGATCACGAACCGGGGCCAATCTCGCGATAGGCGTTTGCTGCGTGCTGGCTTCTGGAGACACCGGTAGAGGCAAAATCCAAAGCGACGCGGCTTTCCAGCACGACGAGGTGGGTTTTCTCATTACCTGCTCCTGTGACCTTTTAGGGCTGTCTAAGCTGCGCCGTCCTTCATGGTAGATGGATTTGATCGCGTTGCGTAGCCGGCCGGGTCCAATCTCTTCGTCCTGTGAGCCAATTGTCCGAAGCTCGTATCCCTCGTTGAGGCGTGTCCTGCGTGCGGGCAGAGAAGCTCGCCTCGTGTTCCTGCGAGTTGCGCCAAAGGGTTTAGTCGTCCTAACACTGGAGCTCAGTTTTGGCGCACGGAGCGTAGGTGGAGCGATCAGCACGACGTTGAAAGCCTGTTCTCAGCGTCTGATGCGGTACGCTGCATAGGCCCAGCTGCAAACGATAATGATCACCGCGAATTTTGGTTCGATCACGGTAATGACAATATCAATAGGTGATCTTTCCGCCAGCCATTGTTTAAAAAAGGTGTCGCCTCGCAGAGCAATTCCAAGGACAGCGAATGCGCTGAAAAACAGTGTTGTGACAACAGCGTCTTCGATTTCTTTGCGATTGTCTTGATAAAACGACTGGGGCAACAGCCAGCCAACAGCGATCAGGATTTTGCCGAGTGTCCAAGCGACGAGCCAAACAACGACAACGAACAAAAGGAAGGCAATCCCGGATCTGGGACTGATGGAGAGAGCCAGCAGCCCGGGAATCACCAAAGCGAAGACCAGCCATGCTCTGTAATTGGTGGTGAAACGCTCAATCCTTGCGCTGGCCAGATCTGCTTCTTTTTCAGACAACTCCAAGTCCCACTAGTTTGTTTGATGAGAAGCTGATTGATAGCGCACGATCAGTCAAACCGGCAGTGTGGCGTCAAACCTACTGCGACGCCAATAACCGCAGCTCATGACAGTGCAAACGCGAGGGATTCTGCCCGAATGCAACGACCCTTGGAACACTTGGGCCGGAGCCACTAAGACGATTTGGGGAACCAGTCGCGTGTTCGGTTCGCGAAGGCCACGAGCGACAGCATCACTGGCACTTCCACCAGCACGCCGACCACTGTGGCGAGGGCGGCGCCTGAGCCGAGGCCGAAGACGCTGATCGCGACGGCCACGGCGAGCTCGAAGAAGTTCGAGGTCCCGATCAGGGCGCAGGGGGCCGCGACCTTGTGGGGCACGCGCCAGGCCTTGGCGGCGTAATAGGCGATGAAGAAGACACCGTAGCTCTGGATCAGAAGCGGTGCGGCGATCATGGCGATGACCAGCGGCGTCTCGAGGATGACGCGTCCCTGAAACCCGAAGAGCAGCACCACGGTCAGCAGCAGACCCGCGACGGAGGCGGGCTTGATCCGCGCCTGAAACGCGGCGAGCGCGGGCTCTCCGCCTTGATCCAGCATCCGCTTGCGCACCACCACGCCTGCGGCCAGCGGGATCACCACATAGAGCGCGACCGACAGGAGCAGTGTCTCCCACGGGACCACGATATCGGTCATCCCGAGCAAAAAAGCGACGATGGGAGCAAACGCAAAGACCAGCACCACGTCGTTCACGCTCACCTGTACCAGCGTGTAGGTCGGATCGCCCCGGGTCATGTTCGACCAGACAAAGACCATCGCCGTGCAGGGGGCGGCCCCCAACAGGATCACACCGGCCAGATAGGCCTGCGCATCTTCGGGCGGGATGAAAGGCGCGAAGACATAGTTGAAAAACAGCACTCCGAGGGCCGCCATGGAAAATGGCTTCACGAGCCAGTTCACCACCAGCGTGATGACCAGCCCTTTGGGCCGCGTCGCCACCTGGCCGAGCGCACCGAAATCCACTCCGAGCATCATCGGGAACACCATGGCCCAGATCAGGATCGCCACGGGCAAGTTGACGGAGGCGACCTCAAGCGCCGCAAGCCCGGCGAACACGCCGGGCATCACACTCCCGAGAAGCAGCCCCGCACCGATGGCCAGGGCCACCCAGATCGACAAGAACCGCTCGAACCGCCCCATGGGGCTCGGGGCGGGGGAGGCGGTGTCGCTCATGGGTCCGAGAACTCGGCGACATCCGCGGCTGCGGCCTTGCGGAAATCCTGCAGGAAGGCGGGATCCGCCGCATGGACCCGGTTCCAGGTCGGTATGAAGGGCGTCTCGGACGGGTTGTCGAGGAAGGCCTGACCGGCCCGCATGATATTCTCGGCAAAGAGCTCGATCGATTGCTCTTCCCGGTGCCGGTCAATCGACAGGCCGTTCATCTTGGCGTCGGAGTAGTACGCCTCCAGAAGGTCGAGCGCCGAGCGGTAATAGGTGGCCTTCAGGGTGCGGAAGACATGGGTCGTGAAGACCGTGCCATCAGCGGCCAGCTTGCGGAAGATCGACTTGCAGATATCCGTCGACATGCGGCTGAGCCCGGTGGAGGCGTCCTCTTCGCTGAGGTCTTGGTGTTTGTGATCGTAAGCGTCCGAGATCTCGACCTGACAGACTGCCTTGGGCGCGAGATTGCGCCATGCCTCGGACAGAACCCCGATTTCGAGCCCCCAATCGGACGGGATCCGCAGGTCCGGCAGGATCCCCGTGCGCATGGCGAACTCGCCCGAGAGCGGGTAGCGGAAACTGCGCAGGTAATCGAGGTAGTCGCGATCCCCGATCACCCGTTTCAGGGCGATCAACAGCGGCGAGACCAAGAGGCGCGTGACCCGCCCGTTCATCTTGTCCTCGCCGATCCGCGGATAGTAGCCTTTGGCCACCTGATAGGGGAAGTTCGGGTTGACCACCGGATAAACCAGACGGGCCAACATATCCCGGTCATAGGTCAGGATATCGCAATCATGGATCGCCATCACCGCGCTGTCCTGACAGGCCATGAGATAGCCAAGGCAGGACCAGACATTCTTGCCCTTGCCTGCCTCTTGGGGATAGAGGCCCATCCCCTCCAGCCGGGCGCCCAGCTCCAGCATGCGGGGGCTGTCATTCCAGATGACGATATGCTCCTGCGGCAGACGGCTGAAGAACTGCCGCGCGTGGCGGTATTGCGCCTCATCGGCGCGGTCGAGCCCGATGATGATCCGGTGCAGATAGGGCACCTCAGCGAGCTCATCGAGGATGTTCGGCAGGGCGGGTCCCTCAAGCTCGGAATAGAGCGAGGGCAGGATCAGGCTGATCTTGCGGGTCTGGGCATAGACCGAGAGCTCATAGGTGATCTCATCGACCGAGCGCGTGCGCAGATTGTGCAGCGTCGCGATATTTCCGTTCTGGTGAAAGTCTGCCACGCCTCTAGCCCTTTTTTCTTTGTCTCTTACGCCCCTAAGGAGGAAACTACGGCGCGCACCGCAATGTTCCAACCGGAAGGGCCTGTTTTTTCGGTGCGGCGGATGGGCCCATCGGGGCCGGTCTCGCCGCGCAAGCGGGGCAGGGGGCGGCTATGGGGGTTGGCCACCACGATGCCGATATCTGCGGTCTCCAGCATCTCCACGTCATTCGGGGCATCCCCGAGCGCGAGGGTCAGGCCCGGGCGGTAGGTCGCGATGATCTCGGCCATGCGATCCGCCTTGGTGCCGCCAAAGGACAGGGTCAGGAAGCGCCCGCCGCGCCGGGCCTGGATACTGTGTTCCGCAAGCGCGGCGATGAACGCGTCCTCGCTGGCCGCGTCGCCGTCCCAGAGCCCCGGTTCCGAGAAGGCGCGCTGCCGGGCCAGGGCGGCCTCCGACATGCGGAGGCCGGTGACCCGCGCCACCTCGCTGTCGTCCATGTCCCCAAAGCCCCGGAACCTGCCGCGCAGATCCCCGGGCAGCGCTTCCAGCGCCGCCCTCAGGCGCGCATAGGTTTCCGCATTCGGATCCGGCGCGGCATTCGGGGCGAGCAGGCCCGCACCGTTCTCGACAATTGCCGGGCAGTCCGCGCGTCCCAATGCGGCGCGCAGGGGCGCGATTTCGGCCGCGGTCTTGGAACTGGCCAGCACCAGGGGCGCGCCAATCTCGGTCAGAGCGTCCAGCGCGGGCTGCGCCGCAGCATAGCTGTAGTTGTCGTGGTCCAGCAGGGTGCCGTCGAGATCGGTGAAGACAAGCAAAGGGACAGGCGGCGTCATGCCTCTTGGTTAGCGGCTGCGCGCGGGCCTGCCAACCGCCCGCTTTGCCGCGCTGCAGAGCTGTTGCGCCCGGGGCGCGGCGGTCCCGAGCATACCGCTCGCGCAGGCCCTTGCCATCCGGCAGGGAACTGCGCTAGGAGGCGTCGGACGGGTGATTAGCTCAGTTGGTAGAGCGCTTCGTTTACACCGAAGATGTCGGGAGTTCGAGTCTCTCATCACCCACCATTCCCCTGCATGTCTGGCTGGTTTTCGCGCTCTTGCGTGCCGGGCCGTTGGGCCCAGCCTTGGCTGTGGTACCCAGAGCGGCACCAACGCGTCAGATCGCACACTGCCCATGCGCAGAAACCATCAAACCCCGCCCATCATCGCGCCAAACCGCACCGCCCGCCCCGGTTTCTTCCCAACCCCGCGCCTTGCCCCTTGCTCGCGGAGGTTGCACCGGGCTACCCTTAGGTCACCTTAGTGCCCCGAGGGAAGCCAGGGACCATGACCCGACTGGAAACCTATATGAAGGGCGTTGCCGAGGCTCAAAGCCCGGAGCGGATCTGGGACGCGGTTCTGCCCTTTGCCCAGTCCTTTGGCATCGACAAGGTCAGCTATCACCACAACCGGGCCTTCGGATCCGCACAGCAGCCGGACACGGCGGTCTTCACGCGCGGGTTTCCCAACGAATGGGTCTGCACCTATGTGGATGAAAAGCTCTACGAGGTGGATCCGATCCCGGCCTATGCCAGCCACGCGACCCAGCCTTTTCGGTGGAGCGACATTGGCAAGCTCACCCCCTTGAAGGAGCCCGAGACCGAGTTCCTCAAGCGTCTCATGGCCGAGGGTCTGGGCGATGGGCTGGCCTTGCAGGTCTTTGGTCCCAACATGCGCAACGGCTATGTGGGGGTGGGGTTTTCCAAGCCCAATCCTGATCTCAGCGCGAGCGACATTCGCGAGCTCCAGGCCGCCGCCCAGGCCGCCCATCTGCGCTATTGCACCCTTGTGCCCGATGAAGCCCCCGCGTCCCTGACGCCCCGCGAGGCCGAAGTGCTCACCTGGATCGCCCGGGGCAAGAGCAACTCGGTGATCGCCGACATCCTCGGCGTCTCGCCCCACACGGTCGATACGCTGGTGCGCCGGATCTATGGCAAGCTCGAGGTGGCCGATCGCACCACCGCGGCGATCCACGGCATCGGCGCGGGTCTGATCCAGCCCTCGCGTCTCGCCTGACCGGATTTTGTCACGGACTTACGTGACAGTCATCGCGCACAGCCTGTGGCACACACGGCGCCTTTCCCGGGACCCAACCTGGAGCACATGAAAGGAGTACGCGCCATGGAATCCCCCGATACCAGTCATTTTGTCCGTTTCCACATCCATACCTCCATGGATGCGCTGTCGCTGCTGAGCGAGAGTGAGCGGGCCGAGTTGGCCTTTGATCTCGCTGCGGCTTTGGCCGAGCGGGCCCATGCCTCGATCGAGGCGACCCTCCCTCCGAGCACAAGCCTGCGGATGCTTTCCGCGGTCTCGGATCTACGTGCGGCGAGCCTGTCTGAGCGCAATCGCCGCGAAAGCCTGACCTTCTGCGGGGGCCTCTAGGGCCCGCGCTCTCTATCTGAGGAGCGTGTGCGCCCTCAGGACCCGACGACCGAACTGGCCAGGCTCGTCCCCATCCGAGCCCAGCACGGACTTTCCCCTTTCGATCTGGATCTGTGCATTCTTGCGCAGAATCTGCTTTCCAGCGCGTGATGCATTGCGCGGGTGCACGGTGTAGTCTTCTGTGGAACCGAAACACAGGAGGCCGCCATGAGCTGGAACCCCGCCCTCGATCCCCATTGCCCCCTCGGCGACGAGGTGGACGCCATCGACACATTGATCATCCCCCGCGCCCGGGATCTCGGGGCGTTGGAGGTGCGGCGCGCGCTGCCTGCCCCCAAGCGGCAAATGGTCGGACCCTTCATCTTCTTTGACCAGATGGGCCCGGCGGAGTTTCTGCCGACCAAGGGGCTCGATGTGCGGCCCCATCCCCATATCGGGCTCGCGACGATCAGCTATCTCTATCGCGGGCGCATGCATCATCGAGACAGTCTCGGCACCGATGCCTGGATCGAACCCGGCGCGGTGAACTGGATGGTGGCCGGCCACGGCATCACCCATTCCGAGCGGACCGATGACGAAACACAGACCCAGCCCATGCCGTTCTTCGGCATTCAGACCTGGGTCGCCTTGCCCAAGGATCACGAGGACCGCGCGCCCGAGTTTGAGCACGCGCCCAAAGAGGCGCTGCCCTTCATGGAGGGCGAGGGCAAGGAGGTCCGCTTGATCCTCGGCAATGCCTATGGCGAGCGCGCCCCGGTCAAGACCGCCTCCGAGATGTTCTATGCGGATGCGGTGCTGCAGCCCGGCGCGAAACTGCCGCTGCCCGATGATCACGAGGATCGCGGGATCTATGTGGTCGAAGGCGCGATCACCGTGGCGGGCGACACCTATGAGGCGGGTCAGATGATGGTCTTCCGTCCCGGCGACCGGATCTCGGTCACCGCAGGCGGGCAGGGGGCGCGGCTGATGCTGCTCGGGGGCGAGACCCTCGAAGGGTCGCGTTACATCTGGTGGAATTTCGTCGCTTCCTCGCAGGAGCGGATCGACGAAGCCAAGGAGGCCTGGCGTGCCGGAGACTGGCAGCACGGCCGTTTCCAGCTCCCGCCCGGGGATGATCAGGAGTTCATTCCAGCGCCGGAGCGGTAAGGTCCCGGGCAGATAATATGGGGCCGCCTGTCTTGAGGTGGGCGGTCTACGATCTTGAAAGTCATTTTATAACAGTGGGCTGTGGAGAGAAACTCAAGTTACTTGTGAGCTTTCTCAAAGCTGGTTCTCCGGCTTGACATTGACCCGGTAAATCGAGATATCTCGATATATGGACATCGAATCCGCGCTTGCCGCACTGAATAACCCGACCCGACGGAAGATCCTTGAATGGCTCAAGGACCGCTCCAATTTCCCGCCTGCCTTGCCCGAGCATGCGCAGTTGGACGGGGTCTGTGTGGCCTATATTCAGGAAAAGGCGCAGCTCTCCCAGTCGACCATTTCGACCTATATGGCCGCGCTGAAAAAGGCGGGTTTCGTACGGGCCGAGCGCCATGGGCAATGGACCTTCTACCGCCGGGACGAGGCCGCGATCGCTGCGTTTCTCGAGGCGTTTTCAACCGAACTCCACAAGCCCTAGCGGTCGGATCTCCACTGTTGCGTACCCATTTACACCGAAATATCGAAATATCGCGATGAAAGGATGAAGCATTGATCCATGCCCCCATCTCCCCCGCAGAGATCCTTGGCGCCCCGCTCGAATTGCCCTGCGGCCTGCGGCTCAAGAACCGCCTGATCAAATCCCCCATGTCCGACAGCCTCGGGGACGGGGCGGGCCAGCCGACCGCAGCGCAGACCCGGCTCTATGAGCGATGGGCGGAGGGCGGGACGGCGCTCTCCCTGATCGGTGAGGTGCAGATCTCGCCTGACGGACCGGAAAGCCCGGGCAATCTTGTTCTTGCGCCGGGCGGGGCCGAAGGACCCTGGCGCGCGCTGGCCACCCGGGGCGCCGCCCAGGGCGCGCAGATCTGGCCGCAGCTCGGCCATGGCGGCGCGCTGTCGTATCGCGCGCTCAGCCATCCGCGCGGGCCGTCGCCCCTGACGCTGGACGGGCAGCCCGTCCGGGAGATGACGCAAGCAGAGATCGCCGCGCTGCCCGCTGCCTATGCGGCGGCGGCGCTGCGGGCCAAGCTGCTGGGGTTTCGCGGGGCGCAGATCCATGCGGGTCACGGATTTCTGCTGAGCCAGTTCCTCTCGCCCTTCTTCAACCACCGCAGCGATGGCTATGGCGACTCCCATGCCGGACGCTTCCGGCTGATCGGCGAGATCATCTCCGCCACCCGTCAGGCGGTCGGACCGGGTTTCGCCCTCGGCATCCGGATCAACGCGACGGATCAGCTTGCGGGCGGGGTGCGCGAGGCGGATGCGCGCGAAACCCTCCGCCTGCTTGCGGGCACCAGCATCGACCTGATCGATATCAGCGGCGGCAGCTATGTGCCCGGTGCCGCCGCCAGTTCCGATGGAACCGCGCGGGAGGGGGCCTATTTCGCGACCGTTGCCAAGGCAGCCAAAGAGCTCACGCGCATCCCGATCATGCTGACCGGGGGGCTCAAGACCCGCGCCCAGGCGGCGGGGCTGCTCCGCGATGGGGGCGCGGATGCGATCGGCCTCGCCCGCGCCTTGGTGCTGGATCCGGACCTTCCGCGCAAATGGGTGAGCTCCGCGGGTGGAGATCCGGCCTTCCCGCGCTTCGAGACCGCCCCGCCGGGCGGCATCACGGCGTGGTACACAACGCGTCTGGCCGCTCTGGCCAAGGAGGAGGAGGGGACCTACGAGCTCGATCTCACCGAGGCACTGGCGGCGGTGGCATCTCGCGACGCCGCCCGGGTGCCACAGTGGCATGCGCGCTTCGGTCCCCCCCGCTGAGCGCTAGCTGGCCCGGGCCCGCGCCTCACTGACCAGCCGCGCGTTTTCCAGCGCGATCACGCTTTGATCGGCAAACATCCGGGCCAGTCGCAAACTGTCCTCGGAGAAGGGGCGCACGGTCTGACGATAGATCGTGAAGGCCCCGACCAGCCGATCCGCCGCCAGCATCGGAATCGCCACGAAGCTGCGCGCGCCGCCAAGATCCGCCGTGGCAAAGCGCAGGGGATCGTCGCTCTGGTAAAGCGGCTCGCTTTTGACATCGATGATATGGATCACATCCCGCTGCGGCACCATCCGTCCCAGCCCAGTCTGCGGGCCGACCGGGAACACGCCGCGCGCTGCGAGCCAGCTTTGGAACGGGGCGGGGATCCCCTTGGAGAACCGCGCGCCAAACCGGCTATTCCCATGATACTCAAAGAGGATCCCGAACTCCGCATCGCAAAGGTCGAGCGCGTAGTTCAGGATCGATGGTACCACCTGATCCAGATCCCCCTGGGCGGCGGAGATGATCCGCAACACCTCGCTCAACGCCTTCTCCCGGGCCAGCGCCTCCTCAAGGCTGAGGGCCAGTTCCGAGATCACTGAGCTCAGCTCCGGCTGGGTCTTGGGGTCGGGGGCCGGGCCTTCGAGCCGCGACATCAGTTCCAGCTTCGACGAGACCTGCAGCTTGCGATAGATCGCCGCCAGATGGGTCCGCACGGTGGAGGGCGCAAGACACAGGCTCTCGGCGATCTGCTGATAGGTATCGCCCCCCGCATAGGCGCGGGCGATCTGCTCTTCCCTGGGGCTGAGACCTGAGCTGGCCTGCATGGGAGCTGTCCTCCGTCTCGCACCGGACCCGGTGCTGGCGATCGTGATGCCTGGGGCACAGGCGGTGTATCCTGCAAATGCAGTACGAAATTACAGCAGAACCGCGGCGGATTTACAGCATCTGCCGGATGTTGGTTCAGGATACCACGGAGTAGCCTGTCCCTCCACCACCACGGAGACGCGCCCGCCATGACACCCGCCGATGCCCTTTGCACCCTATTTTCGGTGCAGGCGTTCGGCACGGGGCGGGCGTCCTGCCAGCGCGGTCGTGCCCGGACGACCCCTTCCGCCCGCGAGGGGGCGGAGGTGACCGGGAGGATCTCGCGGCAGGCCTCTGTGCCGGTGCGCGCGGCCCGGGACCGCTGATGCGCTGGCGCATCCTTGCGCTTCTGTTTCTTGCGCGCATCGGGCTGGGCCTGCAGTTTCAGACCATGGGATCGGTGGGCGATCACCTCATCGTCGCATTCGGGTTCGACTGGGCTGAGATCGGCCTGCTCATTGGCCTCTTCATGGCGCCGGGTCTCGTGCTGGCGCTCCCTGCGGGGTATTGGGGCCGCTTTGTTTCGGATCGGGTGATGGTCGGCACGGGGCTCGGCGTGCTGGCGCTTGGCAGCGTGCTGTGTGCTCTTGCTGCGGGGCCCTGGACCCTGGGCGCGGGCCGCGTGTTGAGCGGGGTCGGGTTCCTTTTTACCACGCTCTACTTCACAAAGATGGTCGCCGACTGGTTCGACGGGCGCGAGATCGCCACGGCCATGAGCATTCTGGTGATGTCCTGGCCCCTCGGCATCGCCATGGGGCAGGTGGGCCATGCTTGGCTGGCGGCGCTTTGGGGGTGGCAGAGCGCTTTTGTCGCCGCCTCGATCTATACGGCTCTGGCGGGGGCGGCGGTCTTGCTGCTCTACCGTGAGCCGCCCGATCAGGCCCGGCCTGCGCGCGGGACGCGGCCCAAGCTTTCCACCATGGAATGGCGGCTGATCTTTTGCGCCGCCGGGGCTTGGGCGCTCTTCAATGCAGCTTACGTCGTCTACCTTTCCTTCGGGCCCCAGATGCTGGAGGCCCAGGGCCAGACCACCTTGGCAGCCGCGGGCGTGATCAGCCTGGCGAGCTGGCTGATGATCTTTTCGGGCGCGGCCTGCGGACAGCTGGTGGACCGGTTCGGGCGGCGCAGCCTTGTGCTGAGCTGTTGCATGGTAGCGGCCATCGCGGCGGTGCTCTGGCTTGGCGCGCCGGCGGGCGGGCCGGGCGGTGGCGTGGGGGCGAGCCTGCTGTTCGGACTTGTGGGGATGGCGCCCGCCGGAGTGATCATGGCCCTCGCCGGGCAGGCCCTGCGCCCAGAAAACCGCGCCTTCGGGATGGGGGTGTTCTTCACCATCTACTACGCGCTGATGATGGTCACACCACCGGTCGCGGGCGCGCTCTTCGACCTCACCGGCGCGGCGGAGGCGCCGCTCTGGCTCGCGGCGGTTCTCTTCGCGCTGGTCGTGCCTCTCGGGTTCGGGTTCGAGCACTTCAAGACCGCCCGGGTCCGACCCGCCCAACCCAGCGGCTGACACCCGGCTGGCACTGGGCCGGGCTTTGGGACAAGGTGGCGCCATCCGCACCCCATTCCCCCCAGGAAAGCCCCCATGCGCCGCCTGAAGCTCGACCATCTCCAGACCTTCCTCGCCGTCGCCCAGTATCACAGCGTCAGCAAGGCCGCCGATGCGCTGCATCTGACCCAGCCTGCGGTTACATCGCGGATCAAGGCGCTGGAGGAGACCCTGGGCACCGAGCTATTTGAGCGCAACGCAAAAGGCATGCGCCTGACCCAGCGGGGCGACCTGCTGGTCCATTACGCGCAGCAGTTCCAGCATCTGACCAATCTCGTGGAGGAGCGCGTGGTCGATGCCCATGCGGTGGAGCAGCTTTTGCGCCTTGGGGTCTCGGAAACCATCGCCCAAAGCTGGCTACCGGATTTCGTCGGCGCCCTGCGCAGCACCTATCCCAAGCTGCGGGTCGAGATCTCGGTCGATATCTCTCTGAACCTGCGCCAGCAGTTGATGGGCCGCGAGATTGACCTTGCGATCCTGCTTGGTCCGATTTCGGATTACACGGTGGACAATGCGGTTCTGCCCGACGTGCCGCTGTCCTGGTTCCGCGCCCCGGGGGCAGATCCGGACCCCGCGGCCCCGGTGGATCTCGCCCAGATCCCGATCGCAACCTATGCGAAAAACACGCGCCCTTACAGGGAGTTGCGCGAGGCGATGTTCGAACGCTTCGGCCCCGAAGTCTCGCTCTTTCCTTCCTCGTCGCTCTCCTCCTGTTTCCGGCTGGTCGAAGCCGGGCTCTGCGTTGGCGCGTTGCCCGTGTCCCTGGCCGCATCCTCTCTCGCAGAGGGGCGGCTGGTGCAGTTCGACCCGGGCTGGGTGCCGGCGCCTTTGCGCTTTTCCGCCTCCTATCTGAGCGAGCCGCGCAACCATCTGGTGGAGGCCGCTGCCGGCATGGCGCAGCAGATCGCGCGGGCAGAGATATAAAAAATCTCTATGGATTGATCCAAAATATTTGGATTTGATTTTATGAGACCTTGCGCGGATCGTAGCCGGAACCATGAGGATTCGACCGTGCCGCAAGATTTTGAACCCCTGAAATCGGTAACAACCGCGCAGATGCGCGCCCAGATCCGGACCTGTGCCTATCGCGGGCACACGGCCGGATTGGGGGGCAAGACCCTGCAGGCGAACCTTGCGATCCTGCCCGAGGCGCTCGCGCTGGACTTCATGCGGTTTTGCCAGCGCAACCCGAAACCCTGCCCGCTGGTGGGGGTGTCGGATACGGGCAATCCGATGCTGACAACCCTGGGCGCGGATATCGATGTGCGCACGGATGTGCCCGCCTATTACGTCTATCGCGACGGGGGGCTCGCCGAGACGGTCCATGACCTGAACGCCCATTGGCGGGACGATTTCGTGACCTTCGCCTTGGGGTGTTCCTTCACCTTCGAGCATGCGCTGCAGGAGGCGGGCTTCGACCTCTGGCACATCGCGCAGAACACCACCGTTCCGATGTTTGCCAGCAATATCCAGACCGTCCCGGCGGGCCCGTTCCAAGGCCCCATGGTGGTCAGCATGCGCCGGATCCCAAACGACCGGCTGGACGAGGTGGTCGCGATCTCGCGCCGCTTCCCGCTGGCCCATGGCGGCCCGGTCCATATGGGCGATCCCGCCGAGATCGGCATCGCCGATCTCTCCCGCCCTGACTGGGGCGATCCGGCCCCGGAGGCGCCCGGCACCACGCCGGTCTTCTGGGCCTGCGGGGTCACGCCTCAGGCCGCGATCATGCATGCCCGCCCCGAGATCTGCATCACCCACAAACCCGGGCATATGCTCATCACCGATATCGCCGATGACGCCGAGACCCCGATTTTCTCGGCCCAACCCTGACACCCAAACAAAAATCCAACAGGAGACAGACCCCATGAAAACACTTGCAACAACCCTTGGCGCCCTGGCCCTCACCGCCAGCGCAGCCATGGCCGACAGCCCCGTGGTCCTCAATGCCGTGGGCACCTGGTCCAGCCTGACGAATTACCAGAAACACGAAGAGCCCTTCTTCAACCAGCGCCTCAACGAAGCTTCGGGCGGCAATATCGTCGGCAAGATCCAGTCCCAGTCCGGGCTTGGCCTGAAAGGGTTCGAGATCATGCGTCTGGTCAAGAACGGTGTCTTTGATTTCGCCTTCGGCCTGCCGGGCTATGTGGCCGCCGAGAACGCGATCTTCGAGGGGGCGGATCTGTCTTCCCTGACGCAGGATATCGACACCCAGCGTAAGGTCTCCGACGCCTATTTCCCGACGCTCGAGGCAGCCTTCGCGGATATCTACAACGCCAAGCTGCTGATGCTCTATCCGTTCCCGAGCCAAACGCTCTGGTGCAATGGCGAGGTGAACGGCATCGCCGATCTCGATGGCAAGAAGATCCGCGTCTATTCCACCACGCTGGGCGATTTCGTCGAGGGTGTCGGCGGGACCTCCGTGACCGTGGCCTTCTCCGAAGTGATCCCGGCGCTGGAAAAGGGCGTTGTGGATTGCGCGATCACCGGGACCATGTCCGCCTACACGGCCAAGTGGAATCAGGTCGCGACCCATGCCTATACCCTGCGCGTGGGCTGGGGACTCGCCTTTGGGGCGATGAACATGGACAAGTGGAACAGCCTCTCGGCGGATCAGCAGGCCCTGCTGCAGACCGAGATCGCGACGCTGACGGACGCGATGTGGGCCGAGACCGCCACCGAGGATGACGTGGCCATCTCCTGCATCACCGGCGGGGCCTGCGACGTGGGTGAGCCGGGCGCCATGACCCTGGTTGAGCCCTCGGCTGAGGATCTCGCCCTGCGCGACACGATTGCCACGGATGTGGTGCTGGCCCGCTGGGCCGAGCGCTGTGGCGAGGATTGCGCTGCCAATTGGAACGAGACCGTGGGTCCGATCCTCGGCCTGACCGCCGCCGCCAAGTAAGCCCATCGCCCGGGGCGGGTCGCACCGCCCCGGGACCGATCCGAAGGAATTCCCCCATGCTTGATACGCTTCTTAACGGCACACGCAGGCTGAGCCTCGTGCTGACCTGGATCGGCGGATCGCTGATCGTGCTCTCGGCCTTTCTGGTCACGCTGGAGGTCTTCCTGCGCAAGCTCTTCAATGTCTCCCTCGGAGGCGCGGATGAGATCTCGGGCTATGCCTTCGGGGTGGCCACGGCCCTCGCGCTGTCCTTTGCCCTCTTCGAGCGCGCCCATATCCGTGTCGATGCCCTCTTGGGGGTGATCCCCAAGGTGCTGCATCCGCTGATCAACCTGCTGGGGCTACTCCTGCTCACGGGCTTCGCGCTTGTGGTTGTGGTGATGGTCTGGAGCATGGTGGGCGACACGCTCGACAACGGCTCCCGCTCGATCACGCCCATGCGCGTGCCCCTCGCGATCCCGCAGATCCCCTGGATGCTCGGCTGGATGTTCTTTGTCTTCTCCGGTCTGCTGATCGCCCTTGTGGCCATCCGTCAGTACTTTCTCGGCGACGAGGCCGGGGTGCAGGAACTGATCGGCGTGAAATCCCTCGACGAACAAATCGAAGACGAAACGGTCTGACCCGATGCTCCTGAAAACGCTTCTTATCCTGCTGGCCCTCATTGGGTTGGCCGTCCCCATTGCGGCTTCGCTGGGCTGGCTTGGCCTGATCCTGCAATGGACCGACAGTCCCATGCCACTGCACCGGGCGATCTCGGACATGGCCTGGCAGACCTCTACCGACTTCCTGCTGGTCGCCATCCCGATGTTCGTCATGATGGGGGAGATCCTGCTCCGCGCCGGCATCACCGAACGGATGTATGACGGCATCGTCAAATGGCTGGGCTGGCTGCCCGGGGGGCTGATGCACTCCAATATCGGCAGCTCCGCGCTCTTTGCGGCGACCTCCGGCTCCTCCGTGGCCACGGCGGCCACGATTGGCACTGTCGCTGTCCCGCAAATCAAGAAGCGCGGCTATAATGAGAGCCTCTTTCTCGGCACCGTCGCGGCCGGGGGCACGCTGGGCATCCTGATCCCGCCCTCGATCAACCTGATCCTCTATGGGCTGCTGACCAACACCTCCGTGCCCGAGCTCTACCTCGCGGGGTTCCTGCCGGGCTTCCTTCTGGCGCTGCTCTTCATGGCCACCGTGGTCGTGGCCTGCATGATCAAGCCCGAATGGGGCGGTGAGAAACTGCGCCACACATGGGCCGAGCGGTTCCGGGCCCTTCCGGCGCTCATCCCGCCTCTGGGGATCTTCATGGTGGTGGTCGGCTCGATCTATGCCGGGCTTGCCACCCCGACCGAGGCGGCCGCGTTGGGCGTGGTGGCGGCCATGGTGCTCGCGGCCTTCAACCGCAAGCTCAGCCTCGACATGATGCGCCAGGCCATCGAGGGGACCATGCGGACCACGGCCATGATCATGCTGATCATCATCGCGGCGGTTTTCCTCAACTTCGTCCTGTCGATCATCGGCCTCACCCAGGCGCTGACGGATTTCGTCACCGGCCTCGGCTGGAGCCCGATGCAGACCATGCTGATGATCGTCGCGGTTCTGATCCTGATCGGCTGCTTCATGGAAACACTGTCGATGCTGCTCACCATGGCGCCGCTGATCACGCCCATCGTGGTGGCGCTGGGCTTTGATCCGGTCTGGTTCGGGATCCTGCTGATGGTCCTCTTGGAGACCGCGCTGATCACACCGCCCATCGGGATCAACCTTTACGTGGTGCAGGGGATCCGCAAGGCCGGGCCGATGATCGATGTGATCCGGGGGGCGCTGCCCTTCGTGGTGACCATGTTCGTCATGCTCGCGCTCTTGCTCTTGTTCCCGCAATTGGCCCTGTGGTTGCCGTCACTCGTCTACTGACGCAGCGCAACCCTTTTCACACTTCAACACGGAATGACTGCCGGCGCTGCCGGCACATAGAGGAGCTTTGCCATGTGGCAGTTTTGGGTGGACCGGGGGGGAACCTTCACCGATATCGTGGCGCGCCGCCCGGATGGAGCGCTGCAGACGCATAAACTGCTCTCCGAAAACCCGGAGCGCTATGCGGACGCCGCCGTCCAGGGGGTGCGCGAGCTCATGGGGCTCGGTGCAGAGGATCCGATCCCCGAGGGGGCGATCCAGGCGGTGAAGATGGGCACGACCGTGGCCACCAACGCTCTGTTGGAGCGGAAGGGCGAGCGCACGCTTCTCTTGATCACCAAGGGTCTGCGGGATCTCTTGCGGATCGGGTATCAAAACCGGCCCCGGCTCTTTGATCTGCAGATCACGCTGCCCGAGTTGCTCTATGATGACGTGATCGAGGTTGAGGAGCGCATTGGCGCCGAGGGGGAGGTCATCACCCCGCTCGATACGGACGCCACCCGTGCCGCGCTGGCGCAGGCCCACGGGGAAGGCTACCGCTCCGTCGCGGTGGCGCTCATGCACAGCTATCGCCATCCGGACCATGAGAAGGCCATCGGCGAGATCGCCCGGGATATCGGCTTCCCCCAGGTCTCCCTCAGTCATGAGGTCAGCCCCCTGATCAAGCTTGTGGGACGTGGCGATACCGCTGTGGTCGATGCCTATCTCTCGCCGATCCTGCGCCGCTATGTGGATCAGGTCGCAGGCGCGCTGGGCGCGGGCAGCGACGGGGCGGCGCAGCTCATGTTCATGCAATCGAATGGAGGCCTGACCGATGCGGCGCTCTTTCAGGGGCGCGACGCGATCCTGTCGGGCCCTGCCGGGGGTGTGGTCGGCATGGTACGGACGGCGGCGGCCTGCGGCTATGACAAGCTGATCGGCTTTGACATGGGCGGGACCTCCACGGATGTCTGCCACTACGCGGGGGCCTATGAGCGGTCCTTTGAGACCGAAGTCGCGGGCGTGCGGATGCGCGCGCCGATGATGTCGATCCATACGGTCGCCGCCGGGGGTGGGTCCATCCTCAGCTACCGGGACGGAAGGATGCAGGTCGGCCCGGAAAGCGCGGGCGCCAACCCAGGACCCGCCGCCTACCGCCGGGGCGGGCCGCTCACCGTGACCGATTGCAACGTGCTGCTCGGCAAGTTGCAGCCCGATCACTTCCCCCCGGTCTTTGGCCCGAACGGGGACCAGCCCCTGGACCGGGACGTGGTGCGCGCCAAGTTCATGGCACTCGCCGCCGAGATCGGCACTGACAAGAGTGTCGAGGAGCTTGCCGAGGGCTTCCTGCGCATCGCGGTCGAGAACATGGCCAACGCGATCAAGAAGATCAGCGTGCAGCGCGGCTATGATGTGACCCAGTACACGATGAACTGCTTTGGCGGGGCCGGGGGACAGCATGCCTGCCTCGTGGCCGACGCACTGGGGATGGAGCGGATCTTCATCCATCCCTATGCCGGGGTGCTCTCCGCCTTCGGGATGGGGCTCGCCGATATCTCCGCCATGCGGGAGCATCAGTTTCAGGGGGCGCTCAGCGACCCGGAGGCGGTCGCGCGCATCGCCGCGCTCTCGGAGGCTGCCCGGGCGGAAGTTGCCGCTCAGGGCGTGTCCGGGGACGAGATCCATGTGGTCTCCACCGCCCATATCCGACCCGCCGACGCGCAGCAGAGCCTCGCCGTGCCCTTCGGGCCGCCGGAGGGGATGCGTACGGCCTTCACCCAGGCCCATCAGCAACGTTTTGGCTTTGCGCCGGAGACCTCGGATCTGATCATCGAGATGCTGGTGGTCGAGGCTGTGGGCAAGACCGGCGAAGACGTGACCCTGCCGGACGCCGCTCCCATGCCCCTCAACGAAATACACGTGCCGCTCTATACCGAAGGCGCCCGCCGGGACGTGCCGCTGGTGGACCGCACACGCCTCCGCCCGGGCCAAAGCGTCACCGGCCCCGCGATCCTCACCGAGCCCACGGGCACGAACATGGTCGAGCCCGGTTGGACCGCGACCTGTCTCGCCGGGGGCAATCTGGTCCTGACCCGCGAGGTGCCGCTGGCCCGGGCCGAAGCCATCGGCACGTCCGTCGATCCGGTGATGCTTGAAGTCTTCAACAACCTCTTCATGTCCATCGCCGAGCAGATGGGCGCGACCCTCGCCAACACCGCCTATTCGGTGAACATCAAGGAGCGCTTCGACTTCTCCTGCGCGATCTTCGACCAAAACGGCGATCTGGTGGCCAACGCCCCCCATGTGCCCGTGCATCTCGGCTCCATGTCTGAAAGCGTCCGCACGATCCTGCGCCAGAATGCAGGGCGGATCCGGCCCAGCGACGTGTTCATGATGAACAACCCCTATAACGGCGGGACCCATTTGCCGGACGTGACAGTGATCACCCCGGTCTTTGACGCGGCCGGGGCCGAGATCCTCTATACGGTCGCCTCCCGCGGGCACCACGCGGATATCGGCGGCAAGACCCCGGGCTCCGCCCCGCCCGACAGCCGCCATATCTCCGAGGAAGGCGTGCTCATCGAAAATGTCCGCCTCGTGGATCAGGGCGTCTTGCAGGAGAAGGCCGTCCGGACCCTGCTGGCCTCCGGCCCCTATCCCTGCCGCAACGTGGATCAGAACATGGCCGATCTCGCCGCCCAGATCGCCGCCAACGAGACCGGCGCGTCCGAGCTGCGCAAGATCACGGGGCAGTTCGGCCTCCAGACCGTGCAGGCCTATATGGGCCATGTGCAGGACAATGCCGAAGAGAGCGTCCGCCGTGTCCTCGATGTCCTGCGGGACTGCGAGTTCACCTATCCGCTCGATGGCGGTGCGCAGATCCAGGTGGCAATCTCCGTCGACCACGCGGCGCGGTCCGCGCTGATCGACTTCACCGGCACCTCGGACCAGTCGCCCCTGAACTATAACGCGCCGCTGGCGATCTGCCGGGCCGTGGTCCTCTATGTCTTCCGCACCCTGGTGGGCAGCGACATCCCGATGAACGAGGGCTGCCTGAAACCCCTGCGCCTGATCGTGCCCGAAGGCTCCATGATCAATCCGCGCGCGCCCGCCGCCGTGATCTCCGGCAATACGGAGGTCAGCCAGGCGATTGCCGATGCGCTCTATGGCGCGCTGGGCGTGGTGGCCGGATCGCAGGGCACCATGAACAATTTCGTCTACGGCAATGCGCGCTTCCAGAACTACGAGACGATCTGCGGCGGCACCGGCGCCGGGGCGGGCTTTGACGGCACGAGTGCGGTGCACAGCCATATGACCAACACCCGCATGACCGACCCGGAGGTGCTCGAAACCCGCTTCCCCGTGCGGCTCGAGGAGTTCTCGATCCGCCGCGGCTCCGGCGGGGCGGGGACCCATCGCGGCGGGGACGGGATCTGCCGTCAGCTGCGTTTTCTTGAGGAGGCGACGGTTACTGTCCTGTCCTCCCACCGCGAAACGGCCCCCCATGGCGCGCGCGGCGGCAGCGCAGGACAGGTGGGTCAGAACGCGGTGAAACGCGCAGATGGTCAGCACGTCGCGCTGGGCGGGAACGATCAGGCAGTGCTGCAACCGGGCGACATCTTCGCAATGTGCACGCCCGGGGGCGGCGGTTTCGGCACGCCCTAGGGATCGGTGGCGCCCCTAAGGGAGGGGCGCCTGTCTCGCGGGGCGAGAGACAGCGCGCGCCGCACCAGCCAGCCCATTCCGAGAGGGCCTCAGCAGACCCCGCGCCCAGCCGCGAAGCCCGGAGGGCAGGGCCCAAGGCCCTGCCTGCACGCGGTGCGTTCGAGCGGCAGACCCTCCGAGCAGAGAAAATGCGACTTCTGCAATTATCCGCCCCCGATCCGCTTGACGTCCCCGACGCGCCTGCCTAAACACACCGTCACGCGCGGTTGTAGCTCAGTTGGTTAGAGTACCGGCCTGTCACGCCGGGGGTCGCGGGTTCGAGCCCCGTCAACCGCGCCACTTCTCCTCCTTCGACCCTTGACCGGACAAAGCGACGCGACTGCCATAGGCTGTTTGCCCTCGCTAAAGCAACGTCCCGCCCGGCCCTTTGGGACCCAGCACCGTCGTCAAAAGGTCCCGAACCCAGGAGATGAATGCACTGCCCCAGCCCTGCGCAGCGGTCCAGATCGCATCTTTGTTGGCGCTGATCCAATCAGCCGCCCATTGATACCCATCCGCGCCCGCTTGGTTCAAACTGCCGACCACCAGAGCGCCCACGCCCGCCACGAGCCCCTGCACAAACAGCTTTCGCGCCTGCGACAGCCGCCCTTTCGACTGCGAGGCGGTCAGAGCCCCGGCCACCTGCTGCGCAGTGTCAGTTGCAGGAACCTGCGCATCGGCAACCGTCCGGGCCAAACGGCGTTCGCTTTCTGCCTCCACCTCCGGCACAGGCTTGCCGGCAAACTCGGCATTGCGGGCCTCCATCAAAACGACTTCCGGATGCCCCACGGTGATCCCCGGCCCATGGCGGAGCACCTGTCCGATGGCTAGGCGGCAATCGGGATCCATTTGCTCCGCCTTGGGGCGGTTGGCATCTTCTGCGCGAATTTCCTCCAGCGCGGAGAGTTGTAGGTGGATGCCGAGAATACTCGCGGTCTCGAAAGGACCAGAGGTCAACTCCCGCAGTGCCCGCGCTGGGTGCGACAGCTCTGGATACCGGTTGCCCTTTTGAAGCAACGCCTCCGCAAAGCCGCCCAACTGCGCATAAAGCTGCGCCTTGATCGGATCCGACAGGTCCGCTTCAGTCGTCGAGCCCGGCGCGACATCGACACCCTCCGGACTGACCCGGACCTCGGGAACGCCCGGCACATCCGGCGGATCAGGCAGCGGTGACGGAGCGGCTTTCTCCGGCGCCCGCCATGGCAAAGGCTCCGGCAGTGGCGGCAAGCTGTGCAAATAGGCCAAGGTCTCCGCGGTCCGCTTCCGTGCATTTCCCACGGCCGCAAGACGGCGCAGCTCCGGGTCCATATCCGTCGCCGCAGTGCCTGCAAATCGAAGGCCTAAATACGAAGTCGCGCCCTCTTTCGGGATCAAAAATTGGTGTCCCGCAAGCACCCGCAAGTCGCTGACTTGCGTTTTGTCGAGGGCGAGGCTCTGCAGCCCGGTGGTCCCGGCGAGCGGCGCGATGTCAGCAACCTGCGTGCTCATGAGGTAGAGGTTCTGCAGCCCGGTGATCTCGGCGAGGGGATCGATGTCTGCGACCCGCGTGCCGCTGAGGAGGAGGGTTTTCAACCCGGTGATCCCGGCGAGGGAAGCGATGTCCGCAACCTGTGTGTAGCGGAGGTCGAGGTTCCGCAGCCCGGTGATCCCGGCGAAGGGGGAGATGTCCGCGACCTGCGTGTTGCTGAGGTCAAGACGTCGAAGGTTGCGGACCTCAGTGATCTCCTCGGGGATCTCCCGTAACGCGCGGAACCGGTCATTGTTAAAGTCGAGTTCTGTTTCCTCGGCAGCAATGACGCGGGCGATCTCGATCTTGGCGGCGGCGAAGGCGCGGGCGGCGTCGTTGGTCTCGCTCAAGTGGCACGTGGCTCCTTGGCGCGGCTTGGGGGAGTGTGCCCGTAAATCCGCGTAGATGCCAAGGGGCTTCCGGCCGTGCAGAGCGCGCAAAAGCTTAACGGAGCGTACGCAGGTGCCCGACACTTGCCCGACAGATGTCCGACAAAACGCCGACAGTTGGCAGACCGGGGAAATACGGGTGCAGATCGGTGTTTTTTGCCATTGACGCCCCGCGCCAAACCCCCTAGATCCGCCGCTACGCGCGGTTGTAGCTCAGTTGGTTAGAGTACCGGCCTGTCACGCCGGGGGTCGCGGGTTCGAGCCCCGTCAACCGCGCCACTTTCCCCCCGTCCGATCTTCTTGCGCCCGGCAGAAATGTCCGGGTACAGCGCCCGGGTGCGGCACGCCATTTCCCGCCAAGGGCTGGCTGCGACATGACCGAGTCGGTGACGGACATGCGCGGATCCGACGGATTCGCTACGTGATGAGAAACACGCTCTAAGGCTTTGCTATGATACAGGTTTTCCGCTCCTCTTGGGCGCTTCTCTTTGGGATTTTCCTCCTGATGGGGGGCAACGGGATCATTGCGACCGTGCTCGGTCTGCGCGGCGCGTTGGAGGGGTTCTCCGCCCTGCAGATGTCCGTGGTCATGACCGGCTACTTCGCGGGGTTTCTGGGTGGATCCTCCATGACCCCGGCGATGATCCGGCGGGTGGGACATGTGCGGGTTTTCGCCGCCCTGGGCTCGTTCATCTCCGCGGCGCTCATCCTCTTTCCGGTCTTCACCGACCCGTGGATCTGGACCGCGCTGCGGGTGCTGGTCGGGTTCTGTTTCGCTGGGGTTTATGTGACCGCCGAAAGCTGGCTCAACAACGCCTCGACCAATGAGACGCGGGGCAGCGCGATGGCGATCTATGGCGTGATCCTGACTGCGGGGATCGTGGCGGCCCAGTGGTTCGTGAGCCTTGGGGATCCGTCTGGTTTCCTGCTCTTCATCCTGCCGTCGATCCTCGTGTCGATCTCCTTTGCTCCGATCCTTCTCACGGTGACGCCGGCGCCGGCCTTCGAGACCGCCAAGCCCATGAGCTTTGTCGAGGTGTTTCGCGCCTCGCCCCTGGGGCTGGTGGGGATGGTGATGATGGGCGGCATCTACTCCGCGCTCTTCGGCATGGCCTCGGTCTATGGCACCGAGGCCGGGCTGACCATCGGGCAGATCTCGACCTTCGTGGCCGCCGTATATCTCGGTGGGATGGTCCTGCAATTCCCCATCGGCTGGATCTCGGACCGGGCGGATCGGCGGCTGTTGATCCTGCTGGTTTCGGCCTTCGGGGCCGGGGGCGCTGTGCTCGCGGCCTTGGGGATTGGCGGGTATTACGGCCTCCTGGCGGCGAGCTTCCTGATCGGGGGCACGGCCAATCCGCTCTACGCGCTCTTGATCGCTTACACCAACGATTACCTCGATGCCGCGGACATGCCCGCCGCCGCCGGACGACTGGTCTTTGCCAATGGCCTCGGCGCGGTGGCGGGACCGCTCTTCACCGGTTGGCTCATGGGGCAGGTTGGGCCCGAGGGGTTCTTCGTTTTCATCTTCGGGCTCATGGCCGCACTGGCCGCCTATGCGGCCTGGCGCATGACCCGCCGTCCGGCTGGCTCGGTCGAGGACTCCGGCGTTTACCTTGCAGCAGTGCCCGCAGCCTCCCCGGTTTCGGTCGCCGTCTTCCAGGAGGCGGCCGCCGAAGCCGCCGAGGAAGCGGCGGAAGAGGCTGCCGAAGACAGTGCCATGGCCGCAAGCTGATCCGGTATCTCGCCCCCGATCCGCGCATGTGGATTGAATCCGTTGGAGTTTCCCCTCACTAATAGGGGGCGCAGTCCGATCGGGGGAGGGATCGATGCAGACACCGAAGGCGGTTTTGGATTTCTGGCTGACCACGGTCGGCGAGGCGGGCTGGTACAAGGTCGACCCCGAGCTGGACGCGCAGATCACGGCGAAGTTTCAAACCAGCTGGGAGGCCGCCGAGCAGGGCGGTCTGACCGATTGGTGCGTAACCCCGCGCGGCACGCTGGCTTACCTGTTTCTGACGGACCAGTTCCCGCGCAACATGTTTCGCGGCGATGCGCGGTCCTTTGCGACCGATGCGATCGCGGTGAGGGCGGCGAAAAAAGCGGTGGAGCGGTCCTGGGATCTCCGGATCCCGGAGCCGGAGCGGCAGTTCTTTTACCTGCCGATGATGCACGCGGAATCCCTGCCGGATCAGGAGCGGAGTGTGCGCCTGATTGCCGAACGGATGCCCGAATGTGGTGCTTCCAACCTGCTCCATGCGCGGGCCCATCGTCGGGTGATCCGCCAGTTTGGCCGGTTTCCCTATCGCAACGAAGCGCTCGGGCGTGAAACCACGCGGCGCGAAGCCAGCTATCTCGACGAGGGGGGCTATGGCAGCACCGTGCGCGCGATCGAGGCCGAGGATGCGGCAGCGGCCCAGTAACAGCCAAGACATAAAGACTAGCACAACGTCGCCGCAGGACAGCGGCAAGGCGCTTGGGGGGATAAAATGGCAGATGATGCATTCGACCTAGTGGTGATCGGCGCCGGACCGGGGGGCTATGTGGCCGCCATTCGCGCGGCCCAGCTCGGATTGCGCACGGCGATTGTCGAGCGTGAGCATATGGGCGGGATTTGCCTGAACTGGGGCTGCATTCCGACCAAGGCCATGTTGCGCTCCTCGGAGGTGTTCCACCTCATGCACCGCGCCAAGGAGTTCGGGCTGAAGGCAGACGGGATCGGCTACGACCTCGAGGCTGTGGTCAAGCGCAGCCGGGGCATCGCAAAGCAGCTCAATTCCGGCGTCAGCCATCTGATGAAGAAGAACAAGGTCACCGTCGTGATGGGAGCGGCGAAGATCGCGGCCAAGGGGCGGGTCGAGGTTGCCACCGAGAGCGGCACCCGCACACTGAGCGCGCCCAACATCGTGCTGGCCACGGGCGCACGGGCGCGCGAGCTGCCGGGGCTGGAGGCCGATGGCGATCTGGTCTGGACCTACAAACACGCGCTTACCCCGCCGCGCATGCCCAAGAAGCTGCTGGTGATCGGCTCCGGCGCGATCGGGATCGAATTTGCGAGCTTTTACAACACGCTGGGGTGCGAGACGACTGTGGTCGAGGTGATGGACCGCATCCTGCCCGTGGAGGATGCCGAGATCAGCGCCTTCGCCAAGAAGCAGTTCAAGGCTCAGGGCATGACCATCCTCGAGAAGGCCAAAGTCGCCAAGCTCGACCGTGGCAAGGGCAGCGTTACCGCCCATATCGAGCAGGGCGGCAAGACCAGCCAGAGCCAGTTCGACACGGTGATCTCCGCTGTGGGCATCGTCGGGAATACCGAGGATCTGGGGCTCGAGGCGCTCGGGGTGAAGATCGACCGCAGCCATGTGGTGACCGACCCCTATTGCCGGACCGGGGTGGACGGCATCTATGCAATCGGTGACGTGGCCGGGGCGCCCTGGCTCGCCCACAAGGCCAGCCATGAAGGCGTGATGGTGGCCGAGCTGATCGCGGGCGCGGCGGATGTGCATCCGGTCAGCCCCGAGAGCATCGCAGGCTGTACCTATTGCCATCCGCAGATCGCCAGTGTCGGCCTGACCGAGGCCAAGGCCCGCGAAGCCGGGCATGACATCAAGGTCGGGCGCTTTCCCTTCATCGGCAATGGCAAGGCCATCGCCCTGGGGGAGCCTGAGGGGATGATCAAAACCGTGTTCGATGCCAAGACCGGTGAACTTCTGGGGGCGCATATGGTCGGCGCCGAGGTGACCGAGCTCATCCAGGGCTATGTGGTCGGGCGGCAGCTCGAGACCACCGAGGCGGACCTGATGGCGACGGTCTTCCCCCATCCGACGCTCAGCGAAATGATGCACGAATCGGTACTCGACGCCTATGGGCGCGCTTTGCATTTCTGAGGATTGGTTCCGCAGCGTGATCGCTGTGATGCGAAGACGGAAACTGTTTTCACGCAGGCGCGTCTCAGCGGGCTGTGCCTGCTTTGCTTGACGGATGCGCTCCCCTGTTCAAGAATTCACCAGTTTTTGAACGATGGAGGTTGTCACGTGTCCCTTTATAAGTACGCCTTTGCCGCGCTGCTTTTGCTCCTTTCCGCGCTGCAGGCCCAAGCCGTTTCTGTGACCAATGGGGGGTTTGAAGACCCGAAAACCACCGTGAATGTCTATTCCGTTCCGGCCAATCCGATGCCGGGCTGGACTGTGACCTCGGGCAATGTCGAGATCATCCGTAGCCCCACCTGGGCGCCCTCCGAGGGCGAGCAGAGCCTGGACCTCAACGGCGTGCGGCCTGGCACCATTCAGCAGACTGTGGACGGGTTCACGGTCGGCAATGACTATGAGTTGATCTTCGATATGGGCGGCAACTTCTTTGTCGGGGGCTCTACGAGGTCGGCGAATGTGGCGATCGGCCAGACCACGGACAGCTTTACCTATACGCGGGTCGCGGGTGAGAGCGCCTCGGCCTTCACCTGGGAGGAGAAGAAGCTGTCTTTCACGGCAGAGGCGGAGTCCCTGCTCCTGAGCTTTTCTGACACCTCTGGGGCAGCGGCCGCCGGTGCTGCGCTGGATAATATCCGGATCGTGGATCTGGGCGGTATGACGCCGATCCCGCTTCCGGCCGGGGGGCTCTTGCTGCTGACCGGGCTCGTCGCTCTGGGTTTCAAGCGCAGGTCGTAAGCCAGCGACACCGAGCGTGTTGAACGACAGGGCGCGGACCACCCGCGCCCTTTTTCCTGCCGCGATCTGATCCAGCGGCGTTTCGCGCTTGCGATGGCCGGTCCCGCGCGATAGCGCCCCCCTATGTCCCAACCAAGCGCACAGACAAACTGGCCTCTGGTCTTTCTGCTTTGGGCCGCCGGTCTCGGTGCCGCGGCGCAATATGGCAAGGTCAGCGTCGTCTTCGACCAACTGCCGCAGCTTTTCCCGGAGGCTGGCGCCTTACTCGGCTGGGCGGTGTCGCTGGTGGGCAGTGTGGGCATCGTGCTGGGCGTGACCGCGGGCGTGGTCGTGGCGCGTCTGACCGTGCGGCGGGCGCTGGTCTGGGGGCTCTGGCTCGGGGCGGCGGTCTCCCTCCTGCAGGCGCTGGCACCCCCGCTCTGGCTGTTCCTCGTGAGCCGGGTCTTCGAAGGCCTATCCCATCTGGCCATTGTTGTTGCCGCACCGACCCTGATCGCGAGCCTCAGCGCCACGAAAGATCGCGGCGTGACGCTGACCCTTTGGGGGACGTTTTTCGGCGTGGCCTTCGCCATTCTGACCTGGCTGGGACTGCCGCTGGTCGCCCGGTTCGGCGTGCCATCGCTCTTTGCGGCGCATGGGCTCGTCATGGCGGCGGCGGCGCTGGCCATCGGGCTGGCCGTCCCGAAAGAGCCGGTTGCGGACGGGCCGCTCTGGCGGCGGCCGGATTTCGGCGCGCTCTGGGCCAAGCACCTGCAAATCTACCGCAGCCCGCGCCTCGGGGCTCCGGCGGCGGGGTGGCTCTTTTATACCTTCTGTTTCGTGAGCCTTCTGACGCTGCTCCCGCCCTATCTCGACCCGGCGCAGCGCACCTTCCTGATCGGGGCCATGCCGCTCGTGAGCATCATCGCCTCGCTCAGCCTCGGTGTCTGGCTGCTGCGGCGTCTCTCGCCGGTTTCGGTCATCCAGATCGGCTTTGTCAGCTCCGCGCTCTGCGCAGTCTCTCTGATCCTTTTTCCCGGCGATCCTGTCCTCTGTCTGATCTTTGCCGCCTGCCTCGGGCTGGTGCAGGGCGCCAGCTTTGCCTCGGTTCCGGACCTGAACCCGAGTGCGGAGGGACGGATCCTGTCCAATGGGGCGATGGCGCAGACCGGCAATATCGGCAACACGCTGGGCACGCCGGTCCTCTTCGCAATCTCGACCGCCTTCGGCTACTCCGCCATGCTGATCACGCTTGGCGTGGTGCTGTGTTTCGGGGCAACGGCCCATGGGCTGCTCGCTTTGCGGCGGCGGGCGGAGGGCTGATCCGCCCCGTCTTCGCCTGTTCCCCCTTCGTTCGCTTTTTTCGGTTGGAGACTCAGCCCCGAGCGCCTATCTCTTACGGAGCGGTTAACAAGAGGCCCCCATGCCCGAGCTGAAGAAGATCGAGGTGCGCGGCGCGCGCGAGCACAATCTGAAATCCATCGATGTGGATATCCCCCGGGATGAGCTGGTCGTCATCACCGGTCTGTCGGGATCGGGCAAGTCGAGCCTGGCCTTTGACACGATCTATGCCGAGGGCCAGCGCCGCTACGTGGAGAGCCTGAGCGCCTATGCGCGCCAGTTTCTCGACATGATGGAAAAGCCGGATGTGGATCACATCTCGGGGCTCAGCCCGGCGATCTCCATCGAGCAGAAGACCACCTCGAAAAACCCGCGTTCGACCGTCGGCACGGTGACCGAGATTTATGACTATATGCGTCTGCTCTTCGCGCGCGTCGGGACGCCCTATAGCCCCGCCACTGGGCTGCCCATCGAGGCACAGCAGGTGCAGGACATGGTCGACCGGATCATGACCCTAGAGGAGGGGACGCGGGCCTATCTGCTGGCGCCCATCGTGCGGGACCGCAAGGGCGAGTACCGCAAGGAATTCCTTGAGCTGCGCAAGCAGGGGTTCCAGCGGGTGAAGGTCGATGGGGAGTTCCACGACCTCGACACCCCGCCGACCCTGGACAAGAAGTTCCGCCATGATATCGACGTGGTGGTCGATCGGATCGTGGTGAAAGAGGGGATCGAGACCCGGCTGGCCGACAGCCTGCGCACGGCGCTCGATCTGGCCGATGGGATCGCGGTTCTGGAGACTGCGCCGAAAGAGGGCGATCCGGAGCGGCATACCTTCTCCGAAAAATTCGCCTGCCCGGTTTCTGGTTTCACGATCCCCGAGATCGAGCCGCGCCTGTTTTCCTTCAACGCGCCCTTTGGGGCTTGTCCGTCTTGCGATGGTCTTGGTGTGGAGCTCTTCTTTGACGAGCGGCTCGTGGTGCCCGACGCCACGCTCAAGCTCGCCGATGGGGCGCTGGCACCATGGCGCAAGGGGAAGTCGCCCTATTTCCTGCAGACCATCGATGCCATCGCCAAGCATTACGATTTCGATCCCAAGACCCCGTGGAAGGACCTGCCCGTCAAGGTGCAATCGGTCTTCCTGCGCGGCTCGGGAGATGAGGAGATCGCGTTCCGCTATGACGAAGGGGGTCGTGTCTATCAGGTCTCGCGCACCTTTGAGGGCGTGATCCCGAATATGGAGCGGCGCTATCGCGAGACAGATTCCAGCTGGATCCGCGAGGAGTTCGAGCGCTACCAGAACAACCGCTCCTGCGGGGATTGCGGCGGCTACCGCCTGCGGCCCGAAGCGCTGGCGGTCAAGATCGCCGGGCTCCACGTGGGGCAGGTGGTCGAGATGTCGATCCGCGAGGCCTATGAGTGGTGCCAATCGGTGCCCGAGACTCTGACGACGCAGAAGAACGAGATTGCCCGCGCGATCCTGAAAGAGATCCGCGAGCGGCTTGGCTTCCTCAACAACGTGGGCCTCGAATACCTGACGCTCAGCCGGAATGCCGGGACGCTCTCTGGGGGCGAAAGCCAACGGATCCGGCTCGCGAGCCAGATCGGCTCGGGCCTGACCGGGGTGCTCTATGTGCTCGACGAGCCGTCGATCGGCCTGCACCAGCGGGACAATGACCGGCTGCTGACCACGCTGAAGAACCTGCGCGATCAGGGGAACACGGTGATCGTGGTCGAGCATGATGAAGAGGCCGTGCGCGAGGCCGACTACGTCTTCGATATCGGCCCCGGCGCGGGCGTCCATGGCGGGCAGGTTGTGGCCCATGGCACCCCGGCGGAGATCATGGCGAACCCGGCCTCGGTGACCGGTGATTATCTGGCCGGGCGGCGCGAGATCGCCGTCCCCGCCACGCGCCGCAAGGGCAACAAGAAGAAGGTCACCGTCCGCAAGGCGACGGGCAACAACCTGCAGAACGTCACGGTGGATTTCCCGCTCGGCAAGTTTGTCTGCGTGACCGGGGTGTCGGGCGGGGGCAAGTCGACCCTGACCATCGAGACCCTGTTCAAGACCGCCTCCATGCGCCTGAACGGGGCGCGCCAGACGCCCGCGCCTTGCGAGACGATCAAGGGGCTGGAGCATCTGGACAAGGTGATCGACATTGATCAACGCCCGATTGGACGGACGCCGCGCTCGAACCCGGCGACCTATACCGGGGCCTTCACCCCGATCCGTGACTGGTTCGCGGGCCTGCCCGAGGCCAAGACCCGGGGCTACAAGCCCGGCCGGTTCTCGTTCAACGTCAAGGGCGGGCGCTGCGAGGCGTGCCAGGGCGACGGGGTCATCAAGATCGAGATGCACTTCCTGCCGGACGTCTATGTGGAGTGCGAGACCTGCAAGGGCGCGCGTTACAACCGCGAAACTCTGGAGATCAAGTTCAAGGGCAAGTCCATTGCCGATGTGCTCGATATGACGGTGGAGGACGCGCAGGAGTTCTTCAAGGCGGTGCCGAGTATCCGCGAGAAGATGGATGCGCTCATGCGGGTCGGGCTCGGCTATATCAAGGTGGGACAGCAGGCGACCACGCTCTCGGGCGGGGAGGCGCAGCGGGTGAAGCTCAGTAAGGAGCTGGCCAAACGCTCCACGGGTCGGACGCTCTATATCCTCGACGAGCCGACGACGGGTTTGCATTTCGAGGATGTGCGCAAGCTGCTCGAAGTGCTCCATGAGCTGGTGGAGCAGGGCAATACGGTGGTTGTGATCGAGCACAATCTCGACGTGATCAAGACCGCCGACTGGATCATCGATATCGGCCCGGAAGGGGGCGATGGCGGCGGCACGGTTGTGGCCACTGGCACACCCGAGCAGGTGGCCGAGGTGGCGGAGAGCCATACGGGGCGCTACCTCAAGCCGATGCTGAACCCCAAGCGGGTCGCGGCAGAGTAAGCACGCCCTCCGGTGATCCAAGAGCGGTGACCCAATAGCGCGCCTGCGGCGCATTCGGTTTTTGTGAAAGAGGGGGCTCTGCCCCCGTCGCCTGTCGGCGACACCCCCGGAGTATTGTCGGAACAATGAGGGGGAGCGGGCCGATCCGGAGACCGGCCCGCCTGTGTTGAGGGCTTAGCCCTTATGCTCTTTGATCTCGCCGGAGGCGAGGCGCGCCAGGTAGGAGGCGAGTTCGGCCTTCACGATGGGCATCAGCACATAGAGGGCCGCGATGTTGACCACCGCCATGGCGAAGATCGCCGCGTCGGAGAAGTCGATCACCGGGCCGAGGCTGGCCGCCGCGCCGATCACCACGAAGATGCAGAAGATGATCTTGAAGACCAGTTCCTTGGTCTCGCCTTCGCCGAAGAGATAGGTCCAGGCTTTCAGGCCATAGTAGGACCAGGAGATCATGGTCGAGAAGGCGAAGAGGATCACCGCAATCGCGAGGACATAGGGGAACCAGGAGAAGCCGGTCGCAAAGGCCGCCGAGGTCAGGGCCACGCCGGAATTGCCATCCACGGTCATGATCGTGCCGTTCTCGACCATATAGAGGCCGGTTTCGGGGTTGATCATCAGCTGACCGGAGATGGTGATCACCAGCGCGGTCATGGTGCAGATCACCACCGTGTCGATGAAGGGTTCCAGCAGGGAGACATAGCCCTCGGTGATCGGCTCCTTGGTTTTCACCGCGGAGTGCGCGATCGCGGCAGAGCCCACGCCTGCTTCGTTCGAGAAGGCGGCGCGCTTGAAGCCCTGGATCAGGGCGCCGACCATACCGCCGGCCACGCCCAGTCCGGTAAAGGCCCCGGCGAAGATCTGGCCAAAGGCCCAACCGATCTGGTCAAAGTTCACCAGCAGGATGATCAGGGCCACGGCCACATACATCACGCCCATGAAGGGCACGACTTTCTCGGTCACCTTGGCGATGGATTTGATCCCGCCGACGATCACTGCGAAGACGACGCCCGCGAAGATGATGCCGGTGATCCAGCCCGGATAGTCGCCAACAATGCCGGAGATCTGGGCATGGGCCTGGTTGGCCTGGAACATGTTCCCGCCGCCAAGCGCACCGAGGATACAGAAGATCGAGAAGAGCACGGCGAGGAACTTGCCCCCCGGCACGCCTTTCTCGGCAAAGCCCTTGGAGATGTAGTACATCGGGCCGCCGGAGACCGATCCATCCGGGTATTCGTTCCGGTATTTCACCCCGAGCGTGCATTCGGTGAATTTCGAGGCCATGCCGAGCAAGCCGGCCATGATCATCCAGAAGGTCGCGCCGGGACCGCCGATGCCGACAGCTACCGCCACACCGGCGATGTTGCCGAGACCCACCGTGCCCGAGAGGGCCGTGGCCAGGGCTTGGAAGTGACTGACTTCGCCGGCATCATCGGGATCGGAGTAGTCGCCCTTCACCAGCTTGATCGAATGGACGAAGCCCTTGAGCTGGATGAAGCCGAAATAGACCGTGAAAATGGTCGCGGCGATCACAAGCCACATCACGATCCAGGGGAAACTGGTGCCCGGGAAGGGCGCGAAGATCAAACTCACAAAGGGACCAGTGACGGCTGCGAAGGCCTCGTTCACGGTCTGGTCAATGGATTTTGCCTCTTGCGCAAACGCGGCCGTGGAGCCGAGCGCAAGGGCCAATGGGGCAAGAATAGGTGTCTTCATGATGGGGTTCCTCACGGGACGACAGTGACAGGGACGGAGGCGTGGAGGACGAGGTTCACGGTGGAGGTGCCGAAGACCCGGTTGACGAAGCCGCCTTCCGAGCTGCGGGCGACGACGATCTGCTCGGCGCCCTCTGCCTTGGCGACCTTGTCGAGCAGGTCTGCCACATCTCCATGTTTCACGACGCCCTTCGCGGCAAAGCCTGCATCGCTAAGCGTGGCGACAGCCGGGTCAACCACCCGGGTTTGCGCAGTCGTGATCTCTTCCTCGCGGCGTTTGTGCCGCTGCGCGTTTTCCTCTGCTGTCTGAAAGGTGTAAGGCGACCATTCGATGATGAAAGCCACGATGATCTCGCAACTCTCCAGACGTCCAGCCAAGCCCTGGGCATAGGCGAGCGCGCGCTCCCCAGAGCTGCTGCCGTCCAATCCGACGACGATTTTGCTAGTCATATCTGTCCCTGAGACTCCGTTTTTTCGTTATTGGGGGCCGAAAGCAGGCGCGCCTGCTCCCACGAACAATCCCGACTTCGGAATTGCGCCGGGTCAAGCGCCACCCCACGGATGAGCGCGCGGAACCCGACTGTTCAAGCCGTAGCACCAATTGCGATCTCTGTGGCCTATTTTTTAACCGTTTTTTTACGAATTCTCTTTTGCGTCTTGGGGAATGTCACAAAACAGAAAGGGCCGCCCCGAAGGACGGCCCTGAGATCTTGGCGATTTCCGCTGGATCAGCGGTTTTCGACATCCACATAGTCGCGCAGGGTTTCACCCTTGTAGAGCTGACGCGGACGGCCAATTTTGAAGGCCGGGTCGGTGATCATCTCTTTCCACTGGGCGATCCAGCCCACGGTCCGCGACAGGGCGAAGATCGGCGTGAACATCGAGGTCGGGAAACCCATGGCCTCGAGGATGATGCCGGAATAGAAATCCACATTCGGGAAGAGCTTCTTGTCGGCGAAATACGGATCGGCGAGGGCCGCGGCCTCGAGCTCCTTGGCGACCTGCAGAACCGGGTTGTTTTCGACACCCAGCAGCTCCAGCACTTCGTCTGCGGATTGCTTCATCACCTTCGCGCGCGGGTCGAAGTTTTTGTAGACCCGGTGGCCAAAGCCCATCAGGCGGAAGGGATCGTCCTTGTCCTTGGCGCGGGCGATGAACTCGGGGATCCGGTCGACGGAGCCGATCTCGCGCAGCATTTCGAGGCAGGCCTGGTTCGCACCGCCATGGGCCGGGCCCCAGAGACAGGCAATGCCCGCCGCGATACAGGCGAACGGGTTCGCACCCGAGGAGGAGGCGAGACGCACGGTCGAGGTGGAGGCGTTCTGCTCGTGATCCGCATGGAGGGTAAAGATCCGGTCCATGGCGCGGCTGAGCACCGGGTCGACCACATAGTCTTCGGTGGGCACGGCAAAGCACATGCGCAGGAAGTTCGACGCATAGTCCAGATCGTTGCGCGGATACACAAACGGCTGACCGATCGAATACTTGTAGGCCCAGGCGGCGATGGTCGGCATCTTGGCGATCAGGCGGATCGAGGCGACCTCGCGCTGCCAAGGATCGGAGATGTCGGTGCTGTCATGGTAGAAGGCAGACATCGCGCCCACGACACCGGTCATGATCGCCATCGGATGGGCGTCACGACGGAAGCCGCGGAAGAAGTTCATCATCTGCTCGTGCAGCATCGTGTGATTGGTCACACGGCTTTCGAAATCTTCGAGCTGGGCCGCGGTCGGCAGCTCCCCATAGAGCAGCAGGTAGCACACCTCGAGGTAATGCGACTGGGAGGCCAGCTGATCGATCGGATAGCCGCGATGGAGCAGCTCGCCCTTGGCGCCGTCGATGAAGGTGATGGTGCTGTCACAGGCAGCGGTGGACGTGAAGCCCGGGTCGTAGGTGAACACATCGCCCTGAGCATAGAGCTTGCGGATATCGAGCACATCCGGTCCCGCCGTGGGCGAGTAGATCGGCAGCTCGATGTTCTTGCCATCAAAGCTCAGGGTCGCGGTTTTCTGTTCAGCCATGTCTGTCCCTCTTTATAACGTCCGTGTCCGGGGTCCGGCGCGGTCGTGGCATGGTCGGTCTTGCGACCGGCGTGTCGGGTGCGCGAGCAGAACGACCTTACGGCTGTGTCCCCCTCACGCTGCTGCGTCGGACAGGCGCGCGAGGGTTTCCTCACGCCCCAGAACGAGCATCATGTCAAAAACGCTGGGCGTCGCAGAACGCCCGGCCAGCGCGCTTCGCAAGGGGGCAGCAATTTTGCCAAGACCCAGTCCATGGGCCTCTGCCACGCCTCCCACGGCGCCCTCCAGCATGTCGCGGGTCCAGCTAGCATTTTGCAGCTGCGGCGTCAATTCAGCCAGTATACCACGGGATACAGTGTCGAGGTTTTTCGCGGCTTTTTCATCCGGGGCAATCGGCCGCGATGTCAGAATAAAGTGAGCTTTATCAAGAAGGTCCGGGAATTTCTTGGCCCGGTCCTTGAGGCAATACATCGCACGCGACAAACCCTCGGATTGCGCCTCGGACAGGGGATCGACCCCGGTTGCACTGCGGTATCCTTGTGCACCTGCGACAATCGCGTCATCGGGCATCGCGGCAATGTGTTGCCCGGATAGGTTGTCGAGCTTTTTGAGGTCCAAACGCGCCGGAGATTTGCCGATGCCGCCAAAGTCGAACCAGGCCTGCGCCTGGGCATCATCGAAGAATTCATCATCCCCGTGAGACCAGCCCAGACGGGCGAGGTAATTCCGCATGGCCGCCGCCGGATAGCCCATGGCCTCGTATTCCTCGACGCCGAGCGCTCCGTGGCGCTTGCTGAGCTTCTTGCCATCGGGCCCGTGGATCAGCGGGATATGGGCCCAGACCGGCACGTCCCAGCCCATGGCCTCATAGATCATCATCTGCCGCGCCGCGTTGTTCAGGTGGTCATCCCCGCGGATCACGTGGGTCACGCCCATATCATGGTCATCAACCACCACGGCGAGCATATAGACCGGCGTGCCATCCGAGCGCAGCAGGATCATGTCGTCGAGCTGGCTGTTGCGGATGGTCACATCGCCCTGCACCTGATCGCGAATGACAGTCTCGCCCTCTTGCGGCGCCTTGATGCGCACCACGAAGGGCGCATCCGGATGGGTCGCTGGATCCGCATCGCGCCAGGGCGAGCGGAAGAGGGTCGAGCGGCCCTCGGCCTTGGCGGCCTCGCGGAAGGCTGCGATCTCCTCCTGGGTCGAGAAGCACTTATAGGCCTTGCCCTCGGCCAGAAGCTGCAGCGCGACCTCCGCATGGCGTGCGGCCCCTTCGAACTGGCTGGTGGCATCGCCATCCCAATCGAGGCCGAGCCAGCGCAGCCCGGCAAAGATCGCATCCGTCGCCTCCTGCGTGGAGCGCGCCCGGTCCGTATCTTCGATCCGCAACAGGAACTTGCCGCCGCGCCCGCGCGCATAGAGCCAGTTGAAGAGCGCCGTGCGCGCGCCGCCGATATGGAGGAACCCGGTGGGCGAGGGGGCAAAACGGGTGACGACGGGGGTCGTTGAGGTCGAGGTCATCGGGGTGGTCTCCTGCGCCTGGTCTCCGGCGCGGGATCCCGCGGGATTAACCAATTGGCAACCAAGGTTTCGATAAAGTTGCGCAGGACTTACCCAACGCGGCAAGGCAGGACAAGTGACCGACTTCGCAGAGCTGCGCCACGCCCTCTTTCCCTGGGCCCCGGTCGTTCTTGGCTGCGGGGCGCTGGCCTATTTTGGTGCCGGATCCGAACCGTCAGAGGGCTTGCTCATGGTCATCTGGGCCCTGACGGGCGCGGGGCTGCTTGCGGGGCTCTTTGCGCCGTGGTCCTTGCGCCCCCTGGGCTGGGCGCTGGCCTTTGCCGCCGGAGGCTATGCGCTCGCGGCTTGGCGCACGGCGGATGTGGCCGCGCCGGTCCTGTCCTTCCGCTACTATGGCCCCATTGAGGGCCGGGTGGTCGCGATCGATTCCTCCTATGCGGGGGCCATGCGCCTGACGCTGGATCAGGTCCGCTTGCAAGGCATCGCCCCGGAGAAACGGCCCGAGCGTGTGCGCCTCTCGCTCCATGGCCCGCCGCCCGAGATCGCACCGGCCCCGGGTCAGATCGTGATGACCACCGGGCATCTGTCGCCGCCCTCTTCGCCGACCGAGCCCGGTGGGTTTGATTTTCGCCGCCATGCCTGGTTCATGGGATTGGGCGCGGTGGGCTACACACGAGTGCCGGTTCTGCTGTGGTCCGAGCCTGAGGTTCTGACCTGGCGGGAGCGGGTCTATAGCTTGCGCCTCGCGCTGTCCCAGGCGATCCGCGACCGCATTCCCGGGCAGCCCGGGGCCTTTGCTGCGGCGATCATCACTGGCGACCGGGCTGCGATTGATCGCGCCTATGTGGAGGATCTGCGCGGCTCGAACCTTGCGCATTTGCTGGCGATCTCGGGGCTGCATATGGGACTGCTGACGGGGACCGTGTTCCTTGGTCTCAGGACGCTCTTTTCCTTCTGGCCCTGGCTCGCCTTGCGGGTGCCGGTCAAGAAATTTGCGGCGCTGGCGGCGCTCGTGGCAGCTGCGGTCTACTTGGTGATCTCCGGGATGAGCGTGGCGACCGAGCGGGCTTTCATCATGGTTGCCATGATCCTGATCGGCGTCTGTTTCGACAGGCGCGCGCTCTCGGTCCGATCCGTGGCCTGGGCGGCCCTCGTCGTTCTGGCCCTCAGGCCCGAGGCGGTGATGGGGCCGGGGTTCCAGATGTCCTTTGCCGCCACCACCGCGCTGGTCATCACCTATGGGGCGCTGCGCGATGTAAAATGGTGGTATGCCTTGCCGCGCTGGTCCAAGGGGCCGGCCTCGCTGCTGCTGTCATCCTTCGTGGCCGGCGCGGCGACCGCGCCGATTGCGGCGGCCCATTTCAACATCATCGCCCATTACGGGCTGATCGCGAACCTCGCCTCGGTGCCGGTCATGGGCACGCTCGTGATGCCCGGCGCTCTGGTGGCGCTCGCGGGCGCGCCGCTGGGTCTCGAAGGGATCGGCCTCTACGGGATGGAGATCGGGATCCGCTGGATCCTCTGGGTCGCGGGCACCGTCTCCGGTCTTGAAGGCGCGGTTGGGCATGTTCTGCGTCCCATGCCCGGGGTTTTGGGGTTGATCGTGGCCGGGGCCTTGATCGTGGCCCTCACCCCGTTCCGCGCCCGCTGGGTCGGGGTGGCCCCCTGTCTCGTGGCGCTGGTCCTCTGGGCCCAGACCGAGCGACCCGCCTTGCTCGTGTCCGGCAGCGGAGGGCTCTTGGGCGTGCTGACACCAGAGGGGCGGAGCCTCAGCAAGGAGCGCGGCGACGGGTTCTCGGCGCGCAGCTGGCTCGAGAATGACGGCGATGGCGTGGCGCAGGACGAGGCCTATGGCCGGGACGGGATCCTGCATGGCAAGGGCCGGGTGGATGTGGATCTTGGCCCTCACCGGGTGACCCAACTGCGCGGTAAGACCGGGGCGGCGCAGTTTAATGCCGCTTGTGCCGAGGCCGACCTGATCGTGGGCAATGTGGATCTGCCGCGCAGCACGGCCTGCGAGGTGATAGATGCCCGCGCGTTCCGGCGGACCGGGGCCTTGGCGGTCTCGGTCGGGGAGGACGGGCTCGAGATTGTCACAGCTCAGGAGGCACAGCCCGCCCGACCCTGGCAGGGGGCGCCCCCTCGATCGGATGCGCGTTTGCTGGCGCGTCTTCTGGGCGAATAGGGCGGGGTTTCCACGAAAAAGGGCCGCGCAGGTTTTGCACGGCCCGTGGACTTGGCTGCGTCTCGGCGTGCGTTCAGTAGGAGCGGATCAGCCCCACCAGTTTGCCTTGCACCCGGACCATCTCCGCCGGGTAGACGCGGGTTTCATAGGCCGGGTTCGCGGCCTCGAGCGCAATCGCGTTGCCGCGCTTGCGCAAGGTCTTGAGCGTCGCTTCATGGCCATCAACCAGCGCGACCACGATATCGCCGCTCTCAGCTGCATTGGTCTCGCGGATCACGACGATATCGCCGCTGTTGATGCCCGCATTGATCATGGAGTCGCCTTTGACCTCCAACGCGTAATGCTCCGCATCTTGGCGCATCATTTGGCCGGGCACGGCCACCGTGTGGGAGACTTCGCTGATCGCCTCGATCGGCGTACCGGCGGCGATCTTGCCCATCACCGGCAGCTCGACCGCATGGATCTCTGCCACGGGCATGGCGCCCTTGGGGGGATCCGCACGATCCCCGTCGATCACTTTGGGGGCGAACCCGGTGGATTGCGACATCAGCGCCTCCGGCAATTTGACGATCTCGATGGCGCGCGCCTTGTGGGCGAGCCGACGGATGAAGCCGCGCTCTTCCAGCGCCGTGATCAAACGGTGAATCCCGGATTTCGACCGCAGGTCGAGCGCATCCTTCATCTCGTCGAACGAAGGCGGTACACCGTCGCGCTGCAGACGCTTGTGGATGAATTCCAGCAACTCGATTTGCTTCTTGGTCAGCATATCTGCTCTCCCTCTTCGGGCACCTGTCGCCCGGCACCGCTCGCAGAGTTGCTAAAACCGGTAAACAAGGTCTTAACCGGCTGCGAGTTCTTAGAGTGTTCTAAACCTGTTCCTGATTTGTGTCAATGAGGCTGACAATCAGTGCATCAACAGCAGGGCGCGGGGCGGGTTAGAGGGGAATATAGGCAACATCCGAGCCTGGTTCGGCGGGCTCCGCATGGGGCGCGCGCACCAGCAGGCAGTCGGCGGAGGCGAGCACGGACATCAGGCCGCTATCCTGACGTGGGGCCGGGTCGATCCAGGCGATCCCGTCGCGCAAGGTGAGCTGCGCGCGCATGTAGTGCTCCCGCGGGCCGTTCTTGCCGAGACCACGCGCGAGCTTGCCCGCATGACGCGGTTGGGCTTGTGCGGGCAGCCCCTGCATAACCCGCAACGCAGGCACCACGAAGAGCGTGCCGCACACCATGGACGACACCGGGTTGCCCGGCAGCCCGATCAGCAGTGCAGCGCCGAGACGGCCACACATGAGCGGTTTGCCCGGGCGCATGGCGATCTTGTAGAAGGCGCGCTCAAGCCCGAGCTCTCCGGCCACCTTGGCCACGAGGTCATGATCGCCCACAGATGCGCCGCCAATGGTCACAACCAGATCCGCATCCCCGGCCAGAGCGAGGACTGCTGCGAGCCCCTCGGACGTGTCCGGCGCGATGGGCAGAAGGCGCACATCCGCGCCTGCGGCTTCGAACATGGCCTTCAGCCCAAAACTGTTGGAGGCGATGATCTGATCCGGGGCTGGGGTCTCGCCGGGCATCACAAGTTCGTCCCCGGTGGCGATCACCGCGACCCGCGGGCGGCGATGGACCGTCAACACGGGCAGGTTCATGGAAGCCGCGAGCGCCACATCCGCGGGGCTGAGCAGGCGCGGGGCCGAGATCCGGTCGCCCGCTTTGAAGTCATTCCCCTCGGGGCGGATGTTCGCGCCCGGGTCCGTGCCCTCGACCAGCGTGATGCGGTCAGCCTCCCGTGTGACATCCTCCTGGATCACGACGGTCCCAGCACCCTCGGGCACGGGCGCGCCGGTGAAGATCCGGACCGCCTGTCCGGGCGCCACGCGCCCCGACCAGCCATGGCCCGCCGCGCTTTCGCCGACGATCTCGAGCGTCAGACCCGCCGCGCCATCATCACCTCGGACCGCGTAGCCATCCATGGCGGAGGCCGCGAAAGGCGGTTGGGTGCGTGCGGCCACGGCGTCGCGGGCCAGGACCCGCCCGGCAGCGGCTGTCAGCGGAACCTCTTCGGTTTCCAGCGGTGCAACTAGGGCGAAGAGCGCGTCGAGCGCCTCCGCCACGGGCACGAGGTTACTCATCGGCCGTGAACCGTCCCGACTTGCCGCCATCCTTGAAGACCAGCCGCGTATCGGTGATCTGCATGCGCTTATCCACGGCCTTGACCATGTCATAGATCGTCAGCCCGGCGACGGAGACCGCCGTCAGCGCCTCCATCTCGACGCCGGTCTGGCCCGAGGTCTTGACCGTGGCCTCGATCTGCACACCGGGCAGATCCGCATCCGGCGTCAGCTCCAGCGCGACCTTGGTGATCGGCAGCGGGTGGCAGAGCGGGATCAGATCCGCGGTCTTCTTGGCCCCCATGATCCCGGCGAGGCGCGCCACGGCGAGCACATCGCCCTTCTTGGCAGTGCCCCCGGTGATCATCGCCAAGGTCTCGGGCGCCATGCGCACAGCACCCCGGGCAATGGCCATACGGTCCGTGACCTCCTTGCCGGAGACATCGACCATATGGGCTGCGCCCTCGGCGTCGAAATGGGTCAGCTCGCTCATGCGGCGCCCTCCATCGGGACAGGGTTTGCCAGCAAGTCGCGGGTGGCGGCGGCCACATCGTCCTTCCGCATCAGGCTCTCGCCGATCAGGAAGCTGCGCGCGCCGTAGCCTGCGAGATCGGCGAGCTCTGCCGGACCGCTCAGACCGGATTCCGCGACGATCAGCCGGTCGGCGGGGATGCGCGGGGCGAGCGTGCGCGTGGTGTCGAGCGTCGTCTCAAAGGTCTTGAGGTTGCGATTGTTGATGCCCATCAGCGGGGATTTCAGCCGCAAAGCCCGGTCCAACTCGGGTCCGTCATGGACCTCGATCAGCGCATCCATGCCCCAGCCAAAGGCCGCATCCTCCAGCTCGGCAGCCTGCGCGTCGGAAACGCTGGCCATGATGATCAGGATGCAATCCGCGCCCATGGCCCGGGCCTCGGCCACCTGATAGGGGTCGTACATGAAATCCTTGCGCAGCACCGGCAGGTCGCAGGCCGCGCGGGCCGCGATCAGGTACTCCTCATGGCCCTGAAAGCTGGGCGCGTCGGTCAGAACCGAGAGGCAGGTTGCACCGCCCTTTGCATAGGCACTGGCAATGGCGGGCGGGTCGAAATCCGGGCGGATCAACCCTTTGGAGGGGCTGGCCTTCTTGACCTCCGCGATCAGGGCATAGCCCGTCTGGGCCGCTGTCGTCAGGGCCTCGGCGAAGGGGCGGACCGGGCTCGCGGCCTTGGCATCGGCCTCAACCTCCGCCAGGGGGCGCGCGGCCTTGCGGGCGGCGACCTCCTCCAGCTTATAGGCTTTGATCTTGTCGAGAATGGTGGTGCTCATGCCGCCTCCGATGTGATCTTTGCAAGGCCCTGAACCTTGGCGAGCGCCGCGCCGCTATCGAGGCTCTCGGCCGCCAGCGCCGCGCCCTCGGGCAGGGTGTCCACCTTGCCCGAAACCTTCAGGGCGGCGGCTGCGTTCAGCAGAACTGCGTCGCGATAGGCCGAGGCCTCTCCGGCGAGAAGCGCGCGGAAGGCCACGCCGTTCTCCTCAGGCGTGCCGCCGAGAATGGCCTCGAACGGGTGGACCGGCAGGCCAGCTTCCTCCGGGTGAATTTCGAACTCGCTCACCGCGCCGTTTTCCAGCCCGACCACCCAGGAGGTGCCGGTGATCGTCAGCTCATCGGTGCCGTCCGAGCCATGGACGAGCCAGGCCCGGTCACTGCCCAGAGCCGCCAGCGTCTCGGCCATGGGACGGATGAGATCCCGGGAGAAGGCCCCGGTCAGCTGGTACTTGACGCCCGCCGGGTTCGTGAGCGGCCCCAGAATGTTGAACATGGTCCGTGTGCCAAGCTCGGCCCGGGTCGGCATCACGTGGCGGATCGCCGGGTGGTGCATGGGCGCCATCATGAAGGCGATCCCGATTTCCGACAGGGCGCGTTCGACCACATCGGGGCCGACCATGACATTCACGCCCATCTGACCGAGCGCATCCGCCGCGCCGGATTTCGAGCTGAGATTGCGGTTGCCATGCTTGGCCACGGCCACGCCCGCGCCCGCGACCACAAAAGCTGTGGCGGTGGAGATGTTCAGCGTCCCCTTGCCGTCGCCCCCGGTGCCAACGATGTCCATTGCCCCCTCGGGCGCAGTCACCGCATTGCATTTGGCGCGCATCACGGCAGCGGCGGCGGCGTATTCCTCGACCGTCTCGCCCCGGGTGCGCAGGGCCATCAAGAGCCCGCCCATCTGCGAGGGCGTCGCTTCGCCCTCAAAGAGGATCTCGAAGGCGGCTTCGGCCTCGGCGCGGGTCAGGGCGCGGTCGGCTGCCGCCCCAATCAGGGGTTTCAGCGCGTCACTCATGCGGTCACCGGAACAGTATCAAGGAAGTTTTGCAGCATCTTGTGCCCATGTTCGGAGGCGATGGATTCCGGGTGGAACTGCACGCCATGGATCGGCAGGCTGCGATGCTGGAGGGCCATGATCGTGCCATCCTCGAGCCAGGCCGTGACCTCCAACTCATCCGGAAGGCTGTCACGATCCACCACTAGCGAGTGATAGCGCGTCGCCTTGAACGGAGAGGGCAGACCGGCAAAGAGCCCCGTGCCTGTGTGATGCATCAGCCCCATCTTGCCATGGACGATATCCGAATGGCGCTGGACCTTGCCGCCAAAGCTTTGCCCGATGGTCTGATGACCCAGGCACACCCCGATCAGCGGCGTCCCGGTCTCGGCGGCCGCCTCGGTCAGCGCAAGACAGATCCCCGCCTGATCCGGATCCGCCGGGCCCGGGCTCAGCATGATCGCATCCGGCCGCAGGGCCATGGCCTCCTGCACATTCAGCGCATCATTGCGGTGCACCTGCACATCGGCGCCCAGCTCGCCCAGGTAATGGACCAGATTATAGGTGAAACTGTCGTAATTATCGATCAGGAGCAGCATGTCTCGAGCCTTTGTTTCCCGGCCACGGGCCGCTTCATCGGAACTGCCCCTTGATCCCCCAGCGTGGGAGGAGGGTCAAGGGCTGGTCCGGTCGCAAAGATGCGCGGTGGGGCGCGATCCGGGGGCTGGGCCGCGGGATCCGCTTGCAATCGCGGCGGGGCGCGCGATGATCAGGGCAAGACGCATCGCGCGACAGGCCGCGCAGACGTTGGTTTGGCAAGACAAGAGCGGATCACATGGGCAAGGGTCTTTTATCAGGGCTGTTCTGGGGCGGAGCGGCGAGCATGATCCTGCTCGTGGCGGCCTCGCTCTATTTCCCGCTGCGCGATTTGAATGATGCCATGGCGCGGGGGCCGGTCTCGGGCGAGCGGGCCTTGCTCGCTGATCCGCCACAGGCACAGCCCGGCGCCGAGCTGCAGGAGGCAGCACCAGATCTCGCTGAGGCGCCGGAGGCCGGTGCCGATGATGCCGGGCAGTCCCAACGGGTCGCTGGAGCGGTGCCGGAAACTGTGCCACCCAAAGCGCCGGGTCTGCGGCAGGTGGTGGATACCGCGCCCGAAGGGGTGGATCCGCTCCCGAGCCGGACCGAAGACCTGACCGTGGCGAGCCAAGCCCCGGTTGAACCCGAGCCTGTGGCGCAGCCGCCCGCTGAGCCGGAACTGACAGCGCGAACGCCCGCGCCGGTCACTGGCGCGCCGGGGGCCGTGCCGCCGGTTCTCCGTCAGCCTGTTTCGGGGCCGGATGCTGGGCCCGTGGCTCTGCCGTCACCGCCTGCTGCGCAGCCTCAGGTGGAGGCTGCGGCGCCCGAAGCTGTGGCGAGCGCGGGGCCTGCCAGTGCCGAGGATCTTCGCGTGCCAGCGCTGCGTGCGGCGGGTCCCGACACGGCGCTGCCCGCCAGTATCGGAGACGCGCCGCAGGATGGCGTCGCGCCTCTGGCGCCTGAGGCTCCTCCGCGTGCCGCGCCGCAGATTGGTCCGGCACCGGAGACACCGCGCCTTGCCACGCAGGCAGAGGCGGCCCCCGCATTGCGCTTGGCCCAGAGCGGGCCGCCGCGTCCGGATCTTGCCCCGGCGGACCTGCCCTTGCCGCCCGTTGCCCCGAATGCCATTGCCGCGCCAGGGCCGCCGCCGGACAGCGCGCCGCCTATGCCGGAGCCTGCTGCGGAACCCCCGGCTGCGACCCCCGCCACCTTGCCCAGACGGCTGGTTCTGGACGGGGCGGAGCGCTTTGCCATGGCCGGGCCGGGGATCTCGGGGCGCATGCCGCGAATTGGTGATCCGCTGCCGTCATTGCCCCCCGAGAGCGCCACGCCGCGCGCAGAGGATGCGGCACCGGTGGGGGCGCTGACACGCAATGCGCAGCAATTCGCCTCCCCGGAGAATGCCTCTCTCCTGTCGATCGTGGTGGAGGCGCCTCGAACCGGCGCCCTCGATACCGAGGCGCTGGCCGCCAGTCGCTTGCCGCTGAGCATCGCCGTGGATCCGACCCTGCCCGAGGCCCCGGATCTGACCGCAGAGCTGCGGGGTGCCGGACATGACGTGCTGATCACGCTCACGGGCCTGCCGAGCGCGCCCGAGCCACGGGATATCGATGTGGCGCTGGGGGCGCATATCGCGCGGCTGCCCGAGGCGGTCGGGATCTGGTTGCCTGCGGACAGCCCGGTGCTGCAGGACCGTCTTCTGCTGCGGCATCTCTCCGAAGTTCTGGCAGAAACCGGGCATGGCCTGCTGGCGCCGGGCGATGGGCTCGACGCGGCGGTGCAGGAGGCGCGGCGCGCAGGCGTGCCAGCGGCTGCGAGCTTTGCCGAAGTGACCTTGCAGGACCCGCTTGTGCTGCGCCGCAATCTCGACCGGATTGCATTGCGTGCCCGTTCAGGCGAGGGCGGGGTGGTACAAGCCACGCTGACGCCCGAGATCCTCACGACGCTGAGAGGCTGGAGCGCGGGGCTGCCGCAAGCGGATGTCGCGGTCGCGCCGGTCTCGGCCTACCTGCAGCGCAGCGCGCCCTGACACGTCTCAGCTATTGCCGCCCGCCCCGCCGGCAAAGAGGCCGGCTTGTTCCGCAGCGGTGCGGATCGCTTTGGATTTGTTGACGGTTTCCTGGAACTCGGCCTCGGGGTCGCTGTCAAAGACGACGCCGCCCCCGGCCTGGATATAGAGCTTTTCGTCTTTCACCACCGCCGTGCGCAGGGCGATGCACATATCCATATCACCATTGGCCGCGAAATACCCGCAGCCGCCGCCATAGACACCGCGCTTTTCAGGCTCCAGCTCATCGATGATCTCCATCGCGCGGACCTTGGGCGCGCCGGAGACCGTCCCGGCAGGCAGACCGGCGAGCAGGGCCGAGAGCGCGTCGTGATCCTCTCTCAGCTCGCCCACCACGTTGGAGACGATATGCATCACGTGGGAATAGCGCTCGATGATGAACTCCTCGGTCGGGCGCACGGTGCCGATCTTGCTGACCCGACCCGTATCGTTGCGTCCCAAATCGAGCAGCATCAGATGCTCTGCCAGCTCCTTGGCATCGGCCAGCAGATCCTCTTCGAGGGCCTTGTCCTCGGCGGGCGTCTTGCCGCGCGGACGGGTGCCTGCGATGGGACGGATCGTGACCTCGCGCCCGAAAACCCGCACGAGGATCTCGGGCGAGGCGCCGACGATCTGAAATCCGCCGAAATTGAAATAGAACATGAAAGGCGACGGGTTCGTGCGCCGCAAGCTGCGATAGAGCGCGAAAGGCGGCAGGGGGAACTCCTGCGTCCAGCGCTGGGAAGGCACGACCTGAAAGATGTCGCCCGCGCGGATGTATTCCTTGGCCTGCTCGACCGCATCCAGATAGCCCTGATGGGTGAAGTTCGACACGGGCGTGCCCAGCTCGGCGGTCTCGCCGAAATCGCGGCTCTCGCTGCTGGCGGCGCGTTCCAGATCGCGCACAGCGTCCATCACGCGTTCGGCCGCCTGGGCATAGGCGGCGCGGGCCGATTGGCCGGAATTGGCCCAGACCGGCGAGACCACGGTGACTTCGCCCTTCACCCCGTCGAGCACCGCGACCACCGAGGGCCGCACCAGCACCGCATCGGGCAGGCCAAGCGGGTCGGGGTTCACATTGGGCAGATGCTCCACCAGCCGGATCATGTCATAGCCGAGATAGCCAAATAGCCCCGCCGCAATCGGCGGCAGGTCATCGGGCATCTCGATCCGGCTCTCGGCAATGAGGCTGCGCAGGGCTGTGAGCGGGTCCTCGGCCAAGGTTTCGAAGGCGTCCGCATCAAACCGGGCCGAGCGGTTGATCCGCGCTGTTTCCCCCCGGCACTCCCAGATCACATCCGGCTTCAACCCGACCACCGAGTAGCGCCCGCGCACCTCGCCGCCGGTCACGGATTCCAGCATGAAGCTGTCCTTGCGCGCCCCGGCGAGCTTGAGCATGAGCGACACGGGCGTGTCGAGATCGGCGGCGAGCCGGGTATAGACGACCTGATTGCGGCCCGCGGCAAAGGCGGCCTCGAAAGCATCATAGTCAGGGATCAGGGCCATGGCGCGGTCTCGTTCTGGCTGGGTCTCGGGCGGTCAGCGGGCAGGCCCGCCGTCTGGATCAGGGGAACTGGGCCTGAACCGCGTCGATGGCGCTTTGATTGATGGTGATGCCCGCTTCGAGTTGAAGCGCGGTGGCATAGGCGGTGAAGATATCCTCAGCAAGGCCCTGGCTGATGGTCTGGCTCAGAACGCCTTGCAGGAACTCCGCATCGGGATCTTCGCTATCGGGGGGCAGAATGCCGTCGAGCTGGGCGATATAGACCTCGCCATTGCCGGGCACGAGGGTCACGTCTCCGTCGGCTTCGAGCGCGAAGACTTCCGTCACAAGGCTCGGCGGGGTGCCATCGATGAAGGACTCGCGGGTCAGAGCGTCCTCCACACGGGGGGAGAGATCCGTCGCGGCAAAGCTTTCGCCTGCGCGCAGGCGATCCGCGAGGGCTTCGGCCTCGGCCATGAGTGCGTCGTCGATTTGGGCTGCGCGCCAATGCTCGGCCACTGTATCGCGGATCTCCTCCAGCGGCTGAAGGCGCGGCGCGGTGATGCCATCGAGGCGCAGGGCAAAGACGCCGCCATCCTCAAGGATCGAGATTTCGGGGAAATCGCCATCGCGCAGGGTGCGCACGGCTTCCTGCACTTCCGGATAGGCGGCGATGCCATCGGTGCTGCCCGCAGCGAGCGAGAGCGTGCCGAGCTCGGCTGGCGTGTCGGCGGCCAGCTCCTCGAGCGTTGCGCCGCCAGCGAGCAGATCGTCGAGCGCTTCGATTTCATCGGCCACTGCGCGCCGGGCGGCATCCCCGGCGAGTGCTGCGGTCAGCTCCTCGCGGGCGTCCTCGAAACTGGTGACTTGCGCGGCCAGCAAGGCATTCACCCGGTAGAGCGCCGGGCCAAGCGGCGAGGGCAGGGGGCCGACGACGCCTGTCTGCGGAAAGGCAAAGACCCCTTGGGCAATTTCGGCATCGAGATCGTCCCGTGTCACCTCGCCCTGGTCTACATCGTCGAGGGTGAGGCCGCGCGCCTCAAGCAGGGCGTCAAATGTGGTTGCACCGCTGGTGATCTGGGCGAGGGCGGCCTCAGCCTCCCCGGTCGAGTTGAAGACAAGACGGTCGAGCAGACGCCGCTCGGGGCGTTGATAGATGCTGGCCGCAGCGTCATAGGCCTGACGCAGGTCCTCCTCGCTGGGCGCGACCTGATCAAGCATCATCTCCGGGCTGAGGAGCACATAGGTGATCTCGCGCGTTTCCGGCAGGGTGAAGGCGGCAGCATTGGCCTCGTGATGGGCTTGCAGGTCCGCATCGCCCGGCGCGGGGATGTCCAGCGTGATGTCGCCCGCGCTCAACACGGCCCAGGTGAAGTCCCGGCGCGCGCCGATGAAGGAAAAGAGTGTATCGGTATAGCCCTCGGGCACGCGCAGACCGCCGATCACGGCCCCTTGCAGCAGATTGCGCGCGGCTTCCTTGCGGACGCGGTCCTCGAATTGCTCGGGTGTCAGGCCGCTCGATTGCAGGGTGAAGGTGTAGGCCTCGCGATCAAAGGCGCCGTTCAGTCCGGCAAAGGCGGGAATTTGTCGGATCTGTTCGGCCACCCGCTCATCGCCGACGGAAAGACCCATCAGCGCGGCCTCATTGTCGATGGCGGCGGTGTTCACAAGCTGCGCGAGGACCTGCCGGTCAAGGCCGATCTGGCGCGCCTCGGCCATGGGCACGGCCCGGCCCGATTGCTGGGCGGCGGTGCGCAGCTGGTTCTGCAGGGCCCGGCCGTAATCGGTGACGGTGATTTCCGCATCGCCCACGCTGGCCACCTGCGAGTTGGAGCCGCCAAAGCTGGAGACGCCGAAGCCCGCAAGGCCGAGGATCAGGAGGCCCATCAGAATGAACATGAAGATGTTGGAGGTTTTGCCCTTCATGGCGTTGATCTCTCCTCGAGCGGATCCGGTGGGTTTCGGCGCAGATATCTTGGTGCGATGTGTTTAGGGGGTTGCGCCGATGGCGGCAAGCGGATGGCGGGGCGGGACGACCAATTCCGCAACTCGCGCGCCTTCGTGGGTTGGATTGGGGGCCAGCCCCCAAACCCCCGGGATATTTCCGGACTTAAGAAGGTGTGTAGGTTCCGAGCCTTTCGGCGAGCTCCCGGATGCCGGTTTCGTCGATATTGGCGAAGGCAAAGCGCATTTCCTCGGCGCCGCGGGGCGCACCCTTGGGGGCGAACATGGTGCCGGGCAGGGCCAGCACGCCGATCTCGGAGACCATGCGCTCGGCGAGCTGGTCCGAGGGGAGGCCGAGCCGGTGGCGGGCGTAGCCGAAATAGGCGCCGCAGCCCAGAAGCTCCCATCCCGGGAGGCGTTGGAAGGCGGTTTCCATGGCGGTACGGCGGGCGAGGATCTCGTCGCGTTGTCCGGCGAGCCAGTCCTCCAGGTGTTTGAGGCCCCAGAGGGCCGCCCGTTGTCCCAGTTGCGGGGCGCAGATCTGCACCGTGTCGAGGAACTTCTCCACCTGGGCGAGGCGCGCGGGCGAGGTGGCGATGGCGCCGACCCGGTGGCCCGTGAGCCGGTAGGCCTTGGAGAAGGAGTAGAGGGAGATGACCGTGTCGTCCCAATCCGGGTCCTGCAGGAGGCTGTGGGGCGCGCCGGAGCGGCTGTCGAAATCGCGGTAGGTTTCGTCCACGATCAGGGCGAGCCCGCGGGCGCGTGCAAGGTCGCGAAAGGCTGAGATCAGCGCATCGGGATATTCGACCCCGCAGGGATTGTTCGGGCTGACCAGCACGATGGCGCGGGTGCGTGCATCGATGAGGGCCGCGGCCGCCTCCGGATCCGGCAGGAGCGACGGGCCGGTGTCGAGGGCGCGGGGCTCCACCCCCGTCATTTGCAACCACATCTGGTGGTTGAAGTACCAGGGCACGGGCAGGATCACATTGTCACCGGGAGCGGCCAGGGTCGACATGACCGCCGCAAAGGCCTGGTTGCAGCCGGAGGTGATGGCGATCTGGCTGTCTTTCACTGCGCCGCCATAGCGGCCCGTCATGGAGTTCGCGAGGGTCTCGCGCAGCTCCGGCAGGCCCAGCACGGGGCCGTAAAGATGGCTGCCATCGTCCTCTTCAATCGCGGCGATCATGGCCGCGCGCAGGGGCGGCGGGGGCGGTGCGACGGGGGCCGCCTGGCTGACATTCAGAAGCTCCAGCCCCTCGGGCAGGGTGGCGGCGGCCAGCCAGCGGCGGGCCTCCATGACCGGCGGGGACTGGGTTGCGGTCATGGTCGGGGCGAGATGTTGGCTCATTGGTGCGAAGGTCCGCCTTGGGGGTTTGGCAGGGTCAGTCCGGGATCAATCCGGGCCAGGCGGCAAAGCAGCTTGAATCCGGCAAGATAGTAAAGCCCGCCACTGCGATGGAAGCCCGCGGCCACGAGAAGCGCGCTTGGCCAGACCACCAGCCCATAGAAGCAGAGGATCGCGGCCCGCAGGGCGCGGCCCTCGCCGTTTTCCAGGAGCGTGTTCGAAGCCTGGATATAGGCGTCCACCACATCGCGCCGCTCCGGGAAGCGGGCGCGCAGTTTGCGCATCTGGGTCAGCTCGAAGCAATCATCGGGCCGCCCCAAGAGATCAACCGCAGCGGAGGTTATGACGCAGAGGGGTTTGCACCCGCCTGCGGCCACCGCTTGCGTCGCGTATTCCGTGGCCTTTTCACGCGCGATGGGGATGGTTGGGGACAGGTGGCGAATGTCAAAGAGGGCGCGCATCTCGAACTCGGCGATCGCGACCTGCAGCTCCATGGCCGAGCCGTCCATCAGGTGGGTCCCCGCATTCGGCAGCGCGATGCCGCTGCGGCCATGGCGCATGGAGACCGCGATGTCGCGCGCGGGGCCGCCATCGATCTTCAGCGTCGCGGGGACGGTCCCATCGAGGGCAGCCCGTCTCTCGGACATCTCTTCGGATGTGCCGAAGGGCCAGGTGATCACCAGCCGATCTGGCCTGGTAGCATCTGGCGCGAACTCATAGGTGAGTGTCGCATCGCTGATCCCGGCCTCGGAGGGACGCCCATCGACGTAAAACGCCTTCTCAACACTGTCGCGGCGCAGGGAATACTGGGCCAGACGGGGCTTGCGGAGGATGTCCGTGTCATTCTTGTCGCCGGTGAGGGAAAACTCGGCGACAGTTTCGGGCGTGCCTGCAGGCAGCTCCGGGTGGAGCCATGTCGAGATCACATAGAGATTGCTGCAGTCGGGATACTCTTTCTCCGCCCCCAGAGCTGGCCCCGCCACCGTTGCGGCAGCGGCCGTCTGGAGCATCTGTCGTCGGGAATAGGGGGCCATGGCGTCCGGTGCCTCGTCTCTTCTACGGCGTGCTAGCCGTTGCGGTAGGGCTCAACGTATTGCAAAGCCATGTCCCATGGGAAGAAAATCCAGGTGTCCTGACTGACCCCGGTGATAAAGGTGTCGACCATGGGCTCGCCCTTGGGCTTGGCATAGACGGTGGCGAAATGCGCCTTGGGGTAGAGGCCGCGCACCACTTCGAGGGTGCGACCGCTGTCGACCAGATCGTCGATGACGAGCACGCCGGTGCCGTCGCCCATGAGCTCCGGATCCGGTTGGTTGAGGATCGTGGTCTGGCCCTGGGTCTGGTGGTGATAGGATTGCACCGAGATCGTGCCGACCTGCCGGATGTCGAGCTCGCGCGCCACGATCATCGCGGGCGCCATGCCGCCGCGGGTGATGGCAAGGATCATCCGCCAGGCGCCTTCTTCTCCGGGCCCGCGCTTGTCCAGCCGCCAGGCCAGCGCCCGGCTGTCCCGGTGGATCTGGTCCCAGCTGACGTGAAACCCTTTTTCATGCGGCAGTTGGTCGGTCATATCCCTCTCCGTCCCCTATGGTTTGATCCTGTCTCTATGACAGGTTGCGCGAAGTTGCCAATGCTGATCGCCAAGCGCTGGCCTCAGGTCAGGGCGATGCGCGCACCGACCCCGGCCAATGCGACGCTCAGCACCCGGTCTGAGACGCATTTCATCCGCAGATAGAGCGCACGGGGCGCTGGCAAGGAAAAGAGCCGCGCCACGATCACGTACCAGCCGCTCTCGACCACGAAGACCGAGAGGAGCACCAGCGCCATCTCGAGCACTGTGGCGTCCGCGGGCAGGATGCCGATGAAGACCGCTCCGAAAAAGACGGGCACTTTGGGATTCGAGAGTTGCGTGACAAGCCCGAAGCGAAAGACCGACCAGAGGGAGCGGGTGCGCCCGCTCGACACCGCCGGCAGCGGGTCGGGCGCGTGGCGCCACATCATGAAGGCCACAAAAAGGAGGAAGCCCGCGCCGGCGAACTTCAGCACGGTCAGGAGGACGGGCATGACCTGGAACACGAGGGCCAGACCGAACAGCGCGGTACCCGCCCAGATCATCGCACCCGCGCCAAAGGCGACAGCAAGGGCAAGGGCAGGCTTCAAACCCTCGGCGGCGGCCACGCGTGTGATCACCACGAAAGAGAGGCCGGGACTGATTGCGGCCATCAGATGGATTACTGCGATGGAGGCAAAGGCCGCCAGTGTCACGGGGTGCGATCCAGCAAAAGGCGCAGGCCAAGCCCGCCCAGCACCGCAGCGGTCAGCCGGTCGAGATGGGTTTTCGCGGTCAGATAGGCGCGTTTTGCGGCGGGACGGCTCAGGGCCACCGCCAGAAGGGTGTAAACCATGATCTCTACCCCGAAATGGTTCGCGACCACCAAGGCGATCTGCGCGGCGCTCAGATCTGGCGGGAAGATCACGATCAGCACCCCGGCGGCGAAGAGCGCGGATTTCGGGTTCGCGAGATTGACCATCACCCCGCGGCGGAACGCGCGGCCCGGGGCGATCCGTGGCGCCTTGGCGAGTGGGTTGCGCGCGGCCCTCCACGTGCCCCAGGCGATCCAGATCAGGTAAAGCGCGCCGAGCGTCTTCAGGATCAGATAGGCCGCCGGGAAAAGCTCGAACAGCAGCTCGAGCCCGAGCAGAGCGGACAGCGTCCAGAGCGCGGCCATGCTGGCCAGACCCAGTCCGGTCCAGATCGCGCTGCGCCGGTCAATGGAAATCGCGGTCTGCGTCAGGATGAGAAGGGCTGGCCCCGGGCTCGCCAAGGCGACCAGAAGGGCCGCGTTGAAGGCGAGAATCTGGGCCAGCTCCATGGCTTACTTCCGGCCAGTGACCGCGTCGATATCCGGGGCGTCCACGGCCTTCATACCGACCACGTGATAGCCCGCATCCACGTGATGAACCTCGCCGGTCACAGCGCTCGACAGATCCGACAGGAAATAGAGCGCGGATTTGCCGACCTCGTCCTGGGTCACGGTCCGGCGCAGCGGCGCGTTCAGCTCGTTCCACTTCATGATGTAACGGAAATCGCCAATGCCCGAGGCGGCCAGCGTTTTGATCGTGCCCGCGCTGATGGCGTTGACGCGGATGTTCTGCTTGCCGAGATCCTCGGCCAGATACTGTACGCTGGTCTCCAGCGCGGATTTCGCAATCCCCATGACATTATAATGGGGCATGACCTTCTCGGCGCCGTAATAGGTCAGCGTCAGAAGCGAACCCCCATCGGTCATCAGCTTCTCCGCGCGCTGGCAGACGGCGGTGAAGGAATAGACCGAGATATCCATGGTCATGCGGAAATTGTCGGCGCTGGTGTCCACATAGCGCCCGCGCAACTCGGATTTGTCCGAAAAGCCGATGGCATGGACCACGAAGTCCAGCTTGCCCCAGCGCTCCGCCAGACCGTCAAACACCGCGTCGAGCGAGGCCGGATCGCTCACATCGCAGTCAAAGAGCTCGGTCACGCCCAGCTCCGCCGCCAGGGGTTCCGCCCGCTTGCGGAACGCCTCGCCCTGATAGGTGAAGGCCATCTCGGCCCCTTGCTCCGCCAGGGCTTTCGCAATGCCCCAGGCGATCGATTTGTCATTGGCCAGCCCCATGATGAGGCCGCGTTTTCCGTGCATCAATCCCGTTGACATCTGTCGTTCCTTGTCCGCCGTATGCAGTTCGGCACCGTTTAGGCGATCAGGTTCTTTGCTTCAAGGGAACGCTGTGCCACATAGCAGCGGATGATCGCAGCAAGGCAACAGAGGCGGATATGGCGGAACGCAGTGGGATATTTGCAGGCGAGGATCCGTTCGCCCTGGCACGCGCCTGGTTGACCGAGGCCGAGGCGCGCGAACCCAATGATCCCAACGCGATCGCGCTGGCGACCGTGGATGCGTCGGGCCTGCCGAATGTGCGGATGGTGCTGCTGAAGGAGATCGAGGCGGATGCCTTCGTCTTCTATACCAACTATGGATCCGCCAAGGCGCAGGAGCTCGACAGTGCGGGCCAGGCGGCCTTTGTTCTCCATTGGAAGAGCCTGCGGCGGCAAATCCGGGTGCGCGGCGAGATCAGCCGCGAGGACGGGCCCCAGGCAGACGCCTATTATAATAGTCGCTCCCTCCAGAGCCGGATCGGTGCCTGGGCCTCGGAGCAGTCCCAACCCCTCGACAGCCGTGCGAGCCTTATGGCGAAAGTCGCGAAAATCGGTCTGGAAAAGGGACTTTCTCCGGAACGCCCTCCTTTCTGGGGCGGGTATCGCCTGCGCCCGGTGGAAATGGAGTTTTGGGCCGATGGCGATTTTCGATTGCATGATCGTTTTCGGTGGGTTCGCGCGAAAGATGAAAAAACTTGGAAAATCAACCGCTTGAACCCGTGATCTGGGCGCAAGCTCCGGGCCAAGCCCTTTAAAAGACAAAGTTTTTCTTGCACGTATCGTTAACAAATGTGACCATTAACAAATCAGGACCACTCCCTGAGTTAACCATGCGTAACCCGGATTACTGCCGTGCAGAAACCTATGACTAGCAGTCCAGTAGTGTACGGGACCGTCAAATGGTTTGACCCCAAGAAGGGGTTCGGCTTCGTCGTGGGTGAAACCGACGGACCGGATATTCTGCTGCATGCCAATGTGTTACGGAATTTCGGCCAGAGCTCGGTCGCCGATGGGGCGCAGATCCAGATCCGTGTTCAGGAGACCCCCCGCGGCGTTCAGGCCGTGGAAGTGGTCGCGATAACACCGCCGGAAATCGACGAAGAGATGTCGGGCCCCTTGGGCGCACCGCAGAACTTCGACGATGTGCCCATGGTACCGGGGCGGGTGAAATGGTTCGACAAGGTCAAAGGCTTCGGCTTTCTCAACGTCTTTGGCGGCGATGAGGATATCTTCGTCCATATGGATGTGCTGCGCCGCTGCGGGTTCTCGGATCTGCAGGCCGGTGAGGCCGTTGCCGTGCGCATCGGCGAAAGCGAGCGCGGAAGCCTCGCCCTCGAAGTGCTGAGCTGGGACGCCGCGCAGTCCGAATGACGGTGCCCAGATCTTTGCTATGCCAGGTTGGCGCCGCTTTGCGGAACTCTGTCCGTGGGACTCTGGGCGCAATCTGTCTGACAGGCGCGGCCAGTGCGGCCTGCGCACCTGATGTTGTCTCGCTTCAAGGTCCCTGGGGGCAAGCGCAGTTCACGATTGAGCTCGCGGATGATGATGCGGAGCGGGGCCGGGGCCTGATGTTCCGGGAGAGCCTTCCGCAGAGAGCGGGCATGCTCTTTGTCTACGATCGCCCGCAATCGGTGTCCTTTTGGATGCGGAACACGCTCATCCCCCTCGACATGATCTTCGCGGATGAGACCGGGCTTGTGCGCCGCGTGCACTCCAACGCGATCCCGCTGGATGAAACGCCGATCTTTGGTGGGAGCCAAATTCTCGCCGTGCTGGAGATCAATGGCGGGCTTGCAGAGCAATTCGGCATCTCAGCGGGGACCCTCCTGCAGCATCCGGCCTTTGATCAAAGCACCGCTGCCTGGCCCTGCGACGAGTGAGCGGCGAAATCGCGCTTTTCAATCCCGATCAACGGGGCTAAGGACAGCGACATCGGGGCGTAGCGCAGCCTGGTAGCGCGACGGTTTTGGGTACCGTAGGTCGCAAGTTCGAATCTTGCCGTCCCGACCACTTCCTACAAGTCAGACCACCAAACCTCTGGGTCAGGCAGGCCTTGAGACGCGCCGCGCAGATCTTGCGGGCGGTAAGAGCGCGGTCTCGAGGGGATCAGGCAGTCCGGCGTTTCGACCAGGCCAGACCACCGATCGCCGAGAGGAGCAGCAAAAGCGCGGGCGGCAGGGGCACCGAGGGAACCTGCGGTGTCGGCGGCTCGCTCTGTCTGGGCGGCTCCGGAAGGTCGTCGAAGGGCGGGAAGGTGGGGGGCTCCGTCGCCGGAGGCTCGGGGGCGGGCATGATCGTGTCAGCAACACTGCTGCTGTCATCATCGCCGCCATCGAGCACAAGCACGGCCAGAAGGATGCCGGCGAGAATTGCAATCACCACGGGATCGATGGCCGGCACAGCCGGCGCGGCAGGCAGCGGTGCCGTCACCGGAACCGGGGCCGGGGCCCGCGCCGCAACCGGGAAGCCGAACTTGCCCCCCAGATACGCATCCTTGGTGACCGCAAGATAAGCTCCCTGCGCGTCATAGGCGATTACCGCAGCAGAGCCTGGACTGGCCAGGGCACACATCGCCATGACCGCCAGTGGGCGGATTGGGTTAAGAGTCATCAAACAGTCTCACTCGTTACAAAACCGAGGCCGTGAGAACCAAAGCACGGCGCTCCATCATCGGGATTTAGTAAAACTTTGTGTTTTTTTTAAGGTACTAGTTCACACAACTCCGGTGACGTTGCGTTTTTTTTGGGCGATTTGCGAACAACCAAGGAAAAAGTCACGATCTCGCCCTTTTCGGCGGCGTATCGCCCGTGGCGACGATTCGAGCCTGTTGCCCCTCTGACCCCCAAGGATTCGCGCGCAACCTGTGGATAAATCAAGCAGATCGGTTAACCTGTGTGAAGAATGTATGAATATTCTCCCTGTGTTCTGATTAACCTTTTTGAGCTCCTTTCGAGCACCCCCAAACGAATCTAGGTTAATCCACCGTCAATAGTGTTTTGTCGTGGAAACGTCACAAAATGTAGTTGACCGTCCCCCTCCACCTACGCCAGTTTGTGTTTGCGGAGGAGGCGAACACCACATTTGGTGTCACCTTCAAGACAGACCCAAGATCCAACACACGACCCCGGGGCGCAGCGCGGTTCCGAGGCCAGGGACAGGTTTGCTTGATCCTCCTTCGCACGAACACATCACCGGCACGGCGGAACAACCGCATGGCCGACACTCAAATGGCCAGCATGGGGCAGACATGAAAATCGAACGCCATTTCACCACAGACGGACAAGACGCATATGCAGGGATCGAGTTCTCGATCACGGCTTCGGAGATCCGCAATCCTGACGGCACGGTCGTCTTCCGGCTTGACGAAGTGGAGGTGCCGAGCTCCTGGAGCCAGGTGGCGTCCGACGTCATTGCCCAGAAGTATTTCCGCAAGGCTGGTGTGCCGGCCGCGTTGAAACCGGTGCGCGAGAAGGGCGTGCCGTCCTTCCTGTGGCGCTCTGTGGCGGATGACAAGGCACTCGCGAAGATGCCCGAGGACAAGCGCTATGGTGGTGAGACCTCCTCCAAGCAGGTCTTCCGTCGTTTGGCCGGCGCCTGGGCCTATTGGGGCTGGAAGGGGGGCTACTTCACCTCCGAGGCCGATGCCCGCGCCTATTTCGATGAGATGCAGCTGATGCTGGCCAAGCAGATGGCCGCGCCGAACTCGCCCCAGTGGTTCAATACCGGCCTGCATTGGGCTTACGGCATCGATGGTCCGGCCCAGGGTCACTACTATGTGGACCACGCGACCGGCAAACTCACCAAATCCACCTCGTCTTACGAGCACCCGCAGCCCCATGCCTGCTTCATCCAGTCCGTCGCGGACGATCTGGTGAATGACGGTGGCATCATGGACCTCTGGGTCCGCGAGGCGCGGCTCTTCAAATACGGTTCCGGCACGGGCACCAACTTCTCCTCCCTCCGTGCCGAGGGGGAAGCCCTGTCAGGCGGCGGCAAGTCGTCGGGCCTGATGGGCTTCCTCAAAATTGGCGATCGGGCTGCGGGCGCGATCAAGTCGGGCGGCACCACGCGCCGCGCGGCCAAGATGGTGATTTGCGATGCGGACCACCCGGATATCGAAGAGTTCGTGAACTGGAAGGTGAAGGAAGAGCAGAAGGTTGCCTCCATCGTCGCCGGCTCCAAGATGCACGAGGCCAAGCTGAACGAGATCTTCGCGGCCATCGGCGAATGGGACGGCCTGGGCGAGGATGCGGTGGATCCGGCCAAGAACGCGGCGCTGAAGACCGCGATCCGGGGCGCCAAGAAAGTGTCGATCCCCGAGACCTATATCAAGCGCGTGCTCGACTATGCCAAGCAGGGCTACGCTGCGATCGAGTTTCCGACCTATGACACGGATTGGGACAGCGAGGCCTATAACTCGGTCTCCGGCCAGAACTCCAACAACTCCGTCCGGGTGACCGATGCCTTCCTGAAGGCGGTCAAGGATGATGCGGATTGGGAACTGCTGCGCCGTACCGATGGCAAGGTTGCCAAGACCATCAAGGCCCGCGAGCTGTGGGAGAAGATTGGTCATGCGGCCTGGGCCTGTGCCGATCCCGGTATCCAGTTCCACGACACGGTGAATGACTGGCATACCTGCCCCGAAGACGGGCAGATCCGCGGCTCCAACCCGTGCTCGGAATACATGTTCCTGGACGACACGGCCTGTAACCTCGCCTCCATGAACCTGCTGACCTTCTACAAGAACGGCAAGTTCGACGCCGAAGGCTACATGCATGCGGCCCGCCTCTGGACCCTGACGCTGGAGATTTCGGTGCTCATGGCGCAGTTCCCCTCCAAGGAAATCGCGCAGCGCTCCTATGACTTCCGCACCCTGGGTCTTGGCTATGCCAATATCGGCGGTCTGCTGATGAACATGGGCTACGGCTATGACAGCGACGAGGGCCGGGCGCTCTGTGGGGCGCTGACCGCGATCATGACCGGGGTGAGCTATGCCACCTCCGCCGAGATCGCCTCGGAAGTCGGGACCTTCCCGGGCTACGCCAAGAACGCTGATCACATGCTCCGCGTGATCCGCAACCACCGCACTGCGGCCTATGGCAAGACCGATGGGTATGATGCGCTGGCGACCAAGCCGGTGGCGCTTGATCACGCAAGCTGCCCGGATCAGACCCTTGTCGAGCTGGCGAAATCCGCGTGGGATGAGGCGCTGGAGCTGGGCGCGCAGCATGGCTACCGCAATGCGCAAGCCACGGTGATCGCGCCGACCGGGACCATCGGTCTCGTAATGGATTGCGACACGACCGGGATCGAGCCGGACTTCGCGCTGGTGAAGTTCAAGAAGCTCGCGGGCGGCGGCTACTTCAAGATCATCAACCGCTCTGTGCCCGCAGCACTCGAGACGCTCGGCTACAGCTCGGCTCAGATCGAAGAGATCATTGCCTATGCGGTGGGTCACGGCACCCTCGGCAATGCGCCGGGCGTGAACCACACAGCACTGATCGGCCACGGCTTCGGCGCAGAGCAGATCGAGAAGATCGAGGCGGCCCTGCCATCGGCCTTCGACATCCGCTTCGTGTTCAACCAGTGGACACTGGGCGAAGAGTTCTGCACTCAGTCTCTCGGCATCCCCGCCGAAAAGCTGAACGACCCGACCTTTGACCTGCTGCGCCATCTGGGCTTCCCCAAGGCGGATATCGACGCGGCCAACAACCATGTCTGCGGGACCATGACGCTGGAAGGCGCGCCCTTCCTGAAGACCGAGCACTACAAGGTCTTTGACTGCGCCAACCCATGCGGCAAGACCGGCAAGCGCTTCCTCAGCGTGGACAGCCATATCCGCATGATGGCTGCGGCCCAGTCCTTCATCTCGGGCGCGATCTCCAAGACGATCAACATGCCCAATGACGCCACCATCGAGGACTGCCAGAAGGCCTATGAGCTGAGCTGGTCGCTCGGCACCAAGGCCAACGCGCTCTATCGCGACGGCTCCAAGCTCAGCCAGCCGCTGGCCGCGGCCCTGGTCGAGGATGATGAAGAGGCCGCCGAGGTGCTCGAGACCGGCAACACCATGGAGAAAGCCCAGGTGGTCGCCGAGAAGATCATCGAGAAGGTTGTCGTCAAGGAGATCATCCGCTCGCATCGCGAGAAGATGCCCGAGCGCCGCAAGGGCTACACCCAGAAGGCGGTTGTCGGGGGCCACAAGGTCTATCTGCGGACGGGCGAGTACTCCGACGGCAATCTCGGTGAGATCTTCATCGACATGCACAAGGAAGGCGCGGGCTTCCGGGCGATGATGAACAACTTCGCCATCGCGGTCTCGGTGGGCCTACAATACGGGGTACCGCTGGAGGAGTTCGTGGACGCCTTCACCTTCACCAAGTTCGAGCCGGCCGGCATGGTTCAAGGCAATGACAGCATCAAGAATGCGACCTCGATCCTCGACTATATCTTCCGCGAACTGGCGGTGAGCTATCTGGACCGGACCGATCTGGCCCATGTCCAGCCCACCGGTGCCAGCTTCGACGATCTGGGTCGCGGCGAGGAAGAGGGTGTCTCCAACGTCAAGCAGATGTCCGACAACGCGGCGAGCAAGTCCCTCGAAGTGCTCAAGCAGATCAGCTCGACCGGCTACCTGCGCAAGCGCATGCCACAGGAACTGGTCGTGTTGCAGGGCGGCGGACAGCCTGCGGTCGCTGAGATCCCGGTGACCGGCACGATCGGCGGCGGCGAAGTGGCCACCATGACGGCCGTGCGTGCGGAAACCTCGGTCTCCACCGGGATGGATGCTCGGGCCAAGGCCAAGATGCAAGGCTATGAGGGCGAAGCTTGCGGCGAGTGCGGCAACTATACGCTGGTGCGCAACGGTACCTGCATGAAGTGCAACACCTGCGGCGCCACTTCGGGCTGCAGCTGATGAGAATCGGGTCGGGGATCCTGTGATCCCCGGTCCGCTTGGGTGACCCGGAGGGAGATTGTTCGACCTCCTCCCCGGGGCGCTCTGTGACCCACCCCCATGGGTCACAAAAGTTCCAAGGCGGGTGCGCTCGCCTTTGACGCGGTCAGGCCGCAGGCAGAAAACACGGGCGGTAATAACGACGAGCCTGACTTGCGAAACTCAATAGGCGGCCTTCGGGTCGCCTTTTTTCTTTCCCTGCGGCAATGAGGCCGGTTTATATTTTGAATTGAGTGGGCAGAGTGGGAATTCCCTATGGAGGCCTATTTCCGTTTCAGCGAAATAGACGCCATTCAATTGAGGTAGATCAATGAAAAAAACCTTCGCCTGTCTTACGGGGGCATTCGCCGTTTCGGCAATGCTCGGATCAGCGGCTTTTGCGCAAAAGATAGACCAAACATATAGTTACGTGGGTCTCGGTGGGAGCAGCTATGGCGACATGGTGATCGGCGTGAAAGCCATTAACAATAACGGCAAGGTCGCGGTCTGCGGAATCGGCTGGGTCGAACCTTTCAAAGATGGGCGCTATAGCGCATCCTCTTTGAACGATCTGAGAGAGATTTCTTCTAAAATTCGATACAGTCTGGCGGGGAAATCCCTTCGGTTCTCAACTGTAAAGTTCCCATTCGTGAAAGGCGCTGAGGAAGCGAGCAAGACCGATGTCACCTGTGTCGCCACACGAGTGGATTGGACCAGTGCCATGGACGGGGAGCGGATCGAGATGAAGGTTGGGACGATCAAGATCCGGAAGTAGCAGAGGGATAGTGGATCCCCGCTGCCAGTCAGCGGGGCCCACCGATATGAGGGGTTTTTGGGGCTTGGAAAGGGGCATCCATGGGCGCCAACTCGCGTCTTGGAGTGCGCTTCACAACCTCAGGTTGATAAGTCGGGTTCACTCCACACGCTCACGGTGAGCGCCTGCAGAAACAATCTGCTGCGTCGCAGCGCAATCGTCATGACGACAGGGCCGGAATCCCGCGCAAAGCGCTCAAAAACAGAGCATTTTTCGACTCCGAACGCCAAAAACCCCAATAAAATAAAAGCTTTCGTTGAGCTCACGTATTGGTTAATAAATGGTGAGGTGCGGGCGCTGTGGGGGACCATGGTGTCCGTACGTGTTACTATCCAGTAGGACTACCATGAAACTACTCTCTGTACTCGCAACGGTGGTTGGGTTGTTGTTGTCGCAACCTGCACTTGCCAAAACCTATTCGTTTTATGTTGGCGGCGCGACCGTCGGCGTCGGCGGGACTATCTCGTCCGACGGAACGATTGGGCTCGCGAAAGCAACGGACTCCGTCGAAGAATTTACGCTGGGGTTTGTGTTCTTTGGTCAGCCCGCGGGTCCCGGCCTGAGCTTCGACAGCAGCGCTGTCGCAGCGATTTTCGGCGACACGACCTTCCTCTACACCGAGGACGCGATTTTTATCGCAGCACCTAACAACGGCTCGCCCGCACCTTTCGCGGACGCGTCGGACGCTGAGAATGACTACTACCTAGTTGGTCAGGCTCTCACCGTCGCCCCGGTTCCTCTGCCTGCGTCGCTCCCGCTGCTTGCGGTCGCTGTGGGTGGTTTGGCAGTGGCACGCCGCCGCAGACAACAGGCGTTGGCGTAGTCTACGAACCACATGACTTAAGGCGCACCGCACGGGGATAATCCTGCGCGGTGCGTTTTTCTTTCTGGGGGTTGCGCAATCAGGTTGCGGAACGGCCCCTTCTAAAAATCCCCATCACACTGTCGCGGCAGGAGGCTGCTGGCCTCGGCCCCATCGCTCAACTCGCAAAGCGTGCGGAGTTTCGCGCGCGCGCGGGCCAGACGGGAGAGGACGGTGCCCTGCGCCACGCCCAGGCTGGCGGCGACCTCCGCAGGCTCCTGACCTTCGATCACCACAGCCGTCAAGGCGCCGCGCTGTTCCGGGGGGAGGGCCGCGATCGCCTGCATCACATCCGTGAAGGCCACGCGTCTTGGGCCGGTCTCGGCGGTCTCATTGACCCAGTCGGTCTCGATCAGGGCATCGGTCGCCGGAAGCCGTCCGCGCCGCCGCGTGGCATTGCGCAGAGTTGCCCGCGCATAGGCGGGCAGGGCGTCGATCTCGGCCCCGGCACGCTGTTGGCTCCAGACCTGGAGCAGGGCTTCCTGCACCAGGTCTTCGGCATCACTGCGCGACGGCACGAGCGCCCGGGCGGCGCGGGTCAGTCCGGGGATCAGGGCCACGAGGGCGGCCTCGGTGGTGGCGGGGGGAGGGGTGCTTGCCTGTGTCATGGCCTAAAGCTGCGCCTTGACCCGCCCTCTCTCAATACGAGGAAACCTGCCGAGCGGAGTTCTGCAGGGCTTGATCGGCAGAGATCTGCGCGCGCCTCTCAGCGGATTGGGCGGTGCCATGCTGAAACGCGCTGCGCGCTGTCCGGGCCCGGATAAAGGCAGGCGTTCCTGGCTCTAGGCATATGAAGGGCGCGGCGAACGCGGTCTTCGACAACTGATCTCAAGGAGACACACACAATGAAATCCATGTTCCTCGGACTGATCGCCTCGTCGGCTCTGATTGCGACGGCAACTGCCGTGAGCGCGAGCACAGAGATGGATACGGATGGCGACGGGATGTATTCCTTCGCTGAACTGCTGGTTGGCTTCCCGACGCTCACGGAAGAGACCTACACCACCATGGACGCCAATGCGGATGGTGCGGTCGACGCTGAAGAGCTGGTCGCAGCCCAGGAAGGCGGGCTCTACCCGGCCGGCGGCTAAGCCCCGCAGACTCACGGGACCTCTTGCACCGGGCGTTGAGGGCTAGACCTCGGCTCCCAACGCCACCAGCCGCGCCCGCAAGGGCGCGGCTTCTTTCGCGCCGCTCTCCAGGGCATAGACATAGGCGTGGGTCAAAAAGAACGCCGCCGCCTCAGGCCGCCGCGCCGCCGCCGCCGCATAGAGCGCAATCAGCATTTTCTTGTCGGACCGGGCATGGGCCGATTGCAACGCGGCATCGAGCGCCGGGTCCGACGGGACGGCCGGCTCACTCAGCGGCATGGCGTGGCGCCTCCTGCAATGCGGCCGCCGCCCAGGCATGGAAGCAATGGGTCGGGCCATCCATGGCGGGCGAGAAGGCGCCGCCATCAAAGCCACTGGCCATCCGCCCGCGCTGCATGCCTTCGACGACGAAGATGTCCTCTTCGAACACGGCTTTCCATTGCACGGCATTGGCACCGCGCAAGGTTGGGTCAGTTTCGGCAGAGGCATAGGACAGATGCACGCGCTCGGTGGTGCGGCTGCAGCTCTCCGGGGTCAGCACGATGGAGAAGACATGATCGCGATGCACGCCCAGAAGCACATTGGGATAGACCGCAATATACTCCGCCGCCGTGTCCCATTTGGGGGTCAGGCTCTCGAAATCCGGAAAGGCCGCCGTGCCATCATCCGCGCGGAACTGCTGATAGACCTCAGTGCCCTGTCCCGAGAACGCCCCCGGCTGCTCGATATTGTAGTGATCCTCCAGCCGCGAGATGGCATTCAACCCGGGATGGACCCAGGGCAGGTGATAGCTCTCGCAGTAATTCTCAACCGCGAGCTTCCAGTTGCAATCCACCTCCAGTGTGAACTGGCTCTCGGGTCCGCCGGGGACGAGCGGCTGGTCAAACTCCTGCCAACGGGCGAGCAGATCGCGATGCACCTCCGCGAAGGGGGCTGCATCCTCGCTCAGATTGACGAAGACCACCCCCATCCAGATATGGCTCGGCACCTCGATCAGGCCCAGCAGATTGCGGTCGATCGCGTCATGGGTGTTCTGCCCGGGGCCGCCCACATGGGGTGTGGTCACGAGGCGCCCATCCGTGCCGTAGCACCAGGAGTGATAGGGGCAGCGGATCGCGCCTTCGATCTTGCGCGGCGCATCCACGAGGATCATGCCCCGGTGGCGGCAGACATTCTGAAAGACGCGCACCTTGCCGGTCTTGTCGCGGATCAGCAGCAAGGGTTGCCCGCAGAAACTCAAAGGCACCGCATCGCCCTTCTCGGGCACATCCGCGGCGACCGCAAGCCCGGCCCAGTTCCGCGCAAGAAGGACGTCGCTCTCTCGCGCGAAGAGGGCGGCATCGGTGTAATGGGCGTTGGGCAGGCCCCGCGCCGAAGTGATCGGCTGACACACCGCGCGCAAAGCTTCAGACATGGGGCAGCTCCTCTCCAAACCTGAGACGAGCTTAGGGGGCCAAAAGGGCCGATTTCGCGTGGATTCCCGACTTGGGTTTTCTCACAGCGACATGTTCCGCGAGGAAGCGCCGCTATGAGTGGCCGGACTTACTCCGGAAGAGGGGTGCCTCGGGAGAGGGCTGCGACGCCTGTTCGAGCGATCTCGCTCAACCCCAGGGGGCGCATCAGATCGCCAAAGGCGTCGACCTTGGCCGGGGTGCCGGTGATCTCGAACACGAAGCTTTCGAGAGTGCTGTCCACCACATTGGCGCGAAAGATCTCGGCCAGACGCAGGGCCTCGATCCGCTTGTCGCCCGTGCCCGCAACCTTGAAGAGCGCCAGTTCACGCTCGACACTCGCGCCTTCGACAGTCAGGTCATGGACCTCATGGACTGGCACCATACGCGCGAGCTGCGCCTTGATCTGTTCGATCACCTGCGGCGTGCCCGTGGTCACGATGGTGATACGCGAGCGGTGCCCCTCATGGTCGATCTCGGCCACGGTGAGGCTCTCGATATTGTAGCCCCGCCCGGAAAACAGCCCGATCACCCGCGCAAGAACCCCCGCCTCGTTGTCGACAACGACGGCCAGCGTGTGGGTCTCCTGATGGTCCCCAAAGGTGGAGCGCAGGTCATAGGCGGAATGCTTCGAGGAGCCTTGTTCAATCTTCAGCGGGGACATGGGTTTGCTTTCGTTTCAGCGCGTGGCGCTGGTCTTTTCTAATACTCGAAACGGCGTGTGAATGCGGGAGCAGGGCGCTCCCGCATAGGGATCACACCAGAACGGCGCCCTTGGTGCCGATGACGCCCTGGGTTTCGGCCTCGCCCAGCAGCATCTCGTTATGGGGCGCGCCGGACGGGATCATCGGGAAGCAGTTCTCGTGCTTCTCAACGAGGCAGTCGAAGAGGACCGGCCCGTCATACTCGAGCATCTCCATGATCGCGTCGTCCAGATCCTTGGGATCCTTGCAGAGGATGCCCTTGGCGCCAAAGGCCTCGGCCAGCTTCACGAAATCGGGCAGGGCGTCGGACCAGGAATGGCTGTAGCGCTCCCCATGGAGGAGCTCCTGCCACTGGCGCACCATGCCCAGACGCTCGTTGTTGAGGATGAACTGCTTGACCGGCAGCCGGTACTGGATCGCGGTGCCCATCTCCTGCATGTTCATTAGCCAGCTGGCCTCGCCGGCCACGTTGATCACGAGCGCGTCCGGATGGGCCACCTGCACCCCGATCGAGGCCGGGAAGCCATAGCCCATGGTGCCCAGACCGCCCGACGTCATCCAGCGGTTCGGCTCGTCGAAGCCGAGATACTGCGCGGCCCACATCTGATGCTGGCCCACTTCGGTCGCCACATAGCGCTTGGGGTGGTCCTTGGTCAGGGCCTCCAGACGCTGCAGGGCGTATTGCGGCTTGATCGTGGTCTCGGAGTTCTTGAAGTCCAGGCAACGGATCTTGCGCCATTCCTCGATCTGCGCCCACCATTTCTGCAGCCCGGCCTTGTTGGTCTTGCGACCGCGGGCCTTCCAGATCCGCAGGGCGTCTTCGAGCACATGGCCGATATCGCCGATGATCGGCACATCCGTGCGGATGACCTTGTTGATCGAGGATGGATCAATATCCACATGCACCTTCTTGGAATTCGGCGAGAAATCCGCAACGCGCCCGGTGATCCGGTCGTCAAAGCGGGCGCCGATATTCAGCATCAGGTCACAGCCATGCATGGCCAGATTGGCCTCATAGAGCCCATGCATCCCCAGCATGCCGACCCAGTTCTCACCCGAGGCCGGGTAGGAGCCAAGTCCCATCAGGGTCGAGGTGATCGGAAAGCCGGTTTCGGCCACGAACTCGCGCAGGAGCTGGCTCGCTGCCGGGCCCGAGTTGATCACGCCGCCGCCGGTATAGAAGATCGGGCGCTCGGCCGTCTCCATCAGCTCCACCATGGCAGTGATCGCCTCGATATCGCCCTTCACGCGGGGCTGATAATGGCGGGTATCGGCCTTGGTCGGCGGCACATAGGTGCCCTCGGCAAACTGCACATCCTTGGGAATGTCCACCAGCACCGGGCCGGGGCGCCCATTGGTCGCCACATGGAAGGCCTGGTGGATCGTGTCCGACAACATGTCCGTCTCTTTCACCAGCCAGTTATGCTTGGTGCAGGGGCGGGTGATGCCCACGGTATCGGCTTCCTGGAAGGCGTCATTGCCGATCATGAAGGTCGGCACCTGACCCGACAGAACCACCATGGGGATGCTGTCCATCAGCGCGTCGGTGATGCCGGTCACGGCATTGGTCGCGCCCGGGCCGGAGGTCACCAGCACAACGCCCGGCTTGCCGGTCGCGCGGGCATAGCCCTCGGCGGCGTGGGTCGCTGCCTGCTCGTGGCGCACCAGAATGTGCTTGATGTCGGACTGCTGAAAAAGCTCGTCGTAAATCGGAAGGACAGCCCCGCCCGGATAGCCGAATACTGTGTCGACACCCTGATCTCTCAGGGCTTGAACCACCATCTGTGCGCCGGTCATCTGCGTGCTCATCGTCTTTTCCTTTGCTTCACGCGGGCCTTAGGGCCTTGGGTTCGTGCGGGTCGGGCATAAAAAAACCCCCGGTCTTACTCGGGGGCGCAAGGGGATCGGTAGGGTTTCCGTTACCGGCCCATGCGCCAAATTCCTACAAGTACGACAATCGCGGGCATTTCCTGCGTCCTTTCCGTCCGTGCGCGGGACATTAGGTCCCGAGTCCCGGGGCGTCAACCGCCAAATCCTGAATAAAGTGACCCGAACGCCGGTTTCTGCGACGTTTTCTTTCGCGGGGGCTGGGTTTCGCGAAAGATTTGCGTGAAAAAAGGCGGCGGAAGGCCCGCCGCCCGATGTTTTAAGCCGTTTTGCGGGCGCGCATGACGCCCAGACCGCCCAGACCCAGCAGCAAGAGCGGCAGGGCCGCCGGAAGTGGGATCACAGCCGGGGGCACCCGGTCGAGACCGAACTGCACTTCGGTGATGAAGCGTGCTGTGCCCACGGACCCTGCGCCATATTCCAGTACCACCCGGTCAAAGGCGCTCATCGAGGAAAACCCGATGAATTGATCGGAATCATCGTTGCCATTTGCCGTGACCGTAACGCTTCCGAGAGATGCGGCCCCAGCGAAAGCCTCAAGGGTCACATCGAATGTCGCGATATTGTTGGGGTCGTTTGACGTAAATTGGTCATTGCCAAAGGTCATGCCGACTTCGAAGGCTGCGATGTCAGTGAACTCAATCGGTCCCCCGCTCGGGTCGCCGCGGACGCCGGGCTCCGCGTTGTTAAGCACGGAAATGGTGTTGGAGGAAAAATCCGTGGAGGTCTCGATGTCCCCTCCAACAGCACCGACGACATTGACGGAAACGAAGTCTGAATAATCGGTATAGGGTGTCACTGCGGCCAAACCTGGCGTCGCAATAAGGAGCGCCGCAAGTGTGACGCCTATGCGTGAAATGGTCATAATTACTCCTCCCAATCTCTACACAATGCCTCGATTGTCGCCGATTTTGGTTAATCTGCCAAGGGAGGAGGCCGCTTGGGATCGCGGAGAGGAGAGGTCGCGTCGGGCAAATCGCCCGCTTTTACAGGGCGCGTCGTGCCCCATGGCGGGTGCCGAACAGGGTAGGCCGATGATATTTGGGAAAAACCGCGCCGCCCAGCAGGTTCATGGCGGCGCGGAGGTACTCGTGACGAAAAAACGCGATCAGGCGCGGCGGCGACGCAAAAGACCGAGCCCGCCCAGCCCCGCAAGGAGGAGCGGCAGCCCTGCGGGCAACGGGATGGGGGCCACCGGGTCGAGGCCGAACTGAACCTCGGTGATGAAGCGGGCGAGCCCACGGGACGCGGTCCCTTCATAGTCCAGCTCCACCCGGTCGAAGGGTGTCGTGCTGCCAAAGCCGATGAACTGGTCCGAGAGGTCGTTGCCGTTGGACACCACGGTGACGCTGCCCACGAAATCCGTGCCGCTATAGGCGCGCAGCACCACGTCGAAGATGCCGGTATATTGTGTGCCCGGCGCGCTCTGGTCGTTGCCGAAAGTCATGCCGACCTCGTAGGCCAGCACTTTGGTGAAGACCATCGGGTCGGTGGAGACGGGGAAGGTGCCGACCCCTTCCTCGCTGATCGGGCCATTGAACCCGCCTGCGGCATTGGAGGTGAAATCGGTCGAGTCGTCGATGTCCCGACCGGTCGCTCCGACAATCGTGAGCGAGGTGAAATCCGCGTAATCCGCGTATTGCGTGATCGCGGCGGAGGCTGGAGCGGCGAAGTTGAGCGCGAGGAGGCCTGCGGCGAGGAGGGGTCTGATCATCTGTGGTTCCTTCAGTGTTGGCGGGACGGGCAAGAAGGACACCCTGTCCGGTTCTGAGGAAGGTTTAGGAGGTTCCGCACCACCGAGCTTGAGCGTTCCATGAGGAGTTCATGAAGATCGCCGCATGTCCGGCGACGAAAGCCGCGGGCTGCATATGGTCAGGCGGGTGACAGCGCCTTCGGAGGCAGGGGCGGAGCGTCGCGCTCCGACTGCCCCTCCATCTCGGCCTTGAGACCTGCGATTTCGGCGCCCAGCACATCATCGAGCCAGAGGCGCAGCACTTCGCCCAGGGGGATCCCCGTCTGATACAGCCCGATCTCCAGCAGCACGCCCTGGCCCGTTGGGCGCAGACGCAGGTCGTAGATCCCCGCCGCGCGTGTGGTCTGCGCGCTGTCGGGCTTGACCGCGAAGCGGCAGCGCCAGGGCCGTTCGAGCAGGATGACGGTCGTGGTTTCCGGCGGATGCTGCCAGAGGCTGGGGACGTCTTGCACCAAGGTGGGCGAGGATTGGGCGGGTTCCGCCGGAGTGGCATCCCGGCCCGAGACGGATGCGGGCGCAATCTCGTGCCAGACCTGCTCGGGCGGGGCCTTGATCTGGATCTTGTGGCGCGCGCCAAAGGCAAAGAGCGCCGGAACCCGCTCCAGAAGCCGCCCGTAGAAGATCAGGTAAAGCAGCGCGATTGCGGTGGCCGCGATGGCGAGGCGCAGGACCGGGTTTGACAGCGCGCGGTTTGCCTCCGGGAGGATCCAGATGAAGAGCGTCTCGAACAGGGTAAAGAGGGCCACGACTTCGCAAAGACGGCGGAGCTGGGGCAGGGCCGCCACCAGCCCGGCCACCGCCAGCGCGCAGAGCCCGAAGAACAGCAGCGTCGCCACGGGCGGCGCCCAGAACGGCACATGGGCCAGCGCCCGTCCATCCGTCATGGTTCCGATCAGGGCCGTTAAGGTAAAGGCGGTCGCGCAGACGAGAATGCGCCTGCGCTGACGGTAAACTCTGTGCAACATCTGCTTCCCCTCGCGCGATAGGGGATGGCGCGGGCGCGGCGTTGGACAGGCGCAAACCGGGCGGAAAAGGGGCAAATCGGGAAAAACTGCAAAGAATTGCTCGTATCGAGCCCGGATTCCGCGAAACTCGGGGGATATCCACAGCTTCTGGGCGATCGGGCCCCTTGCGCCGCTTGCAGGTGCCGAGAGGGGGGTGCATGCTCTGACCCACGACCTGAGTCGCCAGGGCGGTGTCCCCCCTCAGCCTTGGCAGAAGACCTTCGCCGGACGGCGTGCGCATTGAAAAGCTGCGCAGGCTGCCCCACGTAAGGAAGCCAGATCAGGAGACGCCTTACGGTTGCCGTCAGGGACCCGGGCTGTCTGCCCAATATAAGGACCGAGCATGTCTGAATCACTCACGCAAAGTTACCCGGTATTGCCGCTGCGCGATATTGTGGTCTTCCCCCACATGATTGTTCCGCTCTTTGTCGGACGCGAGAAATCCGTCCGCGCGCTGGAAGAGGTCATGAAGGACGACAAGCAGATCCTGCTGTCGAGCCAGATCGATCCGAGCGTGGACGACCCGACCCCCGAAGGCATCTTCACCTTTGGTGTGCTGGCCAATGTGCTGCAGCTGCTGAAACTGCCCGATGGCACGGTCAAAGTGCTGGTCGAGGGCCGTCAGCGGGTCGAGATCACCGAATACACCGATAATGACGACTTCTTCGAGGCCAACGCCGTGCTTCTGGAGGAGGACGCGGGCGACGCGGATACCCTGCGCGCGCTGGTCGGTTCGGTCAGTGCCGAATTCGAGCGCTATGCCAAGATCAAGAAGAACGTTCCCGAAGAAGCCCTGACGGCTGTTGCCGACAGCACCGAGCCTGCCAAGCTCGCGGATATGGTGTCTGGCCATCTCGGGATCGAGGTCGCGCAGAAGCAGGAGCTTCTGGAGACCCTGAGCGTCGCCGAGCGTCTGGAGAAGGTCTATGGCCTGATGCAGGGCGAGATGAGCGTTCTGCAGGTCGAGAAGAAGATCAAATCTCGCGTCAAAAGCCAGATGGAGCGGACCCAGCGCGAGTACTATCTGAATGAGCAGATGAAGGCCATTCAGAAGGAGCTCGGCGATGGCGAGGACGGCGCCAATGAGGTGGCCGAACTCGAAGGCCGGATTGCCGAGACCAAGCTGAGCAAGGAAGCCCGCGAAAAGGCCGATGGCGAGATCAAGAAGCTCAAGAACATGAGCCCGATGTCCGCCGAAGCCACCGTGGTGCGGAACTATCTCGACTGGATGCTGTCCATTCCGTGGGGCACGAAATCCCGCGTGAAGAAGGATCTGAGCCGGGCGCAGGATGTGCTCGACGCCGATCACTACGGGCTGGAAAAGGTCAAGGAGCGGATCGTCGAGTATCTCGCGGTGCAGCAGCGCTCGAAGAAGCTCAAGGGGCCGATCCTCTGCCTTGTGGGCCCTCCGGGCGTGGGCAAGACTTCGCTCGGCAAGTCGGTGGCCAAGGCCACGGGTCGTGAGTTCATCCGGATTTCCCTGGGTGGGGTGCGCGACGAGTCCGAGATCCGCGGTCACCGCCGGACCTATATCGGCTCCATGCCGGGCAAGATCATCCAGGCGCTGAAAAAGGCCAAGACCACGAACCCGCTCATCCTGCTCGATGAGATCGACAAGATGGGCCAGGATTTCCGGGGCGACCCGGCCAGCGCCATGCTGGAGGTTCTGGACCCGGAGCAGAACGGCACCTTTGTCGATCACTATCTGGAGGTCGAGTATGACCTCTCGAACGTGATGTTCCTGACCACGGCGAACTCCTACAACATGCCGGGCCCGCTTCTGGACCGGATGGAGATCATCTCGCTCGCGGGCTACACTGAGGACGAGAAGGCCGAGATCGCCAAGCAGCACCTGATCTCCAAGCAGGTGAAGAACCATGGGCTGAAGAAGGACGAGTTCTCTCTGTCCGACGAGGCCCTGCAGGAAATCATCCGCCGCTATACCCGCGAGGCGGGCGTGCGGAACCTGGAGCGTGAGATTGCCAAGCTCGCCCGGAAGGCCGTGACGAAGATCGTCAAGAAGGAGGCCAAGACGGTCGAGGTCACCGAGGAGAGCCTCGAGGACATGCTGGGCGTCAAGCGGTTCAAATACGGGCTCGCCGAAGAGAAGGATCAGGTCGGTGTGGTCACCGGGCTGGCCTGGACATCCGTGGGCGGCGACTTGCTGAGCATCGAGGCCCTGCGTCTGCCGGGCAAGGGGCGGATGAAGACCACCGGCAAGCTGGGCGACGTGATGAAGGAGAGCATCGACGCGGCGTCCTCCTATGTCCGCTCGATCAGCCCGCAGATCGGGGTGAAGCCGCCGCGCTTTGACAAGTGGGACATCCACGTCCATGTGCCGGAAGGGGCGACCCCGAAGGACGGTCCGAGCGCAGGCATCGCCATGGTGACTTCCATCGTGTCGGTTCTCACGCAGATCCCGGTCAAGAAGGACATCGCCATGACCGGCGAGGTGACCTTGCGCGGGAATGTGCTGCCGATCGGTGGCCTGAAGGAGAAGCTGCTCGCGGCCCTGCGCGGGGGGATCACCACGGTGCTCATCCCGCAGGAAAACGAGAAGGACCTGCCGGAGATCCCGGACAATGTGAAAGATGGGCTGACCATCATTCCCGTGTCCCATGTTTCCGAAGTGCTGAAGCATGCGCTGGTCGCGACGCCGGAAGCCATCGAATGGGATGAGGAGGCCGAGGAGGCCGCCGCCGCCCAAAAGGCCATGGCCGAGAAAGAAGGGCAGGGCGCGGTCGCCCATTAAGCCCTGAGCCAGACACAGAGAAACCGCCTTTCGGGAACCCGAGGGGCGGTTTTTCTTTGCGGCGTTGCACTCGTTTCGACAACTGGGTTTCACGCTGCGGGAAGGCGGCGTGCGGTTTCGGTCTGCCTCCTGACGCGTCTGCCCTACAAAAAGGAGCGCAGGCCGCCATGCGACCCACGCTCCCGCCTGGTACAAGTTGAAAGGGTTAGCTTTTGCGCTTGCGCGCGTAGCCCAGGGCGCCGAGGCCCAGAAGCATCAAGGGCAGGGCTGCGGGCAGCGGGATCGGGGCCACGACGGAGTATTCCACGATATAGGCGTTCTTGTTGCCGGCGGAGATGTCGTTCCAATCCTTGGCGCCCCCGAACCAGCCTTCGACATAGTCTTCGCCGGAGCCCCAGTCATTGGGCTCGCCCGGGTTCCAGTTGGCATAGGTCTGGGTGCCACCGCTTGTGGTGTAGAAGACCGTGCCTGCCTCGGGCCCGGTGATCCAGGCAAAGACGCCCTCCTGATCCGTATCCGAGGCGCCGATCCAAGCCTCGACCTGACCGGTGTTTAGAGTGTCGAGAAAGGCCTGCTCCTCGGCGGAGGTGATGGTCACGATATGCCCGCTCACCCCGGCAAAGCTGGAGGCTTGCGCCGCGGCGGAGGCATCCGCGAAGTTTTCCTTCGTGGTGATCAGCTCGTAGTAGTGGCCGTTGCCACCATCGGCGACGGTCCACTGCACCGGAGCAGCGTTTGCGGCGAGGGGGAGCCCTGCGATCAGGGCGGCAGTCAGTGCGATACGTGTCATGGCGGTCACTCGGAAAAAACTTGCGATGAATTTGATCTATCCAGCGCGCGTGGCCAAATCGTGGCGGGTCAGGGGCGGTCGCGCGGCTTTCGCCAAAACGCGCCGGGTTTTGCGGTTCGACCTGCATAGCGCCGTGGTCTTCCCGGCTGGTAAAGATCCTGCCGGCGCCGTCGTGGGCGCTGGCTTCGTGCGCGCGTCGCCAGCGCAAAACCCCTGTTCCAAAACGGATCGCGCCAGACGCCTCTCGCCACTCCAACAGTTTTGCCGAAGGTGCATTTGTGCGCTTGCGCAGCCCGCGCAGTCTCGCTAAACCCACGCCCACGGGTGATTAGCTCAGTGGTAGAGCGCTTCGTTCACATCGAAGATGTCAGGAGTTCGAATCTCTTATCACCCACCATTTTCCTTTCTGATTGCGCGCATCGACCCGGCTTGACGGCTGCCCTCGGCACCCTCAGGGTCGCGCCATGAGTATCGACGCCCGGATCACCCGCGTTCCCCTGGCCTATGACCTCGACCGAGGGCAGGAGGCCGTGGCCCGCCACATGCCGGACGCAACCGGTGCGCTGCGCGAGGCGTTGGTCGGGATGGCGGGATCGAGCCCCTATCTCGAGACGCTGCTCGCCAAGGAGGCGGATTGGCTGGCCCCAGCGCTCGAAGACCCTGAAGCCGCGCGCGACGCCCTGATTGCCGGGCTCGGCACCGGGCCGATTGACGAGGTGAAGGTCGCGCTCCGCTGTGCCAAGCGGCGGATTGCCCTGCTGATCGGGCTTGCGGATCTGACCGGTGTCTGGTCCCTCGAAGAGGTCACCGGCGCGCTCACGGAGTTTGCTGACCATGCGCTCGGGGCCGCCTTGCGCAGTTGTCTTTTGCCCGAATTGCGCCGAGGCAAGGTGCCCGGGCAGGACGAGGGCGCGCTCGAGAGCGCTGCGGGGCTGGTCATGCTCGCCATGGGCAAGATGGGCGCCCATGAGTTGAACTATTCCTCGGATATCGACCTGATTTGCCTCTTCGATGAGACGCGGTTCGATCCGTCGGATTATGCCGAGGCGCGCGCGGCCTTTGTGCGGGTCACGCGCAAAACCGTGGCGCTCATGTCCGACCATACTGGCGATGGCTACGTGTTCCGCACGGATCTGCGGCTGCGGCCCGACCCTTCGGTGACACCCGTTTGCATCGCTATGGAGGCGGCGGAGCGGTACTACGAATCCCTGGGTCGCACATGGGAGCGTGCCGCCCATATCAAGGCGCGGCCCTCCGCGGGGGATCTGGTCGCGGGCGCACGCTATCTTGACCACCTGACCCCGTTCATCTGGCGCAAGCATCTGGACTTCGCCGCGATCGAAGACGCCCATGACATGCGGATGCGGATCCGCGCCCATAAGGGCCTGCATGGGGCGCGCGATGGTGGGATCGTGTTGGAAGGCCATGACATGAAGCTGGGGCGTGGCGGGATCCGGGACATCGAGTTCTTCACCCAGACACGGCAGATCATCTCGGGTGGGCGGGATCCGGACCTGCGGGTGCGCGGGACGGTCGAAGGCCTGGAGGTGCTGGCGGCCAAGGGCTGGGTCTCGCCTCAGGACGCACTCTTGCTGAAGGAGCGTTACCGGGATCACCGGGAGGTTGAGCATCGGGTGCAAATGGTCCTCGATTCCCAGACCCATGCCCTGCCCAAGGATGCGGATGGGTTCCGACGTCTCGCCTGCCTGATGGGCGAGGGGGATGTGGAGGCCCTGCGCGCACGTCTCACCGCGCGCCTGGACGAAGTGGCCGCGCTGACCGAGCCGTTCTTTGCGCCCGAGCGGAGCGGTGCGGCCAGCCCGGCGGAGCCGCAGATCGCGCCCGAGACCCAGGATATTCTGGACCGCTGGCCGAGTTATCCGGCCCTGCGTTCGCCGCGCGCGGTGGAGATCTTTAACCGGCTGCGCCCCGAGATCCTGTCGCGTTTGGGAGTTGCCGCGCGCCCGGATGAAGCCTTGTCGAATTTCGACAGCTTTCTCAAGGGCCTGCCCGCAGGTGTTCAGGTTTTTTCCCTCTTTGAGGCCAACCCTTCCCTGATCGATCTGATCGTGGATATCTGCACCACTGCGCCGCTTCTATCACGGTATCTGGCGTCCAACTCCTCGGTGCTGGATGCGGTGATCGGCGGCCCGTTCTTCGAGGATTGGCCCGGGCGCGATGCGCTGATGGCAGAGCTCAGGGGGCGGCTCGACCAGGCGCGGGACTATGAGAGCCAGCTCGACACCGCCCGGCGCTGGCAGAAAGAGTGGCATTTCCGGATCGGGGTGCACCACTTGCGCGGCTTGATCGCCGAGCCAGTGGTGGCACATCAATACACGGATTTGTCTGAAGTGATCCTTGCCTGCCTCTGGCCCCGTGTGACCGAGGAGGTGGCACGCCGTCACGGAGAGCCGCCCGGACGGGGCGCGGTTCTGGTGGGGATGGGCTCGCTGGGGGCTCGGACCCTGACGGCGCAGTCGGATCTGGATGTCATCGTGATTTATGACGGCGAAGGGCAGGAGATGTCCGAAGGGCCGCGCCCGCTTGCCCCCGGGCCCTATTACGCCAAGCTGACCAAGGCGATGATCACCGCGCTCTCGGCGCCCATGTCCGAGGGGCGGCTTTACGAGATCGATATGCGGCTGCGCCCCTCCGGGCGACAGGGGCCCGTGGCCACATCCTGGAATGCGTTTCAGAGTTATCAAGATCGCGACGCCTGGACCTGGGAGCATCTGGCGCTGACCCGGGCGCGTGTGGTGGCGCAGGCGGGGGATCACCCGGGCTCGCTCGCCACGGATTTCGAGACCTTTCGCTGCGCACTCCTGCAGCAGAAGGGGCCTGGACGTGAGGCAGAAATATCTCAGGATGTCAGTGATATGCGGGCGCGACTTGAAGCGGCCAAGCCCGCCGAAGGGGCGTTTGAGGCCAAGCTCGGGCCGGGCCGTTTGCAGGACATCGAATTGCTGGCGCAGACCGTGGCTCTCGTCGCTGGATCGCCCGGTGCGGAGACAGCGGCGCAACTGGCAGCGGGGGCCGCAGCGGGGCTTTTGACCGAAGCGGAGGCGGCTTGTCTGACCGGGCAGATCGCGCGTCTGCGGCAGGTGCAACAGGCCACGCGCCTTCTGAGCGACCGGGCGCTCGACCCGGAGGTTGTGGGCGCTGGCGGGCGCGATTTCGTCCTGCGCCAGACCGCGGATCCGGATATGGACGCTCTGGCCGAAGCCCTGGCCGAGGGAGCCACCCAGAGCGCCGATGTAGTCGCATCGGTGCTGAACCGTCTTGCCGCCACGTCCCCCATGCCTAAATCGGATCCAGAGACAGCGGAGGAGCCGAGCCCGTGACCCATTCCGACGACCAAACGCCCGCAGAGGCCCCGCAAAGCCCTGCTGTCTTTGACCCGGCGGTTCTGGCAGAGCTCGACCCGCGCCACCTGATCCGGGAGGCTTACCGGATCGAGGGGATCACCATCTGGGATTGCCGCTCGGTCTTCCTCGACTGGGCGCTCGGCTCGAAATCGCCCTCGGATCCGCGGGAGGATGTCTCGATCCTTCTGGCCCATTACGGCCCGGACGCACCGCAGCACCCCATGACGGCCGTGCTCAGCGCCGCGATGGAGGAGCCGCCCGCGCCTCGGCGGCGGGGCGGGCGCGCGGGTCGCACCGAACGCGGCGCCAGCTGAGCCACTTGTTGCGGGCGCGGCCCACCCCATATCTAGTCCATGTTGAAACTCACCCCTCTGCTGCTGGCGATTTTCTATGGGCTTGGGCTCTATCTGATCGGGGCCAAGCGTACGGCGCGCGAGCTCGACAAACGCTCGACCCCTCTGCGCGACCGGGAGCTGGGAAAGCTCACGGCCCGCATGGCGGAGGCGCTCGATCTCAAGGAGATCAAGGTGAACATCTACGAGGTCGATCCCGTAAACGGGCTGGCCGCGCCCGATGGCCGGATCTTCATCACGCGTGGCTTTTTCCGCAAGTACCAGACCGGTGAGGTCACGGCGGACGAGATGGCCTCGGTCATCGCCCATGAGCTGGGCCATGTGGCCCTGGGGCATTCGCGGCGGCGGATGATCGATTTCTCGGGCCAGAACGCGATCCGCGTGGCGCTGGCGACGGTGCTCGGGCGGTTCATCCCCTTTGTCGGGGTGCCAATTGCGAATATGCTGGTGTCTCTGTTGGCGGCGCGCCTGTCGCGCGGGGATGAGTATGAGGCGGATGCCTATGCGTCGGCCCTTCTGACCAAGGCCGGGATCGGGACCGAGCCGCAGAAGTCGCTCTTCCGCAAGCTGGAGGGGCTGACCACCGGGGCAGGGCGCGCCCAAGCGCCGGCATGGCTCATGAGCCACCCCAAGACCGAACAGCGCATCCGCGCCATCGAGGCGCTCGAAGAACGCTGGGTCGTGCCGACCTAGTAGCCGAGCTGCTTGGCGAGCCGCGACAGGCGGGATTTCTTCAGAATGGCCTTCGGGCTTTGGCCCAGCTGTGCGGCCGCAGCCTCGATGGGCACGGTGAGGGTCTCGCCGAGGTCATGCTCCGCGACGAGATCGCAAAAGAACCCATCCGGCGCATAGCGCAGCAGGCCATGGCGGCTGAGCGTCCGGGTCGGAAAATCCTTCAGATTGGCGGTCAGAAGCGCGCTGGCCTGCCCGGTCAGGGCGGCGGCCAGAACATGGCGGTCTTCCGGGTCCGGGAGGAACAGGTTTTCGATCAGGGCGTCGTCGGGAGGGACGGTCGCGTCTGGGAAAGCCGCGCGCATCAGCGCGATTTCCGACCCGACGATCTCGGCCTCAACCGGGCCCGAGCGCGCGGCGGCATGGCGCCATTCCTCGAGGATGCGCGGGGACCAGAGCGGCGTATAGGCCCCCGTCCGGGCCGCCGCGAGCAACATCTGACGCATGAGCGTCGGGTAGAGCACACAGGTGTCGAGCAGGATCCGCGCGCTCATGGCAGGAGGCGGAAGAGGATCGCCTTGAGATAGCCCGTCTCGCCCAGTTGCGCATGGAGCGGGTGGTCCGGTCCGGCCCCGCCCGTATAGAGGATCTGGGCGCTGCGCCCGGCGCGCCCGATCCCGCGCAGACAAGACGCGCGGAATTTCGGCAGCTCCGCCGCATGGGAGCAGGAGCAGAGCATCAGCGCACCGCCGGGGGCCACCAGTGGCGCTGCGAGCCGGGCGACGCGCTCATAGGCGCGCAAGCCCTGCTGCAGCGCCGGTTTGGAGGGGGCAAAGGCGGGCGGGTCGCAGATCACCAGATCAAATTGCGCCCCTTCGGCATTCATCGCATCGAGCGCGGCAAAGGCGTCGGATTTTCGGGTCTCGAACCGCTCGGCAACCCCCATGGCCTCCGCCCCGGCACGGGCCAGATCCAACGCCGCGGCAGAGCCATCCACTGCCAGGGCGCTCTTGGCGCCCGCGGCGAGGGCCGCGAGGCCGAACCCGCCCACATGGCTGAACACATCGAGCACCGTGCCCCCATGGCCCAGCTTGGCCGCGAAGGCATGATTGGGCCGTTGGTCGAAGAAGAGCCCGGTTTTCTGCCCTTCGGCCAGATCGGCGATATAGATCGCGCCGTTCATCGGCACCTCGATCCGGTCCGGCGGTGTGCCGAGCAGCGGCAGGCTCACATCGTCCAGCCCCTCGAGCTTGCGGGTCCGGCCCGAGGCCGATTTCAGGATATGGCGCACACCGGTCACGGCCTGCAGCGCGGCGGTCAGATCCTCCAACCGGGTCTCTAGCCAGGCGGCGTTGGGCTGCAACACGCAGGTATCGCCGAACCGGTCGATAATCAGACCGGGCAGGCCATCGCCCTCGGCGTGGACGAGACGATAGAAAGGGTTGCTGTAAAGCTGCTCGCGCAGGCGCAGGGCTGCGCTGAGCCGGGCCGTGAACCAGGCACGGTCGATCTGCGCGTCGAGATCGCGATCGAGCATGCGCGCGATGATCTTGGAGCCCGGCGAGATTGCGGCGAGCCCCAAAGGCGTGCGCTCGGCATCCTCAAGGATCGCGACACTGCCCGGGGCGAGCGCCTTGGTGCGGCGGTCTGTGACCAGATCGTCAGCATAGACCCAAGGGGCGCCATGGCGCAGGGCGCGGGCATCGGCTTTGGGCTTGAGGCGAATGCGGGGCAGGGGAGCAGTCTCGGACATGCGCTTCCCTACCGCGCCTCACCGGTCTGGGAAAGGGCGCAGACGCCGTTTCCCTTCGTCTTTGTCGCGCGGGTCGCCGCGCCGACCGGATCAGCTTGCGCTGGGGCTCTTGCCGAAATGCAGGTGATCGCCGAGCCAGGTCCAGGCGCTGCGGAAGGCAGCGGCAGTGGCTTGGGCGCGCAGATCATGGGCCTGACGCTCGACAGCGGTCAGATCAACGGATTCACGGTGGGCAACAACAGTTTTCATATCATCTACTCCGGCTTGGTTGACCCTGATCTACGCTGCACTGCCGCAAAGGAGTAGGGGTCCTTCTTGCATGCCCGCTATGGCGTTCGTGCAAGGGCTGGGCCGTGGGCCCGGGATGCGGTCGTTGCACGCGGCTTCTGGGGCGCTATCTTTGCTCGGAGCCTTATGGGCATTGCGAAGTTAGCGCTAACGCTCTAAGACGCGCCTCATGGTCGCGCGATGCGGAGGGAAGACATCCATGGCACTCCTTAACACAGTTCACGAGGTCACAGCCCGCATTGAGGCGCGCAGCGCCGAGGCGCGTGCTACCTATCTCGAGCGGATGCGCCGCGCTGCCGAAGACGGGCCGCGCCGGGCGCATCTGAGCTGCGGGAACCAGGCCCATGCCTATGCGGCGATGGGCGGGGACAAGGATGCGCTCGTGGCCGAGCGGAGTGCCAATATCGGGATCGTCACCGCTTACAACGACATGCTCAGCGCGCATCAGCCGTTTCAGACCTATCCGGACCGGATCAAGGATGCCGCCCGGCGGGTCGGGGCCACAGCCCAGGTTGCGGGCGGGGTGCCGGCCATGTGCGATGGGGTCACGCAGGGCCAGATCGGGATGGAGCTCAGCCTCTTTTCCCGGGATGTGATCGCCCTGGCGACGGGCGTGGCGCTCAGCCACAACACGTTTGACGCCGCCGCCTATCTCGGCGTGTGCGACAAGATCGTGCCGGGCCTCGTGATCGCGGCAGCGACCTTTGGCTATCTACCCGGCGTGTTCATACCCGCCGGGCCCATGGTCAGCGGCCTGCCCAATGACGAGAAGGCCAAGGTGCGCCAGCAATTCGCCACGGGCGAGGTGGGCCGCGACAAGCTGATGGAGGCCGAGATGGCCTCCTATCACGGGCCGGGCACCTGCACCTTCTATGGCACGGCCAATTCCAACCAGATGCTGATGGAGTTCATGGGGCTGCACCTGCCGGGCGCGTCCTTCGTCAATCCGGGCACGCCCCTGCGCGAAGCGCTGACGGACGCCGCGACGGAGCGTCTGGCCGCGGTGACGATGCTGGGCAATGACTATCGCCCGGTCTGCGATGTGCTCGATGCCAAGGCCTTCGTGAACGGGATCGTGGGGCTGATGGCCACCGGCGGGTCGACGAACCTCGTGATCCATCTGCCGGCCATGGCACGCGCCGCGGGCGTCTTGCTCGATCTGCAGGATTTCGCGGATCTGTCGGAAGTGACTCCGCTCATGGCGCGGGTCTATCCGAACGGGCTCGCGGATGTGAACCATTTCCACGCGGCGGGCGGGCTGTCCTACATGATCGGCGAGTTGCTTGAGGCGGGGCTGCTGCATCCCGATACCAAGACCATCGCCGGAGACGGTCTGGCCGACTATGCCCGCGAGCCGAAGCTGATTGACGGTCAGATCCGCTATGAGGATGGGCCGGGCGAGAGCCTGAACGCCAAGATCCTGCGCCCGGCGGCGGATGGGTTTGCGGCAAGCGGCGGGCTCAAGGAGTTGAAGGGCAATCTCGGGCGCGGTGTGATGAAGGTCTCCGCCGTGGCCCCGGAGCGGCATCTGATCGAGGCCCGCGCGCGTGTCTTCGAGAGCCAGGATGCGGTGAAAGCGGCCTTCAAGGCGGGCGAGTTCACCGAAGATACGGTGGTGATCGTGCGCTTCCAGGGGCCCAAGGCCAATGGCATGCCCGAGCTGCACGCGCTGACGCCGGTACTGGCGGTGCTGCAGGATCGCGGGCTGAAGGTGGCGCTTGTGACCGATGGCCGGATGTCCGGTGCCTCGGGCAAGGTGCCTGCGGCGATCCATGTGGCGCCCGAAGCGCTTGATGGCGGACTGATGGCCAAGGTGCAGACGGGTGATCTGGTGCGGGTGGACGCGGCGAACGGCGTGCTTGAGGTGCTCGAGCCCGGGATCGAAGACCGCGCCCCGGCAACCCCGGATCTGAGCGCGAATTCCAATGGGATCGGGCGTGAGCTGTTCGAGGTGTTCCGCGGCAGTGTCGGCCCAGCCAGCAGCGGCGCTGGCGTGGTGGTTTAAGGAGAGCGAAATGACCCCGAGCGAAGCAAGCGCCCAGGCGCGTGAAATCTGCGGGCTGGCCCCGGTCATTCCTGTTCTGGTGATCCATGAACTGGCCCATGCACGGCCCCTGGCCGAGGCGCTGGTGGCGGGGGGGCTCCCTGCGCTGGAAGTCACCTTGCGCACGCCCGTGGCGCTCGAGGCGATTGCCGAGATGGCAAAGGTCGAGGGCGGGGTCGTCGGGGCAGGGACGCTCCTGACCCCGGCGGATGTGGCAGCGGCCAAGGCTGCCGGAGCGCTCTTTGGGGTCTCTCCCGGCGCGACGCCAACCTTGCTCGATGCAGCTGAAGCGGCGGATCTGCCGATGCTGCCCGGGGCGGCGACCTCCACCGAGGTGATGGCGCTCTTGGAGCGGGGCTATACGGTTCAGAAGTTCTTCCCGGCCGAAGCCAATGGCGGCGCGCCCGCGCTAAAATCGATCGGCGCGCCCCTGCCGCAAGTGTCGTTCTGCCCGACCGGCGGGGTGTCTTTGGCCAATGCGCCCACCTATCTGGGCCTGTCGAACACGCTCTGCGTCGGGGGGTCCTGGGTGGCGCCTGCGGCTCTGATGGAGGCCGGAGACTGGGACGGCATCACGAAATTGGCCGCAGAAGCGGCAGAATTGTCACGCTGACCTCTGGCGTTGACTGCGACAAATGCGCTGAAAGCGGCGGATCCGCGCCGCCTTCATAAAAAAGTCGTTTTGCACTCACGGAACGTTAACGGGGCTCTGTCATGACAACGGGGCAGATCAGTGGTTACGGTGCGTTTCGTTGCCCGAGGCTCTTTCATGTGTGTTCCCGCCTCGCTTACTAGTGTGCCACTGATCTGTAATGCGGCCCGACGCGCTGTCAGTCGGCCAAGTCCTCCGTCAGACAGGCTTTGAGCTCCTCCAGATCCGCGCAGACCGTGATCATCTCCCGCAGGCTGTGATTGGCAAAGCCCTGGGCGATCACATGATCGACCAGCGCGAGGAGCGGCCCCCAATAGTCCTGAATGTTCAGCAGATACAGCGGCTTGGCGTGCAGGCCCAGCTGGCGCCAGGTGAGCACCTCGAAAAATTCGTCCAGAGATCCGGCGCCACCGGGCAGCACGACAATGGCGTTCGAGTTGGTGAACATCACCTTCTTGCGCTCATGCATGGTCTCGGTCACGACAAAGCGGCTGAGATCGGTTTTGCCCACCTCCATCTCCAGCAGATGGGTGGGAATGACCCCGAACGTGTCGCCTCCGGCCTCCTGACAGGCGCGGGCCACATGGCCCATCAGACCCACATCTCCGGCCCCATAGACCAGCTGATGCCCGGCTTGCGCGAGCCACGTGCCGAGCGCGGTTGCAGCCCCTTCATAGGCAGGATCGAGGCCCGGTCGGGCCCCGCAAAACACACATATCGAGGCCATGTTTTCCATCTCCGGGGTTGCCCACACTGTTACACGCCTGTGTGATTGACCCTTTCCCCTTTGTAAACATGTGGATAAGGTACCTCATCTCGCACATGTCAGGATGTTGACCGGCCATCACCCGGCGCGACCTGCCAAAACGGGGAGCGGAGATGGGCAGAAGCCATTCACGGACAGGAGGAAGCGGCGGCCTGAGTCAGATCCTGTCTGGCGGGCTCACAGCGGCTGTTCTCGTGCTGGCTGGCCTCCTTGCCTGGGGTGTGCTGAGCCCGGATGAGGCGCCGGAGACGGCGGCACTCGATCCCACCCCGGCACCAAGCACGACCCCTGCACCTGCAGCCGTCGAGGAGACGCCCCCGCAAGCGACCGCGCCCGCCGATCCCGCGCCCGAGGTGGCAGCGCCTGCGCCGGTGGAGCAAACCGCCGTCGCGCCCGCGGAGACCGTGGAGACTGCGCCCGAACCCGCGCCCATTCCGGATGCAACGCTGCAAGAGGCTGAGACATCGGCCCCCGCTGAGGAGCCGAGCCAAGCTCCCATCGAGATTGCTGAGCCAGAGGCGACCCCGGAGGACGTGCCGGCCTTCGACGTGATCCGTGTCGATCCCAGCGGCGGAGCCGTGGTCGCCGGGAGTGCCGCGCCCGGAGAAACCGTGCGCGTCCTGGTGGATGGGGAAACCGTTGCGGAGACGACCGCAGACCGTCGTGGCAATTTCGTGGCGCTGTTCGATCTCGCCCCCTCACAGACTGCGCGCTCCATGACGTTGGAGGCGGAATGGACCTCTGGCGCGGTGATCGCCTCGCGCGAAACCGCACTGGTGTCGCCCTTTGCGGGATCCGCTGCCCGAGCGCCTGCGGCTCCGCAGGCGATCCTGCGCGCGGATGCCACGCTGCCCCCATCCGCCGAGACCGAGCGTCCTCCGGCGGCGGAGCAGGGCGCGTCCGCGCTGTCCGACCCGGACAGCGCCACCACACCAGAGGCCACGCCGGAGGAGCCCGTCATCGCCGCAGCCCCGCAAGTCGTGATCGTCTCTGATGCAGGTGTTGCGCGGCCAGCGGCGCCGAGCGCCCAGCCTGAGCGCCCGGGCGTGCCGCAATCGCGCAACGTGGTGATCGATACGATCTCCTATGATGCGGGCGGGGAGGTCATTCTCCTGGGCCGGGCAGTGCCGGGGCGCGAGGTGCGGATCTATCTCAACAATGCGCTCGCCCATCGGGCTGCTGTCGCGGAAGCCGGGATCTGGCAGGCACGCGTGACCGGGATCAAGAGCGGCCTCTATACTCTGCGCGCCGATGAGGTGGATGAGAGCGGCACCGTGGTGTCGCGCTTCGAAACCCCGTTCGAGCGCGCGATCCCCGAAGACGCTGTCCGTGCTGCTGCGGCCACGCAGGCCGCCGAGCCCCAGTCCGACACGACAGGGACCGAAACACTCTCCGAGGCTGAGACCGTAGAGCGTGACGCCGCACAAGGTGCGCGTTCAGTCGCCGGGATCGTGACCGTTCAGCCGGGCTTCACCCTGTGGCAGATCGCGCGCGAGAATTACGGCGAGGGCACGCAGTTTGTTCGCGTCTTTGACGCCAATCGAGACCGGATCCGCAACCCGGACCTGATCTACCCCGGTCAGGTGTTTGTGGTGCCGGACCAGTAAGCCCTCTGGCCTTCCGGACAGGCTCTGTCTAGGGTGCCGGCCATGCGCGGTGCCCGACTTTCTGACGATCCCAGTGACAGCGAAACACGACGTTCCGGTTGGATGGTGATCCGCCGCGTGGCGCCCTATCTCTGGCCCGATGACATGCCTTGGGTGAAGCGCAGGGTGGTGCTGGCCATGGCCGCGCTCTTCATGGCCAAGCTCATCGCGGTGGGCACGCCGTTTTTCTACAAGCTCGCCGTGGATGCGCTCGCAGGGGACGCGCCGTCGGACACCATGCTGCTGGCGGTGGGGGCCGTGGGGCTGACCGTGGCCTATGGCATGGCGCGGCTGATGACAGTGGGGTTCCAGCAGCTCCGCGATGTGATCTTTGCCAAGGTCGGGCAGAGGGCGCTCCGCACCCTTGCACTGGAGACTTTCACCCATATCCATCGCCTCTCCATGCGCTATCACATCACGCGCAAGACCGGCGGGCTCAGCCGGATCATCGAGCGGGGGGTGAAGGGAGTCGAGTTCCTCCTGCGGTTCATGCTCTTTTCCATCGGGCCGCTCATCCTCGAGCTTTCGCTGATCTCGATCATTCTCTTTGTCTATTTCGATGCGAGCTACCTGCTGGTGGTAGCCGCGACCATCGCGCTCTACGTGACGTTTACGTTCAAGGTCACCGAGTGGCGCGTGCGGATCCGCCGCGAGATGAACCGGCAGGACACGGATGCGAACCAGAAGGCCATCGACAGCCTTCTGAACTTCGAGACGGTCAAATATTTCGGGGCCGAACGGCGCGAGGCGGAGCGGTATGACAGCGCGATGGAGGGCTATGAGGCCGCCGCCCTGCGCACGAGCTACACCCTCGGGTTTCTGAATTTCGGACAGTCGGTGCTGATCACCTCGGGGCTGGTGGGGGTGATGGTGCTGGCGGCGCTTGGCGTGCAGCGGGGCGATCTGACCGTGGGCGATTTCGTCATGGTCAACGCCTATATGCTGCAGATCACCCAGCCCCTGAACTTCCTCGGCACGGTCTATCGCGAGATCCGGCAGGCCCTGATCGATATGGGGGATATGTTCCATCTGCTTGAGCAGCCCGCCGAAGTGCAGGACAAGCCGGATGCGCCAGAGATCCGTGTGACTGGCGGCGAAGTTGTGCTCGACGATGTGGTCTTCGGCTATGACGCGGCGCGTCCGATCCTCAAAGGGGTGAGCCTGCGGGTGGGCGCAGGACAGACCGTGGCGATTGTGGGGCCCTCGGGCTCGGGGAAGTCGACCATCGGGCGGCTGCTCTTCCGGTTCTACGATGTCTCCGAGGGCGCGCTGCGGATTGACGGGCAGGATGTGCGCGACATCACGCAGGAAAGCCTGCATGCGCAGATCGGCGTGGTGCCGCAGGACACGGTGCTCTTCAACGACACGATCCTCTATAACATCGCCTATGGCCGCCCCGCCGCCAGCCGGTCCGAGATCGAGGCCGCGGCCAAGGCGGCCAAGATCCACGACTTCATCCAAAGCCTGCCCGAGGGCTACGAGACCAAGGTGGGCGAGCGCGGGCTGAAGCTTTCGGGTGGTGAGAAACAACGGGTCGGCATCGCGCGCACCTTGCTGAAGGACCCACCGATCCTGCTGCTGGATGAGGCGACCTCGGCGCTGGATAGCGAGACGGAACGGGACATTCAGGACAGTCTCGCCGCCATGGGGCAGGGGCGCAGTGTGATCACCATTGCCCACCGTCTGTCCACGGTGGTGGAGGCGGATCTGATCATCGTGCTGGAGAACGGTGTGGTGGTGGAGCAGGGCACCCATGAGGTGCTTGTCGGAAATGGCGGGCGCTACGCTGCGATGTGGACCCGGCAGCTTTCCGAACCCGATGCGGATGCAGCGTAGGGGCGGCCGCTTGCGTCTCGAAACGGGCCAATCGTGCGATCACCCGCAGGGAGCAGCCCTATGGGGCTTGCATCTCGGAACGGTATCGGGTTGAGAAACCGGCAAAAAAAAGGGCCGAGCATAAGCTCGGCCTAAGTCCAACAGGGAGGTATAGAACAACATGCCGTTGTCCTATGCACATCAGATAGGACGCGCCTCATTTTCGATCAAGAATGAAAAATGCCGCAGGTGCGCAATTCCGCTATGACGGAAACGCATAGCTACTCGTCGACGTCACGTTTTGCGCGGCGATAGGCGATGACTTCCTCGGCCACGAAGTCGCGGAAGGCCTCAATCCTCTTGGAGTGACGCAGCTCCTCGGGATAGGCGAGGAAGACGGGGACATCGCTGCTCTCGAAATCGGGGATGACCTGTTCGAGCTGCGGGAAATCCGTGACGAGATAGTCCGGCAGCACCCCGATGCCGAGATCGTTGATCACTGCCTGCAGCACACCGAAATAGTTGTTCACCATCAGCGAGTGCGTAACGTCATTGTTGAAGATCTCGCGCACCAAGAGCCCGCCGGCACTGACCTGCGCGCTGTCGCTGTTCTGGCAGATGATCCGGTGATCCGAGATATCGCTGATCTTCGACGGGCGGCCATTACGCGCCAGATAGCTGGGCGATGCATAAAGACGCATGCGGATTGTCATCAGCTTTCTGCGAATGAGGTCTGCCTGGCTCGGCTCCTTCATGCGGATCGCCACATCGGCCTCGCGCATGGGCAGGTCCAGCACGCGCTCCTCGAGCATCAGGTCAACGTTCAGGTCCGGGTAGCGCTCATAGAGCCGCGAGAGGCGCGGCGCGAGCCAGAGGGAGCCGAAGCCGATCGTGGTCGTCACACGGAGCTGGCCGAACACCTCCTCCTCGCTGTCACGGATCCGGGCCGAGGCTGCTTCGAGCCGTTTCGACATGGCGGCGGTGGCATCAAACAGGAGCTCTCCCTGTTCGGTCAGGATCAGCCCGCGGGCATGGCGGTGGAACAGGATCGTGTTGAGGCTTTCCTCAAGCGCGCGGATCTGTCGGCTGACGGCTGACTGGCTCAAATGCAGGGAATCGCCCGCATGTGTCAGGCTGCCCGCATCCGCGACCGCGTGGAAGATCCGCAGTTTGTCCCAGTCCATGGTCCGATAATGTCCCTGTAGGTTGTATTTTGCGCTAACAGTTACCCGCAAGGGGCCTCTGCGCGCAATGAAGTCTTTGGCGCGAAATTGATTTTGTAGGTCAGGAAATTTGACCTATATTGGGATCAGCTTTGACCGTCTGGGAGGGATCGCGATGAGTTTGCTCGATGTAAATCTGTCTGATCGGCTGGATCTGGAGGCGTCTCCGGTCCTTTTGAATGGCACGCAGGCGCTGGTGCGTCTGACTTTGATGCAGGCGGCACGGGACAAGGCGGCGGGGCTCGACACCGCTGGATATGTCACCGGATATCGCGGCTCGCCGCTTGGGGCGGTGGATCAGCAGATGGGGCAAAACATTGACACCCTGCGGGCCGCAGGGGTCGAGTTCGAACCCGGTCTCAACGAGGATCTGGCGGCGACCGCGCTCTGGGGCACCCAGCAAGCCGAGCTGCGGGGCGAAGGGCGCCATGATGGCGTCTTTGGCATGTGGTATGGCAAGGGCCCGGGCGTCGATCGCACGGGCGATGTGATGAAACATGCCAATCTCGCCGGGACCTCCCCCCATGGTGGCGTGATCTTCGTGATGGGCGATGACCACACGGGCGAAAGCTCGACCACTTGCCATCAGTCGGAATTCGCCTTGCTCGACGCCTATATGCCGGTCCTCTCCCCGGCGGGCGTGCAGGAGATCCTTGACTACGGGCTCTTTGGCTGGGCGCTCAGCCGCTATGCCGGGGTCTGGGTCGGGCTGAAGGCGATGAAGGACACGGTGGAGGCCACGGCGGTCGTGGATGGCCGTGCGGATCGCATGAGTTTCGTGACACCGGATTTCGTCTTGCCCGAGGGTGGTCTGAACATCCGTCTCGTGGACAGCTGGATCCCCCAGGAAGAGCGCCTGATCGGTCAGAAACGCTACGCTGCCGAGGCGTTCGGCCATGCCAACAAGATCGACAAGCGGGTCTATGGCAAGCCCGGGGCCAAGATCGGCTTTCTCGCGGCGGGCAAGAACTGGCTGGATCTGAGCCATGCGCTCGACCTCTTGGGCATCGACGCGGAGCGGGCTGAGGCGCTCGGGATCACCACCTACAAGGTCGGGATGACCTGGCCGCTGGACCGGACCGGGTTTCTTGATTGGGCCGAGGGGCTCGACCTGATCGTTGTGGTCGAGGAGAAGCGCAAACTGCTTGAGGTGCAGGTCAAGGAGACGATCTTCAACGACCGGCGCGGACGGCGGGTCTATGGCGGCGAGAAAGCCCCGGGCGAGGTGCTCTTCCCGGCCTATGGGGCGCTCGATCCGGTGACGATCGCGCAGACGCTGGGCGAGGTGCTGATCGAGGAGGGGCGCGGATCCGAGGCGCTGGAGGCGGCGGTCGCGCGGCTGAACGAGGCCAAGCGGGCGGATAATGCCGAGGATCTGGCCAAACGCACCGCCTATTTCTGTTCGGGTTGTCCCCATAACACCTCCACCAAGGTGCCCGAGGGGGCCCATGCCTTTGCCGGGATCGGGTGTCATTACATGGCGCTTTGGATGGATCGGGATACGGCGGGCTTCACCCATATGGGCGGCGAGGGAGCCAATTGGATCGGGGAGGGCAAGTTCTCCACCCGGGATCACGTCTTCCAGAATATCGGCGACGGGACCTACAATCATTCGGGCATTCAGGCGATCCGCGCGGCCCATGCGGCACACGCAAATATCACCTACAAGATCCTCTTTAATGACGCCGTGGCCATGACCGGCGGGCAGACCAATGATGGTGGGCTCGACGCAGCGCGCATCGCATGGGAGCTCAAGGGGATCGGGCTGCGCAATATCCGTATTGTCTATGACGAAAAGGAGGAGATTGATTTCTCCGCCTTTCCTGGCGATCTGCCGCGCAGCGGGCGGGACAGTCTCATGCAGGTGCAGGAGGAGCTGGCCAAGACCTCCGGCGTCTCGGCGATCCTCTATATCCAGACCTGCGCTGCCGAAAAGCGCCGCCGCCGCAAGCGCGGGCTCTTTCCGGATCCGGACAAGCGGGTCTTCATCAACACGGATGTCTGCGAGGGCTGCGGCGATTGCGGTGTGCAATCGAACTGCGTCTCCATTGTCCCTGCCGAGACCGAGCTCGGTCGCAAGCGCGCGGTGGATCAATCCGCCTGCAACAAGGACTTCAGCTGCCTCAAGGGCTTCTGCCCGTCTTTCGTGACCGTGGAGGGTGGCAAGCTGCGCAAGGCTGCCACGGCGGAGGTCGAGACCGGCGCGCTGCCGGAGCCGGACCTGCCCGCGATTTCGGGGACCCATAACCTGCTGATCACCGGTGTGGGCGGCATGGGCGTGGTCACCATCGGCGCGACCCTGGCCATGGCCGCGCGGCTGGAGGGCAAAGGCGTCGGCATGATGGAGATGGCCGGTCTCGCCCAGAAGGGCGGCGCGGTGCAGATCCATTGCCGGATCGCCGAACGCCCCGAAGATATCAGCGCCGTGCGGGTCTCGGTCGGCGAGGCCGATGGGGTGATCGGAGGCGATCTGGTGGTGACAGCGAGCAGCGGCATTCAGGGCATGATGACCCAGGGTCGCACGCGCGCGGTGGTCAACAGCCACGAGATTGTGACCGGTGATTTCACCCGTGATCGGGAGTTCCGGATCCCGGGATCGGACCTGCAGGTTTCGCTGCAGGCGCGGCTCGGCGCGGACGGGGTAGCCTTCCTCGACAGCTCGGAGCTCGCGCGCAAGCTTCTGGGCGACTCAATCTTTTCCAACATGCTGGTCACCGGGGCGGCCTGGCAGCAGGGGCTCATCCCGCTCAGTCAGGAGGCGATCCTGCGGGCGATCGAGCTGAACGGCGCCGCCGTGGAGCGCAACAAGCGTGCGTTCGAGTTTGGACGCTGGGCCGTGCTCAACCTGGAGGCGGCGGGGCGGCTCCTGTCTGCCGAGGTGGTGGAGCGCCCCAAGACGCTTGAGGAGAAGATCGCCTTCCGGGAGGATCATTTGCGCAAGTACCAATCCGCCCGTCTGGCGAAGAAGTACCGCCGCGCGGTGGAGGCCGTGGAGGACCCGGTGCTCAAGGAAGCCGTCGCGCTGAACTACCACAAGGTTCTGAGTTACAAGGATGAATACGAAGTCGCGCGCCTCCTGCGGGACACAGCTTCGAAAGCGGCGGAGAGCTTCGATGGCGATCTGAAGCTGACCTATCATCTGGCGCCGCCGCTCCTGTCGCGGACTGGCGCGGATGGTCGCCCGGTCAAGCGCGCCTTCGGGGCGTGGATCGAAAAGCTCTATGGGCCGCTCGCGGCGATGAAGGTTCTGCGAGGCACGCCGCTCGACCCGTTCGGCTACACAGCCGAGCGGCGGCGGGAGCGGGCCTTGATCAAGCTCTATGAGGCGGACCTCGCCAAGGTGCAGGCCGGTCTCAATACGACGCGCCGGGACGCCGCCGCAGCTCTGCTCGCTTGGCCGGACATGGTGCGCGGCTTCGGGCCGGTCAAAGCACAGGCCGAGGAGACCATGCACCGCCGCCGGGCAGAGCTGTGGACCGCCTTTGACAGGGCCGAAGCGGGCCTTGCGCGGGCTGCGGAATAGACTTGGAGCTGTAGCCCCAGTTGCGCTAAAGGGAACGACAGATCCAGTGGAGCGCCCTATGTCCACATCCCGCGAAGTGGCTCGTGAAATCAGCTATGCGTCCTCCGCCCAGTCCAAGATGGGCCGGGCACTGATCCGTGTGACCGAGAACGCCACCGGTCGCCTGCGTCTGATCGAACAGGCCGCAGGCTATGAGCATGAGGTCGCGGCGGGGCGGAACTTCTGGGATGTGATGGCGGAGCGCTATCGTCTGTCTCTCGAGGTGATCGGCGGCAGCCTCAGCAACATTCCCTGCGAGGGCCCGCTCGTTCTGATCGCGAACCACCCTTACGGGATTCTTGACGGCTTGATCCTCGGGCAGATCCTCAGCCACCGGCGGGATGCTTACCGGATCCTCGCCCATCAAGTGTTCCGTAAGGCGCGGGACCTTGAAGAGATCATCCTGCCGATCAGCTTTGACGAGACCAAGGAAGCCGTCGCGCTCAACATCGCCACCCGGAAAGAGGCGCTCGGCTTTCTTGATCAAGGCGGGGCCATCGGGATCTTCCCCGGGGGCACGGTGAGCACTTCGGCCACGCCCTTTGGCTATCCGATGGATCCGGGCTGGCGCAGCTTCACCGCGCGGATGATCGCGAAATCCGAGGCGACGGTCGTGCCGATCTTCTTCGAGGGGCATAACTCGCGGCTTTTCCAGCTGGCGAGCCATCTCCATGCGAATTTGCGCACCGCGCTCCTGATCAAGGAGTTCAAATCCCGCGTCGGAGGCCCGGTCCGGATCGTTGTGGGGGAGCCTCTGGGGCGCGACGCCCTGGCGCCCTACTTGGCAAATCCCAAGGGAATGATGGACTTTCTGCGCGAGGAGACCTATCGCTTGTCGCCACAGCCGTTGCTGGAGCACGGCTATGGGCATGAATTCGAAGACAAGCACAGGATCTGATGGCAGTCGGTGTATTCGATAGCGGCCTTGGAGGGCTGACGGTGCTGGACGCCGTGTCCCGGCGTCTGCCGGAGGTGCCGTTTGTCTATTTCGGCGACAACCGGCATGCGCCTTATGGTGTGCGCGATGCGGAGAATGTCTATGACCTGACCACCCATGCGGTGGAGCAGCTTTGGGACGAAGGCTGTGATCTGGTCATTCTGGCCTGCAACACGGCCTCGGCGGCGGCTCTGCGGCGGATGCAGGAGAGCTGGATCCCCGAGGATAAACGCGTGCTGGGGGTTTTTGTGCCCCTGATCGAGGCCCTGACCGAGCGGCAATGGGGCGACAACTCCCCGCCGCGCGAAGTGGCGGTGAAGCATGTGGCGCTTTTTGCGACGCCCGCGACCGTGTCGAGCCGGGCGTTCCAGCGGGAGCTGGCCTTCCGCGCCATCGGCGTGGATGTGGAGGCGCAGCCCTGCGGCGGTGTCGTGGATGCCATCGAAGAGGGCGATATGATCCTCGCCGAGGCGCTGGTCCGGTCCCATGTGGAGGCGCTCAAACGGCGCATGCCTCATCCGGAGGCGGCGATCCTTGGCTGCACCCATTACCCCTTGATGGAAGACATCTTTCAGGACGCGCTCGGCTCGGATGTGAAGGTCTATAGTCAGGCCAGCCTTGTGGCCGAGAGCCTCGCTGATTACCTGAAGCGGCGGCCCGAGATGCTGGGCTCCGGGACGTCCTCCGGCTTCCTGACCACGGGCGACACCCAATCGGTGTCGAACAAAGCCACACAATTCCTCCGACGCAAGATCGAGTTTCGCGCGGCTGAGCCCGCATCCTCCATCTAAGTCCTATCGTCAGTCAGAGACCACCCATGTTCAATATCGCTATCCTCGGGGCGTCCGGATACACCGGCGCCGAGCTCGTTCGGTTGATCGCCACCCATCCGCAAATGCGCATCACGGCCCTGTCCGCGGACCGCAAGGCGGGGCAGGAAATGGGGGCGGTCTTTCCCCATCTGCGCCATCTGGATCTGCCCAAGCTGGTCAAGATCGACCAGATCGATTTTGCGGCCGTGGATCTGGTCTTCTGCGCGCTGCCCCATGCCACGAGCCAGGCGGTGATCGCCAAGCTGCCCGGCAACGTAAAGATCGTGGATCTCTCGGCGGATTTCCGGCTGCGGGATCCGGAGGCCTACGAGAAATGGTATGGCGGCGCCCATGACGCGCTCGACCTGCAAAAGGAAGCGGTCTATGGGCTGACCGAGTTCTACCGGTCCCAGATCCGCGACGCGCGGCTTGTGGCGGGCACGGGATGCAACGCGGCGACTGGCCAATACGCCCTGCGACCCCTTATCGCGGCTGGGGTGATCGACCTGGATGAGATCATCATCGACCTGAAAACCGGGGTCTCCGGGGCCGGGCGGTCGCTGAAGGAGAACCTCCTTCATGCGGAGCTGTCGGAGGGGTCCCATGCCTATGCGGTGGGGGGCACGCACCGCCATCTGGGCGAGTTTGATCAGGAGTTTTCCGAGATCGCCGGGCGTCCTGTGCATGTACAGTTTACGCCGCATTTGTTGCCTGCAAACAGGGGGATAATTGCCACTGTTTATGTGAAAGGTGAGGCGTCCGAGGTCTATGATGCGCTGGCGGATGCCTATGAAGACGAGCCCTTCGTCATCGTGCTGCCCGAGGGCGAGCATCCGTCCACGCGCCATGTGCGCGGCTCGAATTTCGTGCATATCGGCGTGGTCGCGGACCGGCTGCCCGGGCGCGCCATTGTGATCGCGGCCCTCGACAACCTGACCAAGGGCAGCTCGGGCCAAGCGTTGCAGAACGCCAACCTGATGTTAGATATTGAGGAGACGACGGGCCTCATGCTGGCGCCTGTCTTTCCTTGACGCGCCCCTGAGCAGCGGAGGCCACGATGCGTGGGTTGAAGAAGAAACGCCGGATCCAAATTCTCGCGATTGCCGCGGTGGCCCTTGCGGTCTCCACGGCGCTGATCGGTTATGCGATGCGCGACGGGATCAACTTCTTTCGCTCCCCCAGCCAGGTGGCCGAAGCGCCGCCACCCGAGAGCGAGGTCTTTCGCATCGGCGGGCTGGTCGAGATTGGCACACTGGTGCGCGGCACTTCCGAGACGATCACCTTCAATGTGACCGATGGCGGCGCCTCGGTCCCGGTGAGCTACACGGGCGTGTTGCCGGATCTCTTTGGCGAGAACGAGGGGACTGTGGCCACGGGCTCTCTCAAGAACGGGGTGTTCGTGGCGACCGAGGTGTTGGCGCGTCATGACGAGACCTATATGCCCAAAGAGGTGATTGACGCGCTGAAGGAGCAGGGGGTCTATCAGGACCCCAGCGCCAGCAGCGGAGATGCCTACGGATCGACCAGCGGATCCTGAGCCTACCCCCGTGCAACGGCCAACGCACGTAGAGGTTTATAGAAATTAACCAAAACCCCTGAGTCTTCCTGCAAGTTTTAACAAGTGCAGGAGGGCATGCTGTGCGCGATGTCCAACAACTCGCCCGCGAGATCGTGGCGCGCGAAGGCGGCTATGTGAACGACCCGGATGATCCCGGTGGGGCGACGAATTTCGGGGTCACGATCCATACCATGCGCCGCCTCGGGCTCGACCTGGATGGCGATGGCGCGGTGACCTCCCGCGACGTGCGCGCCCTGAGCCAGGCGCAGGCGATCGAGATCTTCATCACCCGGTATTTCAACGCACCGAAGCTGGGGCTTTTGCCCGAAGCGCTCCATGCGACCGTGTTCGACATGTATGTCAACGCGGGCAGCAACGCGATCAAGATCCTCCAGCGGCTTCTGCGGGATATGGGTCTGGACGTGGCGGTGGATGGTGTCATGGGGCCGCAGACCGCCAAGGCGGCCCATGCGGCCCATGACGCGGCCCCGGCCCATCTGGTCGATGCCTATGGGATCGCCCGTCGGAACTACTACTACCGGATCGGTGACCGTCGTGCGGCCTCGCGGAAATACGCGCGCCGTCGGGATGGCGGCAAGGGTGGCTGGATCACCCGGGCCGAAGAATTCATCTCGCCGCGCTTTCATCTTACGGAGGCCGAGCATCGCGCTCGGGTCGCGGCATGGGCCTGATCGCGAAGCTGTTCGGCTTTGTCTTCGGCGATGGCAACAAGGCCGTCAAAGAGACGATTGAGATCTTTCGCGAGAATGCCGAGGCCGGGGCGGAGCGCGAGCATCAGCTCACCACCGGTGCGCTCGCGCAATTCGCCGCAGAGTTCGCTCACAGCCATAGCAGCCGGTTTGACAGGGTGATCGACGGGCTCAATCGGGTGCCGCGCCCGGCGCTGGCCTTCGGGACGCTGGGGCTCTTCATCTCGGCCATGGCGGATCCGGCCTGGTTTGCGGCGCGCATGGAGGGCATGGCGCTGGTGCCCGAGCCGCTCTGGTGGCTCCTGGGCGCGATCGTGTCCTTCTATTTCGGCGCGCGGCACCAGTCGAAGTCTCAGGATTTCCAGAAATCCATCACCAAGACCGTGGCCCTGGCCAAGGCGGCGCGTCCGCCCGCGACGGTGGCGCCGGATCCCGCCGAAGAGGTCGCGTCGGAGAGCAATCCGGCCCTTGCAGAGTGGAAGGCCCAATCATGAACGAGGATTGGGCACGCAGCATCGAGAACCGGCTGAACATCCTCGAGACCCGCAATGCGGTCGAAGAGGTGCATCGCATCAATGTGGAAAGCCGCCTCACGGCCATAGAGGACACGCTGAAATGGCTGGTGCGGCTGATCATCGGCGCGTTCCTCCTGGCTCTGCTGGCCTATGCGCTGAAAGGAGGGTTCCTCCATGGCTAAGAGCTTGATGGCCGTGTTCTTCGGCATGCTGTTTCTCTTCGCGAGCTATTTCGGCGGGCAGATCGAGGGTCGTTTCTTCCCTGTGATCGACAAGACCGTCGTGACCCATGTGGAGCGGGACATCGAGAACCGCAGCCTCGTCTGGGGCCATGCGATGCAGCTGCGGGACTGCTCTTTCGTGCGGCTCGAATGGCGGATCGGGACACCGGCCCATTACGCGGCGATCGACGTGGTCTTCCTCGATGTGGCGGAGCTGCGGCCGGATGGGGTGTTCGATTTCGGGCCATGGAAGTTGCATGCGACCCCGGACCAGGTCATGAAGCGCAGCTTTGCGACGGTGGTCCATCGCTGCCACCCGCTCTGGAATACCGAAACGGTCTTCTGGCCCATGGCCGAGTGACCCAAAGCGGGGCGCGGGTGAAAAAATGACCCAGCGTCCCGCTTCCCCGTGCTGCTCGGGCTGATACTCTGCGCCGCGACAGAGAGCCTTTGAGGAGCCCGGCATGACCTATCAGACCATCGAGTTGACCGTGGAGGACGGGATCGGGGTGCTGACCCTGAACCGGCCCGATCTGATGAACGCGCTGAATTCGCAGATGCGGGCCGAGATCACCGATGCGGTCAAGCTCGCCGGAGAGGAGGCGCGGGTGCTGGTGCTGACCGGCGCGGGCAAGGCGTTCTGCTCGGGGCAGGATCTGGGTGACCGGGCCACGGCGGCCAATCTCGATCTGGAGCGTACCTTGCGGGACGAATACGTGCCCATGCTGCGCGCGATTTTTGATTGCCCGGTGCCGACGATCTCGGCGGTGAACGGGCCTGCGGCGGGGGCAGGGGCCAATCTCGCGCTCTCGGCGGATGTGGTGATTGCGACCGAGTCGGCGGTGTTCCTGCAGGCCTTCACGCGGATCGGGCTGATCCCCGATGCGGGCGGGACCTATTGGCTGCCGCGTCAGATGGGCTTTGCCAAGGCCATGGGGGCGGCGCTTTTCGCCGACAAGATCACTGCACAGCAGGCCGATGATTGGGGCATGATCTGGGAGGCGGTGGCCGATGACGAATTCGACGCCGTCTGGCGCGGGCGCGCGGCCCATCTCGCCAAGGGGCCGACCGCAGCCTACGCGGCGGTGAAGGAGGCCTTGCGGGACAGCTTCAACAACGACCTTGAGGGGCAGCTCGCGCTGGAGGCGCGGTTGCAGGGCAAGATGGGCCATACCCGCGACTTCCGCGAAGGGGTTCTGGCCTTTCTCGAAAAGCGCCCGGCATCTTTCGAAGGGCGCTGAGTGGCGTCTGCGCCCCCGGTTGCGGGGGCGCGTCCGGGTCCGGTGGCGCGGCTCAGTCGCGCCCCTTGCCGGCAAAACGTGGCAGCATGGCGGAAAAATCCTTGTCCCCCATACCCTCTACCTCGGCAAAGGCTTCGTAGAGCTTGGTGGCAACGGCACCCATGGGCGTATCGGCATCCGCATCCTCGGCGGCTTGCTGGCTCAGGCGCAGGTCCTTGAGCATCAGTGCCGCGGCAAAGCCGGGCGCATAGTCGCGATCCGCCGGGCTTTCCGGCCCGACGCCCGGGGCCGGGCAATAGGCGTTCATCGACCAGCTATACCCCGATGAAGTCGAGACCACGTCGAACATCGCCTGCCGGTCGAGCCCCAGCTTGTCGGCCAGCGCAAAGGCCTCGCAAGTGGCAATCATGGTCACGCCGAGGATCATGTTGTTGCAGATCTTGGCCGCCTGACCATTGCCCGCCGCCCCGCAATGCACGGCCTTCTGGCCCATGATGTCAAAGAGCGGTGTGGCCGTGGCAAAAGCCGCCGCGTCACCGCCCACCATGAAGGTCAGGGTCCCGGCGCTCGCCCCGCCCGTGCCGCCCGAAACCGGCGCGTCGAGCGCGCCGAGCCCGGCCGCTGCCGCTTCTGCCGCCACGGCGCGGGCCGAGGCCACATCCACAGTCGAGCAATCGAGCAGCACTGCGCCCTTGGTCATGGCGGGCAGGATTTCGGCGGCCACCGCGCGCAGGATCGCCCCATTGGGCAGCATGGTGATCACGACATCCGCGCTGGTCGCGGCCTCGGCGGCCGTGCTCGCCGCGCTCAGCCCCTCGGGCACCGTTCCGGTAACGTCAAACCCCGCTACCGCGTGGCCTGCGGCGGCGAGGTTCTGGGCCATGGGCGCGCCCATATTGCCGAGGCCGATAAATCCGATCTTCATGGGGTCTCTCCGTCAAATGTGAGCTCGTTTGCGCCGAGCGGGGCGATCATGGCGGCGACGCGGTCCGGGGACACGGCGTCGAGATCTGCGTGTTGCCAGCGCGGCTTGCGGTCCTTGTCGATCACTTGCGCGCGGATGCCTTCGAGGAAATCGCCTTCCTCCGCCGCGCGCCAGGTCCAGCGGTACTCGGACTGGAGCGCGGCCCGAAGGTCGCCGCTCTTTGCCGCGCGGATCAGCGCGAGTGCGCAGGCTGCCGAGAGGGGGGCCGCGCGTCCCAGCCCGAGCAGGGCGTTCTGGGCAAACTCCGTGCCTTGCGCGCGCAGAGCTGCGGCCACGGCGGCGCCACTTTCCTGATCGAAGGCCGCGTCGATCTCGGCCTGAAAAGGCGCGATCCGCGGCTCAGGCGGCGGGTCGCAAGCGGCCACAAGCGCCGCCACATCGCCGCTGGCCACGAGCGCGGCCTTGGCGGCCTCCCAGTCGGCTTCGGGCATGTAATGGGATGCGAACCCGGTCAGGATCGCGTCCCCGGGCCCCATGCGCGCGCCGGTCATGCCGTAATAGGCGCCCAGTTGGCCCGGTGCGCGGGCCAGCAGATAGGTCCCACCCACATCCGGGATCAGCCCGATGCCGCATTCGGGCATGGCGATCTGGCTGCTCTCGCCGACGATCCGGTGACTGCCATGGCAGCCGACGCCCACGCCGCCGCCCATGGTAAAGCCCTGCAGGAAGGAGACTACCGGTTTGGGATATTCCGCGATCCGCGCATTCATCCGGTACTCGTCGCGCCAGAACGTGCGGCCATAGCTGAAATCGCCCTTGGTCCCGGTCTCATACATCTCGACGATGTCGCCCCCGGCGGAGAAGGCCTTGGGGCCGTCCCCCTCGATCAGGATCACCCAGACCTCCGGATCCGCCTGCCAGTCCAGAAGGGCTGCGTCGATCGCGCGGCACATGTCATAGGTCAGCGCGTTCAGAGCCTGCGGGCGTTGCAAGGTGATCCGTCCGGCGACCCCGTCCGTGCGGATGGAGATATCGCTCATGCCCGGGCCGACAGCAGCGCGCGGGCCACGAGAACGCGCATGATTTCATTGGTCCCTTCGAGGATCTGGTGGACCCGCAGGTCGCGCACCAGCTTCTCGATCCCGTAATCGGCCAGATAGCCATAGCCACCATGGAGCTGCAGGCATTGATCCACGATCTTGCTGCCGCATTCGGTCACGAATTTCTTGGCCATGGCGCAATGGGTCGAGGCGTCGGGCGCGCCGGTGTCGAGCTTCCACGCGGCTTGGCGCAGGAAGACGCGGGCGGCTTGCAGCTCGATCTCCATATCCGCGAGGCGGAACTGAAGCCCCTGAAACTGGTCGATCGAGGTGCCGAAGGCCTTGCGCTCGCCCATATAGGCCAGCGTCGCGTCCAGTGCTGCCTGCGCGGCCCCGAGCGAGCAGGCCGCGATGTTCAGCCGCCCGCCATCGAGCCCCATCATGGCATAGCGAAAGCCCTGACCCTCTTCGCCGAGCAGGTGGTCGGCGGGGATCGGGCAATCGTCCATCTGCACCTGTCGCGTGGGCTGGGAGCGCCAGCCCATCTTGTCCTCAAGCCCGCCAAAGGAGAGCCCCACTGTCCCATCCTCGATCACCAGCGCCGAGATCCCCTTGGGTCCCGCATCGCCCGTGCGCGCCATGACGATATAGGCGTCCGAATAGCCGCCGCCAGAGATGAAAGCCTTGGTCCCGGTCATCCGGTAGCCCTCATTCGTGCGCTCGGCCCGAGTCTTCAGCGCGGCGGCATCCGAGCCCGAGCCAGGCTCGGTCAGGCAGTAGGAAAAGAATGTCTCCATGGTGAGCGCGCGGGGCAGGAATTTCTCCTTCACCGGGTCCGCGCCGAACTTGTCGAGCATGGCCGCGCACATGTTGTGGATCGACAGGAAGGCCGCAACCGAGGGGCAGGCCATGCTGAGCGCCTCGAACACCAGGGTCGCATCCAGCCGGGTCAGCCCCGCGCCGCCGCTTTCCTCCGAGACATAGAGCCCGCCGAACCCAAGTTGCGCCAGTTCGGGCCAAAGCTCCTTGGGGATCGTGCCGTCCTTCTCCCAGGCCAGGGCGTTGGGCGCGATCCGGTCACTGCCGAAATCGCGGGCCATGTCAAAGATCGCGGATTGCTCTTCGCTGAGTGAAAAATCCATCCGGTCCTCCCCGACCCACTGGAATTGAACGTGCGTTTAGTTTTCACGGAGGCGGGCCCGGATGCAAGCTTTATCCGCGTGCCTGCGCGCTTGCGTCCGGGGGGCAAGGATCAGAGGTCCCGGTGGAATTCCTCGATCAGATGGCGGGTGACGGCATCCATGGCCTCGGCATCGCTGGCGCCGGTGTCGCGCGCGCTCTGGCGCACGGCGCGCTGCCGGTCCGCGCTGGAGCCGTCCCGGGCAATCTCGCGCAGGCGTTCAACCTCCGCCAGCGCGCCGAGCGCCTCGGCATCGGCGCCGACAAGCTCGATCATCTCTTCGACAAGGTCGCGGCTCTCGACCACGGTGCCACGGCCGAAATCAATGAGGCTGCCCATGGCGCCATAGCGCTGCGCGCGCCAGCGGTTCTCGGCGATCAGGAAGCGGTCATAGGCCCGCCAGCGCATGTTGCGGGTCTTGAGCCCCCAGAGCATCCGCATCAGGGCCTGGGTCGCGGCGGCGATGCTCAGCGTGTCCTCGAGCCGGGGGCAGACATCGCAGATCCGGCTCTCCAGCGTTGGGAAACGGTGGGAGGGGCGCAGATCCCACCAGATCTTGGTGCTGTCCTCGATCAGGCCGAGATTGACCAGAACCTGTACCGCGCGCTGGTATTCTGCCCAGGAGTTGAAGACCGGTGGCAGGCCCGTGCGGGGCAGGTTGTCAAACACCGTCAGCCGGTAGGACGCGAGCCCCGTATCGCGCCCTTTCCAGAAGGGCGAGGAGGCCGAGAGCGCCAGCAGATGCGGCAGGAAATAGGAAAACTGCGGGAGGAGGTCGATGCGCGTGTCATCGCTCTCGATGCCCACATGCACATGCATCCCGCAGATCAGCAACCGTTGGGCCACGCCGCCCAGATCCCTTTGCAGCGTCTTGTAGCGCTCCTTGTCCGTGTGATGCTGTTCGGCCCAATCGGCACTGGGATGGCAGGAGGCGGCAATCGGCGCGAGGTTGAACCGCGCGGCCTCCTCGGCCACGGTGCTGCGCAGGCGGCGCAGGTCGTCCCGTGCCTCGGCGATGGTCGCGCAAACCCCCGTGCCGATCTCGATCTGGCATTGCAGGAACTCCGGGCTCACCTGGCCCTCAAGCTTGGCGCTGCAGGCTTCCATCAGGGCTTCGGGGGCCTCCGCGAGGCGCAGGCTGTCGCGATCCACGAGCAGGTATTCCTCCTCGATCCCCAGCGAGAATTGCGGGGTGTCGGTGGTGCCGGATGTGGAGCTGGACATGGGGTGGGCCTCCTCGCGGACCGGGGCGCGTGGGGCGGGCCGGGGTCGTTCAATGTCTTGTGCAAACTTCGCTCAGACTGTCCTGCCACGGCCCGGACATCAAGAAATTAAGGGCGCTGGGGTGAGTCTCTGCTGCGGGAGAATCACCTCTCGACCACAGCCAGAGGTGGTGCGACACACCCGCACGCCGGAGAATTCTTCGTAGAGCGCTCAGAGTTTAAGCTGTTGTTAGCTATGCATTAAGCAAACCCGCGCTAGACGCGGTTTCGCATGGGTTACGTAAGGTCATTTTTACACAAATGACGCGTTACACGTGGCATAATAAGAGCACGCACACTTTTTAAGGGTATTGGGGTATGTTCAAAACGTCTCTATGCACAGGGGCCGCACTGGCCTTTGCCGCGATGGCCGCGCCTGCCGCTGCCTCGACGGTGATCAATTTGACCGGTGGGGAGGTCCTCGGGATCGGCTCCAAAACCGGGACATTCGATAACGGGACCGTCTCCGGAACGGTCGAGGCCTTCACCGCCGGATTTTGCGGGGCGCTGTGCGACCCGGTCCTGACACAGGACGCGTCAGAAGGCATCGGGATTGCACGCAACCCGTTCGATGATCCGTCCATCGACGCCCTGCAAGCCGAGGCGATCACCTTTGTCTTCGACGAGGAAGTGATCTTCGAAGCCGTGGATTTCGGCTTTGTGGACGCGGATGACGACTGGTCCATCACGGTGGACGGCGACACGCTCGTGGATATCAGCAACGAAGATCCGTTCATCTCCTTTGGCGGCGTCACGGGCACGACCCTGACGATCAGCGCCTTCTTCGAGTTCCCCGAGGATCTCGTGCTGGGCGAGTTTGACGACTTCAACATCCAGAGCATCACGGTCTCGCTGATCGATGATCCGACCATCGTGCCGCTCCCGGCATCGGCTGGCCTGCTGCTGGCAGGGCTTGGCGGTCTGACCCTGGCGCGGCGCCGGCGTCAGCGCTGAGCGCGGACCTCTCCGACCTCATGAAAAGCAGCCTCCGGGCTGTTTTTTTCTTGTCCGCGATCCGGGGCGGGCAAAACGAAAAAGGGCAGCCCCGCAGAGCTGCCCTGATCCGGTAGCGTGGTCTCCGATCACTCCATCACGGGGATCGAAAACTCGCCGCCTTCCTTGATGCCCGAGGGCCAGCGGGCGGTGACGGTCTTGGTCCGGGTATAGAAGCGGAACGCGTCCGGCCCGTGCTGGTTCAGATCGCCGAAGCCGGATTTTTTCCAGCCACCGAAGGTGTGATAGGCCAGCGGCACGGGGATCGGCACGTTGATCCCGACCATCCCGATATTGATCCGGTTGGCGAAGTCGCGCGCGGCGTCCCCGTCGCGGGTGAAGATCGCGGTGCCATTGCCGTATTCGTGGTCCATGGCGAGGCCAAGCGCCTCCTCATAGGATTGCGCGCGGACGGTCGAGAGAACCGGGCCAAAGATCTCCTGCCGGTAAATGTCCATGTCCTTGGTGACGTGGTCGAAGAGATGCGGTCCCACGAAGAACCCGTCCTCATAGCCTTGCAGGCTGAAATTGCGGCCATCAACCACCAGCTTGGCGCCTTGGTCGACGCCGGACTGCACGAGCCGCTCGATATTGGCCTTGGCGGCGGCGGTGACCACAGGGCCATAATCCACATCCGTCCCCGCAGTGTAAGGGCCAACCTTGAGCGCCTCGATCCGCGGCACAAGCTTCTCGATCAGCCGGTCGGCGGTCTCGTCACCCACAGGCACGGCCACGGAAATCGCCATGCAACGTTCGCCCGCCGCCCCGTAGCCCGCACCGACCAGCGCATCGGCGGCCTGATCCATATCCGCGTCGGGCATGATGATCATGTGGTTCTTGGCACCGCCAAAGCACTGCACGCGTTTGCCGTTCGCGCAGCCCCGGGAATAGATGTATTCCGCGATCGGGGTCGAGCCGACAAAGCCCACGGCCTGGATCGTGTCATGGTCGAGGATGGCGTCCACGGCCTCCTTATCGCCATTCACCACCTGCAAGAGCCCGTCGGGCAGACCGGCCTCAGTGAGCAGTTCCGCCAGCATCAGCGGCACGGAGGGGTCCCGCTCTGACGGCTTCAGGATGAACGCGTTCCCGCAGGCGAGGGCGGGCGCCATTTTCCACATGGGGATCATGGCGGGGAAGTTGAACGGCGTGATCCCGGCCACGACGCCGAGGGCCTGGCGCATGGAATACATGTCGATCCCCGGACCTGCGCTGTCGGTGAATTCGCCCTTCAAGAGATGCGGCGCAGCGATGCAGAACTCGACCACTTCGAGCCCGCGTACCACGTCACCCTTTGCATCGGGCAGGGTCTTGCCATGCTCGCGGCTCAGGGCCTCGGCGAGCTTGTCCATATCGCGGTTCAGCAGGCGCACGAATTCCATCAGGACCCGAGCGCGGCGTTGGGGGTTGGTCGCGGCCCAGGCCGGTTGCGCGGCGGCGGCAGCCTGCACGGCGGCGTCGAGCTCGGCCGTGCTGGCCAGCGGCACCTTGGCCTGCACCTCGCCCGTGGCGGGGTTCATTACATCGGCGAACCGACCAGAGGTTCCGGCCACCCGGGCCCCGTTGATATAGTGGCTCAGCTCTTCCATAATGCTCTCCCATTTCCGATTGGCCCCATCATAGCTTGCATTTTTGCCCGCAGAAGCGGCAGATTGCCAAATAGGTTTTGCATTTTTGTAGGTATGTGATGGCGTTGAACTGGGATGATCTGCGGATTTTCCTGCATGTGGCCCGGGGGGAGGGGCTGACAGCGGCAGGGCGCTCCCTGCGGCTGGATCCAGCGACCGTGGGGCGGCGCGTCGCGCGGCTTGAGGCGGAGCTGGACGCGGTGCTCTTCGTGAAATCCCCTCAGGGCTATCAGCTGACCGAGGCCGGCGCACGCTATCTGCCCCATGCCGAGGCGGCGGAGCGCGCGGCCCGGGCCATGGGCGACGCGCTTGGCGGGCAGGGGGAGGATCTGGCCGGTCCCGTGCGGATCGGTGCGCCCGATGGCTGTGCCAACTACCTGCTGCCCGCGGTCTGCGCGCGCATGCTGGAGCAGCACCCGAGGCTCGAGCTGCAGATCATCGCGCTGCCCCGGGTGATCAACCTGTCAAAGCGCGAAGCGGATTTCGCGGTCACGGTCTCCCCGCCCGAGGCTGGGCGCCTCACGGTGCAGAAGCTGAGCGATTACCGGCTGCATCTGATGGGACATCGCGACTTGCTGGCCCGTGCGCCCGTCGCGATCCCCGAGGATCTGAGGGCCCACCGCATCGTGGGCTATATCCCGGATATGGTCTTTGACCGGGAGCTTGATTACCTCGCCGAAGTGGGGCTCGACCGTCCGGATCTCGGCTCGAACTCCGTGGCCGTGCAGCTCAACCTCCTGAAGGCGGGCACCGGGCTCGGGATCGTCCACGACTTCGCCACGCCCGCCGCCCCGGAGCTGGTCCGGGTCCTGCCCGAGCGCATCTCCCTGACCCGGAGTTTCTACCTCGTGCGCCATGCGGATGACCAAAAAGTCGTAGCTTTGCAGCGCATCGCACGTATTTTCGCGGGTTTTTTCCGCGACGAACTCGCCCGACTTGAGCGCAGCGCTTGACAGAGCGCCGTGCCCCCGGCGACCCTCAAGCAAAGAAGTTTGGAGGAGCGCTCATGCTGGTACATCAAATCCTGAAGTCCAAGGCCAGTTCGGAGGTCGTGACCATTGCCCCGGATGCGAGCGTCACCGAGGCGGCGAAGACCCTGTCGGCGCGCAAGATCGGGACCCTGGTGGTCTCCAGCGACGGCAAGACAGCCGAAGGGGTTCTGTCCGAGCGCGACATCGTGCGCGAACTGGGCGCCCGCGGGGCAACCTGCATGGACGACACTGTGGGTCAGATGATGACCAAGGACCCGGTGACCTGCGAGCCGGAGGACAGCGCCGACACCGTACTGCGCAAAATGACCGAAGGGCGGTTCCGCCACATGCCTGTGGTGCAGGACGGCGCTATGGTGGGCGTGATCACTCTGGGCGATGCTGTGAAGGCACGCCTGCAGGAGGTGAGCATGGAAAAAGAAGCGCTCGAAGGCATGATCATGGGCTTCTAGCCCTTGCGATTGCAAACTCACGCATAGCGATCTATCCCGGGCACATCTGCTGGCCCGGGCGGTCATTTTCTAAGGAGACAGCCATGCGTATCGGTCTTTATCCCGGGACGTTCGACCCGGTGACGCTTGGTCATCTGGATATCATCCGCCGCGCGGCAACCCTTGTGGATCGCCTCGTGATCGGCGTTGCCATCAACCGCGACAAGGGCCCGATGTTCTCGCTCGATGAGCGGGTCGCCATGCTCGAGGCGGAATGCGCGGAAGTGTCCAAGGATCTCGGGATCGAGATCGTGGCCCATCCCTTTGAAAACCTGCTGATCGATTGCGCCCGCGATGTGGGGGCGACCATGATCATTCGCGGCCTGCGGGCCGTGGCGGATTTCGAGTACGAATTTCAGATGGTGGGGATGAACCGGCGGCTCGACGATTCCATCGAGACCGTGTTCCTCATGGCCGAAGCCGAGCATCAGGCGATCGCCTCGAAACTGGTCAAGGAGATCGCCCGATTGGGCGGAGACGTCACGCCGTTTGTGACGTCCCCGGTTAAGGCTGCGTTGCTGGACCGTTTCGGGTCCAAGATGATGCGGGCCGCTCAGTAACCGTAGACGGTCTTGCGAGCGATGGCGCGCGCGTTTGTGCGGTCGATATCCAGGTCGTGGGCAGTTTCCCACGGCATCGCTTCAATCTCCGAAACCGTGCGGGCATAAGCCATACGCTTGGCGGCGGCGGAGCGGATCGTGTGCAGAATGTTGGTCATAGAGACACTCCAGGGAGAGAGGGGTTAAGTGCAAGCGTTAGCGCTCACAACGCATAAATGGGCTATGCCGCGCTGCAGAACAACGCACATTTCGGACTGTCCGTTATGCGTTTTATGCAAGGTGATTCACAGGGCGTTTACCCTTTGCTGCGGGTGCACATTTTCCGGTCATTTCGCCGCGCGGAGACAGGTCGCATGAGCCAGCCGGACGGCTTCACCGATATCCCGCCGGGCAAGGTTGCCGCGATTGTCACCCAACTGGAAATGACGGCGCGGCCGGCGCTCCATCCGGCCCCGGATCTCGGTGATTTGACGCTCACCCATGTGCCGAGCCCCGAGCTCGCGGCCTATCGCGATCTCTTCTACCGGGTCGGGGGCGCGGGCTGGCTTTGGTGCTCGCGGCTGTTGATGTCGGACGCGGAGTTGTCCGGTATCCTTCACGACCCCAAGGTGCAGATCCATGAGTTGCGCGAAAGCGCCCGCGCCGTCGGGCTCTTGGAGTTGGATTTCCGGGAGGAGGGGGCCTGCGAACTCGCCTTTCTGGGGCTCGAGGCGGGGATGACCGGGCGGGGCCTGGGCACCGCCCTGATCAATCAGGGGATCGAGATCGCGTGGTCAGAGCCGATCGCCCGGATGCATGTCCATACCTGCACTTTCGACCATCCTGGCGCTTTGGCGCTCTACCGGCGCTCCGGGTTTCGCCCCGTGCGCCAGCAGGTGGAGGTGTTCGACGATCCGCGCCTGACCGGAGTGCTGCCGCGCGAGGCGGCCCCACATATCCCGATCATTGCGCCTGAGGCTTAGAGGAACTTCGCCATTTCCTTGGCCGTGTCGACCATGCGGTTCGAGAAGCCCCATTCGTTGTCGTACCAGCTCAGGACCCGGCACATGGTGCCCTCGAGCACCTTGGTCTGGTCTGTGGCAAAGATCGACGAGCGCGGATCGTGGTTGAAATCCATGGAGACGAGCTTGTCATCGGTCACGCCGAGCACGCCGGCCAGGCGGCCTTCGGAGGCGGATTTCATGGCGGCGTTGATCTCCTCGGCGGTGGTTTCGCGCGCGGCCTCGAAGGTCAGGTCCACGACCGAAACATTCGGCGTGGGCACGCGGATCGCGACCCCGTCGAGCTTGCCGTCAAGCTCAGGCAGCACCAGCCCCACGGCGCGCGCGGCCCCGGTGGAAGTGGGGATCATGTTCATCGCCGCCGCCCGGGCGCGGTAGAGATCCTTGTGCATCGTGTCCAGCGTCGGCTGATCGCCCGTATAGCTGTGGATCGTGGTCATAAAACCTTTGACGATCCCAATCTCCTCTTGCAGGACCGAAGCCACGGGCGCGAGGCAGTTCGTGGTGCAGGAGGCGTTGGAGACGACAATATCCGATCCCGAGAGCGTCTTGTGGTTCACGCCATAGACGATGGTGTTATCGGCGCCCGAAGCCGGGGCCGAGACCAGCACGCGCTTGGCGCCGTTTTCCAGATGCAGTGCGGCCTTGTCGCGGGCGGTGAAGATGCCGGTGCATTCCAGCACGATGTCCACATGGCCCCAGGGCAGGTCCTTGGGCTCGCGGATCGCGGTCACCTCGATCGGGCCGGAGCCCACATCGATGGAGCTGCCAGAGACGGTCACCTCGCCGGGAAACCGGCCATGGACGGAATCGTAGCGCAAGAGATGCGCATTGGTTTCCACCGGTCCCAGATCATTGATCGCGACGACCTCGACATCGGTATCGCTGGATTCCTGGATCGCCCGCAGGACATTCCGTCCGATTCGACCAAACCCGTTAATCGCCACTTGCACAGCCATCTGCGTCCCCCGTTTGCTGAAGTTCCCTCGCCATGCGGGGGTCGCGCGAATGGTACCGCTAACATTTGGCGGTTGCAAGCGGCTGACGCAGGGGGCACAGGCCCTCGGCGGGGCCGTGACCGGCCTGCATCAGCCGCGCAGAGGCGCAAAGGCGGCGGCAACGGAAAAGGGCGCCCCGGTGGAGCGCCCTTCAGCAGGCTGACTTGTCTCAAAGAGGGGTCAGATCAGGCGACCGATCGCAGCGGCGGTATCGGCCATACGGCAGGAGAAGCCCCACTCATTGTCGTACCACGCCATCACACGCACGGTCCGCCCGCCGATGACCTTGGTCTGGTCCGGTGCGAAGATCGAAGAATGCGTTGTGTGGTTGAAGTCGATGGAGACCTTGGGCTCCGGATCATAGGCGAGCACGGCACCCATATGGCCCTGTGCAGCTTCGCGCACGATCTCGTTCACGTCTTCGACGGTTACGTCCTTGCCCGCCTCGAAGGTCAGGTCCACGGCGGAGACATTCGGCGTCGGCACGCGCAGGGCGGTGCCGTCGAGCTTGCCGGACAGCTCCGGGATCACTTCGCCAATGGCTTTGGCCGCCCCGGTGGAGGTCGGGATCATCGCCATGGCCGCGGCGCGGGCGCGGTAGAGATCGCTGTGGCGGCGATCCAGGGTCGGCTGGTCGCCCGTATAGCTGTGGATCGTGGTCATGATCCCGCGCTCGATGCCGATCGCGTCGTTCAGCACCTTGGCGAGCGGTGCGAGGCCGTTCGTGGTGCAGGAGGCGTTGGAGACCACATGGTCATCCGTGGTCAGGCTGCGGTGGTTCACGCCATAAACGATGGTCTTGTCGGCGTTCTTGGCAGGGGCCGAGACCAGCACGCGCTTGGCGCCGTGGTCGAGATGGACCGCCGCCTTGTCGCGGGCATTGAACTTGCCGGAGCATTCCAGAACCACATCCACCCCGGACCAGTCGAGCTCGGTCGGGTCATAGGTCGAGAAGACCTTCATCGGGCCGCGGCCCAGATCCAGATTGTCACCATCCACTTTCACGGTGCCGCCAAAGCGGCCATGGATGCTGTCATATTTCAGAAGATGCGCGTTGGTCTCGATCGGCCCGGTGGCGTTGATCTTGACGACCTGCACATCGTTGCGCGCGCTCTCTGCGATATGCGCCAGCGTGCAGCGTCCGATGCGGCCAAATCCGTTGATCCCTACAGTAATCGTCATCTCACACGCTCCTTAAGCATTGGCGACCCTGTTCCAGGCGGTGCGCGCCGGTCTGGTCGCGTGGGCCCGGGGGATGTGGGCCACGGTATTCCGTCGTATTCTGCCATTGACCTAGCCTGTTGCAGGTGCAGAAAAAAGAGAGAAAATGTCGCTACATTAATATGTTAGCGAAAACATAAGCTGTTGGCGCTAACGCCTTGGCGGAATTTCGCAACTCCCCTGTGCGGAATGCGTTAACAAGAGGCAGGTAGGAGAGAACCATGAGCGGATTGATAGCATTGCTGGATGACGTGGCGGCCCTGGCGAAGGTGGCGGCGGCCTCTCTGGACGATGTGGTGGCCCAGGCGGGCAAGGCGGGCGCCAAAGCGGCGGGGGCGGTGATCGACGACGCGGCGGTGACGCCCAAATACGTCCAAGGCTTTGAGGCGTCGCGGGAATTGCCCATCGTCTGGCGGATCGCCAAGGGCTCGATCAAGAACAAGCTGCTGATCCTGCTGCCCGTGGCGCTCCTTCTGGCGTCTTTTGCGCCGTGGATGATTCCCCCGCTTCTGATGCTGGGGGGCGCTTACCTCTGTTTTGAGGGGGCGGAGAAGATCCTCCACGTCTTCTTTCCCAGCCATCACGGCCCCGAGGAAGAGACAGGCCCGCCCGTCACCGCCGCCCATCTGGAGGAGGCCAAAGTCTCGGGCGCGATCAAGACCGACTTCATCCTCTCGGCTGAGATCATGACCATTGCCCTGGCGGCCCTGCCACCGAACAGCGTGGTATTTCAGGCCGTGGCCCTGGCGCTGGTGGCCGTGGGGATCACGGTGCTGGTCTATGGCAGTGTCGCGCTGATCGTGAAGGCCGATGATGTGGGGCTACATCTGGCGAAGGAAGGCAGCTTGTCGGCGACCCGGGCCCTCGGGCGGGGGATCGTGACCTGGATGCCTGCCTTCATGAAGCTTCTGACCATCGTCGGCACCGCAGCCATGCTCTGGGTTGGCGGGTCGATCATCCTGCACAGTCTCGAGGAGCTGGGCGTCGGAGGCCCGGCCCATCTGATCCACGGTATCGCGGCCGGGGTGGCCCACGCTCTGGGGGTGGCGCAGGGCTTTGTGGAATGGCTGGTCACCGCGACCCTGGACGGCATTTTCGGCTTGGTGCTGGGGCTGGCCATTGTGCCGGTTGTGACCCGGGCCACGGCCTTGGTGCATCGCCTCAAGAGCTGAGACGCGCAAACGCAAACCGCCCGCCGGGTCTCTCCGACGGGCGGTGGTCTGCGGGCTGACCGGATGGGGTCAGAGCATTTCCTTGACCTTGGCGGCGGTCGCCTCGGCCGTAATCTCGAAATGCGCATAAAGCTCGCCCGCCGGGGCGGAAGCGCCGAAATCATGCATCCCGACAAATCCGCCCTTTTCACGCTTGCCGCGCTCGCCATAGAGCCAGCGGTCCCAGCCGAAGCGTATCGCGGCCTCGACCGCCACACGCACCGGCCCTGCGGGCAGGACACGGCGGCGATAGGCGTCGGGCTGCTCTTCAAAGAGCTCCCAGCAGGGCATGGAGACCACGCGCGTGCCGATCCCCTCGGCCTGCAGCAGATCCCGCGCCGCCATGGCGATGGAGACCTCGGAGCCCGTGGCCATCAGGATCGCCTGACGCTTGCCCTCGGCCTCGGCCAGCACGTAGCCGCCCTGCGCCGTCAGGTTCTTGGTCTTGTGCTCGGTCCGCACCGTGGGCAGACCCTGACGCGACAGGGCGAGCACCGAGGGCGTCTCGGTCTGTTGCAGCGCCAGCTCCCAGGCCTCGGCGGTCTCCACCGCGTCGGCGGGGCGGAAGACCAGCGTGTTGGGCGTGGCACGCAGCATGGCCAGATGCTCCACCGGCTGGTGGGTCGGACCGTCTTCGCCCAGACCGATCGAGTCGTGGGTCATCACATAGACCACCGGCTGCTTCATAAGCGCCGAGAGACGCATGGCCCCGCGTGCATAATCGGTGAAGCACATGAAGGTCCCGCCATAGGGGCGCAGCCCGCCATGGAGGCTGAGGCCGTTCATCGCCGCGGCCATGCCGTGCTCGCGGATGCCGTAGTAGACGTAGCGGCCATCGCGGCTCTCGGGCATGAAGGTGCCGAGATCGGCGGTCTTGGTGTTGTTTGACCCCGTCAGGTCCGCCGAGCCGCCTACGGTTTCAGGCATGATCGGGTTGATCACGCCAAGCGCCAACTCCGAGGCCTTGCGGGTCGCCACTTTGGGCGCGTCCTCGGAGGTTTGCTTTTTCAGCGCCTTGATCGTCGCGCTGAGCTTCTTGGGCAGCTCGCGCGAGAAGGTGCGGGCAAACTCGGTCTGCTTGGCGCCGGAGAGCTTTGCAAAGCGCGCCTCCCAGGCGGCTTTCTCGGCGGCACCGCGCGCCCCGATGGCCTCCCACTGGGATTTCACATCCGCCGGAACCTCGAAGGCGGCGCCGGACCAGCCCCAGGCGTCCTTGGCGGCGGCGTTCTGGTCGCCATCGGTCAGCGCGCCATGGCCTTTGGACGTGTCCTGAGCCGCGTGGCCGAGGGCGATATGGGTCTTGCAGGCGATCATCGCCGGGCGGGCGCTGGCCTTGGCCTCGGTGATGGCGCGGTCGATATCGGCGGGGTCATGCCCATCGCAGGAGAAGACGTCCCAGCCGGAGGCGGCAAACCGCGCAAGCTGATCGGTGCGGTCCGACAGGTCGACCTTGCCGTCGATGGTGATGCCATTGTCGTCCCAGAGCACGATGAGCTTGCTCAGCTCCTGACGCCCGGCGAAGGCAATCGCCTCCTGGCTGACACCTTCCATCAGGCAGCCATCGCCCGCGATCACCCAGGTGTGGTGATCCATGATCTTGGCACCCCAGCGCGCGCGCAGGATTTCTTCGGCCATGGCAAAGCCCACGGCGGTCGCGATCCCCTGGCCAAGCGGGCCGGTGGTCGTCTCGATCCCGGCGGCGTGACCAAATTCCGGGTGCCCGGCGGTCGAAGCGCCAAGCTGCCGGAAATTCTTGATTTCCGACAGGGGCATGGATTCGTAGCCGGTGAGATAGAGCAGCGAATAGAGCAGCATCGAGCCATGGCCCGCCGACAGGATAAACCGGTCGCGGTCCGCCCAGTCCGGGGCGCTCGCATCAAATTTCATGTGCTTTTCAAACAGCACGGTGGCCACATCGGCCATCCCGATCGGCATCCCCGAATGCCCCGAATTCGCGGCAGCCACCGCGTCGAGGGTCAGGCTCCGGATCGCGGTCGCTTTCATCCAGTGTTCAGGGTGCGCAGAGCGCAGGGCAGCTATATCCACGGAGGCTTCGTCCTTCTCGGCTCGTATTTCAACGGGTCGGCGCGACGCCGTGGGCCGCTCTTTAACCATCGGCGGGCAAAGTGCAACCTTTGCGGGCAGATCTGGGACGATGGAAGGGGGCGGGGGCGCGCCTCCCCCCGAAATGGGGGGGCGCATTTGCGCGATCTGCTTGGTAACGTGCGCACGCCGATCCCATCGAATCGCCCGGCGCCGGGCATCTGGGGTATTGGCGCGGCAGGTCCGAAAGGTGCGAGGCATCCAGGTCAGGATCGTACAGCCGCGGGAACACATGACCGAGCACGAGAAAAAAAGAGACGAACAGGAGAGGCGCGTCATGAGCGACATCCCTCAGTTGGAGCAGCGTATCGCCGTTGCTCTGGAACGCATACGCACAGGTGTCGATGCGCTAGCAGCCCCCCAGGACAACTCCGAACTGGTCGCGGCCGAGGCGCGGGCGGACGCGCTGGCGGCGGAGCTGGCCGGGATCCAGGCGCAGCTGAGCGCCGCCAAGGAGGTTGAGGCCGAGGTTCTGGCCCTGCGCACCAAGCTGGCCGAGGCGGATGCGGAGAAGGGGGACCTCCTCTCGACGATCCAGTCCCTGCAAGGGGTGAATGCGGATCTGCGGGCGGCTGCGGCGGAGGGGCTGTCGGATCCGGATGTGATCAACAAGGCGCTGGTCGCCGATCTCGAGGCGCTGCAAACCGCCCGTGCGGCGGATCTGCGCGATATCGAAACCCTTCTGGCCGAGCTGGCCCCGATCGCGCAGGAGGCCTGAGCATGCCCGAAGTCACCATTTCCATCGGGGGTCGGAACTTCGCCGTGGCCTGTCAGCCAGGGGAAGAGCCTTTTCTGCAATCGGCGGCCGAGATGCTCAATGCCGAGGCCTCGGTCCTGTCGGACCAGTTGGGCCGGATGCCGGAATCGCGCATGCTGCTCATGGCCGGGCTGATGCTTGCGGACAAGACGGCGGCCATGGAAGACAAGGCCAATGCCGCCGAAGCCAAGCTCGCCGAGGCCATGGGCGCGCTCGAAGCTCTGCGCAACGCCCCTGCGCCTGAGCCCGAACGCATCGAAGTGCCGATGATCCCGCCCAGCGTGGCCGAGGGCATGGCCGAGCTCGCCGCCCGGGCCGAGGCTGTGGCCGATGCGGTCGAGGCGCAGGCCGCCGAGCGCGCGGGCCCGGCCTGATCCATGGCGCTCGAGGACGCGTCGGGCGAGGTCGACAACGCTTTCACACGTCGCGACGCACGGGGTCTCAGCTATGAGGCGGCCTATGGCGGCGCGCTGAGCTTTCTGCGGCGGCGCTACACCAAGGACCTGACCGGGGTGGATGTGGCCGTCACAGGCGTGCCCTTCGATCTGTCGGTGACGAACCGGCCCGGCTGTCGTCTTGGGCCGCGGGCGATCCGCGAGGCCTCTAGCCTGCAACCCTTCGATCCGCCCTATGGCTGGGGCTTTGACCCGATGACCGAGGTGTCGGTGGTGGATTACGGGGATCTGGCCTTCGATTATGGCAAGGCGGCGGGCTTTCCGGCCGCACTCACTGCGCATATCGCAGGGATCCTTGCGGCGGGGGCGGCGCCCCTGACCATGGGTGGGGACCACTACATCACCTATCCGATCCTGCGCGCCATGGTCGAGAAACACGGACCTCTGTCGCTTTTGCAGTTCGACGCCCATTCCGACACCTGGCCGGATGATGATTTCGACCGGCTCGACCATGGCACGATGTTCTACAAGGCGGTCAAGGAGGGGCTGATCGACCCGAGCCGCTCGGTGCAGGTAGGGATCCGCACGACCAATGAGACTGATCTCGGGTTTCACGTGATCGACGCACGCGAGGTGCATGAGGCAGGCCCCGTGGCCGCAGCTGCAAAAATTCGTGCAATTCTAGGGACTCACAAGACATACCTCACCTTCGACATTGACTGTCTCGACCCGGGCACGGCCCCGGGCACGGGCACGCCGGTCTGGGGCGGGCTCAGCGCAGGACAGGCGGCGATCCTGCTGCGTGATCTGGCGGGGATCCATCTGGTCGGGGGCGATGTGGTCGAGGTCTCGCCGCCCTATGACCCGTCCGGGGCGACAGCGGTGGCCGGGGCCCATGTGCTCACAGAGATCCTCTGCCTCTGGGCCTGGACGCGGCGGGGCTGACCGCTCTTGCGTTGAGCGAGGGACCCCTTACCTCAGGGGGGCGGAGCAAGAAAGGGAACCTTGGGATGGGCAATTGGATAGGCGTGCTGATCATCGTGGCGATGTTCGCTGTGGTCGGGGTGATGGGGTATTTTCGTCTGGCACCCACGGAGGCTGAGGCCTGGCATGTGGACCCCACGGATCTGAGCCTGAGCGACGGGAAGGGCTCGGCGCTGGTGCGCTCCGATGGCGCGCTAAACAGTCCGACCTTCGCGGAGACGCCCGAGGCGCTCCTTGCGCGGGTCGATGCCATCGCGCTGGCGACCCCGCGGACGCGCCGGATCGCCGGCAGCGTCGCGGAGGGCCGCGTCACCTACATGACCCGGTCCCTGATCTTCGGCTTTCCCGATTTCACCTCCGTCACCACGATCCCTTCCGGCGACGGGGCGGAGCTTGTTGCCTATGGGCGCCTGCGCTTTGGCAGCTCGGATATGGGCGTGAATGCGGAGCGGCTCGAGGGCTGGCTCGCGCAGCTCAGCCCCTAAGAGCGCACGCGCGGTCGCTGGGGGCTCTTGACCCCGGACGGGCCGGGCGGCACAACCCGCGCCATGGTTCCCACGGATAAACTCGCCCAGATCACCGAGCGTTTCGAATATATCGAGGCGCGCATGGCCTCTGGTGCGGCGGGCGAGGATATCGCCGCGCTGGGGCGCGAATATGCCGAGCTGAAGCCGGTGGTCGAGGAAATCTCCGCCTATCACAAGGCGTTGGAGGATCTGGCCGAGGCCGAGGCCATGATGGATGATCCCGAAATGCGCGCCCTGGCCGAAGAGGAACTGCCAGAGCTGAAGGCCCGGATCCCGGAGATGGAGCACGCCCTGCGGCTGGCGCTTCTGCCCAAGGATGCCGCCGATGCGCGCCCTGCGATGATCGAGATCCGCCCGGGGACCGGCGGTGAGGAAGCCGCGCTCTTTGCTGGGGATCTCCTGCGGATGTACCAGCGCTATGCCGAAGGGCAGGGCTGGCGCTTCCAGATCGTGGAGGAAAACCACACGGAGCTGGGCGGTATCAAGGAAGTCATTGCCAATGTGGCCGGACCGGGCGTTTTCGCGCGGCTAAAATATGAGAGCGGCGTGCACCGGGTGCAGCGCGTGCCGGTGACCGAAAGCGGCGGGCGGATCCACACCTCCGCCGCGACGGTCGCGGTCCTGCCCGAGGCGGAGGAGGTCGATCTCGACATCCCGGCCAGCGATCTGCGCATCGACACCATGCGCGCCAGCGGGGCGGGCGGGCAGCATGTGAACACCACCGACTCGGCGGTGCGGATCACCCATCTGCCCACGGGGATCATCGTGGTCAGCTCCGAAAAGTCCCAGCACCGCAACCGCGAGATCGCCATGCAGGTCATGCGTGCGCGGCTCTATGATCTGGAACGTCAGCGCGCCGATGCAGAGCGCTCGGCGGAGCGTAAGGGGCAGGTCGGCTCCGGCGATCGATCCGAACGGATCCGGACGTATAATTTCCCCCAGGGGCGGATGACGGATCATCGGATCAACCTGACGCTCTACAAGCTCGATCAGGTGATGCAGGGCGATCTGACCGAGGTGATCGACGCGCTCATCGCAGATGATCAGGCGCGGCTACTGGCGGAAGTGGACGGATGATCCCGGGGCAGGCAGAGGCCATTCGCGCCATGACCGAGGCCGGGGTGGCGGATCCGACCGGGGACTACCGGCGCCTCTATGACTGGGCCTATGGCAAGGGGGAGGAAGACCCCGAGCCTCAGACCCGCGAGGCGCCGAATGACTGGACGCTTTACCTTTTGAAGGATGCCGTTGATGCACGTGTGGCCCGTCAGCCGGTGTCGCAGATCATCGGAACCCGCGCCTTTTGGGAGCACGCGTTCGAGGTCACGCCCGATGTGCTCGACCCGCGCCCGGATACGGAAACCCTCGTCGAGGCGGCCCTTTCGCGCCCGTTCGACCATGTGCTCGATATCGGCACGGGCTCGGGCTGTATCCTGCTGTCGCTGCTGGCGGCGCGTCCGACGGCACGCGGTATTGGCGTGGATATCTCGGAGCCTGCTCTCGCTGTGGCGCGCCGGAACGCGGCCACGCTGGACCTGACCGATCGAAGTGAGTTCCGCCGCTCGGATTGGCTGGCAGAAGTGCCGGAGCAGTTCGACCTGATCGTCTCCAACCCACCTTATATCGATGCGGCGACCTATGCGTCCCTTGCCCCGGAGGTCCAACACTGGGAGCCTCGCAGCGCGTTGGAGGCCGGGGAAGACGGGCTCGACGCCTATCGCGCGATTGCGGCACAGGCCCCAAGGGCCCTGAAAGCCGGCGGGCGGCTTCTGCTGGAGATCGGCCATGATCAAGGACAATCCGTTCCAAAACTTCTGGCCGGTGCCGGAATTGAAACGGTGAATGTCTTAAAGGATCTTAACGGCAAAGACCGTGTCGTCATTGCGAACTTGATCTGAATCGCATTCGCACGGGGAAATCGCGCTTCCCCAAAAGATTGGTGTAAAAAGCGCCGTTTTTTGCTTGCCCCACGCGCGCGCACATGCTTACTGAACGGCACGGGTAGCGCGACCTCGCACGGCGAGGGCCGCTCGTATAACCCAAATCATCACCGATATCCGTGGCGCAGGCAGAAGCTTCGCTGCAATGACGGATAAAGCTGGATAGGCCCCTTGGGCGGTATCTCCGACTGCCACAAAGGCGGAAAAACCTGATATGAGATCATCTAAATCCCGGTCGCGGAATAAGAATAATCGGCGCAGCGTTGGCAATATCGTCAATCGCGTCTTTGACAGTTCTGGTCCCGAAGGCAAGGTGCGCGGCACGCCGCAGCAAATCATCGACAAGTACCAGACCCTTGCGCGGGATGCGCAGCTGGCCAATGACCGCGTGGCGGTCGAGAACTTCCAGCAGCATGCCGAGCACTATACCCGCATGCTGAGCGAAGCGATGCGCGAGCAGGAAGCCCGCCGCGAGCAGCAGGAACAGCAGCAGCAACAGCGCAACAATCAGCGCAATGCGGACCGGGCGGAGCGCTCTGACCGGGGCGGTGATCGGGGTCAGGATCAGGCACGCGCCCAGGATCCCGGCGAGGCACCGCAGCCCGAGGCGGCGCCCCAACCCAAGCCTCAGGCGCAAAGCGACAGTTCCGCCTCCGATGTCATCGACCTGAATGCCGGGTCTGACGCGGATACCGGGCTTGTCGAGACGCCCGAGAGCAAACCGGCCCGCAAGCCGCGCACCCGCTCGCGCCGCAAGAAGACCGATGACGCGCCCGCAGCGGCCCCGGCGGAGGCGGCCGCAGACGCGCCTGAGCCGAAGAAGGCTGAGAAAGCCGCGGATGCACCTGCCGAAGCACCCACGTCGGACACGCCCGCCGCCGAGTGAGGTGGCGCGGCCTGTCAGGGTCGCGTGTCATGGGGGATAGGGCCAGCCCAAGGGGTGGCCCGGAGCGATCACATCGAGAAACTGGTCCCGCAGCCGCAGCTCGAGCTGGCATTCGGGTTGTCGATTGTGAAACGCGCGCCGATCAATTCCTCGGTGAAATCGATCACGGCATTCTCGAGAAAGGGCAGGGACACCGCGTCCACGACCACTTTCTGGCCGTTCCCTTCGAGGATCAGATCATCCTCCGCCGGATCGTCGAGCTTGATCTCATATTGAAAGCCAGAGCAACCGCCGCCTTCAACCGCCACGCGCAGGGCCTTCACAGCGTCCCCGTCAGCATTGATCTCGGCAAGCCGCGCAAAGGCGCGCTCGGTCACGGTGGGGGGCAGGGTCAGATCCATGGCTTTGCTTCATCTGTTCTTGAGGGTCTTTTCGTCATATAAGATGCAGCAAAACTGAGAACAAGAACAGGCAGATCATATGAGAGCGCCCTTTGCGTGCGATCCGGATGGCTCGCGCGGACGGCTCCATGGGGAACCCGAAAGCGATTTTCGCTCCTGCTTTCAGCGGGATCGCGACAGGATCATCCATGCCAGCGCGTTCCGGCGCCTCAAGCACAAAACCCAGGTCTTTGTGGAGCATGAGGGCGATTTCTTTCGCACGCGGCTGACCCATTCCATTGAGGTGGCCCAGGTGGCGCGCACGATTTCCGGCGCGTTGGGTCTGAACGAGGAACTGACCGAGGCGGTCGCGCTCGCCCATGATCTGGGCCACACGCCCTTTGGTCATACGGGCGAGGATGCTCTGGACGCGCTCATGGCGCCCTATGGCGGGTTCGATCACAACGCTCAGGCGCTCAAGATCGTCACGGATCTCGAACGTCACTATGCCGAGTTCAACGGGCTCAACCTCACATGGGAGACGCTGGAGGGGATCGCGAAACACAATGGCCCCGTGACCGGCGAGTTGCCCCATTCCCTGGGGCAATATGTGCTGCGCCATGATCTGGAGCTTGGCACCCATGCCAGTGCGGAGGCGCAGGTCGCGGCCCTCGCCGATGACATCGCCTATAACAACCATGATCTGCAGGATGGCCTGCGGGCCGGGCTGTTTTCCCAGGCCGATATTCTCGATCTGCCCCTTGTGGGGCCCGCCTATGCGGAGGTCGACGCGAAATGGCCGGGGCTCGAGCCCTCGCGCCGCAAACATGAGGCCCTGCGCCGGGTCTTTGGCATGATGGTCGGCGACGTGATCGCGACCAGCAAGGCCGGGCTGGCCGAGGCCGCGCCGAAGGATGCGCAGGCCGTGCGCGAACTGGGTCGTGCGATCATCCGTTTCTCGCCCGAAATGTGGCAGAGCCTGACCGAGATCCGCGCCTTTCTGTTCTCGCGCATGTACCGCGCGCCCAGCGTCATGGCAAAGCGGGCAGAGGTGACCTGCGTGGTCAATGACCTCTTCCCGGCCTATCTGGCGGATCCGTCCCTGCTGCCGGCGCGGTGGCAGCCGGATATCCTTGCGACCCGCACGCGCACGGATCTGGCGCGGATCGTGGCGGACTACCTCGCGGGTATGACTGACCGCTACGCCCTGCAGGCCCATGCCAAGCTTGGCGAAATGAGGGGCGAGGCGCGCGCCGCCTTGTGATTTCGGTTGGACCCGGCGGGGCTTGTTGTTACACCGCAGCCGATCCTAATCCGAGACCGACCATGAACCTGTTTACCGATCTGCGCGCGGGCGTTCTGTCCGCGCTGAGCGAGATGCAAGCCGAGGGCGTGCTGCCCGAGGGGCTGGACTTTGCCAATGTGGCGGTGGAGCCGCCGCGCGATGCGGCCCATGGGGACATGGCCACGAATGCAGCGATGGTGCTGGCCAAGCCCGCCAAGATGAAGCCGCGCGACATTGCCGATGCACTGGCGGTCAAGCTTTCCGCCGACCCGCGCGTGGCGAGTGCCGAGGTGGCCGGGCCGGGCTTTCTAAACCTGCGGCTCGCGCCGGAGATCTGGCAGGGGTTGGTGCGTGCGGTGCTCGAGACGGGCACGGGCTTTGGCCGCTCGGATATGGGGCAGGGCAAGCGGGTCAATGTGGAATATGTCTCCGCCAACCCGACCGGTCCGCTTCATGTGGGGCATACGCGGGGCGCGGTCTTTGGCGACGCGTTGGCGAGCCTCTTGGACTTCGCGGGCTATGAGGTCACGCGGGAATACTACATCAATGATGGCGGCGCGCAGGTCGATGTCCTCGCGCGCTCGGTCTATCTGCGTTACCTCGAAGCCCACGGGCAGGAGGTCGCCTTTGAGGATGGCACCTATCCCGGGGACTACCTGATTGCCGTGGGCGAAGCGCTCAAGGCCAAGGTCGGCGACGCTTTTGTCGACAAGGGCGAGCAGTTCTGGCTGCAAGAGGTTCGGGACTTCGCCACCGACGCGATGATGGACTTGATCCGGTCGGATCTGGCGAGCCTCGGCGTCAAGATGGACGCGTTCTTTTCGGAAAAGAGCCTCTATGGCACGGGACGGATCGAGGCGGCGATCGCCAATCTCGATGAAAAAGGTCTGATCTATCGCGGCACGCTGGAGCCGCCCAAGGGCAAGGTGCCCGAGGATTGGGAGCCGCGGGAGCAGACGCTCTTCCGGTCCACCTCCCACGGGGATGACGTGGATCGCCCGATCAAGAAATCCGACGGCAGCTGGACCTATTTCGCGCCTGACATTGCCTACCATTTCGACAAGGTGGAGCGGGGCTATGACGCGCTGATCGATGTGTTCGGCGCGGATCATGGAGGCTATGTGAAGCGGATGAAGGCGGCGGTCTCGGCCCTGTCCGAGGGGCAGACGCCGCTCGACATCAAGCTGACGCAGCTCGTGCGGCTCTTCAAGAACGGCGAGCCCTTCAAGATGTCCAAGCGCGCCGGGACCTTCGTGACCCTGGCCGATGTGGTCGAGCAAGTGGGTCCGGATGTGACCCGCTTCGTGATGCTGACCCGGAAGAACGACGCGCCGCTCGATTTCGATTTCGACAAGGTGCTGGAGCAATCGCGCGAAAACCCGGTGTTCTACGTGCAGTATGCCCATGCCCGGGTCTGCTCTGTGATCCGCAAGGCGCGCGAGGCCGGGATCGATGTCGACGACCCGACCCTTGCAAGCGCGGACCTCTCTGGGATGAGCGATCCGGCGGAGCTGGCGCTGGCCAAATCCCTCGCGGAATGGCCGCGTCTGGTGCAGATCGCGGCGCGGACGAACGAGCCTCACCGAATCTCCTTCGCGCTCTACGACATCGCGTCCGACCTCCACGCGCTCTATAACAAGGGCAATGACGCGCCGGAGCTGCGCTTCTTCCAAGAGGGTGACCCAGAGGCAACACAGTCGAAAATCGCGCTCGCGCGGGCCTGCGCCGTTGTTATTTCGACCGGTCTTGGTATCCTTGGGGTGGCTCCTGTGGAAGAGATGCGCTGACCAAAAACCAAGCGCGCCGCCTCGGGATCTGAGCAGTCGACGACCCTCCTGCGCTGCGGAGGGATGTGAGAGGCAGGACAATGACCGTGTACGAGAGCGACGCCTACGGGGCGTATGATGGGCGCGAGTCCGTCGATGGGCCGGCCCCTCTGGGCCGCGCAATGGGTCCGCTTGTGACCAGCATGGGGGCGGTGGCGTCCCTGGCGCTGGTCGCGGGGCTCGGCATGTGGGGCTACGATCTGGCCATGCGCGATGTGGCCGGTGTGCCGGTGATCCGCGCACTCGAGGGACCCATGCGGGTGCAGCCCGATGATCCGGGTGGCCGACAGGCCGAGCATCAGGGCCTCGCCGTGAATGCCGTGCAAGCCGAGGGCGTGGCCGAAGCGCCCCCCAACCAGATCATTCTCGCACCGGCGCCCATCGATCTGAGCACCGCGACCCCCGCGCTGCCCGAGGGGCAAGCCGTGGCCGCGCAACCCATCGATGTGGCCCAACCCGCAGGTGCGGACGCCGAAGTTCCGGCGACGAACACGACGGGGCTGGCGGTGGATAACCTGATCCGCGACCTCGTGGCTGAGGAAGAGGCGAACCGCCTGCAGCTCGTGCCCGCGAGCCAGCCGGGCATCGCGCGCTCTCCGCGCCCTGTGGCCCGACCGGCCGTGGTGGCCTTTGCCAGCCGTGCCGGGGCCGGTGTCGATTTCACGGCGACCTCTGCGACCGTGCCCGCGAGCTTTGTCGAGCCTGACACGATCGCGCTCGGCACGCGCATGGTGCAGTTCGGCGCCTTTGACGATGACGCCACCGCCCGCGCCGAATGGGAGCGGATCTTGGCCCAGTTCTCCGACTACCTTGTGGGCAAGGCCCCGGTGATTCAGCAGGCCGAGCGTGCGGGGCAGGAGTTCTACCGGCTGCGCGCCACGGGGTTCGAGGATCTCGCCGATGCGCGTCAGTTCTGCTCGCTCTTTCTGGCCGAGAACATGGCCTGTATCCCGGTGGTCTATAAGTGACACAACCAGGCGCGCCGCGCCCGACCGCGGTGATCTTCGGCTGCGCGGGGCTTGAGCTGACCGAGGCGGAGGCAGCGCTCTTCGCGACCTGCCAGCCTTGGGGGTTCATCCTTTTTGCGCGCAACATCCGGGACCGGGCGCAGATTGCCAAGCTGACGGCGGACCTGCGGGCGGCGGTGGGTTGGAATGCCCCGATCATGATCGATCAGGAGGGTGGGCGCGTGGCGCGCATGGCCCCTCCCACATGGCGCGGCTTTCCCCCAGCGCTGGATCAGGCCGCAGCCCCCGACGCCGAGCGGGCCTTCTGGCTGCGCGGACGGGCCATCGCGCTCGATCTCGCCGAGGTCGGCATCGATGTGAACTGCGCGCCGCTTGCGGATATCGCGCTGGACGAGACCCATGCGGTGCTGCGCAACCGTTGTTATGGCACGGATGTGGCGGAGGTTGTTGCCAATGCCCGGGCCATGGCGGAAGGCATGCGCGCGGGTGGTGTGCTACCAGTGCTCAAGCATCTGCCGGGATACGGGCGCGGTACGGTGGACAGTCATCTCGATCTGCCCCGGGTTTCCGCCGATGCGGCTGACCTGCGCGCCACGGATTTCGCGCCCTTCGTCGCCTTGAACGACATGGAAATGGGCATGACCGCCCACCTTGTGTTCGAGGCATTTGATGCGGAGCGTCCGGCCACCGTCTCGCCCATCATGATGGATCTCATCCGCAATGAGATCGGCTTTGACGGGCTTTTGATGACCGATGACATCTCCATGGAAGCGCTGTCCGGTGATTTGCCCTGGCGGGCCCTGGCCGCACTTGAGGCGGGTTGTGACCTGGTGCTTCACTGCAATGGCGATCTGGCCGAGATGGTGCGTCTGCACAAGGCGCTGCCCCCCATGACCGAGGCCGCCTGTCGCCGGGCCGCGCGGGCTCTGGCCGAGCGCCAGCCCCCTGCGCCCGTTGACATCCCGGCCTTGGACGCCGAACGTATGGCCCTGGAGCCGTCCTGAGCGCGCTGAGGGCCGAAAGAGCCGATGACAGACCCCCAAGGTGAGATTTCCCTGGCCCCGGCCAGTGTCGAGGATCGGCTCGCGGCCGAGGCCCTGATCGTGGATGTGGACGGGTTCGAGGGGCCGCTTGACCTGCTTCTCTCACTGTCGCGCACGCAAAAGGTGGACCTGCGCAAGGTTTCCGTCATGGCGCTGGCCGAGCAGTATTTGACCTTCATCGAGAAGGCCAAGGAGCTGCGGATCGAACTCGCGGCGGACTACCTCGTCATGGCGGCTTGGCTCGCGTTTCTGAAATCCCGGCTCCTTCTGCCACCGGACCCGGCGGATGAGGGGCCTTCGGGCGAGGACCTCGCGGCGCATCTGGCCTTCCAGCTCGAGCGGCTCGAGGCCATGCGCGAGGCCGCGGCCAAGCTCATGGCGCGGGACCGGCTGGGCAAGGATTTCTTCGCCCGCGGCATCCCCGAGCAGGTGACCCGCTCTCGCCGCGTGACCTATTCCGCGACGCTCATGGACCTGATGCAGGCCTATGCGCGGATCCGGACCAAGGATGATTTCCGCCCCTTTGTCTTTGACCGCGACTCGGTGTTGACCATGGAACAGGCGCTTGACCGGATGAAGACCATGGTGCGGTTTGCCGGAGACTGGACCGACCTGTCGGCCTATCTGCCCGAGGGCTGGGTGATGGACCCAAAACGGCGGCGCTCGGCCACGGCGGCGACCTTTGCGGCCTCGCTGGAGCTGACCAAGGCGGGCAAGATCGAGCTGCGGCAGGGCGATACCTTCGCCCCGATCCAGATCAAGCGAAAGCCGGAGGCGTGATGCAGGACGACAGCGCAGAGGCGCCGAAAATGGCCCCGGACGGCCCGGAGGAGAGCCTCTTTGAAGCCCCGCCCATGGGCGATCAGGAGCGTATGGTCGAGGCCATCCTCTTTGCCACGGCCGAGCCCATGACCGTGCGCGGCTTGCAGGCGCGCATGCCCCATGGCTGTGACGCGGCTGAGGCGCTGACCCATTTGCGCAAGCGCTATGAAGGGCGCGGCGTTCATGTGGTGCGCGTCGGCGATGCCTGGGCCATGCGAACCGCGCCGGATCTCGGATTTCTGATGCAGAACGAGGTGGTTGAGACCCGCAAACTCAGCCGGGCCGCCATCGAAACGCTGGCGATCATCGCCTATCATCAGCCTGTGACTCGCGCCGAGATCGAAGAGATCCGTGGCGTTTCGGTCAGTCGCGGCACGCTGGATCAGCTGATCGAGCTCGAATGGGTCCGGTTTGGCCGCCGCCGTATGACGCCCGGGCGCCCGACGACCTTTGTCGCCACCCAGAGCTTCCTCGATCATTTCGGGCTGGAGAATGCCCGGGACCTGCCGGGCCTCTCGGATCTGCGCGCGGCGGGACTTCTGGAGAGCCGCCCGCTGCCCGGCGGCGATGCGGAGGACGAGCCGGGCGAGGGCGACGACGGTCAGGACGACATGTTCGAGGACTAGGCGCGCCGCCGCAGCGCCTCGAGTGTCATGGCCGCCAGGAGGGCCGCCGCGAGCAGGGGCAGGGCACTGAACCCGGCGTTCTCGAAAACACGCCGTCCGAGGCTGGCGCCACCAAACACCGCGAGATAGGTCACCGCACTGCTGAGCCCGAGGATTGCGCCCCGCTGGCCCGGGTCCAGCGCGGTCAAACGGCCTACGGCGAGGTTCAGACCCAGATGCTGGGTCAATCCCCAGAGGAACGCGACCGCAAGCAGGGCGTGGTAGTCTGCCGCCGCCCAAGCCATGCCGAGATAGAGCAGGACGGTCACCGCAAAGAGCGGGATCGCCGCCCGGCGCGGACCCAGCCGATCCAGCAGCGGGTCGGCCAAGGTCACAAGCCCGAAGCCCGTCCCATAGCTGAGCGCCACAAGACCCGCCGCACTGGTCGAACGCCCGAGCGTCTCGGTCACATGGGCACCGATGAAGGTGTAGCACAGGTAGAAGGCGAGCATGAGCGCGCCCATGGACAGCAGCGCCGTAAGGATGCCGGGGACTTGCAGCGCGCTGAGCGGGCTTGTTGCTGCGCCCCGCCTGGGCGGGCTCGGCAGAGCACGCAAGGCCCGGATCAGGCAGAGCGTTGCAAGCGCCATCGCGCCGTAGACCCACCGCCAGCCCACCAGATCCGCGATCAAGGCGGCAAGGGTCACGCCCACCACAAGGCTCAGGGTCCAGCCCGCCAGGACCCGCCCCATGGTCCGCGCCTCCGCCCCCTTGGGGGCAATCTGCGCTGCCAACCCGTAGGAAGAGGGCAAGGCGACCCCAGTGGCCAGCCCGCACAGTGCTTGCGCCAGCCATATCATCCAGAGCGTGGGCGCCAGCGCGCTAAGCCCCGCGCCCAAGGCCAAAGCCCATAGCGCCCATCGCAAGGCGCGATCGGCGCCGATCCGGTCCGCTTGCGGTGCGAGCGCCAGGGCCGAGGCTGCGGTGGCCAGCCCGTAGCTTGCCGAGGCCAGCAACACGTCATCCACCGTCACAGCCAGATCCGCAGCAATCGCACTCGCGATGGGGGAGAGGAGGAGGCCATTGGCCCCGATCACCCCGACCGACGCCATGAGCGTCAGAACCGCAGGAAGGGGGGCGGGGCGGGTCATGTCGGTGCAGCGCGCGGCAGGGCGCCTAGCGCGCAGGCGTGGCGAAATGCTTGGACAGTTTCAGGCCCTGACCCTGGTAGTTCGAGGCAATGCCTGCGCCATAGAGCTCGGTCGGCACCTCCGCCATGCGCTCATAGACCAGACGTCCGACGATCTGCCCGTGTTCCAGCACGAAGGGCGCCTCGTGACAGCGCACCTCCAGCACCCCGCGGGAGCCCGCGCCTCCGGCGGCCGCATGGCCGAAACCCGGATCGAAGAAGCCCGCATAATGGACGCGGAACTCGCCGACCATGGCGAGGAAGGGCGCCATCTCGGCGGCGCAATCAGGGGGGATATGGACGGCCTCGCGGCTTACGAGGATATAGAACGCGCCCGGATCGAGAATGATGCGGCCCTGATCGCTATGGACCTCTTCCCAGTATTCCGCCGGCGGATAATGCCCGATCTTCTCCAGGTCGATCACGCCCGTATGGGGTTTGGCGCGGTAGCCGACCAGCGTCCCGGAGGTCGGGCGGAGATCCACGGAAAACCCGAGCCCCTGATCGATATGGGCGGGGCCGGAGACAAGGGGCGTCTCCGCATGGCGCGCTCGCAGATCCGCATCATCGAGCACGGCTTGCCCGGTGCGGAACCGGATCTGGTTCAGCCGCATCCCCGGACGTACCAGCACCGAGAAGGAGCGGGGGCAAATTTCGGCATAGAGCGGCCCGGCATACCCTGCCGGGATCCGGTCGAACTCGGTGCCGCCATCGGAAATCGTCCGCGTGAGCAGGTCGAGCCGACCGGTTGAGCTCTTGGCATTGGCGACGGCCTGCACGGTGTCGGGCAGGTCCAGATGCTCCATCAAGGGCACCACATAGACGCAGCCCTTTTCCAGAACCGCACCCTCATCGAGGGAGATCCGATGCATCTCGAAATCCGCGAGCCGCTCGGCCACGGTGGCGCCTTCGCCCGCGAGGAACGAAGCGCGCACGCGGTAAGCCACCGTCCCGAGCCGGAGATCGAGGCTCGCGGGCTGCACCTGACCATCGGCAATGGCAGGTGATGCTGAGATCGCACCGGCAGCTATCATCTCGGACAGGGTCTGGCAGGGTAGGACGCCCGGGCTGGGCAGGGTCGGCACGGACATGGTCGCCTCCGTCGCAGCGTCCTGCGGCGGACGGCGCGCGCCGGAGCAGTGTCGAAATGGTCGGGCTAGCAGGACTCGAACCTGCGACCTTCCGTCCCCCAGACGGACGCGCTACCAGGCTGCGCCATAGCCCGACACTCCCGCGTGTTTACCCGTTTGAGCGCCGGGGGCAACCCGTATTTCGCGGCTTTCGGCGCAAGTTTTTCGGTGTTGCGACGCGCAGCCGGGTGTCAGCCGGTCTCGGCATCCGCGCGGCTCTCGGTCAGGCGCGCCTTGAGGGCCAAGAGAGCAGAAACCGATTGCTGGGCCTGTTCTCGCGAGACGGCTTTGGCCGTGGGCGGTGCCGCGCGCAGCTGGGCTGCGACCTTGCTGAGCCCGGATGGCGTCTGCGGACTTGCGCCCGGCAGGGTCGGTTTCGGCGCGGGGGCTGCGGCGCGCGAGGAAAAGAGCGGCAAAGGCGCGCTTTCGGCCTCGGGCGCCGGAGCGTCCTGTCCGCCGGTGAAGGTACTGGCGGACAGCTCAACCACGGTGTCATCTGGGGGCGCTGCGGCCTCTACAGGTGGTTCCGGTGCGACGGGGGCCTCGGTCAGGCTGCGGTCGCACATCTCGGCCACATGCTTGGCACCTTTTTCGCGCAGAAGCTTCTGCACGCCGCGAATGGTCATGCCGTCATCATGCAACAGCACCCGGATCCCGGCGAGCAGGGCCATGTCATTGGGTCGGTAATACCGGCGTCCGCCGGCGCGCTTGACGGGTTTGACCTGAGAGAATTTGCTCTCCCAGAACCGCAGCACATGGGTCGGGACGCCGAGCCAGTCGGCGACCTCGCTAATGGTCCGAAACGCGTCGGCAGATTTCTCCATCATCCCTCCGAGGTGCCGCCAGTCCAGACCATGCCGCGCTTAGCTGGCCCGGTTTCCATTCGCGACACGCTCTTTCATCAAGTGAGACGGGCGAAAGGTCAGAACCCGGCGGGGATGGATCGGCACTTCCTCCCCGGTTTTGGGGTTGCGACCGATTCGGGCGGACTTGTCGCGGACACTGAATGTGCCGAAAGACGAGATCTTGACGCTCTCTCCGCGCACCAGCGCATCTGACATATGCGTGAGGATGCTTTCGACCAATTGGGCGGATTCGTTGCGCGACAGACCCACTTCGCGGAACACCGCGTCGCTTAGGTCCATGCGTGTCAGTGTCTTGTCGGTCATACGTCCCCCCATCCATCTCGGTACGAGCAGTATGCCCGGCGCGGTTTTCGAGTCAATATCAAGGGGTTGCAGAATGGCCTTGAGAACCCGTTAAAACCGGGCCGCAAAGTGCGTTACCAGCGAAGAACCACCGATCCCCAGGCCAGACCGCCGCCGATCGCCTCGGTCACGACGATATCGCCCTTCGTGATCTGGCCGTTGGCCACGCCGACCGAAAGCGCAAGGGGGATTGACGCGGCCGATGTATTGCCATGCTCCTGCACGGTCACGACGACCCGGTCCATCCCCACGCCCATCTTGCGCGCGGTCGAGGCGATGATCCGCAGGTTGGCCTGATGGGGCACGACCCAGTTCACATCGCCGGTCCCGAGCCCGGCTTTCTCCAGCGCGGTCTCCGCGGTCTGGGCAAGCTTTTCGATCGCGTGGCGGAAGACCTCCTTGCCCTCCATCCGCAGATAGCCCGTGGTCTGGGAGGCTGAGACCCCGCCATCCACATAGAGGATATCCTTGTGACGCCCGTCGGAGTTCAGATCCGTGGCGAGGATGCCGCGATCAGCGGAGGTTCCGGCACCGTCCTGCGCCTCGAGGATCACCGCGCCGGCACCATCGCCGAAGAGCACGCAGGTGCTTCGATCCGTCCAATCCATGATCCGGCTGAAGGTCTCGGCGCCGATCACCAGCACCCGGCGGGCCTGCTCGGACACGATCAGCGCGTTCGCATTGGACAGGGCAAAGACGAAGCCGGCGCAGACCGCCTGCACATCAAAGGCATAGCCCTTGGTCATGCCAAGCCGCGCCTGCACCATGGTGGCCACGGAAGGAAAGGTCAGGTCCGGGGTCGAGGTTGCCACGATGATCGCGTCAATGCTGTCGGGCTCGATACCGGCCATGGCAATGGCGGCTTCGGCCGCGTGGGTCGCGAGATCGGAGGTCTTTTCCCCTTCGGCCGCGAAATGCCGCTGTTCGATGCCAGAGCGTGTGCGGATCCACTCATCCGTGGTGTCGACCGTCTTTTCCAGCTCGGTATTGGTCACGATACGTTCCGGCAGATAATGCCCGACGCCAATCACTACTGCGCGTTTACCCATTCGCGGACCCTGAAACCTCTTTACGCTCAATCTGTTCAGTGTCGCGCGCGCGGCCCGCGGAGGCAACCCGTGCGGCAAGACGTTCCGTGAACCCTGACTGAGCAAGGATGAAGGCCAGTTTAATGGCCGCTGCGACACCCGTGGCATCGGCGGAGCCGTGCGATTTCACCACGGTGCCGTTAAGGCCCAGGAACACGCCGCCATTCACCCGCCGCGGGTCGATCCGTTTGGAAAGACGCCGGAGAGAGGTATAGGCGAGCAGCGCCGCGATCTGCGACCAGGGGGTCTTCTTGAAGGCCTCGGTCAGGAAATCGCGGATCAGCGCTGCTGTGCCCTCGGCGGTCTTCAGGGCCACATTGCCCGTAAAGCCGTCGGTGACGATCACGTCCACGCGGTCCGACGGAATATCCCCGCCCTCGACAAAGCCCACAAACTCGAACCGGTTGTCCTCAGCCGCATCCGAGATCAGGTCATGGGCAGCCTTCAGCTCGGCGCGGCCCTTATGCTCCTCGGTGCCCACATTCAGCAGGCCGATGCGCGGGAAGGGCAGGCCGAGGCCGTTGCGGGCATAGGAGGCGCCCATAAGCGCATAGGCCAGCAGGTCCTGTTCATCGGCTTTGATATCCGCGCCCACATCCAGCATCACATTGAAGCCGGAGGCCGCGCGGGAGGGCCAGAGGCAGGCGATCGCCGGGCGGTTAACCCCGGGTGCCTTGCGCAGACGCACCATGCTCAGCGCCATCAGCGCGCCGGTATTACCGCAGGAGACACAGACCGTCGCCTCGCCATTGCGGACCGCGTCAATCGCGCTCCACATGGAGGTGGCCTTGCCGTTGCGCATCACCTGGCTCGGCTTGTCGTCCATGGTGACGACATCCTCGGTGGCGCGAATCACGACACGGTTAAGAAGCTCCTTGCGCTTGGCGACAAGGGGCGTGAGCACATCGGCATTGCCGTGCAGGAGAAACGCGATGTCGGGATTCTTGTCGGCTGCGATCGACAGGCCGGCGACGATGGCCGCCGGTCCCTGATCGCCACCCATAGCATCCACGGAGATGACGGTGCCCGTCAGCCCATGGGGGGCCGGGTCCGCTTGGCCCCCTGTCTCAGCGGGCGTTCTGCCCTGCGAGGTCCCTGAGGCCATGCGCTCTTACCCCGGTTTGCGCATTTCGTCCGCTTATGCCGCGTCGTCGTCGAGATCGATTTCGTCGGCCTGCGCGATGACTTCGCGCTCTGCATAGTGGCCGCAGGACGCGCAGACGTGATGCGGACGCTTCAGCTCACCACAATTCGGGCACTCGTTCGGGTTACCGGCGACGAGCGCATCGTGGGACCGTCGCTGACCGCGACGGGATTTTGTGATCTTATTCTGAGGGACTGCCATGTCTCAACCTCGGGTTCTGGGGGCAGTGCCCCGGTGTTCTTGGGTGGCGCGCTGCGCCGTGCGATCCGCTCGCGCGTCGGGTGTTCAGCGCAAGCTCAGAGCGAGGCGCGGAACATACTGTGATTCCGATAGGGCGCAAGTGTTTTGTGCGCCGCGTTTAAACCGTGACACGGGGGTGTCGCAAGCCTATTTCGCGCCGCTCTGGCGCTGCAGGGGGCTTATTCCTCCGCGCTGTCGGATTTCGACACCACGCGCAGGCCCTGCAGGGCCGCAAACGGGTGCGCATCGCGGTCGGTCATCGCGGCCTTTCCGGGCTCTGTGAAGACCGCTTCGCCCAGTTCAACGCCGTCCGCGCGCGGATAGAGCGGCAGGGACAGGGCCAGCTCCTCGGCCAGCAGCGCCGAAAGATCGAGGGTCGCGGGCACGGGACCGGCATTGTCATCCTCGGGCATCTCGATCTCGGCGCCGTCGGGCTCTGCCCAATCCGACAGGTAACGGCGCTCAACCATTTCCTCGATCCGGGTACTCACGGGGGCAAGCGTCACGCTGCAGGGCTGGACCACCGTCGCGCCAAGTTCGGCCTGCAGGATCCAGTCGGCTTTGCCCATGGGCTGCAACGCGCCTTCAAAGCGCACCTTGCGCAGATCGCTGAGCCCCATCTCCTGGGTCAGGGTGGCGAGCGCTGTCTCATCCGGCGTTACGGAAAACCGCGTCGGCTTGCGCGTCGAGAGATCCGCGAGACGCAGCACGGTCGGCGCGCTTTGCGGGCTGTCGGTCACCGGAGTGGGGGCAGGATGCGGACGCTCTGTCATCGGGGGCTCCTTTCGGTGGGGCGGTGGGTCAGGTTGGCGCGGGCCCGTCGCGCGCCTGTCTCGCGCGCGAGGGCAAGGGCCAGCTCACGGCCCGGTAAACTTCTGGGCGGATCGCCTCCCGCCGGGGGAGGAGCGCTTGATCCAGCGGGCAGAGTTCGGTATCGCACGAGGGCTGCTTGTAACATCTGCTCAGGGTTGTTGACGCGATTTGCACATGGGGACGTGCCAGAACACCAGATATGTCGGCTCTCGGCTCGGCAAAAGCCTTGCGGGAGTGATTCTCGTTCTGTCCCTTGTGGGCTGTTCCGCGACCTATCGCAACTCGGGCTATGTGCCCACCGAGGATGAATTGGCGGAAATCGCCGTGGGTGTGGATGATCGCAGCTCTGTCGAAGAGACTGTGGGGCGCCCTGTCTCCCAAGGCGTGATTGCCGATCAGGCCTGGTATTTCGTGGGCACACGGTGGGAGTATTTCGCCTATCGCGCGCCGCAGCAGATCGACCGGCAGGTCGTGGCGATCTCCTTCGATGATGGTGGCACGGTCGAGAATATCGAACGCTTTACCCTGGCCGATGGCGAGGTCATCCCGCTCAACCGCCGTGTGACCGACAGCAATATCGAGGGCGTGTCCTTGATTCGTCAGCTCCTCGGCAATATCGGCAATTTCGACGCGGGCAACTTCCTGAACTAAGGGGTCTGGCTCGGGCTGGTGCCCAGCTGTGCTGTGAAGGACGCGTCGAAACGCGCTCGCAGGAAGGCGTATTGCGGGGCGAAGACCTCCTGGAAATGAGCTGTGACGGCCTCGGGCACATCCATCGGCTCGCTCACATGGACCTTGCGGCGGAGGCCCCAGGGATCCTCACGCTCCAGCCCGGCGAACCGCTCGATCTCGCGCATGACGCCCTCGGGATCCGCGCCGATCTGGCCATAGGGCAGATAGAGCAGGCGACGGTCGTCGAACTGCGCGTCCCAGCGGGGGATATAGGTCTTGTAGTCGCCGCGGTTCAGGATGGCGGGGTCCTTGGCGTGGCGCATCCAGGCGCGCTCGGATTGCGGGGTGATCTTGCGACGCGAGAGGTTCATGCGCAGTTGTGAGAGCGCGCGCGCCACCGGATCGCGCAGGATGTAGAGGAAGCGGGCCTCGCGCAGAAACTTGGCGAGGAAGTCCACGCCGTCTTCGGGCAGGGTCGAGTATTCCGGGGTCACATCGAGGCAAAGCTGCCGGGCCGGGGCGCGCGAAAAGACCGCTTTGTACCACGTGCCGTTATGGGTCGGCTGGGTGATCAGCCGGTCGAGATAGGCGATGTAATCCGGATCCTGCTCAGGCTGGTTCTTGGTATGGCGCCGGATCGCGGCGTCGACACCGCGCACGAGGCCAGCCCGGATCCAGCTGCGGTTCTCGGGGCAGAATTTGTAGTCGAAGAAATGGACTTCCTTGAAGGGCGGCACCCAGATGTCTGAACGCGCCTGACAGACCCGGTAAAGCCAGCTCGTGGCGGCTTTTTGCGCGCCGATGCAGACGAGGTCGGGTTTGCGGCCGATCATGCGGGGCTCCGGATGGGACGGGGGCAGGTTACCCGTCCCGGGCCGGAGGACAAGTGGGGGCTAGCCGCCTGCGCGCTCTTCGAGCTCGAGCCACTCGTCCTCGGCGGCTTGCAGGGCAGCCTGGCGCTCGACCAGCGCTTCGGTGGCCTTTTGAAACTTCACCGGCTCGCGTGTGTAGAGGTCGGGGGCGGCGAGGAATTCTTCGAGCTTGGCGATCTCGGCGCTCAGCCGGTCAATCTCACCCGGTAGCGCGTCGAGACGGTGACGCTCGGTGAACGAAAGCCCCGTCTTTGACGGGGCGGACGCGCCCGGCGCCTCGGCCTTTGGCTGGGGTTTGGCCGCTGGTTTGGTCTGGGCGGGTCCTGCCGAAGCGGGGACTGCTTCGGCCCGCTGGCTGAGGTAATCCGACCAGCCGCCCGCATAGGCCGTGGCGCGCCCATCGCCCTCCATGGCGATGGTGGTGGTGGCGACCCGATCGAGAAAGTCCCGGTCGTGGCTGACCAGCAGAACCGTGCCGGGATAATCCGACAGGATTTCCTGCAGAAGATCCAGCGTTTCAATGTCGAGATCATTGGTCGGCTCGTCGAGCACCAGCAGGTTGCTCTCCCGCGCCATGATTCGCGCCAGGAGCAGCCGAGCCCGTTCCCCGCCCGAGAGCGCGCGCACGGGGCTGCGGGCCTGATCATCGGTGAAGAGGAATTCCTTGAGATAGCCCACCACATGGCGCGGGGTGCCGCGCACCATCACCTGATCGGCGCGGCCCGAGACGCGCATTTCCTTGTCGCCGGTCAGGTTCTCCCAAAGCGAGGCATCCGGGTCGAGCCCCTCGCGACGCTGATCGAAGACGGCGGTCTCGAGATTGGTGCCGAGGGTCACCGTCCCGGCATCCGGGGCAAGCTCCCCGGTCAGCATCTTCAGAAGCGTCGTCTTGCCTGCGCCATTGGGGCCGACAAAGGCGATCCGGTCCCCGCGCAGCACGCGCAGATCGAATGGGCGCAGGATGGTCTTGTCGCCAAAGCTCTTGGCGATGCCGCGCGCCTCGATCACCCGCTTGCCCGAGGCCTTGCCTGCCTCCAGCGCCATCTCGGCCGTGCCCTGGCGGCGGATCATCTCGGCGCGCTCCTTGCGCAGGTCTCCAAGCGCGCGGACCCGGCCCTGGTTGCGCTTGCGCCGAGCGGAGATGCCTTCCACGGCCCAGCGGGCCTCCGCCTTGATCTTGCGGTCCAGCTTGTGGCGGGCGAGGTCCTCCTCTTCCCAGGTCTTGTCGCGCCAGGCCTCGAAATCGGAAAAACCGCGTTCCTGGCGTCGCACCACGCCGCGATCGATCCAAAGGGTGGCGCGGGTCAGGGCGGTCAGGAAGGCCCGGTCGTGGGAGATCAGCACAAAAGCGGCGCGGATGCTGCGCAGATGGTCTTCGAGCCAGGCGATGGCCTGGATGTCGAGATGGTTCGTGGGCTCGTCGAGAAGCATGAGATCCGGCGCCTCGGCCAGAAGTCGTGCCAGCGCCGCGCGCCGCCGCTCACCGCCCGAGGCGGCCTCGGTCTCGATCTCGAGATCCAGTTTCAGCCCCTCGGCGGCAATATCGATGCGATAGGCCTCCGACGGATCCAGTGTCGCGCGGGCAAAATCGCCCAGCGTGGCGAAGCCCGAAAGGTCCGGGTCCTGCTCCATATACCCCACGGAGGTGCCCGGAGCGGCGGTAATCGTGCCGGTATCGGCCTCGACCTGACCGGCCATGACCTTCATCAGGGTGGATTTGCCGGAGCCGTTGCGGCCCACGAGCGCCACGCGGTCGCCCGGCTGGACCACCAGATCGAGCCCCGCGAAGACCGGGTTGCCGCCATAGCCCAGACGGATGTCGTTGAGTTGGAGAAGGGGGGGACGTGCCATGGCGCGGAGGTATGGGGACCGGGGCGCGGGGTCAATGGGGATCGTGGTTTGGAGGGGATCAGCGCGCGGCGCCTGTGGCAGAGTGCGGGAGCCTCCGGCGGGGATATTTGGAGACTTAAGTTGGCCATATGCGCGCAATTTGTGCCTTTGCGGCGGCTCGGACGTGAAGGCGGGCCATGCCCCCTTTCCCCTCCGCGCGGCTTGGACTAAGACGCGCGCAGTCCGAAACCGGAGGATTGCGCCCATGACTGCCCCTATCTCAGAGCCTGCGATAACCCCTGATCTGATTGCGGCCCATGGCCTGTCGCCAGAGGAATATGATCGCATCCTCGAGATCATCGGGCGGGCGCCCAGTTTCACCGAGCTCGGGATCTTCTCGGCCATGTGGAACGAGCATTGCTCCTACAAGTCGTCAAAGAAATGGCTGCGCACCTTGCCGACCGAAGGGCCGCAGGTGATCTGCGGGCCCGGCGAGAATGCGGGTGTGGTCGATATCGGTGACGGGCAAGCGGTGGTCTTCAAGATGGAGAGCCACAATCACCCGTCCTATATCGAGCCCTATCAGGGGGCGGCGACCGGGGTCGGGGGCATTTTGCGCGATGTGTTCACCATGGGCGCGCGGCCCGTGGCGGCGATGAATGCGCTGAGCTTTGGCGAAACAAGCCACCCGAAGACCAAATCTCTCGTGGCCGGCGTGGTCGAGGGGATTGGCGGCTACGGGAATTGCTTCGGCGTGCCGACCGTGGGCGGCGAGGTGCGGTTCCACGCAGCCTATAACGGCAATTGCCTGGTGAATGCCTTTGCGGCCGGGCTCGCGGATGCGGACAAGATCTTTTACTCGGCGGCCTCCGGTGTGGGCATGCCGGTCGTCTATCTCGGGGCGAAGACTGGGCGCGACGGGGTCGGCGGGGCCACCATGGCCAGTGCCGAGTTCGACGACACGATCGAGGAAAAACGTCCCACGGTGCAGGTCGGTGACCCCTTCACCGAAAAGCGCCTGATGGAGGCGACGCTGGAGCTGATGAAGACCGGGGCCGTGATCTCAATCCAGGATATGGGGGCTGCGGGCCTGACCTGTTCCGCCGTGGAGATGGGCGATAAGGGCGGCCTTGGCATTCGGCTGGATCTGGAGCGCGTGCCCGTGCGCGAGGCCGCCATGAGCGCCTATGAGATGATGCTCAGCGAGAGCCAGGAGCGGATGCTCATGGTGTTGAACCCGGAGCTGGAGGCGGAGGCCAAGGCGGTCTTCGACAAATGGGATCTGGATTTCGCCATTGTCGGCGAGACGATCGCCGAGGACCGGTTCCTGATCGTGCTGAATGGTGAGACCAAGGCGGACCTGCCGCTCTCGAAGCTTGCTTCCAGCGCGCCGGAATATGACCGCCCCTGGGTGCCGACCCCGGACGCGGGCGAGATGGACCCGGTCCCTGCGGTGGATCCGATTGACGGGCTCAAGGCGCTGCTGGCCAGCCCGAACTACGCCCGCAAGCACTGGGTCTGGGAGCAATATGACACGCAGGTCATGGCCGATACCCTGCGTACGCCCGGTCTGGGCGCCGGGGTGATCCGGGTCCATGGGACCGACAAGGCGCTGGCCTTCACGAGCGACGTGACCCCGCGCTATGTGCGCGCCAACCCGGTGCAGGGCGGGCGACAGGCCGTGGCCGAGGCCTATCGCAACCTGATTTCCGTGGGCGCGACCCCGCTGGCGACGACCGACAACCTCAATTTCGGCAACCCGGAGAAACCCGAGATCATGGGCCAGTTCGTGGGCGCGATCCAGGGGATTGGTGAGGCTTGCGCGGCGCTCGACATGCCGATCGTGTCGGGCAATGTCAGCCTTTATAACGAGACAGACGGGCAGGGGATCCTGCCCACGCCGACCATCGGCGCGGTCGGTCTGATCGCCGAGACCGAGCAGGCGATTGCGGGGCAGCCCGCTGGCGGTGAGCTCGCGCTGCTCGTTGGGGCCACCGAGGGGCATCTGGGCCAGTCCGCGTTGCTTGCCGAGGTGTTCCATCGCGAAGATGGCGATGCGCCGGCAGTGGATCTCGAGGCCGAGCGCGCAGCGGGGCAGTTCATCCTCGACAATCGCGGATGGATTTCGGCTTGTACGGATCTCGCCGATGGTGGGCTTGCCCTGGCCGCGTTCGAGATGGCCGAGGCCGCGGGGCTGGGCCTGACGCTGGACGCTTCGGACATGGGCGCGCTCTTTGGCGAGGATCAGGGTCGCTACCTGATCGCCTGCAGCTACGATGCAGCAGAGGCCCTGATGGTCGCCGCCGGTCAGGCCGGTGTCCCGATCGAAACCGTGGGCCGGTTCGGCGGGGAGGACGTCACGCTTGGCGGGTCCAAAGCACCGCTGGCGGAGTTGAGCGCGCTCTATCGCGGGGCTTTTGCCGAGGCGGTTGCCTGATCAAATCGACCTTTCGGCCTGCTTATCCCGTGGGCCGGGACAGAAATTCGCGCCACAGTGCGGCTGCACAAGCAACCGCCACTGGACGCACAGGCCCTGACCTTGCAGGATCAGGGTCAGCACCTTAATATACATGTACGAAAAAATCAGGATTAAGCCCATGCCGATGCTTGCCGACGAGATCGAAGCGCTCCTGCGGGAAACCTTTCCAGATGCGCAAATCGACGTTCAGGGCGATGATGGCGTCCATATGTCCGCGATGGTTGTCGATGAGAGCTTTCGCGGCAAGAACCGGGTCCAGCAGCAACGCGCGGTCTATGCGGCGCTGAAGGGCAAGATGGACGGCTCCTCCGGCGAGCTGCATGCGCTGGCCCTGACCACCAAAGCGCCTGGATGATGTTTGAGTTTGCCTGGACAACGCCGATCGTTGTCTTGTCGGGCCTGCTTGCGGGGGTGCTCCTGATCCGTGCGATCTGGGTGGTGCGCTCCGAAGAGCTCGACCCGCCGGAGCGCGGCACGGAACCAGGCAAGGGCTATACCGAAATCGAAGCGAGTTATCATTCTGGCGGACCGGGAGGGGGGCACTCCTCCATCATCCGGGTGCCCAGAGACCCACAGGAATATGCACGATCCTTCGTGCCTCACCATGCCAAAGGACAAAATGATGAGTGACGCAAACGAGCGCATCAAAGAGACCGTGACCGGGAACGACGTGGTTCTCTTCATGAAGGGCACGAAATCCATGCCGCAATGCGGTTTCTCCAGCCGCGTGGCCGGGGTGCTGAACTTCATGGGGGTGGAGTACACGGATGTGAACGTGCTCGCCGATGAAGAGATCCGCCAGGGCATCAAGGACTTCTCCGACTGGCCCACCATCCCGCAGCTCTATGTGAAGGGCGAGTTCGTGGGTGGATGCGATATCATCACCGAGATGACTCTGTCGGGCGAGCTGGACACGATGTTCGATGACAACGAAGTGGCCTATAACAAGGACGCTGCCGACAAGATCCGCGAAGCCAACGCGTAAGGCTGCGCCAGAAATCTCAAAGGGGCGTCCGTTTGGGCGCCTTTTTTTGTTGGGCCGGTGCCGGGACCGGACCTGACGCATTGTGGTGGACCGCAGCGGGGCTAGACTGGGTGCATGATCATTCTTGCCGAGAGCAACGCGCGGATCCTCGCCCCGGTCCCGGAGCTCGACTATTTCGATGTGCAGACCGCACCTCTCTGCCGGGAGGTGACGCCGCTGGCCGCGTGGAATGCCATGGTGGAAGACCCGCAACCCTTTCTGGCCTGGGCCTTCTGGGTGCGAGACCGGGTGTCGGTCCTGTTTGGGGTCAAAGCGATCGGGGGCTTCAGCGGCGAAGCGGTTCAGGAGGTTTCGCCCGGCGACCGTCTGGATTTTTTCCTTGTAGAACATGTGGATGACGAGTCATTGGTCCTGACCGAGCGCGATCGCCACCTGGACGTGATGACCTGCATCTCCATGGACGGTCCGCAGATTTCTGTGACCTCCTCGGTCCGCGTTCATAACAGGTTCGGACACGCCTATATGCTGCCGGTCGGAATTGCCCATCGCTGGATCGTCCGCGGCATGTTGAAACGGCTTCAGGGCAAGCTCGCTGGGTGATCCAGAAGCGCCTGGACGTTGAACCGCTCATGCTGCCGGGAAGGGCGCACAGGATCACGCCCTCTGCCATTGCGCTTCTAGGCGTTTGCCGTCGCGCGCAACAGCCGGGCCCGGGCCGGCGGGATTGCCCCGATCTCGAGCCCCGTAAAGACATGCAGCGTGTTGAGGTCGCGGTCCACCACTGCGTGATCGCTGACCCAACCGCCCATGAGCAGATAGGTCCGCAGGAGCGGTGGCATCGCCTGCATCGCCCGTTTCAGGTCCGGTTTGACCCGCGCGAGACCCGTGGCGAAGGGGAAGATCCGCGGTGCCTTGACCCGGGGTAGCCAGCGTTTTGGCGCCAGATGCTTCTCCGTCAGCAGCGCGAAGGCATCGGTGTATTGCGCGCTATCGGTGCCCTGAAAGGAGGAGCAGCCAAAGAGCAGCTTCACATCATGGGCATCCACATAGGCGGTCAAGGCCCCCCAGGCGATGCGCAGAATGTCCGGATCCGTGTGATCGGGATGGATGCAGAAGCGCCCAAGCTCGATGATCGGGCCCTCGAAGCTCTCCAATGCCGAAAGCTCGTAGAACTGCGCGGAATAGCTCTGCGCGATCTCGCCCCCATCGGCGAGGGGCAGGATCCTGAAGCAGCAGACCAGCTGCCCGGTTGCGCGCTCCTCCACCATGATGTGGTGGCAGGCCGTATCGAACGCATCGCGATCATAGCCCTCGGAGCGGGCCACAGCGCCCGTGCCTGCCACAAAGCTCAGGTGACGCAAGCGCTGACAGGCCGCGATTTCCTCCGCGGTTTCAGCGTGCCGCGCGGCGTAGCGGCCTTTGGTCAATCGCAACATCGTCACCTCATGGGGCCTTGGCGGTCGCGCTCCAGACTATATCTATGGTCGAAAGCTTCAATCCCGGTTGCGCGCTGCAATGGCTCTGGAACGTGACCCTATGATGAATGGACAGGAGGACCGATGGAAAAAGTTGTCAAAAGCGAAGACGAGTGGCGCGCGCAGCTGAGCGATCTGGCCTATAAGGTGACGCGCAAGCACGGCACGGAACGCGCGGGCTCCCATGAGGATTTTCCCAAGGATCCGGGCACCTATCGCTGTGTCTGTTGCGATGCGCCGCTCTTTGACCAATCCCATAAATTCGATAGCGGAACAGGCTGGCCGTCCTTCTTCAAACCGCTGGATGAGGAGATGGTGGGCGAGAGCGTCGACAAGAGCTGGTTCATGACCCGGACCGAGGTGCATTGCAATCGCTGCGAGGCCCATCTGGGCCATGTCTTTCCGGACGGGCCGCAGCCCACAGGGCTGCGCTACTGCATCAACGGAGTGGCCCTGACCTTCGATCCGGAGGCCTGAGGCCCCAAGGCCCGCCACAGAGCGGGTCCGCGCCGGGCATATATGTCCGGCGCTTCGACGTCTGCCTCAGGGCATGCGCAGGGCACCGTCCAGACGGATGGTCGTGCCGTTCAGATAGCCGCAGGTTAGGATGAAGGCCACGAGCCGTGCATACTCCACCGGATCGCCGAGGCGCTTGGGGAAGGTGACATCGGCGGCCAGCGCATCCATCACCTCTTCACCGAGCCCGATCAGCATCGGGGTTTTGAAGATCCCCGGCGCGATGGACATGGTCCGGATCCCTTCGCGCGCCAGATCGCGCGCCATGGGGAGGGCGAGCCCCGCGACCCCGGCCTTGGAGGCCGCATAGGCCGCCTGACCCTTCTGACCGTCAAAGGCGGCGATGGAGGCCGTGGTCACGATCACGCCCCGGGCGCCATCCGCATCGGGCGCATTGCGCGCCATCTCGGCGGCGGCGAGACGGGCGATGTTGAAGGTGCCGACCAGATTGATGTCGATGGTGCGCTGGAACGCATCCAGCGGGTGGGGGCCCTCGCGTCCGATCGTCTTCACGCTGGTGGCGATCCCCGCGCAGGTCACACAGGCGCTGAGCCCGCCCAGCCCGGCACTGGCCGCCGCGACTGCGGCGGCGGCACTGTCCTCATCGGTCACATCAACCTCAACAAAGAGGGCACCGGTCTCTGCCGCGAGCTGATGCCCCCGCGCGGCATCCCGATCCAGAACGGCCACCCGAGCGCCCTGTGCGGCCAGATGCCGGGCCGTGGCCTCCCCAAGGCCGGAGGCCCCACCGGTGACGAGCACTTTGTGTTCTTGAATGTCCATGGGTCTCTCCGGGATCTGAACGAGTGTTCAATTCATTCCTGATCTCACGGGCGCTGTCCAGCCTTGTCTTGCATCGGTGGATCCCCGCCTGCGCCGCGGAATGTGATCGCGTCGTGAAGGAACCGGCGGGAAGCCGCTGAAAAAGCGCCGTTATTCGGTCCCGCGTCAGCCAGAATTGGCCGATCCCTTCACGAAGTCTTGGCCGCTCTTGGAACGGCACGCAGGGCTGCCTAGCTCGACGAACAGACCGGGCATTGGGACCCGGAGAGGCAAAGGAGACTTGCATGAAACCGCAGTATTCATCGCCCGCGCTGATCAGCGCTCTGGTGATCGGGATGGGCAGCGCGCCCGCCCTCGCAGGCAGCCTGGAGGATCCGGTGATCGCGCCGCCGCCGCTGCCACCCGTTGTGACCGCGCCCGGCACGGATTGGACCGGCTTTTATGGCGGTGTGCAGCTGGGCTACGGCGATGTGGACACATCCGCCTCCGGCGTGGATGGTGATGGGGCCATCGGCGGCCTGATCCTTGGCTACGACTATGACTTCGGATCCTATGTCGTCGGGGCCGGGATCGACTATGACATCGCCGATATCGATCTGGGCTCGGCGGCCACACTTGAAGACGTGCTGCGGCTCAAGCTGCGCGCGGGTGTCGAGGCCGGTCCCGCCCTGATCTATGCCACGGGCGGCTATGCCCGGGCGGGTACGGATGACCTCGGTAGCGACGATGGCTATTTCATCGGCGCGGGTGTGGATTACCCGATCACCGAAGCCTGGACCCTGGGTGGGGAGCTTCTCTACCACGAGTTCGATGATTTCGACGGGTCCGGCGTCGATGTGGACGCCACCACATTGCAGGCACGCTTGTCCTTCCGGTTCTGAGCGACCCTCGCGTTTCGAAACGGAGGACGTTTCTCCTCCAGTGTGCTGCATGGAGCGGGCCCTTCGGGGCCCGTTTTCCTGTCCTGGTTCCTGTGCCGGTTCCTGTGTCGGGCCTGATTTCCTGCGGCCAGGCGCGTCGCGAAGGCGGGTCTTCTATTCCAACCGGAGTGCGGAGTTGCTAAAGCCCTCGCAGCCGGGCGCGCCCGGCGTAGCCCCTCGGGAAGGAAGGCAGCAATCGTGACGGCTCTGCAACTGACGAACACCAAGACACGCCGGAAAGAGGCGTTTGTCCCGCTCGATCCCTCGAATGTGCGGATGTATGTCTGTGGGCCGACCGTCTATGACCGGGCGCATCTGGGCAATGCCCGCCCGGCCGTGGTGTTCGATATGCTGTTCCGCGTGCTGCGCGAGGTCTATGGGCCCGATCACGTGACCTATGCGCGCAACATCACGGATGTGGAAGACAAGATCAACGCGCGCGCCGCCGAGACCGGTCGATCGATCAAGGAGATTACCGACGAGACCAGCCAGTGGTATCTCGATGACATGGCCGCCCTCGGTACGTTGGAGCCGACCCATATTCCGCGGGCGACGCAATACATCCGCCAGATGGTTGAGATGATCGAGACGTTGATCGCGCGGGGCCATGCCTATGCCGCCGAGGGCCATGTGCTCTTTGATGTGCGCAGCTATGACGCCTATGGCGCGCTCTCGGGCCGGTCGGTGGATGACATGATCGCCGGCGCGCGGGTTGAGGTGGCGCCCTATAAGCGCGATCCGATGGATTTCGTGCTCTGGAAGCCCTCCGATGCCGCAACCCCGGGTTGGGACAGCCCCTGGGGCCGGGGGCGTCCGGGTTGGCATATCGAATGCTCGGCCATGAGCCGTGACCTGCTTGGGGACAGTTTTGACATTCACGGGGGTGGGAATGATCTGCAGTTCCCGCACCATGAAAATGAGATCGCCCAGAGCTGCTGCGCCCATCCGGAGGGGGAGTTCGCGAAGGTCTGGATGCATAACGAGATGCTGCAGGTCGAAGGCAAGAAGATGTCCAAGTCTCTGGGCAATTTCTTCACCGTGCGGGATCTGCTGGATAATGGGATTCCGGGCGAGGTGATCCGGCTCGTGTTTCTTGGCACCCACTATTCCAAGCCCATGGATTGGACAGCGGCCAAGCGCGATGAGGCGATGGGTGTCTTGCGGAAATGGCGAGCGGCGGTTGCGGGCATCGAGCCCGCGCCCGCCGCGTCCCCGTCCGTCATGGCGCCGCTGGTGGATGATCTCAACACGCCGGGCGCCCTTGCGGCCTTGCACCAGCTTTTCCGGGACGGGGACCTGCCCGGATTGCTGGCCTCGGCGCAGGTGATGGGCCTATTGACCGACGCCATGGGCGCCTGGGCCGACGCGCCGGACGTGGACCTGTCGGGTTTTGCCACGCGGCTTGCCTCGGCCCGTGAGGCCGCCATGGCCAGCAAGGATTTCGCAGAGGTGGATCGCCTGAAGACCGCGTTGATCGCGGCGGGGGTGGAGGTGCGCATGAGCAAGGCCGGGGTTGAACTGGTCCCCGGGCCGGGCTTTGACCCGGCCAAGCTGGAGGCGGTGGCATGACCCGGGAGCGTCTCTACCTTTATGACACCACTCTGCGCGATGGGCAGCAGACGCAAGGCGTGCAGTTCGCCACCGCTGAGAAGCAGCAGATTGCCGCCGCGCTCGACGCGCTCGGGATCGACTATATCGAAGGCGGCTGGCCCGGCGCGAACCCGACGGATTCCGAGTTCTTTGCCACCAAGCCCGCCTTTGCCCATGCGCGCTTCGCCGCCTTTGGCATGACCAAGCGTGCGGGGTTCTCGGCGGAGAATGATGACGTGCTGGCCGCCGTGCTGAACGCAGGCACGCCCTCGGTTTGTCTCGTGGGTAAATCGCACGAGTACCACGTGACCAAGGCGCTCGGCATTGAGCTCTCGGAGAACACCGACAATATCCGCCGCTCGGTCGCCCATATCTGCTCTCAAGGGCGCGAGGCGCTGTTTGATGCGGAGCATTTCTTTGACGGCTATCTCGCCAACCCGGATTACGCGATGGAGACGCTGCATGCGGCGCTCGACGCGGGCGCGCGCTGGGTTGTGCTGTGCGACACGAATGGCGGGCGGCTGCCGGCAGAGATCGCCGAGATCACCTCGGCGGTGATTGCCAGCGGTGTGCCCGGGGACCATCTGGGCATCCACACCCATAACGACACGGGCAACGCGGTGGCCAATTCCCTGGCCGCCATCGATGCCGGCGCCCGGCAAATCCAGGGCACGCTGAACGGGCTTGGCGAGCGCTGCGGCAATGCCAATCTGGTCACGCTCTTGCCGACGCTCCTGCTCAAGGAGCCCTATCGCAGCAAGTTCGAGACCGGGGTCACGGAAGCCGCCCTGACCGATCTGGTCCGCGTCTCGCGCACTCTGGATGATATCCTCAACCGGGTGCCCACCAAGAGCGCGCCCTATGTGGGCGCCTCCGCCTTTGCCCATAAGGCGGGCCTGCATGCCTCGGCGATCCTGAAGGATCCCAGCACCTACGAGCATATTGCGCCGGAGGCTGTGGGGAATGCCCGCGTCATCCCCATGTCGAACCAGGCCGGGCAGTCCAACCTGCGCAAGCGGCTGGCGGATGCGGGGATCGAGATCGCCAAGGGAGATCCGCGGCTCGGCGGACTTCTCGACGAGGTCAAGCGGCGCGAGGATATGGGCTATGCCTTTGACAGCGCGCAGGCCAGTTTCGAGCTGCTGGCGCGCCGCCATCTGGAGGGGCTGCCGGAGTTCTTCGAGGTCAAGCGCTACCGGGTGACGGTGGAGCGGCGCAAGAACAAGTACAACCAGATGGTCAGCCTGTCGGAGGCGGTAGTGGTCCTCAAGATCGGCGATCAGAAGATGCTCTCCGTGTCGGAATCCATGGATGAGACCGGCCGAGATCGCGGCCCGGTGAACGCGCTGGCCAAGGCGCTCGGCAAGGATCTGGGGCCCTATACGCGCTTTATCGAGGATCTGAAGCTCGTGGATTTCAAGGTGCGCATCACCAATGGCGGCACCGAAGCCGTGACCCGTGTCCTGATCGACAGCGAGGACGGGCAGGGGCGGCGCTGGTCCACTGTGGGAGTGTCCGCGAACATCGTGGATGCAAGCTTCGAGGCGCTGGTCGAGGCGATCCAGTGGAAGCTGATCCGCGATGGGGCCACGTCTCAGGCGCTGGCCGCAGAATGACGCTCAACGCCTGTGCTGCGCTGGTCGAGCGGGGGGATCCGGATCGGTTTGCCTCCGTCATGGCATCGCCCGTGGCGGCGCGCGCGGTGCTCTTCCCGGTCTATGCCTTCAATCTGGAGGTCAGCCGCGCGCCCTGGGTGACCGAGGAGGCGATGATCGCCGAGATGCGCCTGCAATGGTGGCGTGACACGCTGGAAGAGATCGGGCAAGGGGCTGAGCCGCGCGCCCATGAGGTGGTCGCCCCGCTGAACGCTGTGCTGGATGCCGAGGCGACCGAGGTGCTCGACAAGCTGATCGTTGCCCGTCGTTGGGAGATCTATCGCGACCCGTTCGAAGATGCCGCGGCGTTGAACACCTATCTCGAAGACACCGGGGCCGGGCTGGTCTGGACCATCGGGCGGCTTTTGGGCGCAGGGCCCGAGGCCGAGGCGCCCTTGCGCGCCCAAGGCTGGGCGGCCGCCCTCGCGAGGTACTTGCAGGCCGTGCCGGAGCTCGAGGCGCGCAATCGGATCCCCCTTGTGGATGGGCGCAGCGCGGCTGTGGCCGATCTGGCACGGGCGGGATTGGCGCGGCTGGCCGAGGCGCGCAAGGCGCGTCGGGACGTGCCCAAACCCGCGCTGCCCGCGCTTTTGGCCGGATGGCAGGCGGAGGCGATCCTGCAGCAAGCCGCCGCAGAGCCTGAGGCGGTTGCGGCGGGCGATCTGGGCGGGTCGGAGTTTGGAAAACGTGCGCGGTTGGCCTGGATCAGCAGCACGGGCCGCTGGTAGGGCCCTCGACCGACAGCCCCCCGACCCGTTGCGGCTCAGATCGCCGGTTTCGGCTTCAACACCAGCCAGATCAACGCGCCGCCCGCCAGCGCCAGGAGCGGCGCCATGGCGAGGTTCACCGCCGTCCAGCCCGCCACCACATCGCCGCCCGAACAGTTCATCAGCCCGCCCGAGGCCAGCGAGGCCACGGTCACGCAACCAAAGACGATCGCATCATTCAGGCCCTGGATCCGGCCCCGCTCTTCCGCGCTATGGGCGGAGGCGAGCATCGTAGTCGCGCCGATAAAGCCGAAATTCCAACCCACGCCCAACAGGGCCAGCGCGATGAAGAAGTTCCCGAGCGCCACACCCGAGAGCGCAACGGCCCCGCCCGCGCCGAGGATCAGGAGGCCTGCGGCCACGACCCGCTCCACGCCGAAGCGGTTGATCAGATGCCCGGTGAAAAAGCTCGGCGCGAACATGGCGATCACATGGAGGCTGACCACATCCGCCGCGTTCCCGGTGGTAAAGCCGCAGCCAACCACCGCCAGCGGGGTCGAGGTCATCACCAGGTTCATGAGCGCATAGGCGACCATGGCGCATATGATGGCGGTGACGATCACCGGGTCGCGCAGCATCTGGCGGCGCGTCCGCCCGCCTTCGGGGCCTTTCTTGGCCGCAGCGGGCTTCGGGATGTCGAGGAAGAAGAAGAGCCCGATTCCAATCAGGTTGATCGCGAGCGCCACCAGGTAGGTGCCGAGAAACGGCACCACGAAGAGATCCGTGGTGACCTTCACCAGCTGCGGCCCGATCAGGGCTGAGATCAACCCGCCCGCCATCACGTAGGAGATCGCCTTGGGCCGGAACCCCTCGCTCGCCGTATCGGCGGCGGCGAAGCGGTAGAAACCTTGCGCGCTCATATAGCTGCCGGTCAGGAAGGAGCCGAGCAGGAAGATCCAGAAATTGCCGGTCGCGAGACCCACCGCGCCGATCACGCTGCCCAACGCGCCGCCAAGCGCGCCGATCACAAAGCCCGTGCGCCGCCCATAGCGCTGCATGACCGTCGAGAGCCAGGGCGCCGTGGTCATGGAGCCGAACACGATCAGCGAGATCGGCAGGGTTGCGAGGCAGGGATGCGGCGTCAGCATCTGACCGGCCAGCCCGCCGATCACGAAGATCATCGTGATCTGGCTGCCAAGAAAGGCCTGCGCCGCCACGAGGACCGCCACATTGCGCTTGGCGCGGGCATCATCCATTGGGGCCGTATCGGTGAGCATGGTCATGGGGCAGTGCTATCTGGTTGGGCGGAGCGGGGGAAGCGGCCTTTCGGTCGCGCTCAGGCGGTTGCGACGGGGGTAGGGGCGATCAGATGGGCAAAGCTGCCCGCGACCGATCCTTCGCGCAGGCCCATCTCGGGCAGGGCTGTGCCCGCGGCATCTTGCGCTGCAAAGAGCGGCGCGCCTTCTGCGCGCAGGGTGCGGGCATAGTGGAACTCATGCCCGCTCATCGCGGTGTCGAACAGGCCGCCCAGCGGGGTGAGCTGGCGATATCCCAGATGCAGCTTGCGCTTGGCAAAGGAGGTCTCGAGACGCAGGAGCCCGGCCATGGCATGTCTCGCGCCGTCGACATCCTCCAGACCCTCGCCCAGCACCATATAGCCGCCGCACTCCCCATAGATCCGCGTTCCCGCCTTGGCCGCCGTGCGCAGGCTGTCGAGGAATGCTGTCGCGCTGGCGAGCCGACCGGCATGCAGCTCCGGGTAGCCTCCGGGCAGGAAGATGGCATCTGCGCCCGCCGGAACCGGATCATTCGCAAGCGGCGAGAATTCCAGCAAATCGGCTCCAGCGGCGCGCCAGGCCGCGAGCAGATGCGGGTAGGCAAAGGCGAAGGCCTCATCCCGCGCCACTCCGATCCTCTGGCCCAGGGGTGGGATATGTGTGGCTGGGTTCGGAGTGGGCAGGGGCGCGGTCAGAGCTAGCAGGGCGTCGAGATCAACGGCCTCAGCCACGCGGGATCCGGCGCGGTCGAGAAACTCCCGCAGATCGCGGCGTTCCTCGGCTTGCACCAATCCAAGATGGCGCGACGGAGTGCCCAGAGACGCGTCCCGGTGGAGCGCCCCGAGCACGGGGACCCCAAGCGGGGTGAGCGCGCCGCGCAACAGCGCTTCGTGCCGGGGCGAGCCGACTTTGTTCAGGATCACTCCGGCGATGCGGAGCTGCGGGTCATGGTGCGCGAAGCCCGCGACCAGTGGCGCAACGGAATGGGCCATGCGCGCCGCATCCACCACCAGCACGACCGGCAGGTTCAGAGCCCGCGCGAGATCCGCGCAGGAGCCCCGCCCAGTGGCGCTGCCATCGGCGGCCCCGTCAAAAAGCCCCATCGCCCCTTCGAGGATCAGGGTCCCCGGACCAGCGGCGAGGCTGCGGATCATCTCCGGCGCCATGGCCCAGGCGTCGAGATTGACACAAGGGCGCCCGGTGGCGGCTGCGTGGAATTGCGGGTCGATATAGTCGGGGCCGGATTTCGCGCCGCGCACCGCTTCGCCACGCGCGGTCAGGGCGGCGAGAATGCCCAAGGTGACCGTGGTTTTGCCCGCGCCGGAGCTCGGCGCCGCGAGGATCAACCCGCGCCCCGGTGTTCCGGTCATCCAGCCTCCGCCGGACGGCCCCGGCCCAGCGGGTCGAGATCGCGCGCGGCGGCCCCGGCGGCCATGGCCTGCCAATCGAGCACCTGCCGCATGAGCACTGCGCGCCCGATGCAGATGATCGCGGGCGGGGTCAGGCCGCTCTCGGCGATGTCCTCGGCCACGCGGCCCAGGGTCGTCTCCAGCACCTGTTGGTGCTCCGTTGCGGCGGAGGTCACAACCGCGACCGGTTCATCCGCGGCGCGGCCACCCGCCATCAGCGCGGCGGAGATCCGGGCAATATGCTTCATCCCCATATAGATCACGATGACCTGACTGCCCCGGGCGATCCCCTCCCAGTCAAGGGTCGAGGGGGTCGCGCCGCTCTGGTCATGGCCGGTCACGAAGGTCACAGACTGGTTAACATCGCGGTGGGTTACCGGCACGCCCGCATAGGCCAGCCCGCCGATCCCGGCGGAGATGCCGGGGATGATGCGGATCGGGATGCCATGCTGCACAAGGCTCTGGGCTTCCTCGCCGCCGCGGCCAAAGACGAACGGATCACCGCCCTTGAGGCGCAGCACCCGCCGCCCCTCCCGCGCCAGGGCCACCAGCCGCAGGGAGATGTCCCGCTGCTTGGCCGAGGGCTTGCCGCCGCGCTTGCCCGCATAGATCTTTTCCGCTGCCGGATTGGCCCAATCTAGGATCCGATCATCGACCAGCGCGTCATAGACGATCACATCCGCCTGACGCAGCGCGTTGACCGCGTGCAGGGTCAAGAGCCCCGGATCCCCCGGGCCCGCGCCGCAAAGCCAGACCCAGCCCGGTTCGAGCTCGGGCAGGTGTGAGAAAAGAGAGTCGCTCATGGCGCTGTTATGGCAGGGCAAATCCGAGCCGCAAAGAGGCCAAGCGACGCAATAGAGCCTGTTTGCGCAGCCCGAGCGGGGGCGTATAGTCGCGCCGATGACACGCATGCCCGATCCTGAGCAGACATTGCGCCGTGGCTGGACGACCGGGGCCTGCGCGACGGCGGCCACGAAGGCCGCGTTGATCGCGCTGTGGGAGGGGGCGTTCCCGGTGGAGGTGACGATCACGCTGCCCAAGGGCGAGACGCCGGTCTTTCCGCTGGTCCATCAGGCGCGCGGCGACGGCTGGGCCGAGGTCGGGATCACCAAGGATGCGGGCGACGATCCGGACGTGACCCATGGCGCGCTGGTGATCGCGCGGGTGCGCGCCAGCGCCGGGGGCGTGCAGTTCCGCGCGGGGGAGGGGGTTGGCCATGTAACCAAGGCGGGGCTGCCTATCGTGGTGGGAGAGCCCGCGATCAACCCGGTGCCGCGCGCGATGATGACCGAGGTGGTCGCGTCGCTGGCTTCGGCCCACGGGCGTGCGGCGGATGTGGAAATCACGGTCTCGATCCCCGGCGGTGCGGAGCTCGCCGCCAAGACCTGGAACCCGCGCCTCGGGATCAAGGGCGGGTTGTCGATCCTCGGCACCACGGGTGTCGTGCGCCCGTTTTCCTGCGCGGCTTGGATCGCCTCGATCCATCGCGGGATCGATGTGGCCCGCGCCGACGGGCTGACCCATGTGGCCGGTACCACCGGGGCGACGTCGGAGGCGACGGTGCAGAGGCTCCACGCGTTACCGGATCACGCCATGCTGGATATGGGCGATTTCGTGGGCGGTATGGTGAAATACCTGCGCAAGCACCCGGTGCCGCGCCTGACCGTGGGGGGCGGGATCGGCAAGATGACGAAGCTCGCCCAAGGGGCGGTGGATCTCCATTCCAAGCGCTCCCAGGTTGATCTCGCGGCGCTGGCGCAGAGCATGGGCGACCCAAGGCTCGCCACCTGCAACACTGCGCTCGAAGCGCTGGAAATCGCGGGGGAGCCTCTGGCCGTGCATGTGGCCGAGATCGCCTGCGCGCGGCTCCGCGACCTGGTTGGGCCAGAGATCACCGTGGACACCGTGGTGATCGACCGGAAGGGCGCGATATGGGGGCGCGCGGAATGAGGCGTGTTCTCCTGCTGGGCGGAACCAGCGAGGCGCGGGATCTCGCACGGGCCCTCGCAGGGCACGTGGCGTTGACGGTGTCGCTGGCCGGGCGGACCCGCGCGCCGGAGCTGGACGGGGTCGCGACGCGGATCGGAGGGTTTGGCGGGGCAGAGGGCTTTGCGCGGTATCTGGATGACGCCGGGATCCAAGCCATTCTCGATGCCACGCACCCCTTTGCCGCCGCCATGTCCCGACGCAGCGCGGAGGTCGCGGCGCGCGCGGGCGTACCCTACGTCATGCTGCGCCGTCCGGGCTGGCAGGCGGCGGAAGGGGATGACTGGATCCGGGTCCCGGACACGGCCCAAGCTGCGCTCATCCCGGGGCCCGAGGATCGCGTCTTTCTCGCCACCGGACGGCAGACGCTGCTGGACTTCGCCCCGATGCAGGCGGCCTGGTGCTGGTGTCGACAGATCGATCCGCCGGAAGAGGTGTTCCCTTTTCCCAAGGGGGAGTTTCTGGTCGGGCGTCCGCCTTTTCCCGAAACCGAAGAAATCGCGCTTTTCCAGCGGCTTGGTGTGACTTTACTGGTCGTGAAAGACGCAGGTGGCGCGGCCAGCCGCAGCAAACTGGATGCGGCGCGCGCGCTCGGGATCCGGGTGATCATGATTGACCGGCCGGACCTGTCGGACCTGCCGCAAGTTGCCAGCGTGCCGGACGCGCTGGCTTGGATAGAGGACCAGTTATGTCCGTCGGACGCATAATCGAAACCCCGGGCTGCGTGGCCGAAGGCTGCGCCTATCTCGCTGAGATCGAGCCGCGGTTTGCCACGGTATTCGAGGCAACCGGGCCCTTGCCCTTGCGGCGCAAACCGGACGGGTTCGAGGCGCTCCTCTCGGCCATTGTCAGCCAGCAGGTCTCGGTCGCCTCGGCCAATGCGATCTGGGGGCGGCTCAAGGCGGCTAAGTTGACGGGGCCGCGCAAGGTGCTCTGGGCAAGCGAGGCGGAGCTGCGGGCCTGCGGTCTCTCGCGCCAGAAGGTGCGCTATGCCAAGGCCTTGGCCGAGGCCCGGATCCGCTTTCCCGACCTGCGGGACGCGCCGGATGAAGAGGTGATCGCCACGCTGATCGAGGTGCCGGGGATCGGGCGCTGGACCGCCGAGATCTATGCCATGTTCTCGCTCGGACGCGCGGATGTCTTTGCCCCCGCCGATCTGGCCTTGCAGGAATCGGCCCGGGTGCTCTTCGACCTGTCGGACCGGCCCAGCGAGAAGGCCCTGCGGGAGATGGCCGCGGCCTGGTCCCCTTGGCGAGCGGTTGCGGCCCGCGGGCTCTGGGCCTACTACCATGTGGCCAAGAACCGGGAGGGCATTCGATGACGCGTATTCTGGACATGGGCCGCAAGGGTCCTGCACAAGGCACCGCCAAGCGGGTGGTTGTGCTGCTCCATGGCTATGGCGCCGATGGCAATGACCTGCTGGGGCTGGCCGATCCGCTCTCGCCGCATATGCCGGATACCGCTTTTGTCGCGCCGAACGCGCCGGAGGTTTGCGTCAACAACCCCATGGGATTCCAGTGGTTTCCGATCCCCTGGCTCGATGGCTCTTCCGAAGAAGAAGCCGCAACGAGCATGGAGCGGGCGGTTGAAGACCTGAACGCGTTCCTGGATTCCGTGCTTGAGGATGAGGGGATAACCCCAGACAATCTCATGCTTTTGGGGTTCTCGCAGGGCACGATGATGAGCCTCCACGTGGCACCGCGCCGAGATGAGGCCGTGGCCGGGGTTGTGGGCTTTTCCGGGCGCTTGCTCGGGCCCGAACGGCTCGAGGACGAGATGAAGGTCAAGATGCCGATCCTGCTGATCCATGGGGACCAGGACGATATGGTGCCGCCATCATCCCTGCCGGAGGCGGGCAATGCGCTCACTTCCGCGGGCTTCGAGGTCTATGCCCATGTCTCCAAAGGCACGGGCCACGGGATCGCGCCGGATGGCCTCTCGGTGGCGCTGGCCTTCATGCGCGACAAGCTCGGTCTCGAGGAGAGCTGAGCACCGTCACACCCCCGTCATACTCTGCCCGTAGCACTTGCAGGCAAGCACCGTATTTGCGGGGCTTGTCAGGTGGCGAACGCCATATATAGTGACAGCAAGCGAACGGGGCGGGGTGTCCCGCCTTGGTCCAAACCTGGATAGACGAGGCGGAGACGGAGTCCCATGAGTGAGACGATCGAGCGCGAGTTTCGAACGAGTTTTGTCCGAGATCCCCAAAGCCTCCGCCACAATCCGGCCCTTGTCCTGAACGCCGATTACCGGCCACTCTCTTACTACCCGCTGTCGCTCTGGACATGGCAGGAGGCGGTGAAGGCGGCCTTCCTCGACAGGGTGACGATCCTCGCGGAATACGAGGATGTGGTCCGCAGCCCTACCACCGAGATACGGGTCCCCTCGGTTGTCGTCCTCAAAGACTATGTGAAACCTCAAAAGCGCGTGGCCTTCACGCGCTTTAATTTGTTTTTGAGGGACCAGTTCTGCTGCCAGTATTGCGGGGCGAAGGGGGATCTGACCTTTGACCACGTGGTGCCCCGGGCCAGCGGCGGCGTGACGAGCTGGGAAAACGTGGTGGCGGCCTGCTCGAAATGCAATCTCAAGAAGGGGTCGAAATCCCTGCGCGCCTCGGGCATGTCCCTGCGCCAGACCCCGCGCCAGCCGGCGGCTGAGCAATTGCGGAATATGGGCCGGAAGTTCCCGCCCAACTACCTCCATGAGAGCTGGATGGACTTCCTTTACTGGGATGCCGAGCTGGAGGCCTGAGGCCGTGTCGGGCTTTGTGGCCGTAACGTCCCGTCACGGGCCGATTCACCGTTGATTTTGGCGTCCGGCTTGGCCTAAGGACGCGCAACGCAGGGCTGCGGCGCTGCGGGTGCTTTTCCTGTTTTCCGACTTCCTCACCGGCGTCCCGATCCGCGGGCGCAGTTTTCTATTGCTGTTTGTTGGGGCCCGCCCGTGAAGCTCAAGATCGATGTGTCGATGAATTACCAGTTGGACCCGTCTCGCCGGGTGCTTCTGACGCTGGAGGCGGCGGAAACCGAGGAGCAGGTCGTCCATCGCAGCCATCTCGACATTGATCATGCGTGGATCCGCCGGGTCGAGGGGGCCGGGCGCGTGGGGCAGCGCAGCTGGGCCCATATCGGGATCGATCAGATGTGGCTGGGCTATACGGCAGAAGTCGAAGTGCAGCGCCCGCAGGTGGATCTGGCCAGCCTGCGACCCACAGCGCTCCATGATCTGCCGGGCGAGGCGCTTTGTGCGCTGCGGCCCTCGCGCTTCTGCCAATCCGACAAGTTCACGGCCTTCGTAGACCGTCGCTTCGGAGGGTTGGAAGGCGGGGCGAAACTCGCCGCGATTCTCGACTGGATCGATGAGGAGATGATCTATGTCCCCGCGAGCTCCGACGCGGAAACCACGGTGATGGAGACCTTTGTCGACCGCCAAGGCGTCTGCCGCGACTATGCGCATATGGTCTGCGCCCTGTGCCGGGCGGCGGATATTCCGGCGCGCTATGCCTCGGTCTATGGCCTTGGGGTGGTGCCGCAGGATTTCCATGCCGTGGCGCAGGTCTGGCTCGATGGAGCCTGGCGTTTGGTGGATGCCACGCGCATGTGCGCGCCGCATCAGATGGTGCTGATCGCCGTGGGGCGGGATGCCTGCGACGTGGCTTTCATGGAGACAGAAGGCTTTGCCAGCATGATCACTCAGCAGGTGACGGTTACGCCGCTCTGAGCCGCCGGATCAGGCCGAGCAGCTCGCCCCGCCCAGCACGCAGAACTTGGCGCAATGGGGATGGTTGAGCTGGACGGAGCCCTCCGCCTCCTCAAGGGTGGTGCCGAGCTCGAATTCCGGGCTGTAGGGTAGCAGGGTGCAGGCCAGCACCGACGGGCTCTCAGCCCCGCGCCGCTTGACCACCATGCGCGAGGAGGCGCACATCACATCATCCGGGGATTTGTTGAGGATCCCCCAGCAGGCCGTTGTAATCTCCGGCACTTCTGCGGTCTCATCCATCTCCGGGAAGAGCACGGTCTGCCCCGGATTGGTGGCGTCGATCTGATAGCCGCGCGCCTCAAAGAGGGCCGCATAGCCCTGGCGGCTTTCGGCATCGGTCTCGCCCCAAACGGTGCGCCCGGCCACGGCCATCTGGATCCCGTTGTCGCGCAGCCAGTCCATCCCTTCGAGGGTTTTGACGAAGCTGTTCTTGCCGCGCTCCTCGTCATGACGGGCCTCGGACCAGTGATCGACGCTGATCCGCAGGGTCAGCTTCGCGCCATGGGCCTCTTGCAGTTCCAGAAGTCCGGCGCGCACGGATTTGCGCATCATCGGACGCATGGCATTGGTCAGGATCAGAACCTCGTAGCCGCGCTCCAGACAGTCGCGGGCCATCTCGATCATGTCGGGGTTCATGAAGGGCTCGCCGCCCGTGAACCCGATCTCGCGCACATTCCAGTTCCGCGCGTCAAGCTGGTCCAGATACTCCCGCACCTCGGCTGCGGTGATATAGACCAGCCGGTCATTGGTGGGGGAGCTCTCAATGTAGCAATTCACGCATTCGATGTTGCACAGCGTCCCGGTGTTGAACCACAGCGTGTCAGGGTTCGTCAGGGCCACCGAGGCCCGCTGATCGCCCGCAGCTGTCACAAAGGGGTCCTGGAATTTACCGGCGTTGGCTGCGAGGTCTTTCATCGTCGTCTCCGTGTTATCCCCTAGAGTTACGCTGCATCCGCGAAAGAGAAAAGTCATCAGGCTTGTGGTGACGCTGTTGTGAAGGCATCCTTTTCTGAATGCGTGCTGGACAGGCACGCGCGCGCCACGTAATTAGGCGGCGTTAGCGCTAACGAAGGGGCGTTTGCGCAACCCGACAAGTCTTGTGGAGAGAGCGGTATGGTCACACGCGTAATTCCGGTCGATGTGTTTGATCTTGTGGTCTTTGGGGGCACCGGGGATCTGGCGCGGCGCAAGATCCTGCCTGGACTTTTCCGGCGCCATCTGGCCGGGCAGATCCCGGAGGATGCCAGGATCATCGGGGCGGCGCGCTCTGATATGGACGCGGCAGCCTATCGGGCGTTTACCCGCGAGGCCCTGCATGAATTCGCACCGAAATCCTGCGAGGATGAGGCGCGGGTGGATGAGTTTCTCGCCATGCTCGAATACGTCGCCATCGACGCGCGAGGCGAGGGGGGCTGGGCCGATCTCGCCGGGCTGATGCGCGAGGGCAAGGTGCAGGCCTTCTACTTCTCTGTGGCGCCGGCGCTTTTCGGGGACCTGGCGGAGCGGCTGCATCTGCACAAGATCGCCACCAAGGAGGCGCGGATCGTGGTCGAGAAGCCCTTTGGCCGGGATCTCGCCACGGCCAAGGCGCTGAACGCTGGGCTCGCGACCTTCTTTGACGAGGACCAGATTTACCGGATCGACCATTATCTCGGCAAAGAGACGGTGCAGAACCTCATGGCGGTGCGCTTTGGCAATGTGCTCTTTGAGCCGCTCTGGAACGCGCAATTCGTGGATCATATCCAGATCACCGTGGCCGAGACCGTCGGCGTCGGCGGGCGCGGCGAGTATTACGACAAGTCCGGTGCGATGCGGGATATGGTGCAGAACCACCTGATGCAGCTTCTGTGTCTGATCGCCATGGAGCCGCCCAGTCATTTCGACCCGGACGCGGTGCGCGACGAGAAGTTGAAGGTGATCCGCGCGCTCGACCCGGTGGAACCCGATGATCTGGTGCGCGGGCAGTATCGCGACGGGGATGACGGGCCGAGCTATCTGGAGGAGGTGGGCGATCCGAACTCCACCACCGAGAGCTTCGTGGCCATCAAGGCCCATGTGGCCAACTGGCGCTGGAATGGCACGCCGTTTTACATGCGCACGGGCAAGCGGTTGCGGGCGCGGATGTCCGAGATCGTGGTGGTGTTCAAGGAAACGCCGCACTCGATTTTCGGGGCCGATGCCGGGCGCAGCGCAAATATCCTGACCATCCGGCTGCAGCCCGATGAGGGTATGACCCTGCAGGTCACCATCAAGGAGCCGGGCCCGGGCGGGATGCGGCTCATCGATGTGCCGCTCGACATGAGTTTCGCCGATGCCCTGGGGGAGAGCGGAAATGAGATGCCGGACGCCTATGAACGGCTTATCATGGACGTGGTCCGGGGCAACCAGACCCTGTTCATGCGGGGCGACGAGGTGGAAGCGGCCTGGGCTTGGACCGACCCGCTGATCGCTGGGTGGGAGGCACGCCGCGACCGCCCGCAAAGCTATCATCCGGGCACGAACGGACCCGAGGACAGCCTGATGTTGCTGCACCGGGATGGACGTCGCTGGCGCGACTTGGAGGCGTAATGCAGCTTGAAACCTATCCCGATCGGGACCTGCTGATGATGCGGTTGGCGGACCGGATTTCCGCCGACCTGAAGGAATGTCTGTTGACCCATGAGCGCGCGACGCTCTGCGTGCCCGGGGGGACCACGCCCGGGCCGGTTTTCGACATCCTGAGCGCGGTGGACCTGGATTGGGAGCGGGTGAATGTCCTGCTCAATGACGAACGCTGGGTGCCCGAAAGCTCGGATCGCTCAAACACGGCCCTGCTGCGCGAGCGGCTCCTGACCGGGCGTGCGGCCAAGGCGCGGCTGATCCCTCTGGTCTCAGACGCGGCCACCCCGGAGGAGGGGCTCGGCGCCCTCACCGAAGGGCTGGACGGTGTGCTGCCGATCTCCGTCCTGCTTCTGGGGATGGGCGAGGATATGCACACCGCCTCGCTCTTTCCCGAGGCGGATCAGCTCGATCTCGCGCTCAGCGATGACGCGCCGCCCCTCGTGGCCATGCGCGCCCCCGGAGCGCCTGAACCGCGCATCACACTCAGCGCGCCTATCCTGAAACAGGCCATGAAAACCCATATCCTGATTGTCGGGCCCGGCAAGAAAGCGGCGCTGGATCAAGCCGCAAGCTCCGGCCCGGTCGAAGATGCCCCGGTGCGTTCCGTATTGCCAAATGCGATGGTGCACTGGGCCGAATAACTCCCAACGCTTTTCAAGGAATACATCATGTCCGTCTGGCAACGTCTCTCCTTCCACCATGACCAGACCAGGGACCGCAAGATCCTCGATCTCTTCGAGGATCCGGACCGCGCGGGCGCGTTTTCGGCGCGGCTCAGCGATATGGTCTTCGACTACTCCAAGACGAATATCGATCTGGCTGGGCGTGACCTGCTGGTCTCGCTCGCCGAAGGGGCTCATCTGGCCGCGCGTCGCGATGCGATGTTCGCGGGCGTGGCGATCAACGAGACCGAGGGCCGCGCGGTACTGCATACGGCGCTGCGGAACCTGGACGGATCGGTGGTGGTGGACGGTGTCGATGTGATGCCAGAGGTCCGCGCGACCTATGACCGGATGGCGGCGTTTTGCGAGGATGTGCGCGGCGGGACCTTTACCGGGGCCGGTGGCAAGATCACCGATGTGGTCAATATCGGGATCGGTGGCTCCGATCTGGGCCCGGCCATGGCGGCGATTGCGCTCTCGCCCTTTGCGGACGGGCCGCGCACTCATTTCGTCTCAAACGTGGACGGGGCGCAGATTGCCGAGACCCTCGCGCCGCTCGACCCGACTACGACGCTGGTGATCGTGGCCTCCAAGACCTTCACCACCATCGAGACCATGACCAATGCCGAGACCGCCCGGGCTTGGATGGCCAAGGCGGTGGCGGACCCCGCGGCACAGTTCGCGGCCGTGTCCACCAGCGCGGAGAAGACCGCAGCCTTCGGCATCGCGCCGGAGCGGGTGTTCGGATTTGAGGACTGGGTCGGGGGGCGCTATTCCATGTGGGGGCCGATCGGGCTGAGCCTGATGATGGCTGTGGGGCCGCAGGATTTCTGCGCCTTCCTCGATGGCGGGGCGGCGATGGACGCCCATTTCCGCGAGGCGCCCCTGGCCGAGAACATGCCCGTTCTGCTGGCCCTTGTGGGGATCTGGCATCACCAGATCTGCGGTCACGGGACGCGGGCGGTTCTGCCCTATGACCAGCGCCTTGCGCGGCTGCCCGCGTACCTCCAGCAGCTGGAGATGGAGAGCAACGGCAAGCGTGTGGCCATGGATGGCACCACGCTGCAGCGGACCGCGGGCCCTGTTGTCTGGGGGGAGCCAGGCACCAATGGCCAGCACGCGTTCTATCAGCTGATCCATCAGGGGCAGCAGGTGGTGCCTTGTGAGTTCCTGCTGGCAGCCAAGGGGCACGAGCCGGATCTGGCCCATCAGCACCGGCTGCTCGTGGCGAATTGCCTGGCGCAGTCTGAGGCCCTTCTGCGCGGACGCAGCCTGGAGGTTGCGACCGAGATGATGGCCGCCAAGGGGCTGACAGGATCCGAGCTCGACCGGCAGGCCCGCCACCGGGTCTTCCCGGGCAACCGGCCGTCGACCACACTCGTCTATCCGCAGCTCACGCCCTTCATCCTCGGCCAGATCATCGCGCTTTATGAGCACCGGGTCTTTGTCGAAGGGGTCATCCTCGGCATCAACTCCTATGACCAATGGGGCGTCGAGCTGGGCAAGGAGCTGGCCACGGCACTGGGGCCGGTTGTCGCGGGCGAGGCCTCGGCCGAGGGCAAGGATGGCTCAACCCAGGCGCTGGTCGGCTTCGTGCGCGCTCACGCCTGACGGGGCTGAGCGCCGTCGCGCGCTGTGAAGATGGCGCGCTGCTCCGCGCTCAAGGGGACGCCGGTCTTGCCATCGGCGTCCAAAAGGACGATCGCGGCGTGGCCCTCGGCGCGCAACTGGCCCTCGACGAAGACGCCATACTCCATCTGAAAACTCGTCCGTCCCAGCACGACGGTACGGCCCGTGGTGATATAGGTCTCTCCCAGATGGAGCGGCGCGTGATAGGTCACACCCACCGCCCGCATCACCAGAAGCGGCTCGCCGGGGATATAGTCATAGACGCCGTATTCCGCGAGATAGGCGACGCGCAGGCTCTCGAACCAGCTCAGATAAACCGCGTTGTTGACATGGTTCAGGGCGTCCAGCTCATGAAACCGAACCCGGTCCGCCATCCCGAATTGCCAGGGCTCCGGCACGCCGTGATCGCGCAGGACAGGGCCAAGCAGCGGTGTCAGAACGGGCGGAGTTTTCGGCATGGTCATGTCAGGACTTGGAGCGGGTAACGGGAATCGAACCCGTAACTTAAGCTTGGGAAGCTCGCGTGATACCTTTTCACCATACCCGCGCTGTGACGGTTGGCATAGCCAAGGTGCCTGATGCCGTCAATCGCATTTATCCCCGTCGGCGGCGTCTTCTGCCGCCGCTCTCGCCGCTGCCGCCGGTGTTGAAGCTCACATCCGGCAGGGTCACGATCTGCGACAGCTCCGGGAAAGGGGCGGTGGCATGGGGGATCGCGTTGGCGGCGACGAAATGCTCCTGAAAGCGCGGCTCGATGGCGGTCTCGATCTTGGTGATCCGGGCGACCGTGCCCTCGATCTCGGCCCGCGCGGACCGGCTGCAAAGCGCCATGCGCGCGCCGGTGCCCGCCGCATTGCCCGCCGATTGCACCTTGTCCAGTGGCGCATCCGGGATCATGCCGAGCACCATGGCATGCTTGGGTGAAATATGGGCGCCAAAGGCCCCGGCGAGGGTCACGCGATCGACGCGCTCGACCCCCATCTCATCCATCAAGAGCCGCGCTCCGGCATAGAGCGCGGATTTCGCAAGCTGGATCGCGCGGATATCGCCCTGGGTCACAGTGACGAGCGGTCCACCCTCGGCCCGGCCATCATAAAGCGTATAGGCAAAGGTGCGGCCTTCGGGGATGCTGCGGGGTGTGCCGGTCTGCTCCGGCCCGCCGATCAGGCCGGACGGGTCCAAAAGGCCCGCGATGCGCATTTCGGCCACGGCCTCGATGATGCCGGAGCCGCAGATGCCGGTGACGCCCGTGACAGCGATCTCGGTGGCAAATTCCGGGTCGTCGGACCAACGCTCGGACCCGATGACGCGAAAGCGCGGCTCCTTGGTGACGGGGTCGATCTCGACCCGCTCGATGGCACCCGGGGCCGCGCGCTGCCCTGAGCTGATCTGCGCGCCTTCAAATGCAGGGCCCGTGGGGGAGGAGCAGGCAAAGACCCGGTCGCGATTGCCCAGCAGGATCTCGGCATTGGTGCCCACATCGACGATCAGAACGAGGTCCTCGGATTTGTCCGGCGCCTCCGACAGAGCGACCGCCGCCGCATCCGCGCCCACGTGACCCGCAATACAGGGCAGAAGATAGGCGCGCGCCGCGGGGTTGGCGGCGGTCAGCCCCATCTCGGAGGCCGGGAGTTCCAGCGCGCCGGATGTGGCGAGTGCGAAGGGCGCCTGTCCCAATTCCACCGGGTCGATGCCCAAGAGCAGATGATGCATCACCGGGTTGCTGACAAAGACAAGCTCAAGCACATCGCTTGGCGGGACCCCCGCCTCGGCGCAGATCTCGGTCGTCAGGGTGTCGAGCGCCTCGCGCACGGCTTTGGTCATCGCCTCGGCGCCATCCGCGTTCATCATCGCGTAGGAGACGCGGGACATCAGGTCTTCGCCAAAGCGGATCTGCGGGTTCATCAACCCAGAGGAGGCCGCGACCTCCCCGGTGGTCAGATCGCAGAGATGTCCGGCGATGGTCGTGGAGCCGAGATCCACAGCGAGGCCCCAGACCGGCCCTTCATGATAACCGGGCCAGATTTCCACCAGAGAGGGCTGGGCGCTGGCGGTGTTGACCGCGACCGTGACCTGCCACGCGCCCTTGCGGAGGGCAGGTTGAAGCTTGCGAAGGACGCTTAGGGGCGCCGTCAGATCGGGAAGATCCCACTGTGCTGCGAGCGCCTCTTTCAACCGTTCGAAATCGCCGGAGGGCTCATCCATATCCGGTTGCGCCACCTCGACGAAGTAGAGTCGGGTCGCGGGATCCATGGCCATGGCGCGCGTGCTTGCGGCCTTGCGAACGACCTGGCGGTGGACCTGGCTCGAGGCGGGGACATCGATGACCATGTCGCCTTGAATGCAGGCCTGGCATCCCAGACGGCGCCCCTGGGTGAGACCACGCTTTTCGTCATAGCGCGCTTCAACGGCGTTCCAGGGCGAAAGCGCATCCTCCGCAACCTCGAGCCCGAATTTCGGAAAGCTGCCAAAGGACGGAGTGATCTGGCATTTGGAGCAGATCCCGCGCCCGCCGCACACACTGTCGAGATCTACGCCCAGCTGACGGGCCGCATCCAGCACGCTGGTGCCCTTGGCGACGTGACCACGCTGGCCCGACGGGGTGAAGACCACCATGGCCTCTCCGGTCTCATCGGAAACTGCGGAGCCCACGAGATCCTGGGCGGAGGGGGTATCATTGGCCATTGGGCGCGCCTTTGACGGTTTCACCTCTTGATATGTAAACCGTCCACCGCAGGGCTAAAGCGCAAAGCCGACACCAGAAGGATCATTCTCGTCACAATGATCATGAAGAGCCTTCAACAGGGCCGCAAACAGCCCCTATCGACCGACCCGCGCAAACTCCGAGCGCATATCGGGACCGATGCCCAGATAGCCCGCCGTGACCTTGGCAATGTGATCCGTGATGCGCACTTTCTGGGTGATGCCCTGAGCCTCCGCCTCCAGAGCCTGATCGCCGACAAGGGCCACGAGATCCGCCTGGATCGTCTCCGCATCGGTCAGGGCCGCGCCGCTCCGCATGTCAAATACCTGCATGGCATAGGTGATGTTGTGCACGCCGGAACTGCTCAGCCCATAGCGGGCGATTTCGGTCAGGGCATGGAAGGTCCCGACCGTCACCTTGATCCGCACCGGCGTAGACCCCGACAGGCCCGATGCCCCGCGTGTCACAGCCGTCTCAATGATCTCGGCAACCTGCGCGTAGCGCGAGCTGTCACCCAGCGGATCCTCGCGCCAGACGATATCGGCGTCGGGCAGATAGACGTTGTCCTCGCTCACGGTCAGGGTTTCGGGCACGGTCACGACCACATCCCCAAGCCGCCAGTTTTGCGACGTCTCCACCGGGACGGGGGCGTCGTAGCTGGTCTGCCACGACGAACAGGCAGACAGGAGCACAAGGCTCAGAAACAGGCTCAGGATCGCTTTCATGGCAACTCTCTTTCGCGGTGCGTTTCCCGCGCATAGCAGCCGATAGGTAAAGAAATCGGCAAGATCCGCTATTTTCGACGGGAAGGGGCGCAGGTTGTCAACTCTCCCTCCGGTTGTTTTTGCCGCGTCGGCGGTGGCTTGCGCGCGCGCCTTAGGAGCCGAGGATGCCGGGGCCGAGGATCCAGACCGCGAAGGGCACCGGAGCCGCCGCACAAGCGATCGTCAAGAGCGTCGCGCGCGGCCCATAGAGACGGCTCAGCCCGGCGATCAGGCAAAGCCCGCCGCCGCCGCCGATCACCGCATTGCCCGGCAGGTTGAGCGCCGCAGCCAAGGCCAGATACCGGTATTTCACCACGTAAGGACCAAGCCAGCTCGGCAGACGGTTGCGCAGCAGGGCGAGCCGCCGCTCCGGGCTCAGAAGCGCGATCTGGTCGAGCAGGGCGCAGGCCTTGCGCAGGCGCAGATCCTGAAACACCCCGTGGAGCCAGGCATAGGGCAGGGCGCGTCCGGCCATGAACGCGACGCCGAGCCCGAGCACCGTGGCACCATAGACAAAGGGCGCGATCGTGGCCCCTTGCAGCACGAGCAAGGTCACACCGATCTCGATCCCCGGCACGAAGGGCACCGCGATGAGCAGGGCGTAAAGGGTCAGCGCGAGCACCAGAACCGAGATCTGCACCGGCCCGCGCGTGGCCTCGGGCAGGGTGTCGGCGGTCTCCATCACTTGCATGATCAGGGCCTGAGCGGCAAACGCGATGGCCAGAACAACCAGTCCGCGCAACGCCAGCCGGAGGAGGGTTTTGCCCAGCCCGGGCGGGGCATAGCCCAGATGTACGGGCGGTTTGGAAGGGGCTTTCGGGACCACCGTTGGAGGGTGGCCCCGATGAGCGCGCAAAGCAAGCGCGGCCTGCGGTCCTGGCGTCGCAGCCGCCTCAGCTTGCGCGGCGGCGTCCGCCCCGGCGTCCCCCGCGCCCGGCGGAGCCCGCGGCGGCGGCCTTGGCGGCCTCGGGGAAGGGGGTGCCTGCCTTATGCGCCTCGAGCACGCGGGCGAAATTGATCCACTGCCCGCCATTGGGGTCATGGTTCATCAGGAAGTTGGCGGCGTGGATCGCCTCCATCTCCTGGGCGCGGATCGGGTTCATGATGGCGCTGGTCATGCCTGCGGCAATGGCCATGGGCAGAAAGGCCGCGCCGAGACCATGCCGGTTGGGCAGGCCGAAGCTGATATTGGAGGCACCGCAGGTGGTGTTCACACCCAGTTCATCACGCAGCCGCGCCACCAGCGTAAACACCTGTCGCCCGGCTGTCGCCATGGCGCCCACGGGCATCACCAGCGGGTCCACGACGATATCATGGGCCGGAATGCCGAAATCCGCCGCACGCTCAACGATCTTCTTGGCCACGGCAAAGCGCACATCCGGGTCCTCGGAGATGCCCGTGTCGTCATTGGAGATCGCCACCACGGGCACATTGTATTTCTTGACAAGGGGCAGGATGACCTCCAGCCGCTCCTCCTCGCCGGTGACGGAGTTCAGGAGCGGACGGCCCTCGGCCATCTCCAGCCCGTTTTCCAGCGCGCCGGGCACCGAGCTGTCGATGCAAAGCGGCACATCGACCAGCGCCTGCACGCGGCTGACGAGTTCCTTCATGAGCATGGGCTCAACGAAGTTGTTGTCCGCATAGCGCGGGTCTTCGGCCATCTTGTTGGTGAAAACCGCACCGGAATTCACATCCAGCACCATGGCGCCGCAGGCGACCTGCTCCAGCGCGTCCTTCTCGACCGTGCTGAAGTCGCCCGCCTCAAGCTCGGCGGCGAGCTTCTTGCGGCCCGTGGGGTTGATCCGCTCGCCGATCACGCAGAACGGCTCGTCAAAGCCGATGGTGACGGTCTTGGTCTTGGATTCGATGACAGTGCGCGTCATGCGGCGGCTCCTGATTGGCGGTCGAGCAGGGGCCCGAGCGCAGGGTCTGTGAAGTCGGAGAAGGTGGCCGTGGCGCCCGCGCCCCGAAGCGTGGCGTCATCGAGCGTCGAGCGGATGCCGAGGGTCAGGATGCCGGCGGCGGCGGCGGCGCGGATCCCCGAGGGGCTGTCCTCAAACGCGATGGCGGTCTCTGCCGTGGCGCCCACGCGGCGCAATCCTTCGAGATAGGGGGCCGGGTCGGGTTTGCCCGCCGCGCATTCATCGCTGACCACCAGCGTGTCGAAGCGATGCGCAACCCCGATGGATGAGAGCATGAACTCCGCATTGATCCGGGGCGCGTTGGTCACGACGGCCTTGGCCCAGCCTGCCTGATCCGCGCGGTCGAGCAGGGCGACGAGCCCGGGCATGGGGGGCGAGTCCGGCCCCAGAAGCACGCGGAAGGCGGCCTCCTTTTCCTCGGCCATGGCCTCCCCATCCTCATCCGGGAAGAACTCGGCAAAGATCTCGGCATTCAGGCGCCCATGAATGCGGGTATTGTAGAAGGCCTCGTCGATCTCGCGCCCATGTTCGGCGAACTGATCCACGAAAGCCTGCGCATGGAGCGGGTCCGAGGCAAGCAGGGTCCCGTCGAGATCGAAGAGCAAAGCTGTAATCATTCCGGAGGGTTATCCCTGCTGGCTGGCGGTTGCGGCGCCACCGGATTGCTCGGCAATCCAGGTCGCGGAGGTCTTGATGCCGCCCAGCGGGAAGACATGCACCTGCTCGATGAGGCTGGCGGGGTTGGCGGCCTTGTAGGCCACCAGATCGCGCAGCACCTCGTCGGGGGTGTAGGGCAGCACCAGCTTGGTGACATCCATGGCACGCTTCTGCAGCACTTTGAGCGAGGGACCCACGCCGCAGGCGATGGCGAACTTGATCAAGGTTTGCAGCTTGGCAGGACCAGCGATCCCGAGATGGACGGGCATGGTGATGCCCTGCGCCTGCAGCCCCTCGGCCCAGGCGGCAATCGGAGCCATTTCAAAGGCGAACTGTGTGGCAATTGCCATGCTCGCATCGGTCTGCTCCGAGAAGCCCTGTTTCCAGGCCAGCGCTGCATCGACCTCTGCCGTGCCGCCCTTGGGGTCGATGTCGCGATTGCCCTCGGGGTGTCCGGCCACATGGAGATGGGTGAAACCCGCCTTGTCGAAGAGGCCCGTCTCCAGCAGCTGCATGGAGCTGTCGAAATCGCCCAGAGGATCGGGGCGGCCCCCGGCGAGGATCAGGCCTTGCCGGACATCCGCCTCGCCCTGATAGCGCGCGATCCAGTCGCCCAGCGTGGCCGCATTCGCAATCGAGCGCGCCGGGAAATGGGGCATCACCTCGAACCCGTCGGCTGCGAGCCGGGCCGCAGTGCGGACCATGTCCTCGATGGGGGTGCCGTCGATATGGGCGATATAGACCCTTGTGCCCTGGGGGAGCAGGGCCGTGAAATCGGCGACCTTCTCGGCGGTCCGGGGCATGACCTCAATCGAATAGCCCGCGAGGATTCCGGCGAGGGTCCCGTCCGAACCGGCGGTGCGGCCGGGGCGCTTGAACTGCAAAAGTGCCATCACGGCCTCCGATATGCGGCGGGGGATCAGGCCCAACCGTCCTTTTCGATCAGCGCCTTGATCGCGGCGGTGTCGAATTCGGCCTCGATCCGGGCCGCTTCGGCCTCGGCAATCTCGGCCTGATCACCATCCACGGGATAGGGCGCTGCTTTCCTCCATTCAGCCAGATAAGCATCGGTCCCCGCCGCGCCCACCTTCATCGCACAGCGATCGATCGCTTGCTCGAAGCGCTCGCTCAGTTGCTTCTTGGCGCCGCGTCGCCCCTTGCCCACGATGACCTGGGCTGGGATGTCGCGCCAATAGACGATGGTCACATCGGGCATTCCCGACCTCCTCTCCGGCTAGGTCCTGTATGACGCGGGCGTTGCCCCCGGTGCGGTGCATTTTCGACATGCGCCGCGACAAGACCGACCATTTGCAGTGGTTTCCCCTTCTAGGAGGCCCGGGGCCGCGGGGCCAGAGCGGCGCATCGGAAAAATTCTCATGGTTTTTATGAGCCGGGACGGGCCCGGGGCCGTCTTGCTCTAAACCCTCCGATTCTATATGGTTTTAGACAACCAAGGATTGTACCGATGTCGAAAAGATCCCGGAGACGGGCCAGACCCCATCTTCGTGCCGTGCCGGATCCTGCCGAGCCGGGACAGGCGGCGGTGCAGGGGATCGCGCCCGCTTCGGCCCGGCGCCCGGGAACAGGCCCGGCCAAGAGCCCTGCGCAAGACGGCAAGCCCGATCCGGCGGACCTTTATGCGGCGCTCGATCTGGGGACGAATTCCTGCCGGATGCTGATCGCGCAACCCAAGGGCAACCAGTTCCATGTGGTGGACAGTTTCTCGAAATCCGTGCAGCTCGGCCATGGGCTGGAGGCCTCCGGTCGGCTCAGCCGCGCGTCCATGGCGCGCACGGTGGGGGCGCTCAAGATCTGCCAGCGCAAGCTGACCACCCACAATGTGCAACGGATGCGGCTTGTGGCGACCGAGGCCTGCCGCCGGGCCACCAACGCGCCGGAATTTATCTCGCTTGTGCAACGGGATACCGGGCTCGCACTCGAGATCATCGAACCGGAGCAGGAGGCGCGCCTCGCCGTGGTCTCCTGTGCGCCGCTCGTGTCCACCAAGACCGAGCAACTGCTGGTGGTGGATATCGGCGGCGGCTCCACGGAGCTTGTCTGGATCGATCTGAGCGGGGTGCCTCGGCTCGAGCGTCCCAGTGCGATCATGCGGCTCCATGCGGGGTTTGATGAGGTCACGCCGGGGCTCGCGCCTGCGCGGGTGGTGGACTGGATCTCCGTGCCGCTCGGTGTGGCCACTCTCAAGGACCAGTTCAGCGATGTGGATGATGATGCCGCGCGCTTTGCGCTTATGAGCTGGTTCTTCGAGGAAAACCTCGCGGATTTCTCGCCCTATAACGAGACCGATCAGGTGCGCGAAGGCTTCCAGATCATTGGCACCTCGGGCACGGTCACCACTGTGGCGGCGAGCCATCTGAACCTGCGGCGCTATGATCGCAACAAGGTGGACGGGCTGCGTATGACCTCGGATCAGATCGATACGGTGATCCAGACCTATCTCGCCATGGGCCCCGAGGGCCGCCGCAAGGATCCGCGGATCGGCCGGGATCGGCATTCGCTGATCATGTCCGGATCGGCGATCCTGCAGGCGCTTCTGCGGGTCTGGCCCACGGACCGGCTCTCGGTCGCGGATCGGGGGCTGCGCGAGGGGCTGCTTTATGCCCAGATGAGCGCGGATGGCGTGCTCGAAGACGGACCCTACTGACGGATCGGATCAGATGCCAAAGAAAGCCGGAAATTCAGGCCGCGGACAGCGGGACCTGCGGGTGCGGGTCAAGAGCGCCCGGGGCCGCAAGCTGAGCTCGACCCGTTGGCTCGAACGCCAGCTCAACGACCCCTATGTCCAGCGCGCCAAGCGCGAGGGCTATCGCGGGCGCGCGGCGTTCAAGATCCTCGAGATTGATGACAAGTACCGCTTCCTCGTGCCGGGCGCCCGGATCGTCGATCTTGGCTGCGCCCCCGGGGGCTGGTGCCAGGTCGCGGTGAAGCGGGTCAATGCGCTCGGCGAGAGGGCCGGGAAAGCGCAAGGCAAGGTGCTCGGCGTCGATCTGCAGGAGGTGGAGCATATCCCGGGCGCCGAGACCCATGTGCTCGACTTCATGGCCGATGGGGCCGATGAACAGGTCAAGGCCTGGCTCGGCGGACGTGCGGATGTGGTCATGTCGGACATGGCTGCGGCCAGTTCCGGGCACAAGCAGACGGACCATTTGCGGATCATGGCGCTGTGCGAGGCGGCGGCCTATCTCGCCTTCGACGTGCTGGAAGAGGGCGGGACCTTTGTCGCCAAGGTGCTTGCGGGCGGGGCAGAAGCGGATCTGCAGCGGCTGCTGAAGCAGTCCTTCAAGAAGGTCGCGAATGTGAAACCCGGGGCGAGCCGGTCGGACAGCTCCGAGAAGTTTGTCGTGGCCACCGGGTTCAAAGGCGTGAACCCCGTAGCGCGGGACTAGCTGGCGACGCGCAAGCCGGGCGCCTTTGCGGCGGCGGATTTCGGGTTCCGCACAAAGAGGATCGCCGGATTGGTGATCCCAGCGCTGGCCAGATCCCCTTCGAGTGTCCCAAGGGTCGACTGCAGGCAGGTCTCGCTCGCATGGCCGACGCTGGCGACCACATCCACCGCGCAGCTGTCGCGATGGCCATGCGCCAGAAGGTTCTCGCGAATCTCGGGCGCGCTGCCCACGCCCATATAGATCGCAATCGCCGTGCCCAGTTTCAGGTGACTGCCCCAATCGGGGCTGCGGTCGCCCTCGCGCAGTTGACCAGAGACGAAGGTCACGCTGTCGATCTCGCCGCGCTGGGTCAGTCCGGTCTCCAGCCGCGCGGAGGCGGCGGAGGCGGCGGTGATGCCCGGCACGATCTCCACCTCGAGACCGGCGCCCTTGATCGCGGCGACCTCTTCTTCGAGACGGCCAAAGACGACCGGGTCGCCGCATTTCAGGCGAACGACGGTTTTGCCTTCTTTCGCGGCCTGCACCATGACCTGATTGATCCGATCCTGAGGCCAGCTTTCGGCACCGGGGGTCTTGCCCACAAGCACGCGCTCCGCATCCCGGCGGGCAAGCTCCAGCACGCCTGGATCCACCAGACGGTCATAGAAGATAATGTCAGCCTCTTGCAGGCGCTGCACCCCGCGCAGGGTCATCAGGTCCGCGCCCCCCGGACCCGCGCCCACGAGCGCGATCCGTCCGGCATCGGCGGCGGGCGCGCCGCCCTGGGCGATGGCATCCTTGATCAGGCGCGCGGCCTCGCGCTCAGCCCCGGATTTATGGGTCGCGCGCGGCGCACCGTTGAAGACCCAGCGCCAGAGATCCCGGCGCTTGCGCGGTTGCAACCGCGCCGCCGCCGCCGGGCGCAGACGCCCCGCAAGCGCGGCGAGACCGCCGAGCCCGGGCTCCAGCAGTTCTTCCATCCGTGACTTGATCTGGCGGGCCAGCACCGGGGCGGTGCCCTCGGTGCCGATGGCCACCACCACCGGATCGCGGTCGACGATCGAGGGGGTATAGGCCTCGCAGAGATCCGGCTGGTCGACCACATTCACGAGTACCCGCGCCGCCTCTGCGAGCCCGTGCAGGCTCGCATCGGTTCCGGGGCAGCCCGTGGCGATGAAGCAAAGCGACACCGGCTTCAGATCCGTAACGCTCGGGATCTCGCGCTGCCACTGGATCTTGCCGCTCTTGGCGAGCTCGGCCAGCTCCGGGTCCAGCTCGGGCCAATAGAGCGTCACCCGCGCCTCGGATTTCAGGATCAGGCGGCATTTCTGCGCGGCCTGCTCACCACCGCCGAGGATCGCCACATCGCGATCACGCATCCGAACGAACATGGGGAAGGTCTTCATGGTCGTGTCTCCTGTCAGTCGCGGATCAGGCCGCGTGGCGGGTTTGCCGCGCGCTCCAGAGGGTGGCTGCCTTGGCTTCCGCCTCGGCCAGGGTTTGCGTCGCCCCGAGGGTCCAGAGCGCCAGCGCGGCGGTGCCCAGAACCGTGGCCGTGGCGAAGGGATGGTGCCAGCTGCCCTCCCAAAGGGCGGCGAGATGGGCGGGATCATCCGTCACCTCGGTCAGGCGGCGGGTGTCGTCGAGGATCGCGGGGGCGTCGGACCACGCGCCTTGCGGGCCGAAGCCGTGGCAGACCACGGGCTTGCCCGGGTAACGTTCAAACTCGCCGCCACCGCCCTTGATGATCATCGCGGCACTGTCGCCCAACCGTTGGCAGGCGGCCTCCTGCAGCTCGCGATAGGGCGGGTGGAAGACGCCCTGCACGGTGACCGGCGCCGCGGCGGGGTTGGCCACGCGCAAACAGGTGTTCACGCAGGACCGCAGACCCAGATGATCGCGCAGGGCCAGCAGATCCGTCGCCCGGGCCGAGAGCGCCTCCAGCGGGATATAGGCGATGCCGGTATCCTCGAGCGCGGCTGCTGCCTCGGTCGGCGTGAGCGACATGGACAGACCCAGTGGGCCAAGATGGGCACGCAGGGCCGCATCCGAGCCGTTCCGCCCATGGAGCACGATGCGGTACCCCGCCGCCGCCACAAGCCGCGCGCTCAGCAGGAACCAGGGGAGACCGCGCGTGCGCCCGGCCGAGTAGCTCGACCAATCGAGATCCGCGTCGAGCTTGGACCAGCGGCGCAGGTGATCGCGAAAGGCGGCGGAAAACCCTGTGATCTCATCCGCTGTCTCGCCCCGCAGGCGCAGGGTCATCAGCAGGGCGCCCACGGCCTCTGGCGCGCCGGTGCCGTCGAGCACATGGGTCATCGCCTCCTGCGCTTCGGTCTGGGTCAGCGGGCGGGCCCGCCCGGGACCGCGCGCCACCGTGGCGATATAGGGCGCGAGGCTCATTACTCGGCCGCGAGCTTCAAGGCCGGGGTGCTGGCAATCAGGGCTTGCAGCTCCGGTCGGCAGGAGCCGCAATTGGTCCCGGCTTGCGTGCAAGCGCCAAGGGCTTCGACCGTGTTGGCCCCGTCCTGGATCGCGCGGCGCAGGTCGTTCACGCCCACATCGAAACAGGCGCAAACCGTCGCCCCGGCATCCGGGCGATCCGCACCGGGAATGCCCGCAAGGGCGCGGAAGGGATCCTCTGTCGCGCCGATCAGGGCAACCGCATGGCTGCGCGATAGAGCGACCGGGCTGGGGGCCGCGAAGAAGAGACCGATGATCGTGTCGCCCTCGGTGATCGCCACCCGGGCTGTTCCGCGTGCGGGATCCTCGATGACCGAGGCCGTGCCTGTGCTCAACCCCAGAACACTGCGGGCCTCGGCCTCCCAATCGCTTGGGCGTTTGATCCCGGCCACCTCGGCGCGCGTGCCGGTCTTTGTCCGGGCAATCGCGGCATAGGGCCGGGTCGGGGTCATGGCCTCGGTGCTGGCGGCAAAGCCGTACCAGCCCGCGGCAAAGCGCTCGAGCGCCACAGGCGTGCCCTTGGAGGCAGGCTGGCCAGAGAATGGGTCCGTGACCGGTGCGATGACCGCGTTGATCCGCCCGGTCGTCGAGACGATATCGGTCCAGTGCATGGGCACGAACACCGCGCCGGTCTGCACCCGGTCGGTCACCAGCACCCGCAAGGTCGCCGCGCCATAGGGCGAGGACACCGTGACCAGCTCCGCATCGCCCATCCCGGCCTCTTCGGCGTCCTGGGGATGGATCTCCAGATAGGGCTCTGCCATATGCGCGCCGAGGCGCGGGGCCTTACCGGTCCGGGTCATCGTATGCCAATGGTCGCGCACCCGGCCCGTATTGAGCCGCACCGGGAAGCCAACCTGGGTCACCGGCGCTGCGGGCGGCGTGATCGGCAGCATCTTGGCCTTGCCATCCGCGTGGTAGAACCCGCCCTTGGCAAAGAACCGACCGCCGGCTGCGCCCTCGGCCGGCACAGGCCAAACCGTGGGAGAGAGCGCGTCATAGGCGCTGTCTGTGAGGTTCGCGAGGCCAGAGATGTCGAAATCCCTGGCAAAGCGCGGCCCCAGAGCGGACAGAGCCGCATATTCGCGGAACACCTCCGCCTCCGAGCGATAGTCGAACGCTTCGGTCCAGCCCATGCGACGGCCCACATCGGCGATGATGTCCCAATCCGGGCGCGCCTCGCCGGGGGCGGCGAGAAACTTGCGCTGGCGCGAGATGCACCGTTCGGAGTTGGTGACCGTACCGGACTTCTCGCCCCAACCCGTGGCAGGGAGCAGAACATCGACGCAGCGGCCCGTATCCGTATCGGCGATGATGTCGGTCATCACGGTGAAGGGCACCACGCGGATTGCGGCAGCAACCTTGTCCGCATCGGGCAGCGAGACGACCGGGTTCGTGGACATGATCCAGAGCGCCTTGATCCGCCCATCGGCGCAGGCGTCAAAGAGGTCCACCGCCTTGAGCCCTGGCTTGGTCGCCATGGTGGGGGAGGACCACATCTCCTGCACCGCGTCGCGGTGATCGGCGTTCTCGATATCTAGATGGCAAGCGAGCATGTTGGCGAGCCCACCGACCTCGCGCCCACCCATGGCATTGGGCTGCCCGGTCATGGAGAACGGCCCCATCCCCGCGCGCCCGATCCGGCCCGTGGCCAGATGGCAGTTCAGGATGGCATTGACCTTGTCGGTCCCGCAGGAGGATTGGTTCACCCCTTGGGAATAGAGCGTGACGACCTTCTCGGTGCTGCACCACATCTCAAGGAAGGCGTTGAGCTCTGCTGCGGTCAAACCCGTCTCGGTGGTTTCGGTCTGCTGGGCGGTTGCCAGTGCCGCGTCATAGCCGTTGACGCCTTGCGCTACAAAGGCCTCGTCGGTCAGCCCCCGTTTGGCGATCTCCGCCAGCAGCAGGTTGAAGACCGCAGCATCCCCATCCGGTCGGATCGACAGATGCAGATCCGCGAGGTTCGAGGTGGCCGTGCGGCGCGGATCGATGACCACGACCTTCAGCTCCGGACGAGCCTGCTTGGCAGCCTGCAGGCGCTGGAAGAGCACCGGGTGACACCAGGCGAGGTTCGAGCCTACGAGCACTACGAGATCGGCTGTCTCGAAATCCGTGTACTGGCCGGGAACCGTATCCGTGCCGAAGGCGCGCTTGTGTCCGGCCACGGAGGAGGCCATGCAAAGTCTTGAATTCGTGTCGATATTCGCCGAACCCATATAGCCCTTCATGAGCTTGTTGGCGACGTAGTAATCCTCGGTCAGCAACTGCCCCGAGACATAGAAAGCGACGCTATCCGGCCCATGCTCGGCGATCGCGGCCTTGAACCGGTCTGCCACCAGATCGAGTGCTTCGTCCCAGCCCGCGCGGCGACCGCCGATCTGCGGGGCGAGAAGACGACCCTCGAGATCGAGGGTCTCGCCGAGCGCCGAGCCCTTGGAGCAGAGCCGCCCCAGATTGGCCGGGTGATCGGGATCCCCGGCAATGCTGCCATCCGCTCCGGCCAGAACGCCGCAGCCGACGCCGCAATAGGGGCAGGTGGTGCAGGTCGGGCTCGGAGCGTCCTGTGTCATTCGGCGGCCATCCGGGATTGCAGGAACTGCGTCTCCAGCAGGATCCGACCGGCCTCGACCCGCGCCGGGTAGGTGGGCACCGTGCCTTCATCGGCCCCTTGCGCCTCGCCGGTCTCCAGGCTGAACACCCAATTGTGCAGCGGACAGGTCACCTTGTTGCCATGGACGATCCCCTCGGAAAGCGGCCCACCCTTATGGGGGCAGGAATTTTCCAACGCATAGACCTCATCCGATCCCGTCCGGAACACGGCAACACAGCCCATGGCGGTCTTCACCACCCGCGCGCCGCGGGTGGGAATGTCCTCGAGGGCCCCAATGTCAATCCAGTCGCTCATTCCGCGGCCTCCAGTTTGAAATCAGCGATCGGCTGATAATTGTCCGCATTCTCGGCGGCTTCCGCGGCCCAGGGGTCTTTCTGATAGATGGTCTGGGACAGCTCGAACCGCTCGATCAGACCCTGGCGCGTGGCCGCGTCGAAGACCTGCTCCTTGACCCAGTCGAGCCCGACCTTCGCGACCCATTTATAGGGCCGGTCCAGATACTTGGCGTTCTCGCGGAAGAGCTGCATGAAGGCGGTGACATAGTCGATCGCCTCCTGCTCGGTGGCGACATCGGCCAGACGCTCGGTCTCTTTCACATCCATGCCCGCAGCCCCGGCAACGCCGATCTGATAGCCGCTATCGACACAGACGATCCCAATGTCTTTGCAGGTCGCCTCGGCACAGTTGCGCGGACAGCCAGAGACACCCAGCTTCACCTTATGGGGCGTCCAGGAGCCCCAGAGCTTCTTCTCGAGCTTGATGCCCAGGCCCGTGCTGTCCTGGGTGCCGAACCGGCAGTGGTCCTTGCCGACACAGGTTTTCACCGTGCGCAGACCCTTGGCATAGGCATGGCCCGAAACCATCCCCGCATCATTGAGATCCTTCCAGATCGCAGGCAGGTCTTCGCCCTTCACACCCAGCAGGTCGATCCGCTGACCGCCGGTCACATGGACCGTCGGCACGTTATACTTGTCGGCGGCATCGGCAATCGCGCGCAGCTCGTCCGGCGTGGTCATCCCGCCCCACATGCGCGGCACGACGGAATAGGTGCCGTCCTTCTGGATATTCGCATGGCGCCGTTCGTTGATGAAACGGCTCTGCGGGTCGTCCTGATACTCCACCGGCCAATCGGCCAAGAGGTAGAAGTTCAACGCCGGGCGGCAGACATGGCAGCCGCAGCTGGTCTTCCAGCCGAGCTCCTGCCAGACGGCCGCCATGGATTTGAGCTCCTGGCTCTTGATCATGCGCCGCACGTCTTCATGGGTCAGATCTGTGCAGCCGCACATGGAGGCCGCGGCGGGGATGACGAAATCATCGCCCAGGGTCACGCCGAGTACCTGCTCGACCAGACCCGTGCAGGTCCCGCAGGAGCCTGAGGCCTTGGTCACCGCCCGCACGGCCCCCAGATCCGTAGCGCCGCCCTCGATGGCCGCCACGATGTCGCCCTTGGATACGCCGTTACAGCCACAGATTTCCGCATCAAGCGGTAAGGCTGCAACGGCCGCCATAGGGTCCAGTGCGGCCCCCCCCTGGTAAGCCGGGCCAAAGATCAGCGTGTCGCGCATCTCGGAGATGTCTTCGCCGGACTGGATCAGGCCGAAGAACCAGTTGCTGTCGGCGGTGTCGCCGTAGAACACGGCGCCCACGACTTTGTTTTCTTCGATCACGAGGCGCTTGTAGACGCCGCGCGCGGGGTCGCGGAAGACAATGTCCTCGCGGCCCTCGCCATCGGCGAAATCACCGGCGGAGAAGAGATCACAGCCCGTCACCTTCAGCTTGGTCGAGAGAGACTTCTGAACAAACGTTGCCTCTTCGCCCAGCAGGGTCTTGGCCAGAACCTTTGCCTGATCATAGAGCGGGGCGACAAGGCCGAAGATCGCGCCGTCATGTTCGACGCATTCCCCCACAGCGAAGATCGCCGGATCGGAGGTTAGCATCTGGTCATCCACATGGATGCCCTTGCCCACCGCCAGACCGGCCTCTTGCGCCAGCTTTACATTCGGGCGGATGCCCACGGCCATGACCAGCAGGTCACAGGGCAGCTCGGTGCCATCATCCAGCAGCAGGGCCTTCACATGCCCATCTTCGCCGAGGATTTCCTTGGAATTGGCCGAGCATTTCACGGTGATGTTCTTGTCGGTCAGCGCCTTGCGCAGCAGGTATCCGGCGGCTTCGTCCAGCTGACGTTCCATCAGGTGACCCATGATGTGGATCACGGTGACATCGACGCCGCGCGCGGCCATGCCGGCTGCCGCCTCAAGGCCCAGCAGACCGCCACCGATGACCACGACCTTGTTGTCGGGGCCCATGGCCATCATCCGCTCGGTGTCTTCCAGGTCGCGATAGGCAATCACGCCTTCCAGATCATGGCCGGGCAGGGGGATGATAAACGGGTTGGAGCCAGTGCCGAAGATCAGCTTGTCATAGGCCACCTCGTCGCCGGTCTCGGAGACGACGACCTTGCGTTCCCGGTCGATCTTGGCGACGCGCTCGCCAAAGCGGCAGGTGACGCCGTTCTCTTCATACCACTCGGCGGTATGGGTGACGATCTCGTCATAGGTCTTCTCGCCCGACAGGACCGGGCTGAGCATGATGCGGTTGTAGTTCCCGCGCGGCTCTGCATTGAAGAGTGTTACCTCATAGGCGTCCGGATCTGCCTCCAGCAGAGATTCCAGGGCACGGCCAGAGGCCATACCTGCGCCAATGATGACGAGTTTTTGCGTCATGGGCTCCCTCCAATCAGGAAGGTCGGTGGGCGCCCCGACGCACGGGGTCAGCCGACCAACAAGGGTTTCAGGTCGTTAACTCCACCCCCGGAGACGCTCCGGCGGCAGCATTGATCATGGTTGTGGACAAGCGGTCATAGGCATTGCGCCAGGCCGCCTCGGTGGACGCATCGAACGCGTCGCCCAGGGTTTCGCTCAGGGACCAGATCAGGGCCTCGCCCATCTTCTGGTAATGCTGTTCGGTCACCCCGTAGCGCCCGTGGCGTGCAGCCATTTCGAGTGCTTTCGGCGGCAGGGCGCCATCAGTGCGCAGCCCGCGCACGATCAGGGCCAGAGCCTGCATGAGCATCTCGGATTGCCGGGCGATGCTCGTGGAGAACATGCCCTTGATCACGGGATCCATTTCAAACAGGCGGGTGTAGAACATCATTCCGAACTTGGCTTTGAGGGGGAACACTTTGGCAAAGGACGTCTGGATCAGGCGAATTTCGGCAGGGGTCATAGCGGATGCTCCATTTCTGCGTGAAGATTCTGTCAGTTGATCAGATTTCCCTTATGATCCGGTGTGTTCCCTCCTTCAGATTTGTGAAATTTCTTAAGGCTTTTAGGCGTTAACCTTAGGCCCAGATCTTCCACCAGGGTTTCTTCGGGGTGTTGGCAGGCGCGGCCGTTTCGATCGTCTCCGAGGGGTAGGCCGCGGCGATCATCACGCCCGAAAGCGTGGTGTAGGCACCGAGCCAGGCCTCTTTCAGTTCCGGGGTGAATTCATCGCCCAGACCCTTGTCGAGCGTGTAGATCAGCGCTTCGCCCACGGGGGTGTAGTGCTCGGCCTTGACGCCGTAATCCACATGCTTGACGGCGAGCTGCTCGGCCACGGGGACGATCTTGTCCAGATCCCGCAGACCATTCACCACCACACCGAGGGTCGCCATCAGCTTGCTGCCCTGTTGCTTCATGTCGCCCTTGAAGAAAGGCTTCACTTGAGGGGCGATTTCGAACAGGCGCGTGTAGAAGATCTCGGCGGCTGCGTCGCTGATCGGGGCAACTTTCTTGAAGCTATCCTGAATGAGGGTGATTTGGTCCGGGGTCATTGTGGCTCACTCCGCTGCAATGGGTTTCGGGGCCGGAGCGGGCTTTTTGGGCTTCGCACCGTGTTCATATTCTTCAAGGAAATCCAACACTTCCTGACGGTAGGTGTAGTAATCCGGATGCTCGAGCAACGCCTTGCGGGTGCGCGGGCGGGGCAGATCCACATTGGTGATCTTGCCGATCGTGGCGCGCGGGCCGTTGGTCATCATGACCACGCGGTCGGCCAGAAGGATCGCTTCATCCACATCATGGGTCACGCAGATCGCGGTCACCTTGGTACGGGACCAGACCTCCATCAGCACTTCCTGCAGCTCCCAGCGGGTCAGGCTGTCGAGCATCCCGAAGGGCTCATCGAGCAGCAGAAGCTTGGGGCTGAGGGCGAAGGCCCGGGCGATGCCGACCCGCTGCTTCATGCCGTTGGAAAGGTCCGAGGCGGCTTTGTCCATGCTGTCGGCGAGGCCCACACGCTCGAGATAATACTCGACCACGTCTTGCCGCTCGGCCGCAGAAGCGCGGGGATACACCCGGTCCACACCGACGCTGACATTCTCTTTAGCGGTCAGCCAGGGGAAGAGGCTCGGCGACTGGAACACCACCGCGCGCTCGGGATCGGCGCCTTCCACATGGCGGCCATCGAGCTTGATTGCGCCCTTGGAAATCTCGTTGAGACCGGCGGCCATTGTCAGAACTGTCGATTTGCCGCAGCCCGAATGCCCGATCAGGGAGATGAACTCGCCCTTGTTGAGCTTGAGATTGAAATCCTCGACCACGGTCAGCGGCCCCTTGGGTGTCGGATAGATCTTGTGGAGCTGGCTGAAGTCGAGGAAGCGCTCTTCGATCATGCCGGCCTGAGCCTTGGCGACCGCTGCGGGCACACCATGGATCGGCGTGACATCGGGCAGGATCTTGGTGCCTTCGGCCTTGGCGTCGATGCCCACATCCATCAGGTACTTGGTCACGTCCGCGCGCAGCTTCTTGAAGCCCGCATGGTGGTTCATCTCAACCCGATCCCGGGGGCGGGGGATGTTCACGGTGAACGCATCGCCCAGGGTTCCGTCGGGGTTCAGGGCGATGATGCGGTCGGCGAGCACGATGGCCTCGTCCACATCATTGGTGATCAGAACGCAGGTCTTCTTCTCTTCTTCCCAGATCCCCTCGATCTCGTCAGCGAGATTGGCGCGGGTCAGGGCGTCGAGGGCCGAAAGCGGCTCGTCCAGCAGCAGAACCTCGGGGTTCATGGCGAGCGCCCGGGCGACGTTCACCCGCTGGCGCATCCCACCCGACAACTCCGCCGGGCGGCGCGTGGTGGCGTGGCTCAGCCCGACCATCTTGACATAGTGGTCGACCTTGGCCTGACGCTCCGCCTTGCTGAGGCCGGGGAACATGGTGTCCACCGCGAGGCGCACATTGCCGTTCACCGTCAGCCAGGGCATCAGCGAATAGTTCTGGAAGATCACGCCGCGTTCCGGGCCGGGGCCGGTGACCGGCTTGCCCTTGAAGGTGACCTCGCCCTTGGTGGGCTGCTCGAGCCCGGCCATGAGGTTGATCAGCGTGGTCTTGCCGGTTCCGGAGAAGCCGAGGAGCACGAGGAACTCGCCCTCCCTGACTGTCAGGTTGATGTCCTTGAGCACGTCCGCGCGGTTGGCGCCTTCACCGAAGCTCTTGGAGACGTTCTTGAATTCAATCGCGGTCATTTGGGATCACCGGTTGTTCGTGAAGGTGAAGAGCGACTGGATGGTGAACATCAGGCGGTCGAGCAGGAAGCCGATGATGCCGATGGTCAGAACCGCAACCATGATCTTGGCGAGCGAGTTGGAGGAGCCGTTCTGGAACTCATCCCACACGAACTTGCCGAGGCCGGGGTTCTGGGCGAGCATTTCCGCGGCGATCAGAACCATCCATCCCACACCGAGCGACAGGCGCAGACCGGTGAAGATCAGGGGCAGGGCCGAGGGCAGCACCAGCTTGGTGATCTTGGTATAGGTGTTCATCTTCAGAACCTTGGAGACGTTCACCAGGTCCTTGTCGATGGAGGCCACACCCAGCGAGGTGTTGATCAGCGTCGGCCAGAGCGAGCAGAGGGTCACCGTGATGGCGGAGACAAGGAAGGATTTCGCGAAGAGGCCGTCATTGGTCGTGTAGACCGCCGAGACGACCATGGTCACGATGGGCAGCCATGCGAGCGGCGAGACCGGCTTGAAGATCTGGATGATCGGGTTCAGGGCCGCGTTCGCGGTGACCGACAGGCCCGCAGAGATGCCGAGCGGCACGGCGAAAACCGTTGCAATCAGGAAGCCGAAGAACACGGTCTGGATCGAGGTCCAGATCTGGTCGTAATAGGAGGGCGCGCCCGTATAGGCGATGTTCTTGACCTCATCGGCGCGACCCGCATCGATCAGGCGCTGGTTGCGCTGTTCAACACGTTCGTTGAAGACGCGCTCGCTCTCGGCCTTGGCGGCGGCATCCTGGTGCAGGGCGACGGCCTGCTCCCAGACCTGGGCCGGGCCGGGCACGGCACCGAGAGAGGTTTGCACCTTGGGGGCCAGGGTGCCCCAAGCGGTCAGGAAGAGCACGATCGCAAGGATCGGCACGCAGAAGAGCTGCCAGATGTCCTTCATCTGCGCTTTGGGATTGTCGCCCGCAGCGGCCTTCACCATCGGGGTGATCCAGCCAAGGCCGAGCACCTTGAGCCAGGCATCGGCCTTGTTGATACGGGTAAAGAGGTGTTCGCGGCGGGCCTCTTTGGCTTCTTTCGCAGCGAAATCAGGATCGACGGTGGTCATCGGGTCTGCTCCGGATAGGGGCGGCGCAATCTGCAAAAGGGAGGCGCGCGCGGGAAGGGCGGGTCGGTTGTGTCTGGGGTGGCCTCCGCGGCCACAAAACCGCGGAGGTCAGGGTCGCGCCCGGGAGAGGGGCGCCGGTTGTGTGCGGGATTAACCCTGGACTTCAGAGCCCACGACGATCTGCTCGCCTTTCAGGCCGATGGACAGGCTGTCCAGATAGGCGTTGGGCGCTTTGCCGTCATAGGCGATGCCGTCGATGATATCTTCGGCCGGGGTCGGGGCTTTGTAGCCATCGCTGTCCCAGGGGAAGTCCGCTTCGTTGGCGAGGCCTTCGTCCACCAGCAGGCGGGCCGCTTCGAGATAGATCTCGGGCTTGTAGACCATCTTGGCGACTTCATCATACCAGCTGTCTGACTTCGGCTCGGCGATCTGACCCCAGCGGCGCATCTGGGTCAGGTACCAGACAGCGTCGGAATAGAACGGGTAGGTGGCGTTGTAGCGGAAGAACACGTTGAAATCCGGGATCTCGCGCTTGTCGCCCTTCTCGAATTCGAAGGTGCCGGTCATGGAGTTCGCGATCACGTCGTAATCGGCGCCCACATAGTTCGGACGGCTCAGGATCTCGACCGCTGCCGGACGGTTGGCGTTGTCGTTCTCATCGAGCCAGATCGCGGCGCGGATCAGCGCCTTGGTGATGGCCAGGGTGGTGTTCGGGTTCTGCTCGGTGAACTCGGCGGTCAGGCCAAAGACCTTCTCGGGGTTGTTCTTCCAGATCTGGTAGTCGGTGATTACCGGAACGCCGATGCCTTTGAACACGGCCTGCTGGTTCCAGGGCTCACCCACGCAGTAGCCATAGATGGTGCCGGCTTCGAGGGTCGCGGGCATCTGCGGCGGAGGCGTCACGGAGAGGAACGCGTCGGCGCCGATCTGGCCGGTCACGTCCTCGGGGGAATAGAAGCCCGGGTGAATGCCGCCCGCGGCGAGCCAGTAGCGCAGCTCGTAATTGTGGGTGGAGACCGGGAACACCATCCCCATGTTGAAGGGCTTACCTTCGGAGTTGTACTTGTCCACGATCGGCTTGAGCGCAGAAGCAGAGATCGGGTGCTGCGGACGACCGTCATCCATGGTCGGGATATTCGGCTTCATCTGCTCCCAGATCTCGTTCGACACGGTGATGCCGTTGCCGTTCAGGTCCATGGAGAAGGGGGTCACGATATGGGCTTCGGTGCCAAAGCCGATGGTTGCTGCCAGAGGCTGACCCGCCAGCATGTGCGCGCCGTCGAGCTGACCCGAGATCACGCCGTCGAGCAGCACTTTCCAGTTGGCCTGGGCTTCCAGCGTCACGAAGAGGCCTTCGTCGAAGAAATAACCGTTCTCATAGGCCACGGCGAGGGGCGCCATGTCGGTCAGCTTGATGAAGCCAAACTTCAGCTCGTCTTTTTCCAGCGGCAGCATCTCGGCCATGGCGGGCGAGAGCATCGCGGAAGTTGCAAGCAGGGCAGCAAACGTTTTTTTCATCTCGTTTCCTTAGGTTGATCCCCGGGGAGGATGTCGGGGGTAAAACGCAAAAAAGCCGCGCGAACCTGCCTTGAGACGTGAGTCACAAGTGGTCGAGCGGCTTTGCTCCGGAGGGTCCCCATCCGCGGGGCAAGTGCAGGGCGCGGACGTCCTTGTCCGGCGCGGCTGATGTCTTATTGCCGTGAGTCGCCCGTCGATTGAACTATTATTTCTGTCGCACCCGGCGAAAATCCGCGGCCATGCTGCAGTTGCACAATAATTGATCAGCCCTGAGGGGATGGATCAAAAACAGTGCCGTCAAAAAACGCATCCGGACCCAGAATGATCGATCCCTTGGCCGAGGCGACGGCGGTGGGTTCGCTCAAAGCGCCCTCCATTTTCGCCGAGGCGCCGGGCATATCGATGCCCAGATCCGCCAGATTGGCGCGGTAGAGATCGCTGCGGAAACAGCCCATGGCCGTGCGCATGGCTTCGGTCCGGTCCAGCCCGACGCGCGCTGCGATATTGCTTGCGATCCAGGCCGCCTGACTGCGCCAGGGGAAGTTCGCGGCACTGGAATAGAACTCCAGAAAGCGCGGCGTATGGAGCGAGAGCGCGCGGGACTTCATGATCAGATGGCCCGAGAGTGCCCGGTCGAGCACCCCGTCCGGCACATCGATCAGACCGGGCTCGGACAGCACCTCGGAGGCCATGAGCCTGTTCTCCGGCGCGCCCAGCCATTGAGAGGCCCCGACCACGGCCCGCATCAGGGCACGGGTCTCGCCCGGATGCTCCTCGATCCAGTCCCGGCGCGCGCCGAGGACCTTTTCCGGGGCAAAGGCCCAAATCGCATTGGCCGGCAGGACCAGCTCGCCCGTGCCATTTTCCACCGCGATGGAGCCCCAGGGCTCGCCCACGCAAAACGCGTCGATCTCGTCTGCGGCGATCGCGTCGGACATCAGGGGCGGCGGAATGGTGTGCACGTCGAGCTCGCCCGGCGTCTTCAGACCCAGCGCGCCCAACCAGTAGAACACCAGCTCCGCATGCATGGAGAAGGGGAAGGGCACCCCGATCCGCAAGCGTCGTCCGGTCGCGCGGATCAGGTGGTTGCCCGTGCCCAGCGGATCGCGGAAGCTTTCCTGCCAGCCCCCGGCACGCATCTTGGCCGCGATCTCGTTCGACACCCCGATCACGTTGCCATTCACGGACATCACCATGAGCGCGTCCATGGGCGTCGGCAGGCCGCCGAGACCGAGGGACATGGCGACGGGCAGGGGGCTCAGCATCTGAGCCGCATCGAGCGACCCCAGCGCGACCCCGTCCCGCAAGGCGGACCAGGACGGCTGCTTGTGCAGGTTCAGCGACAGGCCCTCCGCCTCCGCAAATCCCATCTTCTGGGCCACCACCAAAGGGGCGGCGTCGACCAGCGGCAAATAGCCGATCTCAAGAATACTCCGGCTCATCGCAACAAATCCGAGGCTGTGACCAGGGCTTCGGCGACTTCCGAGACCTTGCGGCCCTGATCCATCGCGGTCTTGCGCAGGATGGCATAGGCCTGATCCTCGCTGATCCCCTTGGCCGTCATCAATAGGCCCTTGGCCCGTTCAATCGTCTTGCGCTCGGCCAGGGCGGTCTTGGCCGCCGCCAGCTCCGTGCGCAGTTTGGCAAACATGTTGAAGCGCGCGATGGCCGCATCGAGCACCGGCTTGATCCGGTCCTTGTGCAGGCCATCGACCACATAGGCGCTCACCCCGGCCTCGATGGCCGCGCGGGTGGTGGCATCATCGGTCTGATCCACGAACATCGCCACCGGCCGGTCATTGAAGCCCGAGGCAACGCTGAGCGCCTCCAAAGTGTCCCTTGACGGGTTCGACATGGCGATCAGCACCACATCCGGCGCGATCTCGGCCATGCGTCGGGCCAGACCCGTGGCACTGCCCAGCACGGTCACATCGACATTCCCGGCCTCGGCCAGACCATCCATGATCATGCGGGCCCGCGGCTCGTCGGGTTCGACCACCAGAATCTTCAAAGCTTCAGCCATGGCGCAGATGTCTTGCCTTTTTCCGCATACGGCAAGTCTCGGACCGGGGGTCGCGGCCAAAAACCACATTTCTGCCGGTTATTTAGGCAGAACGCAAAAAACACCCCGGAACCCGCTTGCCATTTTGCAAAGATGCTGGGCTTTCGGCACCACAAGGCCTTATTCGCTTGCGGCAAATCAGCTTCGCGCCGCGCGATGCTTGATCCAAATCAAAGACAGGTCCTACACTCCACTTAACCCTCGCCTACGTGCGAATGCCCCGGAAAGGAACGAGGTTCCATGCGCTTAACGACCCGAACAAACCTTGCCATGCGAACCCTGATGTATTGCGCGGTGAACACTGGCCGCAATATCCGGACCTCGGAAGTGGCCAAAGCGACCAATGCCTCCGAGAACCATCTCGGGCAGGTGATCAACATGCTGGGCCAGACCGGGTTCATCGAAACCGTGCGCGGGCGCGGGGGCGGCATTCGACTGGCGCGCGGCGCCGAGGACATCACGGTCGGCGGCGTCTTCCGCGTCTTCGAGGCGGGTGCCCCCTTCGCCGAGTGCTTCAATGCCGAGGAATGCACCTGTCCGCTGGTGTCGGTTTGCCGCCTGAAAGGCGCGCTAGGCGAGGCGCTCGCGGCCTTCTACCGGTCCCTCGACACCATCACGCTGGAGAGCCTGGTGAAGGACAATAACGGTCTTGAGAAGCTGCTGGGCAACACGCCAGTCACGGCCTGACCTGAAAATAATCTCATGATTTCAGTTGCTAACTGTGTCATGAGATTTTCTGTATTTACTTTTTGCAAATCATTCTCATATTCATTCCAAGTGGATTTAACCTCTCAAGGGAGAGTTCGGATGCTTGGAAGAACGACGGCCATGCTGGCGTTGGTGGCGACAGTGGCCCTGCCCAGCGGGGCCATGGCCGACAAGCTCAAGGCCGTGACCACCTTCACCGTGATCGCGGATATGGCGCAGAACGTGGCCGGGGATGCGGCCGAGGTTGTGTCGATCACCAAGCCGGGGGCGGAGATCCATGGCTACCAGCCCACGCCCCGCGATCTGGTTCGGGCGCAGGGGGCCGATGTCATCCTGTGGAACGGGATGAATCTCGAGCTGTGGTTCGAGCAGTTCCTCGCAAACCTGCGCGATGTGCCGTCCGCCACGTTGACCGAGGGGATCGATCCGGTTTCCATCGCGTCGGGCAGCTATGAGGGCAAGCCGAACCCCCATGCCTGGATGTCGCTCGATAACGCGCTGATCTACGTGGATAATATCCGCGACGCTTTCTCCGAGCATGATCCGGAGAATGCCGAGATCTATGCCGCCAATGCCGAACGCTACAAGCAGGAGATCAGTGCCACGATCGCGCCGCTGCGCGAACGCGTGCAGGAGGTTCCGGCCTCCCAGCGCTGGCTTGTGTCCTGCGAGGGCGCGTTCAGCTATCTCGCGCGGGATTTCGGGATGAAGGAGCTTTATCTCTGGCCGATGAACGCGGATCAGACCGGCACGCCGCAGCAGGTGCGCAAGGTCATCGATGGCGTGCGCGAGCACAATATCCCCGCGGTTTTCTGCGAAAGCACGGTGAACAATGACCCGGCCGAACAGGTGGCGCGCGAAACCGGCGCGACTTTTGGCGGGGTGCTCTATGTAGACAGCCTGACCGAGGCGGATGGCCCGGTGCCAACTTATCTCGACCTGCTCAGGGTCACCTCCGAAACCCTGGCTGAGGGTCTGACCACGCCGCTGAATTAAGGCACCACGCCTCAGGATTAGACCCCAAGGAATAGACCATGCGCCCATCGGCCCCGGATGGACAAACGAACAGCCCCGGTCTCTGCGCCCGCAATGTGACCGTGACCTATCGCAACGGATTGACCGCGCTCAATGATGCGAGCTTCGACATCCCGCGCGGTACGATCACCGCGCTGGTCGGGGTGAACGGGGCCGGAAAATCCACGCTTTTCAAGGCGATCATGGGGTTTGTTCCCACGGCGCGGGGCGAGATCCAGGTGCTCGGCGGCACGGTCACCGAGGCGCTCAAGGCCAACAAGATCGCCTATGTCCCTCAGAATGAAGAGGTCGACTGGTCCTTCCCGGTGCTGGTCGAGGATGTGGTGATGATGGGGCGTTACGGCCATATGGGCTTTCTACGCAGGCCCGGGGCGAAGGACCGGCAGGCCGTGACCGACGCCCTGAGCCGTGTGGGCATGCTGGAGTTCCGCACGCGCCAGATCGGGGAACTGTCCGGCGGTCAACGCAAGCGGGTCTTCCTTGCCCGGGCGCTGGCCCAGAACGGGCAGGTGATCCTGCTTGACGAGCCCTTCACCGGTGTGGATGTGCAGACCGAGGATGCGATCATCGCGCTGCTGCGCGATCTGCGCGATGAGGGGCGGGTCATGCTGGTCTCGACCCATAATCTCGGCTCCGTGCCGGAGTTTTGCGACCGGACGATCCTCGTCAAAGGGACCGTGCTTGGCTTTGGCCCCACGGAGACGACCTTTACCCAGGCCAATTTGGAGCGTGCCTTTGGCGGCGTGCTGCGCCATTTCGTGCTCGAGGGCGAAGACCTGCATGATGACGATGATGCGCGCAAGGTCATGATCTTTACCGATGATGAGCGCCCGCTCGTCACCTATGACGAGAAGACCCGCACTCTGGGAACCCCCGAGGCAGACGCGGAGGCTGAGGCGGAGGAGGAGGTCCGGTGATCGAAACGCTGCTCGCCCCCTTTGCCTATGGCTACATGACCAACGCGATCTGGGTGAGCGCGCTGGTCGGGGCGGTGTGCGCGTTTCTGTCGGCCTATCTGATGCTCAAGGGATGGTCCCTGATCGGCGATGCGCTTAGCCATGCGATCGTGCCGGGTGTGGCGGGGGCCTATATGCTTGGGCTGCCCTTTGCCCTCGGCGCGTTCCTGTCCGGCGGGTTGGCGGCAGGGGCGATGCTCTTTCTCAACCAACGCTCGGGCCTCAAGGAAGATGCCATTATCGGCCTCATCTTCACCTCGTTTTTCGGGCTGGGGCTCTTCATGATCTCGATCTCGCCCACCTCCGTTGACATCCAGACCATCATGCTGGGAAACATCCTCGCGATCACGCCTGCGGACACGCTGCAACTGGTGCTGATCGGAGGGGTTTCGCTCGGCCTTCTCCTGCTCAAATGGAAGGACCTGATGGTCACTTTCTTTGACGAGAACCACGCGCGCTCCATTGGGCTGCATCCGGTGCGGCTGAAATTCATGTTCTTCGTGCTGCTTTCGGCCTGCACGGTCGCAGCACTTCAGACTGTGGGCGCGTTTCTCGTGATCGCCATGGTGGTGACGCCGGGGGCCACGGCCTATCTGCTGACGGACCGCTTCCAGCGGCTGCTGGTGATCTCGGTCAGCATCGGGGCGGGCACTGCGGCGGTCGGGGCCTATGCGAGCTATTTCCTCGATGGGGCTACGGGCGGGATCATCATCACCCTGCAGACCATCCTGTTTTTGCTGGCCTTCTTCCTCGCGCCGAAACACGGCTACCGTGCTGCCCGCCGGCGCGCGGCTGAGGCGCTTCTGCGCAGTCCGACCCCGTCTCCGGAGCCCATCAAGCGGATGGAGGCCGCCGAGTGATGGAGACGATCCTCGCACCTTTCCTTTTTCCCTTCATGCAGAGCGCCTTTCTGATCGCCGCGATCATTGCGGTGCCGACGGCCATCCTGTCCTGTTTCGTCGTCCTCAAGGGCTGGAGCCTCATGGGCGACGCGATCAGCCATGCGGTGCTGCCGGGCATCGTGCTGGCCTATGTGGCGGGGATCCCGCTGATCATCGGGGCTTTTGCGGCGGGCATGACCTGCGCGCTGGCCACCGGGTATCTGCAGGCGAATAGTCGGATCAAGCAGGACACGGTCATGGGCGTGGTCTTCTCGGGCATGTTTGGGATCGGGCTGGTGATCTACACCAAGATCGAGACGGAGATGCATCTCGACCATATCCTCTTTGGCAACATGCTGGGGATCGGTGCGGGGGATCTCTGGACAGCCGGTCTGATCTCTCTGTTCGTCGCGGGTGTGCTGCTGGTCAAATGGCGGGATTTCCTGCTCCATGCGTTTGACCCGGCTCAGGCCCGGGCGGTGGGGCTGCCGGTGTCCTGGCTCCATTACGGTATGCTGGCGCTGATCTCGCTGACCATCGTCGCGGTGCTCAAGGCCGTGGGGATCATCCTCGCCATTGGGCTTCTGATCGCGCCGGGGGCCATCGCGTTCCTGATCACGAACCGGTTTGACCGGATGCTCTGGATCGCGGTGTCCGTGACGGTTCTGGCCTCGGTCGCCGGGGTCTATGCCAGCTTCTGGCTCGACAGTGCACCGGCGCCGACGATCATCCTGATCCTGACCGGGGTGTTCCTTCTGGCCTTTGTCGCGCGCCTGTGGCGGAACGCGAAAACCGCGCAACGCACCGGCGAGACAGTGACTGGCTAGGCGGCGCGCCGTTCTTCGAGATAGCTCGCGCAACCGATCAGGGCGGCAAAATCATCCTCGACCAGCCAGATCGGGAAATCTCGCATGAAATCGGCGAAACGGCCTTTATTCGCAAAGGCTTCGGCGAAGCCCATGGGGCCCAGATAGGGCGCGATATGGCGCGAGACGCCGCCCACCAGATAGACGCCACCAAAGGGCAGGTGGATCAGGCTGAGATTGCCCGCCACGGTCCCGAGCATCCCGACAAAGAGCTCCAGCGCGTCGAGCGCCTGCCGCTCGCCAGCCTCGGCGGCTGCCATGACCTCGGCGGCCGACAGGCGCGGGGTCTGATCCGGCGTGGGGCCGAGAAAGCTATAGACCCGCTCCAGCCCACGACCCGACAGCACGTCCTCGACCGCCGGGAAGCCATGGGCCGTCTCGACGAACCGGCAAAGACGCAGTTCCTGATCCGTGCGTACGGGCAGGTTCGAATGCCCGGCCTCGGAGGGGGTGACCAGCCGCCCGCCGGGCGCATGGAGCACGCTGGCCGCGTTGAAGCCGGTCCCAAGCCCGATCATCAGACAGGTCTCTGTCGCCGCCACGGCGGGGCGCGTGACGATGGGACGGATCAGGTTCGGATTCATATGGGGCAGGGCATAGCCCTGAGCCACAAGGTCGTTCAGCAGCGCCACATGGGGGGCACCCGTCGCCGCCGATAGCAGCGCTTCATCCATGCGCCATTCCAGGTTGGTCAGCCCGCCAACCCCGTTGCGCACCGGCCCGGCCAGCGCAATGCAGGCGCCGCTGCAGTCCGGCTGGCCTTGCTCGGCGAGATAAAGCCGCAGCACTTCGTCCAGCGAGCCGTGATCCGCGTTGCGGAATTTCTTCACCGTCTCCGCGCGCAGGATCGCGCCATCCGCCAGAGCGACGCGCGTATTGGTACCGCCGATATCGGCGACGAGAGCGGGGCCAAGAGTGGTCGAAGACATGATGTGTCGGGCTCCACAGATTCGGAGAAACGGAATGGTAGCGCTAACGCCTTAACCCAGATGCCAGCTCGCGGTAAGAGTCTTTCGGGGTGCGTTTGAGGGTTTCGAAGTCCACATGGACCAATCCAAAGCGTTTTTCATAGCCCAAAGCCCACTCGTAATTGTCCATCAGCGACCAGATGAAATAGCCCTGAAGCGGCACGCCTTCGGCGATGGCGCGACGGGCCTGGGCCAGATGCGCGTCGAGGTATTCGATCCGGTCCGCATCCGCGAAAGGGATCTCCGAAGCCATGCCGTTCTCGGTCACATAGAGGGGGAGGTCGCCCGTGTAGCGCTCTTTCATCATGGTCAGGAGCTGGTAGAGGCCCTCGGGATAAATCTCCCATCCCATCTGGGTCTTGGGAAGGGGGCCGCCGATCTCACGATGATGGGGCCAGGGGCCGTCCTCCGGCGCGATGATCTTGCGGGTGTAGTAGTTCAGCCCGACCCAATCCAAGGGGGCGCTGATCACGTCGAAATCATCCTGCCAGCCTGTGGGCAGGTGCGGCTCGATCCCGGCCAGAACCACCTCGGGGTAGCGCTTGTGGAACATGCCCGACAGGAAGAACTGGTTGTAGATCCCGTCATAGAGCGCCGCGTCGCTGCCATCGGTTCCGGCGGCGGGCTCGGCATATTCCATGTTGCACACGGCGCCGAGGTTCGACATGCCCAGATCCCGCATGACCTCGATCGCCGTTCCATGGGCCAGAAGGATATGGTGCATGGCGCGGGAAGCCGCGCGGATGTCCCGCAGACCGGGCGCATGATGCCCTTGAAAATGGCTTAGCCAGCCGACGCACCAGGGCTCGTTGATCGGCGCGGTCGACCAGACCCGGTCGCCAATCCGGCCCATGATGGTGGCGGTGAAGTCCCCGAACCAGCTGGCGATATCGCGGTTCCGCCAACCGCCCAGATCTGCGAGGGGCGAGGGCAGCTCCCAGTGATAAAGGGTGGCGGCGGGCTTGATGCCCCGCTCCAACAGCCCGTCTACCAGCCGGTCGTAGAAATCGAGGCCCTCGGCATTGGGCGTGCCGCGCCCCTCGGGCAGGACACGAGCCCAACTGGTTGAAAACCGGTAACTATCCACGTTGAGATCGCGGATCAGGTCGAGGTCTTCCTCCATCCGGTCATAGTGGTCACAGGCCAGCTCACCATGCTCGGCGCGGACCACATTGCCCGGACCGGCGGCGAAATCATCCCAATGGGTGCGGCCCGCGCCGCCCTTGGCATGGCCCTCGATCTGATAGGCCGAGGTCGCCACCCCAAACAGGAAGTCCTTGGGATAGTCGGAACGGATCAGGGACATTGGCGGGTTCTTTCGCGGCTCAGTTGGGGGCAGGGCCTGTGGACTGGCCGAGGGTCAGCTCCACATCCCAGAGCTCCTGTATCGGAGGCGTCGAGGGTTGCGCAATCCGTTGCAGCAAGATCTCTCCGGCCCGCCGCCCGGCCGCCCGGACGGAGGAGCGCGTCGCGGTAAAGAGCGGCTCGCGGTCGCCATTGCGCAGATAGCTGATCTCGTCATCATGGATCACGACCGAGACATCGCGGCCCAGCACCAGGCCGCGCGCCCCAATGGCCCGGCGTACCCCGATGGCGGTGATGATCGAGGAGACGAGGAAGGCCGTGGGCGGGTTGGGACCGTCGAGCATCCGATTGGCGGCGTTGAAGCCCACACCCTCGGTCATTTCATCGGCGACCATATGATCCGCCCGCGGAGTGAGTCCCGCAGCCTCCATCGCGGCGGTGTAGCCCGTGCGACGTCGCTGGGCGAAATCCATGCTCTCCTGCCCGTTGATCAGGGCGATCCGGCTATGGCCAAGGTCGATGAGCAGCTGTGCCGCACGCTGAAAGGCCCGCCGGTTGTTGATGTCGAGCCAGGAGTAGCTGTCATCGGCCACGGGCGCGCGCCCATGGACCACGAAGGGCAGGTTCAGCTCTTTCAGCAGCGCGATGCGCGGGTCATCGGCGCGGGGGCCATGGACGATGACGCCATCGACGCTGCGCTTGGCGGCGAAGTCCCGATAGGCCTGCAACTCGTTCTCGGCACGCACGGCCGACAGCATGATGTCATAGCCCGAAGCGGCATAGGTCTCGCCCGCACCGGCCAGGAAGTCCCCGAAGATCGGGTTCACCATCTCGGAATTTGCATCGGTTGGGATAACATGACCAATGGCCATGGACCGGCCCGTCGCAAGCGATTTGGCCCGCGTGCTGGGATAGTAGTTATACTGTTTGGCCGCGGCCTGGATCCGTTGGCGGGTGGTCTCAGAGACCTCGGGATAGCCGTTCAACGCCCGGCTGACCGTGGTCGGTGAGAGGCCCAGTTTCTCGGAAAGCTGTTTTAGATTCATGGTCTGACTGTCGTCTCGCGTGGCCCGTTCTTGCACCGTAAGCGTGTAAATGGACATTCGTCAAAAGCTTAAATTTCAATCTTGCTTTTCGAAACGGGCTGCGCACAGGATGAAATTATTCGCGTGTTCAGGTTTTCAAAGATTGACAGGATGGGGACAACGCGAGATGTCTGGCGCATTCAAAGCGCTTTGGGTGCGATTCTAGCGCTAACTGAAGCATGGGGCGTGCGACGCGCACGCTGGTCTGGGAGGACTGACATGAAATTCACCTTGTACGCGAGTGCCGCAGCGCTCGCCCTGTCGGCGGGTCTGGCGCAAGCCGGCGGTCATCTGGCCTTCACGCCGGGCGAGGGCGAGTTCAACTGGGAAAGCTATGAGGCTTTTGCCGCGGGCACGGACCTGTCCGGACAGGACCTGTCGATCTTTGGTCCGTGGCTGGCTGGCGAGGCAGATGCCTTCTCGAACCTCGTGGCCTTCTTCAATGAAGCGACCGGCGCCAATGCGAGCTATGTGGGCTCCGACAGCCTCGAGCAGCAGATCGTCATCGACGCCGAGGCAGGCTCTGCTCCCGATCTGACCGTCTTCCCGCAACCGGGTCTGGCCACCACCATGGCCGAGCGCGGCTTCCTTACGCCACTGCCCGCAGGCTCCGATGAGTGGATCCGCGAGAACTACGCCGCCGGGCAGTCCTGGATCGATCTGGGCACCTATGCGGATGGGTCGGGCACCGAGCAGCTCTATGGCTTCTTCTTCAATGTGAACGTGAAGTCGCTGGTCTGGTATATCCCCGAGAATTTCGAGGATTTCGAGTATGACGTCCCCGAGACCATGGAAGAATTCAAGGCGCTGATGGACCAGATGGTCGCCGATGGCCAGACGCCGCTCTGCGTTGGCCTCGGCTCTGGCGGCGCCACCGGTTGGCCCGCGACCGACTGGGTCGAGGATCTGATGCTGCGCACGCAGTCGCCGGAGACCTATGACGCCTGGGTTGCCAACGAGATCCCCTTCGACGACCCCAAGGTCGTTGCCGCGATCGAGGAATATGGCACCTTCACGCGCAACGACGACTACGTGGTCGGCAACGCGAATGACACTGCTTCGGTCGACTTCCGTGAAAGCCCGCTCGGCCTCTTTGCCTCACCGCCCTCCTGCATGATGCATCGTCAGGCGAGCTTCATTCCGGCCTATTTCCCTGAAGGCACCGAGCTCGGTGAAGATGCCGACTTCTTCTACTTCCCGGCTTTTGAGGAAAAAGACCTCGGGCGTCCGGTGCTGGGGGCAGGGACGCTCTTTGCGATCACCAACGAGAACCCGGCCGCGAGCGCCTTCATCGAATTCCTGAAGACGCCTTTCGCCCATGAGGTGATGATGGCCCAGGATGGCTTCCTGACCCCGTTCAAGGCGGCCAATCCGGACGCCTATGCCAGCGACACCCTGCGTGGCCAGGGTGAGATCCTGACCAATGCCACCACCTTCCGCTTTGACGGCTCTGACCTGATGCCGGGCGGTGTGGGCGCGGGCACCTTCTGGACCGGCATGGTGGATTACTCCTCCGGTGCGAAATCGGCGGCAGAGGTTGCGTCCGAGATCCAGTCCTCCTGGGACGCGCTGAAGTAAGCGCAGGCAAGACAGGCGGGTCGTCCCAAGGGACGGCCTGCAACCCCACGGCATTTCAGGAACAGGGGGAGCGGCCATGCATCCGGCCTTTCAGGGACTTTTCACGATCATTATCGGCGTTGGCGGCTGTGTCGGCTATTTCTACTTTGCCAATCAGTTCCTCGACAAAGTGCTCTACCCTGCCAAGGGGGAGAATGCGGGGCGCAATATCAACCGCGCCAATCAGATCCGGCCCTGGATCTTCCTGTTCCCAGCTTTGTTCGTGCTGGCCCTCTATCTCGGCTACCCGGTGGTCGAGACCCTGCGGCTCTCTCTGCTCGAAAGGGTACCCGGCGGCGGCTACAACTGGGTCGGGCTCGACAATTACGCCCAGATGGCCTCGGAGCCGAAATTCTGGGAAGCCATGCGGAACAACATGTTCTGGCTCATCGTGGTGCCCGCGCTCTCGACCGCTTTCGGTCTGATCGCAGCGCAGCTCACGGACCGGATCAAATGGGGCAACATCGCCAAATCGATCATCTTCATGCCCATGGCGATCAGCTTTGTCGGCGCCTCGGTGATCTGGAAGCTGGTCTATGATGGTCGCCCGATCGAGCAGGAGCAGATCGGCATCCTCAATGCGATGATCGTGGGCCTCGGGGGCGATCCCGTGACCTTCCTGACGATCCCGTTCTGGAACAACTTCTTCCTGATGATCGTGCTCGTGTGGGTGCAGACCGGGTTTGCCATGGTGATCCTCTCGGCGGCCTTGCGCGGCATCCCCGAAGAGACCATCGAGGCCGCGATCATCGACGGCGCCTCGCCCTGGCAGATCTTCTTCAAGATCAAGGTGCCGCAGATCATGCCCACGGTGGTGGTGGTCTGGACGACGATCACGCTCGTGGTGCTCAAGGTCTTCGACATCGTGTTTGCGATGACCAACGGGCAATGGGAGACGCAGGTTCTCGCCAATTACATGTTCGACAAGCTGTTCCGCGCCAACGATTGGGGCGTGGGCTCGGCCAGCGCGATGGTGATCATGCTTCTGGTGACGCCGATCCTGATCTGGAACATCCATAGCGCGCGCAAGGAAATGCGCTGAGGCGCGGGGGGGGATTATGGACAATATCGCTGGAACCAAATCCTCGCTCACCTGGGCCGTGCATATCTCGGTCGTGGCCCTCGTGGTGCTGTGGCTCTTGCCGACCTTCGGCCTTTTCGTGTCGTCCTTCCGGACCGTGGAACAGATCTCGTCGAGCGGCTGGTGGAAATCCATGTTCGCGTCGGAGCAGAACATCACTCTGCGCGCAGCGGATCCGGATGATTTCCGGGTCCAGCAGGGGGATCTCTATGTGGTGGAGGGCAACCTCTTTGCCGATGAAGGCATCACCGATGCGGTGATCAGCGTCTGGGGCACGTCGAGCCGCAACATCGCCGCCTATACGGCGGGCGATACGGCAGATCTGGGCGAGGGCGAGACCATCACCGTGCAATCGGATGGCGCTTATGTCTGGTCGGGCAATGATGACCAGATGGGCGGGCGCGGGCAGCGGGTCTTTGTGACCGCGACCACGCCGCCGGAATTCACACTCGACAACTATCACAACATGCTTCTGGACCCGAGCAACTCCGAGGGCATGGCGCGGGCCTTCTTCAACACGCTGACGGTGACGATCCCGGCGACGATCATCCCGATCCTCGTGGCGGCCTTCGCGGCCTATGCCCTGGCCTGGATGGAGTTTCCGGGACGCGCGCTCCTGATTGCGATCATCGTGGGGCTCTTGGTGGTGCCGCTGCAACTGGCGCTCATCCCGCTCCTGACCCTGCACAACAATATCGGGATCGGGAAAGGCTATCTGGGGACATGGCTCGCCCATACAGGCTTTGGCATGCCGCTGGCGATCTATCTCTTGCGGAACTACATGGTGGGCCTGCCACGGGACATCATCGAAAACGCCAAGGTGGACGGGGCCACGGATTTCCAGATCTTCACCAAGATCGTTCTGCCGCTGAGCTTCCCGGCGCTGGCCTCCTTCGCGATCTTCCAGTTCCTCTGGACCTGGAATGACCTTCTGGTGGCCAAGGTGTTCCTGATCGACGCCACGGGCCAGACCACGGTCATGACCAACCAGATCGTCGAGCTTCTGGGCACCAGAGGCGGCAATTGGGAGATCCTCGCGACAGCGGCCTTCGTGTCGATTGCGGTCCCGCTTCTGGTCTTCTTCTCCATGCAACGTTTCCTCGTGCGCGGCCTCCTCGCCGGCTCGGTCAAGTAAGGAACAACTCTCGATGAATGCAGTGGCACAAATGCGCGCGGCCAAGGGCCTTGCCGCCGACGCCGACTGGTGGCGCGGGGCGGTCATCTATCAGATCTATCCGCGCAGTTTTCAGGACAGCAATGGCGACGGGATCGGGGACCTTCTCGGCATCGTCGAGCGGATGCCCTATATCGCCTCGCTCGGGGTGGATGCGATCTGGATCAGCCCGTTCTTCACCTCGCCGATGAAGGATTTCGGCTATGATGTGAGCGATTACTGCGATGTGGATCCGATGTTCGGCACCCTCGCGGATTTCGATGCGCTGATCGAGACGGCCCATATCTATGGGCTGCGGGTCATGATCGACTTGGTGCTGAGCCATACCAGCGACCAGCATCCCTGGTTCGCCGAGAGCCGCGCGAGCCGCGACAATGACAAGGCCGATTGGTATGTCTGGGCCGATCCCAAGCCCGATGGCACGCCCCCGAACAACTGGCTGTCGATCTTTGGCGGCTCGGGCTGGCAATGGGATGCCCGGCGCTGCCAGTATTACCTGCACAACTTCCTGACTTCGCAGCCGGACCTGAACTTCCACTGCCGGGCGGTGCAGGATGCGCTCTTGGATGTGGGCCGGTTCTGGCTGGATCGCGGGGTGGACGGGTTCCGCCTCGACACAATCAACTTCTACACACATGACGCAGAGCTGCGAGACAACCCGCCGCTGCCCCCCGAGGATCGCAATGACACGATCGCGCCCGCGGTGAACCCCTATAACCACCAGCGTCACCTCTATTCCAAGAACCAGCCGGAGAACCTCGAGTTCCTTGCCCGGTTCCGCGGGATGATGGAGGAGTATCCCGCCATCGCCGCCGTGGGCGAGGTGGGCGATGCGCAATACGGGCTGGAGATTCTGGGCCAGTACACCGCCGGAGAGACCGGCGTGCATATGTGCTACGCCTTCGAGTTCCTGTCGAAAGAGGCGCTCACCGCCACGCGTGTCTCCGAGGTGCTGACCAAGGTCGCCGATGTTGCCGCAGACGGTTGGGCCTGCTGGGCATTTTCCAACCATGACGTTATGCGCCATGTGACCCGTTGGGACCTGACCCCGGGGGCGCAGCGTGGGATCCTGACCCTGCTCATGTGCCTACGCGGCTCGGTTTGCCTTTATCAGGGCGAAGAGCTCGGTCTGCCCGAGGCGGATGTGGCCTTTGACGATCTGCAGGACCCTTACGGCATCGAATTCTGGCCTGAGTTCAAGGGCCGCGACGGTTGCCGCACGCCGATGGTCTGGCAGTCTGACAATCAGACGGGCGGCTTCTCGGCTGCGCGGCCCTGGCTGCCGGTCTCGTCCGAGCATCTGAACATGGCCGTCTCCGCGCAGGAGCAGGCGCCGGACGCGGTTCTGCACCATTACCGCAAGGCGCTCGCTTTCCGCCGCAATCACAAGGTCTTTGCCAAGGGCACGCTGTCCGGGCTGAAGGCCGAGGGCGATGTGCTGAGCTTTGTGCGCGAGGGGGCCGGTGAGACGGTGTTTTACGCTCTGAACATGAGCGACACGCCCGGCGTGGTCGATCTGCCTGCGGGCAATTGGACCCAGATCGGAGCGGAGCTGAATTCCGCGGGCACCAGCCCGGATGGACGCGTGCATCTGGGGCCCTGGCAGCCCTGCATCGCGTTGAAGACAGCATAATCCAGCGCGGCTGAGATTTGAGAGGGAGGGGAGAATGGCAGATTTGAAGCTGACGGGCGTCGCCAAGGCTTATGGGGACGTCAAGGTTCTGAGCGACATCAATCTGGACGTGCAGCAGGGCGAATTGATCGTCTTTGTCGGGCCCTCGGGCTGCGGAAAGTCGACGCTTTTGCGGATGATCGCCGGTCTGGAGAAGATCACCGGCGGCACGCTGGAGATCGACAACACGGTGGTCAATGACGTGCCTCCGGCCCAGCGGGGCATCGCCATGGTGTTCCAGTCCTATGCGCTCTACCCGCATATGACCGTGCGCGAGAACATGTCCTTTGCTCTCAAGATCGCGAAGATGCCTCAGGAGGAGATTGACCGCGCGGTGGAGGCCGCTGCCGAGAAGTTGCAGCTGGGCCAGTATCTCGACCGCCTGCCTAAGGCGCTCTCCGGTGGGCAGCGTCAGCGGGTCGCCATTGGCCGCTCGATTGTACGGGACCCCAAGGTCTATCTCTTTGACGAGCCGCTCTCGAACCTCGATGCTGCCCTGCGTGTGGCCACACGGCTCGAGATCGCGCAGCTCAAGGAGGCCATGCCCGAGAGCACGATGATCTATGTGACCCATGACCAGGTGGAGGCGATGACGCTCGCGTCTCGCATCGTGGTGCTGGCCGGAGGCGGGATCGCGCAGGTGGGCTCGCCGCTGGAGCTCTATGAGAAGCCCGAAAACGAGTTCGTGGCCCAGTTCATCGGCAGCCCCAAGATGAACCTGCTTCCGGGCAAGATCACCGGGACCGGCGATCAGACTACCGTCGAGATGGCGGGCGGCGGTGTGGCCGTCTCCCACTACCCCTCCGATGCGAGCCTGATGGGCGCATCGGTGAATGTGGGCGTGCGGCCCGAGGATATGGTCGAGGCCACGGACAGCTATCTCTTTGAAGGCAAGGTCGCGATCACCGAGGCGCTTGGCGAGGTTACGCTGCTCTATTTCGAGGCGCCCGCGGGGCAGGAGGCGAGCATCGCCAAGTTGCAAGGCATCCATAAGGACCTGAAGGGGCAGGTGACGCGCATGACCGCGGATCCAACCAAGGTGCATGTGTTCAAGGACGGGGTCTCGCTGCTCTATCCCGACGGGCATCATGTGACCTTCGCGCCCCATTGATCGGGTTGGCCCGGCGCGGGCGGGGCCGTTCGATTTGTGCAGGATCGTCCCGCCATGGTGCGGTTGCTGCCCCATTCCTGCCATAGCGGATCCTCAGGCTCGCGCCCATCTGGTGTGAGGCGAGGATCCCGGCATGAAAAAGGTAACCATGGCGCTGGTCTGTACGGCGCTGGCTGTGAGCGGCTGTGCGACGCCGCCCGAAAAGGTGCAGCGGAGCTTCATCTCCCCCAATGTCTATGCGAGCTATAGCTGTCACGCGCTGACCGCCGAACGGACGGCGATCGAGGGCCATGTGCAGGAGCTGACGGCCCATCAGCGCAGCAAGGCCAATACGGATACGGCAGTGATGACCGTGGGGCTTGTGCTCTTCTGGCCCGCGCTCTTTGCGCTCTCGGCGGGGCGGGATTACGAGGCGGATTTGTCGGTAGCGAAGGGCAAGCATGATGCTGTTCTGGAGGCGGGGCAGGCCAAGGGTTGCTTCACGCCCTATTCCGGTCAGACGGAGCTGCCGCCGACCCTGATGCAGCGCCTGCCGGCGCGTACGGGGGGCTTCCCGCCGCTCTGACTTTTCTGGGGCGGTTATCCAAAGGAAAAGCCCCGCTTTCGCGGGGCTTTGTTTTTACCCTTCAGGGGGCGTTGCCCCCACCGCGCCTGGAGGGCGCGGTTCCCCCGGCCCAGCGGCGCGGTCAGAGCAGGCTGGGCAGCCAGAGCACAATGCCCGGGAAGGCGATGAGCACCGCGACCGTGATCACGTCCGCCACAAAGAAGGGGGAGGCGCCGCGGAACACGTCCTGGACCGAGATCGGCAGTTTGTTGTCCTGGGCGACCCCGGCCACCACGAAGCAATTGAGGCCAATGGGCGGCGTGATCAAACAGAGCTCCGCCATTTTCACCACGATGATCCCGAACCAGATTGCGCATTCCTCCGCGGTCATGCCGAGGGCTGCGGCCTCGCGGGTCACGTCCGGCCCGCCATTCAGGGCAATCACCGCCGGGAAGGTCACCGGCAGGGTCAGGATCAGCATCCCGATCGCGTCCATGAACATGCCGAGGATCACATAAGCGCCGAGGATCATCAGAAGGATCAGATAGGGTGATTGGTCGAGCGATCCGATCCAGTCGGCGAAGGTCTCGGGCAGTTTCGCGAAGCCGAGAAAGCGCACATAGATCAGCACGCCCCAGATCATGGCGAAAATCATCACCGTGAGCTTGGCGGCCTCCATCAGCGCGCCCTTGAGCTGTCCCCAGCGCAGGCCTTGCCAGAGCGCCATGAGGAGGACGACGAAGGCGCCGAGCGCTCCGGCTTCGGTGGGTGTCGCCCAGCCGAAATAGATCGAGTAGACGATGATGAAAACGACAAAGAGGATCGGCAGCGCGCCGGGCAGGGCCGAGAAGCGTTCGCCCCAGGTGAAGCCGCTGACCGGGGGGCCGAGATCCTTGCGGTAGCGCGCGAGACCGATGACCAGACCCGCATAGATCATCGCCGAGACCGCGCCGGGCAGGAAACCGGCAAGCAGGAGCTTGCCCACGGATTGCTCCACGATGATGGCGTAGATCACAAGGATCGCCGAGGGCGGGATTAGGGAAGCGAGCGTGCCACCGGCGGCGACGACGCCCGCGGCGAAGCGCTTGTCATAGCCGATCTTCAGCATCTCCGGGATCGCGATGCGGGCAAAAACGGCTGAGGTGGCCACAGAGGCGCCGGAGACCGCCGCGAAGCCCGCGGTGGCGAAGACCGTCGCGACGCCCAGACCTCCGGGGAGCCAGCCGACCCAGCGTTTGGCCGCCTCAAAAAGGAAACGCGTCAGACCTGCATAATAGGCAAGATACCCGATCAGGATGAAAGTCGGGATCAAAGACAGGCTGTAGGTCGTTGATTTTGAGTGTGGAACTTGTCCCGCGAGTTTCATCGCGGTTACGAGGCCACGGTCAAACCCCTGCTTCTCCATGAAGAAAATGCAGAGGCCAATGAACCCGATAAAGGCGGTGGCGAAGGCGACGCGCACCCCGATCAACACCAGAACAACCAGAAGCCCGCTCAGCCACAGAGATACGTTGAAGATATCAATGCCGTCGAGCAGCTCTTTCATGTCAATGAGGTTATCCATCGACGGTTTTCGCTTCTTTATTGGCTTGCGTGAAGGCGTCTTCGATCAGGGGGACGGCGACGGGGTAGCGCTCATTCCGGCGGAACGCCCGCGCGAAGCCCCAGATTTGCAGAACCAACCGGCACCAGAGCAGCGCCAGCGAGATCGGCACTAGCAGTTTGGCGGGCCAGAGCGGTAAGGCGATGTCGATGGAGCTGTCCCGGCTCCAGAGCGGGGCGGCGAAATCGAAGCTGCGCTCGAAATGGAACCAGGTGCCATAGATCAGCGCTGTGGTGAGAAGCAGCATGAAGATGCAGGATAAACACTCCGCAAACCAAAGGGTTCGCCCGCGAAGTTGACCCACCACGATATCCATGCGGATATGCCCGCCCTCGCGCTGACAGAAGGCCAGGCCGAGAAAGGCGAAGGTGGCCATGAACTGCTCGGTCCAGTCCACATAGCCGGGCACCGGCGCGCCAAAGAACTTGCGTCCGAGCACGTTATAGACGGCGAGCACCACCAGCGCGAAGATCACGATCCCGCCCAGCAGGTTCATGACGGATTCCAGCCGCAACAGCGTGCGATCCGCACGGGACAGGCCGGTTTCGTCGGTTAAGACGGAACTTGAAGACATGGGGGCAACTTTCGAAAAAGGCTCCGGAAATCCCGGAGCCTTTCAGGTCAGATGGAGGTCAGTTGGACATCCGCTTCTTCTCGAGTGTGCTCAGCACCAGATCATAGAGCTCCTGTCCCGGAATGCCCTGATCGGTCATGGTCTGGATCCACTCCTGATGGAGCGGCAGCGCCACTTCGCGGAACTTGGCGATTTCGGCCTCATCCACGGTGATCTTCTGGACCTCTTTCTCGGCCAGAACCTCTTCCCACTTGTTCAGAAGCTCGCCGTAATTGGCCAGATAGTGATCAATCGCCCCGGCCACGGAGTCGTCGAGGATCGCGCGATGCTCATCGCTCAGGTCCGCATAGGCGTCCGTATTGACCACCACCGGGCAGTTCACGGTGCCGGGGTTCAGGTTCTCAGTCCACCAATCGGCGATATCGATGGTGCGGAAGGACAGGTGTGCGTGCTGTGCGAAGGCCACCGTGTCGACCACGCCGGATTCCATGGCGTTATAGGCCTCGGATGAGGTTACCGAGGTTGGCACTGCGCCGACCTTTTCAAAGGCCTGACCGAGGCCGCCCGTGGCGCGCACCCGCATGCCGTCGAAATCTGCCAGCTTATCTCGTGCGTTTCCGGTGCCGGCAATGTTGTATTGCGGCATGGGCGACGTCATCAGCAGCTTGGCGTTCCAGCGGCCGAGATCGGCTTGCACCGCCGGGTGGTCATAGACCGCATGGCTGACTGCGACCTCCTCGTCGAGGTTCGCCACCCCGAGGAAGGGCAGTTCCAGCACGGTGATGGTCGGGTTCTTGTCCCGGTGATAGCCCGCGCAGAACTGCGCCATCTCGAAGGCGCCGATGGAGATCCCGTCCAGGTTCTCGCGGTTCTTCGACAGGCCGCCATAGCTGATATTCATGGTGAACTCGCCGCCGGACTTCTCTTCGACCAACTCGGCAAGCTTGTGAATATGCTCGGTAAAGGCGCGGCGCGTACCCCAGACGGACACGTTCCACTCGGTTGCCAGAGCCTCGCCCACAAAGGTCAGCGACAGCCCCGCGATCACGGTGCTTTTCAAAAGCGTTTTCATGTTTTCTCTCCCTGGGTGCAAATCTAAGGTTTGCTGGCACAGACCGTAGCCGTCCGAGCGGCGAGGTCCAACACAAAATGCCGGGAGGGGATATGGCGGCGCCAGAGAATGGGTTGAAGGCGGCATTGTTGCGGGGCGAGACGCAAATCGGGCTCTGGCTCGGCTTTGGCTCGCCGACTGTGGCGGAACTCGCAGCGGGCTGCGGGTTTGACTGGTGTCTGGTGGATGGGGAGCATTCGCCCAATGATCCCGGAGACATGATCGCGCAGTTCCGCGCCTTGGCCAGTGGCGGGAATAGCCACGCCATCGCCCGGGTGCCCGTGGGGGAGGAATGGGTGCTCAAGCGCGTCCTCGATCTCGGTGTGCAGACGGTGATGGTTCCCATGGTCGAAAGTGCCGCGCAGGCCCGGCAGGTGGCCGAGGCCATGCGCTATCCCCCTGACGGCGTGCGCGGCAATGGGGCGGCGCTGGCCCGCGCCTCGGGGTATTCGCTGACGCCGGACTATGTGCAGACTGCCAATGCGCAGATCTGCACCATCGCCCAGATCGAGAGCCGGGCTGCCGTGGCCGCGATCCCCGAGATTGCCGCCGTGGAGGGGATCGATGTGCTCTTCATCGGTCCCGCCGATCTTGCGGCGGATATGGGCTATACGGGCCAGTCTGGCGTGCCGGAGGTCGAGGCGGTGATGGAAGAGGCGTTGGCCGCGATCGCGGCGGCGGGCAAAGTGCCCGGGATCCTCTCCTTCGATCCGGAAGGTGTGGCCCGATATGCAGCCCTTGGTGCACGCTTCATTGGGGTCGGCGCGGATGTAACGTCGCTCGCCGGGGCGTTGCGCAGCCTCTCGGCCGAAACCCGCGCGCTTTTGCCCAAAGCCTGAGCGCCCGGGACGCGCGCGCCCTGCGACAGGGCGCGCCCCTTGTCCCCCGGGCCGATCCATGCGAGGGGGACGTGCCTAACGAAGCCCCCGACAGGAGTGTGTGATGGAGATTCGCGAGGCCCTCACTTTCGACGATGTGCTGCTGGTACCCGGCGCCAGCTCCGTGCTGCCCTCAGAGGCGGACACGCGCACCCAGGTGACCAAGTCCATTGCCCTGAACATTCCGCTGCTGAGCTCGGCCATGGATACGGTGACCGAGGCCCGCATGGCGATCGCCATGGCGCAGGTGGGCGGCATGGGGGTGCTGCACCGGAACCTCAGCGTGGATGAACAGCAGAGCCAGGTCCGTCAGGTCAAACGTTTTGAGTCCGGCGTGGTCTATAACCCCGTGACGCTGCGCCCGGATCAGACGCTTGCCGATGCCAAGGCGCTGATGGAGCGTTACAAGATCACCGGTTTCCCCGTGGTGGATGACGCCCGGCGTGTGCTGGGGATCGTCACAAACCGGGACATGCGCTTTGCCAGCGATGACAACACGCCGGTCTCGGTGATGATGACGTCTGACAATCTGGCAATCCTGCGCGAGCCTGCGGATCTGGCCGAGGCCAAATCGCTGATGCATGCCCGCCGGATCGAGAAGCTCTTGGTGCTCGACGGCGACGGCAAGCTCACCGGGCTTCTGACCATCAAGGATATCGAGCAGGCGGTGCTGAACCCTAATGCCTGCAAGGATGAGCTGGGACGTCTGCGCGTGGCGGCCGCCACGACCGTGGGCGATGCCGGGTTTGAGCGCTCGCAGGCGCTGGTCGAAGCGGGCGTGGATCTGATCATCATCGACACGGCGCACGGCCATTCTGCGGGCGTGGCCAAGGCGGTGGAGCGGGCCAAGACCCTGTCGAACTCCGTGCAGGTGGTGGCTGGCAATGTGGCCACGGGCGAGGCGACCCGCGCTCTGATCGACGCGGGCGCGGATGCAGTGAAGGTCGGGATCGGCCCGGGCTCGATCTGCACAACGCGGATCGTCGCCGGGGTCGGCGTGCCGCAGCTCACCGCGATCATGGATTGCGCCAAGGCCGCCGAGGCTTCGGGCACGCCGGTCATCGCCGATGGCGGCATCAAGTTCTCCGGCGATTTCGCCAAGGCGATTGCGGCGGGCGCCCATTGCGCGATGGTCGGCAGCATGATCGCCGGCACCGATGAGAGCCCAGGCGAGGTGATCCTTTATCAGGGGCGGTCCTTCAAATCCTATCGCGGGATGGGGTCGCTCGGCGCCATGGCGCGGGGGTCGGCGGATCGCTACTTCCAGAAGGACGCGGCCTCCGACAAGCTCGTACCCGAAGGGATCGAGGGGCAGGTGCCTTACAAGGGCTCTGCCGGTGCGGTCGTGCATCAGCTGGTCGGAGGTCTGCGCGCGGCCATGGGCTACACAGGCGCCGCCACCGTGGCCGAGATGCGGACCCAGGCGCAGTTCGTGCGGATCACGGGCTCGGGCCTCAAGGAAAGCCATGTCCATGATGTGCAGATCACCCGGGAAAGCCCGAACTACCGGATGGGCTAGGCCATGACGCCTGCGGCTCGGGTTGCGGCGGCGATTGAAGTGCTGGACGCGGTGCTGGACGGCCAGCCCGCTGAACAGGCGCTGAGCCAATGGGGCCGCGCGCACCGGTTCGCGGGGTCCAAGGATCGCGCAGCCTTGCGCGATCTGGTCTTTGATGCGCTGCGGAGACGGCGCAGCTACGCGGCGATGGGCGGGGGGCTCACCGGGCGCGGGTTGATGATCGGACACGCGCTTGGATCAGGGACCTTGGACACCGTATTTACCGGTGAAGGCTATGCGCCCGCCGCTTTGACGGAGGACGAGAGCGCGCTGCTGTTGGCCCCCGAGGCTCTCACCCGGGCCGTGGCGCTGGATATGCCGGATTGGATCCTGGCCGCGCTGGAGGATGGACATGGCGCCGGGGCTGAGGAGATCTGCGCCGCGCTCCGGACACGCGCGCCGCTCGATTTGCGCGTGAATGTGCGCAAATCGGATGCGGCAGACGCGAAGACGGCGCTTGCCAAGGACGGGATCACAGCCGTCCCTGTGCCCGATGTGGATGGTGCGCTGCGGGTGACCGAGGGCGCGCGCCGGGTCGCGCAAAGCGCTGCGTACAAGGCTGGTCTGGTTGAGATTCAGGATGCGGCCTCCCAGACCGCTGTGCTGGCCGCGCCACTCCCTGCGTCCGGGCGTGTGCTGGACTATTGCGCCGGTGGCGGCGGCAAGGCGCTGGCCTTGGCTGCGCGTACCGAGGCGCAGGTTTTTGTCCATGATATTGCGCCCGCGCGCATGAAAGACATCCCCGCCCGTGCCGCGCGCGCAGGCGTCACGCTGCCCCATTGGCAGGACGGGCAGGGCGGGTTTGATCTGGTCTTTTGCGATGCTCCCTGCAGCGGTAGCGGCACTTGGCGCCGTACACCCGAAGCGAAATGGGCGCTGACCCCGGCGCGTCTCGCCGACTATGTCGCAGCGCAGCGGGATGTCCTGCGCGCCGCCCTGCCGCTGGTCCGTGCCGGCGGTGTTCTGGTCTATGCGACTTGCTCGGTTCTGCCCGCAGAAAATGCAGAGCAGCTGGCCTGGATGGCTGAGGCGATGCCCCAAGCGCGGCTCAGAACTCAGCATCAACTGTTGCCCAACGCGCCCGGAGATGGGTTTTTCTACGCCATATTTGATGTTTGAATCGTGGTGTAAACAACCAAAGGTTGAAACTGTTTCGGTGTTAAGCCAAGCTTAAGTCCACGTGATCAAGACTGTGCGTAAAGGTGATCCGGAGGACAGGGTGAGCGATCAGACGCTGGAAAGTCAGAGATTTGCGGGCGAAACCTCGTCGGCAATCCGGGAGGCTGCGGTCCTTTTGGGCGCGGCGGTCGTGACCTCCGGGCTGGCGGTGATCCTGCAGGATCCGACGGTAAAGCTGTCCTTGGCTGTTTCCGCTGTGACGCTGGTCGCACTTCTGATCCTCTTGCAGGTGCGGCGCCGGATGAGCCGGACACGGCTTGATCCCAAGCTTGTCGGGCTTTTTGCCTTTCTCGAAGGGGATTCCAGCCCGTCGGTCGTCCTGGATGAGCACCAACAGATCCTTTGGATGAATGGCGCCGCGAAGGCCTATTTCCCCAATGCCAGCGAGCTTGGGCTGGTCTCCGCGTTGCAGGCCACCGTGCCGGAAAGCGCTGCGCTGGTGCGGCGGCTCCGTCGGGGGCTCGATCAAGCGGCGATGAGCGTTGAGGATGCAGTGACTCGGCGCGGTCACGCCCGGTTTGTGCTGCGCAAATACGCTTATGGCCAGATGCTCTTCCGGGTGGAGGCTTTGGCGTCCCGCGACGGTGCGACCTCTGGCTCTGTCTCGATCCCGATCCTGTCCGTGTCCAAATCCGGCACGGTTTTGTCCATGAACGAGGCTCTGCGCCGGATGATTGGCGGTCGTGCACGCGATCTGAACGCGGTCTTCGTGGTGCCGCCCGCCGGGGATGTCAGCACGGCCGAGGTGATCACGCCCGACGGGCAAGTGCCGGTTTATCTTCATCAAACCGAGCTCACCGCCGGACGCCGCGAGATCGCGCTCCTGCCGATGCAGCGCCTGACCAGCACCCATGATATGAATATGGGGCTCGAGGAGTTGCCGGTGGCGGTGATGAAGCTCGGTCCGCAAGGGGAGCTTCTGCAAGCCAATGCCCATGCAAGGGCGCTCTTGAACATCGAAGAGAAGATCGACGATATCAATTTTGTTGATCTGGTTACCGGGCTCGGCCGGTCCGTTCGGTCCTGGATCGAGGAAGCGCTGCACGCGCCGCATTCTCTCCAGCCAGAGGTCTTGCGCGTCAAGGAAGGGACAGAAGAGAGCTTTCTGCAGGTCACGCTCATGCGCTCGCAAAGCGCCGAAGGGCCGATCCTGACCGCTGTGTTGCATGATGCGACCGAGCTCAAGACGCTTGAGGCGCAATTTGTCCAAAGCCAAAAGATGCAGGCGATTGGCCAACTGGCTGGCGGCGTCGCCCATGATTTCAACAACTTGCTGACGGCAATCTCTGGACACTGCGATCTGCTTTTGCTGCGCCATGACCAAGGTGATCCGGAATACGGTGACTTGGTACAGATCAACCAAAATGCCAACCGGGCAGCGAGCCTCGTCGGCCAATTGCTCGCCTTTTCTCGCAAGCAGACTCTGCAGCCGGAACTGATCGATCTGCGCGATACGCTCTCGGATCTCACCCATCTCCTCAATCGCTTGGTTGGTGAGAAGGTCACGCTCACTTTGATGAACGAGCCGGATCTCAGTCCCATGCGCGCGGACAAGCGCCAGCTGGAACAGGTTCTAATGAACCTTGTGGTGAATGCGCGGGACGCTATGCCGGATGGCGGCGAAATCACGATTGAGGCGCGGGCCGTAGAGCTTGAGACCCCCATGATGCGCGGGCGCGTGACCCTTCCCGCGGGCGACTATGCCTGTGTGACTGTGACGGATCAGGGGGTCGGTATTCCGCAGGACAAGCTCAGCAAGATCTTTGAGCCTTTCTACACGACCAAGCGCACGGGGGAGGGCACAGGGCTCGGCCTCTCCACGGCCTACGGTATCGTCAAGCAATCCGGTGGGTTCATTTTCGCCGAGAGCGTGGTCGGCAAAGGAACCGCCTTTGAGATCTATTTCCCGGCGTACCATGGGCAGGCACTGCCTGACGCTGAAACTGCAGTTGCTGCGCCTGATCGTCCCTCGGCGACCGGTGACGGCATTGTCCTCCTGGTGGAGGATGAGGCCCCGGTACGCGCCTTTGCCGCCCGCGCGTTGCGGCTCAACGGGTTCACAGTTCTCGAAGCGGAATGTGCGGAAGCGGCGCTGGAACTGCTCGAGAACCCTGCACTCGAGGTGGACCTTTTTGTCACGGATGTCATCATGCCGGGCCTTGATGGCCCCAGCTGGGTGCGCCGCGCGCTCGAAGATCGACCCGGCATACCGGTTGTCTTTGTGTCGGGCTATGCAGAAGATCTCCTCTCCGATGATGAGGAGCGAATCCCCAATTCGGTATTCCTGCCAAAGCCGTTCTCCCTGAAGCAACTGATCGCAACCGTTCAGGCGCAGTTCGATGCGCCGACCTTGGCCGAGCCGCTGAAAGACGCCGTCTAGGGGCGCTCCGTCTCTGCTTACGCCCGACAGGGCAACCTTTTCTTAACCAAATTCCGAAATTCTTGGATGGTTAAGATTTGCCTTGAAATGTTCCTACTTCGATCTCATATTGCGAGAACAAGGCAAGAACAAAGCAGAGATTGCTGCCCGAAAGGCGGTATGTGATAAGGGGCGACACCATGGCCACTGCGAGTCTTCTGGACGTGACCGATAAACGCGATTCCGAAAAGAAAAAGGCGCTGGACAGCGCCCTGGCCCAGATCGAACGGCAGTTCGGCAAGGGGTCTATTATGAAACTCGGGGCTGACAGCCCTGTTGCCGAGATTGAAGCGACCTCCACAGGCTCCATCGGTCTCGATATTGCTCTCGGGATTGGCGGTATTCCCAAAGGCCGCATCATTGAGATTTACGGACCGGAAAGCTCCGGCAAGACGACGTTGACGCTTCATTGCGTTGCTGAAGAGCAGAAAAAAGGCGGCGTTTGCGCCTTTGTCGATGCAGAGCACGCGCTCGACCCGCAATATGCCCGCCGTCTTGGCGTAGACTTGGACGAATTGCTGATCTCGCAGCCGGACACCGGCGAGCAGGCGCTGGAGATTACGGAAACCCTGGTTCGGTCTGGGGCGGTGAGCATGGTCATTGTCGACTCTGTTGCTGCTCTTACGCCGAAGTCCGAGCTCGAAGGAGACATGGGGGATGCGCAGGTTGGCGCGCAGGCGCGGCTGATGAGCCAGGCCATGCGCAAACTCACCGGCGCGATCTCTCGCTCGAACTGCACGGTGATCTTCATCAACCAGATCCGCATGAAGATCGGTGTGATGTTTGGGTCGCCCGAGACGACCACCGGCGGCAATGCGCTGAAATTCTACTCTTCCGTGCGCCTTGATATCCGCCGTATCGGCTCGATCAAGGACCGGGACGAAGTTGTGGGCAACACCACGAAAGTCAAAGTGGTCAAGAACAAGGTGGCTCCGCCCTTCAAGCAGGTGGAATTCGACATCATGTATGGCGAAGGCATCTCCAAGATGGGCGAACTGATTGATCTGGGCGTGAAGGCTGGTGTCGTGCAGAAATCCGGCTCCTGGTTCTCCTATGGGGATGAGCGCATCGGGCAAGGTCGCGAGAACGCCAAGCAGTTCCTGCGCGACAACAAATCCATGGCGCTGGCGATTGAGGACAAGATCCGTGCGGCCCACGGGCTAGACTTCGAAATGCCCGAGGAAGAGACCTCCGTTCTCGACGAGTGAGCGCCCCGCAGCACCCAAGTTCAAGGCGGCCTGTCAAGGCCGCCTTTTTGCTGTTTGCGCCCTGCGGTTTTCTGATGGTGGACAGGCTCCGGTCGCAGCGATAAACCTGCGAGACCATTCCAATCCGGGACGCCCAGATGCCTAGCCTGAACGACATTCGCAGCACCTTCCTCAACTATTTCGGCACGCAGGATCACGCGATCATCGACAGCTCGCCCCTGGTGCCGCGCAACGATCCCACGCTCATGTTTACGAATGCGGGGATGGTGCAGTTCAAGAACGTCTTCACCGGGTTGGAACAGCGCGACTATTCCCGCGCCACGACCAGCCAGAAATGCGTGCGCGCCGGCGGCAAGCACAACGACCTGGACAATGTCGGCTATACCGCGCGCCACCATACCTTCTTTGAAATGCTGGGGAATTTCAGCTTCGGGGATTACTTCAAGCAAGACGCGATCCCCTTTGCCTGGGACCTGATCACCAAGGAATTCGGGATCGACAAGTCGCGCCTGCTCGTCACGGTCTACCACACAGATGACGAGGCGGCCGAGATCTGGAAGAAGCATGCGGGTCTCAGTGATGACCGCATCATCCGCATCCCGACGAATGACAATTTCTGGATGATGGGCCCGACCGGCCCCTGCGGACCCTGCACCGAGATCTTCTACGACCATGGCGCTCACATCTGGGGTGGCCCTCCGGGCAGCCCCGAGGAAGACGGGGATCGTTTTATCGAGATCTGGAACCTCGTCTTCATGCAGTTCGAGCAGTTCGAAGACGGCTCGCGGCAGGACTTGCCGTCGCCCTCGATCGATACGGGCATGGGGCTCGAGCGGATCGCGGCGTTGTTGCAGGGCAGCCATGACAACTACGACACGGATCTCTTCAAGGCGTTGATCGAGGCTTCGGCCCATGCCACGGGTGTCGATCCTTACGGCGATCGCAATGTGCATCACCGGGTGATCGCGGATCACTTGCGGTCCACGTCTTTCCTGATCGCCGATGGCGTTATGCCGTCCAATGAGGGTCGCGGCTATGTTCTGCGCCGGATCATGCGGCGCGCGATGCGGCATGCGCATCTGCTCGGGGCGCAGGATCCCGTGATGCATCGGCTGGTGCCCGCGTTGGTCGCGCAGATGGGCCAAGCCTTCCCGGAGCTCGGGCGCGCACAGGCCCTGATCGAAGAAACCCTGAACCTTGAGGAAACCCGCTTCCGTCAGACCCTGGATCGCGGGTTGCGACTGCTGGATGATGCGGTCGACGGGCTCGAGGATGGCGCGGCCCTGCCGGGCGAGACGGCATTCAAGCTCTATGACACCTACGGCTTCCCGCTTGACCTGACGCAGGACGCCCTGCGTGAGAAGGGCCGGGAGGTGGAGACCGATGGGTTCGATTCTGCCATGGCGGAGCAGAAGGCGAAGGCCCGCGCGGCCTGGTCCGGATCCGGTGAGAGCGCTGATGAAACCGTCTGGTTCGAGCTGGCCGACACCCATGGCAGTACGGAGTTCCTCGGCTATGACACAGAGATCGCCGAGGGGCAGGTGCTGGCCCTCGTGCAGGACGGCGCGAGCGTCGAGACGATTGCCGCAGGCAGCACCGGCTGGGCCATTCTGAACCAGACGCCGTTTTATGCGGAATCCGGTGGTCAGGTCGGGGACACCGGCAGCTATCTGAAAAGCGATGGGGCCGGGGCGATCTCGGACACGCAGAAGAAATCGGGCCTCTTTGTTCATAAGGTGACACCCGACACCGTGGCCCTGTCCGTGAGCGATGTGCTTGAGATGCGGGTGGATCCGGCGCGGCGGAGCGCGATCCGCGCAAACCACTCGGCGACGCACCTGTTGCACGAGGCCCTGCGTGAGGCCCTCGGAGATCACGTGGCGCAGCGCGGCTCGCTCAATGCGGCCGACCGGCTGCGGTTTGACTTCAGCCATTCCAAGGCGCTCAGTGCCGAGGAACTGGCCAAGGTCGAGACAGATGTGAATGCCTATATCCGCCAGAATGCGCCGGTGGAGACGCGGATCATGACGCCTGATGCGGCGCGCGATCTGGGCGCGCAAGCGCTCTTTGGCGAGAAATACGGCGATGAGGTCCGCGTGGTGTCCATGGGTCATCAGGCCGGGTCGGGCAAGGGCGTGTCGGGCGAGACCTATTCGCTCGAACTGTGCGGCGGCACCCATGTGCGCCAGACCGGTGATATCGGCGTCTTCGTGGCGCTCGGGGATACGGCGTCGTCCTCCGGTGTGCGCCGGATCGAGGCGCTGACCGGGGAGGAGGCGTTTGCCTATCTCAGCGCCCAGGATCGCCGGATCGCCGAGACCGCGCTGGCCCTCAAGGCCCAGGCGGCGGATGTGCCGGACCGGGTGCGTGCTCTGCTGGAGGAACGCAAGGCACTGCAGAACGAGGTGGCGCAGCTGCGTCGGGATCTGGCGATGGCCGGGGGCGCGCAAGCCGATGCGCCGGCCCAACCCAAGGAGATCGGCGGCGTGCCATTCCTCGCCCAGACCCTGCAAGGGGTGTCGGGTCGAGACCTGCCGCCCCTGATGGACGAGCACAAGGCGCGGATTGGCTCCGGCGCGATCCTTTTGATCGCGGACGCGGATGGCAAGGCCGCCGTGGCTGCCGGGGTGACCCCAGATCTGACTGACAAGGTCTCGGCTGTGGATCTGGTCAAGGCCGCTGTGGCAGCGCTCGGCGGCAAGGGCGGCGGTGGTCGCCCGGACATGGCCCAGGGCGGCGGCAAGGATCCGAGCCAGGCCGAAGCCGCCATTGCCGCGGTCGAAGCTGTGATTGGAGGAGAATGAGATGGCAGCGTTCTGGATTGCCCATGTGCATGTGACCGACCCCGAGCGCTATGGCGAATATGCCAAGCGCGCCACGGTGGCGATTGCCGATCATGGCGGTGTCTTTCTGGCGCGGGGGGGCGGCTGCACGCAGCTCGAAGGGCCTGAGCGCGCGCGCAATGTGGTCGTCCGGTTTGAGAGCCGTGAGGATGCGGTGGCCTGCTACAACTCACCGGCCTATCAGGAGGCGCTCAGCTATGCGCGCGGCGCCTCCCAGCGAGAGCTTGTGGTCGTCGACGCGTTGGACGACGTCTGACGCCTAGCGCAAGCGCGGCCGGGACGGGCGCGCGGGCAGGGGCTTGGGTTTGTGGATCGGCGGGCGCACTTGCGGCGGCTTGGCGACAGGCGGCCGTGAGGGTCGATCGACATCAATGTCGATATCCACATCGCGGTCATGGTAGTAATGGTTCCAGTAGAACGGATCCGAGTAGCCATAGCCGTAGCTGACACCGACCGCGGTTTGACAGCCTGCAAGCCCTCCGATCAGCCCGACACAGAGCGCGGCACGCAAAAGAAAACGAGGCGTCATGATCCGGCCCTCATGCTGGCGAATACGCGGTTGATCTCATCAATCAGGGCGGGGGCGGCGGTGGTTTCCGCCACGGCGGCGGCGATGGCGACGCGCGCGCCCGGCAGGTCGACCACGGCGATCGTATAGGCGATGTCCGAGCCATCGCGACGGCCCGTGCCCTTGATGATCCGGGCGGCCATCCCAGCCACTTGTCCCTTGGAGATCGAGGTGATCTCCGGCTCGGCGGCCATGAATTTCTCGATCTCGCTCAGATAGTCGAGCCCGCCTTCCAGCGTGCTGATGCCCGGGGGCGAAAAGAACCCCATCCAGACATCGGGCTCCACCGTGGGGCGCAGGGTGACGATCTGCGGCACGGGCAGGGCGGCCTCCTCACCCGGGGGAGAGATGGCGCGCGCGCCGCCGGTCTCGATGGACCAGAAATCGGGAACGGCCACGGAAAACAGGGGGCGGTCTCCGTCAGCATAGCTGATCCGAAGATCCGCGCTGGCCGGGGAGGCCAGGGCGAGGGCGGCGAAAAGCAGGGCGTGTTTCAACATACCCCGAGTGTCAGAGCAAAGCGCCCGAGGCGTCAAGCGCTTAGCGCGCGGGCCTAGTGCGTGGCGGTTTCGGAAAAGAGGTTGATGATCAGGATCCCCGCGAGGATCAGGATCAGCCCGAGGATCGCGGGCAGATCGAGCCTTTGTCCAAAGATCAGCCAGCCGATCCCCGCCACCAGCATCAGCCCCATGCCCGACCAGACCGCGTAAACGATCCCGAGCGGCATGACCTTGAGCGTCAGGGACAAGAGGTAAAAGCTGATCCCATAGCCGATGACCACAGTGATCGATGGGCCGATCCGGGTGAATTGCTGGCTGGCCTGCAGGGCGGAGGTGGCGACCACCTCGGCGATGATGGCTCCGATCAGGATGACGTAATGCATCAGGCTCTCCGTGCTGGCGCGGTCAGGTGGCGATATAGCGGCGTTTGTTGTGATTGAACGCGATCACGCCGTTGAGCACCAGTGCGCCGAGCAGGGAATAGGCCACGATGGAGAGCGGGAAGAGCAGAGCTGCGACGGCAAAGAGCACCAGATCGAAGAGGATCTGAACATAGCCCGCCTTGAACCCGGTCTTGTCCTGCACGATCAGCGCGATGACCCCAAGCCCGCCGAGGCTGCCGCCATGGCGAAAGACCGCGAGCAGGCCAAGCCCGGTGGCCGCGCCGAAGATTACCGCGCCGAGGGCGGGATTGAGCGTCTCGATCCGAAAGCCCAGGGGCAGGATCTCGGTCGAGAGCGACAGGGCCGTGACGCAGCCGATGGACTTCAGCGTGAATTCGAGCCCGAGCTTGCGATAGGCGACCCAGTAGAAGGGCAGGTTGACCACGAAGAACACCGCCCCGAAGGACAGGCCCGTGACATAGGAGAGGATCAGCGCAAGCCCTGCGGTCTGGCCTGTCACCAGCCCCAGATGGCTGAGAAAGGTCAGTCCCACCGCGCAGAGCAACACGCCGAGCGAGAGGCCCTGGGCGTCATCCAGCGGCGTGTGTTCGAGGTCTTCGGGGCGGGGAATGGGCAGGGGCGCGGGCATGGCTCTTGCTACCGCGCGGGGCAGGGGCCGGGCCAGCCGAAAAAGCTGCCCCAGCCCGGGTTTCTCCGCTGGCGCGAGGCGCTTGCCTATCCGGCGAGCGCTGCGTTCAAACGTTCATCAAGCACGTTGAGGAAGCCCATGGTGGTCAGCCATTTCTGGTCCGGCCCCACCAACAGCGCGAGGTCTTTGGTCATGTGGCCCGCCTCGACGGTTTCGACGATCACCCGCTCCAGCGTTTCGGCGAAATTCGTCAGGGCGGCGTTGTCGTCGAGCTTGGCGCGGTGCTTCAACCCGCCGGTCCAGGCGTAGATCGAGGCGATGGAGTTGGTCGAGGTCTCCTTGCCCTCCTGATGCTGGCGGTAGTGCCGGGTGACGGTGCCATGGGCGGCCTCGGCCTCCACGATCTTGCCGTCGGGGGTCATGAGCTGCGAGGTCATCAGCCCGAGGGAGCCGAACCCCTGGGCCACAGTGTCCGACTGCACATCCCCATCGTAGTTCTTGCAGGCCCAGACAAAGCCGCCATTCCACTTCATCGCGCAGGCGACCATGTCGTCGATCAGGCGGTGCTCGTACCAGATGCCCGCCTCCTTGAACGCTGCTTCGAACTCTTCTTCATAGACCTTCTGGAAGAGCTCAAGAAAGCGGCCATCATATTGTTTCAGAATGGTGTTTTTGGTGGAGAGGTAGACCGGCCAGCCGAGCTTGAGCCCGTAATTCAGCGACGCCCTGGCGAAATCGATGATTGAGGCGTCGAGGTTATACATCCCCATGAACACCCCGGCGGAGGGGGCGTCGAACACCTCCCGCTCATCCACGGTCCCGTCCTCGCCGACGAATTTCATGGTCAGCTTGCCCGGCCCGGGGAACTTCATATCCGTGGCCTTGTACTGGTCACCAAAAGCGTGGCGCCCGATCACGATGGGCTGTGTCCAGCCGGGTACAAGGCGCGGCACGTTGCGGCAGATGATCGGCTGGCGGAAAACCACGCCGCCCAGGATGTTGCGGATCGTGCCATTGGGGCTGCGCCACATCTGTTTCAGGCCGAATTCCTCGACCCGCGCCTCATCCGGCGTGATCGTGGCGCATTTGACCGCGACGCCGACCTCCTTGGTCTTTTCCGCGGCGTCGATGGTGATTTGGTCTTCGGTGCGGTCCCGCTCCTCGATGCCGAGATCGTAGTAGAGCAGATCCACGTCCAGATAGGGCAGGATCAGCTTGGTCTTGATGAAATCCCAGATGATCCGGGTCATCTCGTCGCCATCCATTTCGACGATCGGGTTTTCGACTTTGATTTTGGTCATGGGGGCCTCGCTGGCAGGAATTGGGCACTGGCGCTGCGCTGCTCATTGCATTGTATGCGATGGTATACAAGTGTTGCGCGCTCACCTGCGACACCCTGCGTCAGGCGGGCGAATGCAGTGCGGCATGCCTGTGCATCCCGCCTTGGATGCGGGCAGATGGCGGACCTTCGGGCTCAGCCACCGCCCGAATGGCCGGGTAGGTGAGACTCGAGGAACCTGCGCGCCCGCGCCTCCGCCTGCCGGACGCGGATATAGGTTTGATAGGCCTCTTCCATGGTGGAGGAACTCGCGCCCAATTGCTTTCCCACCTCAGTAATCAGCTGGTCATCGCCCAGCTGCGCGGCCGCCTCGAGCGTGTCGCGGGCGAGCGCGTCGGCCAAGCTTTCGATGATCTGGCTCATGAGACGGGGTCCTGTGGGAAGAAACTCCGCGCAGGTTAGTCCCGAAAGGTTTTCAGACCCTTTCCCGCCCGCCAGATCGTCCGCCGGACAGGTAGGTTGCGAAAGGGCGCCTTGAAGGCCTCTCGATCGGCGCGGGGCAGGGCGAGATAGGCCTTGCCGCCCTCGACCGCTCGGGCGAGGGTCTGACGCTTGCCCGCGCGGGTGGCCTCGGCGCTCCCTGTTTTTGTTAGGAACCCCGCGAGCCCGTCCTGTCGGGCGACCAAACCCGGGGCGATGTCGATCTCGCAGCGGTTCAGGCTCCGGGGCAGCACATCGTAGCCGTGCCGGTTGGTCTTGAACGCGCCATCTTCGGTCGGATTGCCCCGGCGCAGGAAGGCGAGATATTCGACCCGGCTGCGGAACATGTGATGGACAATCACCGCGTCCCCGGGGGCGCTGGGGCTGTCTGCGAGGCGGGAGGTGCCGGGATCCAGCGGGACGCCGGCGAGAAAGACCGTGCGGCTCTCACCCTTGGCCCAGGCGAAATGCGGGTTGAACCGGTCGAGCTCCAGATCCGCGCGCCAAATCGACTTCACCTGCCGCATGAGGCGCCCGGAGAGGGTCGGCTTCAGGGGCGGGGCGAAGAGCGTCTGATCCGCATCTGGCACAAACCAGCTCGCCACCACCACATCCGGATGATCCAGTGCGGCCAGATGCGCTTGCACAGTCTCTGTCCCATCGAGCGGGGCCCAGAACTCATCTACATCGAGGAGCGCAAGGTAGTCGCCGGGCCCAAGCTCCGCCCGGATCGTCTCCAGCGCGGCGCGATAGGCGACCATCTGGAAGTCTTTGGGCGGATGCTGCTGCCAGATCCAGTCGCCGTCATAGCGCCGGATCCGGGGGTCGGCACGCATCACAGCCTCGGTCACGGCGACCGTGCTGTCAGTGCAGTTATTCGTCACCACGACAATGGGTGCAAAGCCCATCGCCAGATGGTGATGCAGGAATTCGGCAAGATAGGCGCCCTCGTTGCTCGCGACCACCAGCAATGCGACGGTCGCGGGCACGATTTAGCGGGTGGTTTCGGTCAGACGCCGCCGCACATAGCCATCGACCGTATCGATCATGGTCTCCATATGCGGATCCTCAAAGAAGTGGCCCGCCTCGGGGACTTCCTCATGGGTGATGGTGATGCCCTTTTGCTCATGGAGCTTGTTCACCAGCGAAACCGTATCGGCGGGTGCTGCCACGCGGTCCGCCGAGCCGTTGATGATCAGGCCGGAGGAGGGGCAGGGCGCCAGGAAGCTGAAATCATAGGTGTTGGCGGGCGGGGCAACGGAGATGAACCCGGTGATCTCGGGCCGCCGCATCAGAAGCTGCATCCCGATCCAGGCGCCAAAGGAGAAGCCCGCGACCCAGCAATGCTTGGAGTTCGGGTTCATCGATTGCAGGTAATCGAGCGCGCTGGCCGCATCGGAGAGCTCGCCCACACCCTGATCATACTCGCCCTGACTGCGCCCCACACCGCGGAAATTGAACCGCAGCACGGTGAAGCCCATGTTGTAGAACGCGTAATGCAGGTTGTAGACCACGCGATTGTTCATCGTCCCGCCAAATTGCGGGTGCGGATGCAGAACAATTGCGATGGGTGCGTCTTTTTCCTTTTGCGGATGATATCGGCCTTCCAGTCGCCCTTCGGGCCCCGGAAAAATCACTTCGGGCATTCGTGCCTGTCCTCTCGCCGCCTCAGGGCCCGGGCCGCGCCGCCATGAACTTGACGACTTCGCTCGGGCATTCTAGAACCATTCTAAACCAAATGTGTGCACACTGGTTCTGTGCAATTAAGGAAAGCCGGCGCGCAGGTCAATGTGCACTGGGGCCATCGGGGGGCGCGAGATCCGTGAAACTGAGCACCAAGGGCCGATATGCCATGGTCGCGATGGCCGATCTGGCCGAAGCGCCCGAGAACAAGCTGGTGACGCTCTCTGAGATCTCGGAGCGGCAGAACATCTCGCTGACCTATCTCGAACAGCTTTTCGTCAAGCTGCGCCGGGCGGAGCTGGTGAGCTCCGTGCGCGGGCCGGGCGGCGGCTACCGTCTGGCGCGGTCGCCGGATGCGATCCGTGTGGCGGATGTGCTGCAGGCCGTGGATGAAACCGTGAGCGCTATGCATACCGGGGCCGGGGCGTCGGGGGCGAAATCGGGCTCCCGCGCGCAATCCATGACGAACCGGCTCTGGGAAGGCCTGAGTGCCCATGTCTATGTGTTCCTGCATCAGACGCGCCTGTCGGATGTGGTGGCGAACCAGCTGACCCCGTGCCCGGCCGTGCCTACCCTTTTCACCGTCGTGGATGAAGGCGAGACCGTGTCGTGAGAGGGCGTTTGCGTGGCTGACCGGGTTTATCTCGACCATAACGCGACCGCTCCCCTGCGCCCCGAGGCGCGGGCCGCCATGGGCGCGGCCATGGATCTGGTGGGCAATCCGTCCTCCGTCCATGCGGAGGGGCGGGCCGCCAAGGGTCTGATGGAGCGGGCGCGGGCCGAGATCCTGACGGCGCTTGGGGCCGAGGATTGCGATCTGGTCTTTGTCTCCGGCGCGACCGAGGGCGCGGCTTTGGCCTGCGCGGGGCAGGATTTGCACTGCGCCGAAGTGGAGCATGATGCGATCACCGCCTGGTGTCAGAGCGATCTGCCCGTGGATGGGCGCGGTGCGGTGACCGTCGACGCGCCCGAGCACACGGCGCTGCAATCGGCGAATTCGGAAACGGGGGTCCTGCAGGTCCTGCCAGAGGGGCTCGCGCTGGCCGATCTGACCCAGAGTTTTGGGAAAATGCCCCTGGCTTTTTCCTGGCTTGGCGCGCGGGTCGGGCTGGTCTCGGCCCACAAGATCGGTGGCCCCAAGGGGGTCGGCGCGCTCGTGATGCGGCGCGGCACGGATCTCGCCGCCCAAATCAAGGGCGGCGGGCAGGAGATGGGCTGGCGCTCGGGGACGGAAAATATCATTGGAATTGCGGGGTTTGCGGCTGCCGCGACCGCGGCACAGCGCGATCTGGCGGATGGGCGTTGGGATCGGGTTGCGGAAATTAGAAATATTCTAGAAATAAGTCTTCACTCCGGCGCATCGGAGACTATTTTTGTCGGGAAAGAAGCTGCGCGACTCGCCAACACCGTCTGCGCCGTGACACCCGGATGGAAAGGCGAGACCCAGGTGATGCAGATGGATCTGGCCGGTTTTGCCGTCAGCGCGGGGTCCGCTTGCTCCAGCGGCAAGGTGAAACCCAGCCGGGTTTTGCGCGCCATGGGGTTCGACGAGAGCGATGCGGCCTGCGCCTTGCGCGTGTCCATCGGGCTCGAGACGACAGAAGAGGATGTGCTGCGCTTCTCCGAGGCGTGGCTGAAAGCAAGAAACCGGCATATGGCCCGCGCGGCGTGACCGGTTCGACAGATAACCGCCCCGCGGGGCTGAAGAGGATGACCAGATGAACGCACTGACAGAAGTTGAAGTCCGTGAAGGCGTGGACCGGGAAACGGTCGAGGCAGTGCAGTCGGTCGGCGAACGCTACAAGTACGGCTGGGAAACCGAGATCGAGATGGAATACGCGCCGAAGGGCCTCAGCGAGGACATCGTGCGTCTCATCTCGGAGAAGAATGACGAGCCGGAATGGATGACCGAGTGGCGTCTGGCCGCCTATGCGCGCTGGAAAGAGCTGAGCGAGCCGAAATGGGCGATGGTCGATTATCCGGAAATCGACTTCCAGGATCAGTATTACTACGCCCGACCCAAGAGCATGGTTGAAAAGCCCAAGTCTCTGGATGAGGTCGATCCCAAGCTGCTCGAGACCTATAACAAGCTCGGCATTCCGCTCAAGGAACAGGCCCTGCTGGCCGGGGTCGAGGTGCCGGAAGAGGAGCGCAAGGTTGCCGTGGACGCGGTCTTTGACAGCGTTTCCGTGGGCACGACCTTTCAGGAAGAGCTGAAGAAAGCGGGCGTGATCTTCTGTTCGATCTCCGAGGCGATCAAGGAGCATCCGGAGCTGGTGAAGAAGTATCTGGGCTCGGTCGTGCCGGTCTCGGACAACTACTACGCGACGCTGAATTCGGCGGTCTTCTCGGACGGCTCGTTTGTCTATGTGCCGCCGGGCGTGAAATGCCCCATGGAGCTGAGCACCTATTTCCGCATCAACGCGGAAAATACCGGCCAGTTCGAGCGCACGCTGATCATCGCGGACAAGGGCTCTTACGTGTCCTATCTCGAGGGCTGCACCGCGCCCCAGCGCGACATCGCCCAGCTGCACGCGGCTGTGGTCGAGATCGTGCTGCTTGAGGACGCCGAGGTGAAGTACTCCACCGTCCAGAACTGGTATCCGGGCGACGAAGAGGGCAAGGGCGGCATCTATAACTTCGTGACCAAGCGCGCCGATTGCCGGGGGGACCGCTCCAAGGTGATGTGGACCCAGGTCGAGACCGGCTCTGCGGTGACCTGGAAATATCCGTCCTGCATCCTGCGCGGCGATGACACCCAAGGCGAGTTCTACTCGATCGCCATCGCCAACAACATGCAGCAGGCCGATACCGGCACCAAGATGGTCCATCTGGGCAAGAACACCAAGTCGCGCATCGTCTCCAAGGGGATCAGCGCGGGCAAGGCTCAGAACACCTATCGCGGGCTCGTCTCGATGCACCCGAAGGCCAAGAACGGCCGGAACTATACCCAGTGCGACAGCCTTCTGATCGGCGATAAATGCGGGGCCCACACGGTGCCTTATATCGAGGTGAAGAACAACTCGAGCCGGGTCGAACATGAGGCCACAACCTCGAAGGTGGATGACGATCAGCTCTTCTACTGCCGCCAGCGCGGCATGGATGAGGAAGAGGCCGTCGCCCTTGTCGTCAACGGGTTCTGCAAGGACGTGCTGCAGGCGCTGCCCATGGAGTTCGCCATGGAAGCCCAGCAGCTGGTTGCGATCTCGCTTGAAGGATCGGTGGGCTAAGGCCCGCCAAGCGACCGGACAGAGCCAATGACAGAGCAGCCTGACCAGCGACCCGGATCCGGGTCGTCTCGCCCCAAATGGTTCGGACCCGGCGTTTTTGCCGTGGCTTTCGTGTTGTCCTATCTGGGCTCCGAGGGCTACGGGCCGATTGGCGCGGTGCTGGGCTTGGCCGTCGGGCTCGGGATCGGCTGGGCGGCGGGAAAGTATGTCTTCCCTGCGGCGCCGAAATCTGAGGGGCCGGGTGAATGAAGCCGATCTTGCTCACGGCCTCTGTGGCGGGCGTGTTCTGCGCGCTCTTTGCTCTGACCGTGGATGCGGTCACTGATGCGCTCAGCATGGCGCAGGCCTTGGCTTTGGCGGGTTTGTCCGGATTTCTGGGCAGCCTCGTTGGTCAGCTTGTCTGCCGGAGGAACGAGAAATGAACTGGAAATGGCTCCTGAGCGCGGGTCATCCGCGCGGACCCTGGGCGGTTATGACGGCCCTGATGACTTTTGGCCTGATGGTCGTGACGGCGCCCTTCTGGCAAGCGGGTGGCCCCCTTGTGGCCGCGGTCGCCGCGGCCTTCGCGGTCGGGCTTTCCTCGGTGCTGTCGAAGGTGGTGCTCGAGATGCGGAAATAAGCGCGCCCGGCGCGCGCGACGGATTGGCTTTCGGACCTGCCCCGGACCGAAGCCGTTCACAGGTGCCTTTGCACCACAACACCCGGCGATCAGGGACGGCGCCGACCAACGGAGAGGGAGTATCCCCATGAACTGGCTTTATCGGGGCGGTTACATCGCAGGTTTGGTCCTGCTTTTCATTCTGTGCTTTTTCGCACCGCAGGTTTTCGGCATGTCGACCGAAAATTTCGGACCGCTGAAAAAGTTCATCTGGTCTGGCGGCCTGATCGGCATCGTCTGGTTCGGCCATGAGATGCACTACGCAAACAAGAAAGACACGACTGCATGATTGTCACCACCACGAACTCGGTCGAAGGACATAAGATAACCGCATATCACGGGGTCGTGGTGGGCGAAGCAATCATGGGCGCAAATGTGGTGCGGGATTTCTTTGCCGGCATCACCGATATCGTCGGCGGGCGTTCTGGGGCCTATGAGGCTAAATTGCAGGACGCCCGTGACGTGGCGATGCGCGAGCTGGAAGAGCGCGCGGCCCGTGCAGGCGGCAATGCCGTCGTCGGTGTCGATCTGGATTATGAAGTTGTCGGTGACAGCATGCTGATGGTCTCAGCATCGGGCACCGCCGTGACACTGGGATAAGGTGGGATAGAGAAAAATGCTGGAAATCAAAAACCTGCACGTGAAACTTGAAGAAGAAGACAAGCAGATCCTCAAGGGTGTTGACCTGACGGTCGAGCCGGGCAAGGTCCATGCGATCATGGGGCCGAACGGGTCGGGCAAGTCGACCCTGTCCTATGTCCTGTCGGGTCGCGATGGCTATGAGGTGACCGAGGGCGAGGCATCGCTGGCCGGTGAGGATGTGCTTGAGCTGGAGCCCGAAGAGCGTGCTGCGGCGGGTCTCTTCCTCGCATTCCAGTACCCGGTTGAGATCCCCGGTGTCGGCAACATGACCTTCCTGCGCACGGCGGTGAACGCGCAGCGCAAGGCCCGCGGCGAAGAAGAGCTGTCGGCAGCCGATTTCCTCAAGGAAGTGCGCGCCAAGGCCAAGAGCCTCAAGATCGACGCGGATATGCTCAAGCGCCCGGTCAATGTGGGCTTCTCCGGTGGTGAGAAAAAGCGCAACGAGATCCTGCAGATGGCGATGCTCGAGCCCAAGATGTGCATCCTCGACGAGACGGATTCCGGTCTCGATGTGGACGCGATGAAGCTGGTGGCCGAGGGCGTGAATGCTCTGCGCTCCGAAGGGCGCTCCTTCCTCGTGATCACCCACTACCAGCGCCTGCTGGACCACATCAAACCGGATGTCGTGCACATCATGGCCGATGGCAAGATCATCAAGAGCGGCGGCCCCGAGCTCGCGCTTGAGGTGGAAAACAACGGCTATGCCGATCTGCTGGCCGAGGTGGCGTAATGGCACTGCCGCAAGCAAAGCAAACCGCGACGGAGGCCCGACTGGCGGGCCTCACGCTGCCCGAAGGCGGAGCCTGGGCCAGTGAGGCGCGCAAATCCGCTCTGGCCCGGGTTGAAGCCATGGGCCTGCCCGGACGCCGGGACGAGTATTGGAAATACACGGACCCAACCCGTCTGGTCTCGGCTGATGCACCTTCTGCTTCCCTGTTCGAGCCCGGTGAGACGCCGATTTTTGACGCGCTGGACCGGATCAAGCTGGTCTTCGTGGATGGTGTTTTCGATGCCGCCGCCTCGGATGACCTCGCAGGCGAGAATGTCGAGATCGAGCGTTTGGCCGAGGCGCAGGCCACGGATATCCACTGGGCCAAGGACGTCTATGGCGTGCTCGAGACCCGGGGCCAGGATCCGGTGCAGCGTCCGCTCGCGGCGCTCAACACCGCCTTTGCCAGCGACGGCATCCTGATCCGTGCCACGGGCATGGTCGCCAAGCCGATCTCGCTGATTTATCTGCATGAGGACGAGTCCTCGGACGCGATCCTGCACCATGTGGTCAAGGTCGAAAGCGGGGCCTCGGTCACCGTGCTTGAGAACGGGCCGGCCGCCGCGCGGTTCAACAAATGCATGGAAGTCGAAATCGCCGATGGCGGCGCGTTCCATCATGTGCGCACGCAAGGCCGGGATCACGAGCGTCAGGCCGCGACCCATATCTTCACCCGTCTGGGCACGGAATCGGTCTTCAAATCCTTCACCATGACCGCGAACGGGGTTTTGACCCGCAACGAGGTGGTGATCGAGCTGACTGGCGATGATGGCGTGGCCCATGTGGCGGGCTGCTGTGTTGGCGATGGCGATTTCCACCATGATGACACGGTGTTCGTGACCCACGACGCCCTGAACTGCGAAAGCCGCCAGGTCTTCAAGAAGGTTCTGCGCAACGGCGCGACCGGCGTGTTCCAGGGCAAGATCCTCGTCAAGGAAGGCGCCCAGAAGACCGATGGCTACCAGATCAGCCAGTCCCTTCTGCTGGATGATGACAGCCAGTTCCTCGCCAAGCCCGAGCTGGAGATCTATGCCGATGACGTGGCCTGCTCTCACGGTTCGACTTCCGGCGCGATCGATGAGGAGGGGCTTTTCTACCTGCGCTCGCGCGGGATCCCCGAAGGCCCGGCCACGGATCTGATGACCCTGGCCTTCCTTGCGGAAGCCATCGAAGAGATCGAGGATGACGATCTCGCCGGGGAAGTCATCGAGCGTCTCGAAAACTGGCTGGCCCGTCGCCGCTGATGGCCATCTCGACCGAGATCTTACGCTCCTACAGGGCGCCGCGGGAGGTTCTGCGGCGCCAACTGGACAGCCCCGCAAGCGAGGGGCGCGCGCTGATCTACCTGACGGTGGCGTGCCTCTTGTTCTTCGTGGCGCAATGGCCGCGCCTGTCGCGCGAGGCCTTTCTCGACCCGAGCATTCCGCTCGACGCCCGTCTTGGCGGGGCGCTCATGGGCTGGATGTTCATCGCCCCTCTGGCCTTTTACGCGATCGGCGCGCTGACCCATCTGGTCGCTCGGCTCTTTGGCGGCAAGGGCAGTTTCTATGGCGCGCGTCTTGCGCTGTTCTGGAGCTTGCTGGCCATCGCGCCTGTCGCGCTGCTTCTGGGGCTCGTCTCCGGTTTTATCGGGCAAGGTCCCGCACAAAACGTCACGGGTCTGTTGCTTCTCTTTGCATTCCTCTACATCTGGATGAGCGGGATCTGGGAGGCTGAGCGCCGCCCGGATCAGCCCGCCTGAAGGATGTCCGGCGCGCACCAGAGGCACAGTATGACTTTCACTCCGAACACGGTCCTGAACCTTGTCGTTCAGACGATCAAGGCTCCGCAGGAAGGGGCCTCCACGATCCTGTCCATGGGGCTGACGCGGGATGTGCTGGCGCAGCTTCTGTGCTTTGTCGTCGTGGTCTCGGTCCTGACCGGCCAGCTCGGCGTGTTCGCCATGGGCGGCGGCTTGCAGGACGGCGCCATGACCGGTCCCTTCCTCATGAGCCCGCTGGTCGCAACCTTCGTGCAGTTTGCGCTGCTGATCGTGCTGATCACCTCGGTCCATGTGATCGGGCGCGCGCTCGGCGGGCGCGGATCCTTCGAGGAATCCCTCGCGCTCGTCACATGGTTGCAGTTCATCCTGCTCAGCCTGCAGGTCGTGCAGATCGTGGCCCTGCTGCTCTTTCCGTTGCTGGGCGGTCTGATCGGGCTGCTGAGCATTGGTCTCTTCCTCTGGCTGCTGGTCAACTTCATCGCTGTGATCCACGGGTTCACCTCGCTGGGTCTCGTGCTCGTGGGCGTGATCATCTCCGCCTTCGGGATCCTCTTCGCCATGAGCCTCATTCTGGCCATGCTTGGCCTGTCCTTCCCCGGGAGCCTTTGAATGTACGACGTCGACGCAATCCGCGCACAGTTCCCCATCCTGTCGCGCGAGGTGAACGGCAAGCCGCTCGTCTATCTGGACAATGGCGCTTCGGCCCAGAAGCCGCAGGTGGTGATCGATGCGGTCACGCGGGGTTATGCCGAGGAATACGCCAATGTTCACCGGGGCTTGCATTACTTGAGCAATCTCGCCACCGAGAAATATGAGAGCGTCCGCGGCACCGTTGCGCGCTTCCTCAACGTCGCCGATGAGACCCAGATCGTGCTGAATTCGGGCACCACGGAGGGGATCAATCTCGTGGCCTATGGCTGGGCCATGCCGCGCTTTGAGCCCGGCGATGAGATCGTCCTGTCGATCATGGAGCATCACGCCAACATCGTGCCCTGGCACTTCCTGCGCGAACGGCAGGGCGCGGTTCTGAAATGGGTCGATGTGGACAGCACCGGCGCGCTCGACACCCAAAAGGTGATCGACGCCATCGGGCCGCGCACCAAGCTCGTGGCGATCAGCCAGCTCTCGAATGTTCTGGGCTGCAAGGTCGACGTGAAGGCCATCACCGAGGCCGCCCATGCCAAGGGCGTCGCCGTGCTGGTGGATGGCAGCCAGGCCGCCGTGCATATGCCCGTGGATGTGGATGATATCGGCTGCGATTTCTACGCGATCACCGGGCACAAGCTATACGGGCCCTCTGGCTCCGGCGCGATCTTCATCAAGTCCGAGCGGATGGCCGAGATGCGGCCTTTCATCGGCGGTGGCGACATGATCCGCGAGGTCTCGCGCGATGTGGTGACCTATAATGACCCGCCCATGAAGTTCGAGGCCGGCACCCCCGGCATCGTGCAGACGATCGGTCTGGGCGTGGCGCTCGACTATATGATGGATCTGGGCATGAGCAATATCGCTGCCCATGAGGACCGCCTGCGTGACTATGCCCGCACCCGGCTCGATGGGCTCAACTGGCTCAATGTGCAGGGGCAAACAGCGGATAAGGCGGCGATCTTCTCTTTCACGCTGGAAGGGGCGGCCCATGCCCATGACATCTCGACGGTGCTCGACAAGAAGGGCGTGGCCGTGCGCGCGGGTCATCATTGTGCCCAACCCTTGATGGACCACATGGGTGTGCCCGCGACCTGCCGTGCCTCCTTCGGGCTCTATAACACCGAAGCGGAAGTGGATGTGCTGGTCGACGCGCTGGAGCTCTGCCACGAGCTCTTTGGCTGAGGACACGGCGTTCTGCGCAGGGGTATGAGAAGGGGCAAGAGAACTCGCCCCGAGAGCCCGAATAGCCATTGCGGCAGGCATGGGGTTTCACTATAGACTGCTCGCAACGCACCTGTAGCTCAGCTGGATAGAGCGCTGCCCTCCGAAGGCAGAGGCCAGAGGTTCGAATCCTCTCAGGTGCGCCATCTCCAAATTTCCACTGCAAATATCCCCTAACATCTTGAATGGTAAGGATATTTCTGGTGTTCGAAAACCGCTTTCGCGGTCATACGCCAGTTGATCCGCAAACGCGAGTTTCAGCACCGTTTGACGGTGCTCAATGCTGCCATTTTCCCAAATTTTCCAAGGGTTTGCCAGAAACGTCATCGAGTGTTCGAACGTCTCCTCATAGGTAGCCAGTGGTGTGCCGCATTTTTCGATCCGCTCGCGGATAATCATGCGATCCGTTTCTAGATCACCGATGCGCTTTTCGTAGGCTCGGATAACGGATTCGCTGTCAGCTTCCACAAGCCGATCCATAAGCTGAGCGATCTTGCGCTCGATCTGCGAAAGCTCGGCCTTCACCGACTTGCCTTGTTCTTTCATCGTCTTGGCACGCTGCTCCCACAGATCACGGAACAAAGACGAAGCCCACTCGAAAAGCTCTGCTGATGGTCTGAGCGCCTTTAGAAGCGCTTCAAACTCTTCTTCAACAAGCTCGCGGCGTATCGACTTGCCCTTCGCTGCACAGTCCTTTTGGCGGCAGAGATAGTAAGGGTAGTGAGCGGCCTTTCCCTTTGACCAGTTCGCAGTAAGGGGCGTCCCGCAGCAGCCGCATAGGACGAAACCGCGAAGCGGAAAATCTTGGCTTATGTCTTTGCGCGCAGGAACACGGGCGGTGCCGTTCATACGGTTCTGAATGGCCTTGAATGTTTCAAGACTGATAAGCCCTTCGTGCTTTGCAGGACGGAATGAAACATCCCACTTCGGGAGCTCCAAGTAGCCCGCGTAGAGCGGCTGCGTCAGAAAATCATTGACCCGTTGGTTCGTGACCTCGCCGCGCGGTGTCTTTGGAAACTCGGGTTGCGCTTCGAGAAAGCGTTTCACTTCAGCCTGCGTCGAGAAACGCTCGCAGGCGTAACCCTCCAAAGCCTCTCTCAGGATTGATGCGTAAGGCTCGTCGGGAAGCAGAACCTTCCCTTGTCCACTGATACGCTCGTACTTGTATCCAACTGGGGCATGGAAGACCCAGTAACCGTTAAGCGCCCGCGCTCGCATGCGGTTGAGAGTTTGTTCGCCGTTCTTCTGGCGCTGGTGCTGCGAAACGCTAGCGAGCAGGTTTTCAATGAGCTGGCTGTCACTGTCTTCGCCGAAATCGAGTGTCGGAGATTCAAGGATGCCGCCCGCTTTGCTGATCGCTGCACGAAGTTCGAGATGGGCTTGAATGCCACGGGCTAGGCGGCTGATATCGTCGATGATCACAACATGCGGCTGGCGACGGTTCTGACGCAGAAACGACAGCATAGCTTGCATGCCTGGGCGATTGATCAGGCCGCCGGATGCGTCGTCGGTAAACACCTGAACAACGTCATGGCCACGGAAGGAGGCATACTCTCGGCACCGTGTTTCCTGAGAGTGCAAGCCAGTGCCGCGCGTGGTCTGTTTGGTGTCTGACACACGACAATAAATTACGGCTTTGCTGCTTCCATTCTTGCCTTTCATCGAATCCATCATCCTTCCGTCAGCGGCGCTGCGGTTTCTTCTTCGCCACGTTGTTTTTGCTTTGTTCTCAGCTTATCACACTGAGCCTTTGGGAGAAGGACTTTCTTACCCTCTGTTTTCGTTCCTAACTGAGCAGGATGGACTCCCCAAGCGGCATCTATGAATGCATTCATGATCGCCGAAACTCTGTGGATAACATCATCGGCTTGCTCTTTAGAGTAACCAAGCTTCGTCACAGCATCGCGATGCTTTTTGATTATATCTTTCATGAGGGCAAACTCCCCTCCCTTCAGCAATGCACTGCATGCTGATCAGTTTCATTTCCTTTTCGGACAATAAATTAGCTCTTCACCCCATCAGGGGTGATTAGCGCAGATATTTCTGCGCGAGCTGAATATATACTTTAATTGTACCTTACCTGTGTCCTGAAACGCAAACTCAGCAAGGGTTTCGGGCAAAAGAAGGCCCGATCCTGTTGCTAGGGATCGGGCCATATCAAAGAGTAATCTCCCTTCCTAATTCCGCTATCGTTCGTTCTTAAATCGCGCTTTCGCGTATCCGCTGAGCCGCGCAAACGTGTGCTGAGCTTCCAGCCTACTCTGAGCGCTGGCGAGTGCGTTTCGCAGCCTTGCTATGCGAGAGTGCCTCTCTTCATTGCCTTGTCGTCTCACCTCGTTTCCAAGGTGGCCGTCGAGATCAAGGGTAGCGGCGCACGCGGGCTTGCTGCTCTCGCGCAATCGCCTCAACAGCTCCTGCTTGGTGCAGATCGAAGAATGAGCATCTTTCGACGACATCCGTGCTATCGCTCCCGATTGTCTCGGCTTCTTTTACGGTTTCCGGTCCGCGCTTCCGACAGCCTGTCGCCGTTGCTTTGTTCGTTACGCCTTTTTTGCGCAAGGCGCTCTTCTTGGCGAAGCGCCCGCGACTGCTGATAGGCCTCCTGTGCCAGGGCAGAGACTTTCAGAAGGTCGGCCCCTGAAAACGCGTTCGTATCACGCAGATCGCCTGACTGCTCGTCGCGGTAGGTGCGGCTGAAAGACGTGGTGAAGTAGTCACCATTCTCGCCAGCGTTCCGCCATGTCGTTGCTTTGATCGACCCATCGCGGATCGTAAATTCAGGTTTGTCGCTCATAATCATTCACCTTTCTCTATGAAGGACGAAAGCCTTCAACGTAGGACCACATGCCGTTCGAATATTGCGGATAGTCCGAGAATTGCTGCGGCACGCGCTCAAAGATGACCCTCGCACGACGGCGACCCCATCTTGAGGGGATAAGCACGGAGTCGTGGGGAGGATGAAACGGATTGGGCAGAAAGCGCCCAGCAAAGTCTGACCGTTCGTAGTAGGGATGCTTTTCGGCGAAGATGGGTTTGAGGTTCTTGCCCGAGATGAAGAGCAGTTGCCTGTCCTCTGGCATCGACAAGATTTCTTCAGGCATCATGAGTGCGCGCGCCTGTTTGGTGCGATGCTCTTCGGCATAGGCGTGATATTTCATGTCCGCGTATGCCGAGAACGGATCGCTGCCGTTCATGATGCTCATGGCGGCGTTCATCTTTTGGCGCTTTGCGTCCGCCTGCCTCAGACTGTCGTCATATTCGAGCGTTTCGGTGCCCAGCATGGAGGACACCATCTGCGCTGTCTGATAGTCGCGCACACCGAAGAACTGGCGTAACGCGGATGACCCCATGAAGCCTTGAAGGGCGGGTGCGCCGAAGTTACGGACGATCTGGCCGACATCCTGAAACAGCGCCCAGACCTGAACGCCAGCGCCGCGACCAAAGGTAAACGCGCGTAGCAGGGCTTCAAAATTTCCGAGCTGGCCCGCTTCATCGATGATCATCGTGATGCGTGGTGCGGAAGGCGCTCGCGATTTGTAGAGCATCTGCACGGTGAACATTGTGCGCAGGATCGGAGACCACAGACCTACGTATTCTATGGGTACGTTGATCGCCCAGCTCGTAGGCTGGCCCGAATTGCAGGTATCGGCCAACGAGGCATCGGCCCCATCTAGCGCGGCCTGAAGCATCGGATCATCAAGGAAGTTCAGATGCGCGTAGATTTCGCCGAGAATGCTTCCGAACTCTTTTTCGCTTTCCTGTTGCTTTGCCAGCATCTCGCTTGCAGTTCGTCTTACACTGTCCATCGAGGAGCCAAGCATGGCTTCGAGGCAATCTGCCCAGGCATTCGAGTCAGCTTCGATCCAGTTGATGACGCGGTAGAGCGCGGGGAAGCTCACCTTGCCGTCCCGCTCGACAAGCATCTTGATGATGTTCTCGATCCACTCGCGGGCGCGCAGCTCGAAATATCGACCGTTGGATGCGCCGCTTGTCGGGAGCAGGCTTTCGGCGATGAACTTGCAGTCCGCATGAAAGTGCGGATCGTTCAGGCGAAGGATATCGAGCGGGTTCATGCGATGCTGCGGGAGGCCACGCATCCCCGTCGGGTTCCAGCAATAAAGGTAGCTCCTATTGAGAGCGAAGTTCACCATTGTAACAGCGGCGATCTCGCCGCGTGGGTCGAGGATGAAATTTCGGTTGCCTGCATTCCGTGCCACTGCAAGCGCGAGAAGGTCGCGCATTTTGCCTGATCCAGCGCCTGCGACCGTGATAATCGGCGCATCGGTTTCAAGGCAGATCGATTTGTTCGCGTTATAGCCGATCTGAAGACCGCGAGCGCTTAGCAGTCCGGCTCGCCTTAGTTCGCTCTCGTCAGACCAAGATGCTGATCCGAACCGATACTCTTCGTTGTTCATCATGATTACTTTCCTTTGAAAATACGGTCATGTGTCGCCATGACTTTTGTCTTTTCGGGAATCGTGAGGACGTGCGTGCCCGCATCAGGATGGAAGCACTTGATGAAATGTGAGCGGATTTCGCGGGGTTTCACAGTCGGGTGAAACGCGTTGATCATCCGTATCCAGACGCAAATCTTGATGTCGGAGGGAATATCCGACATCTCGGATTGCGGCGAGAAGAGCAGCTTGAAGCGTTCAAAGATCGGTTTCATCTCCGCTTCTTTGAAGTCGATTTGAAGGTTGTCCATTGTACACTCGCAAAAGAATGGCCGTTGTTTCCAACGGCCATTCTAGTTCTTGCATTGCGCGAGTTCGGGGGGTTAGCCGCCAAGCGATCCGAGGATCGCCAAAACAACCACCACCCAGAAAATTGCGCCAAGGACTGCTGACCAGTCCGTTTTGTTCTGGGTCACCAGACCTTTCACAACACGCTTTTTGAACATAAGGGTGTTCCTTTCATTGATTACAGGAAGCGAACAATGATCGACCCGAACACCATGGTGATGAGAACTGCGACAGATGCTTGTGCGACATAGTAGACAACAGCTCCGCACAAGCACCCCCAGCCAAACGACACGATACCTTGGAGACCGTAACCATAGTTGCTGGCCACAAAATTCTGTGCCCAGCCAATAGTCCAATCGTAGAGGTACGGACCAAGCAGAAACGCGAGAAAGATCGCCGCTACATTTGCTATACCGTCAATAGCCTTTAGCGCTTTCGCTTTTCCCGCTTCTCTTGGCCCTCTCATCATCGCTCTTTTCTCCATTTGCTCGAACGACCTGTTCGCAATGCCAACATGCCAAAGTGAGTGCGCAGCTATGGGGGAGTAAGTCGAAGTTTTTCATTTCAGCGCTCAGCGGACGGAGGTCTATTGTCGTTTGCCGCCCGCACTCCCCACAACTCTGCTTCGAACGCGAAGCGTGTTGAGAGGATCGTTCCCAGGAGTCTGATGCGCTCGCGACTTTCTTCTCGCAGTCTGGGGCGAACTCCGTCAGGCACGGGTGCGCAGGCCCAGTCGCGAAACCATTCACGTATGCTGTCCGTCTCGAACTCTTCGGTGTTCAGAAACACCTCGTTGCCGTTCGAGACGATCCGCCCTCTATAGTCCCTGTACAAGTTCAACAGATAGTCGAGGAAGTGGTCAGCACTGATCTCCAAACTCGCAGCAAAGTTGCGCAGGTCGCGTAGGTATTCTGGGTTTTCCAGTTGCGCATCACGAACGAGCTGGCGTGTGCTGTTCTTGCAGTAGCCCAAGGAAAGGCAATGCACGCAAAGGGAATGCTTCATGATCTTCGCTCCTGTCACTTCAGCCCGTGTTGTCATCGCTGCGTTCGATTGACGACGGGGCGGGTTCCGCCGAGACTGTCGAAAGGCATATTTCAGACGAACCCTCCGGCAGACGCGGTATGTGTGACGATAGTGAAACGAATGATCAGAACTTGCAGGGCAATGTGTTGCCGCTGTTTCCTAGAGATGCGTTCAAAAATAGCGGCAAGGAATTTGCCGCAAATCGAAAACCAGAACCTGATAATACTTTGGAGATGCGCGCCGTTAGATATTATCCAGATGCTCAGAAGGAATACGCCCGTAATTTGCTCCGACGCTTGATGTCGGAAAAGGCGCTTTCTCCACAAGCTCTGCGCGATGAAATTATGGAGCGCGAAGACGCTGCGTTGATTGAGGCTTCAGGCTGGAAACCGCAACGGAAGAACGCCGCTCCCCCACGGGAGGACCGTTTGCTTTCTCGTGCCGATCTGAAAAACTGGCTTGGGGAAAACGCAACGCACCAAATAGGCGATGATAAGTTCTACTTTGTAGATCGGTTCATCGAGACAAAGATTCCTGTGGAGCAACGTCAGGCGCTCGATGCTTCGATCAGGGATTCGAAGCGTCAATATCAGCTTCAAGCGTTTCGTGACTTCGCCAGCCATAGCAAAACTACGGATACAGCATGGCAGCGGGCCGAAATATCAAACTCAGTATGGCTTTGCATTCGAGATGATTTTCACACCAGTAAGGATGATCCAACGCTGGGCTACCATTTTCTTCTCTTGATCGAGGAGTTCAAGCAGGGTGTAGCACCCATCACGCTGGTCTTTGGGAGTAGAGCTTACGCCGATCAACTTATCGATCATGAGTTTGCCGACGGTGATACTTTGCCTGCGGAATTATTGAAGCGATATGATTGGCAAAGAGACAAGCTCAGCACGTTTGTTACGGGATATGCGTTTCAAACGTCCTGCTACATCGAAGACCTCGATGACGAACTCGATGCCATGAACTGGTCCTTCAGCATCGTTGCTCGTCGAGATCATCGTACTATTAAGGAGTCCCTACCACTCGTTTTCGAGCAGCCGATAAAGGGTATTTATCTCATACTTTGGTCTCAGCCTTTTCGCAAAGGGGAGACGCCTCGCATGTCTAGTGGTGAAATTGGTATGTTCAACCATCATCAAATCCAAAACGAAGAGCACTCGATAATACGCACAGATATCGACCCCTCGGAGATCGCAAAGTTTGTAAGGGGATACAGTTTTGGGTAAAATAAAAGATGTAATGCCGAACGATAAATCGGGCACAGAACATGTGCCGCCAGATATATTTCGTGCTGCTGAAAACAATGATCTAGAGGAGTTGGCGTTTGCGCTGCAAAGCGGACAACGATTAGACCATCAGCGAGAGCCAGATAAGATGACGCCCGTGCACGTGGCGGCGGCGTTGGGCCACGCTGACTTCGTTCGGGTATCCATGGAGATACATCCCCAAGTCGCATGGATACGAGATGAGATGGACCGACGACCCATCGAACACGCAAATGCCCGCAATGATCAGGTTATCGCAGGGTATCTGAAGGAGGCGATGTTTCAGCCCCCAGAGAACGCCCTCTGAGCAACAGTCCCAAGCACGCCACAAATCACTCCTTCCGCATCGACCACATCGAAACACCTTTTTTCCCAATTTTATCAATAAGTCCGACCCGCAAGATGTGCGGTGTACTACACCGCAATCTTGGCAAGGGAGCCCGCTGCGCGCTCCCGTTGCATCCCTCCGGCCTTGGCTCTTCCTGGGCATTGAACCCATCCAGAGCCATCAGAACGTTTCGCCGTTCCATCACTCGCGGGAGACTTCGCTCTCCCTGCACCCATCGATCAAAGGGGCTATCGCGCCCCTTGTGAAATCCACTCGTCAGGGTGATGGCCCCCGACACCTGCCAATCAGGGGAGCGTTCCTGCTCCCACCGATACCCCCATGACCATTTCATGGAGACCAACCCTGCGCGGATTGGATGCCGATCAGGTCTGTCGCGACCCGATACCTACGACCAAGAGCCTACCCGTGCTCTTTGGATACATGGGCCAACCTTGCGCAGGTTGGATATGCGCCAGCATTTCGCCGCTGGACTACGACCAAGGAAACGCCCTTGGATGCGGGTGTAGTCTGTGGAGGAATCCTCGAAATACCGTTGGCACATTGTGTATCCAACGGCTACACTCATCGCATGAAAGACTCAGGACTGCGCATCAGGGTCGAGCGTCAGCTCCGCGAGAAGTTCCTTGAACTTTGCCGCGAGCAGGACAGGCCCGCATCCCAAGTGATCCGAGAGTTCATGCGTGAGTATATCGAGCGCAACGAGCAGACCATAGCCAACGATAAAAACAAAGGACGAAACCTTGAACGCCGTTGAGATCGAAGAGGCCATATCCAAGCTTGCCGAGCAGCCGTTCGACGCGGGAGAGTTCCCCTTCGCGTTCTTGGAGGCGTTCGGCAACAAGGCCACGACGATCAAGCGCCTGCGGTCCGGCGCGTCCAACAAATCGGATGTCGGCGGTGTTCTTCAAACCAACAACATCCACCTCAAGGTCACTGAAGACGGCGCGGTCGCGGAGGCTCTTGCGTCGCTCAAGGCCAGCCCCGCGACGACGAAAGCCCGTGCAAAATTCATTCTCGCAACTGATGGGAGAGAGTTTCAGGCCGAAGACCTGAACAGCGGTGAGGTCATCGTTTGCGACTACCCCGACTTCCCCGACCATTTTGGCTTTTTCCTTCCGCTCGCGGGCATCAGCACCGTCAAGCAAATCCGCGAAAGCGCCTTCGACATCAAGGCGACGGGCCGTCTCAACCGTCTCTATGTCGAGCTTCTGAAGGACAACCCTGAATGGGGCACGGCGGATCGCCGTCACGACATGAACCACTTCATGGCGCGGCTGATCTTCTGCTTCTTTGCGGAGGACACAGACATCTTCACGGAGGCCGATCAGTTCACGGCCACCATCGAACGGATGAGCGAGAAGGACAGCTCGAACACGCATGAGATCATCAGCGAGCTGTTCCGATCCATGAACACGAAGGTTGCTGATCGTGAGAAGGAAGGCATTGCCCGCTGGGCAAACAACTTCCCCTACGTGAACGGCGGGCTCTTCTCTGAGAGCGTTGACGTCCCGCGCTTCAGCAAGATCGCACGGTCCTACCTCCTGCATATTGGCAATCTCGACTGGAAGAAGATCAATCCTGACATCTTCGGATCGATGATCCAGGCCGTCGCCGATGATGAAGAGCGCGGCGCGCTGGGTATGCACTACACCAGCGTTCCGAACATCCTGAAGGTCCTTAATCCGCTGTTTCTGGACGACCTACGCGAAAAGCTTGAGGATGCGGGGGACAATGCCCGCAAGCTTCTCAATCTGCGGAACCGCATGTCCAAGATTAGGGTTTTCGATCCCGCCTGCGGATCGGGCAACTTTCTCGTCATCGCGTACAAGGAAATGCGCGCCATCGAGGCCGAGATCAATGAACGGCGCAATGAGACCGACCATCGATCCGAAATTCCGCTGACAAATTTTCGTGGAATCGAGCTGCGCGATTTCCCAGCCGAGATCGCCCGCCTCGCGCTCATCATCGCTGAATATCAGTGCGACGTGCTTTATCGCGGTCAACGGGAAGCCCTTCGAGACTTCCTGCCACTCGATGCCATGAACTGGATTACCTGTGGGAATGCCCTGCGGGTTGATTGGTTATCCGTTTGTCCACCTACCGGAACTGGTGTGCGAATGCACGGAGATGACCTATTCAGCACACCGCTCGACCAAGCAGAAATCGACTTTGAGAATGAAGGCGGAGAAACGTATATCTGCGGGAATCCACCCTATGTTTGGTCCAATGATCAAAGCCCCGAGCAGAAAGCCGATCTAGAGCGGGTCTTTTCTCCTTATGCGAAAACATGGAAAAGCTTGAACTTGGTAGCATGTTGGTTCGTTCGCGCTGCGGAGTATGCCAACCATACAAAATGTGAAAGCGCGTTTGTAAGTATCAACACGGTCTGCCAGGGAACTAGCGTTGGCATTCTGTGGCCAATAATTTTCAAACTTGGGCGGGAAATCTCCTTCGCACATACGTCTTTTAAATGGAATAATCTTGCAAGCAAAAATGCAGGGGTGACTGTAGTAATTGTTGGACTTTCGGAGAAAGGTGCTCACACAAAGCGCCTTTTTTCGGAAGAGCCCGATGGGGCACCTATTGAGAAAGTGTCAAGAAACATAAATGCCTATCTCATTGATGGCATGGACGTAATTGTTCAAAAGTCGAATAAGCCCTTATGTGATCTGCCGGAAATGAAATTTGGTAATAAACCAGTAGATGGCGGATTTTTGCTCCTAACTCGATCGGAGTTAGAGGCATTGAATTTAACCAAAGATGCTCAAAGTCGTATTATCAAAAACATCATTGGAGCGTCAGAGCTAGTTAGCGGTGTCGAGAGATATTGCCTTTGGATCGAAGATAAGAATTTGGATTTTGCTCATTCCTATGAAGGTGTTGTCAATAGGATCGAGCAGGTCCGACAGAAGAGACTGTCGAGCAGAGACAGGGGGGCGCAAGGTATGGCCGAAACCCCTCATCAATTCAGAGAGATGAATATAGGATATAGAAATACGATCTGTATTCCAGCTGTTTCATCTGAAGGTAGGGAGTATCTTCCAATATCTCTGGTCTCGAATGCGACCGTTATCAGCAATCGCTGTTATGGCATCTATGACGCCGATATATTTAATTTTTCCCTCTTAGCGTCGCGTATTCACTTAATTTGGATTGGAGCCGTGTGCGGTCGGTTAGAGTTGCGCTTCTCGTACACTAGTTCGCTAGGTTGGAACACCTTCCCAGTTCCGAAGCTCACTGAGAAAAACAAGGAAGACCTTTCTCGTTGCGCTGAGGACATCCTGCTGGCACGGGAGGCGCACTTCCCAGCAACCATCGCTGATCTCTACGATCCAGAGAAGATGCCCGAGGACCTTCGCGCCGCGCATGATCGGAACGACGAGGTGCTTGAGCGCATCTACATCGGTCGTCGCTTCAAGAACGATACCGAACGCCTAGAGAAGCTGTTCGAGCTATACACGAAGATGACCACGGCGAACAATTTGAAGAAAACGAATTCACGAATGAAAGCATAATCGATGAGCAGCAAGGAAACCGCCCCCTCCGTATCCGTCACCTACGCCCAGAACGGCAATTCGACCAAATCGAACGAGCTGGGCATGCGACCGATGCAGGAGCGCGCCTACGAGAAGCGCGGTGAACAGTATCTTCTGATCAAGTCCCCGCCCGCATCGGGCAAGAGCCGCGCACTGATGTTCGTGGCGCTGGACAAGCTGCACAATCAAGGCCTGCGCAAGGCCATCATCACCGTCCCCGAGAAGTCCATCGGATCGAGCTTTGCGGACGAGCCGCTATCCAAATTCGGTTTCTGGACCGACTGGCATGTCGAGCCGAAGTGGAACCTTTGCAATGCGCCAGGATCGGATGGCAGCAAGGCTGACTCGGTTGGTTCGTTCCTCAAGGGCGAGGATCAAGTGCTCGTCTGTCCACATGCGACGTTCCGAAACGCCGTCGAAAAGTTCGGCATTGAAGCGTTCGACGATTGCCTCGTCGCCGTCGATGAGTTCCATCACGTTTCCGCCAACCCCGAGAACAAACTTGGCGCGCAGCTCGCCGAGTTGATCGCGCGGGACAAGGTTCATGTCGTTGCGATGACGGGCTCCTATTTCCGAGGCGATGCCGAGCCTGTGCTCATGCCGCACGACGAGGCCAAATTCGATACAGTTACCTACACCTACTATGAGCAGCTCAACGGCTACAAATATCTGAAGCAGCTCGATATCGGCTATTTCTTCTATTCGGGCGCGTATGCGGATGACATCCTCAAGGTTCTTGACCCGAACGAGAAGACCATCATCCACATCCCGAGTGTGAACTCCCGCGAGAGCACCAAGGACAAGCATCGGGAAGTCGAGCACATCATCGACGAATTGGGTGACTGGCAAGGCACGGACCCCGCGACGGGCTTCCAGTTGGTCAAGACATCTGACGGGCGCGTCTTGCGGATTGCTGATCTGGTCGATGACGAAGCTGCAAAAAGGGACAAGGTTTCAGCGGCGCTCAAAGACCCCGCCGAGAAGAACAACCGCGACCACGTAGATATCATCATTGCCCTTGGCATGGCCAAAGAGGGCTTCGATTGGGTCTGGTGCGAGCATGCGCTGACGGTTGGATATCGTGCCAGCCTGACCGAGATCGTGCAGATAATCGGACGTGCAACACGCGACGCGCCAGGAAAGAGCCGCGCCCGTTTCACAAACCTGATCGCCGAACCTGACGCATCGGAAGATGCTGTCACCGAAGCTGTGAACGATACGCTCAAGGCCATCGCGGCAAGCCTGTTGATGGAACAGGTTCTCGCGCCTCGTTTCAACTTCACCCCGAAGCGCCCTGACAGCGGTCCTGTCGAGGGCTTCGACTATGGCGAAGGTGGCTACAAGGAAGGCGAATGCAATGTCGGCTTCAACGAAGAGAGTGGCCAGTTCCAGATCGAGATCAAAGGCCTGACTGAGCCGAAGAGCAAGGAAGCCGAGCGCATCTGTCAGGAGGACCTGAATGAAGTGATCGCCGCCTTCGTACAGGACAAGCCGACTGTGGAACGGGGCATGTTCGATGAAGAGCTTGTCCCCGAAGAGCTGACGCAAGTGCGCATGGGCAAGATCATCAAGGACAAATACCCCGAGCTGGATGACGAAGATCAGGAAGCCGTACGCCAGCACGCCATCGCCGCTCTTAACCTGACCCAGAAGGCCAAAGAGGCGGCGCTCAAGGATGACGACGGCGAGGATAAAGCCAACACGGCTCTGATCGATGGTGTACGGAAGTTCGCGATGGACGTTCGGGAACTCGACATCGATCTGATCGACCGCATCAATCCGTTCAGTGAGGCTTACGCGATCCTGGCCAAGACGATGAGCGAGGAAAGCCTGAAACAGGTCGCGGCAATCATCTCCGCGAAGAAAGTCCAACTTACGCCCGAAGAGGCGCGTGATCTGGCCAAGCGGGCGCTAAAGTTCAAACAGGAACGCGGCAGGCTGCCGTCAATCACCTCCCCAGATGCGTGGGAGAAGCGCATGGCCGAAGGTGTAGCCTATTTGGCTCGCATGAAATCCGAGGCTGCTGATGGCTAAGCAGTTTACTGAAGAAGACGATGCGCTGCTTGCCGAACTCGGGGTCGAGGTCGAGGCCAAGAAGGTTTCCGCGAGAACGCCACAGGAGGAGCGTGTCATCGCGGGGTTTGAAGAAATTCAACGGTTCGTCGAAGAGCACGGTCATCCACCGCAGCACGGCGAAGACAAGGACATCTTCGAACGGCTCTACGCGGTTCGTCTTGATCGGTTGAGAGAGCTTGGTGAGTTCAGGCAGCTTCTCGAACCGATTGACAAAGACGGTTTGCTTGACGCTAGCGACCCAGTCGCGGCTTCTATCGGCGACGATATGGATGACGAAGCGCTTCTGGCCGAACTCGGCGTCGAAGCTGAAACTTCGGACATCACCGAACTACGCCATGTGAGGTCCAGCGCTGAAAAGAAGGCGGCGGAAGAGATTGCCAATCGCCAGAAGTGTGAAGACTTCGAACGGTTCAAGCCATTGTTCGAGCAGGTTCAGAACGAAATTGATACAGGCATGCGAACGACACGGCCCTTTGAACGCAAGGCCGAGATCGCGCCAGGACGTTTCTTCATTGTAGGAGGACAAAAGGCCTATGTTGCCGAGATGGACGAAGCGTTCCTGACGGCACAAGGCATGACGGATGCCCGTCTGCGCGTGATCTTCGACAACGGAACCGAGAGCAATATGCTCATGCGCTCCCTACAGAGAGCGCTTCACAAGGATGATGCAGGCCGTCGAATTACGGACTCCTCAGCAGGACCGCTCTTCGCCGACCAAACGGCTGATGGCGATGAGGCAAGCGGCACAATCTATGTACTCCGCAGCAAGTCTGACCTTCCGATAGTGAAGGAACATCGCAACGTGCTCCACAAGATCGGCGTAACAAGTGGAAAGGTCGAACGGCGCATCGCCAATGCAAAGATTGACGCCACATTCTTGCTCGCTGACGTCGAGGTCGTTGCGACCTATGAACTCTACAATATCAACCGAACAAAGCTCGAAAACCTGATTCACCGCATCTTCGATCCAGCCCGTCTCGACATCGAGATCAAGGATCGCTTTGGCAATCCTGTTGTCCCTCGCGAGTGGTTTCTTGTGCCGTTCAATGTGGTTGATGAAGCCGTCGAGCGGATCAAAGACGGTAGCATCAAGGGCTACGTGTACGATCCGCAGCAAGCCCGTCTTGTGGAAAGGAAGGCGGGATGAGTAACGAGAGCAATAGATTTGGTTCACTTTGGCGCCGTTGGGATCTTCATCTGCATGCACCTGGCACAAAGCTAGCGAACAGTTTCGGTGAAGCCAATGAGGCCAATTTAAAGTCTTATGTCGAAACTCTCGAATCTTCGGATGTTCAGGTATTTGGCATTACGGACTACTTCTCTTTCGATTGCTATTTTTCTGTTGCGAGAGCCTATCAAGATGCTTTCCCTGAAGGTAAAAAGCTCTTTATTCCCAACATAGAATTTCGCCTGACCGAGACAATCAGTAAGGACGCGCGACATGTTCATACGCATGTTCTGATTGATCCGAAAGCAGCTACGGAAGCTAAATTGGCGACCTTGCTGAGTGATCTACTAACGCACATTACACGGGACGGTGCGCGCGTGCGATGTGGTGAACTCGCTTCGAGAACTGACTACGAGCAGGCTACCGTTAGCATAACGGAGCTACGAAAAGCGCTTGAAGCGGTCTTTCCCGACCGTACTGCTTACATGATTGTTACCGCAGCCAACAACGATGGCTTGAGAGGCGCGGATACAAATTCTCCTAGAAGCCTCTCCATATCCGATGAACTTGATAAGGCGAGTGATGCCTTTTTCGGATCATCAAAGAACACGGACTATTTCCTGAGAGAGGATCGGTACGAGGACAGTACACGCTCCGAGCCAAAGCCTGTCTTCTCGGGGTCTGACGCTCATTCGTTCGATGAGCTTACGAGATTGTCAGGGGATGAAGCTGGCTACGAGGCAACTTGGATCAAGGCCGACCTAACATTTCGTGGGCTAAGACAAACTCTCTTCGAACCGAAGGGGCGCGTTCATATCGGCGAGCAGCCGACCGTTCTTCAACGGCAGGATCAAGATGCAACACGGTTCATTACAGAACTTCGGATCGATCACGTGGCTGGCTATAAAGGAAATAACGGTTCATGGTTCGAGGACGTTCTCATACCATTCAATCCCGAACTGACCGCAATCATCGGCAACAAAGGAAGCGGCAAGAGCGCCGTTGCCGACATCTTAGGTCTGCTTGGGGAGTCTCGGCAATCTGAGCATTTTTCATTTCTAACAGACAAAACACAGAACCGAAAATTTCGTCAGAAGGGTTTCGCCGAGAACTTTCTCGGTACGCTGACCTGGGCCAGCGGCGCGAAGCCCGAGAAGCGACTTGATCAGGATGTCGATCTACGAAAACCCGAGGTCGTGAAATATCTCCCTCAGAACTACTTTGAGAGTCTGACCAACGAAATAGAGGTGAAAGCGTTTAGGGAAGAGATTGAGGAAGTCGTCTTCTCACATGTTGAAGAGTCGGATCGAATGGGGAGATCGACCTTTTCTGAACTAGAGGAACTAAAAACCGCACAAAGCAAAAGCGATATAAGCTCATTAAAGGTCCGTCTTCGTGAGCTGAACATAGAAATCGTGGAACTAGAAGAACAGGCCAATCCAACGACAAAGGCGGCGCTCGAAGAGCAGCTTAAGCAAAAGAAAGAAGAGTACCGCGTCCTAGAGGCGTCAAAGCCTTCTGAAGTTGCTAAGCCCGAAGGTGAATCTGATGAACAAAAGGCGATTGCAGACCAGATCGAAAAAGTCAGGCAGAGCCAATCGGAGCTAGAACTCCGAGGTAAGGATGCTGTCGAGCGGCTGTCGTCTTTCAAGAGTGATCTTGTTGGCTTAAGCGATATTAAAGAGACAGTTACAGGGCTCGATTCGCAGATAAAGAATTCGAAGGAAGAACTGCGGGCTTCCTGCAAGCGCTTTGGTCTGGATGTAGATGCAATCGTCACGCATCAAATCAATACAACTACGATAGATGAAAAAATCACGGCGACGTCTTCGGCGATCAAAAAACTTGAGGCAGACAACAACTTAACGATCACGGATGAAACAGACCTTACATCGTTGGTCTCCGTTCCCGACCTCCGCCGCGCTCATCAGTTCCTCTCTGAAAAATTGAAGGGATTACAGGAAACGCTATCTGCACCGCAACGCCGTTATCAGCGCTATGTTCAGGCGCTATCTGATCTGACCGCTAAGATGACTGCGGTCATGGGAGAGGACGAGAGTCCCAAACCTGGAACCATAAAGGATATCGAGAACCGCATACGTTATATTGAGAACGATCTTGCAGCTAGGCTTGATGCAAAACGCGCGGATCGAGATGATATTGCCCGTTCGATCTTTGAGGCAAAAACTAAGGTGCGGGCATTCTATGAAGCGCTGAAATCCAGTGTTGAGGAGCGACTGGAAACTGTTCGGTCTGATGAATTCGAAGTGACCATAGATGCTTCGTTTGTTTCAATGCACGAATTCCCCGAGCGGTTTTTTGAGCTTGTAAACCAGGCTTCGAGCGGTCCGTTTCGCGGAACGGCCCAAGGTGAGGCCGAACTAGAGTCGCGGATGGCGGATACGGACTGGAACGATGTTGAAAGCGTTCTTGTCTTCGCCAAGGGCATCATCGAAGCCTTACGAACTGAAGATGTCGGCAAGCAAGTCAAAGACATTAAGCGCTTATATGATCTACTGTTTTCTTTAGAATATTTTGATGCGCGGTATGAATTGCGACTGGGCGGCAAAAATCTAAATCAGTTATCTCCTGGCGAGAAAGGCCTGCTCCTTTTGGTGTTTTATCTTCATCTAGATAAGGAGAAGACACCGCTTATCATAGACCAGCCCGAGGATAATCTCGACAACGACAGCATTTTCAGCGTTCTCGCTAGATGCATTAGGCAGGCGAAAAAGAGCCGTCAGGTCATATTGGTGACACATAATCCGAACCTTGCCGTTGGCGCGGATGCTGAGCAAATCCTTTACGTTTCATTAGATAAGGCTGCTGGCTACAAATTCTCGTATGAATCGGGATCGATTGAAAATCCAAGAATCAATGACGTCATAGTCAAGATTCTTGAAGGATCAAAACCTGCTTTTGTACAGAGACGCCTGAAATACCAAATCAAGTAAATTGGCGCATCCTGACGGATCGGGCTCTCGTAAACCGAGCCAGCAGGCTGTCTCGGCCATTCGGCTTCGATCCCTTGCGCATCATCTGACAGCCCTCGCGGGCTGACCTCTTCCTTTTCGTTTCGAGGGCCTGCGGCCCCGTCCTCCGTCAAGACCAAGCCCTTCGCTATGGCTTCGGGCGAAAGCCATGGCCCGTGGCTCGGCTGCGCCTGCGCCCGCACCTCTTCCATGGTTTTCGGTCTGGACGGCCGTCCCCCCGCTCATTGGCGCGGGCCTAGTCCGGTTGCATGCGCAACCGACTACCCAAGAAAGGGGACGAAGATGAAAACCGATATTTATGAAAGGGTTACCAACAAGATCATTGCCGACCTTGAGCAAAGCGAGCTGACATGGCTGAAGCCATGGAGCGCGGGCAACATGGAAGGCAAAATCACCAAGCCGCTCCGCCATAACGGCATGCCCTATAGCGGCATCAATATCCTGATGCTTTGGGGTGCGAGCATCGAGGCAGGCTTTCTGTCTCCTTACTGGATGACCTTCAAACAGGCGAAAGAACTAGGCGCGCATGTTCGCAAGGGCGAGCGCGGTAATCTGGTCGTCTATGCGAACACGATCACCAAAACGGAAGAGCAGGACGATGGCAGCGAGGAGGAGCGCAAAATCCCCTTCATGAAGGGATACAGCGTCTTCAATGTCGAGCAGATCGAGGGCTTGCCCGAGCACTACTACACCAAGCCGAAAGCGATCATCGACCCCGCGCGCCGCATTGAGCACGCTGAAGAGTTTTTTGCGAGCACGGGCGCGGACATTCGCCACGGCGGCAACTCTGCCCATTACAGCGGCGGCAGTGATCATGTGCAGATGCCGTGCTTTGAAACCTTCAGGAGTCCCGAGGCTTACTATGCGACTTTGGCGCACGAACTGACCCACTGGACCAAACACCCCAAGCGTCTTGACCGCGAATTCGGGCGCAAGCGGTGGGGCGATGAAGGCTATGCGCGCGAAGAGCTTGTCGCCGAACTTGGCGCAGCATTTTTGTGCGCTGATCTTGAACTCGCGCCCGAACCGCGTGCCGATCATGCGGCCTACATCCAGAGCTGGCTCAAGGTTCTTCAAAACGACAAGCGGGCGATATTCAGCGCCGCCGCCCATGCCCAGCGTGCCGCCGATTTTCTGCACGGGCTTCAGCCTATCGTCGAAGAAGTGAGCAACGTTGCGTGATCATCGGGAAAAATTCGCGGCTGGCCTTCAGGCCAGCCGCGTTGATGGCCTCATAGACCTGGCGGGCGGACCGCCAGTTCGGCCTCGATATTGTGCAGCGATGCAAGAGCATTGCTGCGTTCAATCGATCCGCGAGGAGCGGAAGCATAGGCGTTGAAAGCCTCGCGTAAGAGGGCATGCAGTTCGGCTGTGCTGCGCGATGCTGCATCGAAGCGTGTGATGAGTCTCATCGTCACCTCCTGTTGATTGTAAGGAGGCCCCGAACCGTTCAGGGCCTTTCGGCCCTCGCACACATCATCCATGGCCCAGTGAAGGCGCTGATGGATCGGGGTAACGCACTAGAAATCAATCGGACGGAGGCGCTGAGGAACGCGTGAATAAGCATTCGGTGCCGGCAGTTAGCGCAGCATGAACGGACCTTTGCCCGCGCACGGCTTGCAGCAATTCGCCTTTCCCCTGACCGAACGCGGATCGCGCATCAATATCCTGCCCGCACCAATTCGGCGGAGGCCTCACCCGTGTTGGACATGACGCGGCGATCCTTTGCCTTCGGTCTCATCGGGGGGCGTTAGCAAGCCAACCCGAACAAAGGAGATCAATCATGGCACGCAACAACACCCAAACCGCGCAAGAGCGCACACGCGAGTTCCGCGCACCCGAGTTTCTGGCGTGGCACGTCACTCAGAAAGGCGACAAATCCTTCTGGAATAAAGTTGGCGCAGCCTGGATGCACAAGGACGCTAAAGGCTACACACTACAGCTCGAATCCCTGCCTGTCGGCGGTCGGATCGTCTTGCGCGAGCCGCTGGAAGACACGGCTTCACCTGCAAACGACGCGGGGCGCTCATGAGCGCCCCAGTCACCAGTCAAATCGACTGGCGTGGTGTCGCGATAAGCATCAGCTATCACCGACACCAGTGGTCGGAGTTCGACCACATCGAAGTCAACGTTATCGGCGATGGGATAATACCCATCACCGAGACAGGCTATCGCTCGCACTATCTGCACAGCGATGTCACGGACGAATATGGCGGTGCCGTCGCTTATGTTCTCGCATGGCTTGAGCACGAAGCGCAGACCCCGCAATGGAAGAAGCGCGAAGAAGCCGCGCGTCAGCTTTCATTGTTCTAGCGATTTCTATCGGTCGAGATCAGGACCGTCATAGGACGGTCCTTCTCTTTTTTGCTCGCGCAGTTTGCGCAAGCGATCTTGCGCCGACGTGGTGGAACGTGTCTGACGCTCGGGCTTGCGCTCTTTGAGCTTGTCGAAACGAGGACGTTCCGGCTGCTTTTTCGGTTCGGCTCGCAGCGTATCCAAACGCTCGAAGGCGGTCTTTGCCTTGGGCTCTTCACCACGACGCATCAGGCGATAGTTGGCAGCATCGTGATGCAGGGCGCGCAAGGCTTGCGCATGTTTGGTACGCGCGGCGTTGATTTCCTTTTGCAGCTCACCGCGCTCGCGCAGTTGCGCGTTGATTGTCATTTGCCGCTGATCCTGATCGCGGCGCAGCGCCCACATCACTTCAAGTTGGTTCTGCTTTTCGAGCTGAGCCCGCTTGCCTGTCAGACGATCCCATAGGCCCATCATGCCTTTGCGGAAGCGATCCGCTCTTGTGCGGGCTTCTGCTTCAAACCGCGCCTTCTGGCCTGCGTCCAGTTTGGCGCGTTCCGCGGCATGCGCCTTTGCCATTTCCATGCGGCGCGCATTCAGTTGATCGAGTTCGGCACGGGCGGACGCGCGTGCTTCATCGACATGCGACTTGATGCGCGGGAGAATATCTTTAGCAATGCGCTTGCGGGTCTCCTCAACGCTTCTCAATGCGTCGGTCTTTCCAAGACGGGCGTGCAGCTCTTTCGATTTCTTGCCCGTCGCCCGTGAGATCGAAATGACTTCACCTTCGAAGGTGACAGCAACATGGCCGCGCCGATCCCCGCGCGCCAAATAGAAGCCGCGTTCTTCAAGAGCGTGCGCGAAGGTGCGCGCTGAGTCCGAGGTCGCCCAGGCTTCCTGTATCAGTTCTTTCAATTCGCCCGCATGGCGTCCGATCCGCTTGGCCTGCTGCCATTCATCAAGCGAGAAGTTGCGGGGATCGCGGTCCTTCGGATCGATCAGGCCGCGCGGCATCTGCCAGCCGTTCTCAAGATAGAGCTGGCGCGAGACCTCCCGCAGCTTGTTCTTGTAGAACGACATTGGCTTGGCGGTCATTTTCTCGGGGTCGATTCGGCTCCATACCGCATGACAGTGCCGCCGACCTTCCTTCTCGTGGAAAACAACGACGCGCGGCTGGCCTGTCAGGCCGTTTTTCTCTTCGATGGCTTCCAGTGCTTTTTCGAAGGTTCGAACGTGGACACGCTCGTTCTCGGGCGGATTCAGAGACACCGAAAACATGAACTGTCGGCACTTTGTGCCTTTTGCGATGGCTTCGGCTTCGCGGAGCGCGCCAACGACATCATCGGACATGAAGCCGCGAATATCGTGCAGCTCGACATGCTCGTTTTCTTCGGTCTTGAGGAGATGCAGCCCGAGCTGCTTTGCGCCGCTTCGTTGTGATCCTTTCAGGATCATGACGGCTCCACATCGGTACGATGGCCGAGCGCGCGAAGAAGCTCCCGCCGCATCAGCGCCACGTCGGCGCATGCACGCCGAATGTCGCGTTCCGTATCGGGGAGAACGGGAAGCGTACCGAGATTTGCCATCTTGGCGAGCTGGTTCAGATTATTGGCGATCCTCGATTGGCCAAGCATGGCCAGTACCTGCGCCAGCTTCTGCTCATCCTTGATCGGGCGGCGAGAACGAGCCCGTGCACGTTTCTTCTTGAGCCCCTGACCGTCGAAGACCTTGCGGCGGATATACGCCCCAAGCGGCATGTCGCCAGCCAGCTCTTCAAGCCTAGCGCGTTCTTCAAAAGTCAGTCTGAGGGAAAAGGGAGGTGTCTTTGTCGTCATCGCGCCACCCCGCAAATGTCCCGTTCGGGGGCATTTGCAGGGATTTGGATTGCGCTAAGCACCTGATTCCATTGGGCGAGAATATCGAACAGGGTGTTCGAACTTTCTCCTCCTAGGTGCGCCATTTCCTACTGGTCTAGCCGTTTCAAGCGACCTTCGCCGCGTCGAGGAAACCTCGCCATCCGCCGAAGCGGGTGATGTCTTCCGCGCCTGCGAGACCTGCCGCCTCGACGAGGAAGCCGTGGCTTGTGCGGCCGTCAGCGAGCTCTATCGTGCCGATGGAGAGCGGGCTTGGGATGCCAGCCAAGAAGCTGCCCATCTGGTCAAGAGGCAGAGCCCATAGCTCAAGCGCGATTTCTGTTCCGCCCTTGGTCCGCAACAGGCCCGGTCGCGCTGGGGGACCGCCCGCAAGCGCATAGAGTGTGTAGTCCGGCGAGGTTGTTGTCGCCTCGAGGAAGCGGGCGCCTCGGCTTGTCAGTTCACCGTTCAGGGGAAGACCCGACATATGGGCGCCGCAGACGGCGAGGATGATCTCGTTGCTCTCGACGGCCTGCGGCGCGGCTGCGCGGCGCGCGTTCGTCTCGCCACCCTCCAAGGCGCGGGCGAGCCCGGCGATGGCGCCATCCTGACCCGACGCGGCCAAAAGGGTCACAGAGCCCGGCAGCCCATCGCTCCGCGCGGCGGTCGGCACGGCGATGCCGCACATATCCAGCAAGTTCACGAAATTCGTGTAGGTCCCAAGGTTGGAGTTCGGCGTGACCGGATCGGCCTCCAGATCCGCAAGCGTGTAGAAAGTCGGGATCGTCGGCACGCAGAGCATGTCGATCCCGTCGAGGCTCTCTTCGGCCAGCCGGGAAAGGTCCTTCAGCCGGTAAAGGCCTCGGAACGCGTCCGCGGCGGACAGCCCGGTCGCAGCGCCGATGATCTTGGCGGTGGTCGGGTGCAGGGCGTCCGGATCCTCGGCCATCAGCGCCTCAACCACGGTGTAGCGCTCCGCCACCCAGGCCCCTTCATAAAGCATTTCCGCCACATCATAGAGCGGGGTGAAATCCACCTCCCGGATCTCGGCCCCGAGCGCGCGCAGCTGGTCGAGCGCGGCGTCGAACATCTCTGCCTGTGCAGCATCGTCAAAGAAGATCCGCGTTGCCGCATTGGGCACGCCGACGGTCAAACCCGCAGCGGGCGGGAGGAGGGCGGTGGCAGGCAAGGGTTTCGAATAGGCATCCGCCGCGTCATAGGCGCGGGCCACATCAAAGACTGCATAGGCATCGCTGACCGTCGCTGCAAAGATCGAGATCGTGTCGAGGGTTCGGCAGGCAGGCACAACGCCACTGGCCGAGAGCGCGCCGAGGGAGGGTTTCAGCCCGACGATGTTGTTCAGCGCCGCCGGGGTGCGGCCCGACCCGGCGGTGTCCGTGCCGAGGGAGAACGTCACCAACCCGTGGCCCACGGCAACGCCGGAGCCGCTCGACGAGCCGCCGGGTACCAGGCTCGGGTCGACCGAGTTACGCGGCACGCCGTAGGGGGATCGCACGCCCACGAGACCCGTGGCGAACTGGTCGAGATTGGTCTTCCCGATCACCAGCGCCCCCGCCGCGCGCAGGCGCGCGACCACAAAGGCATCCTTCTCTGGCGTATAGGCATAGGCCGGGCAGGCGGCGGTCGTTGGCACCCCGGCCACATCGATGTTGTCCTTGACCACAAAGGGCACGCCCCAGAGCGGCCGCGTCTCGTCCCGGGCGGGCAGGGCGCGCGCCTCGGCCAGCACGGCCTCCTTGGCGCGCAAATGCAGAAACAGCGCCGGGTCGTCCACCTCGGCAATCCGGCGATAGACTTCCTCGATCACAGCGTCGGGGCTGATCCCATCGGCATAGGCCGTATCCAGCGCGGGCAGGGTGAGCGAGAGCGTATGAAGCATGGGTCGTCCTTACTATTGCAGCCCTTAGGCCGCGTCTTTGGCCGGTGGCTGCGGGGCGGCAGTCACCAGGGCTTTGGTATAGGCGTGGCTGGGCTGAGACATGATCTGCGCGGCGGGGCCCTGGTCGATGACCTCGCCGGATTTCATCACCAACACCTCGTCACAGAGAAGGCGCACCACGTTCAGGTCATGGCTGACGAAAAGGTAGGACATGCCAAGCTGCGCGCGCAGATCCACCAGTAGGTTCAGCACCACCGCCTGGATCGAAACGTCGAGCGCGGCGGTGGGCTCATCGAGGATCAGAAGCTTCGGCTCCAACGCGATCGCCCGGGCAATACCAATCCGCGCCTTTTGCCCACCTGAGAGCTGATGGGGAAACCGGCTGAGCAGGGGCTGCGGTAGGCCGACAAGATGCGCGAGTTCTTCAACCCGCGTCCGGGCCTTGGCCCCACGCAGCCCGGCGATCCGTTTCAGGGGCTCGGCAATGGCCGAAGCGGCGGTGTCGCGAGGGTTCAGGCTGTCCGTGGCGTCCTGAAACACCATCTGGATATCGCGCCGTACGGGGTGGGTGGCGAAGCGCGCCGAGGGTGTGCTGGCGATGTTCTGACCGTCAAACAGGATCTCGCCGCTGGTCGGGTCCTGCAGCCGGACGATCATCTCCGAGGTGGTGGATTTCCCGCTCCCGGATTCGCCCACAAGGCCCACGGATTGCCCGTCCTTGATCGTGAAGGAGATGTCCTTGACCGCCTGCACCGGCCCGGCCTTGCCCGGATAGGTCTTCACGAGGTTGCGCACCTCCAGCAGGGGGCGGTCATGGACCTTGTGGCGCGGCTCGGCTGTGCGGGCCTCGGGCGGCAGCAGTCCGCGGATCGAGGCGCCGAGCCGGGGCGTCGCATCCACCAGTTTGCGCGTATAGGCGTGGCGCGGCGCGGTGAAAAGGCGCTGGGGCGCGCCCTCCTCAACAATCACGCCATCCTTCATCACCACGATCCGGTCGCAATATTGCGAGGCGAGGCCGAGGTCATGGGTGATCAGAATGCCGGTCATGCCCCGGCTGCGCGTCAGATCAGCGACCAGATCCATCACCGCCTTTTGCGTGGTGATGTCGAGCCCGGTGGTCGGCTCATCCGCGATGAGCAATTGCGGGTCGCAGGCCAGCGCAATGGCGATCACCACCCGCTGACACATCCCGCCCGAAAGCTCGAAGGGATAGGCCTCATAGCGCGCCGCGGCATCGTTGATCCGCACCGCCTCCAGCGCGGCGATGGCCTTGGCGCGGGCGTCCTGCCGCGTGGCCTTGGCATGCTGGATCAGCACATCCTCGATCTGATGCCCGACCCGGCGGATCGGGTTCAGGGCCGCGCGCGGGTTCTGAAAGATCATCGAGATTTCGCGCCCGCGAATGTCGCGCATGTCCCGCTCCGAGGCGCGACGCAGATCCATCCCCCCATAGGTGACCTCGCCCGCGCGGATCGACCCGCCCGCATCGAGGATCCGCATCAGCGCATAGGAGGTGACGGATTTGCCCGACCCGCTCTCGCCGACAATGCCCAGGGTCTCGCCCTTGGCCACGTCGAAGGAGATGCCGCGCACAGCCTCCACCTCGCCCTTGCGGGTGCGAAACCCGACCGCCAGATCCTTGATCGACAGCATGGCTCAGGTCCTCTTGCGCGGGTCGACAATATCGCGAAGCCCGTCGCCCAGAAGGTTGAAGGTAAAGACCGCCAGCATCAGCCAGAGCCCGGGGAAGACCGCCAGCCACCACTCACCGGAGACGATGAAATTCGCGCCCTCGGCCACCATGATCCCCCATTCCGGGGTGGGCGGCGTGACCCCAAGCCCGATGAACGAGAGGCCCGCCGCATTCAGGATCGCCCAGCCGAGATTGAGGGAGATCTGCACCATCATCGGCGGCAGGGCGTTGGGAAAGATATGCAGCGACAGCACCCGCAGATCGCTGTTCCCGGCGAGCTTCGCGGCCTGGGCGAAGCCTGCATTGCGGCGGATATTCACTTCGGCGCGCACGAGGCGCGCATAGAAGGGGATGTTGATAATCGCGGTGGCGATGATGATGTTCTCGACCGTGTTTCCGAGGGCCGCGACCACGCCCATGGCCAGCACGAAAAGCGGGAAGGCCATGATCGTGTCGAGAAACCGGTTCAGCACCGCATCAAGCCAGCCGCCCCAATAGCCCGCAACCGCGCCCAGCACCGAGCCGATCACGAAGCTGATCGCGACTGCAGCGACCGAGATCGTCAGGTCGAGCCGCGTGGCCACGATCACCCGGCTGAAGACGTCCCGGCCCAGATTGTCCGTGCCGAACCAGTGATCCCAGCTTGGCGGCTCCAGCGCGCGCGCCGCATTTGTCGTCAACGGGTCATAGGGCACCAGGCTTGGACCCAGCAGGGCGCAGCCGAGGAAGAAGGCCAGCATCCCGAAGGCCAGCAGGGTCACCGGGTTGTCCCGCAGCACATAGGCGATATGCCCCAGCGTGGTGTCGCCCTTGCGGCGGGTCGGGGGCAGGGTGGTGATATCAGCCATCAGGAGAACCCGATCCGCGGATCAATCAGCGCATAGGCGATGTCAATAATCAGGTTGAGCAGCACGAAGAGGAGCGCCATGGCGAGGACAAAACCCTGCACGGCGGCGTAGTCCGACACGACCAGCGCCTCCACCGCGTAGGAGCCGATACCCGGCCAGGCAAAGACCTTCTCCACCAGCACATTCGCGCCCAGGGTGAAGGAGAACACCATGCCCAGGGTCGTGATCACCGGGAGGAGCGCGTTGCGAAATGCATAGCCATAGAGGATCTTGCCGCGCCCCAGCCCGGAAGCGCGCGCGGTGCGGATGAAATCCGCGGAAAGTGCGGAGAGCATCGCCGCCCGGGTCATCCGCGCGATGGGCGCCAGCGTGAAAAGCGCAAGCGTCGCTGCAGGCAGCACGAGCTGTTTCAACGCGCCGACCCAGGTGAACCAGTCGCCCACAAGTGCGGCGTCGATCAGGTAGAATCCGGTCACATGGGGCGGCGAGAGATAGATGAAATCGAGCCGTCCGAGCGGCGCGGGCGAGAGCCCCGTCAGGTAGTAAAACACGTAGATCAGCACGATACCGGTGAAGAAGGTCGGCATTGAGACTCCCGCCGTCACCACCACCCGGCAAAGGTGATCGACCCATGTCCCCGGGCGCGTGGCGGCCAGGATTCCCAGCGGGATCGCAATCGCGCAGGACAGGATCAGCGCCACAAGCGTCAATTCGAGCGAGGCTGGCAGACGTGCAGCGAGGTCGGCGCGTACGGGCTGCCCGGTGGAGATGGCTGTGCCCAGATCTCCGCGCATGAGATCGCCCGCATAGAGGAAAAACTGTTGGATCAGAGGCTTGTCCAGCCCCAAAGCTTCGCGCACCTGGGCGATCGAGGCTGCGTCGGCGGCGGGCCCGGCGAAATAGACCGCCGGATCCCCGGGCAGGGCGCGGGTGAGCAGAAAGGAGATCACCACAACGCCCACCACCACCGGGATCGTCTGGGCCACCCGGCCCAGGATCATTTTTGTGCGGTCGGACATCAGGCTGACGGGGCCGAGAGCGGTCGGATGTCGAGCTGCCGGTGGAACCAGAACTCGTAATCGGTCGCGCCATTCATCGCCACGTTCAGCGCTGGCTGCCAGAGCGGGATGCGCGGCAAATCCTCGAAGGCGATCTCGAACATCCGCTTGATATTGGGCGCATAGGCCGGGTCATCCACGGGGATGTGCAGCGTGTCATCCACCAGTTTCTCGATTTCCTCGTTGAGGTAGTTCGAGGAGTTGAAGAGATGCCCGTTCTTGTAGGCCCAGAAGAAGTAGTAATCCGGCGTGTTCAGCCAGCCGCCGAAATTCTCCAGATGGAGCGGCAGGCGCTTTTCGACCAGAGCCGCCGTGCGCCAGTTCGCGCCGGGGATCTTTTCGATGGTGGCCTTGATGCCGATCTGCCCGAAGGCCTCCTGCAGCAGGAGCGCGGTGGGCTCCATCCAGTCCGCGAGCCCGAGACTGATCGAGAGCGGCACCTCAAAGCCCGAGGCATATCCCGACGCGGCCATCAGCTCCTTGGCCTTGGCCATGTCGGTCATATAGGGCGATTTGCGCGGCCATGCGATATCTGTGATTTCGGCCTCACCGCCCCACATGGGCGCGCCACGACCGTAAGCCGCCGTCTGGAAGATCGCCTCATAGGGGATGGCATAGGCCAGCGCCTTGCGGACATTGGCATCCTGGAACGGCTCGAAGCTGAAATTCGGGCAGAGGCAGTGGATGCAGTTCTCGATCGGGGTTGAGTAGACATCCACTCCGTCCATGGCGTCGAGCTCGGAGGCGTCCTTGTTCGGGATGTTGAAGGACATCTGCACATCGCCGCGCTCGATCAGGGCACGCCTTGTGGCGGGGCTCGGCACTTCGCGGACGATCACGCGCTTGAAGGCGGGCTGGGGGCCGCCAACCCAGGCGTCGTTGCGCTCATAGACGAGCTGCTGACCCTGTTGCCAGGCGGCGACCTTGTAGGCGCCGGACCCCGCGGGGGTCATATGGAGGTATTCCATCGCCCACGGATCTTCTTCGGTGGCATTGGCCTTGGCGACCTCGGCATTGATGATGAAGGGCACCGGCACGGCGAGATCGGGCAGGGTGAGCTTGGAGGGCCGGTCGAGAGTGATCACGAAGGTCTCGTCATCCAGCGCCTCGAACTGCTCGGGCCTCTCCAGCCCGCCCGCGCGCATCTGCACCGAGGGGAAGCCTCCGACGGACACCGCGCGATCAAAGGACCATTTCACATCCGCCGCCGTCACCTTGCGCCCGTCCCAGAAGGTCGCATCGGGCTTGAGCTTGAAGGTCATGGTCAGACCATCATCCGAGATCGTCCAGCTTTCGGCGAGCTCCGGCTCGATCACGTCGTAATCATAGGACAGGCCACCGCCCGGCGCGGGCTTGGTCCCGAAACTCACCAGCCGGTCATAGACATTCACCGCCACCTGATAGGAGGCGCGGTTCGTGCCCGTCCGGTGCAGGTCAAGCGAGTTGATCGTCTGGCCAGTGACGGCCACCAGCACATCGCCCGCTGCCGCCTGGGCCGGGAGGGTTTTCAGGAAGGGGAGCATCGCGGCACCAACCGTGCCGCCGGTCAGCTTCAGAAAGTCTCTGCGGGTCGCAACCATGGGATACCTTTCGGTGAGAGGGGGATCGTTAACGCGGACCGTCGCATTGCGATGCGTTGCGCTCAAATGCTATATACGCACCGCACTGATGCAAAAAATGCAGCGCTTGATGCGAGGTCCCCATGCGGCATTTGCTGATCTACGAGATGATCGAGGCGGTCCACCGCTCGGGTTCGATCCGCAAGGCGGCGGAGGACACGAATATCACGGCCTCCGCCCTGAACCGGCGCATTCAGGCCTTTGAGGAGGAGTTCGGCTCCGAGATCTTCGAGCGGCTCCCCCGGGGCATGCGCCTCAATCCGGCGGGGGAGCTTTTGCTCCACCACATCCGCAGCCAGCGGCAGGATATGGCCCGGGTCTCGTCCCAGGTCGCCGACCTGTCCGGCGTGCGGCGGGGCCATGTGAAGATCGCCTGTTCCCAGGCGTTGCTACCCTATTTCCTGCCGGAGCAGATCTCGCGCTACAGGGCGAATTTCCCGGGCGTGACATTCTCGGTGAATGTGCGCGACCGGATCCAGGCGGAGCGGGATCTGGTGAGTTTCGAAAGCGATCTGGCACTGGTCTTCGAGCCCGCGCATCTGGTGGATTTCGAGATCCTCCATGCGGTGCCCCAGCCGGTCATGGCGGTGATGTCGCGCAGCCATCCTCTGGCGATCCGTCCGGTTCTGCGTCTCAGGGACTGTCTCGAATACGATCTGGTGCTGCCGGGGCCGCAATACGGGGTGCGCGCGCTGCTCGATTTGGCCGCGGCCAAAAGCGGGCAGCAGCTGCGCGCGGTGGTCGAGACGGAATCCTTCGAGATGGTGCGCCACTATGCAGGGTTCGCTCAGGCGATCGGGTTTCAGATCCCCGTGGGGCTCAGTTCCATCGCGCGCCCGGAAATGGCCTTTATCCCGATCTCCGACAAGGATGTGGCGGGGGGGGAGCTGCTGCTGGGGCATTTGCGCGGGCGCACCTTGCCCGTCGCCGCCCTGAAATTCGCGCGCCAGATCGCGACCGCGCTTGGCTAGGGGCTAGTCCCCGCGCGGGTAGCGGCGGTCGCCTTCGAGATCGTTGAGGTCCAGATGGTTGCGCATGTAGCGTTCCGACGCCTTCTGCAGCGGTTGGAAATCCCATGGGAAGTAGCCGCCCTGCCGCAAGGCGTCATACACCACCAGACGCCGCGCCTGACTTTCCCGGACTGCCGCATCGAAGACGGCGAGATCCCAGCGCGCCTCGGACTTCGTCCGCAGGCTGTTGCGCGTGCCCTGATGGGCCGGATCCTCGGCCAGATTGCGTAGCTCATGGGGATCCGCCTCCAGATCAAAGAGCTGGTCGGGATCGAGTGCGCAGCGCGTGTACTTCCACTTGCCGTAACGCAGGGCGACCATGGGCGCGTAAGAGGCCTCCGCCGCGTATTCAATGGCCACGGGCGCGGTCCGATCGCCCCCCTGACCGAGCGGCAGGAGGCTTTCGCCCTGGATCCAAGGGGCAATCTCGGTCAGATCGACCCCCGCCAGATCACAAAGCGTCGGACAGACATCGATGGTGGAGACCGGCGCCGTCACGCAACCCGGTGCCATGCCGGGGGCGGAGATCATCAAGGGGACCCGGGCCGAGCCCTCAAAGAAGGACATCTTGAACCACAGCCCCCGCGCGCCCAGCATATCGCCGTGATCGGACACGAAGAGGACAATCGCCTCCTGCTCCATATCCTCCAGCGTGCGGAGGATCTCGCCAATCTTATCGTCGAGATAGCTCAGATTGGCGAAGTAAGCGCGGCGGGCCCGGCGGACATCCTCCTCGGTGATGTCGTAGTTGCGCCAGTCATTGGCGTCGAAGACCCGCTGGGAATGGGGGTCGTGATCCGCGTAATCCATGGCCGGAACCTCCGGCAGCAGATGCTCGCAATCCTCATAGAGATCCCAGTATTTGCGCCGCGCCACATAGGGGTCATGGGGGTGGGTGAAGCTCACGGTCAGGCACCAGGGGCGCCCGTCTTTGCTGCGCGCATAGTCCTGGATCTTGCGGGTCGCGTGAAAAGCAACTTCGTCGTCATATTCAAGCTGATTGGTGATCTCGGCCACGCCCGCGCCGGTGACCGAGCTCATATTATGATACCACCAGTCGATCCGCTCACCCGGCTTGCGATAATCGGGGGTCCAGCCGAAATCCGGCGGATAAATATCCGTGGTCAGACGCTCCTCATAGCCGTGGAGCTGATCGGGGCCGACGAAATGCATCTTGCCGCTCAGGCAGGTCTGATACCCCGCCCGGCGCAGATGGTGCGCGAAGGTTGGCACGGCGGAGGGGAACTCGGCCGCATTGTCATAGACCCCCGTGGCCGAGGGCAATTGCCCGGACATGAAGGCCGCCCGGCCCGGCGCGCAAAGTGGCGAGCCCGTATAGGCATTGGCGAACCGGGTGGAGCGCGCCGCCAGCGCCTTGAGGTTGGGCAGGTGCAGCCACTCCGCCGGACCGTCCGGGAAGAGCGTCCCGTTGAGCTGGTCCACCATCAGGATCAGGATGTTCGGCTGCGGGGCGTCGGCGGACATGGGCGGCTCCTTGGGGCTCAGCGTTGGCAGGTCTGCCAGTTCGGGTTGATCCAGGGTTCAGCGTTTTCCGGGGGCAGGGGCGCGCGCCCGAGGATGTGGTCGGCGGCCTTCTCGCCCACCATGGTCGAGGGCGCGTTGAGATTGCCATTGGGCACTCGCGGGAAGATCGAGCTGTCGGCGAGGCGCAGCCCCTCCACCCCGATCACCCGGCATTCTGGGTCGACCACGGCCATGGGATCGTCGCGCCGCCCCATCCGGGCCGTGCCGCAGGGGTGATAGGCGCTCTCCACATGCTCGCGAATGAAGGCGTTCAGATCCTCATCCGATTGCACATCCACGCCGGGCTGGATCTCATGCTTCGTGAAAGGCTTGAAGGCGTCCTGGGCAAAGATCTCGCGCGTCAGACGGATGCAGCGCCGGAAATCCTCCCAATCCTGATCGGTGCTCATGTAGTTGAAGAGGATCTTCGGGGCGTCCGTCGGGTCCGCCGAGCGCAGAGTGACCTCCCCGCGCGAGGGGGAGCGCATGGGCCCCACATGGGCCTGAAACCCGTGCCCCTCGGCCGCCGCTTGCCCGTCATAGCGCACGGCGATGGGCAGGAAGTGATACTGGATATCCGGGTATTCAACCCCCGGTTGGCTACGGATAAAGGCGCAGCTTTCAAACTGGTTCGAGGCGCCCGGCCCCGAGCGGGTGAAGAGCCAGCGTGCCCCCACATAGGCTTTGCCCAAGAGGTTCCAGTAGGAATAGAGGCTCACCGGCTGGCTCGCCGCCATCTGCAGATAGAGTTCCAGATGGTCTTGCAGGTTCTGGCCGACGCCCGCCCGATCCGCGATGAGCGGGATGCCGTGTTTCGCCAGATGGGAGGCCGGGCCGATCCCCGACAGCATCAGGAGCTTGGGTGAATTGAAGGCCGACGCCGCAAGGATCACCTCCTCGCGGGCGCGGATCGTCTCGATCTTGTCGCCGCGCGCGATCTCGACCCCTGTGGCGCGACCATTCTGGATGGTGATCTTGCGCGCCAGACCCCGGATCAGGTCGCAATTCTCGCGCTTCAGAGCCGGGCGCAGATAGGCATTGGCCCCGGACCAGCGTTGTCCCTTGTGGACGGTCATGTCGAAGGGGCTGAAGCCTTCCTGCTGCTGGCCGTTGTAATCCGCGCTGACCGGATAACCGGCCTCGCGCCCAGCCTCAATGAAGGCGCGGGTCAGGGGGTTCGACAGGCTCCCGCGCTGCACATGCAGAGGCCCGTCCTTGCCGCGCCAGCCCGGATCGCCGCCATGGCCGCGGGCATCCCAAGCCTCCATCCGTTTGTAATAGGGCAGCACATCCGCATAGCCCCAGCCATCCGCGCCACTGTCGCGCCAATGGTCAAAATCCTTCGCATGGCCGCGCACATAGACCATCCCGTTGATCGAGGAGGATCCGCCGATCACCTTGCCCCGCGGCGCGGCCAGCCGCCGCCCGCCCAGATGGGGCTCCGGCTCGGTCTGGTAGCCCCAATCGTAGCGCGGCATGTTCATGGGATAGCTCAGCGCGCCGGGCATCTGGATCAGCGGCCCCGCATCGGTCCCGCCATGCTCGATCACCAGAACCGAGCGCCCGGCCTCGGCCAGCCGGTAGGCCATGGCGCAGCCCGCGCTGCCGGCGCCCACGATGACGTAATCGGCTTCCATCAATAGGGCGCCTCCACATCGCCCATGCGGACATAGACGGATTTGAGCTGCGAATAATGCTCGATCGCGGCCTTGGCGTTCTCGCGGCCCACACCGGATTGCTTGGCCCCGCCAAAGGGCATCTCCACCGGCGCGTCATTATAGGAGTTGATGAAGCAGGTCCCGGCTTCGAGCCTCGCAATCATCCGGTGCGCGCGGGAGATATCGCGGGTAAAGACCCCGGCCGAGAGGCCAAACTCCGTCGCGTTAGCCCGCGCCAGCACCTCGGCCTCGTCGTCGAAATCAAGTACGGCCATGACAGGGCCAAAGATCTCTTCCCGGGCGATGGTCATCCCGTCGGTGACATCGGCGAAGACCGTGGGCGGCAGGAAGAAACCCGGACGGTCCTCCGGCGAGCCGCCACAGACCAGTCGCGCACCTTCGGCTTCGCCCTTGGCAATATAGCCCAGCACGATCTCGCGCTGCGCGGCGCTGACCATGGGGCCGAAATTTACCTCCGGGTCTTGCGGGTCGCCCATCACCACGCCCTTGAGGCGTTCATTGAGGCGGGCGAGAAACGCCTCCTTGATGCCACGCTGGACGAAGACGCGCGTCCCGTTGGAGCAGATCTGCCCGGAGGAGTAGAAATTCCCGAGGATTGCACCGCCCACGGCGTTGTCGAGATCCGCATCGTCAAAGATGATCAGGGGCGACTTGCCGCCCAGCTCCATGGTGACATGGCGGATCCCCTCGGCGGCAGCGGCATAGACCTTGCGTCCCGTGGGCACCGAGCCCGTCAGGGTGACCTTGTCCACGCGCGGGTCCGAGACCAGCGCCGCGCCGGTCGCACCCGCGCCATTGACCACGTTGAAAACACCCGGGGGTAGCCCGGCTTTCACCAGGATCTCTGCGATCTTCAGGGCGCAGAGCGGTGTGGTTTCCGACGGTTTGAAGACCAGCGCATTGCCGCAGGCCAGGGCAGGGGCCGCTTTCCAGCAGGCGATCTGGGTTGGGTAGTTCCACGCCCCGATCCCGACACAGAGCCCGAGGGGCTCGCGCCGCGTATAGGCCCAGTCATGCCCGAGCTGGATATGCTCACCCGTCAGGCTTCCTGCGAGGCCGCCGAAATACTCCAGCGCATCGGCCCCACTGGTGGCATCGGCCACGCTGGTCTCCTGGATCGGCTTGCCGGTGTCATAGGTCTCCAGCACGCTGAGCGCGTCGTTCCGCGCCCGGATGAGATCCGCGGCCCGGCGCAGCACGCGCCCGCGCTCGCTCCCGGTCAGGGCCGCCCATTCGGCCTGCGCGGCCTTGGCGGAGGCCAGGGCCTGTTCGATGATCGCAGGTGTCGCCGCATGGACGCGCCCGATCACCGCGCCTGTAGCGGGGTAGATCACGTCGATGGGCGTGCCCTCGGTATCCTCCACATAGGCGCCATTGATGAAATGGCTGGCGGTGGGCTGGGTGTCGTAACTCATTTTGGGTCTCCGAGCATGGACTCGACAACGGACAGGACGATTTCGGACCCTTCGGTCGAGAGCTGCTGCCCATCGAAGGCTGCGCGCAGGTAGATGCCGTCGATCGTGGCGGCGGTGGCCTCGGCCACGCGCACAGGATCCTCGGTCAGGGGGCGCAGGGCGTGCACAAGGTTCGAATGCAGCCGCTTTTGGTAGAGCCGCAAAAGCCGCGCGGCCTCGGGCGAGGACTGGGCCTGCGCATAGAAGAACATCCAGGCATTGACCGTCGGCTGGGTGAAACAGCTTTGGGCGAAATTGGCCACGATGATCGCGGTGAGACGTGCGCGCGGGCTTTGCGCCTCTGCCAGCGCGTTGCACACCTCGCGGTGATATTCCTGCAGGATATGGCGCATGGCGGCCAGAAACATCTGGTCCTTCTTGCCGAAGTAATGATGGGCCAGAGCGCTCGACATGCCCGCCCGGGCCGCGATCCGGCTCACCGGCACGTCCAGAGAGCCAGAGGCGCCGATCTCGTCGATGATCGCCTGCACCAATGCCTCGCGGCGGATCGGTTCCATTCCCAGTTTCGGCACGCGCGCCTCTTTCCCGTTCTGCGGAGTTTTTTTGTTGACTGACTGATCAAGAACCCCTCTTTATTGATTAGTCAATCAAGAAAAACACCCTGGGAGATCCCGCATCATGAAACTCGCCTCCGCCATTTCGGCGCTCGCCCTTTGCAGCGCCATGCCCGCCTTTGCCGCCTGCAGCTCCGTGAGCTTCTCGGATGTGGGCTGGACCGATATCACCGCGACCACGGCGGCCACGACGGAGCTGCTCGAAGTGCTCGGCTATGACACCGAGATCAAGGTTCTCTCGGTCCCGGTGACCTACACGGCCATGGCCGAGGGTGATATCGATGTGTTCCTCGGCAACTGGATGCCGACGATGGAGGGCGATATCGCGCCTTACCGCGAGGCGGGCACCGTCGACACCGTGCGCGAGAACCTCGATGGCGCGAAGTATACGCTGGCGGTGAATGACGCGGCCATGGCCCTCGGGATCAAGGACTTCGCGGATATCGCGGCCCATGAGGACGCGCTGGACGGCAAGATCTATGGCATCGAGCCCGGTAATGACGGCAACCGCCTGATCCAGTCCATGATTGACGCGAACGCCTTTGGCCTTGAGGAGTTCGAAGTGGTCGAAAGCTCCGAGCAGGGGATGCTGGCGCAGGTGGCGCGCGAGACCCGGGGCGGCGATCCGATCGTCTTCCTCGGCTGGGAGCCGCACCCGATGAATGCCAATTTCGAGATGGGTTACCTGACCGGGGGCGATGACTTTTTCGGTCCGAATCTGGGCGGGGCGACGGTCTATACCAACACCCGCGCAGGCTATGTCGCCGAATGCCCGAATGTGGGAGCGCTGCTTGGTAACCTGAAATTCTCGCTGGCCATGGAGAACGAGATCATGGGCGCGATCCTCAATGACGGAGAGGATCCGGCAGATGCGGCCATGGACTGGATGAAGGCCAACCCGGACATGGTGCTGAGCTGGCTTGACGGTGTGACCACGGCCGATGGCGGGGATGCCATGGCTGCGGTGAAAGCCGCGCTGGGTCTCTGACCACTGCGCAGGGGCGCCGCGCAGTGCGTGACGCCCCAAAAGCGGGCCCAAAGCTGGTCTAGTGCGGGCCAGGACAAGCAAGAGCGAGGGACAGGGTGGACTGGCTGACGGAAACGAAGATCCCGGTGGGCAAGACGGCGCAAGTGGTCTTCGACTGGCTCCAGGTGACGGCCGCGCCGGTCTTTGACTGGATCTCGGATGTGATGGAAGGTCTGATCGACGGGATGCTCTGGGTCTTCCAGACCCCGCACCCCCTGATCGTCATCGCGGCCTTCGCGGCCATCGCCTGGTATCTGCAGCGCTCGCGCGCGACCACGGCGATGGTGGTGCTCGGCTTTCTGTTCATCCTCAATCAAGGTTACTGGGAGGAGACGACCGAGAGCCTGACGCTCGTGCTGGCCTCCTGCCTCGTCTGTATGGTGATCGGGGTCCCGATCGGGATTGCCGCCGCCCATCGACCCTGGCTTTACCGGGCGATGCGGCCCTTGCTCGACCTGATGCAGACCCTTCCGACCTTCGTCTATCTCATTCCGGCGATTATCTTTTTCGGGATCGGCATGGTGCCGGGCCTGATCGCGACGGTGATCTTCGTGGTCCCGGCGCCGATCCGACTGACCCATCTGGGTGTCTCCTCAACCCCCGCGCCGCTCTTGGAGGCCGCGCGCGCCTTCGGCGCCACCCCGCGGCAGGTGCTGTGGAAGGTGGAGCTGCCCTATGCGTTGCCGCAGATCATGACCGGGCTCAATCAGACGATCATGCTGTCGCTGTCCATGGTGGTGATCGCCGCCCTTGTGGGGGCCGACGGGCTGGGCGTGCCCGTGGTGCGCGCGCTCAATCAGGTGAACACGGCCCTCGGCTTTGAGAGCGGCTTCGTGATCGTGGTCGTCGCGATCCTTCTGGACCGCGTGCTGCGGGTGGAACGCAAATGACCGACACAGCCGTTTCCTTCGACAATGTCTCGATCGTCTTCGGGGCCGAGCCGAAATCCGCCCTGCCGCTGATGGATGCGGGGCAGGACCGGGCCGAGATCCAGCGCGAGACCGGGCAGGTGCTCGGCGTTCATAACTGCGCGCTGGAGGTGAAATCGGGTGAGATCCTCGTGCTCATGGGGCTTTCGGGCTCGGGCAAATCCACGCTCTTGCGGGCGGTGAACGGGCTCAACCCGGTGGTGCGCGGGGCGGTCCATGTGAATGACGGCGCGGGCATGGTCGATGTCACCCATGCGGATGACGCGACCCTGCGGCGGCTGCGGGCCCAGCATGTGGCCATGGTGTTCCAGCAGTTTGGCCTGCTGCCTTGGCGGAGCGTGCGGGAGAATGTCGGGCTGGGGCTTGAGCTTGCCGGGATCTCCGCCGCCGAGCGCGCGCCGCGCGTGGATGCGCAGCTGGCGCTGGTGGGGCTGTCGGACTGGGCCGAGCGCAAGGTCGAGGAGCTGTCGGGCGGGATGCAGCAGCGGGTGGGCCTCGCGCGGGCCTTTGTCACCGAGGCGCCGATCCTGCTCATGGATGAGCCTTTCTCGGCGCTCGATCCGCTGATCCGCACGAAGCTGCAGGACGAGCTCCTTGAGCTGCAACAGAAGCTTCAACGCACCATCATCTTTGTCAGTCATGACCTCGACGAGGCCTTCAAGATCGGCAATCGCATTGCCATCATGGAGGGCGGTCGGATCGTGCAATGCGGCACCCCGCAGGAGATTTTCTCAAACCCGGCAACGGATTACGTGGCGGAGTTCGTGGCGCATATGAACCCGCTCGGCGTGCTCTGCGCCCGTGACGTGATGCAGCCGAGCACCGGGGAACACAGCGTGCAGGTGTCTCCGGATGCGGATATCCGGGCGGTGATGGAGGCGGCGCGAGGGTCCGACACCCCCACAAGCGTGGTCGAGAATGGCGCAGTGGTGGGGGAGATCACCAGCGCGTCGATCCTCGGCAAACTGCTTGATCCGCGCAGTTGATCCGCGCAACTGGTCCGCTATCCCTTTTGCGCAGCGGATTTTGAGAAAAGATGGGGCTCGTCATCGGCCCGCCCGCGGCAATGGGCGGTCGTAGGTTCTCGTCGCGTTTCATGGGCGCCCTGCCAATGAAAGCTCCGGCACAGGTCTTCGTGCCTGGCCAGGATCCGATGCGGTTCCGCAAGCGCTGCTCCTGCACCAAAGCCTTTGGACGCGCCTGTGAAGGAACCTGTGCACCGGTGTCTGCACCCGACCCGAAGCCCGCAGTCCCGAGCCTAACTTGACGTATGGGAAAGGTGCGACACATCGTGCAGGCTTCGCTTGACGGGCTTTGTGAATTGGGCTCATTCTTTTGGCATAAGCACAAGTATCCAACGGGAGTAGTCATGAAACAGTATATGACGGCAGCGGTTGTCGCGGCCGCCACAGCCATTGGTGGTGGCGTCGCCTCTGCGCAAGAATCCTTTATCTCCATCGGCACGGGCGGTGTGACGGGCGTTTACTACCCGACGGGCGGTGCGATCTGCCGTCTGGTGAACCGTGGCCGCAAGGAGCATGGGATCCGCTGCGGTGTGGAATCGACCGGTGGGTCGGTGTTCAACATCAACGCGATCCGCGGCGGCGAGCTCGAGTTCGGCGTGGCTCAGTCCGACTGGCAGTTCCACGCGTTCAACGGCACGTCCCGCTTCGAGGAGCAGGGCCCGTTCGAAGGCCTGCGCGCGATCTTCTCTGTCCACCCGGAGCCCTTCACGGTTGTGGCCCGCGCCGATGCGGGCATCTCGACCTTCGAGGATCTCAAGGGCAAGCGCGTGAATGTGGGCAACCCGGGCTCCGGTCAGCGCGGCACGATGGAAGTGCTCATGGGCGCCATGGGCTGGACCATGGATGACTTCACTGTCGCATCCGAGCTGCAGGCCGCAGAGCAGTCCCAGGCGCTTTGCGACAACAATATCGACGCGATGATCTACACCGTGGGTCACCCCTCGGGCTCCATCCAGGAGGCGACCACCGCCTGTGACAGCGTGCTCGTGACCGTGGCCAATGACGCGGTGGATCAGCTGGTCGCTGACAACCCGTTCTATCGCACGGCCACCATTCCTGGCGGCATGTATCGCGGCTCGGACGCGGATGTCATGACCTTCGGTGTGGGCGCGACCTTTGTCAGCTCCACGGATGTGCCGGATGAAGTCGCCTATGAGGTCGTCAAGGCGGTCTTCGAGAACATCGACCAGTTCCGCGGCTTGCACCCGGCCTTTGCCAATCTCGACCCGCAGCAGATGGCGACCGCTGGTCTCTCCGCGCCGCTGCACCCGGGTGCCGAGAAGTATTTCAAGGAAGCCGGCCTGATCGACTAAGTCAGTCCGTTTCAAGATTGGTTGCTCCGGGTCGCTGACCCGGGGCGCCCCTTTTCAGTCCCCGATTTTTATGAGGCCGCACGATGGCAGAGAAACCCCCGCAGTCCGAGTCCGGCCGCCAGTTCACCGATGAGGAACTGCAGGATCTCGTCGCCTCCACCGATAGCGGTGCCCGTAACCCGACAAATCGCAATGTCGCGCTCCTGATCGCGGGGCTGGCGCTGGTCTGGTCGCTGTTCCAGCTCTGGATCGCGCAGCCGCAGCTCTGGTTTGCGGAATACGTCAAGGTGCTGAACTCGTCCCAGACACGGCCCTTGCACCTGACCTTTGCCATCGTTCTGGCGTTTCTGGCCTATCCGGCCTTCAAGAGCTCGCCCCGAGACCGCATCCCGATCTTTGACTGGGTGCTGATCGTCGTCGGGGGCTTTTGCTCGTTTTATATCTTCTGGGCGGCGGACACGCTGGCCCTGACGGCGCGCTCGGGTCTGCCGACACAGACGCAGATCATCATCGGCGCGATCGGTCTTCTGACCTTGCTGGAGGCCAGCCGTCGTGCGCTCGGTCCGGCGCTGACCATCGTCGGATCGCTCTTTCTGCTCTACGCCTATATGGGGCAGGGCTGGCTGATCCCGAACCTGATCGAGCATGAGGGGCTGTCCTTTACCGCCCTGATGAACGCGCAATGGCTGGACACGGCGGGGGTCTTCGGCATCCCGCTCGGGGTCTCCACGGCCTTCGTGTTCCTCTTCGTGCTCTTTGGCTCGCTGCTCGATAAGGCGGGCGCGGGGAACTATTTCATCAAGCTCGCCTTCGCGGGGCTCGGGCATCTGCGCGGTGGCCCGGCCAAGGCGGCCGTGGTCGGCTCGGCCATGACCGGTCTGATCTCCGGCTCGTCCATCGCGAATGTGGTGACCACGGGCACCTTCACCATCCCGCTGATGAAGCGGGTGGGCTTTTCCGCCGAACAGGCCGGGTCGGTCGAGGTGGCGTCCTCGGTGAACGGGCAGATCATGCCGCCCGTGATGGGGGCTGCGGCCTTCCTCATGGTGGAGTTCATCGGGATTTCTTACGTCGAGGTGATCAAGCACGCCTTTATCCCGGCGGTGATTTCCTACATCGCGCTTGTCTATATCGTGCATCTCGAAGCTCTGAAAAAGGACATGCCGGCGCTCGGCGAGGCCAAGAGCTTTGTCGGGATGATCGTCAAGTTCTTCGTGGGCTTTGCCATTGCAGGCGTTGCCTTCACCGTCCTGATCTACGCGGTCGGCGCGCTGAAGGCCGTCGCCCCGGCGCTGACCGGGCCGCTCATGGCGGTGGTTCTGCTGGCGGTCTATGTCTGGCTCGTGGCGATTGCGTCGCGTCGCCCGGACCTGGAGGTCGATGACCCCAACGCCACCGAGATCAAGCTTCCCGAGGTGAAGGACGTCTACGCCACGGGTCTGCATTATGTGCTGCCCATCGTGGTGCTCGTGTGGTTCCTCATGGTGGAGCGTCAGAGCCCGGCGAAGTCGGCCTTCTACGCGACCTCGCTGATGATTTTCATCATCCTCACCCAGCGCCCGCTCAAGGCGATGTTCCGCGGGCTCGCGGATCAGGCCTCGGCCGAGTTCAAGGGCGGGTTCCAGGATCTGATCGACGGTCTGATCGCGGGCGCGCGGAACATGATCGGGATCGGTGTCGCCACGGCGGCGGCGGGCATCATCGTGGCCACGGTCACCAAGACGCCTATCGGGACCGAGCTTGCCGGGCTGGTCGAGCAGCTCTCCGGCGGGGTGCTGATCATCATGCTGATCCTCGTGGGGCTCTTCTCGCTCATCCTCGGGATGGGGCTGCCGACCACGGCGAACTACATCGTGGTCTCGTCGCTCATGGCCTCGGTCGTGGTCTCGCTCGGCGCGCAGGAAGGGCTGATCGTTCCGCTGATCGCGGCGCATCTCTTCGTGTTCTATTTCGGGATCATGGCGGATGTGACGCCACCGGTGGGGCTTGCGAGTTTCGCGGCCGCGGCGGTCTCGGGCGGGGATCCGATCAAGACCGGGTTCACGGCCTTCTTCTACAGCCTGCGGACCGTGGCGCTGCCCTTCCTCTTCATCTTCAACCCGACGCTGATCCTCTTCGGGGTCGATCTGGGCACCTGGCAGGGGGTGGTGCAGGCCATCGGGGTCTTTATCGTGGCGACCTTTGCCATGCTGCTCTTCGCGGCGGCGACCCAGGGCTATTTCCTCGCCAAGTCGAAGATCCATGAAAGCCTGGCGCTGCTGCTCGTGGCCTTCACGCTCTTTGTGCCGAATGTCTGGCTCAACATGGTGCAGCCGCCCTTCCGCGATGCACCGCCGGCGGAGTTCGAGCAGGTGGTCGAGGCCGCCCAATCGGGTGACGCGCTCAGGCTGTTGATCCGGGGGCCGGATTTCAACACCGGGGAGGTCGCCGAGACGACCCTTCTGATGGAGATTGGCGATGGCTCGCTGGCCGAGCGGATCAACGCCTCCGGCCTGCTTCTGATCCCAGAGGGCGAGACCGTGCGCCTGGACGAGCCGTCCTTTGGCACGGAGACCGCCGAGATCCTCGCGGATTTCGACTTCTACGCGGATGAGCCCGTGGAGATCGCCTCGATCCAGGTGCCCCAGCGGCAGCTGCCCGAGCAGGTCTTCTACATTCCGGCGCTCCTGCTTCTGGGGGGCGTGATCGCCCTGCAGCGGCGGCGTCAGACCAAGCCGGCCTTTTGAGAGGAGCCTCCCATGTTCAAGACTTTGCTTTTGCCCGTGGACCTCTCCAGCCCGCAAAGCTGGACCGGGGCGCTGCCCGCTGCCTTGCGTCTCAGTGACCCCGACAGCGTGCTGCATGTGGTCACCGTGGTCCCGGATTTCGGCCTCTCGGTCGTGGGCAGCTTCTTTGAGGACGGGTTCGAGAAGCGCGTCCTCCATGATGTGGGTGAGAAGCTGACCGCCTGGGTCGAAGAGAACGTCCCGGCGGAGGTCACCGTGCAGCCCCATGTGATGCATGGCCGGGTCTATGACGAGATCATCCGCGCCGCCGACCGGCTGGACGTGGATGCGATTGTCATCGGTTCGCACAGGCCCGATCTGGCGGATTACCTGCTTGGTCCGAATGCGGCCCGCGTGGTGCGCCATGCCAAGCAGTCGGTCTTTGTGGTGCGCGGAGACGGATAGACCCCATGGCAGGCCATGTTTTCGGGCGCAGCACCGCCGCGCTGCCCACCGCTGTGGCGGGGGCGGGGTGCTATATCATCGATGCGGAAGGGCGGCGTTACCTGGATGGCTCGGGCGGGGCGGCGGTGTCCTGTCTCGGTCATGACCACCCGGCGGTGCGCGCGGCACTCCATGCGCAGATCGACAAGATCGCCTTTGCCCATACGGGGTTTTTCACCTCCGAGCCTGCCGAAGGGCTTGCCGATGCGCTCATCGATTGCGCACCTCCGGGGATCGAGCGGGTCTATCTGCTCTCGGGCGGGTCCGAATGCGTGGAGGCCGCGCTCAAGCTTGCGCGGCAATACTATCTCGAGATCGGGGAGCCCCAGCGCCACCGCATCATCGCCCGGCGTCAGAGCTATCATGGCAACACGTTGGGCGCGCTGGCCGCAGGCGGCAATGCCTGGCGGCGGGAGAAATACGCACCGCTTCTGGTCGAAACGACCCATATCCCGCCTTGCTATGCTTACCGCGAGCAGGCGGAGGGCGAGAGTCCCGAGGCCTACGGGATCCGCGCCGCCGAAGCCCTGCGGGCGGAGATCGAGCGGCTGGGCCCCGAAACAGTCATGGCCTTCGTGGCAGAGCCGGTTGTGGGGGCCACCGCCGGCGCCGTGCCGCCCGCGCCGGGCTATTTCCAGCGGATCCGCGAGATCTGCGACGAGTTCGGGGTGCTGCTAATCCTCGATGAAGTCATGTGCGGCATGGGGCGCACGGGCACAATCTTTGCCTGCGAGCAGGACGGGATCAGCCCCGATATCGTCACGGTCGCCAAGGGTCTGGGCGCGGGCTATGCGCCGATTGGGGCAATGCTCGCCTCGGGCAAGATCTATGACGCCATCGCGGCGGGCTCCGGCAGTTTCCAGCATGGCCACACCTATCACGGTCACCCGCTGGCGGCGGCGGCGGGCGGGGCCGTGCTCGACACTCTGCGCGCGCCGGGCATGATGGAGGGGGTGCGCGAGAAGGGCGCCAGCCTGCAGCGCCATCTGGAGGCGCGGCTTGGCCAGCACCCCCATGTGGGAGATTTGCGGGGGCGGGGCCTTTTTCGCGGGGTTGAGCTGGTGGCGGATCGCGAGACGAAAGCGCCGCTCGATCCGAACCGCAAGCTCGGAGCGAAGATCAAGAAGGCGGCCATGGCGCGCGGTCTGATCTGCTATCCCGGGGGCGGAACCATCGACGGCAAGCTGGGCGATCACATCCTGCTGGCACCGCCCTTCATCATCGAAGAGATCCAGATCGAAGCGCTTGTGGAGATGCTGTCCGGGGCGATCGACGACGCGCTGGCTGCCTGAGGCGAGCTGCCGCCCGGGTGTCGGGACGCGCAGGCTGCGATCGGGGACAACGGGACGCCCCGCTGACCCCGACCAAAGCTGCGCCTCAGGGGCCGACCAGTGTCGCAGCGCTGTCCACCCTATCAGCCCGTGGGCCGGGAACCTATCACATTCCTGTAGAACGACTTGGCCTGTGGAGCGTTTTGGAGCCTTTGGGGTCCGTCCCTTCTGGACGGCCCGTGGCGGAGAGACAGGGATTCGAACCCTGGGTGGGCTTGCACCCACAACGGTTTTCGAGACCGCCCCGTTCGACCACTCCGGCACCTCTCCGCGAAGGGTCTGTGGCGGCTCGTTTAGCGGCGCGGCGGGGCGGGTGCAAGAGGGAATGGACCATCCACGCCAGCGGGTTCACGCAATTGCGCAAATCCCGCATTGGAAACCCGCGCGCGGCTACATATTTCTTGGGGAGCACCCGAATGGAGGTCCCATGCTGCGTCACGCCATCGCCCTGAGCGCCTGTCTGTCCCTTGCCCCACTGGCCGCGCTGGCCTCGCCCCGGATCGACGCGCTGCTGAACGCAGCCGGGATGGAGCGGATGCTGGAGCTGATGCGCGAAGAGGGCCTGGTATATGGCGATGACCTGGCTCAGGATTTCCTGGGCGGGTCCGGGGGCAGTTCCTGGGAGGCGGCGGTGAGCGCGGTCTATGACACGGAGCGCATGCGCGAGACCTTGAAGACCGGGTTCGCCGACAGTTTTGATGAGGACATGCTCACCCCGCTGGAGGAGTTCTATGGCTCCGACACCGGGGCGGAAATCGTCGCGCTGGAGATAGCCGCGCGGGAGGCGTTTCTCGACCGGGATCTCGAAGAGGCGACCAAGGCCCAGATCCCCGAATTGCAGGCCAGCAACCCCGAAGCCTATGAGCAGGTCACCGCCTTTATCGAGATCAACGATCTGGTGGATCAGAACGTGGTGGGCGCGCTCAACTCGAACTACGCCTTCTACATCGGCCTGATGGAGGGGGGCGGCTTTCCCAGTGATCTCAGCGAGACCGATATCCTGGCGGATGTCTGGGGGCAGGAGGGCGAGATCCGCGAGAACACGACCGAATGGCTCTATGCGTTCCTGCTGACCGCCTATCTGCCGCTGGAGGCGGACCGGATGGAGGCCTATCTGGATCTGTCGCGCTCCGATGCGGGACAGGCCTTTACCCGCGCGCTCTTTGCCGGGTTTGACGAGATGTTCATCGAGGTGTCGCGGGGCTTGGGGGCTGCGGCCTCTCGCTTCATGGCGAGCGAGGAGCTCTGACGCCTAGGGACCAGACACCATGAGCGCCACGACGAGCGCCTCCTGGTCCGCCTCATAGAGTGCGATATCCTCGGCAAAGCGCGCTGTGACCTCCGCGCGTGAGGCTGCTGGGACCCTGGCCAGATCAAACGCCTCGGACAGGGTGGTCCCGCCAGAGGCGCGGATTTCGTCCAGAAGCGCGGGGTAGTTGGCCGCGACGAAGCTGGAGACCTCCGCGCGGCGGGCCGAATAGACGGCTTCCTCCACCGCCGAGACAGGCAGGGTGACGGGCCAGAGCAAGGGGTTGCCCAGATGGTTGGCCTCGGTCCCGCAGGCCCCAAGGGCGACAAGGCAGAAAAGCACGCGCATGGCGGGATAGAGGCCCTGAAACGCCTTGACTTGCAAGGGCATGTCGAGGATAAGCCGCCATCCGTGCTGGGCCTGTCCCGGTGGCGGAGCTTTGAATGACGCCAAAGACAAGGCGCGCTGTTCGCGGCGATCCGGGGGACCGGATCACAAACACCGGGCATCCGGGGCCACAGGACGCGGTAGAAAATGAAGGAAGTTCATATGTTTGCGGTCCTCAAGACCGGCGGCAAGCAGTACAAGGTTTCCAGCGGAGATATCCTCCGTGTTGAGAAACTTGCCGCTGAAGCTGGTGAAACAGTCCAGTTCAACGAGATTCTCATGGTTGACGGCACCGTCGGTGCGCCCCTTGTCGAGGGCGCCGGGGTGCAGGCCGAAGTGATCGAACAGATCAAAGGCAAGAAAGTCATCCACTTCGTCAAGCGCCGCCGGAAGCACAGCTCCAAGCGGACCAAGGGTCACCGTCAGCAGCTGACGCTGCTGCGCGTCACCGACATCCTCGCCTCCGGTGCCGACGCCTCTGGCGTCAAGGCCGCGATCGGCGCGGGCTCGGTGTCCGGCGCAGCTGTCGCAGCCGCCGCACCGGCCCCCAAGAAAAAAGCCGCTGCCCCCAAGGCAGAGGCGGTTGAGGCCCCCGCAGGTGCGGATGACCTCAAGAAGCTCTCGGGCGTGGGCCCGGCGCTGGAAAAGAAACTGCTCGAAGCGGGTGTGACCACCTTCGCGCAGATTGCAGCATGGACCGAAGAGGACGTGGCTGCTATGGACGAGAAACTGTCGTTCAAGGGCCGGATCGAGCGCGAAGGCTGGATCGCACAGGCTCAGGAACTGGCAAACAGCTGATAGGAGGCACACGGTATGGCTCATAAAAAAGCAGGCGGCTCATCCCGCAACGGCCGCGACTCCGCTGGCCGCCGTCTTGGCGTCAAGAAGTTCGGTGGCGAAGTCGTCATTCCCGGCAACATCATCCTGCGTCAGCGCGGCACCAAGTGGTGGCCGGGCGACAATGTTGGCATGGGCAAGGATCACACCCTCTTCGCGACCGCGGAAGGCAATGTCTCCTTCAAGAAAGGCTTCAAAGGCCGCACCTTTGTCTCCGTTCTCCCAGTCGCAGAGGCCGCTGAGTAAGCCGCTCCCAATTCAGGACCCAGGTTCCTGACGGACCGGCCTCCCAGGCCGGTCTTTTTCGTTTTACGACCCGCGTTTTCAACCGCAGCACCGCGCTGCCCCATCAAGGTCCGAGGATATGAGTGTCGCCATAGGCAGCTTCCTCGTTTTCGCCGCCAGTCAGGTCGGAACCCCCGGCCCGGCAAACATGGCGTTGATGACCACCGGCGCCCGGTTCGGGCTGCGCCGGGCGCTGCCCTTTGTGGCGGGCGTGATCGCCGGCAAGCAGCTGATCATCTGGCCCATGGGATTTGGTCTTCTGGCGCTGGGGACCCAGCACCCGTGGATCTTTGAGACCCTGAAATGGATCTCGGCCGCCTATATCTGCTGGCTCGCCTGGCGGGTGACGCAGATCCGGCTGCAGCCGGGCACGCGGGGCGAGGATGTGGCAGCACCCGGTTTTGCCGCGGGGCTCATCGTGCACCCGCTCAACCCCAAAGCCTGGGCGATGATCACGGCGGGGTTCACGAGCTTTACCGACCCTGGAACCCCCGCGTTCCAGGCAACTCTGGCGATCGCGCTTTGCCTGATCTCCTGCCAGATCCTGTTGCAGCCGCTTTGGGCCTGGGGAGGGTCCGCATTGGCGGCAAAGGTCGCTGGAACACCTGCCGAGCGCGGCCTGATGTATGCGCTCGCAGGACTGACACTGGCCAGTGTGCTGTATGTTTTGTTCGGAGGAGGACAAGCATGACCATGGACGTGACCGCGCCCGAGAGCGTGCAGACCATCACCGCAGAGCGCTTTGTTCTGCGCCCGATCCGCCCCTCGGATGCGGGTCTCATGACGCTCTTTGCCAGCGACAAACGGGTGGCGGAGGCGACGACCTCGATCCCCCATCCCTTGCCCCCCGGGGCGGCGGAGGCCTTCGTCGCGCGTGTCTGTGCGCCCGATACCGACGAGGTGGTCTGGGTGATCGATGCCTCGGATTTCGGCGGCGGGGAGCTGCTGGGCCTGATCTCGCTTGAGCGTATGGATCGCGGCCAGTCCGAGATCGGCTATTGGGTCGCGCCAGCCTATTGGAATGCAGGTTTCGCGAGCGAGGCCGTGGCGGCTCTGGTCGCGGCGAACCCCCTGGCGAACAAGACGATCTTTGGCTCGGTCTTTCAGGACAACCCGGTCTCCGCGCGTGTGCTGACAAATGCGGGGTTCGATTATCTTGGCGATGCCGAGGCCTTCTCCGTGGCGCGCAACGCCAAGGTCCGAACCTGGACCTATCTCAAACGGGTGGACTGACCTCATGCAGGAGCCGGGCCATCTTTTGACCACGCCCCGGCTCCGTCTGCGCCCCGTCACGGAGGCGGATGCCGAGGCGATCGTCACTGCGATCAATGATTATGAGGTTGTGCGCTGGCTCTCCCGCGCGCCCTTTCCCTATACCCGTGCGGATGCGTTGGCGTTCATCGCCAAGAATACCGAGAATGCCGGGCAGGTCTGGATGATCGAGGATGCCAGCGGCTTGGTCGGCTGTATCGGGCGCAAGCGCGAGTTTGGCTACTGGCTGGCCCATTCGGCTTGGGGGCAGGGCTATGGCACCGAGGCCGGGCGGGCCGTGCTTGACTGGCATTTTGCCGATCCGGAGGCGCCTGGGCTGCTCTCGGGCTATCACGAGGGCAATGGCCGTTCCGCCCATGTGCTGGAGAAGCTGGGCTTTGTGCCTTGCGCGGATCGCAAGATCCACGCGCTGGCTCTCGACTGCGATGTGACGATCAAAGGCATGTGGATGGACCGGGCGGAATATGACCGTGCAATCTGTGGAGGGCGCCATGACTGACCAGAGCTTGCCGAACCTGCGGACGGCGCGGTTGCGCCTGCGCTCGCTCGAGATGGGGGATGCGCCCGATCTCGCCCGGATCGCCGGGGATCCGCGCGTGGCGCCCAACATCTTCGTGGCCACCGTGCCCTGGCCCCTGGCCGAGGTCGAAGCCCTGATCGCGCGCGATGTCTGGCAGGGCAAACTTGGGTTTCGCCTCGCGGTTCTGACCGAAGCCGGGCGCTTCATCGGTTCCATCGGTGTGAGCGCGCAGCCCCATATCTTTTACTTCTTCGACCCGGACAGCTGGGGACAGGGCTATGCCCGCGAGGCCGTTGGCGCCGTTGCTGATGCGGTGATGGATCACTTCGATCTGCCGCGCCTCGGGGCCGAGGTCTTCACCGACAACCCGGGCTCGGGCAAGGTGCTCGAGGCGTGCGGCTTTGCCCATGTGGGGCAGGGGATCGCGACCTCCCGCGCCCGGCTTGAGCCCGCAGACGTGTTCCTGTACGAGCGGCGGCAACCCACAAAGGCAACATCATGAAATTCCTCGATCTCGCCAAAGTCTATATCCGCTCCGGTGGCGGCGGGGCCGGCTGCATCAGCTTCCGGCGCGAGAAGTATATCGCCCAGGGCGGCCCCGATGGCGGCAATGGCGGGCGCGGCGGCGATGTCTGGGCCGAGGCGGTCGAGGGGCTGAACACGCTCATCGATTTCCGCTATCAGCAGCATTTCTTTGCCAAATCCGGCCAGCACGGCATGGGCCGTCAGCGCACAGGCAAGGATGGCGATGACATCGTGCTGCGCGTGCCCGTGGGGACCGAGATCCTCGAGGAGGATGAGGAGACCGTGATCGCCGACATGACCGCGGTCGGTCAGCGCGTGCTGCTCGCCAAAGGCGGGAATGGCGGGTTCGGCAACCTGCATTTCAAGTCCTCCACCAATCAGGCGCCGCGCCGGGCCAATCCCGGGCAGGAAGCGGTGGAGCGCACGCTTTGGCTGCGGCTCAAGCTGATCGCGGATGCGGGGCTCTTGGGCCTGCCCAATGCGGGCAAGTCGACCTTTCTCGCCGCGACCTCCAACGCCCGGCCCAAGATCGCGGATTACCCGTTCACGACCCTGCATCCGAACCTTGGCGTCGTCGGGGTCGACGGGGCGGAGTTCGTCATGGCGGATATCCCCGGCCTGATCGAGGGCGCCCATGAAGGGCGTGGGATCGGCGACCGGTTTCTGGGCCATGTGGAGCGTTGCGCGGTCCTTCTGCATCTGATCGACGGCACCTCCGAGGATGTGGCCGCCGATTACCAGACCATCATCCATGAGCTGGAGGCCTATGGTGGCGCGCTGGCCGACAAGCCCCGCGTGACGGCGCTGAACAAGATCGATGCACTGGACGCTGAGGAGCGCGCCGAGAAGGCCGCCGCCTTGCAAGCGGCCAGTGGTTTCCCTGTGTTGCAGCTGTCGGGGGTGACAGGCGAAGGGGTGCAGGATGTGCTGCGCGCCGTGCGGCGCCGGATCGAGGGATCGCGGCAGGCTGAGATCGCCGCCAAGCAGGAGCCTGAGGCATGGCAGCCCTAGAGACCGCGCGCTGCCTTGTCGTCAAGATCGGCTCGGCGCTTTTGGTGGATCAGACAAGCGGTGCCCTGCGCCAGGATTGGCTCAAGGGCCTCGCGCAGGACGTGGCCGAGGCCCGGGCGCGCGGCTCGGATGTGATTCTGGTGTCTTCGGGCTCCATCGCGCTCGGGCGTCGGGTGCTCGGGCTCGGGACCGGTCCGCTGCCGCTGGAACAGGCCCAGGCCGCCGCTGCCGTCGGACAAATCCGGCTTGCCCGCGCCTATGAGGAGGTGCTCGCCCCCCATGGCCGCACCACGGCGCAGGTGCTCGTGACGCTGGAGGACAGCACGGATCGCCGCCGCTATCTGAACACCCGTGCGACGCTGGGCACGCTCCTGAGCCTCGGTGTCACGCCCATCGTCAACGAGAATGACACGATCGCCACGGATGAGATCCGCTATGGCGACAATGACCGGCTGGCCGCACAGGTTGCCGTCATGGCCGGGGCGGATCAACTCGTGCTGCTCTCGGATGTGGACGGGTTCTACAGCGCCAATCCCGCCATTGACCCCGCCGCGCGCCGCTTTGACGTGATCGAGGAGATCACGCCCGAGATCGAGGCGATGGCGGGCGATGCGGTCTCTGGCATCTCCAAGGGCGGAATGAAGACCAAGCTTCTGGCGGCGCGGACGGCGACCGATGCGGGCTGTGCCATGGCGATCACAGAAGGCTCGCGCCTGCGCCCGCTCCAAGGATTGATCGACGGCGCGCCGGTGACCTGGTTCCTGCCGCGCACGGATCCGCTGGCCGCGCGCAAGCACTGGATTGCCGCGATGAAGCCGCGCGGCGAAATCACCGTGGATCCGGGCGCCCATGCCGCGCTCAGCCGGGGCAAGAGCCTGCTGCCTGCGGGCATCACCGATGTCTCGGGCCAGTTCGGGCGCGGCGATCCCGTGGCGATCCTCGGCCCCGAGGGCCAGGCGCTCGGCAAGGGGCTGACCCGCTATACCGCCGCCGAGGCCCGCGCCATTCGCGGCAAACGCAGCGCCGAGATCGCCGATGTGCTGGGCTATCCAGGCCGCGCCGTGCTGGTGCATCGGGACGATATGGTCCTGTAAGCCAGCCCTTCCAAGGGGCCGGACCAAGCGCCGGTCTTGCCCGTTCCGGGATTTCCCCGTATCTCGAATGTCCAAACCAACCCCAGAGGGTCTGTCATGAAAGACTTTGCCGATATCCCCGCCCTGATGACTGAAATCGGGTCCGCAGCCAAGCTGGCCGCGGCGGAGTTGGCATTTGCCCCAGCCGAGCAGCGGGCCGAGGCGCTGACCCGGGCCGCCGATGCGGTCTGGGCCCGACGGGATGAGATCATCGCGGCCAATGCCAAGGATCTGGAGTTTGGCCGCAACAAGGGTCTGAGCCCGGCTATGATGGACCGTCTCGCGCTCGATGAGGGGCGGATCGATGGGATCGTGCAGGGCTTGCGGGCCGTGGCGGCCCAGGAAGACCCGGTCGGGGCTGTGACCTCGGCCTGGGATCGGCCCACGGGGCTCAAGATCCGCCGGGTGCGCACGCCGCTCGGCGTGATTGGCGTGATCTATGAAAGCCGTCCGAATGTGACCGCCGATGCCGGGGCGCTTTGCCTGAAATCCGGCAATGCGGTGATCCTGCGCGGCGGCTCCGAGAGCTTCCATTCCTCATCCCTGATCCATGCCTGTCTTGTGGACGGGCTGCGCGCCGCAGGCCTGCCCGAGGCGGCGATCCAGCTTGTGCCGACCCGCGACCGCGCGGCGGTTGGCGAAATGCTGACCATGACCGACACGATCGACGTGATCATTCCGCGTGGCGGCAAGGGGCTTGTGGGCCGGGTGCAGGCGGAGGCGCGGGTGCCGGTCTTTGCCCATCTCGAGGGGATCTGCCACATCTATCTCGACAAAGATGCAGATGCCGAGAAGGCCCGCGCCGTGATCCTGAACGCCAAGACCCGCCGGACAGGAATCTGCGGGGCTGCGGAATGCGTGCTGATCGACAAGGCCTGGTTCGAAGCGCAGGGCGCGCAGGTTCTGACCGATCTGATCGAGGCCGGTGTGGAGGTGCGCGCCGACGAGACGCTGCAAGGGGTGCCGGGTACCGTGCCGGCCGCAGCGGACGATTATGGGCGCGAGTTTCTCGACATGATCATCGCGGCGCGGGTCGTCGATGGCGTGGATGGGGCGATTGCCCATATCCGCGACTATGGCTCGCAGCACACGGATTGCATCCTGACCGAGAACGACGCCACCGCGGATCGCTTCTTTCAGCGGCTCGACAGTGCGATCCTGATGCGGAACGCCTCCACACAGTTCGCCGATGGTGGCGAGTTTGGAATGGGCGCGGAGATCGGCATTGCGACCGGCAAAATGCATGCGCGCGGCCCGGTTGGCGCCGAGCAGCTGACCTCCTTCAAGTATCTTGTCGAAGGGGATGGCACGATCCGGAGCTGACCGGATCGCGCATGTGTCATGTGTGGACCGTCAGCGTACGCTCGTCGGTCCGCGCCACCCGGATCGGCCGACCGCTTGACTGGCCCATCTCGCGCAGCAGGGCGAATTGCACCTGTGCGGGACGTAAGCCATCAAGCGGCGCTGTTCCCGCCAACCCGTTCCAAAGCATTTCATCAAAGGCAAAGCGCTCCGCCGTGCCGGTAAAGACGAACTCGCCCGGACGCCCGGCGACCTGCACGCTGCCGCCATAGGGCATGGCCGTCTCCAGACATTGCAGGGTGAGGAACGCCTTTTTCGCGTCCGAGCGCAGCATATCCTCGGGCTGCCAGTTGATCACGAGACGGCTGCCCTGATAGCTGCCATGGAGCGCGCCGCGCAGCTCGGCCCCTTTGATCATCTGGTTTGTCTGAGCATCCCCAAAGGCGATGCGGAAAAAGCGGATGCGCGCATTCGCGCTTTCAACACTTTCGGCGATCAGGGCCATCTCTGGCCCTTCGCTCGCGCCGGACATCTGCAAGAGCTCCAGCCCATTGCCGATGGCGCCAAGCGGGCTAATAAGATCATGACAGATCCTGGATCCGATCAGCGCGCTCAGATCCTGCGCTTGGCCCGTCTGTCCGGGATCACTCATAACCGCCTCCAACGAAAGGATGCACTGCCATGTCAGAGATGAACGCGCTTCTGGAACCGGGCATGTTCGTGCGCAACCCGAGCCAACCCGAGTGGGGGGTGGGGCAGGTGCAGTCAAACATAAACAGTCGCATCACGGTCAATTTCGAGAATGAGGGCAAAGTCGTGCTGGATGCCACGCGCATTGCATTGGATCGGCTTTTTGACATGGAGTGACTTTCCTAAACCGACAACTTCTTAACGGTACCAACAACCTATGGTTGTGTCAACGCAGCAAGACGCCGATCCGTTGCAAGTTCGCGGGAATGCGTTAAAGAGCGTGCCATGTTGACCCATACGCCTCGCTTTGACGTCACCTTGGCCGAGACTCCGGCGGATCTGCGCGCGGCTCAGCGGCTGCGCTATGACGTCTTTGTGGCGGAGCTCGGTGGCTCGGGCGCTTTGGTGGATCATGACGCCCGGCTCGAGCGGGATGAGTATGACGCAATCTGCGAGCATCTCCTGCTGCGGGATCTGGACCGGCCTGCGGATGATCTGGACCGTGTGGTCGGGGTCTACCGACTGTTGCAGGGCAAGCGTCTGCCGCAGGATCGGTCGTTTTATTCCGAGGCTGAGTACAACCTCGATCCCTTGCGCAATTCGGGGCGTAACCTGTTGGAACTAGGTCGCTCTTGCGTCCATGCGGAGTATCGCAGCGGATTGGCGATGATGGCGCTCTGGTCTGGCCTCGCCGCTTATGTGGAGGAGAACGGGGTCGAGGTACTCTTTGGCGTGGCCAGTTTTCACGGCACGGATATCGAGGCGCTGCGCGCGCCGCTGTCGCTCCTGCATCACCGGCATCTGGCTCCTGCATCCCTGCGGGTGACCGCGCAGCCCGCCCATTTCCAGCCCATGGATCTGATCCCGGCGGAGGAGCTTGACGCGGCCGCAGCCAGCCGGGCCATTCCGCCGCTGATCAAGGCCTATCTGCGGCTCGGGGGCGGGATCGGTGAGGGGGCCTTCATCGACCATGCCTTCAACACCACCGATGTCTGTCTGGTGATGGATACGGCCCGCATGTCCGACCGGCGCAAGGCGTTCCACACCCACCGCGCCTCATGAGTACCTGGTATGATGGGGGCGCGCCGCCCGCCTCGCGCCGTTTTGGTCTCGCGGATTGGGCGCGGATCCTGCTGCGCGGGCTGCCCATGGCGCTGGTCGTGTTCGGCGGGCTCCTGCTGCTGTTGACCCTGCGGCTGGTGGAGCGTCCGCTTTTTGGTCTCCACCGTCCGATCACGCCCCATATCACGACGCAGGTCTGCCGTGTGTCGCTCTGGCTCATGGGGGTGCGGCGCGAGGTGCGCGGCATGCCCATGCGGGGGCAGGGGGCACAGGTCGCCAACCATGCGAGCTGGCTCGATATCTTTGTGCTGAACGCCTGCCAGCAGGTCTATTTCGTCTCGAAATCCGAAGTGGCCGGATGGCCCGGGATCGGCTGGCTGGCACGCGCCACGGGCACGCTCTTCATCCGGCGCGACCGCAGCGCCACGGCGGATCAGGCGCAGGCCTTTCACGCGCGGATCCTCGCGGGCCACCGCTTGCTGCTCTTCCCCGAGGGCACCAGCAGTGACAGCCGCCGGGTGCTGCCCTTCAAATCCTCGCTCTTTTCAGCCTTCTTCCAGCCCGATCTGCGGGAGCGGAGCGCCGTGCAGCCGGTGACGGTCGTCTATCACCCGCCCGAGGGGGCAGATCCGCGCTTCTATGGCTGGTGGGGCGATATGGAGTTCGGGGGGCATCTCCTGCTGATGCTGGCTCAGCCGCGCCATGGCCATGTGCGCGTGCGGTTTCACGACCCGATCCCGGTGACCGATTGCGCGGATCGCAAGGCGCTTGCCAAAGCCTGTGAGGCGGTGATCCGCGCCGATCACCCTTGCGGGTCGGACCAGAGCGCACGGACCTCCGCCACCGAAAGCCCGGCAGCGCGATAGGCCGCAAGGGCGCGCGCATCATCACGCTTTGCCAGCCGCTTGCCCGCCGCGTCGCGGATCAGCCGGTGATGGTGATAGATCGGCACGGGCAGTCCGAGCAAAGCTTGCAGCACCACATGGATCGCGGTCGCCTCGAAGAGATCCCGCCCGCGCACCACATGCGTGATGTCTTGCGCCGCGTCATCCACCACCACCGAGAGGTGATAGGAGGTGGCCATATCCCGTCGGCAGAGCACCACATCCCCGACCCGTTCCACGAGACCTGAGGGGGAAAGAGTGATCTCCCCATGCTCCCCGGCCAGACCCGCGCCGGTCTCAACAAAGCGCAGCGCGTCCGGCGCGCAGCGCGCGACCGCCGCTGTCATATCGAGCCGCAAAACGGCTTCCTTTGGCCGGGGTCCGCTGCGATCCCGCCCACGACAGGTGCCGGGATAGATCAGACCATCCGGACCCAGCAGCGGCGTGTCCTCCTGCGGGGCGCGCGTGGCCTCGGCGATGTCCCGGCGGGTGCAGGTGCAGGGATAGAGCAGGCCTTCGGCCCAAAGCTGGTCCAGCGCAGCATCATAGGCCGTCTGCCGCTCCGATTGCCGCATGACCGGGCGAGGCCAGCTCAGGCCCAGCCACGTCAGATCCTCCGCGATCAGCGCCTCCCATTCCGGGCGCGCGCGGCTCTGGTCAATATCCTCGATCCGCAAAAGCAAAGTGCCGCCCGCCGCTTCGGCCATCGCCGCCGCCGTGCAGGCCGAGAACCCATGCCCGAGATGGAGCGGGCCGGTGGGCGAAGGGGCGAAGCGCGTTCTCATCGGCTCTCGGGGTGCGTCCGGATCACTCCGCCGCGAGCGGTTGCCCGAGCCAATCCATCCAGGCGGATTTGGCGCGATCCGTGTAGCCCTTGTAGCGCTCCTTGCGGCCACGCCGCCCGCCGCGCACACCGTCCAGCGGCGGGAAGAGCCCGAAATTCACGTTCATCGGCTGGAATGTCTTGGCCTCGGCGCCGCCTGTGATGTGATGGATGAGCGCGCCCATGGCGGTTTCCTGCGGCGGGCCTTCCACGGGCTGACCGAGGATTTCGGCAGCCGCCATCCGCCCCGCAAGCAGGCCCATGGCGGCGCTTTCCACATAGCCCTCAACCCCGGTGATCTGCCCGGCAAAGCGCAAATGGGGCTTGGACCGCAGGCGCATCTGCGCGTCGAGCAGGGTCGGCGAGTTGATGAAGGTGTTCCGGTGGATCCCTCCGAGCCGCGCAAAGCGGGCCTCCTCCAGCCCCGGGATCATGCGGAGCACTTCGGTCTGGGCGCCGTATTTCATTTTCGTCTGGAAGCCGACGATGTTGTAGAGCGTGCCGAGCGCGTTGTCCCGGCGCAGCTGCACCACCGCATGGGCCTTGATGTCAGGCTGGTGCGGGTTCGTCAGGCCCACGGGCTTCATCGGCCCATGGCGCAGGGTCTCGCGACCCCGCTCAGCCATCACCTCAATCGGCAGGCAGCCGTCAAAATAGCCCGCCGTCTCACCCGGCTTGAACTCGGTCTTCTCGGCGGCCAGCAGGGCGTCGATGAAACCCTCATACTGGTCGCGATCCATGGGGCAGTTGAGATAGGCGGTCCGCTCCTCCTCGGTCTCGCCCTTGTCATAGCGCGACTGCATCCAGGCCTTGGACATGTCGATACTGTCGAAATAGAGGATCGGCGCGATGGCATCGAAGAAGGCGAGGCTTTCCTGTCCGGTCTCGGCGGCAATCGCCTCGGCAAGCGCGCCAGAGGTCAGGGGACCGGTCGCTATGATCCAATAGCCCTCCTCGGGCAGGGCGGTGATCTCATCGCCATCCAAAGTGATATTCGGGTGGGCCAGCAGCCGCTCGGTGACCGAGGCCGCGAACGGGTCGCGATCTACCGCCAGCGCGCCGCCAGCGGGCAGGGCGTGGCGATCCGCCATCTCCATGATCAGGCCGCCCGCCGCGCGCATCTCCCAGTGCAGCAGGCCCACGGCATTCTGCTCATCGTCATCGGAGCGGAAGGAGTTCGAACACACCATCTCTGCCAGATGCCCGGTCTTGTGGGCGAAGGTTTCGACCTTGGGCCGCATCTCGTGGATGACGACGTTGACGCCCATCTGGACAGCCTGCCAGGCGGCTTCGGACCCGGCCATGCCGCCGCCGACGATGTGGAGTGTGTGATCTGCTGTGCTCATGAGCCTCGATATAGAGGCTCACAAGCGGGATGGAAATGTCGGATCGTCACCCGAGGACGCGGTGGCTCAGCCTTCCTCGGCGCCATCTTCCTCGCCCTGATCGGCGATATAGGCGACGGAGACGACCTGTTCGCCCGGGGCGGTGTTGAACACCTTCACGCCGCCCGCCGCGCGGGAGCGGAAGCTGATCCCGTCCACAGGACAGCGGATCGATTGGCCGGTGGAGGTCGCAAGCATGATCTGATCGTCGAGCTCCACAGGGAAGCAGGCCACGAGCGGGCCGCCCCGCATGGCCTTGTCCATCGCCGTCACACCCTGACCGCCGCGTCCGCGGACCGGGTAGTCATGGCTCGAGCTGATCTTGCCCGTCCCGCCGGAGGTAATTGTCAGTATCAGGTCCTCGGCCGCCGACATCTCGGCATAGCGCTCTGGGCTGAGCTGCCCGGCCTCGACCGCGTCCTCATCATCGCTCTCGGCGTCATCGGATAGCCCGGCCACCGCGCGGCGCATCTTGAGATAGGCGGCGCGCTCCTGCGGGTCGGCGACGAAATGGCGGATCACGGCCATGGAGACGACCTCATCCCCCTCCGCAAGTCGCACGCCGCGCACGCCGGTGCTGTCGCGGCCCTTGAAGACCCGGACATCCGTGGTGCGGAAACGGATCGCGCGTCCCGAGGCGGTGATCAGCATCACGTCATCCTCCTCGGAGCAGATCCGCGCTTTCACGAGGCTCACCCCCTCGGGCAGCTTCATGGCGATCTTGCCGTTAGATTTCACATTCGTGAAGTCTGACAAGGCGTTACGGCGCACATCTCCAGCAGAGGTTGAAAAGACGATCTGCAGGTCGGACCAGTCTTCCTCGTCCCGGTCCACGGGCATGATCGCCGCGATGGAGGTCCCGGTCGAGATCGGCAATACGTTGACGATGGCCTTTCCGCGGGCGTTGCGGCCACCCGAGGGCAGACGCCAGGTTTTGAGCTTGTAGACCATTCCATCCGTCGTGAAGACCAGAAGCGGCGTGTGGGTGTTTGCCACGAACAGCGTCGTGACCACGTCGTCTTCCTTGGTGTTCATCCCCGACAGGCCCTTGCCACCGCGTTTCTGGGCGCGGAATTCGACCAGCGGGGTGCGCTTGATATAGCCGCCCGAGGTGACCGTCACGACCATATCTTCGCGCTCGATCAGGTCCTCGTCTTCCATGTCGCCGGACCATTCGGCGATCTCGGTGCGGCGGGGCACGGCGAATTGCTCGCGCACCTCGCGCAGCTCGTCGGAGATGATCGCCATGATCCGCGCGCGGGAGCGGAGAATATCAAGGTATTCCTGAATCTTACCGGCCAGCTCTTGCAGCTCGTCGGTGACTTCCTTGACGCCCAGCTGGGTCAGACGCTGCAGACGCAGCTCAAGGATCGCGCGGGCCTGGGTCTCCGAGAGGTTATAGGTCCCGTCCTCGTTCATCGTATGGGTCGGATCGTCGATCAGACGGATGTAACCGGCGATCTCCTCGGCGGGCCAGCGCCGGGTCATCAGCTTCTCTCGGGCTTCTGCCGCATCGGCGGAGGCGCGGATGGTGGCGACGACCTCATCCACATTGGAGACGGCGACGGCGAGACCGCAGAGGATGTGGCTTCGCTCTCGGGCCTTGCGCAGGTCAAACGCCGTGCGGCGCGCCACAACTTCCTCGCGGAAGGTGATGAAACTGCTGAGGAAATCCTTGAGCGTCAATTGCTCGGGACGTCCGCCATTCAGCGCCAGCATGTTGCATCCGAACGAGGTCTGCATGGGCGTGAAGCGGTAGAGCTGGTTCAACACCACCTCGGGCGTTGCGTCGCGCTTCAGCTCGACCACCACACGGACCCCGATCCGGTCGCTTTCGTCCTGTACATGGGCAATGCCCTCGATCCGCTTGTCGCGGACAAGCTCAGCGATCTTCTCGATCATCGAGGCTTTGTTGACCTGATAAGGGATCTCGTCGAGCACGATGGCGTAACGGTCCTTGCGCAGCTCCTCGATCCGGGTCTTGGCGCGGATGATGACCGAGCCGCGTCCCTCCAGATAGGCCTTACGCGCGCCGGACCGTCCGAGGATCTGCCCGCCCGTCGGGAAATCCGGGGCGGGGACGTATTGCATCAGGTCCTCAACCTCGAGATCCGGAGTCTCGATCAGGGCCAGCGTCGCGTCGATCACCTCGCCCAGATTATGGGGCGGGATATTCGTGGCCATACCGACCGCGATGCCGCCGGCGCCATTGACGAGCATGTTCGGGAACCGCGCCGGAAGGACCGTCGGCTCCTGATCCTTGCCATCGTAATTGTCTTGGAAATCAACGGTTTCCTTCTCAATATCTGCGAGAAGGGCGGCAGCGGGCTTGTCCATCCGCACTTCGGTATAGCGCATGGCGGCGGGGTTATCGCCATCCATGGACCCGAAATTGCCCTGACCATCCAGAAGCGGCAGGGACATGGAGAAATCCTGCGCCATGCGCACCAGCGCGTCATAGATCGCGCCATCCCCATGGGGGTGGTATTTGCCCATGACATCGCCCACGGGCCGCGCCGATTTGCGATAGGCCTTGTCATGGGAGTTCCCGGTCTCATGCATGGCATAGAGGATGCGCCGGTGCACGGGCTTGAGCCCATCGCGCAGATCCGGGATCGCCCGACTGACGATCACGCTCATGGCATAATCGAGATAGGAGCTCTTCATCTCCTCCGCGATGGAGATGGTCGGCCCCGTATAGTCGGACCCGCCGCCGGGGGTTTCGTCCATGTTTTCAGGGGGTTCCGGGGTGTCGGTCACGTGGGCCGAACTCCTTTGTCAGAGGCACAATATTTAGTCCCTTGGAGTATAACAGAACCTTCATCTTGCGCACAAGTTGTGCATGAGATTTACGAGCAGCCCCCGGAGGGGGGTGCTAACATGCTGTTCTTATTGCTTTATTAATCCTGATATGGCTCGATATCCCCATGGGACAAGAACGGAGACGCATATGGCAGGCCAGGAAACCGAATTGATGCTGCGCGGATACGGGTTGACCACGGCGGAGATGTATTACCGCATGCCCGACCATCCGAGCGTTCTGAACACCTTCATCTGGCAGGACTATGACCTGGCACCAGACTATCCGGCGCTGTTCAAATTCATTGAATTCTGGCAGGCCGAGATTGAGGGCGCGCTGCATTCCGTGCGCTTCGCCCATCGCAAGATGATCTCGCCCGGAGAGTGGCGGCACGTCACCCATGAGTTGCCTCTGCACTAGGTCTGAGGGCCCGCCCGACGGGGTCGGCGCGCCGTCTGCCTCCTGTCGGACATGTGTCGGGCAAGTGTCGGGCACGGGCGCACGGTGGTGCAGGCATGTGTTAACCCGCGCGCTCCGCTCTGTGGTTCGAGAATGCCCTGTGGCGCGGGAATGCCGCTGAGCCCGGCTCAGGCCCGCGCTTGACGGAGCAGCGCCAGCGCCCAGAGCGCGGCAAGGCCCAGACTGATCACCATGTTCCAGCTCGCCATGGAGAGGCCCAGCATCTCCCACGCGACCTCGTCACAGCGCACGAGCGGGGCCTCCATGATCGAGGCGAGCAGGTCTTCGGGGCTCATGCCCGTGATATCGCCGGAGGTGCAGGTGGTCGGGCCCTCCCACCAGCCACGCTCGACGCCCGTATGGTAGCCGCCGATCCCCGCTGTGGTCAGCGCTCCGCCGAGCCCCAGCCAGGCCGCGAGGGGGGAGACAAGGCTGAGCCCGCCCGCCAGCACCGCCACCGCATGGGGCCAACGCTGCCAGAGGCACATGGCACAGGGGGCGAGACCGCCGAGATGTTGAAAGCCGAAGGCGCCCAGGAGCATCGCGAGAGACCCGCCAGCGGCGAGCAGTGCGAGCATGCGGGGATTATCGAGCATCGAAACCTCTGAGACCGGCGGATGGGATGGGCGTTCATCGCCCATGTCCCGGGGCGCTGCAAGGCCCTCGCGGATCACAATCAGAGGCCGATCCAGGATTTCAGCAGGCTGATCACCGTGGCCCCGGCAAAGAGCAGAGTGCCGATCCAGGCTGTGCCGAGAATGGTGCCGAGGATCACGAGGATCCCGTCCCGCTGCAGCAATCCCATGGCCACGATCACCACGGCAAAGCCCGGCACGGTGTTGGTCGAGGGCAGCGGCACGAGGATCGAGGCGCTGAAGAGGACCAGAGCCAGACCGACAAGGCGGTCGGCGGGCGCGCGGGTCAGGGCCGAGAGCCGGGGGCGGCTGATGCCTTCGATCCGGTGCAGCCAGGGCTCGGCGCGGGTGGCCAGGCTCGACAGGCCCTCGGTCTTGACCTCGCGCGCGCTCAGGCGCTCCGGCAGCCAGGGGGTCTGGCGCCCGATCAGGATCTGGGCCGAAACGAACATGAGCGGCAGCGCCACCACCTGCGGGATGCCGTAGAGAAAAGGGATGCAGCAGGGCAGGGCGAGGATCAGCAGGAACAGTCCGAAGGCCTGCTCGTGGAGGCGCGACATCACCCAGCCCAGGGTCACCGAGGGGCCCTCGGCCTCCTCCACCAATTGGTGGAGACGCTGGGAGATTGCGAAATCCTCGGTCTGCGCGGGCATCCCATCCGGGTCCTGATTGAGCTGCGCTTCAGACATAGGATCGCGCGCAGCTGGGTCCGAATGTGCCGGACGGGGGTGTGGCGCGGGCTTGTGCCCGGTCAGTCAGGGTGCGGATCATCGGGGCCTCATAGGTCATGGGCTCATGCACCATGGGGACCGCGCGGGGTCAATCCCCGGCGGCGGCGATGGGGCGCCTTGGCCCTGAATTGGCCCCGAATTGGCGCAGAACGCGCGCGGTTTGCTGGGTTGCGAGCGCCTTTGGAATTGCGGGCGGCGGTATGTCTGACGCCGTGCGATATGCCGCTCGTTGCAGATGCAACAAACCTCTGGCGCTTTTGCGTGGTCCGGCTACACTCACCGCAGCCGGGGCCGCGATGGCATCAGACCGATCCGCCCCGGGCGATATGTGATTGCAGTCGTTCCAGGGAGGGAACACCATGAACAGCCTTATGAAGACCGTCCTCACGGGGGCGGTGGCCCTGACGCTTGGTGCGGGCGCCGTGGCGGCCCAGGAGGTCACGCTCCGCTGTCAGCATTTCCTGAGCCCGCAAGGGTCGGTGCCCAAATTCTTCATCACGCCCTGGGCGGAGAAGATCGAGGCGGAATCCAAGGGGCGGATCAAGGTCGAGATCTATCCGGCGATGCAGCTCGGGGGGAAGCCGCCCGCGCTTTATGACCAGATCCGCGATGGGGTCATCGATTGCGGCTGGGCCTTGCCGGCCTATACGCCTGGACGCTTCCCGGAAAGCGAGGCGTTCGAGCTTCCCTTCATGACGACCATGTCCGCAGAGGCGTCGTCCCGCGCGGCCTGGGAGTTCACCGAGAAATACCTGATGGAGCGGATGGGCGATATCCACCTGATGGCGGTCCATGTGCATGGGCCCGGCGTGATCCACAAGAAGGGTGATCCGATCATGGGCACCGCGGATTTCGACGGGCTGAAGCTGCGTGGGCCGTCGCGTCAGGCCAACAAGCTGCTGGAGACGCTGGGCGCCACGCCCGTGGGGATGCCGGTGCCTGCCTTTCCGGAATCCCTGTCCAAGGGGATCGTTGATGGGGGCGTGATCCCGTGGGAGATCGTGCCGCCGCTGAAGGTGCATGAGCTGGCTGACAGCCATACGCAGATCGGCGGGGACCGGGCGCTCTACAATACGTTCTTTGTCTGGGGGATGAACAAGGCCAGCTATGACCGGCTGCCCGATGACCTCAAGGCGGTGATCGACGCCAACTCCGGGCTGGAGGCTTCGGCCTGGGCCGGGCGCGCCATGGATCAGGGCGATGAGCTTGGGGAGGGGGTCGTTGCGGGCACCGATAACAAGATCCACGTTCTCGATGACGGGACGGTCGCCGAGCTGCGCAAGATCGGCGATGATCTGACCGCAGCCTGGGCCGCGGAGATGGAGAGCAAGGGCCTGCCTGGCGCGGCCATGGTCGAAGATGCCAAGATGTTCGTGACCAAGCACGAAAACGGCGGCAGCTGAGCGCGTCCGCAGGTCCCGCATGCGGGACCTGCCACCTCTCCGGCGGATGGGGATGTTCCCGTGGCGCGACACGCATGCGCGTCGCGCGGACCCGCCCAGCCCGGATCCCGTCCGCAACACGGCAGACGTTCTGCCCCTTGCGTCCCTGACCCAGCGCGGTACATCAAGGGCCGACCCGAGGGGACGGCTCTGACCCATCCCTGCCTGCCAGAGTAAGAGACACGCTCACATGATCGCACCGACCCTGGAGGCCCGGACGGGCCGCGTGCTCGAGGCGCTGGCGCGCTGGCTGGCCTATGGCGGCGGGCTTGTCCTCGTGGCGATCGCGCTTCTGACCGTGGCCTCGATCACCGGACGGGCCCTGATCGGGCTGGGGCTCTGTCCCATCACCGGCGATTTCGAGCTGGTGGAGGCGGGCTGCGCAGTAGCGATTTTCGCCTTTCTGCCCTGGTGCCAGCTCAAGCGGGGCCATGTCACCGTGGACATCTTCGTGGATCGCTTTCCGGCGCGGCTGAAGGCGTTCACGGGCCTCATTGGCGACACGCTGATCGCGTTGGTCGCGTGCGTGATCTTCTGGCGGCTCTGGCTCGGGTTTGGCGAAAAGTTCCCCTATGGCTCCGAGGCCCTGCGCGAGACGCTTTCCATGGGCTACAAACCCTTCTTCCCGGAAACCACCTATGAGCTCGAGCTGCCGGTCTGGATCCCCTACGCCATGGCGGTGACCGGGGCTGCGATTTTCGTGCTGGTGGCGCTCTATACGGTCTGGCGCAGCCTCAATTGGGTGCTCGCGGGGCGGGAGGGCGCGCTATGAGCGGGATCGAGCTGGCCCTGACGGCTTTTGCCCTGATGCTCGGGGCGATCTTCCTGCGGGTGCCGATTGCGGTGGCCATGGGCCTGACCGGGTTTTTCGGAACATGGATCGTGCTGGGACATCCGAACGCGACCCTGAGCCAGCTCAAGACCCTGAGCTACGACACCTTCTCGAGCTATTCGCTCTCGATCGTGCCGCTTTTCCTGCTCATGGGGCAGTTTGCCACGAAATCCGGCATGTCCGCCGCCCTGTTCCAAGCCGCCTCGGACTGGCTCGGGCACCGCAAGGGCGGGGTGGCCATGGCCGCTGTGGGCGCCTGCGCGGGGTTCGGGGCGGTTTGCGGATCCTCGCTCGCCACGGCCTCGACCATGGGGCAGGTGGCCCTTCCGGAAATGCGCAAGCGTGGCTATTCCGACAGTTTGAGTACCGGGGTGCTGGCCGCAGGCGGCACGCTTGGGATCCTCATCCCGCCCTCGGTGATCCTCGTGATCTACGCGATCCTGACCCAGCAGAATATCGTCAAGATGTTCATCGCCGCGCTCATCCCGGGCATTATCGCAGCGCTGGGATATATGCTGACCGTGGCGATCTACGTGCGGCTGCGTCCGGATGCGGCGAGCACCGCCCCGCGTATCCCCGTGGCCGAGCGGATGCGGACGCTCTGGCGGATCTGGCCGGTAGTGCTGATCTTTGGCCTCGTGATGGGCGGGATTGCCGGGGACTGGAACTGGACGCAGGACGGGGTGCAGGCGCTCTTCACGCCGACCGAAGGGGCGGCCGTGGGGGCGGTCGCCACCGGGCTCTATGGCTGGGCGACGGGCGGGCTAACCTGGCGCGGGTTGCTTGACTCGATCCTGCAAACCGCGAGCGCTTCGGCGATGATCTTTTTCATCGTGCTGGGCGCGCAGCTCTTCAACTCTTTCCTCGCCTTCACCCAGGCGCCGCAGCAGCTGGCCGAGTGGGTCACGACCCAGGGCTTTGCGCCGCTCATGGTGCTTTCGGCGATGCTGCTCTGCTATCTGATTTTCGGCTGTGTCATGGACAGCCTGTCGATGATCCTGCTGACGATTCCGATCTTCTTTCCCATTGTGCAGGCGCTGGATTTCGGCCTGACACCAGAGGAGGCGGCGATCTGGTTCGGGATCCTCGCGCTCATCGTGGTGGAGGTTGGGCTGATCACACCGCCCGTGGGGATGAACCTCTTCATCATCAACTCCATGGCGCGGGATGTGCCCATGGGCCGGACCTATCGCGGGGTCGCGCCCTTCGTGGCCTCGGACCTGATCCGGGTGGTGATCCTCGTGGCCTTCCCGGGCCTCACGCTCTGGCTGGTCGGGGTGATGTTCTAGACGTTTTGCTCTGGACGTCGTTCGCCGGGAGCGGTAGCAGAAGCACCGTGCCCGAGTGGCGGAATTGGTAGACGCAGGGGATTCAAAATCCCCCGATGGCAACATCTTGTCGGTTCGAGTCCGACCTCGGGTACCAAGGCACGTATAGGTCTGACGGTTGATCGAGTAGACACTGGTTCGCCGGTGAGCCTCGAGCCCTACCGTTGCTTTCGCTGCCCTTTGGAATTGCTGTGAATGCAAAGACCCTCAGCGCTTACATCGGTTATGGCAAAGGACATGGTCTTTGGTCACTCTGAGCAAGCGCAGAGTTGGGATGGTTGCTGGAACTTGATCAAGAGAACGAGTTCTGCAGGTAACTTAGCTTGCGAGCCCACGCGATGAGGTGCCGTCGCCTGTGGGGCTTCTCTGTGGAGTGTTCGGAGGTCGCTCCGGGCCAAGGAGCAGAATGGCTGCAAACCCAGTGCTGATTGAACAATGAGGCGCCATCTCTTTTCTGGCCACCTTCAGAATTCCAAAGAACAGCCTAATGCTGCGCGGTAGGTATCTACGCTCGTTGAAACCTATCGATCTAAGAAATAGTTCTCTCTTCTTGCATTCTCGCAATGCTATAGGCTGTATCTTTACTTGTTGCCTGGCACATGCTGGTCATTGCTTGGCACAACGCGCAATTCTTTGACCGCCAAGTGCAGGCTTCTTTGCATAGTGTTGGGCACGCCAACTCTCTGGGTTGGTTTGAGTCTTCTTCGCATTGTGCGATACTTCAAGCACATCTACCGTGTTTTGAAGAGTGCGCTTGTCAGCGAGAAAGGGGTCTGGAAATGGCAAAAGACACAGGATGGGCGCTTGTCTCTGCCTATTATAGCGCTCTTGTCCGTGAGAATGGCCTAGTTAGGGTCATCGTTATTTATCTGCTGGTTTTGGTGGTGGTGCTTGCAGCGCCAATACTTGAGTATCTGGAACACCCAACTTACTTGCAAAGCCGGTATCGCCTTCCTGTGATTATGAACTCTGCTGCTCTTTTGATTATTTTTCCAATCGACTTATTCATGAGGATAAGGAGATTCAAAAGAAACGATCATCAAATGGAGAAATAGGTGATCGGGTGAAAGGGCTTGAATAGGTACAGGCCTAAACGCTCCTGCAATCGTTCTCTTTAGACGTACCGGGAACATATCTTGAGATTTTTGATGCAATTGATGGTCGTGGCTCAGCGTTCTGCCAAACCGTTCCTTTTTCCATCGTGAGTTGAGGCTGCAGCTAACGTAAACAGCTTTGTCACTTGAGTTGTCAGACCGTCATTGGGGGGCGGGGCTTCACGGCTGTGAGGATTTCTGTCGCCGAGAGGAGATAGACTCTGTGATAGTGCGGTTCCTATGCTCCTGCCTCGAAAGGAACACGGCGGCCTCTTGTCTTTGACCGCAAGACCTGAGCGGAGCATTCTAGCGGCCTGCTGTGCAGAGCTCGGCGCGCCCTGCCTCACAGATACGCGCTTGAGAGCGGAGGAACGGCGGTCTTTGACACAGGGAGGCTCTGCTTCTCTGGTCCAGAAGCAATGGATTCATTGGAAAGCGCCTCTGGTTGTAAAGGGCCGGGGCGCTATGGGCCCGAACCGGGCGCGATGTAGTGGCGTACGACCGGGCCGGTGTCGCGTTGGTCGAAGGCTCGGACTGTTGCCTGAAGGTCCGCGTCGTGTTGGGTCACCCGTTTATGCTGCTCGAGATGCTCGGCCCAGCTGGGCAGGTGGAAGCTCTCGATCCAGAGCCCGGCTTGCTCCACATTCTGGTGCAGATGCCAGGCCGTGGCGCCGTCGCGATACCTCTCCTTGGCGAAACCGGTCATGGCTGCGAGGAAGGCGGCGCGATCCTCTTCGGCGATCTGGTATTCGACCGTGACCATGGCGGGCTGCGCGGCGATTGCCGGGCCATCGAGGGCAGGGGCCTCGGGCCAGGCGGAAGCGGGAGAGAGGTCGAGGGCTTCTCCCTGACCGACCTTGAAGCCCCGCGTTGCGAGCAGACCGAGCCCCAGACCGGCGGCCGCGATCAGCAAGGCGGCTGGCACGGCGGTTGCATGGGCGATCTGGCCCCAGATGACGGAGCCGAACGCCATGGAGCCGAAGAACACCATGAGAAACACGGCAAGCCCCCGGGCGCGCACCCAATCCGGCAGGGCCATTTGCGCCGACACGTTGAAGGAGGTCAGCACGGCGATCCAGCTCAGTCCCCCGAGAAAGGCCGCGATCATCAGGACCGCCGGGCTCGCGGACAGGGCGAGGATCAGGAGTGCCAGGGCCGTCCCGATCGTCCCTGCCTGCACCGTCTGATCCGAGGTGAGCCGCCCGCCAAGCCGCGGCAGGAGCAGCGCGCCGGTCACCGCCCCGGTGCCGATCAGGGCCATGAGCGCCCCATAAAGCTGGGAGCCGCCACCCTCAGCGCCCCGCGCAATCAGAGGCAGCAGGGACCAGTAGGCCGACGCAAAGAGGAAGAAGGCCAAGGCGCGCACCAAGGTTGCGACCATGGGCGGGTTGTGACGCACATGGCGCAGCCCTGTGGCCATCTCCGACAGGATGGGGCCGTGATAAGCCGGCGCGGGGCGTGGCTCCGGTCGCCAGAGCACGAGGGCCAGGATGATCGCCAGATGGCTGATCGCATTGAGCGCAAAGGGCGCTGCCAGACCCACGGTGGCGATCAGGATGCCGGCCAGGGCGGGGCCGATGGCGCGGCTGATATTGATCCCCATGGAATTCAGGGCGATGGCGGGTTTCAGCGTGTCGCGCGGCACAAGCTGGGGCACCACGGCTTGCCAGGCGGGGGCCATGAAGGCAGCGCCGGTTCCGATCACAAGGGTGAAGAGCACCAGCAGGGTCGGCGTCATGCGCTCCTGCCAGACCAGTATGGTCAGCACCGTGATCACCGCCGTCAGCGCGATATTGATGAGGATCAGCATCCGGCGCTTGTCCAACCGGTCGGCCAGCGCGCCGGCCAGAAGGGCAAAGAGAAAGACGGGCAGGGTGGTGGCCGCCTGCACCAGTGTGACCACCGAGGGGCTCGGGTTCAGGGTTGTCATCAGCCAGCCCGCCCCGACATCATGCATCCAGGTGCCGATATTCGAGATCAGCGTGGCCGTCCAGAGCAGCGCGAAGGCGCGATGACCAAAGGGCGCGAAAGCCCCGGGTTTAGGCGGCGATGACATCGGCCGTCTCCTCCTTGTGGCGGGCCACATAGCTGCGAAAGAACGGACAGATCGGCACGATCTTGTGGCCGACGGCCCGGGCATCGGCGATCACTCGCGCGGCCAGCAGGTTTGCCACCCCCATGCCGCGCATGCTCTCGGGGACCTCGGTGTGATCCACGCTGAACTCGGTCGCCGTGCGTTGGGTGAAGACCATCTGCGCGACCCCGTCGACACCCTCGGCCTGGGCGAGATAGCGGCCCTTTGTGCCCTGCAAGTCGCGGCGGATCTGGAAATCTGGCATGTGACGTGTCCTTCTGGCGTGCTCTTGAAGCGCGATCAAAGCCCGGGGCGCGGGGCGGCCCCCGGCGCGCCGAAGACCGGCAGCGGCGACCAGTCGGGCAGGGCATCGAGCGGCGGAGGGGCTAGATCGGAAAACGCGTCCTTGGCAAAGACGATCTTGCCGCCCAGCAGCGTCAGATCCGCCTCGATATTGATGATGTCATCTTCCGCGACGGTGAAATAGTCCCGGTCGAGCACGGCGAAATCCGCGAATTGCCCGGGCTTGATCTGACCCTTCTTGCCTTGCTCGCGGCTGAACCATGCGCCCTCTGCCGTCCAGTGGCGCAGGGCGTCATGGCGGTCGATCCGGTTCTGGGGATCCCAGATCACATCGCCGCCGCGCCCCTTGCCCGAGACCGCCCAATGGATGGCCAGCCACGGGTTGTAGGAGGACACCCGCGTCGCATCCGTACCCGCCGCCAGCGGGACGCCCGAGGCCATCATCTTCTTCACGGGCATCACCTCGCGCAGGGCGTCGGTGCCGTAGCGGGTCTCATAGGCACGGGTCTGGAAGGCGATCCGGTTCTGATAACTGATCCCGCCGCCGAGCCGCGCGACCCAGTCCATGGTCTCGGTCGAGATCGTCTCGCCATGGTCGAAGATCCAATTGAGCTCCTCGAGGCCCTGGCCCTGTCCGACCTCTTCGACGAGGCTCAGCAGGCGATGGGCGCTTTCCTCATAGGTGCAGTGGAAGCGGATCGGCCACCGGTTCTCGAAAAGAAACTCGAGCACGGGGCGGAGGTCGCTCTCCATCCGCTTGGCAAGGGTCGGGCGGGGATAGGAGAAATCCTCGAAATCGTAAGCGGAGGCAACGAGCATTTCGCCCGCGCCCACGCATTTGAGATAGTCGTCGCCTTCATCGGGCTTCACGAGGTCATGCCAGGCCTTGAAGTCGTCGAGCTCCAGCCCCGGGCGTTGGGCAAAGAGCTGATAGCCGATGCGCACGGTCTGCTCGCCGCGGGTGTTCAGGGCCGAGATCACGCCGTAATCGTCCGGGTAGTTCAGAAACCCGCCCGCGCAATCGAGGGCCGAAGTCAGGCCCAGCCCGTTCAGGGCGCGGAAATAGTGCTTGGTCGAGGTGATCTGCTGCTCGAAATCGAGCTTCGGCGCCATGTCGAGCAAGGCGTAGAGCGGCTGCGCATTGGGCCGCGCGAGCGCCAGCCCTGTGGGATTGCCCTGATCATCCCGTTCCAGACGACCGGACACGAAGGGCTCGTAGTAGTGGCCGTCGATCCCGAGGGCGCGCAGGGCCGCCTTGTTCAGCCAGGCGCGGTCATAAAGATGCAGGACATAGACCGGCACCTCGGGGGCGACGGCGTTGATCTCGTCGATCGTGGGCAGGCGCCGCTCGGCGAACTGATCGGCGGACCAGCCGCCCACCACGCGGATCCATTGCCCCACCGGGGTGCGCTGCGCTTGCGCCTTGAGCATGCGCAGCCCATCCGCAAGGGACGGCACATGGTCCCAGCGCAGTTCCATGGCGAAATTGTTGCCCTGGCGGATGATATGGGTGTGGCTGTCGATCAGGCCCGGGATGACGCGCTGGCCGCCCGCATCGATCATCTTGGTCTCGGGCCCCTTATGAGCGCGGATCTCGGCCTCCGTCCCGACGGCGAGGATCAGGCCGTCCTTGACCGCGATGGCGCTGGCCTCGGGATGCTCCGGGTCCATGGTGGTAACTTTGCCATGGGTCAGGATCAGGTCGGCAGTGGTCATGAGGCGCTCCTATGGGTCAGGGACCCGTGCGGGTTGTGTCTGGGGGAGAGGGCCGCGCCGCCCGGGCGTTTCCGGACGGCGCGGGCGATCCGCTATTCTGCGGCAATCGGGGCGAGGGTCTCGCCGCTATGGGCGGTGCGGGACGGGGCCTTGTGGACCATGGTATAGGCGTAATCCACGCCCATGCCGTAGGCGCCGGAATGCTCCTGCACCAGAGCGATGACCGCGTCATAGGTCTCCTTCCGGGCCCAGTCGCGCTGCCATTCGAGCAGAACCTGCTGCCATGTCACGGGGATCACCCCGGCCTGCACCATGCGGTCCATGGCGTATTTATGGGCGTCTTCGGAGGTGCCGCCGGAGGCATCGGCCACCATGTAGATCTCGTAATCCGTATCCGCGAGACAGCTCAGGGCGAAGGTCAGGTTGCAGACCTCGGTCCAGAGACCCGAGACCACTATCTTCTTGCGCCCTTCTGCGGCGCCCTTGGCCAGCGCATCCCGGACCTTCTGGTCGTCCCAGGAGTTCATGGAGCTGCGCTCCAGCAGCGGTGCGTCAGGCTGCACATCCAGAAGTTCGGGATAGGTGTGCCCGGAAAAGCTCTCGGTTTCGACGGTGGTGATCACGGTCGGGATGTCAAAGATCCTGGCCGCCTTGGCGAGGCCCACCGTGTTGTTCTTGAGCGTCTGGCGGTCGATGGATTGCACGCCAAAGGCCATTTGCGGCTGGTGATCGATAAAGATGATCTGACTGTTCTGCGGTGTCAGGACGTCGAGTTTGGACATGGGGGTCTCCTTCTTGTCAGGGGAACGGGTCTTGGGGTGAACGGGAGCGGTGGCTTGTTTTGCTCGGGTGGTTCTGCGGATCCGGGGTGAGGGTTTGTGATCGGTACGGGACGCTCAGCTTTTGTCGCTGGGCCCGTCCTCGGGGCGCTCCGGGATTTCAAAGGATTTGAGGTGCAGCGCATGGGCGATGGGCTGGGCATGGCCCTTGATCCACTGGACCGCGGCCTCGCCCGCCAGCATGCCTAGCAGACCGAGCAATGCGATGATCGGCGGAGCGGGCGAGCGGACGGAGACCAGCCCATAGATCACGCCCACGGCGATGCCGACCCCGAGTGACAGCAGGTACGGTGTCCAGCTCATGCGGCCTCCGCATCCGGGCGGGTTTCGAAAAGCGCGGCCAGCGCCAGCGCTTCCTCGCGGCGCAGCTCATGCCCGCCCTCATGGGCCACAAGGCGCAGATCCGCCCCCTGCTGCCGCATCCAGGTCTCCAGCCGCTCCGTCATCGGCCAGGGGCAGATCGGATCGCGATGGCCTGCAGTGATCAAGACGCGAGTTCCGGCGAGCCCCGGGGCCGGGTCCGGCTCCCAGGGGATCAGCGGATGCAGAAGCCCGACCCGGTCAAAGAGCTCGGGGTGCCGCATCACAACCGAGGCGAGGATGTTCGCGCCGTTGGAGTAGCCAAAACCATAGACCGGTCGGTCCGGGTGCTCGGCTTTCCAGGCGGCAATGAAGCCGGCCATCCTCTCTGTCGCTCGGGCGAGATCGGCCATGTCATAGACCCCCTCGGCGGTCCGGCGAAAAAACCGCGCCGCGAGGCCTTCGGAGACATCGCCCCGGGGCGAGACCACGCCCGCGCCGGGCACAAGCTCCTGGGCGAAGGCGAAGAACTGATGTTCGTCGCCGCCGGTTCCATGGAAGGCGAAGATCAGCGGGGCCGCGCCTTCCGGCGGCTTGGTGCGGGCGTGATAGGCGAGCATGGTCATGGCGCGCTCTCCTCAGGCAATCTCGGGGAGGCGCTTTTCGATTTGCGCGCGGTAGGGGCGGTAGCGCTCCGGCAGCTTGAGGGCCTCGCCCAGATGGGCCGTGTCCTCGTCCCGGTCAAAGCCCGGCTCGTTGGTGGCAATCTCGAAGAGAACCCCGCCGGGCGTGCGGAAATAGATCGCCCAGAAATAGTCCCGGTCGATCACGGGCGTGACCTGATACCCCGTGGCCATCAGCGCCTCGCGCACCTTGAGTTGTGCCGCGCGATCCTCGACCGCGAAAGCGATGTGGTGGACCGAGCCCGCTCCCTGATGGGCGTGCTGCGCGCCGGGCAATTCTTCGAGATCGATGGTTCGCGCCGCATTGCCGCCCTCGATGCGGTAGCGGGTGACCGCGCCTGCGCTGGCCTCTTTTTCATAGCCCATGAATTCCAGAAGCTCGCCGGTCGCCGCCGCATCCCGCAGCCGGAAGCGCGCCCCGTGAAAGCCGAGGATCCCCTCGCCGGAGCCGATCCCTGCAGCGGTCCAGGCGGCGCGGCCTTCGGGTTCGGCCTCGACAAGGGCAAACCCGTCTCCATCGGGGCCGTCAAAGGCAAGGCGCGCTTCGCCGAGGAAACTGTCGGATGTGAGGCCGGTGACCTGCTGTTTCTCAAGGTAGTCGCGCCAGAAAGGCAGCGCGCCCTTGGGCACCGCGAATTCGGTCACGCCGACCTCGCCCACGCCGCGCTGGCCCTTGGGCATGTTGCCAAAGGGGAAATAGGTCATGACCGAGCCGGGCGTGCCCTGGGCGTCGCCATAATAGAGGTGATAGACCTCCGGCGCGTCGAAATTCACCGTCTTCTTGACCCGGCGCAGCCCAAGCGAGTTGGTGAAGAACCGGTTGTTTTCATTGGCATCCGCCGCCATCGATGTGACGTGATGCAACCCTTGGATCAGCTTTTCCACTCTCTGGCTCCTGATGTGTTCTGGTGCGTTGTCCCAGAGCTAGGGCCTGGCATTGTGCATGACTATGGAAATGAATTTGCATATATTATTGCACCAGAGATAATGGTGACCCCATGCAGGATCTCAAACCCATTCGCGTATTCCTCGAGGTGGCCCGGCTCGAAAGCTTCGCCGCCGCCGCCAAGGCGCTGCGCATCACACCGGCCTCGGTCACCCGCATCATCGCCAAGCTTGAGGAGGAGTTCGGTCATCAGCTGCTGGTTCGCACGACCCGTCAGGTGGGCCTGACTTCCACCGGCGCGCTGGTGGCGGCGCGCTATCGCCCCTTGCTGGAGGCGTTCGACCGGGTGGAGCGGGATCTGGAGCGTGAGATGCAGCCCCATCGCGGCCGTCTGTCGGTCAATGCGCCCATGTCCCTCGGGCTGCGCGTTCTGCCGCGTCTGATCGACAGTTTCCGCATGGCCTATCCCAATATCGACCTGAACATGCGCCTCACGGATCAGCTGGTGGATATCGTATCGGAAAGCTGCGATCTGGCCATCCGGGTCTCCGCACCCCCGGTGGATAAATCAACAATCTGGCGCAAGCTCTGCAAGGTCCCGGTGCGCGCCGTCGCGGCCCCGGCCTTGTTCGAGCGCTATCCCAGACCGCGCACGCCCGAGGATCTCGACCCGCAGATTTGCCTCTCCTATGGCGAGGAGGATGTGCCGGAGGTCTGGAACTTCGAAAAAGGCGCGCTGAAGCGACCGGTTGCGACCGGTGCCAGGGTGCATAGCAACAATGGCGATCTGCTCTTTGAGCTGGCTCAGGCCGGGCTCGGCATCGTGGTGCTGCCGGAGTTCCATATGGGGCAGGGGCTGGCGGAGGGGCGCGTGGAAGAGGTGCTGCCGGATTGGTCTTTGCCGCCGCTCTGGCTGTCGCTCTACTATCCGCCCTACGAGGCGCTGCCCCCTTTGGTGGCGACTTTCGCGGATTTCTTCGAGGCGTTTCTTGCCGATATGGGCGGGTTCGATTTCTGAGCTAAGGCCCCCTAGCGCCAGAGCTGATCCTGCCGGTGCTGGCTGATCCGTTTTGACAGGTTCTCGAATTGCGACACGACAAAGGCCTTGAACCGGTCGGCGGCCGGGTTCCGGATCGCTGCTTCATTGGACAGCACCCCGAGCATCCGGTCCGGATGGCCGATTTCCAGCGGCAGGGCTGAAATCTGGTTCTGGGCCTTCATCTCGAACACCACAGAATAGGGCAGCACCGTCAGGTTGTCGGACCCGGCCAGCACGCTCACCACCGAGGCCAGCGAGCCGCCGGAGAAATTGATCCGAAAATCCTTGGCCCCGATCCGGGCGAGCGCGCGCTGCAGATCGCGGTAGAGCGGGCTGTCCGTGGGCGGCGCGATCCAGGCGTATTGCGAGATATCCGGCAGCGTCACGGATTTCTTGCGCAGAAGCGGATGCCCGGTCCGGCAGGCGATCACGTTCTGACCGGAGAGGATCGGCTGAAACCGCAAGTCATCGGGCACCTGTCCCTGCTGCAGCGGGACAATGGCCAGATCGAGCGTGCCATTGCGCAGCCGCTCGATCAGCGCGTCGGCATAGCCATAGCTCTGCTCCACCAGCACGTCGGGCATGTGCTGTTGAAACCGGGCGATCAGGGCGGCGATCACCCCGTCCATGAAGACCGGCGTTCCGCCCACGCGGACAAAGCCCGTATGCCCGGTGCGAAAGCGATCAACCTCCTGTCCTGCGGTGCGCGTGGCCTCGCGCACGGCCCGGCCCAGAACGGCGAGGGACATGCCGAGATCCGTGGGCTTCAGGGGGCGGCGTCCCGGATGAAAGAGCGGCGCGCCGATCCGGCTTTCGAGCTGCGAGACCGTGCGCGAGATCGAGGGCTGGGACTTGCCGAGCGCCTCGGCGCCTTCGGTCAGACCGCCATGGTCCACAATGGCCGCGAGGATCTCCAGATGGCGGGGATCAATCTTCATAACTTTGAGTTATATAGTCTGTCTGTAATTCGATCAAATTCGAAAACGGGCTCTGCTACCCCTGTCGTCACGCAAGGAGGTGGGGAGCGTCGATGTCTTTCTTTCAGCGCGAATTTGTCGCCAATAGTGCTCAGGTCCGGGTGCGGTTCGGGCCCGGCGTGCGCCATGAGCTCGGCGCAGAGATTGCCCGGATCGGCGCAAAGCGCGCCCTGATCCTGTCCACGCCGCAGCAATCCGAGACCGCGCTCGCCTTTGCCGAGCGGATTGGCGCGCGGGCCGCCGGCGTCTTCACCGGCGCCCGGATGCACACGCCGGTCTCGGTGACCGAAGAGGCGCTCCGGCAGGTGGCGGAGGCGCGGATCGATTGCCTTGTGGCCGTGGGCGGGGGCTCCACCACGGGGCTCGCCAAGGCCATCGCCTATCGCACGGACCTGCCGCAGATCGTGGTGCCCACGACCTATGCCGGCAGCGAGGCCACGCCGATCCTGGGTCAAACCGAGGCGGGGCGAAAGACGACCCTGAAGGACCCGAAGGTGCAGCCCGAGGTGATCCTCTATGATGCAGAACTGGTGGCGAGCCTGCCGGTGCCGATGACCGTCACCAGCGCGCTCAATGCCATCGCCCATGCGGCGGAGGGGCTATATGCGCAGGATCGCAACCCGCTTTCGACCGCGCTGGCGCTCGAGGGGGTGCGCGCCCTTGTGACGGCTCTGCCCCGGGTTCTGGAGGATCCCGCTGATCTCGATGCGCGGGGCGAGACGCTCTATGGCGCCTGGCTCTGCGGGACGGTTTTGGGGCAGGTGGGCATGGCCCTGCACCACAAGCTTTGCCACACGCTGGGCGGGTCCTTCGATCTGCCCCATGCGGAGACCCATGCGGTCATCCTGCCCCATGCCATCGCCTATAACGCCCAGGCTGCAGCGGCGGAACTGGCCCCCATGGCCGCGCTGTTCGGAGCCGAGAGCGCGGGAGCGGGCCTGCACGCGTTCGCCACGCGGATGGGCGCGCCCACGCGGCTTGCGGATCTGGGTCTTGCCGAGGCGGATCTGGGTGCCGCGGCCGAAATCGCGACGCAGAACGCCTATTGGAACCCGGCACCGCTGACGCAAGCGGGCCTGCACGCGCTGCTGGAGGCCGCGTTCCACGGCCATGCGCCAAACACATAACACACAGAATTCTGGGAGGATTTCACATGATTTCACGGAGGACCCTGCTGACCTCGACCGCCGCTTCGGGGGCCGCGCTGGCCATGGGTGGCCTGGCCGCGCCGGCCATCGCACGGGGCGCCAAGATCAAGATCGGCTATGTGACGCCGCAATCGGGGCCGTTGGCGGCCTTTGCCGAGGCCGATCCTTTCATCCTCGACGGGTTCGCAGCGAGCGAGGCCGGAGCGAACTTCGAAGTGATCGTCAAGGACAGCCAGTCCAACCCGAACCGCGCCGCCGAAGTGGCGCAGGAGCTGATCGTGGATGACGAGATCGACCTGATGCTCGTGGCCTCGACGCCCGAGACCACGAACCCGGTCACCACCACCTGCGAGAATGAGGAGATCCCCTGCATCTCGACCGTGGCGCCCTGGCAACCCTGGTTCATCGGGCAGCAGGGCAATCCCGGCAATCCCGAGAGCTGGCAGCCCTTCAACTACGCCTATCACTTCTTCTGGGGGCTGGAGGATGTGATCGCGGTCTTCACCAATATGTGGGCCCAGCTGGAGACCAACAAATCCGTGGGCGGGCTGTTTCCCAATGATGGCGATGGCAATGCCTGGGGCGATCCGAATGTGGGCTTCCCGCCGGTGCTCGCCGCGCAAGGCTACGGGCTGAGCGATCCGGGGCGGTACCAGAACCTGACCGATGACTTCTCGGCGCAGATCAACGCCTTCAAGGCCGCCAATGTGGAGATCGTGACAGGTGTGGTCATTCCGCCGGATTTCACGACCTTCTGGACCCAGGCCCGGCAACAGGGCTTTGCCCCCAAGGCCGCCTCGATCGGCAAGGCGATCCTCTTCCCGCAGGCTGTGGAGGCCCTCGGCGAGACCGGCCACAACCTGTCGTCGGAGGTCTGGTGGTCGCCGACGCACCCGTTTGCCTCCTCCCTGAACGGGATGAGCGCGGGCGATCTGGCGGCGGGATTCACGGCGGCCACGGGGCGGCCCTGGACCCAGCCGATCGGATTTGTCCACGCCCTGTTCGAGGTGGCCGCCGATGCCATGGGGCGGGTCAGCGACACCCGGGACCCGGATGAGGTGTCCGAGGCCATCGCGGCCACGCGGCTCGACACGATTGTCGGACCACTCGCCTGGGACGGGGCCGGTCTGCCGCCCTTTGCGGCCCGGAACGTGGCCAAGACACCCCTTGTGGGCGGCCAGTGGCGACTGAAGGAGGGCGGGGGTTATGACCTTGTTATCGTTGACAATCAGACCGCCCCGGATGTTCCGACCGGCGGGGTGATGGAACCTCTCCTCTGATCCGTAAACCGGTGCCGGGCCACGCGCCCGCACCCTTTCCCGTCACATGAGATCCCGACCCTGGTCGGGGCAGGTCTTTCGCATGAGCATGTTACATCTCGAAAACGTCTCGAAAAGCTTCGGCTCGCTCAAGGTGACCGATGGTGTCAGCTTCGATGTGCCCGAAGGGCAGGCGCTCGGCATCATCGGGCCCAACGGGGCCGGGAAATCGACCCTCTTCAACCTGATCACCGGCAACCTGATGTCCGATGCGGGACGCATCGCGTTTGATGGGCAGGATGTCACGCAAGCCCCGCCCATGCAGCGTTGTCTCGGCGGGGTAGGCCGGTCCTTTCAGATCCCGCAGCCCTTCGAAAAGCTCACGGTCTTCGAGAACCTTCTGGTGGCGGCGACCCATGGGCGGCGCGCCTCCGAGGCGGCGGTGACGCAGGATTGCGCCGATGTGCTGGATCGGACGGGCCTGATGCCCCGGGCCAACACGCAGGCGGGCGCTCTGACGCTGCTGGAGCGCAAGCGGCTGGAGCTCGCACGGGCCATGGCCACGGGGCCGAAGCTCCTGCTGCTCGACGAGATCGCGGGCGGGCTCACGGATGCGGAGTGCAAATCCCTCGTCCAGACCATTCGCGACATCCATTCCGAAGGGGTCACGATCATCTGGATCGAGCATGTCCTGCATGCGCTGACCAGTGTGGTGGAGCGGCTCCTGGTGCTCGATTTCGGGCGGGTCATCGGGATCGGCGATCCCGGCGAGATCATGGAGAGCCGCGCGGTCAAGGAAATCTATCTGGGGATCGACATCTGATGACACTGCTGGAGACATGCGGGCTCACGGCGCGCTACGGGGATTTTCAGGCCCTGTTCGGCGTGGATATCCGTCTGGAGCGCGGCGAGACCGTGGCGATCATCGGGGCCAATGGGGCGGGCAAGACCACGCTCATGCGGTCCATCACCGGGGTGCTGCGCAACGCGCCCGAGCAAATCCGCCACAAGGGGGTCGAGATCGGCCATCTGCCCGCGGACACGATCATGAAACGCGGTATCGCCATGGTGCCCGAGGGGCGCAGGCTTTTCCCGTCCCTCAGCGTCGAGGAAAATCTGATCATCGGCGGGCAGCACAAGGGCGGGCGCGATCTGGGTGACCGGATCGACAGTTTCCTGTCGCGGTTCACCGGCGGGCCGGACCCCATGGCGCTTGGCGGCGGGCATGACGGGCAGGGGTACTGGACCCTCGAGACCATCTTCGAGCTCTTTCCGATCCTGCGCGAGCGGCGCGACACGCCCGGCACGGCGCTCTCGGGCGGACAGCAGCAGATGGTGGCGATCGGGCGGGCGCTGATGTCGAACCCGGATGTGCTGCTCTGCGACGAGATCAGCCTCGGCCTTGCGCCCGTGGTGATCAAGGACATCTACGCGGCACTGCCCAAGATCAAGCAGAGCGGCGCCAGCGTCATCGTGGTCGAGCAGGATATCGGGCAGGCCATGGCCGTGGCCGACCGGGTCTATTGCGTCATGGAAGGCCGCGTGACGCTCGAGGGGCGTCCCTCGGAGATCAGTCGGGATGACATTCAAGCGGCCTATTTCGGAGCAGTTGCATGATCTGGATCGACACCCTTGTTCAAGGCGTCCTGCTGGGCGGGCTTTATGCGCTCTTTGCGGCGGGGCTGAGCCTCGTTTTCGGGATCATGCGCCTTGTGAACCTCGCCCATGGGGATCTCATCATCCTCGGGGCCTACATCATCCTGCTTTGCGTCAGCACGCTCGGGCTCAGCCCGTTTCTCGCAGTGATCATCGCGGCACCGCTGATGTTCGTGCTGGGCTGGGGTCTGCAGAAACTCGTGCTGAACCGCACCCTTGGCGAGGACATCCTGCCACCGCTTCTGGTGACCTTTGGTCTCTCCATAGTGATCCAGAACGGGCTGCTTGAGGGGTTTTCCGCGGACAGCCAGCGGATCTCCGTCGGGGCGCTGGAGATCGCCTCGGTCAGCGTCGGGCCGGTCAGCATGGGGGTGCTGCCGCTTCTGACCTTCGGCTCGGCCATCGCGGTGATCCTCGTGCTCAACCACATCTTCTACCGCACGGCGATTGGCCGGGCCTTTCGCGCCACTTCCGATGATGCGGTGACGGCGAGCCTGATGGGCATCAAGCCGGAGCGGGTCTTTGCCACGGCGACCGGGCTCGCCCTCGTGGTCACGACAATCGCCGCGCTCTATCTCGGGGTGCGGGCGAATTTCGACCCCTCCATCGGGCCCGTGCGGCTGATCTACGCCTTCGAGGCGGTGATCATCGGCGGCTTGGGCAGCCTCTGGGGCACCTTGCTGGGCGGGATCGTGATTGGCGTCGCCCAGACCGTAGGGGCCGCGATCAACCCGGAATGGCAGATCCTCGCAGGGCATGTGGCCTTTCTCATCGTTCTTCTGATCCGCCCGCGCGGGCTCTTTCCGAAGGGGAGCTGATCCATGCAGACCGCCTATACCCTCACCATTCGCACCCCCGCCTCGGGGATCGCAGGTCTGGCCGCCGCAGCGCTTCTGGTCGCTCTGATCTCGGCACCGTTTTTTGCCTCGCGGGGCATGATCCAGGATCTGTTCTTCATCCTGACGATGCTGACTCTGGCGCAATACTGGAACCTGCTTGCGGGCTATGGCGGGCTCGTCTCGGTTGGCCAGCAGGCCTTTGTCGGGATCGGGGCCTACGCGCTTTATGGCGCGGTGATCCTCGGTGGCGTGGATCCCATCGCGGCAATCCTGCTCGCCGGGGGTGCGGCACTCGTGATGTCCATCCCAACGGCCTTTTTCGCCTTCCGCCTGCACGGCGCCTATTTCGCCATCGGAACCTGGGTGATCGCCGAGATCGCGCGGCTTTCAGTGGCGCAATGGCAATCGGTGGGCGGCGGCACGGGCACCTCCTTGCCGAGGGACGCCCTGCGCGAGCTGGCCTTTGTCGAGACGATCCAGTCGCTCTTTGATGTGCGCGCCAGCGCGGCCCGGGACATCCTCGCCTATTGGCTGGCGCTCGCCCTGGCCGTGGCGACCATCGCCGGGATCTACTGGCTCTTGCGGACCAAGCGCGGGCTCGCGCTGGCGGCTGTGCGCGACAACACCGAGGCCGCGAAATCCGTCGGCGTCGATGCCGGGCGCATGAAATGGGTGGTGTTTCTCACCTCCGCCTTCGGGACCGGGCTGGCCGGAGGGTTGATCTATCTGCAAAAGGCACGGATCTCGCCCGACGCGGCCTTCAGCGTCACGGACTGGACCGCCTATGTGATCTTCATCGTGGTGATCGGGGGCATCGGCACGATCGAAGGCCCGATCCTCGGCGTTCTGGTCTTCTTCGTGCTCCAGAGCCTGCTGGCCGATTACGGCAGCTGGTATCTCATGATCCTCGGGCTGATCGGCATCGCCGTCATGCTCTTTGCGCCGCGCGGCCTCTGGGGGCTGATTTCCGAGCGCACGGGTCTGCAACTTTTTCCAATTCGGCGCCGTCTTGTCGGCAGCTCCAAAACCAAAGGGGAGGGCTAATCCATGGCCGATTTCACAACGGATGTCATGATCGTCGGAACGGGTCCTGCGGGATCCGCAACCGCCGCATTGCTGTCCAGCTACGGCATCGAGAACATGGCCGTGAACCGCTATCGCTGGCTGGCCAACACGCCGCGCGCCCATATCACCAATCAGCGCTGCATGGAGGTGCTGCGCGATCTGGGTCCCGAGGTCGAGGAAGAGGCCTATATGCATGGCGCGCATCAGGATCTGATGGGCGAGAATGTCTTCTGCGAGAGCCTTGCGGGCGAAGAGATCGGGCGCATGAAGAGCTGGGGCAAGCATCCGCTCTCCCGGGCCGAGCATCAGCTGGCCTCGCCCTGCCAGATGATCGACCTGCCGCAGACCTTCATGGAGCCGATCCTCTTTGGCACCGCGTGTCGGCGGGGCACGCAGGCCCGGATGTCGGTCGAGTATCTGCGCCATACGCAGGATGCCGAAGGGGTCACCACCACCTGTCTTGATCGGTTGTCGGGGCAGGAATTCACCGTCCGCTCGAAGTACCTGGTCGGTGCGGATGGTGGCAATTCACTGGTGGCCGAGCAGGAAAACCTGCCCTTTGAGGGGCAGATGGGCGTGGGCGGGTCCATGAACATCCTGTTCCGCGCGGATCTCTCCAGACATGTCGCGCATCGGCCTTCGGTCCTCTACTGGGTGATGCAGCCCGGCGCGGATGTGGGCGGGATCGGCATGGGGCTGGTGCGGATGGTGCGCCCCTGGAACGAGTGGCTGATCGTCTGGGGCTATGACATCAACCAGCCCGCGCCGGAGGTGGACGAGGCGCTCGCCACCGAGGTTGCGCGGCAGCTGGTCGGTGATCCCGAGCTCGAGATCGAGCTGATCAGCGCCAATACCTGGACCGTCAACAACATGTACGCCACCCATATGCAGAGCGACCGCGTCTTCATCATGGGCGACGCGGCGCACCGGCATCCGCCCTCGAACGGGTTGGGGTCGAACACCTCCATTCAGGATGGTTTCAACCTCGCATGGAAACTGGCCGCCGTACTGAAGGGGCAGGCGGGGCCGCGCCTTCTGGACAGCTATTCCGAGGAACGCGCGCCTGTGGCCAAGCAGATTGTCACCCGTGCCAATCAGTCGATCACCGAGTTCGGCCCGATCTTCGAGGCGCTTGGCATGGCCGAGGGGGTGAAGCCCGAGATCATGCAGCAGAACCTGGAGGCCCGCTGCGAGACGACCCCGGATGCGGAAAAACAGCGGGAGGCGATCCGCGAGGCCATCGCCTTCAAGAAATACGAGTTTGACGCCCATGGGGTCGAGATGAACCAGCGCTACAGCTCCGGTGCGATCGAGACCGATGGCCAACTTGAGCCTGCCTTCGAGCTGGATGCCGAGCTCCACTACCAGCCAACCACCTGGCCCGGGGCGCGCATGCCTCATGTCTGGCTCTTTGATCACAAGAGCGGCGAGCGGCACTCCACGCTCGATCTGAGCGGGCGGGGCAAGTTCACCCTCTTCACCGGGATCGGCGGCGAGGCCTGGGGGGAGGCCGTGGCGGCGCTCAACGCCGAGCTCGGGCTCGACATTCGCTGCCACCTCGTGGGGCCGCGGCGGGAGGTCGAGGATCTGACCGGGGACTGGGCCCGCGCGCGGGAGATCACGGATTCAGGCTGCATCCTCGTGCGCCCGGACCACCACGTGGCCTGGCGGGCCGACAGTCTCAGCGCGGATCCGCAGGCGGATCTGAAGCGCGTACTGACCCAGATCCTGGCATTGTGAGGGGTAAATCCGATGGAAGCGCATGAAAAAGGGTTTTTCACCGAGGCCGACAGTGTCGAGGTGGTCACCGGTCGCAATGCCAATACGGAGGATCCACGCCTCAAGGAGGTGATGGAGGTCATCACCCGCAAGCTCCACGAGGCCGTGAAGGAGATCGAACCCACCCAGGAGGAATGGTTCAAGGCGATCATGTTCCTCACCGAGACCGGCCATAAATGCGACGCCTGGCGGCAGGAGTTCATCCTGCTGAGCGATATTCTCGGCGTTTCCATGCTGGTGGATGCGATCAATTCGCGCCGCCCGAGCGGAGCGTCGGAGAACACCGTGCTCGGCCCGTTCCATGTGCCGGACGCGCCGGAATACCCGATGGGCACCAATATTTGTCTCGACCAGAAGGGCGAGGACATGGTCGTGCGCGGGCGGATCCTCGATACCGAGGGCAACCCGGTCGCCAATGCCAAGATCGATGTCTGGCAGACCAATGATGACGGGTTCTACGACGTCCAGCAGAAGGGGCTGCAGCCGGACTTCAACCTGCGCGGCGTGTTTCGCACCGGGGCCGATGGCAGCTACTGGTTCAAGGGGGTGAAGCCGCGCTTCTATCCGATCCCCGATGACGGCCCCGTGGGGCAGCTTCTGGGCCATCTCGGACGGCATCCGAACCGCCCGGCCCATCTCCATTTCATCGTGACCGCCGAAGGGTTTGACCCGCTCACCACCCATATCTTCGATCCCGATGATCCCTATATCAACACGGATGCGGTCTTCGGCGTGAAAGAGAGCCTTCTGGCCGATCTGCGCCAGGTGACAGATCCGGCGCGATCCGCCCAAGTGGGCTTTGACGGGCCCTATTGGGAGATCGAGTTCGACTTCGTTCTGGCGCAGGTGTGACCATGGGACAGCCTTGCATCATCTGCGTGGCCATCACCGGCTCCCTGCCCAGAAAGGCCCATAACCCGGCTGTGCCGATCAACGTCGCCGAGCAGGTCGAAAGCACTCAGGCCGCCTTTGAGGCCGGGGCCACGATCTGCCACGCCCATGTGCGCAATCCTGACGAGACGCCCTCCGCGGACCCCGAGGCATTCGCGCGGCTCAAGGAAGGGCTCGAGACCCATTGCCCGGGCATGATCCTGCAGTTCTCCACAGGGGGGCGGTCCGGCGCGGGCAAGAGCCGGGGCGGCATGCTGCCCCTGCGTCCGGATATGGCGTCCCTCTCGGTGGGGTCCAACAACTTCCCCACGCGGGTTTATGAGAACCCGCCGGACCTAGTGGCCTGGCTGGCCGCCGAGATGCGCACCCACGGGGTGAAGCCCGAGATCGAGGCCTTTGACCTCAGCCATATCCTGCAGGCCAAACGCATGGTCGATGAGGGCACCCTCGACGGCCCGCCTTATGTGCAATTCGTGATGGGCGTGAAGAACGCCATGCCAGCGGATAAGGCGGTGTTCGATTTCTATGTTGAAACCGTCGCGCGTCTCTTTGGCCCCGATGCCCCCTGGTGCGCGGCGGGGATCGGACGGCATCAGCTGGAGCTCAACGACTGGGCGATTGCGGCCGGGGGGCATGCGCGCACGGGTCTCGAAGACAACCTGCGGCTCGACCGAACCACTCTCGCCCCGTCCAACGCAGCCTTGGTGGCGCGCACCGCCGAGATCTGTGCGCAGCATGAGCGGCCCGTCGCGACGGTTCAGGAGGCACGGGCGATCCTCGGCCTTCGGGCGGCGTGAAAGGCGGTCGGTGATGGTGGGGCCCCCAAGGGCGCCCGCGTGATCTCGCCGCCCGGCAGCGGCGCATCGCTAGGATCGTGGCGGGTCCTTGGGGTCCGGGAAGGTAGGTTACCAAAAGTATACTAGTTGATTTCGGTTCACTGCTTGCGCAAGTCCTCTCCCGAAGCGGCGGGCGCAATGGCACCCGCGAGACACAAGCTAGGACCTTCAGATGAGCAAGATCTTCATTCTCAACGGCGCTCAACCCTATCCTTTTGCCCCCGGTGCACTGAACGCGGCCTTCGCGCAGCGGGCTAATGACGCTCTGGAAGGGGCCGGCCATACCCTGCGTTTGACCACGATCGCAGAGGGCTATGACGTCGAGGCCGAGATCGCGAACCATCAATGGGCGGACCGGATCCTGCTGCAATTCCCGGTCAATTGGATGGGGGTTCCGTGGTCCTTCAAGAAGTACATGGACGAGGTCTATACGGCGGGCATGGATGGGCGGCTCTGTCACGGGGATGGCCGCAGCCAAGAGGCGCCCAAGGCCAATTACGGCATGGGCGGTGCGCTCAGCGGGACGCGCTACATGATCTCGGCCACGCTGAACGCGCCGAGGGCGGCGTTCGACACGCCATCCGAGCCGTTCTTTGCAGGGGCGCGCATTGATGACCTGCTGCGACCCGTCCATCTGAACGCAAAGTTCTTTGGTATGGCTCCGCTGCCGACCTTCGCCGCCCATGACGTCATGAAGAACCCGGAGATCGCGCAGGATTTCGCCCGGTTCGATGCCCATATTGCGGAGCATTTCGGGGCGCTGACCCATGCCGAGGCTTGAGATGCGTGCGCGCAACCTCAGGGCGGCGCCTGGTTCGGGCGGCATATCTGACGCTCTGGGCTGCACCCCCGGGGAGTACTTTGCGGCCATGCCTTCGGTCGCTGGCCCTCTCCCAGAGAGGGCCGATTGATGCCCGTCACGCTGCTCGGATATCCCGTCTCGCCCTTCGTGCGTAAAGTGCGCGTCGCGTTGGAGACAAAGGGCATCCCCTACAAGCTCGACCCGGTCGTCCCCTATACGGAGCGGGAGAAGGTCTTGCGCCACAACCCGTCCGGGACCGTGCCGGTGCTTCTGCCCGGCGACGGCGCCGCCCCGATCACCGAGAGCGCCGAGATCATCGCCTGGAGCGAGAGCATCACCCCCGACCCGCCGCTGATCCCCGCCGCGCCTGCCGATCGGGCACGCGCCTTGCGGATCCAGAGCTTCGCCGACAGCCGCATGGCGCAGGTCTTTGGCGGGATGATGATCGGCCAGCGCATTATCGTGCCGTTCTATTTCGGTAAACCCCGGGGCAAGGAGGAGGTCGTGGCCAAGGCCATGACCACCGACGCACCGCCCTTGCTGGACGAGATCGCGGGCCTTCTGGGAGAGGCGGAGTTCGCTGCGGGCAGCTTCAGCATTGCCGATATCGCCATGGCCAGTTGGCTCCGCGGGGCGCAGATCACCGGGTTCCGCATTGATCCCGCGATCTGGCCCAGCCTGACCGCCTGGCTCGCGCGCTGCTATGCCCAGCCCGGTTTCGCCTCGGTGATCGCAGACGAAGAGACCACCGACCCGGTGATCTGGGCCCGCGCCCGCTACGGGCAGGTTTGACAGGACAGGAGCCGATCCCATGGCACTCCACGATCATCCCATGTGGCGCAAGCCGCAGCATCACCAGGATCTCGATCACGCCCATGAGCATGTCCACTGGACGGAGCTTTTCTACGATCTGATCCATGTGGTGACGATTTTCCTTCTGGGGAATTACCTGTCGCACCATCTGGATCCCCAGGGGTTTCTGGTCTTCGCCGGTCTCTTCATCGCGCTCTGGTATGCCTGGGGGGAGCTGAGCATTTTCAACTCCATCTATGTCAGCACGGATGTCTGGCACCGGGTGATCATGGCGGTGATGATCTGCACGCTGATGTTCATGGCCGCCGCCATTCCGGCCATCAATGGGGGCGGGTGGGCCTTCTTCGTGCTGGGGTTCGCGGCAAACCGCGCGATGCTGGCGGCGCTCTACCTGCGCGCCCGTCGGATCACCGCATCGAGCCAGTCCATGTGCACCGTCCAGATCCGCAACTTTGCCTGTTTCGCGCTCGTCTTCGCGATTATCGCCTTTCTGCCCAAGCCCTTGGCCTACTGGGCCTTTGCCGCGGCGATGGTGGCCACGCAGCTGGTCTACATGATCCCCAAGCTTTCGGTTCTGCGCTTTGAGCGCTTCGTGCCGCGGGCCGGGCATATGGCCGAGCGCTTTGCGCTTTTGACCTTGATCGTTCTGGGCGAGGGGTTCTTCAAGTTGGTCGTCACCCTGTCCGAGAAGGGGATCTACAAGGCCGCGCCGGATGTGCTGGTCAATTTCGTCATCGGCGGCGTGGCCATGTTCGTCATGTGCTGGATCTATTTCGACTTCGTTGGCAACGGGAAGCCGAAGAACACCCGGCCCGCAACGCTGATCACCTGGTGGCTGGCGCATCTCATCTTGATGCTCTGCGGTGTCATGGTGGGCGTGGCCCTGGCCGCGGAGGTGAAGGTCGGGTTCTGGGAGCCCTATCCGACCAAATATGCGGCCATCGGGTGCTTCGGATTGGCGGGCTATATCGCGATGCTCTGGGGGCTGAGCCACGTGATCGAGCACCGGGTCGCGTCAGAGTTCGGGCGCGGGGATGTGCGTCTCTTCGGGATCGTGCTGGCCATCGCGACCTTCTTCATCGTGCCCCATGTTCCGGCCCTTGTGGGCAACCTGCTCTGGGGCACGGCGCTGTTTTCGCAGATTGTCATCCCGGTCTTCCGCGCCTGGCGGAGGTTCCGGCATGAATGATACTGCATCGCTCCGGTCGCGGGTTCACTGGTGGCTCGAACGCCCCGACCGCGAGGCGCCGGGACCACGTCTGCTGGAACGCGCTCTGATCGCATTGATCACCCTCAATGTGGCGGCGGTGATCCTCGAGACGGTCGATGGGATCTATGCCCGTTGGCAGGGGGCGTTCGACCTCTTCGAGGGGATCTCGCTCGCCATCTTCATCCTCGAATATGTGGCGCGTCTTTGGAGCGCGCCGGAGGATCCGCGCTTCCGCTCGCACGGCAGATGGATGCTCTCCCCCGTGGCGATCATCGATCTGCTGGCGATCCTGCCCGCGCTGCTCGTGGTGCTGGTCCCCGTGGATCTGCGGATATTGCGCGCCTTCCGGCTGCTGCGCCTGCTCAAGCTCACGCGCTATTCTCCGGCGCTCGGGATGCTGCTCGCGGTCTTTGAGGAGGAAGCCGGGGCCTTCTTCGCCGGGTTCTTCATCCTGATGGTGATGCTCGTGCTTGCGGCAAGCGGTGCCTGGCTGGTGGAGCATCAGGCGCAGCCCGAGACCTTTGGGTCTATCCCCGCCGCGATGTGGTGGGCTGTCGCGACCCTGACCACCGTGGGGTATGGCGATGTCACGCCAGTGACTGTGGCGGGCAAGGTCTTTGGTGCCGTGATCACAGTGCTCGGGATCGGCATGGCCGCCTTGCCGGCGGGCATTCTGGCCAGTGGGTTGAATGAGCAGCTGCATCGCCGCCGGTCCAATATGCAAGCCCAATTCCGCGCGGCGCTCGCCGATGGGTTCATCTGCGACGCGGAGGAGCGCGAAATCGAGGCTCTGCGCCGGTCGCTCGGGTTGTCGCCCGGGGTGGCCTTGCAGATCCGACAGGAAGTGGAGGCCGAGTTGCATGCCCGGATGGGCCGCTGTCCGTCCTGTGGTCGTGCCGTGCCGGAGCCTTGGGAGAGTTGAGATGATGAGCGAGACCTCAATCCGCGTGGATATCATTTCCGATGTCGTCTGCCCCTGGTGCGTGATCGGGTTTTACCAGCTGCAGAAGGCCAGCGGCGTTACCGGGCTGGCCGTCGAGATCCATTGGCACCCGTTCGAGTTGAACCCCGAGATGGCCGAGGCGGGGGAGAACCTGCGTGCGCATCTGGCGGCGAAATACGGCACGACACGCGAAGGCTCGATCAAGTCCCGCGCGCGCCTGACCGCGCTGGGGGAGGCGTTGGGGTTTGCCTTCAACTATGCGGACGACATGCGGATGGTGAACACGTTCCGCGCCCATCAGCTGGTGGACTGGGCCAAAGACTACGGCAAGGCGCATGACGCGCAGCTGGCCCTGTTTGGCGCGTTTTTCACGCGCCGGGAGGATTTGAACGATCCAGAAGTGCTTGTCGGCGTTGCGGCGGAGATCGGTCTGGACCCGGAGGAGGCGCGCCGGGTCGTGGCAACCGGTGCCCGGGCCAAGGCCGTGCGGGATCATCAACTGATCTGGACCTCTCGCGGCGTGACCGGCGTTCCCGCCATGGTGTTTGACCGCCAGCATCTGGTCACAGGCGCTCAGGGCGAAGAGACCTATGCTCGCATCCTCCGCCATGTCGCAACGGAACGGGCGGAGGCACGTGGGGCGTAGGAGATCTGGCCGCTGCGTTGCGCGTCAGCGAGTTTGGCGCTCCCTCTGTGTTGTCAGCTGATTGCGCCGCCTCCGGCGATCGCGAGCGGAACGGGTTCGACCCTCAGCGCTGAGTTTCCGCGCGCCAGGCCGCCCAGTCCTCCGGCGTGTCGAGGTCGCGGCGCGCGCGGTTGCCGGGCAGGGGGACGAGATGGACGTGGTCCCGGTGGCGCGCGATCAGAGATTGCCCGCCTTCATCGCCCGTAAGATCCGCGAAATCTGGAAAGGTGGACGGGGCAAAGAGGATCGGGTGACCCGGCGCGCCGGTCCCCGTGGTCCCGCGCCAGATCCGGGCTTCGGGCGCGTCCTGTCGCGCCGCAAGCACGGCGCGCAGATCCTGTTCCGTGATGTCGGGCAAGTCGCCGAGGAGGAGCAAGAGACCCGTGCAGGTTTTCGGCAGCCGTGCGACCGCCCCCCGCAGGGTCCCGCCCATCCCCTCAGCGCTTTCGGGGACCGAAAGCGCGGTCACGCCCAGACCGTCAAGCGCCGCGTATCTGGCATGGGGGCGCGGGGGCAGAGCCACGAGGACATCCCGTGTGACCCGCGCGGCCAGCGCAGCTTGCCGCGCCACCAGCGGGCGGCCATCCACAAGCTCCATCAGTTTGTCGCGCCCGGCCATGCGACGCGACTGCCCGGCGGCAAGGATCAGGGTGATATCCGACATGGGCGCAAGACTGACCTTTGGTGGCGCGTTTGGCCAGTGGTGGGAGCCTCCGGTGCGGATATTTGGAGACTTAAGACAGGGGCGCTAGCCACGCATGCGCGCGCCATCCGGGTCAAAGAGCGGTGTCGTCAGCAGTTTTGCCGGGCAGTGGGTGCCGAGGATTTCGATGCTGGCCTCCACATCCGCGGCGATCCGGTCGGTGGGCAGAAAGCCCAGCGCGATCGACGTCTGCGAATGATGGGCATAGCCGCCTGAGGTGCAGAAACCGACCACATCGCCTGCGATTGAGATCGGCTCATAGGCCACCACATCCGCATCGGCGGTGTTGACCGCGAAGGCGCAAAGCTTGCGGGCCGGTCCTGCCGCGCGCTCCGCTTCGGCGGCGGCGCGCCCGATAAATTCTGCGCCTTTCTTGAAGCTGATGAAGCGGTCGAGCCCGGTTTCCGCCGCCGTGTAATCCGGTGAGTATTCCCGGCTCCAGGCGCCGAAGAACTTGTCGAGGCGCAGGGACATCATCGCGCGCATCCCGAAGGGCCGCATGCCCAGCGGCGCGCCCGCAGCCCAGAGCGTGTGGAAGAGGTGGCGCTCTTCGGCCTGGGAGCAGTAGATCTCGTAGCCCAGATCGCCCGTATAGCTCACCCTTTGGACGAGGCATTGGGCCATGCCGATGGTCATGGGGCGCAGATCGAGGAATTTGAACGCCTCTGCAGAGACATCCGCGCGGGTGCAGGCGGCCAGCACCTCTCGCGCCTTGGGGCCTGCGATCTGGAAGCCGGTCCGCGCATCCGAGATGTTCTCGACGGTGACGCCGGCCTCCAGATGGGTCTCAAACCAGCGCAGGTGCTGATCCTGCGCGCCATAGGAGGCGGTGAGCTGATACTCCGTCTCGTGCAGGCAGGAGACGGTGAAATCCCCGATCAGTTTGCCGGACGGGGCCAGCATCGGGGTGAGTGAAAGGCGGCCGGGCTCCGGGATCCGTCCGGCCATGATCCGGTCGAGCCAGGCGCGGGCGCGCGGTCCCGTCACCCGGAACTTGCCGAAATTCTGCAACTCGTTGATGCCCACCGCGCCGCGCACGGCGGCGACTTCGGCCTTGACGGCCTCCCAGGCGTTGGAGCGGCGAAAGCTCGGCGTCTCGTAACGCGGCTCCCCGGGCAGGGCGAAATAGTTCACCACTTCGAGCCCATAGGTCTGGCCGAAGACGGCCCCTTTCTCGGACCAGATGTCATACATGGCCGTGGTGCGGAACGGGCGCGCGGCGGGCAGTTCCTCGTTCGGATAGCTCACGGAAAAGCGGTTCTGGTAGTTCTCGATCACCTTGGGCACCGTGTAGCCCGGGGTCGTCCAGCGCCCGAACCGGGCGACATCCATAGCCCGTGGATCGCGCTCGGTCTCACCCTCGATCATCCATTGCGCCAGCGCGAGGCCAACACCGCCCCCCTGGCTGAACCCGGCCATGACCGCGCAGGCGGACCAGTAATTGCGCAGCCCCGGCACGGGCCCGACCAGGGGGTTCCCGTCAGGCGCAAAGGTGAAGGGCCCGTGGATCACGGATTTGACGCCTGCGGTCTCGAGCACCGGGAACCGCCTATAGGCGAAGGCGATGCTGTCCTCGATCTTTTCGAACTGGTCGTTCAGCAACTCATGGCCGAAATCCCAGGGGGTGCCGTCGACGGACCAGGCCTCGCAGGGTTTCTCGTAGAACCCGATGCAGAGCCCGCGCCCTTCCTGACGCAGATAGCTTTCGCCACCGGGATCGATCACATGGGGGAACTCGCTGTCGCGCTCATAGATCGCCGGGATGTCATCGGTGACGATGTATTGGTGCGCCATGGGCAGCAGCGGCAAATAGATCCCTGCCATGGCCGCAACCTCCCGCGCCCAGAGGCCGCCCGCATTCACCACATGCTCGGCCATCACCGTGCCCTTGTCGGTCTCAACGGTCCAGGTCCCATCCTGGTTCGGCCTTGTCGCGGTCACCTTGGTGTGGGTGTGGATCTGCGCGCCCCCCATCTTGGCGGCACGGGCATAGGCATGCGTGGTGCCGGACGGGTCCAGATGGCCATCCAGCGGATCATAGAGCCCACCGAGAATGTCATCGGTGTTCACAAGCTCAGCCATCTCCTTGATCTCATCGGGCCCGAGGATCTCCGTATGCAGGCCCATATAGCGGTGCTTGGCGCGCTCGGCCTTGAGCATGTCAAACCGCTCCGGCGTGTCGGCCAAGGTGATCCCGCCCACATGGTGGAGACCGCAGGACATGCCCGTGATCTCTTCCAACTCCTTGTAGAGTCCGATCGTATAGCCCTGCAACGCGGCCATATTCGTGTCGCCATTGAGCGTGTGGAACCCGCCCGCCGCATGCCATGTGGAGCCCGAGGTCAGCTCGGAGCGCTCCAGTAGCATCACGTCCGACCAGCCGAGCTTGGTCAGGTGGTAAAGGACCGAGCATCCGACGACGCCGCCTCCGATGACGCAGACCCGCGTATGAGTTTCCATGTCCTGCCTCCTTGCCGTGCCCCCAGAGGGTCGGGGGCGAGGAGGGGCTTGGTCACGTCCGTTCCCGACATGAAGCGTCGGTTTCTGCGCGGATGCGGGCGGAGAGGTCAGAGGATCGCACGCGATCGCGCTCCGCCTCTGGCGCATGCGCCCGTGTCCCAGCGCTCTGGCGGGCAGTGGGGCGAGCTGCCGCACGGAGGCTTCCTCGCCATGCGGGATGCGATGTGCTGCGCGCAGCGAACAGCTTTGCAGGCAGAGCGAAGCGATTGCTCCACGGCGTGATCGCGGGCAGGGTGTCCAAGATCACCAATCTACCAGACCCCATGTCCAACCCGGCGCGCGCCTATATCCTTTGTACCTCGCCGCGCAGCGGAAGCACGCTGCTGTGCCGGATGCTGACAGCAACCGGTGTGGCCGGGCACCCAAACTCCCATTTCCACACCCCGTCGCTCACTCGGTGGCTGGAGGTTTACGGGCTGGCAGACACGACGTTCCCATCAAGGCGCGCGGCCCTGCAGGCTGTTCTCGATGCAGGGATCGCACGAGGTCGCGGCGAGACCGCGTGCTTCGGCCTGCGGATGCAGCGCGGAAGTTTCCCCTATTTTATGGACCAGCTCGCGCAGCTTCTCCCGGATCAACCTTCGGACCATGCGCGGCTTGAGGCGGCTTTCGGCCCGCTCAGCTTTTTACATCTCAGCCGGGAGGACAAGCTCGCCCAAGCCGTCTCGCGCGTCCGGGCGGAGCAGAGCGGGCTCTGGCACGCCCATGCGGACGGCCGGGAGCTTGAGCGCACCGCACCGCCGGCACCCCCGCGTTATGATCACGACGCGATCGCGGCGCATCTGGCGGAGCTGTCCCGGTTCGAAGAAGACTGGCGCCTATGGTTCGCACGCGAAGGCATCATGCCCCTACGGCTCACCTATGAGAGCCTGGCGCAGGACCCTCAGGGCGTTCTGGCGCAGGTGCTCGCCCATCTGGGGCGCGATCCTGCTGCCGCGGAACAGGTCGCGATCCCCACTGCGCGCTTGGCGGATGCAGAGAGCGCTGATTGGATCGCTCGCTTTCGCGCGGAAAGCGCCGGGTCTACTCCGCCGCGATCTTGATCACCGGGGTCATGCGCGCCAGCACCGCCTCCGAGAGGTGACATTTGATCTGATGCCCTGTCTCGGAGATCCGGGTCGGGGGCACCTCCCGGTCGCATTTCCCCTCCGGCACCTCGGTCTTCCAGCGGCAGCGCGTCTGGAACGGGCAGCCCGGCGGCGGGTTCATGGCCGAGGGAATGTCGCCCTCCAGCACGATCCGTTCCTTCTCCACCGTCGTGTCCGCAATGGGCACCGCCGATAGCAGGGCCTCCGTATAAGGGTGATAGGGCGGGGCGAAGACCTCTTCCGTCGTGCCGAGCTCCACCACATGGCCGAGATACATCACCATCACCCGGTCGCTGAGATAGCGCACGATGCTGAGATCATGGGAGATAAAGAGCAGCGTGGTCTTGTTCTCGCGCTGGATCTCCATCAGCAAGTCTGTCACCGCCGCCTGCACCGAGACATCGAGCGCGCTGACCGGCTCATCGGCCACCACAATCCGGGCATCCCCGGCAAAGGCGCGGGCAATGCCCACGCGCTGCTTCTGACCGCCCGAGAGCTGCCGTGGCATCCGGTCCGCAAAGGCCCGGGGCAGCTTCACCAGATCAAGCAGGCGGAGCATCCGCTCCTCCCGGGCGGCATCACTGTCCCCGACGCCAAAGATCTCAAGCGCCCGGATGATCTGCCGCCCGACCGTCATGGAAGGGTTCAACGTGTCAAAGGGGTTTTGAAACACCATCTGCACATCTGCCACGGTCCCGGTATCGCGCTGCTCGATCTCGGTGTTCTGGATCTCGCAATTGTCCAGCAGGATCCGCCCCTCGGTCGCGGTCTCGAGCCCCATGAGCAGCTTGGCAAAGGTGGACTTGCCACAGCCGGACTCGCCGACAATCGCCAGGGTCTCGCTCTCCCGCGCTTCGAAGGTCAGGTCCTCATTGGCCTTGACCACCTTCGTGTTGGACCCACCAAAGAGCGCGGAGGCCGCGACCTCGTAGTATTTCTTGAGGTTCTCCATTTTCAGCACCACCGGCCCCGGAGCGGGCTTGGCGCTCTGCGCCGTGGTCTCGATCGGGGCAGTCCAGTCGATCTCATCGAACCGCACACAGCGCGTGTCATGGCGGTCATCGCCAAGGATCTCCGCCATAGGCACCGCGCCCGTATCGCAGCGCCCAGCTTCGAAATAGGCGCAACGCGGCCCGAAATTGCAGCCCTTGGGCCGCTCATGGGGCAGGGGGAAGTTCCCCGGGATCGCCACGAGCGGGCGCGCGGTCTTGTCCGCGCCCGGCAGCGGGATCGACCGGAAAAGCGCCTGCGTGTAAGGGTGCTGCATCCGGTCAAACACATCCGCGATCGAGCCGGTCTCCACGGCCTCGCCGGAATACATCACGCAAAGCCGGTCGCAGGTCTCCAGCACCAGCCCGAGATTGTGGGAGATAAAGAGCATCGAGGTGCCGTATTTCTTGCCCAGATCCTTGACCAGATCGACCACGGCAGCCTCGACCGTCACATCCAGCGCCGTGGTCGGCTCGTCGAGGATCAAAAGCGCCGGGTTCGCCATGAGCGCCATGGCGATCACGATGCGCTGCTGTTGCCCCCCGCTGAGCTGGTGAGGAAAGCTGTTCAGCATGCGCTCCGGGTCCGGCAGGCGCACATCCGTCACCACCTCCAGCGCGCGCACGTAGGCCTCGGCCTCCGACACTCCTTCATGGATCATCGGCACTTCCATGAGCTGCTTGCCGATCCGCATGGCCGGGTTCAGGCTCGCCATGGGCTCCTGGTAGATCATGGCGATGTCCTTGCCCCGGATCCAGCGCAACTCCTCGGACGACATGCTGTTCAGGTCCCGCCCCTTGAACTTGATCGTCCCCCCAACAATCCGCCCGTTCACGCCCAGGTCCTGCATCACGCCCAGCGCCACGGTGGATTTTCCGCAGCCGCTCTCGCCCACGAGGCCCATGGCCTCTCCGGGCATGACCGTGCAGGAGAAATCCATCACCGCCGGGATCTCGCGCAGCCGTGTGAAAAAGGAAATCGACAGGTTCTCGATCTCGAGAATGGGGCCGTCATAGGGCTCGGTCATCTCTTCCACCTGTCTTTCATTGTTCCTGAAATACTCCGGGGGTGCGGGGGCTGGCCCCCGCGGGTCGCCTCACGCCCGGCATCCGGTCCAGAAAGGGCACGCGTTCCCATCCGCCTCAATCCTTCAGGCTTTCTTCGCGCAGCCCATCGGCCAGCAGGTTCAGGCCCAGCACAAGGCTCATCAGCGCGAGCGCCGGGGCCAGCGCCGGATGGGCATAGACCGACAGCAGGCGGCGCCCCTCATTGATCGTGGAGCCCCAATCGGGACTTTCGGGGCTCACGCCCAACCCAAAGAACCCAAGTGTGCCCAGAAGGATCGTCGTATAGCCGATCCGCAGGCAGAAATCGACAATCAGAGGGCCGCGGGCATTGGGCAGGATCTCCCAGAGCATGATGTACCACGGACCCTCGCCCCGGGTCTGGGCGGCGGCTACGTAGTCCCGGGTCTGGATGTCCAGAACAATGCCTCGCACGATCCGGAACACCGTGGGCGAGTTCACGAAGACCACCGAGACAAAGACGATCAGCACATTGGGCGGCATGGAGATCAGACCCAGCGGATCCGCGTCAAAGGCCAGTCCGAGATAGAGCCACCCGCCGATCAGCACCGTCAGACCCACATAGAGGTTCCGCTTGCCCGGCTGGGTGAAATAGCGCGAATGCCAGAGCACCAGCAGAAACAGGATCGGAAAGAGAAACAGCACCGCTGCCATATAGACCGGGATGCCCGTGGCGACGATTTCCGGCGTGACCAGCAGGTAAAAGAGCAGGATCACTGGGAAAGCCAGCACCAGATTGGCGACAAAGCTCAGCACCGTATCGAGCCGCCCGCCAAAATACCCTGCGGGTAAGCCGAGCACGATCCCGACCATGAAGGCAAAGAGAGTCGCCGCCGGTGCGATCTTGAGGACCTCGCGCGCGCCCATCACCATGCGGCTGAACACGTCCCGGGCGAGATTGTCGCCGCCAAAGATATAGTGGCTGAACCCGTCCGAGCCCGAGGGCAGGGGCGTTCCCGGCGCCTTGTTCTTCATCCCCGACACCACGTCGAGCGGGTCATGAGTCACGATCAGATCCGCAAAGAGCGCGGTAAAGACCCAGAACATGACAATCCCGAAACCGACCATGCCGATCGGGCTGTCAAAGAGCTTGCCGTAAAGCCCGAGCCGCCGCTTATAGGCGGTCGAGAGCAGGAAGGTTGAGGTCAGCGCGACCCAGACCGGCATGAATTGCACAAAGGCCTTGGTCCAGATCTCGAGTGTGGTCATGGGGTCCATATCCTTCTCTCCTCACGCGATCCGAATGCGGGGGTTGAGGAAGACGTAGCCGATATCGGAAATCAGCTGAGTCACCAGCACCACGACCACGGCCACCACCGAGCAGGACAAGAGCAGCTCGATATCGTTGTTCGAGGCCGCCTGCACCAGGGTCCAGCCGAAGCCTTTGTAGTTGAACAGGGTTTCGACGATTACGACCCCGGTCAGCAGCCAGGGGAATTGCAGCATGATCACGGTAAAGGGCGCGATCAGCGCATTGCGCAGGGCGTGCTTCACCACGATGTTGCGAAAGCTCACGCCCTTGAGCCGCGCGGTGCGGATGTATTGCGCGGTCATCACCTCGGCCATGGAAGCACGGGTCATCCGCGCGATATAGCCCATGCCATAAAGCGCCATGGTCATCACCGGCAGGGTGAAGTTTTCCAACGTGGCATCCTCCGCTGCCGAGGACGCGGAGCCCTTGAGCATGGTGCGCCCGTCGATCCAGCCCCATTCGGCGAGGATTGGCGACAGCCCCGAGGTCGAGGAGGCAAAGAGCACCACCAGCACCACGCCCGAGACATATTCCGGCGTCGCCGTGGTCGCGATGGAGAAGGTCGACAGGGTCCGGTCGGTGCGCGACCCCTCCCGCATTCCGGCCAGAACCCCGACCAGCAAAGCCGAAGGCACCATGACCACCATCACCCAGAACATCAGCTTGCCCGTGAGCGCCAACCGCTCCGCGATCACCCCGCCCACATCGGCGCGAAACACGGTGGAGGTGCCGAAATCGCCCTGCAGGATCCCGCAGCGGGTCTGGTCGGGGGCTTCACCCGCAGGCAGCGTGCCTTCGATGCAGCGCCCGCGCGTACCACCCTCCGCATCGGTCTGGGTCCAGCCGGGCACCAGCCCCAGCCATTCGCCATAGCGCATGAGCATGGGCGCGTCATAGCCGTTCCGGGTCAGCCAGCTCTCGACCTCCGCATCGGTCATGCGGACCGAGCCCTGGCTTTTGGCGACCTTCTCCAGATTGGGCTGCAGATTGGTCATCGCAAAGACGATGAAGGTCACACAGAGGGCGGTGAGCGCGACCACGCCAGTCCTGCGCAGAATGAAGGCGAGCATGAGCCGGACCTCTCTTTCGTGCTGTGGTCAAGACCCCGGACGGGCCCGCTCAAGGGCATCGGGGCCGCGCACGGGCGGCCCCGGATCTGTCGGGATGAACCGGATCTGCGCCTAGGCGCTGAAGCCGATCTTGTGGAGGTGGATCTCGTGGCTCGGATGCTTTTCGGCATTCACCACATCGCCCCGGTGGTGGTTGTAGAGCGACCGCCAGAAGGGCTGGATGATCACCCCTTCATCGCGCAGGATCTGCTGGATCACCGCCATCTTCTCGCGGCGGGCATCGGCGTCCGAGATCGCCATGGCCTCGGCAAGCGCTTCGTCAAACGCAGCATTGCTGAAGGCGGTTTCGTTCCAGGCCTCGCCGCTGCGATAGGCCAGCGCCAGGATCTGTACGCCGAGCGGGCGATGGTTCCAGGAGGTTGTCGAGAAGGCATGCTTGGTCCAGTCGCCCCAGAAGGTGGCGCCGGGTTGGATGCGATGCTCGATATTCAGCCCGGCATCCCGGAACTGCGCGGTAAGGGCGGCGCCGGTGCTCGACAGCCACTCTTCATCCGGAGTGATCAGAACATGCTCAAAATCGCCGAGCCCCGCGGCCTCCATCGCCGCCTTGGCACTAGCCGGGTCATAGACCGGGGCCGGGATCTCGGCATATTCCGGGTGGATCGGGCAGACATGGTGGTTCTCGGCCACCGTGCCCAGATTGTTATAGCCCAGCTCCAGCAGCACGTTGTTGTCCACGGCTTGCGCCATGGCGCGGCGCACGGCGGCATCGGCATAGGGGGTCACGCCGTCAACCTCGGCTGCCTGGTTCGGGCGCAGCACGACCGTCGCGCCGGTCACGGCCTCGGTCCCGGTCCATCCAATGGCGTCGAAGAGGTCGACGAAATCGCCTGTTGTCTCGTAGGTCAGATCCACCTCTTCGGCCTCGGCCCCGGCGAACCATGTGGCCGGATCCGTGCCGTAGTCGATGAACTCGACCCGATCGAGATAGGGGCCGCCATAGACCTCGGTGCCCCACCAGGTGTGGTCCGTGGCGCGCTCCAGCACGGCGCGGACATTGGTCTCGAAACTCACCGGGCGGAACGGACCCGTCCCGATGCCGTGATCGAACGGGTTGCCACCATCATAGCTCGCATGGGTGATCGCCGCCGGGTAGTCCGACATGTTCGCGATCACCGTGATATCCGGCGCCGAGAGGTTTAGGGTGACGGTCAGATCCCCATCAACAGTGATTGCCCCGTCGCGCGCCTGTCCGGTCTCCGCATCGATCAGCCCGGAGAAGCGCGCGGCCATGGAGTTGCCCTCGAGGCTCGTGTCGCACCAACCGGCGATGTTGCGAGCCACATCCTCGGCAGTGAAGGGGTCGCCATTGTTCCAGGTCGCGTTCGGGCGCACGTTCAGGACATAGACCGTGGCGTCCTCGTTTACCTCCCAGCTTTCCAGAAGCATGGGGCTGAAGGTCCCGTCCGCGTTGTAGGACACCAGATATTCGAGAAAGCCGCGGGTCTGGTTGCCCAGTTCGGACCAGTCATAGGTCCGTGGTTCCTTCATGGCCTTGACCAGATGCTGAATGCGCAGCGTGCCGCCCATGGCCGGGGTCGCGCCATGCCCGGCAGCCTCGGCTGGGGTGACACCGATCAAGGCATAGGCCGCGGCGGAGGTCGCGCCCAAAGCCGAGGCCCGGGTCAGGAACTCCCGCCGGGACATGGTGCCCTGGCGGCAGTCCTCGGCATACATCTCCACCGCCGGGTGCATGGCATTCCCGTGGATTGTCGTGAGTGTCATCTTGTCAGTTCCCCCTGAGACACAATCATTTTTATGGCGCGAGCATCGTCCCGGGGCGCGCGAATGCACTCCGTTCAGGAGCGCTTTGGGCGGCAGGTCCCCAAGGGCGATATTTGCGTGTGCCGCCATGACGCCCCATTCTCCGGAGCCGGTCAACACCCGGAAACGGGTTTAGAGGGTAAAAAAACGACATTGACACTGCACAAAAACGACATGGCCGAACCAAGCCCGGCGAATCCGAAGCGCTTTGACCTAGGGTCACCTTGCGGGATGCGTTACCCGCGCCGCAGGGCGAGGCGATCCGCGCTGGGGGGCTGGCCCATGCGCGCGCCATAGCTGCGCGCGAAATAGGCCGCCGAACCATAGCCCAGCGCGTCGGCGATCTGATGCACGGGGTTGGGCGTGTCCGCGAGGCGCCAGCGTGCCTCGGACAGTACCCGATCCTGAAGCAGTGCCGAGGCGCCTGTACCCGCCACAGACTGGCAGACCCGGGTCAGATGTGTGGGCGTGATCCCCAAGCGCTCCGCATAGCCCGCCACCGAGGGTTGGTTTGAGGGGCGTTCGGCCAGATCCGCCTCGATCAACCCCATGAACTCGGCCACGAGCCGTTCGGATTTGCTCGTGGCCCAAAGCGGCGCGCCGTCCTGCCGGTGCAGCCGCGCGATCTCGAGGGCCAGAAGGCGGCCACAGGCGCTGATCGCGTCGCTGGCATCCTCGGTTCCGCTGCGCCCTTCCGCCTCGATCCGCGCCAGCATCCAGGCGAGATCGGCCTGTACGGCGCCAGTCGGGTTGCGCAAGAGCAGCGCGGTTTGCGGCAGCGCCTCGGCGATCTCGGGGGTAAAGCTCAGCTTGGTGCCGAAGACCTGTACCGGAAAGGCAAAGCGTGTGGTCGCGCGGGCCGGGATATAGAGGTAGCAGGGCCCGGTCAGTCCCCGCGTCTTGCCATCGACAAAGACGCGCCCCTGGCCCCTGGTGAACACATAAAGCGCCGGATTCGGGTCCGCATGCAGATCCCTCAGCCGCCAGCGCCCGCGCTGCAGGATCGCGGCCAAGGGTGTGACAGAGACGGGTAGATCAGGCGCAGTCATGGCAAAAGGTTAACCATTGCGCGGGACTAGGGCTAGAGCGCTCTGCGCCATGGGCGGGATTATGCGGGCAGCTGTGTCCAGGCCTTCATGCGCGCCCGAAACCAGGTGCGTTGCCGCTTGGCATATTGTCGTGTGGCGATGATCGCCGCTTCGCGCGCCTCGTCGAGGCTTATCTCGCCGCGCAGATGGGCGATCAGCTCTGGCGCACCGATCGCGCGGGCCCAGGGCGCGGTGGGGTCCCAATGGGGCAGGGCGGCGCGCGCCTCGTCCAGGGCGCCATCGGCGAGCATCTGCTCAAAACGCAGCGCGATGCGCGGGGTGAGCCAGTCCTTGGGCGCGTCGATCACGTAAGCCGCCGCCTCAGCAAGGGGCAGATCAGGCGCAGGGGTCTCGTCCTGCCAGGTGGCCAGGGGTTTGTCTGTTGCCGCCAAGACCTCCCAGGCGCGCTGCACCCGCATCGGGTTGGCCATGTCGATCCGGGCGCTGGTTGCCGGGTCGCGCGCCCGCAATTCCGCCGCCATAGCCGCCGGATCCTCCAGGCGCAGCGCATCCGCTTGTGCCCGAATCTCCGCCGGGACCTCTGGAATCGGGCTCAAACCTTGGGTGAGAGCCGTTAGGTAAAGCCCTGTGCCTCCGACAATAATCAACCTTGCACCGCCATGATTCTGCAACTGCGCCACCTCACGCAGCCAATGACCTACGGAATAGGGCGCACCAAGCGGGACATGGCCATAGAGCTTGTGTTCGGCTGCGGCCAGATCCTCCGCGCCCGGGCGCGCGCTCAGCACGCGCCAGGCGTCATGGACCTGCAACGCATCGGCATTCACGATCATCCCGCCTTGCCGCGCGGCGATCTCCAGCGCGAGGGCAGACTTGCCCGAGGCCGTCGGGCCCGCGATCAGCACGGGCTGCTCTGCGGAGAGCTGCGAGAGATCGAGATGCGGCATCTGGGAACCGGGTTTGGGCAATCACGCGGGGCGCGGCGGTTTCGCCGTTGATCCCGGCGCGGAATAGGATCATTTTGCGCGCAATTCCGCTCCGGAGACAAGACAGAGGTCACCCCATGGACGATGCCGCCCCAAACGCGACGAAATACAAGCGCGTTATGCTCAAGATCTCGGGGGAGGCGCTGATGGGGCCTCAGGGGTTCGGGTTGCATCCGCCGACGGTCGAGCGCATCGCGCAAGAGGTGAAGTCGGTCCATGATCTGGGCGTCGAGATCTGCATGGTGATCGGCGGCGGCAACATCTTCCGCGGCCTTCAGGGCAGCGCCCAGGGGATGGAGCGGACGACCGCGGACTATATGGGCATGCTCGCCACGGTCATGAACGCGCTTGGCATGCAGGCCGCGCTCGAGGGGCTGGGCATCCATACGCGGGTGATCAGCGCGATCCCCATGGATCAGGTCTGTGAGCCCTATATCCGCCGCCGTGCGGTCCGCCACTTGGAGAAGGCGCGCGTCTGCATCTTCGCGGCCGGGACCGGCAACCCCTATTTCACCACCGACACGGCCGCGACCTTGCGCGCCAACGAGATGTCCTGTGAGGCCATCTTCAAGGGCACCAAGGTGGATGGCGTCTATAACAAGGACCCTGTCAAACACGCGGATGCGGTGCGGTTTGACCAGATCAGCTATGACGATTGCCTTGCCCAGCATCTGGGCGTGATGGATGCCTCCGCGATTGCCCTGGCGCGGGACAACAAGCTGCCGATCATCGTGTTTTCCCTTGATGAGCCCGGCGGGTTCCGAGGTATTCTGGCGGGCGAGGGCACCTATACGGTGGTCAATGCCGGCTGAAATCGGCCCATCTGTTAGCGACACCGCAACACTTGTCATGATTGGTTGCTATACATCTGCGCGTCGCCGGGTATACAAAGCCCTTGGCAGATGACAGCGACACGAACCAAGAGACTTACATGTCCGACGAAGACTTCGACCTTGATATTGACGATCTGGCCCGCCGGATGGACGGCGCCATTGGCAGCCTGCGCACGGAATTCGCTTCCCTGCGCACCGGGCGGGCCTCGGCCTCCATGCTGGAGCCGGTGATGGTGGATGCCTATGGCCAGAAGACCCCGATCAACCAGGTCGGCACCGTGAACGTGCCCGAACCGCGCATGGTGACGGTGAATGTCTGGGACAAGGGTCTTGTCGGCAAGGTCGAGAAGGCCATCCGCGAGAGCGGGCTGGGCATCAACCCGCAGCTCAATGGCACGATCATCATGCTGCCGATTCCGGAGCTCAACGAAGAGCGTCGTCGCGAGTTGACCAAGGTGGCCGCGCAATACGCCGAGAATGCCCGGATCTCGATCCGCAATGTCCGCCGGGACGGGATGGATCAGCTCAAGAAATTCAAAGCCGACGGGATGAGCGAGGACGACCACAAGATCTGGTCCGACGAGGTTCAGGCCTTGACCGATACCGAGATCAAGAAAGTCGATGACGCCCTGGAGACCAAGCAAGCGGAGATCATGCAGGTCTGATCGGGCGACGGTCCGCCTCCGGGCGGGCTCTGGATCAAATCGGGAGGCAGCGAAAGCGAGACGAAGATGCAAAAGGCAGCACAGACACAGCTTAAGGCCTCTGGTGGCGATGGCGGCCCCCGCCATGTCGCGATCATCATGGATGGCAATGGCCGCTGGGCACAGGAGCGCGGACGCCCGCGGCTCTTCGGGCACCAGGCCGGGGCGCGCCGGGTGCGCGCGGTGGTCGAGGCCTGCCCGGATCTCGGGATCGAGTATCTGACGATCTTTGCCTTCTCGACCGAGAACTGGAAGCGGACGCAGAGCGAGGTTTCGGGCCTCATGAGCCTCTTCCGGCGCTATATCAGCAAGGAAATGCAGGGCTTTCTGCGCGAAGGCGTGCGGGTGCGCTTCATCGGCGACCGCGTGCGGCTCGATGAGAAACTGCGCGACCTGATGGATGAGGTCGAGGAACTGACCGCCCATAACACGCGGGTCAACCTGACCATCGCGCTGAACTATGGCGGGCGGGACGAGGTGGCCCGTGCCACCAAGCGCCTCGCGCAAGAGGTGGCCGCCGGACGGCTCGACGCCGAGAGCGTAGATGAGACCACGCTGACCCATTACCTCGATACTTGCGTGCTGCCGGACCCGGATCTGGTGATCCGCACCTCGGGCGAAGCGCGCATCTCGAACTTCCTGCTCTGGCAGTCGGCCTATGCGGAATATGAGTTCATCGACACGCTCTGGCCCGACTTCACGCCCGAGATCTTTGCCGAAGTGGTCGACCGCTTCGGAGGCCGCTCGCGTCGCTTCGGCGCGATTGCCTGAGCCTGCGGACCCCGCCTGAATGCCAGCCAAGGCCAGCTTCGACGACCTCTTGCCGCGCCTCGGCTCGGCAGTGGTCATGGTCGCGGTGGGCGTGACGGCGATCTGGGTCGGCGGGACGCTCTTTCTTCTTCTGCTCGCATTGGTGGTCGGGGCCATGGTCTGGGAACTGGCCCGGATGATCGCCCCCGAAGACCAACGCGGGGCGGTGGTCGTGGCCACGGCTGCCGGGGCGGCGCTGGCCTCCTGCGCGGTGCTGCCCTTGGGCTTTGCGCTCCCGCTCTTACTGCTGCCGGCGATGATCGGGGTCGGGAGGTTCGAAAGCTCCCGCCGGGTCTTTGCCCTCTACACCGCCTTTATCGGCGTGGCCGGTCTGGGTCTCTGGGTGCTGCGGCAGGATTTCGGCATGATCTGGATGCTCTGGCTCGTGCTCGTTGTCGTGGTCACGGATGTGGCCGGGTATTTCGCGGGCCGGATCATCGGCGGGCCGAAATTCTGGCCCAAGGTCAGCCCCAAGAAAACCTGGTCGGGCACGGGCGCGGGCTGGATCGGGGCCGGGATCGTCGGCTGGATCTTCATGACCCAGACCATTGCGGGCTCCGAGTTGATCGGGATTTCCATCGCGCTCGCCATGGCAAGCCAGATGGGCGATGTCACGGAAAGCGCGCTCAAGCGCCGGGCCGGGGTCAAGGACAGTTCTGCCCTGATCCCGGGGCATGGCGGCTTGCTGGACCGGTTCGACGGAATGCTTGGCGCCTCGGTTCTTCTGCTGCTGGTCGAACAGATCATCGATTTCCCGCCGCTCCCCCTGTAACAAGACGCGGGGGGGAGACGACAGCATGGCACGACGCATCTCAATCTTTGGGTCCACCGGCTCCATCGGCCAGAACACGGTTGATCTGATCGAGCGGGATCCTGCGGCCTATGATGTCGTGGCCCTGTCCGGTGGCGGCAATATCGCGCTTCTGGCCGAACAGGCCCGCAAATTGCAGGCGGATATCGCCATCACCGCCTATGAGGACCGGCTCGAGGATCTGCGCGCGGCGCTCGCAGGCTCAGGGGTGGAGGTTGCCGCCGGGGCCCAAGCGCTCTGTGATGCGGCGGATCGGCCTGCGGAATGGGTGATGAGCGCGATTGTCGGGGCGGCCGGTCTCTATCCCGGCTTTGCGGCCTTGCGCCATGGCGGGTCCCTGGCGCTGGCGAACAAGGAAAGTCTTGTGACCGCCGGTCCGCTCCTACTGGCCGAGGCGCGCGCCCATGACGCCCGGATCCTGCCCGTGGATAGCGAGCATTCGGCCGTGTTTCAGGCGCTGGTGGGCGAGGATATGGAGGCGGTCGAACGGATCGTCATCACGGCCAGCGGGGGCCCGTTCCGCGACTGGCCTCTCGATGCGATTGCCAAGGCGACCTTGGCCGAGGCCGTGGCGCATCCGAACTGGGATATGGGTCAACGGATCAGCATCGACAGTGCCTCCATGTTCAACAAGGCGCTGGAGCTCATTGAAACACGAGAGTTTTTCGGGATCGACCCTGAGCGGATCGAGGCCGTGGTGCATCCCGGATCCATTGTCCATGCGTTGGTCGGCTTCAAGGATGGCGCCTTGATGGCCCATCTCGGTGCGCCCGATATGCGCCACGCGATCGGCTATGCGCTCCACTGGCCGGAGCGGCGCGATCTGCCCGTGGCACGGCTGGATCTCGCAGCCATTGGCAATCTCAGCTTTGAGCGTCCGGATGAACTGCGCTTCCCGGCCCTGCGTCTCGCGCGCGAGGTCATGGCTACGGGCGGGCGCGCGGGTGCGGTGTTCAACGCCGCGAAAGAGGCCGCGCTCGATGCGTTTATCGCCGAACAGATCGGATTTCTCGACATGGCCGCGGTGGTCGAGGCGACACTGGAGGGGATGGACCGGGACACAAGTCTGTCGATTCCACCACAAAGCCTTGATTGCGTCGCGGAAGTGGACCATCTCGCAAGGAATATGGCCGCACGCGAGGCTGCGGCCCGCGCGTCAAACCGCTGAAGACAGCATCTAGCGAAGGACATCTCTTGGACCTTGTCGGACTGATCCCCTCCTTTGGCGGGCTCGCTTTCACCGTGATCGCCTTCGTGGTCGCCCTCAGCATCATCGTCGCCATTCACGAATACGGCCATTACATCGTCGGGCGCTGGTGCGGGATCCATGCGGAGGTGTTTTCCCTGGGCTTTGGGCCGGTGCTCTATAGCCGGGTCGACAAGCGCGGCACCCAGTGGCAGGTCGCAGCACTGCCCTTCGGCGGCTATGTGAAGTTTCTCGGGGATAGCGACGCGGCCAGCGGCAAGGATGGCGAGGCGATGGGCGCCCTGTCGGAGGCGGAGTTGTCGCGGACCATGCATGGCGCGAAGCTCTGGAAGCGGGCGGCGACCGTGGCGGCCGGGCCGGTCTTCAACTTCATTCTGTCGATTGTGGTCTTTGGCTCCATGATCTTCTGGCAGGGCACCGCGACCGAGCGTCCGACGATTGGCGCGCTGGTAGATGTGCCCGTGGCCAATTCCGAGCTGCGCAGCGGCGATGTCATCACCGCGATCGAAGGGCAGGCGACGCCTGATTATGTCGCGCTGAATGCCCTGCGGGAGACCCTGCCACGTCAGCCGGAGTTGACCTACACGGTGGATCGCGACGGATCGACCCGCGATGTGACGGGGCCGTACCTGATGCCGCCGCTGGTCTCCGGGCTGCAGCCGCGCAGCGCGGCGATGGATGAGGGCTTCGAGGTGGGCGATGTGATCATCGCCATCGATGGCACGCCGGTCTATGCGTTCGAAGATCTGCGCGAGGCGGTCGAGGCCTCTGCCGGAGCGGAACTTGCAATGCAGGTCTGGCGCAGTGGCACGGAGCTGACGATTGCCGTCGCACCGCGCCGCATGGATCTGCCCCTGCCCGAAGGCGGGTTTGAGACCCGCTGGCTGATCGGGATCACCGGGGGCATGTTCTTTGAGCCCGAGACAGTAACGCCGGGTCCCTTCGCCGCCCTGTGGCAGGGGGTGGAGCAGATGATCTTCATCATCCGCTCGTCGCTCTCGGGGCTCTGGCACATGATCACGGGCGCGATCAGCACCTGCAATATCTCCGGCCCGATCGGGATCGCCGAAACCTCGGGTGCTGTGGCGTCCCAAGGGCTCGACCAGTTCATCTGGTTCATCGCGGTGTTGTCCACGGCGGTGGGTATGTTGAACCTCTTCCCGGTGCCAGTTCTGGATGGCGGCCATCTGGTCTTTCATGCCTATGAGGCCGTCACCGGACGTCCGCCCAGCGACAAGGCGCTCCGGGTGATGATGACCGCAGGGCTCGCCATGTTGTTGACCTTGATGGTCTTTGCGCTGAGCAACGATCTCTTCTGCCCCTAACGCGGTGGCCTGCCGCCCCGAGCGGGGCCAGGCCGCGCGGCAGAAGGACACGCGAAAACTCGCAAGAAAGCCCGGCGTTTTTTTGACAATCCCCGCTGTTCCGGCTACGGGACAAGGACAGGCAAGGTGCGGGGCAGATTCTATGATTAGCTGGATTCCGAGGTTGGGCACGTCCGCGTTACGCGTCCTGATGGCTACATTCCTTGGTATGATGCTGAGCGTCAGCGCCCCAAATATGGGTGCGGCGCAAGATTTTCGCTTTGACCGGGTTGAGATTAACGGCAACCAGCGGATCGAGGCCGCGACGATCCTGAGCTTTGCGCAGATCGACCGGGGCCAGACTGTGACCGCGGGCGAGTTGAACGACGCGTTCAACCGCATCCAGGCCTCGGGCCTCTTCGAATCCGTCGAGATCACGCCCCGGGGTGGCACGCTGGTGATTGACGTGGTCGAGTACCCCACGATCAACCAGATCGCGGTTGAGGGGAACCGGCGTCTGGACGACGATGTTCTGCTCCCCTTGATCGAGGCGGGCCCACGCCAAGTGTACAACCCAGCCATAGCCGAAGCCGGGGCGGCCGCGATTGTCGAGGCCTACCGTGTGAGCGGTCGACTGGCCGCCACGGTGACCCCGGTCATCATCCGCCGCAGCGACAACCGCGTCGATCTGGTTTTTGAAGTCACCGAGGGCGCGGTCGTTGAGAACGAGCGGATCAGTTTCGTCGGCAACCGGGTCTATTCGGATCGACGCCTGCGCCGGGTTCTCGCCACGAAGGAAGCCAGCTTCCTGCGCCAGGTCATTCGCGCGGACAGCTTCATCGAAGACCGGATCGAGTTTGACCGACAGCTTCTGACGGATTTCTACACGTCACGCGGCTATGTGGATTTCCAGGTGCTCTCCGTGGCGCCCGAGCTGTCCCGTGAGCGGGATGCAGTGCTCGTCACCTTCACCCTACGCGAAGGCCAGCAGTTTCGCATAGGGGAGCTGACGGCCAGTAGCGATCTGCGCGAGGTGGATATCGACTCCTATATCGCGGCCATCGATCTGGATCCGGGAGAGATCTATTCGCCTGCCAAGGTTGATCGGACGATCACGCGCCTGGAGCGGCTCGCCTTGCAGCAAGGGCTGAACTTTGTACGGGTCTCGCCGCGCGTGAGCCGCAATGATCTCGAAGGCACGCTCGATGTGAATTTCGTGCTGGAACGCGGGCCGCGGGTCTTCGTTGAACGCATCGACATCGAAGGAAATGCCACAACGCTCGACCGCGTGATCCGTCGCCAGTTCGACACTGTGGAAGGGGATCCGTTCAACCCGCGGGAGATCCGGCAAGCGGCGGACAGGATCCGGGCGCTCGGATACTTTGCCAACGCGGATGTGGACACCCGCCCCGGCTCATCTGATGACACGGTCATTGTGGATGTGAATGTTGAAGAGGCGCCCACGGGGTCGCTCTCCTTCGGCGGGTCGTTCTCGGTCGAGGACGGGTTTGGCCTCGTCGTCGCACTTACTGAGCGGAACTTTCTGGGGCGCGGCCAGACAGTGTCCCTCAGCTTTGATGGGACCTCTGGCGATCAGAATGTGAGCTTCAACTTTGTGGAGCCGTCCTTCCTCTCGCGGGATCTGCGCTTTTCGACAACGATCGGCGTCACCAGCTCCGATAACTCGAACCGCGAGTTTGACATTGACCGGGCGGGTATTGATTTCGGTCTGTCCTTCCCGGTGAGCGAAAACGGTCGTCTCGGCTTGAATGTCGGTTATTTCGAGACGGAACTTTCGGATCTAGATGAGGAGCTGTCGTCGCCCATCCTGCTCCGTGAGATCGGCAAGGAAACCGGCGCCCGTATCGGCTACACCTATAGTTTCGACACACGCCGGTCGGGCCTCAACCCGACGGCGGGCGTGCTCCTGAGTTTCGGGCAGAGCCTGGAAGGTGTTGGGGGTGACAACAGCTTCGTGGTCACCGAGGCCCGCGCCATCGCGGAGCGGCGTTTCTTCAACGAAGACATCTTGCTGCGCGCCGCAATCGAGGGTGGGACGATCACGCCGATCGGCGATAGTGCACCGAATGTGACGGACCGTTTCTTCCTGTCACGGTCGCAGCTGCGCGGGTTCGCTTCCAACGGTACCGGACCGCGCGACCTCGCGGCCCCGAACGAAGACGCTCTGGGCGGCAATCACTATGCAGTTGCGCGATTTGAGGCTGAGTTCCCGCTGGGTCTGCCCGAGGAATACGGGATCGAATTCGGGGCCTTCTTCGATGTTGGCTCTGTCTGGGATCTGGATGATACGGTTGGTTTTGATGGCGTCGAAGTCGATGACAGCCTGCGATTTCGGTCATCCATCGGGATCTCGGTCTTCTGGGACACCGCAATCGGTCCCCTGCGCTTCAACTTCTCGCGTGCGGTGAAGAAAGAAGACTTCGACGAAGAGAACAATTTCGACTTCACTATCTCGACCCGCTTCTGAGGTGGCGCGCATGCGTCCTTCGCATCGTCGCGCGACCTTTGGCGTCCTGACCGGGCTGATGCTGGCATGGGCCGGTGGGAGTGCCGCGCAGCAAGACATCCGCAGCAGTGTTCTGGTCCTCGATCAGGATCGTCTCTTTGCGGAAAGCACCTTTGGGGTGGAACTCAACCGCGCGCTCGAGGAGGCGTCCCGCCAACTGGCGCGCGAAAACCGGCAGATCGAGGCGGATCTCGTGGAGAAGGAGCGCGCACTGACCGAGGCGCGCCCGACCATGACGCCCGAGGCCTTTCGGGAAGCTGCCGACGCGTTCGATACCCAGGTGTCCCGCTTCCGCGAAGAGCAGGACGCCAAGTCCCAGCAGCTCGTGGCCGAGAGCGACCGCCAGCGGCAGCGGTTTCTGGAACTTGTGCTGCCGGTCCTTGGTGGGCTTCTGTCCGAATACGGGGCCTACGTATTCCTCGATCAGCGCCAGGTGTTTCTCTCAGATGACCGGATCAACGTGACCGACGAGGCGATCGCCCGGGTCAATGCCGCTCTGGCGGAGATGGAAGCCCAGGCGGGCACGGCCCTGCCGCCCGACGCGCTGGAGACGGATCCGCCCGCGCCAGAGGCTGAGACCCCCACCGCGGAGTAGCCTGCGCCACCGGCTCCCTTGTCACAGGGCGCGGGGCTTGCTAGGCGAAACCTCACCAGACGACCCAAGACATCGAGGAGAGCAGGCATGACTGACACGGCGACACCGGAGCCGCAGATCGTCCGAACCGCGGATATTGATTTGATCCAACGGATCCTGCCCCATCGCTATCCGTTCCTGCTGGTGGACAAGGTCGTCGCCATGGATCCGTTCAAATCGGCTACGGGCATCAAGAATGTCACCTTCAACGAGCCGCATTTTCAGGGCCATTTCCCGGGTGAGCCGATCATGCCGGGCGTGCTGATCATCGAAGCTCTGGCCCAAACCTCAGCCCTGCTGGTGGGGATCTCCATGGATATCGCGGATCAGGACATGCTGGTCTATTTCATGGGAATCGATAAGTGCAAGTTCCGCCGCAAGGTGGTGCCCGGCGATGTGGTCGAGCTGTCGGTCGAGGCCCTGCGCGGCAAGCCCGGGGGCAAGGTCTGGAAGTTCGCGGGCAAGGCCACGGTGGATGGGGAGCTGGCCGCCGAGGCCGAGTTCACCGCCATGATGGATCTGCCGAAGGACGCCGCATGAGCGGGATCGATCCCAGCGCTCAGATCCACCCGAGCGCGGTCATCGAGGGCGGCGCCACGATCGGCCCCGACTGCAAGATCGGCCCGCTCTGCGTGATCGGACCCGAGGTTACGCTTGGCCGCGCGGTTGAGATCAAGAGCCATGCGGTGGTCACAGGCTGGACCGAGATCGGCGATGAGACGGTCATCTTCCCCTTCGCCACCATCGGCGAGATCCCTCAGGACCTGAAATTCGCGGGCGAACGCTCACGCCTCGTGGTGGGGGAGCGTAACCGGATCCGCGAGCATGTGACCATGAATACCGGCACCGAGGGTGGCGGCGGCGTCACACAGATCGGCAATGACGGGCTCTTCATGGCGGGCTGCCACGTAGCCCATGACGCGATCATCGGCGACCGGGTGATCCTGGTGAACAACTCGGCCGTCGCAGGTCACTGCAATATCGGCGATGACGTGATCGTCGGCGGCCTTTCCGGGATCCACCAATGGGTGCGGATCGGACGGGGCGCCATTATCGGCGCGGTTTCCATGGTGACCAATGACGTGATGCCTTACGGCCTCGTGCAAGGGCCGCGCGGCGAGTTGGACGGGCTCAACCTCGTGGGGCTGAAGCGCCGTGGTGTCGCGCGCAAGGACATCACCGCCCTGCGGGCCGCCTTTCAGATGCTCGCCCAGGGCGAAGGCGCCTTCATGGATCGCGCGGCGAGGCTCGGCGACGAAACCGAGAGCGATTATGTGCGCGAGATCGTGGCCTTCATCCTCGCCGATAGCGACCGCTCCTTCCTGACGCCGCGCTGATGCTGGCGCTGGTCGCGGGACGCGGCGGGTTACCGCTGGCTTTGGCCGAGACGCTCGGCCAGGCCGGGCGCCCGTTCCGGGTCTATGCGCTGGAAGGCTTTGCGCCGGATTTGCCGGATGTCACCTTGTTTCGGGTCGAGGCTTTGGGCCGTCTTCTGCGGGACATGCGCAAGGCCGGGATCACCGAGGTCTGTTTTGCAGGTGCCATGCAACGCCCGCCGGTAGATATGGCCAAACTGCATCCGCTCAGCCTGAAGCTGGTGCCGCGCCTGATGAAGGTGATCGGGCAGGGGGATGACCGGCTCCTCCGGGAAGTGATCGCGATCTTCGAGGAGGCGGGGCTTGCGGTGCGCGGAGCCCACGACCTGGCGCCGGAACTTCTGGCCGATGGTCCTGTGACGCGCGCGCCGACTGAGGCAGAGCGCACTGATGCCCGCCGGGGCACCGAGATCCTCACGACGCTCGGCCCGCTCGATCTGGGGCAGGGCTGCGTTGTGGCGGGCGGGTTGTGTCTGGGGATCGAGACGCTCCAGGGCACGGACGCGATGCTCGGCTTTGTTGCCCAGAGTCGCGCTCAGCTTGCAAAACTGCCGGGGGTCTTTGTCAAGCGCGCAAAGCCGGGCCAGGACCTGCGCGTTGATATGCCGACCATCGGGCCCGACACGATCACTGCTGCCGCCGCAGCGGGTCTGAGCGGGATCGCCCTGGAAGCGGGGGCCGTGCTCCTCCTCGACCGGGACGAGGTCACGCGCCGGGCAGAGGCCGCCGGGATCGCCGTCTGGACACAGCCATGAGCTTGCACGTTTTCCTCATCGCCGGGGAGCCTTCGGGCGACAAGCTGGGTGCGGCCTTGATGGCCGGTCTGAAAACTCTCGCGTCGGATGTGCGGTTCTCTGGCGTGGGCGGACCTCTGATGGAGGCCGAAGGGCTTACCAGCCTCTTTCCCATGGACGAGCTGAGTGTCATGGGCATTGCCGAGGTCCTGCCGAAATACCGTGCCCTCAAGCGCCGGATCGCGGAAACCGCGCAGTCGGTGATCGACACCGCACCAGATGTGCTCGTCACCATCGACAGCCCGGATTTCTGCCTGCGCGTGGCCAAGATCGTCAAAGCGGCGCGGGCGCAGAAGATCGTGCATTACGTGGCCCCCTCCGTCTGGGCCTGGCGGCCTGGGCGGGCGGATAAGATGGCCAAGGTGGTGGATGAGGTGCTCTGCCTGCTGCCCTTCGAGCCGCCCCATATGACCCGCGCGGGCATGAAGGCGCATTTCGTGGGGCACCCGGTCGTGGCCGAGCCCGAAGCCAGCGCGGGGGAGGCTGCCGCCTTTCGCGCCGCCCATGGGGTGGCGCCGGAGACGCCCCTGATCCTCGCGCTGCCCGGCTCGCGACGGGGAGAGGTCTCTCGATTGGCGGAGCGGTTCGGCGCGGGGCTCCGACCGGTTCTGGAGACCCATCCGGACGCGCGGGTGCTGGTTGTGCCGGCCACACCTGTCCGGGACATGGTTGAAGAGGCCCTGCGCGACTGGCCCGGCGATCCGATCCTCACAACTGGCGCAGATCCGGTCGAGAAACGCGCAGCCTTTCGGGCCGCAGATGTTGCGCTCGCTGCCTCGGGGACGGTTTCGCTGGAGCTTGCTGCGGCCGCCACGCCCATGGTGATCGCCTATGACATGAACTGGCTGTCGCGCTTTCTGATCGGGCGGATGCTGCGAATCGATACGGTGACGCTGGTCAATCTGGTGAGCGAAACGAGAACGATTCCCGAATGCCTCGGTAAGGACTGTACGCCCGATGCGATCTCTGCGGCGTTGCTTGGGCTCATGGATGGGACTGAAGCGCGCGCTGCTCAGGTGGCGGCCATGTTGGACACAATGTCGCGGTTGGGGCGTGGCGGTGAGGCCCCGGGCCTGCGTGCCGCCCGGGCCGTTCTCGAGGCTGTTGCCCGCTAGTCCGCTAGTGCCGAACCGCCTCAAGCGCCGCGCCAGATCCAGCCACCGCCCAGAACCCGCGTGCCCTCCGGGTCGTAGAACACGCAAGCCTGTCCCGGCGAGACGCCTTCCTCGGGCGTCAGCAGCTCGACGGTTGCCTCAGTCTCGGAGATCGGGCGTAGGATCGCCTCCCGCGGGGGGCGGGTGGAGCGGACCTTGACCGCAAGCGGCCATTCCGACCGGCTCATGAGGGGCGCATCGCCCAGCCAGTTGATCTCCCGCAGGGGCACGGTGCGCGTGCTCAGCGCTTCCTTCGGGCCGACGACCACGCGGCGCAAATCCGGGTCGAGCTTGACCACATAGAGCGGTGTCTCCAACCCGCCGATCCCGAGACCGCGACGCTGGCCGATCGTGTAGTGGATCACGCCGTTATGCTGCCCGCGCACGCGGCCTTCCATATCCACGATCTCCCCGGGCTCGCCTGCGCCTGGACGCAGCTTTTCGATCACTGCGGCGTAGTTGCCATTGGGCACGAAACAGATGTCCTGGCTGTCCGGCTTGTCGGCCACGCTCAGCCCGTGCCGGGCCGCAAGGGCGCGGGTTTCGGCCTTGGAGGTCAAATGCCCGAGCGGGAAGCGCAAGTAGTCAAGCTGCTCCTGCGTGGTGGAGAACAGGAAATAGGACTGGTCGCGATTGGCATCCGCCGCACTGTGCAGCTCGGCCTTCTGCGTGCCCATTTTCCTTTGAATATAATGGCCTGTGGCCATGCAGTCTGCGTCGAGATCCTTGGCGGTCTCCAGAAGGTCGCGGAACTTCACCCGCTCATTGCAACGGATGCAGGGCACCGGCGTGGCCCCCGCCAGGTAGCTGTCTGCGAACTCATCTATGACGGCTTCCCGGAAGGTGTTCTCATAGTCGAGCACGTAATGGGGAAAGCCCATCTCCTCGGCCACCCGGCGCGCGTCGTGGATGTCTCGCCCGGCGCAGCAGGCCCCTTTTTTGGCCAGCGCAGCCCCGTGGTCATAGAGCTGCAAAGTCACGCCGACCACATCATAGCCCTCCTGAGCGAGCTCGGCGGCCACAACGGAGCTGTCCACGCCTCCGGACATCGCCACGACCACCCGGGTTTCGGCGGGCGGCTTGGCAAATCCGAGCGAGTTGAGGCCGGTCGCAGTATCGACCGCGGCAGAGACAGGGGAGGCTGTCATGGGGGATCTCCTGAGGAATGCTCGGAATATAGTTAAATGCTGAATACTCTCAAGAGCCCGCTTCACCCTCGCTTAACGCTGCTGGCCGAAATTGACCTTGTCTGAGGGACAAGAGGGATTTTGGTACGATGTATATGAGAAAAGACAAGGGTCCTGCCTCCGTGACCCTGCCGGATGGCAGTATCATGACGCGGTCGGATCTGCCGGATCGGGAAACCCGGCGTTGGGTGGCGAGCCGAAAAGCGGCGGTCGTCAAGGGTGTGATGTCCGGACTGATCTCGCAGGAAGAAGCCTGTAAGTTGTATGGGTTGTCGGAGGAAGAGTTCGGCTCTTGGATCTCCGCAATCGAAAGCTTCGGTTTAAAAGGGCTCAAAGCGACAAAGTTACAAGAGTATAGACAACCTTAGGTTGTTTTGCTTAAGTTCCCGTTATCGGTAACTCGCAGTTAACCATTTACCTCCACAGTGTGCGTTAACCAATGCGAGCCGAAGCGGAGAAATGGCAAATGCGCATCCTAATCATCGAAGACGACCCGACCACGGCGAAAAGTATCGAATTGATGCTGACCCACGCCAATCTGAACGTGTACTGCACGGCGATGGGCGAAGAAGGCATCGATCTGGCCAAGCTGTATGACTATGATCTCATCCTGCTTGACCTCGGTCTGCCGGATATGACCGGGCATGAGGTGCTGCGTCAGATCCGCCTTGCGCGGATCGAAACGCCGATCCTGATCCTGTCGGGTGCCGATGATACGGAAAGCAAGATCAAGGGCTTCGGCTTTGGGGCGGATGACTATCTGACCAAGCCGTTCCACCGGGAAGAATTGGTTGCGCGGATCCACGCGATCATCCGCCGCTCCAAGGGGCACTCGCAGTCCGTGATCAAGACCGGCGATATCCTCGTCAATCTCGATGCCAAAACGGTTGAGGTCGAGGGGATGCAGGTGCATTTGACCGGCAAGGAGTACCAGATCCTCGAGCTGCTTTCCCTGCGCAAGGGCACCACGCTGACAAAAGAAATGTTCCTCAACCATCTCTACGGCGGGATGGATGAGCCGGAACTGAAAATCATCGACGTCTTCATCTGCAAGCTGCGCAAGAAGCTCAGCCAGGCAACAGGCGGCGAAAACCATATCGAGACCGTTTGGGGCCGCGGCTATGTTCTGCGCGACCCGGATCCGGTCGAGGCACCGACACCGCAACTGGCCACTGGCTGAAGTCCATCACTCCGCGTCGTCGTGATCTGGACCGCGTCTCGGGTATCCGTGGCGCGGTCTTTTCTGTGCAGGGCACGCTTTGCGGCAAACCCGTCTGGACCTCGGACACGGCCCTGCTATTCCTTTTCTCCAAGTGAGCGGACGAGAGGGGGAAGAGATGGCGCAAGCGTCACCTCAGATTGCGGAGCTGAGCGAAGAGGAAGCGCGCGCGGAACTGGCGCGCCTCGCCGAGACGCTGGCCGCCGCGAACAAGGCCTATCACCAGGACGATGCGCCCGAGATTTCCGATGCCGATTACGACGCGCTCAAGCGTCGTAATTCCGAAATCGAGGCCCGCTTCCCCGCGCTCAAACGGTCCGACAGCCCCAGCGACCAAATCGGCGCCCCGGTGTCCGAGACCTTCTCCAAGGTTCAGCATGCGGTCCGAATGCTGTCGCTCTCCAACGGGTTTTCGGACGATGACATCACCGAATTTGATCAGCGCGTCCGGCGGTTTCTGGACTTGGCCGAGGATGCGCCCTTGGCCTATACGGCTGAGCCGAAGATTGATGGGCTTTCCCTCTCGCTCCGGTATGAAAAAGGTCATCTGGTTCAGGCCGCGACCCGGGGTGATGGCAGCACCGGCGAGAATGTCACCGCCAATGCCCGCACGATTGACGATATCCCCGAAGAGATTTCGGGCGCGCCGGACATTCTCGAAGTGCGCGGCGAGGTCTATATGAGCCATGCGGATTTTGAGGATCTCAACGAACGCCAAGAGGCGGCTGGTGCCAAGCGTTTTGCCAATCCGCGCAATGCGGCGGCGGGCTCGCTCCGGCAACTCGACGCCGAGATTACCCGGGCGCGGCCGCTGCGCTTCTTCGCTTATGCTTGGGGCGAGACCTCCGCGCCTTTGGCTGACACTCAAAGCGATGCCATCGCGCGGTTCGAAACCCTCGGGTTCAGCACCAATCCCTTGACCAAGCGCTGTCTCGGACCGGCGGAGATGCTTGCCCACTACGCCGGGATCGAAGCGCGCCGCGCCACGCTCGGCTATGACATCGACGGCGTTGTCTACAAGGTGGACGACCTCGCGTTGCAAGGCCGTCTGGGGTTTCGCTCGACAACACCCCGCTGGGCGATCGCCCATAAATTTCCGGCGGAACTGGCCTGGACGCGCCTCGACGGGATCGACATCCAGGTGGGCCGCACGGGCGCCCTGAGCCCCGTGGCCCGGTTGACGCCGGTGACCGTGGGCGGGGTCGTCGTCTCAAACGCGACCCTTCATAACGAGGACTACATCGCAGGGCGTGACAATACAGGTGCCGACATCCGCGGCGGCGTCGATATCCGTGTTGGCGACTGGGTTCAGGTCTATCGCGCGGGCGATGTCATCCCGAAGATCAAGGATGTGGATCTTAAGCGGCGCCCCGAAGACGCAGTTCCCTTCGCGTTTCCCACCACTTGTCCCGATTGCGGATCGGATGCGCCGCGCGAGCCTGGAGACGCGGTCCGGCGTTGCAGCGGCGGCTTGATCTGCCCGGCCCAAGCAGTTGAAAAACTGAAACACTTCGTGTCACGCGGCGCGCTGGACATCGAAGGCCTCGGCGCCAAGCAAGTGGAACAGTTCTACCTTGATGGCTGGATCCGCGAACCGGCCGAGATTTTCACCCTCCGCGCGCGATTTGGCGAGGGGCTGCAGCAGCTCAAAAACCGCGAAGGCTGGGGCGCGAAGAGCGCCGAGAACCTGTTCAACGCGATTGATGTGGCGCGGACCGCGCCTCTGGCCAAGGTGCTCTTCGGCCTCGGGATCCGCCATATCGGCGAGAGCGCTTCGGGGCTTCTGGCCAACCACTATGGCACGATGGAGGCCGTTCTGGCCGCCGCCGATGCGGCACAGGACGAAGACAGCGAGGCCTGGGCGGATCTCTTGAACATCGATGGGGTGGGGGAGGTGATGGCGCGCGCCCTTGTCACGACCCTGACCCAGGAGGCGGAGCGCGCCTCGATTGACCGGTTGCTGGCGGAAGTATCTCCAGCCCCTGCCGCGCCTCGGGACGTGCAGGATTCTCCCGTTGCCGGCAAGACGCTGGTCTTCACCGGTACGCTCGAAACCATGTCCCGGGCTGAAGCCAAGGTCACTGCCGAGGCGCTTGGCGCGAAGGTTGCTGGCTCTGTCTCCAAGAAGACCGATCTGCTGATCGCGGGGCCGGGGGCTGGATCCAAGGCCACCAAAGCGGCGGATCTGGGGGTCGAGGTGATTGACGAGACGGCCTGGCGCGCTTTGGCGGGGCTCGCGTGAGCGGCAGGCCCGACGCGCTTTTCCCGCTCTTTGCGGAGCTGGAGACACTGCCCGGGGTCGGCAAGAAAACCGCCCAGACCTTCGCGCAGATGGATGTGGCGCGCCCCCGCGACCTCGTCTTCACCTTGCCCCATACGGGGATCGAACGTCGCCCTGTCGAGACGGTTCAGGAAGGGCCATTTCCCAGCGTGATGACGGTGCCCGTCACGGTCCTGCGGCACCTGCCGCCCACCGGGCACGGGCGCCCTTACCGGGTTGAGGTGCAGGATACGGCCACGACGATCACGCTGGTTTACTTCCACGCGCGGGCTGCGTTTCTGCAGTCCTTGCTCCCCGTGGGCGAAGTCCGGATCATTTCAGGGCGGGTCGAGCTCTATGACGGGCAGGCGCAAATGCCCCATCCCGATCACGTCCTTACGCCCGAGGAGGCCGATACGCTGGGCGGTTTCGAGCCGGTCTACCCCCTGACCGCGGGGATCACCCAGAAGACCATGCAAAAGGCGGTAACGGGCGCGCTTGAGAGGGTGCCCGAGGTTGCGGAATGGGCCGATCCCGCGCTGGTCTCGCAGGAGAGTTGGCCGAGCTTTGCAGAGGCGCTCGCCACGGCGCACACGCCCCAGAGCATGCGGGACCTGACCGCAGAGACCCCGGCCCGGCGGCGGCTGGCCTATGACGAACTGCTCGCGCATCAGACCACGCTGGCCCTGGCGCGCGCCCATCGACGCCGCAAACCCGGGCGCGTGTTGGAGGGCACCGGACGTCGCGTGCGCCCGGTTCTGGACGCACTGCCCTATACGCCCACCGGCGCGCAGCAGCGCGTGATCGCCGAGATCACCGAGGATCTGGCCGGGCCGCACCGGATGAACCGCCTCCTGCAAGGCGATGTGGGCGCAGGAAAAACCCTTGTGGCGCTGGTCGCGATGCTTCTGGCGGTGGAGGCGGGCGCGCAGGCGGTGATGATGGCCCCGACCGAGATCCTCGCGCGCCAGCATCTCAGCGCCCTGCGCCCTTTGGCCGAGGCAGCCGGAGTGGTGGTCGATGTGCTGACCGGACGGGACAAGGGCAAGGACCGGGCCGCGAAGCTTGCAGCGCTCGAGGCCGGGGATATCCACATCCTCGTCGGCACCCATGCTGTGTTCCAGGACGATGTCGCCTTCCACGATCTGGGTCTTGCCGTGATCGACGAGCAGCACCGGTTTGGCGTGCGTGAGCGCATGCGGCTCGGGGCCAAAGGGGCCGCGGTGAACGTGTTGGTGATGACGGCCACACCGATCCCGCGCTCCCTGGCGCTGGTGACCTATGGCGATATGGATGTCTCGATCCTTGACGAAAAACCGCCCGGGCGCACGCCGGTCAAGACGGCGCTGGCCTCGGCGGCGCGGCTGGATGAGTTGGTCGATCATCTGGGCCGCGCCATGGAGGACGGGCGGCAGGCCTATTGGGTTTGCCCGCTGGTGGAGGAAAGCGAGACCCTGTCGCTCACAGCGGCGGAGGAGCGGTTCAAACGCTTGCGCGCGCGCTTCGGCGAGGAACAGGTCGGGTTGGTCCATGGCCAGATGCCCGTGGCCGAAAAGGATGCTGCCATGGCGCGCTTCGTGGCGGGTGAGACCCGATTGCTCGTGGCGACGACCGTCATCGAAGTGGGCGTGGATGTGCCCAATGCTTCCATCATGGTGATCGAGGGGGCGGAGCATTTCGGCCTCGCGCAGCTCCACCAGTTGCGGGGCCGGGTGGGGCGAGGGAGCGCGGCCTCCACCTGCCTGCTGCTTTATGCGCCGCCCTTGGGCGAGACGGCGGAGCGGCGCCTCAAACTGATGCGGGAGACCGAGGACGGGTTCCGGATCTCGGAGGCTGACCTTGAGATGCGCGGAGCAGGCGATCTGATCGGGACCGCCCAATCCGGCCTGCCACGGTTTCGCATTGCGGATCCGGAGCGGCAGGCGGGTCTGATGGCCATGGCGCAAAGCGATGCGCGCGCCTTTCTGGTCCAGGACCCCAAGCTGCAGACCCCACGCGGCGAGGCTCTGCGCATGCTGCTTTGGCTGACCGGACAGGACGAAGCGATCCGTTTAATTTCCGTGGGTTAGACGTCTCCGACTCATTTTGTTCACACCTGTTCTTAAAAAGTTCTTTACTTTGAGGGCGGGAAATGAGAACAAAAGGTCAACAACGGAACATATGGAGGCAAAGATGCTCGCAGAGATTAAGACAATCATTACCCGCGCACCGGTGTCTCTGGCTCAGGATGCCACTGGCGCTCTGGCGATCACGGTCGTCTTTGCCACCCTCCTGCACGTGCCCGTTCTGTTCTGATCTGCCTGCGGTCCGCCGTGTTTGGTTCCCCGGCGTTCGGGCCCCCACCCGACGCCCTGATCCCGTGCCGCCTGCCTGCGTTGCTGGATCCGAGATTGCCTGTCTCGCACCAACACTCTTGATCCGCTGCCTGGCCGCCGCCTCTCCCCAGAGTGCGGCGGCTTTTTTCTTAGAGCCGGTAGATCTCGGCGAATTTCGCGTCGAGATAGTCGAGAAGCGGCGCCTCGCTCGGCGCGTGGCCGCAGGCCGCCTCGATGGTCTCGGCCGGCATGCGCAGGGCGCCATGCTGCTGCAGCGCGTCGCGCAACCAAGCGGTGCATGCCGTGGCATCGCCCGCCGCCAAGCCGGCCTCCCAGTCGGGCAGATCCCGCTTCATCGCGTCGAACAGGCAGCCCGCATAGAGATTGCCCAGCGAATATGTCGGGAAGTAGCCAAAGAGGCCCACGGACCAATGCACATCCTGCAGGACACCATTGGACGGCTTGTCCACGGCCACGCCGAAATCGGCCTCAAACCGCGTGTTCCAGGCTTCCTCCAGATCCGCCACATCCAGTCGACCTGAGATCAGCTCCCGCTCCAGATCAAAGCGCAGCATGACATGGAGGTTGTATTGCACCTCATCCGCTTCGGTGCGGATATAGCCGGGGGTGACGCGGTTGACCGCGCCATAGAAGGCCTCCGCATCGCCGATCCCGAGATCGCCAAAGCGCTCCGTCATCTGATCGAACAGCCAACCTGTGAAGGCACGACCGCGGCCCAGCTGGTTCTCATAGATCCGGCTTTGGCTCTCATGCACCCCCATGGAGGCGCCGCGCCCGATCGGCGTCAGCAGATGGGCCGCATCTACCCCCTGCTCATAGGTGGCATGGCCGACCTCGTGGATCGTCGAATAGAAACAGTTGAACGGATCGGTCTCGGCCACGCGCGTTGTGATCCGCACATCGCGGCCCGAGCCCGAGCTGAAGGGATGCACCGCCAGATCGATGCGCCCGATATCGAGGTCATACCCAAAGGCCAGCGCGAGGGATTTCGACAGCGCCAGCTGGCCGTCCTCCGCAAAGCTTCCCTGCAGCGGGGCAGGGGCGTGATCCGTGCCCAGCACCCGGTCGCGCAAGGACACGAGACGCGGGCGCATCCTGTCGAACAGTGCTGCGATCCCGTCCTCGGTCGCGCCGGGCTCGTAATCTTCCAGCAGTGCGTCATAGAGCGCGCCATCGGTGGCGAGGGCTGCAGCTTCCTCCCGGCGCAGATCCACGACCTCGCGCAGAACGGGCAGGAAGGCAGCCACGTCATCAGCGGCGCGCGCCGCGGCCCATTTGCCTTGGGCCAGGGACGTCACACGCGCCAGCTCGGCTGCGAGCCGCGCGGGCACCTTGGTGTTGCGCGCATAGCTGCGGGAGATCTCGCGCAGATTGGCCGCGTCCACGTCGGTCTCGGGCTTGGCCGCTTCCAACCACGCCCCAATGCGCGGATCGGTGCGGCGGGCATGGAGCACCCCCTCCATCGCGGCCATCTCGGCGCTGCGCTGCTCGGCGGCACCTCGGGGCATCACCGTTTCCTGATCCCAGCCGAGGCGACCTGCGACCTCGCTCAGGGCTTCGGTGTCGCGCTGGAACGCCATCAGCTCGGTCAGGGCGGTCATGCGGTGCTCCCCCGGATGGATGTGGCAATGGGATAGCGTGCCCGGAACCGCGCGCGCAGGATGAGGCAGATCGTGACGACGGCGCCGAACTGGTGGGCGATGGCCCAGGTCCAGGGCGCCGCGTTCAGTACGGTGACGATGCCGAGGGTCATCTGACCAAAGAGGATCACGGCCACCCAGTCAAAGGCGTTGCGCGTGGTGGGATGGGCGCTGCGCCGCGACCGCCACCAGACAAAGAGCCCCACGAGCAGAAGCAGATAGCCCACCATCCGGTGGTTGAATTGCACGAGCCCCGGGCTTTCGAAGAAGTTGCGCCAACCGGGCGTGAACTCCCACATATCGATGGGCAGAAACCCTCCGGCCATGAGCGGCCAATCGGTATAGCTGCGCCCGGCATCGATCCCGGCCACGAGCGCGCCGAGCAGGATCTGGATCGCGGCGAGGCCCAGCACCCAGCTTGCCCCGGTCACCAACCCAGCCTCACCCGAGCGACGCGCCTGCAGAAGGTCCCGCTCAGGTCGCCCCAGCGCCATGACGTACCAGGCGATCATCCCGAGGATCAGGAACGCGAGGCCGAGATGGGTCGCCAACCGGTAGGAGGCCACGTCGAGCATGGTGCCGGTCAGACCGCTGGAGACCATCCACCAGCCGATCGCGCCCTGCAGACCACCGAGGATGCCGAGGCCAAAAAGGCGCCCAGTCCAGCCCGGCGGGATCTGGCGAAAGACGAGAAAGCCGAAGAACCCGAGCGCCCAGACAAGGCCAATCACCCGGCCCAATTGCCGATGACCCCATTCCCACCAATAGATGAACTGGAATTCGGTCAGGCTCATACCCTTGTTTTGCAACTGGTATTCCGGGATCGCGCGGTAGCGTTCGAACTCCCGCGCCCAGTCCTCGGCGTTGAGCGGCGGGATCGCACCGCTGAGCGGGGCCCATTCGGTGATCGACAGGCCACTGTCGGTCAGGCGGGTCAGCCCGCCCACAGCGATCATGATCACGACCAGCGCAAAGAGCAGCATCAGCCAGACACGCACCGCCCCGCGCGCACCGGTCCGGGCCGCGCGGTCGATCACCCCGGGCGAGACCGGAGCCGGGGCCGCCTGAGCATCGGTGCCGACCTCTTCGAAAATGCTGCGTTTCTTACTCATGCGTCGCCTTTCTCGTAGCTGCTGCGGAGAGTATGCGCGGGGTTTGCGGGCTTCAAGATGACCCGCCCGACTTGTCCTTCCAGCGCGCGAGTTGCCGCAGCATCCCGTGGAAGGTCTGCACATCCACAAGGGTCAGCGGCAGGCGCGACAGCATGTTGCGCAGGTTGAGCTTCATATGGGCGGCCTTGTGGGGCGGGAAGAAGAACCCGGCCTCTTCGAGCCGTTCCTCGAAATGGTCGCCGAGCTTCTCGACTTCCTGCCCATTGGCAAAGCGCGTGCCCGCGAATTCCAGCACTTCGGGGGGCGTCTCGGTGACCTGACGTTCCCACTCATAGGCCGTTAGCAGCACGCATTGGGCGAGGTTGAGCGACGGAAAGGCCGGGTTGACGGGCACCGAGACAATGGCATTGGCGAGGGCGATATCGTCATTCTCAAGCCCGGCACGCTCCGGCCCGAACATCACCGCCACCCGCTGACCACTGGCAATCAGGGCGCGGGCCTGGGTCATCGCGTGCTCCGGCGTGACCACGGGCTTGGTCAGATCCCGGGACCGGGCCGTGGTGGCAAAGACATAGTCCACATCCCGGAGCGCCTCTGCCGTGCTGTCATAAAGCCCGGCCTCATCCAGGAGCCGCCCCGCACCGCTCGCCATGGCCACGGCCTTCTCACTGGGCCAGCCGTCGCGCGGGGCGACGACGCGCATCCGGTCGAGCCCGAAATTCCACATCGCGCGCGCAGCCCCCCCGATATTCTCGCCCATTTGCGGGCGCACGAGGACAAAGGCGGGTTGTGTGGGTGCGGTGCTCATGGCCCGCGTGATAGGGCTGGCCGTGCCGGGGGGCAAGTGCTGACAGGTATTGGTCATTTCCCGCGGCTGGGTCTATACGGGGGCGACAAGAACAGGAGCCTGTCATGGCCGACGCCCCCGAGCAGCCGCAGCTTTATCTCATCACCCCGCCAGAGGTGGAGCTTTCGAGCTTTCCGGGCCGATTGGCGGCGCTTTTGGACGCGGTCGAGATTGCCTGCCTGCGCCTCTCGCTGGCGACGCGGGATGAGGACCGGATCGCGCGCGCAGCCGATGCCTGCCGCGAGGTGGCCCATGCCCGGGATGTGCCGCTCGTGATCGACAGTCATTTCCTGATGGTGGAGCGATTGGGGCTCGATGGGGTGCATCTGAGCGACGGGGCACGCTCGGTCCGCAAGGTCCGCAAGGAAATAGGGGCCGAGGCCGTGGTTGGCGCCTGGTGCTGCGCCTCCCAACATGACGGGATGAGCGCGGGCGAGGCGGGGGCGGATTACATCGCCTTTGGCCCCGTGGCGGCGGGACTGACCGGGGCGGGCGAGGTGGCTGAGGCGGATCTTTTTGCCTGGTGGTCGCAGATGATCGAATTGCCCGTGGTGGCCGAGGGCGGCTTGACCCCGGAGGTTGTGGAGGCTCTGGCCCCTGTGACGGATTTCTTTGCCATCGGGGAAGAGATTTGGGGCGCCGAGGATCCGCTCGGCGCGCTCAAGGCCCTGACGGTCGCGCTCTGACGCGCGGCAGGCTCACGCCATCGGCGCCATCTTCTCGACCTCGACCCCGTCCTCAACCGCCGTGTAAAAGCAGCTCCGCCGGTTCGTGTGACAGGCAGCCCCGACCTGATCGACCATGACCAACAGGCAGTCGCGGTCGCAATCCACGCGGAAATCGCGCAGGGTTTGGATATGGCCCGAGGTCTCGCCCTTGATCCAGAAGGACTGGCGCGAGCGGGACCAATAGGTGACGCGGCCGGTCTCCAGCGTTTTGGCCACGGCCTCGGCATTCATCCAGGCCATCATGAGAACTTCGCCGCTTGTCGCGTCCTGGGCGATGGCGGGTATCAGACCTTTGTCGTTATAGCGCAGGCTTGCGGGATCGAATTTCATATGCTCCTCCTTAACAGAGCCGATTTGCGGTCTATCTACGACGGGACCCGGAGGAAATACCATGTCTGATACGGACCTGATCAAACTCTATTCCCAGCGCATCCTGGGACTGGCCGCCGCCATTCCCCATACGGAACGGCTGAGCAATCCGGATGCCTCCGCCAAGAAGCGCTCGCCGCTTTGCGGGTCCACCGTGACCGTGGATGTGCAAGTGGCGGATGGCCGTGTGGCGGCTTTCGGGCAGGATGTGAAGGCCTGTGCCCTGGGTCAGGCGGCGGCCTCGGTTCTGGGCGGAGCAGTGATCGGGCGGAGCCTGCCAGAGCTGGAAGGCGCGCGGGACGCGCTCAAAGCCATGCTGAAGGAAGATGGGCCCGTGCCAGCGGCGCCTTTTGACGGGTTCGAGGTTCTGATCCCGGCCAAGGACTACAAGAACCGCCATGCCTCGATCCTTTTGGCGCTGGACGCCACTGTCGCGGCCATGCGGGAAGCCGAAAGCGCGGCCTGCGCCTGAGGGATTGGAGGGCCAGCCCTCCAAACCTCCCGGGATATTTCCAGACTTAAGAGAGGCGCCGTGTGGCGCCTTACTTTTCGGGGATGAGGCCGCGCGGGCTGAACCGCAGGACGAGCAGCAGAACGAGCCCCATGGTGAAGAGGCGCATATGGGCGGCGCTGTCGAGGAGGTGGTCCTTGAGCGCGGAGCCTTCGGCCATGCCGGCTGTGATCCAGAGCATGAGTTGTTGGCCCATGGGCTCCACCTGAATCCAGAGGAACCAGATCAGGAAGCCGCCCAGGATCGCCCCCCAATTGTTGCCCGACCCGCCGACGATCACCATCACCCAGATCAGGAAGGTAAAGCGCAAAGGCTGGTAGGAGGAGGGGATGAGCTGGCTCTCCATCGTCACCAGCATTGCGCCTGCGATGCCGCAAATGGCCGAGCCCATGACGAAGATCTGCAGATGGCGGCGTTTGACATCCTTGCCCATGGCCTCTGCAGCGGTCTCGTTGTCGCGGATCGCGCGCATCATCCGGCCCCAGGGGGATTTCAGCGCGGCCTCAAGCAGGAAGAGCAGGAGCAGGAGCACGCAAGCAAAGAGCCCCGCATAGGCGAGCTTGACCGCGATGGAGGAGGCGACGACCGGGTCAAAGCCCCAGCCGGTCATCCTCTCGACAAAGCCCGGGTCGTTCTGCAGGTCGATCTCATAGGGGACCGGGCGGGGGATCGAGACGACGTTCTTCACGCCCCGGCTCAGCCAGTCCTCGTTCTTCATCACCGCGATCACGATCTCGGCGATCCCGAGGGTTGCGATGGCGAGGTAATCTGAGCGCAGGCCGAGGGCGGTTTTGCCCACGACCCAGGCGGCCCCCGCGGCGAGCGCGCCGCCAATGGGCCAGGCCAGCAGAACGGGCAGGCCCAACCCGCCGAGATAGCCGGTACCCGCAGGGTTCACCGCCTCGACGGCTGCGACGGCCGGATCAAAGAGGGCGCGGAAGGAGAAGAAGCCACCGATCAGGATCGCCATCATGGCAAGCGTCCGGGCCCGGCTTGCCGCCATGCGTTGATAGGTCAGGATCGCCGCGGCGAGCACGATGAGGGCCCAGGCCAGCGCAAGGATCAGGCGCAGCCCGCCCGCGGACCAGGCCTCACCCACGGGAGGCATGGAGACGAGGACCACGGCGAGCCCGCCAAGGGCCGCAAAGCCCATGATCCCCACATTGAAGAGCCCTGCATAGCCCCATTGCATGTTCACGCCGAGCGCCATGACCGCCGAGATCAGCCCGTAATTGAGGATGGTGAGGGCGACGTTCCAGCTTTGCAGGACCCCGGTCCCGACGATCAGCAGGGCGACAAGGCCAAAGAGCCCCAGATTGCGCAGATTGATCGTCATACGGATTTCCCTTTGAAGAGGCCCGTGGGCCGGAAGAGCAGCACGATGATGAGAATGGCGAAGCTGACGGCGAATTTGTAATCCGTGCTCAGGAGCTGGACGAGCCCGTCTGGCTCCAGCGCCTCCGGGAGGAGGTATCCCAGCACCTTCTTGAAGGCGTAGGTGATTGTCACCTCGGAAAAGGCGATCACGAAGCCCCCGGCAATCGCGCCGAGCGGATTGCCCAACCCTCCGACGATGGCGGCAGCGAAAATCGGCAGGAGGAGCTGGAAATAGGTGAAGGGTTTGAAGGACTTGTCGAGGCCGTAGAGCACACCTGCCACGGTCGCGAGGGCGGCCACGATCAGCCAGGTCACCATGACCACCCGCTCAGGATTGATGCCCGAGAGCAGCGCCAGATCCTCATTGTCCGAAAAGGCGCGCATGGATTTGCCCGTCCGCGTGCGGTTCAGGAACCAGAAGAGCAGCGCCACCACGATCACCGCCGTGACCACGGTCAGGCCCTGGGTCGTCTTGATCGCGAGGCCTTCGCGCAGCCCCGTCATCTCACGGAAATCCCGCGCCGAGATGATGAACCGCGCGCCATCGCTGAAGCGTTGATCATCCGGGCCAATGATAAAGCGCACCAGCGCGTTCATGATGAACATCACCCCGAGGGAGGCGATGACGAAGATCACCGGCACGGCCTTTTGTTGGCGGTAGAAGCGGTAGACCAGCCGGTCGGTCCCCACCAGCAACAGCCCCGTGACCGCGATCCCGAAGGGCAGGGCGAGGAGCGCTGTGGGCAAGGGGCCGAGGCTGATCCCCATGGCCTGAAACGCCCAGGTGAACAGGATCGTGACCATGGCGCCAAAAGCCATCGTGTCCCCATGGGCGAAGTTCGAAAACCGCAGGATCCCATAGATCAGCGTCACGCCAAGGGCGCCAAGGGCCAGCTGACTGCCATAGGCCGTGGCCGGGACCACGACAAAGTTCAGGAAGGCGACGAGCGCGTTGAGAAAATCCATCACTCCGCCTCGCAGGTGCCGATATAGTTCACCATCAGGGGGCCTTCGTCGATATGCACTGCAAGCCGCGCCTCCGCGCCGTTCAGGGTCAGCATGTACCCGGCGCTTTCCGCGTCGAAGAAGAACTGCCGCCGTTCCGGCCCGCCGCGCAGGGCATAGCCCGGGAAGCTGCCCGCATCGGTTTCTGCAACAAGCCGAGAGGTCACCGTCGCTTGTGTCTCAGGCAGGCTGAGCCGCATCTCGAAGCTCGAGGGCGCGCAAGCCTCCCCCTCAAAGCACTCCGTCTCGAAACGGCATAGTGTCTGCGCCGAAAGCGGCGTTGCCAGGGTAAGGGTAAGGATCAAAACTAGAAACGCGCGCATCCTTCAGCCTCCCAGGAACGACTTGCGGACATCCGGATCGGCCAGAAGCGCCTGCCCGGTATCGGTGTAGCGGTTGCGTCCTTGGACGAGCACATAGCCTTTATCCGCGATTTCAAGGGCTTGGCGGGCGTTCTGCTCCACCATGAGGATCGATATCCCCGTGCGCGCAACCTCGATGATCCGGTCAAACAGTTCATCCATCACGATGGGGCTGACCCCGGCGGTGGGCTCATCCAGCATCAGGACCTGCGGCTGTGTCATCAGAGCGCGCCCCACGGCGACCTGCTGGCGCTGGCCGCCCGAGAGCTCGCCAGCCGGTTGCCGCCGCTTGTCCCCGAGGATCGGGAAGAGCTCGTAAACCTGCGCAATCGTTTGCGAAATGTCGTCCCGGCGCAGGAAAGCCCCCATCTCGAGGTTTTCCTCCACGCTCATGGAGGTGAAAATGTTGTGGGTCTGGGGCACGAAGGCCATTCCCTTGGCCACACGGGCCTGCGGGGTGAGCCGCGTGATGTCTTCCCCATCCAACCGCACCGCACCCGTGTGGATGTTCAGCATCCCGAAAACAGCCTTCATCGCGGTGGACTTGCCCGCGCCATTGGGCCCGACAATCACCGCGATCTCGCCCTTGTCCACCGAGAGCGTGCAGGCATGGAGGATATCCGCCCCGCTGCCATAGCCGCCGGTCATGGCGTCCCCGATCAGGAACGGCTCCCCGGCCTGCGCGACCCCGCCCGGAGAGGTCGATTTCCCCGCAGACATTGTTCCACCGGGCCGAGGATTGGCGATGGAGGCATCCTTGTTGCCACGCGCATCCTGATAGGGATTGCCGCTCATGGCCGCCCTCCATTCCGCGCCTTGGGCTTCATTGTTCCACAAATACTCAAATCCCACCCTCTCATGGGGTTCAGGCGCTCGCCTTGTTCTTGAGCCCGGTGCCGAGATAAGCCTCGATCACCTGCTCATTCGATTTGATCTCGTCGATCGTGCCCTGGGCCAGTTTCTTGCCTTCGGCCATCACGATCACCGGGTCGCAAAGTTTTCCAATGAAGTCCATGTCATGCTCGATGACGCAAAAGGTATAGCCGCGCTCTTTGTTGAGCCGCAGGATAGCATCCGCGATGGTCCCAAGCAGGGTGCGGTTCACCCCGGCGCCGACCTCATCCAGAAAGACGATCTTGGCATCCACCATCATGGTGCGCCCCAGCTCCAGCAGCTTCTTCTGCCCGCCCGAGAGGTTTCCGGCCTTCTCGTTCTTCAGATGATCGATCGTCAGGAACTCGAGCACCTCATCGGCCTGCTTCAGCAAAGCCGCCTCTTCCTGCGCGATCCGGCGGCGGTTGAACCAGGCGTTCCACATGGTCTCGCCCGATTGCGCGCCGGGTACCATCATCAGGTTCTCGCGCACGGACATGGATCCGAACTCATGGGCGATCTGGAAGGTGCGCAGCAGGCCTTTGTGAAAGAGCTCATGAGGTGGCAGGCCTGTAATGTCCTCGCCTTGCATGGTCACCGTGCCGGAGGTCGGTTTAAGATTGCCGGCAATCACATTGAAAAGCGTGGTCTTTCCGGCGCCGTTGGGGCCAACAAGCCCGGTGATCGAGCGCTCGGCAATCTCGAGCGTCGCGCCATCGACCGCACGGAAACCGCCGAAATGCCGATGCAGGTTTTCAACCTTGATCATATATGCCTCATGCCAAACAGCCCGGGGCGGACCCGGGCTGTTTGCTTTGCATCTGGAAAGGTTAGCGGAAGCGCACCGTGGTGACCAAGCCGTCCTTCATTTCCATCTCGCGGTAATTGCCCGCGGATTCGCCGCCGCCGATCAGCTCAACGGCTGAGGCGCCGATATAATCGATCTCGCCGCCGCTCTTGAGGATCTCCAGCGCTTTGCCAAGTTCCCCCGGCAGGATCGGTTCGCCCGGCGCATTGGCCACGGCCATGACGTGATCTTTGTAGTCGCCCGGCTCGGCAGAACCTGCGGCCTGCATGGCCAGCATGATCAGCGCGGCGGCATCATAGCTCTCGGCCGAGAAAGGCGAGGTCGGATCGAAGGCATCGCCAACCATCTCGGCATAGACCTGCGCGCCGGAGCTGTCGGTGCCCGGGTTCTGACCGAAGGAGCCGTCGATATCGCTGCCGAAGTTTTCTTCCAGCGCGACGGAGACCATGCCATCGGGCAGCACGAAGGTGTCAAAGGCGCCAGTGTCGAGCGCTGCCTGGATAATGCCCGAGCCGCCCTGATCCACATAGCCCGCAACGACGAGGATCTCGCCCCCGGCAGAGGCCAGCGCGCCGACTTCGGCCGAGTAATCCGCCTTGCCATCCTCGTGGGAGGCGTTCAGCGTCACGGTTCCACCCGCGGCCTCAAAGGCAGCCGCAAAGCTGTCGGCGAGACCCTTGCCATAGTCGTTATTGGTGTAGGTCACCGCGACTTCCTTGAAGCCCCGGTCCATGATCACCTCGGTCATCACCACACCCTGACGGGCATCGGACGGCGCGGTGCGGAAGAAGAGGCCATTGTCTTCGACCGTCGACAAAGCCGGCGACGTGGCGGAGGGCGAGATCATCACGACCCCGTTCGGCATGGCCACATTGGACAGGATCGCGCCCGTCGCGCCCGAGCACATGGCCCCCATGATGCCCTTCACGCCCTCGGCGGTGATCAAACGCTCCGCCGTGGCGGTCGCGGCACCGGCGTCGATGCAGGTACTATCGCCGCGCACCGGGGTCACCTTGGCCCCATCCAGCAGCATGCCGCTTTCGGTGACTTCGGCCATCGCCATCTCGGCACCCATGGCCATGGGCGGCGCCAGCGATTCCAGCGGGCCGGTAAAGCCGACGGAGATGCCGAGCTTGATCTCGTTGGAATGGCCGGCCGCGAAGGCGGTGCTGGCCATGGCAGCTGTCGCGACGGATGCGAGTAGCAGCTTTTTCATATATCTCTCCCGTGTTGGATCTTGATGTCCTGAGCTGAGGCTAATTCGGCCCATTCCGATTGAAAAGAGGTGGAACGCGGCTTTCCCTAGGGTCGCCTGCAACAAAACCCGGGTTTTTTATCGATTGCCCCCGAGGCCGGGTCACAGTCTGCGGCGCAGCTGTTGGCCCGGAGCGCGACACGCCTATCTGAGAAAGGAGTGTCGCAACCGGAGACGTCCCATGATCCGACCCGCCCTGATCTCCCTCGCCCTGATGGTTGGCGCGCCGATGGCTCTGGCCACGGAGGGCGAACGCCTGACGACATCCGCCGGACAGGTGGAGGTCACGCGGATCGTGCCAGATCTCGACGAGCCCTGGGCCTTTGGCTTCCTGCCCGAAGGCGGGGTGTTGATCACCGAACGCGGCGGGCGGCTCTGGCATGTCGATCCGGATGGGCAGCGCCAATCGGTCAGCGGTCTGCCACGGGTCGCGCGGGGCGGGCAGGGCGGTCTGCTGGATGTGCTGATCCCCCGGAACTTTGCCCAGACGCGGCAGATCGTGCTGACCTACGCCCGGCCCCAAGGCTCCGGCGCGGGAACCGCCGTCGCGGTGGCGACCCTGTCCCAGGATGGCGCCCGTCTGGACGACACCACGACGATTTTCGAGACTGAGCCCGGGGATCGCGGCGGGCGGCATTTCGGCTCCCGCGTCGTGGAGGGCCGGGATGGCTTTCTCTATGTCACGATCGGCGATCGCGGCGATGATGACAGCGCGCAGGATCTGGGCACCCAGAATGGCAGTGTGATCCGCATTGGCCGCACGGGCGGCGTGCCCTCGCGCAATCCGTTCATCGACACAGCCGGCGCCCAGCCGGAAATCTGGTCCTATGGCCATCGCAACCCCCAGGGCGCGACCCTCGACCTGGAAGGCAATCTCTGGGTCGTTGAACATGGCGCGCGGGGCGGAGATGAAATCAACCCGATCCGCCGAGGCGCGAACTATGGCTGGCCGGTAATCTCCTACGGGCGCCACTATTCTGGCCTGCGGATCGGAGAGGGCAACTCCAAACCCGGGATGGAGCAACCGGCCCATTTCTGGGACCCCTCCATCGCGCCCTCGGGCATGATGATCTATTCCGGGGCGCTCTGGCCCGAATGGCGCGGAGACTTCTTCGTCGGCAGCCTGAAATTCGGCTACCTCTCCCGGCTGGAGGCGGGCAGTTTTGCCGAGGAAGAGATTGAGGGCGACAGCACCGCGCGCCTGCGCGATGTGCGCGAAGGCCCCGATGGGGCGATCTGGTTTCTCAGTGTCGGGAACGGTGCGCTCTATCGCATGACACCGGCGCAATAGCGCCGCGGGCCTCGCCGATACCAAGCGTTTCCGTATCGACAAAACTGATACAATCCGGGACATCCGCCAGAAATATTTCCAATCTAGACAGTTCCTCACACGACGACGCGGCTCGATCCCAAAGCTCCGCAGCGCCGTGTTGTATCAGTAACGCCCTGTTTTTAGGGCAATTGAGGAGTAGACCATGCCTGAAGATAGCGGCTTTTCGTTTAAGTTTATCAAGAGTAACGGTGAAAGAGGGGATGAGGGCGACATGATCAATGACGCCATCGCCCGCTATCTCGAGACAGAGTTTTCGCTGTCCGAGAGCCGCGCCAAGACACCGGTCGATACCGGTCGCGACGTGGATTGGGACGGGAATGTGCCGCCGGATTTCGGCGACGGGTTCGAGTTCATGCTCTAGCCAGTCCCTGCGTGGACCAAAGCACGCAAACCTCGCTTACAAAACGTAGCTTCGGTCGATCGCGCCTCTGCCAAGGGGCCGGTCGGCTGAACGCTTTTTTGAGGAAGGCTTCACGATGACCAAATACGGCACTGACAGGCTGGATGGCAAAACCCTGCTGGTTTGCATCGGGGCGGCCAAGACCGGGACAAGCTGGCTGCACCGCTATCTCGATGGGCGCGCGGATGTGGCGGTCTCTCCCTTGAAGGAAGTGCATTTCTTCGACGCGAAATTTCCCGAGCACGCGCTTGGCGATCCGGACCGCCTGGCCATGAAACGGCTCGCGTTCCACATGCAGGCCGCGGCGACCACGCCCGAGGCCCTGCGCGACGACCCGCTTCTGCAGGCGAGCCTCGACCGGGTTCAGATGATTTACGACCCTCAGGCTTACTTCGACCATTTCGCGCGGCTTGCGACCGATCAGACCCGGGTGATCTGCGATATCACGCCGGGCTATTCGACGATCGGGCAGGCCGGGTTCGCCTATCTGAAGGCCTTCTGCGCGGCGCGGGGGCTCCGGGTGAAAATCCTCTTTCTCATGCGGGATCCGGTGACCCGGCTCTGGTCGCAGCTCCGCCATCTGCAACAGTTGAGCGCCGAGAATGACGCCTTGCGCGACTGGTCCCGTCTTGCCGGTCACCCGGCGGTTCGGGCGCGCGCGGATTACGCGCAGATCGTGGCGGGGTTGGACGCGGTTTTCGACGCGGAAGACCTGCTGCATCTCTTCTATGAAGACATGTTCGACGCCCCGGCCTTGCGCCGGCTCAGCGGGTTTCTCGACCTGCCGTTTCAAGCCCCCGGTGATGCGCAAAGCGTGAACGAAACGCGCGTCAAACTGGATCTTCCCACGGCGGCCCATGATGCGTTTTGCAGGGATCTGGCGCCGCAATACCAGTTTTGCCAAGCACGGTTTGCGGGTCACGTGCCTGCGTCCTGGCTGTCTCAGGCAGTTTGACGACGGGCCCATCCCGCGGCTGCCCGTGACACAAAGAACAGAGCAGCGGCCCCACCACGGTTCGCTGCTCTGCCGGGGTGTCCTGAGCGGTCAGGGTCAGCGCTGGAACAACGCTGGCGGGATCATGACCGCGCGGACATCCCTTGTCTCAAACCTGTCTCAGGTCTCTCTCAGGCCGAGCCCTTGCGCCGTTTGGCAAAGCCAAGCGCGCCGAGACCGCCCAGAAGCAGAAATGCGGGCATCGGCAGCGGCACCGGGCTCGTCTCGTCGATGCGGATATCGTCATAGCCAAAACCCGAGGGCTCCCCCACCGGGGTCAACAGAACACTTGTGGCCTGATCGAGACCGGCAATGGTGTAGAAATCCTTGGTCTCGCTGACGAAGTCAAAGCTGTTGAAGCTGTCCATCACCATGCCGGAGGCGGTGGTGAAGGTCAGGGCCAGCGAGGAATTCGGCCCTTCATCGGACACGATGTTCATCGAGAACATGTCCGTCGCGTTGGGGAACACGATCTCCAGCGGGTTGCCGCAATCACCGGGCTGACAGGACAGGACATAGGTCGTGCGCGTGCCGGGATTGTCGTCAAAGATCCGCACCTCCGAAGGGGCGGTCGTGTTGAACGTAAAGCCATCCACCGTGAAGGTGGTCCCGTTAAAGCTGGTGGGTTGGCCTTCGAAATCGACCGACGCGGCGAGCGCGGGGCCAGAGATGCAAAGCGCGAAAAGCGCAGCAAGCAAAGTTTTCATGGTTAAATACTCCTATAGGACCCACGATCGTCTGCGGGTGCTCGGAGGTTGGCAGCGCTGGCGTTAGTTCGGCGTCAGGACAGCGTTGGGACCGATCAGACCGACAAACGGCCCGATTGGGCGCCGCGTTCGCGATAGGGCGTGGTGTTGTACTGCGACCGGTAGCATTTCGAGAAATGGGACGGGGAGGTGAAGCCACAGGCCAGCGCCACATTGATCACGCTCATATCCGTCTGCATCAGCAGGTTGCGCGCCTTCTGCAGGCGCAGCTCCATGTAGTACCGCTTGGGCGAGCGGTTGAGATAGCGCCGGAACAGGCGCTCGAGCTGCCGGGTGCTCATCCCGATATCGGCGGCGAGCGTCGAAGGGCTGATCGGCTCCTCGATATTGGCCTCCATCATCTGGATGACCTTGCTGAGTTTGGGATGCCGCACCCCGATCCGCGTGGGTGTCGAGAGGCGTTGGGTATCCTGATCCGTGCGGATGGTGGTGTAGATCAACTGATCCGCCACCGCGTTGGCCAGGTCCTCCCCATGGTCGTCGGCGATGATCTTGAGCATCAGGTCGATCGAGGCCGTGCCGCCAGCGGTGGTGTAGCGATTGCCATCCATCACGAAGACCGATTTCGTCAGTTCGATCTCGTCAAACTCCTCAAGGAAGCTGTCATGGTTTTCCCAGTGGATCGTCGCCCGCTTGCCATCGAGCAATCCGGCCCTGGCCAAAGTATAGCCCGCCGTGCAGAGCCCCGCCGTCACCACACCGCGCCGGGCCTCACGCCGGATCCAGTTCAACAATGTCTTGGTGGACGCGTTTTTTACATCCAGCCCGCCACAGAGGAACACCACGTCATCGCGGCTCAGTTCTTCGAGATCCATGTCGAGCTTGAAGCCCACACCCGCCGAACAATAGGCAACCTCGCCGCCTTCGCCCGCAAGGCTCCAGGTATAGAGCCTTTGGCCCGACATCCGGTTGGCAATGCGCAGAGCCTCCACGGCGGAGGCAAAGCAGAGCATCGTGAAGTTTTCCAGCAGGACAAAGACATAGCGCTTGGGCCGCAGCAGGGCCGCGGGCTCCAGATTGCTTTTCACGCGCGAGAGCGGCGGCACCTCGGTCGTCATGTCGTCATCCCCATTTTCCCGACACGAGACTAGATTTGACGCGCGGGCGCAATGCCCCCCGGTCTGCGCGGCGCGGAAAATCGCATGGCCCTAGATCGCGAATGCGGATTGGCAAGGTCGAACCAGTGGCGTAAGGAGAGCGCCACTTCAATCTGCAATCCGTGGAGGAATAGGATGGCATCGACGTGGAACAAGTCGAGCTGGCGCTCGAAACCTCGGGTACAGATGCCCGATTATACGGACCCGGCGGCTCTGGCCGCTGTGGAGGCGCAGCTGACAAAGTATCCGCCGCTGGTGTTTGCGGGCGAGGCGCGCCGTCTGACCCGGGCTCTGGGCGAGGTTGCCGAGGGCCGTGCGTTTCTGATGCAGGGCGGCGATTGCGCCGAAAGCTTCGGTGAGTTCGAGACCGACCAGATCCGCGACACCTTCCGGGTGATGCTGCAGATGGCGATTGTCCTGACCTTCGGCGCGAAGATGCCCGTGGTCAAAGTCGGCCGCATGGCCGGTCAGTTCGCCAAGCCGCGTTCGGCCCCGACCGAGACCCAGGGTGATGTGGAACTGCCGAGCTACCGCGGTGACATCATCAACGACATCGCCTTCACCCCCGAGGCTCGGATCCCCGATCCGGCCCGTATGCTGCAGGCCTACACCCAGGCGGCGGCGTCCCTGAACCTCGTGCGGGCCTTCTCCCACGGGGGCTATGCGGATGTGAATCACGTCCATGGCTGGACCCTTGGCTTTGTCGAAAGCGAGAAGGCCGCCGCCTATGCGGACATGGCCAACCGGATCGCCGATGCGCTGGACTTCATGCAATCCGCAGGTGTGAACAAGGATACGGCGCATACGCTGTCTTCGGTGGATTTCTACACCTCCCACGAGGCGCTCCTGCTGGAATATGAAGAGGCGCTTTGCCGGATCGATTCCACCTCCGGCCACCCGCTGGCGGGCTCCGGGCACATGATCTGGATCGGCGACCGCACGCGGCAGCCGGACGGCGCTCATGTGGAGTTCTGCCGTGGCGTTCAGAACCCGATCGGCCTGAAATGCGGCCCGTCGATCTCGGCGGACGACCTGAAAGTGCTGATCTCCAAGCTGAACCCGGACAACATTCCCGGGCGTCTCACGCTGATCGCGCGTTTCGGTGCGGGCTCCGTGGGCGAGCATCTGCCGCGCCTCATCAAGGCGGTCGAGGAAGAAGGCGCCAAGGTCGTCTGGTCCTGCGATCCCATGCATGGCAACACGATCAAGAGCGCGTCGGGCTACAAGACGCGGCCCTTCGAGAGCGTGCTGCGCGAGGTGCAGGAGTTCTTCGCGGTCCACAACGCCGAAGGGACCTATCCCGGCGGCGTGCATTTCGAGATGACCGGCAAGGACGTGACCGAATGTACCGGTGGCGTGCGCGCTGTCTCGGATGAGGATCTGTCGAGCCGGTATCACACCGCCTGCGATCCGCGCCTGAACGCGAGCCAGTCGCTGGAGCTGGCCTTCCTCGTGGCCGAGGAAATCGAAAAGCACCGCAGCGCGGCAGACGCCACCAAGCGGACCGCCTGATCGAAAAACGCCCCGCCGGTCCTTCGGGACGGGCGGGGCGCTCTAATCTGTCAGGTTCGGGCGATGTCCAAGAACGGACAGCCCGCTTTTACTTCACAACGCGCAGGTAAGACGGCAGCTCGCGCCCCGCTGGGGCGGATTGTGCCGGTGCGGCCGGGGCCGGGGTGTACCCTTCGCTGGGCTCGTGGAACCCTTCGAGCGCATGGTCCTCGGGACGCAGCTGCGGACGCTGGAGCTCTTCGACAGGCTCGGGATGGGGCAGCGGCGTGCTCCGCGACTGGGTCACCTGGAACCGGTAGGGTGGCGACAGGAGCGGGCCACGGGCCACGAGGCAGCCCAGAGCGCGGGTCGGACGCCCGTCATCATCCAGCAGCGGCAGGATCAGCATCTCGGCCTCGGTCGCCTCTTCGCCCGCCTTGCGGGACGACAGGCTCAACTCCAGCGAGGAGGGGGCCCGGAACACCTTCTCGATCATCGGCAGCAGGCGGTTGCGCTGGGTATGGGTGAAGATTGCGCTGATCGGCATGCCGCGGACTTCCATGCCCATCAGGTCGTTCAGATGCCCGCCCGCCACGCGGAAGCGCGCGAGACCCGGGGCGATCTCCTCGAGGATGAACGCATAAGGAAGCGCGCCTTCGATCCGGCGCGGGTCGATATCGGAGCGGCGCGGCAGGCTGTCGCCATCGCGCATGCTCTCCCAGTACTCCATGACGTCCAGGAGGATCTTGCTGCGCAGCGTTGCTTTCTTCTTATTCAAAGACACGACGGCGTTTTCCATCTTGGATGTGACCTGACCAATATCCGACACGCTTACTCTCCTTACTCCGGTGACCGCTTATGCCGGAGTTGTCGTTGCAAGCGTCTGGTGTTAACCGTTACTCGCATAATGATTACTCAAGTCTTAATACCGGGAAATTCGCGAAAATTGCATCGGTATTTTTTGCCAATGGTTAATCTGCGTGACTAGGTCGATGACAGGGTTCGCGGCCCGCGAAGGGGCGCTGGGGGACTGGGTCTGGACCTGGGACCTGAAATCCGTGAACGCCCGGGGTCTTGACCTTAAGATCCGCGTGCCGGACTGGCTGCCGGGGCTCGATCAGACCCTGCGCAAGCGCATGGGCGGGCAAGTAACCCGGGGCTCGGTCACTGTCTCCCTCCGGCTGGCCCGGCAGCAGGACACGGCACAAGCGATCAATGAGACGGCGCTGGAGGCTGCGCTGGCGACCATCGCGATGGTGAACCGCCGCGCGCAAGGGCATGACCTGGCGCTCCCGGCACCTAATGCGCTGGAAATAATGAGTTTTCGAGGTGTCAGCGAAGTCGCGCAACCGGATGGGGACGCGCTCGTGGCGTTGCGCGATGCGCTGCTGGCGGATTTCGATCTGGCCTGCCTTGAGTTCATCGCCTCCCGCGCTCGGGAGGGGGAGAGCACGGCGGAGACGTTACGCGCCACACTGGACGCGCTCGAGGCGATGGTCGCGGCGGCCCACGCTCTGCTGCCTCAACGGGCGGATCGGCAGGCGGTGCAGCTGAATAAGAGCCTGCAATCCGTGCTTGATCTGGCGGGACAAGAGGCCCCGGATCCGGCCCGGATCGCGCAGGAACTGGCCTTGCTGGCTGTTAAGGCTGATGTGGCTGAAGAGTTGGAGCGCCTTGAGAGCCATATTTCCGGCGCGCGCGAAATTCTTAACGGGGATGGCCCGATGGGGCGCAAACTCGATTTCCTGATGCAGGAATTTAACCGTGAAGCGAACACGCTCTGCTCCAAGGCCAATGACACGGAACTGACCCGGATCGGCCTCGATATGAAGGTCCGGATCGACCAGATGCGCGAGCAGGTGCAAAACCTCGAGTGATCGCCCCGTGGTTGCCGCGCCCCGGCGCGCCCTCTAAGAACGGGGCGAGCAAAATGGCCGAAACGGGGGGACGCCGGTGAACCTACATCTGTCGCGACGGGGACTTCTGATCATCCTGTCTTCGCCCTCGGGGGCCGGGAAATCGACCTTGGCCAAGCGCCTGATCGCCTGGGACCCGACCCTGTCGTTCTCCGTCTCGGCCACCACCCGCGCGCCGCGCCCCGGCGAGGTGGATGGCAAGGACTATACCTTCCTCAGCGAGACGGCGTTCCGCGAGTTGGTGGGCACGGGGGGTATGCTGGAACATGCCCACGTGTTCGGGAACTTCTATGGCAGCCCGGTCGCGCCGGTTCAGGCGGCCATCACCGCCGGGCGCGATGTGCTCTTCGATATCGACTGGCAAGGCGCTCAGCAGATCCGGAACTCGGATCTGGGCAAGCACACGCTCTCGGTCTTTATCCTGCCGCCCTCGATCCGTGAGCTGCGCCGCAGGCTCGAGTCCCGTGGTCAGGACACGGCAGAGACGATCGGCAAACGCATGCAGAAAAGCTGGGACGAGATCAGCCACTGGGACAGCTATGACTACGTGCTGGTGAACGAGGATATCGACGAGACCGAGGCCCAGTTGAAATGCATTGTGTCTGCCGAGCGGTTGCGCCGGGCCCAGCAGCCGGGTCTGCAGGGGCATGTGCGCGGGCTTCAGCAGGAATTCGAGGAGGACAAGCTATGATCTATGCACTGGACGAGATCGCCCCGGAGTTTCCCGCCTCTGGCGATTACTGGGTCGCCCCAGATGCCAACCTGATCGGGCGCATCGTGATGGAGGAGGGCAGCTCCGTCTGGTTCGGTGCCACCCTGCGCGGCGACAACGAGGAGATCCGTGTCGGCGCCGGCTCCAACATTCAGGAGGCCTGCGTTCTGCATACCGATATGGGCTTTCCGCTTTCCATCGGGACGAACTGCACGATCGGGCACAAAGCGATGCTCCATGGCTGCACGATCTGCAATGGCAGCCTGATCGGCATGGGCGCGACCGTGCTGAACGGCGCCAAGATCGGGGCCGGGTGTCTGATCGGGGCGGGGGCCTTGATCACCGAGGGCAAGGAGATCCCCGATGGCAGTCTTGTGATGGGCGCGCCGGGTAAAATCGTCCGCACGCTTGATGCTGCAGCGCAGAGTGGATTGCTTCTGTCTGCCGAAGGCTACCAAGCGAATATGCGACGCTTCCGCGCGGGTCTCAGCGCGGTCTGAGCCCGAACATGACGCGGCGTAAAGCGCATGACGATTTTGCGACCTGCACCGCGAATTGTTGCGAGAAAAACACAAGTTTAGGCAAGGACCCGCCGAGGACTAGGGGTAGAACGGTGCATCAGCGACTACTGCATCTCCGAATCAGCACATTGTTTCCGGTAAGTAAACAACGCTGAGCGGCGATGCGCCGCATCGGCAATCAGTCGCCGGTTCCGGTGCGGGTTGCGGCATCCTCGACGATGAGACGGCAGAGAATGTTCTGGGCCACATCGCGTAATTCCCGCTCGATCAGCCGCGGGTTGGGCAGCGCCGGACCGACCGCCCACAGCTCTCCATAATAGCCCGCGAAGGCCAGAGCCTCGGCCACGTCGACCGCGTCAAAACGCTCTGAAAACAAGGGCGTTACGACCAGTTCCGGGCGATACTTCATGAGGCTGTCATCACCAAGCGCGCCGTAATGCAGGGGCTGCAACGGGGCGTCAGGCTCCGCCAGATGGCGTCGAACAAGCTGCGTTTGCGCAGGCGCCAGATCGATGCAGAGCACCGGACGGGACACATTCGTCTGGGTATTGAATTGCGCAGGCCGGAGCACTTTTGAACGCAGATCAGTCCTGTCTTGCATGTAATCCTCTATCCCTCACCGGCCGTTTTCGAGGCCAATTGTTTTCTACGCACCGCGTTTTCTCCTACCCTGAGAAAAATGTGGCCCATGGCGATTTGAATGAAAAGCCGCTTGTTTTTGACGTGCGCGTCAGAAACCTTGCCGCGCAACAGGCATGAGGTGGCGACAATGGCCGAAATCGAAATCGGAAAAATCGTGTCGGCGATCCCGATTCCGGCGTTCTTTGTGGGCGCGAATTTCAGAGTGCAGGTGCCGAATGAGGGCGCGTGCGAGATCTTCGGGGCCGAGATCGAAGGCCGCCACTATGTGACGGCCTTGCGGCAGCCCGCGATCCTGCGCGCCATCGATGCGGCGGTCTCTGAACGCCGCAAGGTGGTCGGCCAATACACGGTCTCCGGCCCCGTCAGCGAGCGGAAGTTTCGGGTGACCGCAGCGCTTCTGGAGGGGAGCGATCCGACCGGTGTTCTGGTCTCTCTCGAAGATGTCACGCCGGTCTATGAGGCAGGTCAGATGCGGCGCGATTTCGTGGCCAATGTGAGCCATGAATTGCGCACGCCGCTCACAGCGCTTCTGGGGTTCATCGACACCTTACAGGGGCCCGCGCGCGAGGACCCCGCCGCCCGGGAGCGTTTCCTGTCGGTCATGGCGCGGGAGGCGCAGCGGATGAACCGGCTGGTCGGCGATCTCCTCTCACTGAGCCGGGTGGAATTCTCGGAGCGTCAGATGCCCGATGCCACGGTCGATCTCGGCGAGATCCTCAGCGCCTCGGTCGCCACCTTGTCGACGGATGGGGCAGGGGAGCGGGTGAAGCTTGATCTCAGCGGTGTCGATCCGACCCTCGACAAGGTGCGTGGCGATACGGATCAGCTGCGCCAGGTCTTCAACAACCTGATCGAGAACGCGCTCAAATATGGCGGGGAGACTGCGCCTGTGGAGGTGACCCTCTCTGTCGCGCCCCAGGACCTCTATCTGCGCACGCGGAGCCTGCGGGTGGATGTGCAGGACCACGGTCCGGGAATCGCCTCCCACCATATTCCGCGCCTGACGGAACGGTTTTACCGAGTCGATGCCCATCGTTCACGGGAACTGGGGGGGACGGGGCTGGGTCTGGCCATCGTCAAACACATCGTGCAGCGCCATCGCGGCCGGATGAGCATCACAAGTGAGCAGGGCACAGGCTCCTGTTTTTCCGTGATAATCCCGGTTGCCTGACCCTGCTTTGAACGCGAAGACCCTCCCAAAATGACAGCGGCGCCCTGCGACATTCCGGGCCGTCATAAAAGCGTTACAAAACTTTAACAAAAGCATTGCCAAAGGCGCCTAGGACACCAGCGAGTGCCGGATCACACGGCGCCTTCAGACCTACCTAGGAGAGCAATCTTATGTCTTATGTAAAACTCGCCGCCTCTGTTGCTGCCGTTGCCGTTGTTGCGGCCACTGCCGCTTCCGCGCGCGACCAGGTTCAGGTGGCAGGGTCCTCCACCGTGCTGCCCTATGCTGCCATCGTGGCTGAAGCATTCGGCGAGAACTTCGAGTTCCCGACACCGGTCGTTGAATCCGGCGGCTCCTCCGCTGGCCTCAAGCGTTTCTGCGAAGGCGTGGGCGAGACCACCATCGACATCGCAAACGCGTCCCGCAAGATCCGCGACCGCGAGATTGCCGCCTGTGCCGAAGCCGGCGTGACCGACATCGTGGAAGTGCGCATCGGCTATGACGGCATCGTCTTTGCTTCCGACATCAACGGCCCGTCCTTCGCGTTCACCCCCGAAGACTGGTACAAGGCCCTGGCCGCCGAGCACTTCATCAATGGTGAGCTGGTTGCCAACGAATTCACCACCTGGGACCAAGTGAACCCGGCCTTCCCGGCACAGGAAATCCAGGCTTTCGTGCCCGGCACCAAGCACGGCACCCGCGAAGTCTTCGAAGAGAAGGTGATCCTGCAGGGCTGTGAAGACGGTGGGTTCTTCCAGGCCATGCTCGACAGCGGCGTGGATGAGGACACCGCAGAAGAGAAGTGCATGGCGCTGCGCACCGATGGCCGCTCCGTGGATATCGACGGCGACTACACCGAGACCCTCGCACGGATCGACGGTGACAAGGACGGCATCGGCGTGTTCGGTCTGGCCTTCTACGAGAACAACACCGACAAGCTGACCGTGGCCACCATGAACGGCATCGTTCCGACCACCGAAGCCATCGCCGCTGGCGAGTATCCGGTTTCCCGTCCGCTGTTCTTCTACATCAAGAAAGCGCATATCGGCGTGATCCCGGGCCTGCAGGAATTCGCAGAATTCTTCGTGTCTGACGAGATCGCCGGCCCCGATGGCCCGCTGGCCGCTTACGGTCTCGTGTCTGACCCTGAGCTGGGCGACACCCAGGCCGTCGTGGCCTCCGGCGAGGCGATGTAAGCCAGTCGGATCTGACAAAGGAGGGGCGGGGTTCCGCCCCTCTCGGTGTCTTTAAAGACAATTCATTTGACGGTGGGAGCGTAAATGCCGGTTCTCTGGATCATTGTGACCATTCTCGTCCTGGCCATCGCCGGGTACGTGCTGGGTCGCCAACGGGCCATGTCTGCGGCTGGCGGGGATGCCCGCGCCCTGCATTCGCTGCCCAATTATTACGGCATGAATGTCGTTCTCTTCACCGTAGCACCGGCTTTGATGATCATGGTCGTGTGGCTGCTGGTGCAGCCCGGCCTGATCGAAAGCCGCGTCTCCTCTCTGATCCCCGAAACGGCGATTGCCGAGGATAGCAGCCTGTCGCTGGTGATGAGTGATGTCCGCCGCATTGCCGAGGGTCTGGATGCTGCCGTGGCCCAAGGGGCCATGTCCGAAGAGGAAGCCCGCGCGATCCGCGCCGAGCTCACCGATGTCCGGCAGCGGCTGGGCGAAGTGGGCGTGGCCCTTGGCAGCAATGTCGAGGCCGCGACCTTGCAGGCGGCGCAAAGCTACCGCGCGATGAACGCCTCGCTCGGCTCCTGGATGAGCGTCGTGGTGCTCGCCATCGCCGCCATCGGGCTCGGCATCTCGGTTCTGCGCACCCACAAGGATTTCCGCGCCCGCAACACGGTTGAGGCGGCAATCCTGGCCCTGCTGATCATTGCCTCGTCGATCGCGATCCTCACCACGCTGGGCATTATCCTCTCCATGCTGTTCGAGACGCGGAACTTCTTCACCCAGTACCAGTGGACCGATTTCTTCTTCGGCACGACCTGGAACCCGAGCTTCAGCGGCCGGGGCGGGGCGTCGGAGCTGGGGATCATCCCGCTTCTCTGGGGCACGCTCTATATCAGCCTGATCGCGCTGCTGGTGGCCGTGCCGATCGGGCTTTTCGCCGCGATCTACATGTCGGAATATGCCGGACCCAAGATCCGCTCGGTGGCCAAGCCGCTGATCGAGATCCTCGCGGGCATCCCGACCATCGTCTACGGCCTGTTTGCGCTGATCACCGTGGGGCCGCTCCTGCGGGATTATTTCGCCTCGCCCATGGGGCTGGGCCAGTCGAGCTCCAGCGTCATGACCGCGGGCATCGTCATGGGCATCATGCTGATCCCTTTTGTCAGCTCGCTCAGCGATGACATCATCAACGCCGTGCCTCAGGCCATGCGCGACGGCTCCCTGGGCCTCGGCGCGACCCAGAGCGAGACCATCAAGCAGGTTGTCATTCCCGCCGCCCTGCCGGGCATTGTCGGGGCGATCCTGCTGGCGGCTTCCCGCGCCATTGGCGAGACCATGATCGTGGTCCTCGGGGCAGGGGCGGCGGCCAAGCTCGACCTCAACCCGTTCGAGGCCATGACCACGGTGACGGTGAAGATCGTCAGCCAGCTGACGGGGGATACGGATTTCGCCTCGCCTGAGACGCTGGTGGCCTTTGCGCTCGGTCTGACCCTCTTTGTCATCACGCTGGGGCTCAACGTTCTCGCCCTATACATTGTCCGCAAGTACCGGGAGCAGTACGAATGAGCGACGCAAGCCTCGGCGGGGCCGCCCCGTCCCAGCCCAAGAAGTCCTCGCTGCTGGTGCAGGACGCGCGGACCAAGAAACGCAACGCGGCCGAGAGCCGGTTCAAGGTGTATGGCATGGCCGCCGTGGTCACCGGCATCCTCGCGCTGGTCCTGCTGCTGGCCTCGATCCTCTCCAACGGGTTGAGCGCGTTCCAGCAAACCTATGTCACGCTGGAGATCGAGTTGCTCGAGGAGAAGCTCGACAAATCCGGCGCGCGTGATCTGGCGGTGATGCGCAAGGTCTCGACCTTCGGCTACGCGCCGCTGATCGCCACGGCGATGGGCAAGAAGCTCGAAGAGAACGGGATCGCCATCGAAGGGCTCAGCACCAAGGATGCCGGCGCGATCATCTCAAAGGATGCCCCGGCCCAGCTGCGCAACTTCGTTCTGGCCAACCCCGAGGTGGTCGGCACGACACAGACCTTCGAGCTCTTGGCGAATGGCCGGATCGATGGATACCTCAAGGGCCGCGTGACCATGGAGACCGCGGCGCTCGACAAGAACGTCTCGCCCGAGCAACTGCTGCTCACCGATGCCCTGCAGGAGCTCGGCACGCTGGAGAAGCGGTTCAACTGGTCCTTCTTCACCAACCCGGATGCCTCTGGTCAGCGGCCCGAGGCGGCAGGTCTCGGTGTGGCGATCCTCGGCAGCCTTTACATGATGCTCGTGGTGCTCTGCCTGGCGCTGCCCATCGGTGTGGCCGCCTCGATCTATCTCGAGGAATTCGCGCCGAAGAACCGCCTGACGGACCTGATCGAGGTGAACATCTCGAACCTCGCGGCGGTGCCGTCGATTGTGTTCGGGATCCTGGGTCTGGCGATCTTCATCAACTTCGCGGGTCTGCCGCAATCGGCGCCCATCGTGGGTGGTTTGGTGCTGACGCTGATGACCCTGCCGACGATCATCATCTCGACCCGCGCGTCGCTGAAATCCGTGCCGCCCTCGATCCGGGACGCGGCATTGGGGATTGGTGCCTCGAAGATGCAATCGGTCTTCCACCATGTGCTGCCCCTCGCAGCGCCTGGCATCCTGACCGGGACCATCATCGGTCTGGCCCAAGCTCTGGGCGAGACCGCGCCGCTCCTGCTCATCGGGATGGTGGCCTTTGTCCGCGAATACCCCGCCGGTCCGCCCGAAGGGTTCTTCGATCCGGCCTCGGCCCTGCCGGTGCAGGTCTATAACTGGACCCAACGGTCCGACCCCGCCTTTGTCGAGCGTGCCTCTGGCGCGATCATTGTGCTGCTCGTCTTTTTGCTCATCATGAACGCGATCGCGATCCTACTGCGCCGTCGCTTCGAGCGCCGCTGGTAATTGGGAGAGCGACCCATGAACGATATGCGTCTGACGGAGAGAGCAGTGCAGGAAGAAAAGAAGATTGCCGCCCGCGGGGTTCAGGTGTTCTACGGGGACACCCACGCGATCAAGGATGTGGATGTCGATATCCTCGACAAGACCGTGACCGCCTTCATCGGCCCGTCGGGCTGCGGCAAGTCGACCTTTCTGCGCTGCCTGAACCGGATGAATGACACGATTGACGTGGCCCGGATCGCAGGCGACATCCGGATCGATGGCGAGGATATCTACGATCCCAAGGTCGACCCGGTGCAGCTGCGCGCCAAGGTCGGCATGGTGTTCCAGAAGCCGAACCCGTTTCCGAAGTCGATCTATGACAATGTGGCCTACGGGCCCCGGATCCACGGGCTGAGCCGCAACAAGGCGGAGCTGGACGAGATCGTCGAGAAGTCCCTGCGTCGCGCGGCAATCTGGAACGAGGTCAAGGACCGGCTGGATGCACCGGGCACCGGTCTCTCGGGCGGGCAGCAGCAGCGTCTCTGCATCGCGCGGGCCGTGGCGACGAGCCCCGAGGTCCTTCTGATGGACGAGCCGTGCTCGGCGCTCGACCCGATCGCGACCGCTCAGGTCGAAGAACTGATCGACGAGCTGCGCCAGAACTTCTCGGTGGTGATCGTCACCCACTCCATGCAGCAGGCCGCGCGCGTCAGCCAGCGCACGGCCTTTTTCCACCTCGGCAATCTGGTCGAATACGGCGAGACCGGGACGATCTTCACCAACCCCGAAGACCCCCGCACCGAGAGCTACATCACAGGACGGATCGGCTAATGGTTATTGATAGCGCGCATATCGCTTCGGCCTTTGACCGGGATCTCGAAGCGATCCAGGCCCTGATCATGAAAATGGGCGGGATGGTCGAGGAGCAGATCGTCGATGCGGCCCGCTCGCTTGCGGAACGCGACGAGGAGCTCGCCGAGACGGTCCGCAAACGCGACAAGCAGATCGACCTCTTGGAAGAGCAGATCAACGAGGAGGCCGCGCGTCTCATCGCCCTGCGGGCGCCCACGGCGGGGGATCTGCGCGTGGTGCTGACGGTAATGAAGATGTCCGCCAATCTCGAGCGGATCGGCGACTATGCCAAGAACATGGCCAAGCGCACCTCGATCCTTGTGCAGCTGCAGCCCGTGGGCAATTCCGCTGGCTCCATCAAGCGCATGGCCAAGGATGTCGAGATGATGCTCCGCGATGCGCTCGACGCTTATCTGCGCCTCGATGTGGAGATGTCCGAAGCGATCCGTCTGCGCGATCAGGAAGTGGACCAGATGTATAACGCGCTCTTCCGCGAGTTCCTGACCCATATGATGGAAGATCCGCGCAATATCACGGCCTGCATGCATCTGCATTTCATCGCCAAGAATATCGAGAGGATGGGCGACCACGTCACCTCCATCGCCGAGCAGGTCATCTACATGGTCAGCGGCGAGATCCCCGATGACGACCGCCCGAAACTCGACCGCACCAGCGTCAAGTAACCCCAGCGAGGTCCCAAGATGCCCGAGCAGCCCACCGTATTGCTCGTAGAGGATGAACCGGCGCAGCGCGAAGTGCTGTCCTATAACCTCGATGCCGAGGGGTTCCGCGTGGCAGAGGCCGAGAATGGCGATGAGGCCATGCTCCTCGTGGATGAGGAGCGCCCGGATATCATCGTGCTCGACTGGATGTTGCCGGTCGTCTCCGGGATCGAGGTCTGTCGCCGCCTGAAATCCAAGCCCGACACGCGCGGGATCCCGATCATCATGCTCTCAGCGCGCTCCGAGGAGGTGGACCGGGTGCGCGGGTTGGAGACCGGGGCGGATGATTACGTGGTCAAACCCTATTCGGTGATTGAGCTCATGGCCCGGGTCCGGGCGCAGCTACGGCGGGTGCGGCCCTCGACCGTGGGACAGCAGCTGACCTTCGATGACATCCTGCTCGATGCCGAAAGCCACCGGGTCTTCCGCGATGAGCAGGCGCTCAAGCTCGGGCCGACCGAGTTCCGCTTGCTGGCCACTTTCATGGAAAAGCCCGGCCGCGTCTGGTCGCGGGAGCAACTGCTCGACCGGGTCTGGGGGCGCGATATCTACGTGGATACCCGTACGGTGGACGTCCATATCGGGCGGTTGCGCAAGGCACTCTGCCAGCATGGGGGCGATGATCCCGTGCGCACCGTGCGCGGTGCGGGCTACTCCCTCGGCTGAAGACGCGAAAACGGCCCGCGCAGGGCCGTTTTGCCGCAGCTTGTAAACGTTTCGATCAGAATTCTTAACGGTTTCTCAAACCGGGCGCGCGATGCTGTCGGCATTCGCGAAGGGATCTTGGGTCGATGCAAAATTTCCACCGCCGGTATAACCCGCTTTTGACGATCATTGTGTGTACGGCGCTGCCGGCCACCAGTGCCTATCTGCTTTATAAATACACGGACAATCCGACGCTGCGCCCCCTTGGGATCACCAAGGAACAGCTGGTGCGCGTGCCCGGCGAGGCAAGCTCCATTGCCATTCGGGTGAATGTGGATTGGGGACGCGATCAGCCCCCGGGCGCAAGCCAGAGCGATCTGCGCCAGATCATCGCGAACACCCTGTTCAACTTCACCGATGATTTCGTCATCAAGTTCCGGGAGGTGCCCGGGGCCGATGTGGGCGTGAACTTCGCGGTGGGGGCCAATTCCTACGGCCCCTTCGCGCCGGATCGGATGATCGACGGGATCGTGCCCTCGCTCATGGCCTGGGACGCCACCAAAACCGCCCATGAGCGGCGCGGCGAGACGCCCTGAGCCTCAGCAGATCATCTTGGCCAGATCCACGGTCGGGCGGACGCCGACCGAGGGCAGGTCCCGGTCGAGGAAGGCCTGCGCCGCCTCTTGCCCGGCGGATTTGAGCGACAGGATCACCGCCGGATTGGGATAGATCTTGGTCGCCTCCGAGAGCGTCACCATCAGCCCGTCATCGGCGATCATATGGATCAGTACGTCCTTCATCGTGCCTTTGACCAAGCGCCCATCCTCCAGCATCTCGTGGATCGACTGGATATGGGCCAGCTCCTGGATCAGGGAGGAGTTGAAGCTGATCTCATTGACCCGGTTGGAGATTTCCTTGGCCGAATTCGGGATCTCTTCGCGGTAGAGCGGGTTGATATGGACGATCACCACGTCTCCAGGCAGGTCCGGATCCTGCGTCAGAGGCTCGAGCGCCGGGTTCGCGGAATAGCCGCCATCCCAATAGCTCTCCATCCGGTCGGTCACGGGATCGAAGATCTCCACGGCGCGGAACAGGGTCGGCAGGCAGGCGGAGGCAAGGATCGGATCAGCCCCGATTTCGATGCCCGAGAACACCCTCAGCTTGCCGGTCCGGACATTGGTCGCGCAAACGTGGAACTTCGGCCCTGAATCGCAGCAGATCTTGTCGTAGTCGAACTTTTCGACAATGCGCGACAGGGGGTTCTGAGCGCCGAAGGGCGTGTCATAGGGGCTGACAAACTGCTCCATCGTCTCGGCCAGCACCGCATAGGGCGAGTATTCCAGGGCCGCGGCGATAACGCTGGGCGGGAAGACCTCGAGCCACGGCGCGAAACGGGTATCGTGGATCCCGCCGATCTGACCCCAGAGCCAATCGAGGTTTTCCCGGGCGTCCTCATGGCTGCCCCCCTTGGCCAGCGCCGCCTTGACCGCCGCACCGTTCAGGGTGCCCGCCGAGGTGCCGGAGATCGCGGCGATCTCCAGATCCGGTTCCTGGAGCAGGCGGTCGAGCACGCCCCAGGTGAAGGCGCCATGGGCACCGCCGCCCTGCAAGGCCAGATTGATCCGTTTGCGCGCCATGGGGCGGCCTCCCTTGTTGCGATCTCCCGTCGGCTCAGACTGGCACGGATGGCGTCAGAGCGCCGTCCAGCCACCGTCAACGGAGATGGTGGTTCCGGTGATTTGCGCCGCCGCATCGGAGCAGAGGAACACGCAAGTGCCGCCCAGCTGCTGGACCGTGGCGAACTCCTTGGAGGGCTGGCGTTCGAGCATGACCTTCTTGATCACCTCTTCGCGGCCCATATTGTATTTCTCCATCGTGTCGGGGATTTGCGCCTCGACAAGCGGGGTCAGGACATAGCCCGGGCAGACGGCATTGCAGGTGATCGGCTCCTGCGCGGTCTCAAGCGCCACGGTCTTGGTCATGCCGACCACGCCATGTTTCGCCGCCACATAGGCCGCCTTGTAGGGTGAGGCCGTCAGGCCATGGGCCGAGGCGATGTTGACGATCCGACCCCAGCCCGCGGCGCGCATCAGGGGCAGGGCGGCAGCGCTGGTATGGAAGGCCGAGTTCATGTTGATGGCGATAATTGCGTCCCACTTGTCCACGGGGAACTCGTCGATCGGGGAGACATGCTGGATGCCCGCGTTGTTCACGAGGATGTCGCATGTGCCCGCCGTCTCGACGAGCGCGCGGCACTCGTCGCCCTTGGACATATCGGCCTTGATATAGCGGGCCGAAGTGCCCGTCTCGGCCGAGATCTCGGCGGCGATCGCGTGGTCCTCATCCCGGTCGGTGAAACTGTTGAGCACCACATCCGCGCCCGCCCGTGCCAGCTCCCATGCGACACCGAGCCCGATGCCCGAATTCGACCCGGTGATGATGGCGGTTTTTCCTTTGAGCGACATGGTCTGGCTCCCCTGATTCTCGCGAAGATTCTGCACCTGCAAAGGTAACGACGCAGATGCAGAATGACAAAGGTCTTGGCGCGGTGCCCGGGGTGGGGGACGGCTGTCGCGACCGGTTGGCGGGGACTTGCCCAGGCACGGGGCCGCGCGCGGGGACCCTTTACAGCTTGACCAAACCTTGTGCAGAGACGGCGGCGCGCGGTTCAGGATTGATGCTTGCGGGAAACGCGGCCCCGGCGATCAGCCTTTGGCCAACCCCAGCCATGGAGCCAAAAAAAAACGCCCGCACGAAGCGGGCGTTAAGTCATTGAGGCAGGTTTCATACAGGCAAGAAACCTATCGAGCAGTGACTCTGTTATAGGCAATCGCCTGCGCGCATCCAAGGGAAAAGTTTGCAGCGCCCCTTGGGCATCGCTACGGTTTGAAACAAACCACACCTAGAGATGGGGATCAGAGCAGGTCATGAAACGGTTCGGCGCGACAAAACGACTGGGGGCGCTCCTTTGCGGCTGCGTGATCACAGTGGCCAGCATGGCCCGGGCGGAGCCTCAGCATGGCATCGCTATGTATGGTGACCCGGCGCTTCCACCGGATTTTGTGTCTCTGCCCTATGCCAATCCGGACGCGCCGAAGGGCGGGCGGATCGTCACCGGCGAGGTTGGCAGCTTTGACAGCCTCAATCCCCATATCCGCAAGGGTCGTGTCCCATGGCAATTGCGATTTCTGGCCTATGAGAGCCTGATGGGCCGCTCCTACGACGAACCCTTTGCGCTCTATGGGCTTCTCGCCGAATCGGTGGAGGCGGATCCCGAGGGGCTCTGGGTGGAATACACCTTGCGACCCGAGGCGCGATTCTCCGATGGCAGCCCGGTCACGGTGGAGGATGTGCTCTGGTCCTATGAGACCCTCGGCACGGTCGGGCATCCGCGCTATCTCGGCGCCTGGACACAGGTCGCCTCGGCGGAGGCTGTGGGCGCGCGCACCCTGCGCTTCACCTTTGTCGAGCCGAACCGGGAGCTTGCGCTGATCATGGGCATGCGCCCGGTGCTGAAAAAGGCCCAATGGGAGGGGAAGGATTTCGCAGAATCCGGTCTCGACGAAATCCCGATCACCAGCGCGCCCTATATCATCGACAGCTTTGAGGCCGGGCGCTATCTGACCCTGCGCCGGGACCCGGGGTATTGGGGCCATGACGTGCCTTATCGCCGGGGGACCCAGAACCTCGATGAGATCCGGATGGAGTTCTTTGGCGATGCGGGCGTGATGTTCGAGGCGTTCAAGGGCGGGTTGATCACCACGATCCGCGAGACCAATGCCGCGAAATGGGATCAGCAATACGATTTCCCGGCGATCCGCTCGGGCGAGATGGTCAAATCCCTCATCCCCCATGAGCGCCCCTCGGGCATCATCGGCTTTGCCATGAACACCCGCGACGGGGATTTTGCCGATTGGCGCGTGCGCTCGGCCATGATCCACGCCTTCAATTTCGAGCTGATGAACAACACGCTCAATGGCGGGGAGGAGCCGCGTGCGACTTCTTACTTCTCGAACTCCGAGCTCGGCATGCGCGAGGGACCGGCGGAAGGGCGCGTCGCCGAGCTGCTCGAGCCCTTTGCCGAGACGCTGATCCCCGGCACGCTGGAGGGGTACAGCTTGCCGGTCTCGGACGGGTCCGAGGCGAACCGGCGCAACATCCGTAAAGCTCTGCGCCTGATGGAGGAGGCGGGCTATACGATCGAGCAAGGTGTCATGACCCGCCCCGATGGCACGCCCATGACTTTTGAGATCCTGGTCGCGCAAGGCAGCTCCGAAGTGCAGTCCATGATCAATATCTACGCCAAGGCGCTGGAGCGTCTGGGGATCGAGATCACCACCGCCACCGTGGACAGCGCTCAGTATCGCGAGCGCACGGATGCCTATGATTTCGACATGACCTATTACCGGCGCGGTCTGTCCCTGAGCCCCGGGAATGAACAGCGGCTCTACTGGGGCGCGGACGGGGTCGAGACGCCCGGCACGCGCAATTGGATGGGCATCTCGGATCCGGCGGTAGAGGCGATGATCGATGCCATGCTGAACTCCGAGAGCCATGAGGACTACGTCGCTGCGGTGCGCGCCCTCGACCGGGTGCTGACCGCCGGGCGCTATGTGATCCCGATCTGGTACAGCCAAGTGTCGCGCATCGCCCATGACGCGGACCTCACCTATCCCGAGGCCTTGCCCGCCTATGGCGATTTCATCGGGTTTCAGCCGGATGTGTGGTGGTCGAAATCGGCGGGGAACTGACCCGCTCCGCCCATTTGTGGGATCAGATCGATTTGATCCAGGCTTGTTCGCGGACCTTCTTGGGGTCCGTGTCTGGATAGACCAGACCGGCGGAGATCACGAGCTTCGCCGCATCCTCCACGGACATATCCAGCACTTTCACATCGCGTTTCGGCACGAACAGCAAAAAGCCCGAGGTCGGGTTTGGCGTGGTCGGCAAAAAGACCGAGATCATCTCATCCTCGCCCTTGGCCGCAATCTCCCCTTTGGCGGAGGTCGAGATGAAGGCGATCGCCCAGATGTTCCGACGCGGATACTCCACAAGACAGGCCTTGTCGAAGGACGTGCTGCCCGAGGCCAGCACCGTCTCGGCGATCTGCTTCATCCCGCCATAGACCGAGCGCACCACCGGCATCTGCGTCACCAGCCCTTCGGTCCAGCGGATCACGGACCGGCCCAAGAGGCCCTTGGCCAGCCAGCCGATGATCAGCGTGAAGAGCAGGAAGAACACGACGCCCACGCCGCGGATGTCCACGGTGACGTCAAAATACTCCTTGATCAGCAAGACCGGGTTGTAGCGCGCGGGCACAAAAGGCAGCACCCAGCTGTCGATCAGGCCGACCACGGACCAGACCAGCCACACCGTCACCGCGATGGGGGCAATCACGATCAGTCCGGTCAGGAAGTTCGCGCGCAGCCGGGCAAAGATGCCGCGTTTCGGCACTTGGCGTGGATCGGGATCGAGTTTCACGGGCACCAGCTCTCACGGGGTCGGTCGGGTTGTATCTAGGCGGCAGAGGGGGCGCACACAAGCGCGCACTGCCCAGACTTGCGCCGCTCCGCGACGTTGAGCCGCTTTTCAGCGCGTGGCGACCAATGCGGAGGCAATCTCTGCGCCGAGCCGGGCGTTGTTGCGCACAAGCGCGATATTCGCCGTGAGGGAGCGGCCCTCGGTGGCTTCAAAGATCCGACCAAGGAGGAAGGGCGTCACATCCTTGGCGGCGATGCCCTGGGCGTCGGCCTCGGAGAGTGCGGCCTCGATCACCGGCAGGATCTGATCCTCGGGTAGGGCGTCCGCCTCCGGGATCGGGTTGGCGATCAGGTGACCGCCCTTGAGGCCAAGCGCCGCCCGGGTCGCGATGCAGGCGGCGATCTCGGTCGCGCTCTCGACGCGCAGAGGCGCGGGCAGGGTGCTTTCGCGCATCCAGAAGGCCGGGAAGCTGTCCGTCCCGTTGCAGAGCACGGGCACGCCGAGGCTCTCCAAAAGCTCCAGCGTCTTGGGCAGATCAAGGATCGCCTTGGCCCCGGCGGCCACCACGGCCACGGGGGTGCGAGCGAGCTCATAGAGATCCGCAGAGACGTCAAAGCTTGTCTCCGCCCCGCGATGCACGCCGCCAATCCCGCCCGTGGCAAAGACCGCGATCCCGGCCATATGGGCGGCGATCATGGTCGACGCGACGGTGGTCGCGCCGGTGCGCCCGGTGGCCAGCGCATAGGCCAGATCCGCGCGGCTGAGCTTGAGCACGTCTTGCGCCTGGGCCAGGGTCGACAATTCGGCCTCGGTCAGGCCCACATGGAGCTGCCCTTCGAGCACGGCGATGGTCGCGGGCACGGCTCCGGCGGCGCGGATATCCGCCTCGACCTGCTGCGCGGTCTCGAGGTTTTGGGGATAGGGCATGCCATGGGTGATGATGGTGGACTCGAGCGCCACCATGGGGCGCCCTTCGGCCCGGGCCTCGGCGACCTCGGGAGCGTAGCGGGGGGTCATTCGGTCTCAGTCTCCGATTGCGAGATATAGCGCGCGGCGGCGTCCACCGCGGCGGCAAGGGCAGTCTCCGGGTCGGCCCCGGCGATCTCGGCGGCCATGTGACCGGCCATGAAGGTATCGCCCGCGCCGGTCACCCGGCGCACGGGCACGGGGGGCGGAGCGACAGTAAAGGAGTGGCGCGCAGAGGCATCCGTCGCCGGGTTCGCCCCATCGGTGATCACGACCCGGTGCGCCCCCATGCCCAAGAGGATCGAAGCCGCCTGCTGGGTCGTCTGGCTCGGGTGGTCCGAGATCAGATTGGCCTCAATCAGGTTCACATGGAGCGTCGCGTCCGAGGCGGACAGGAAAGGCAAAAGCCGCTTGGCCTTGCCCGGGGAGGCCGGGGCCACCCGCAGATCCGCCCGGGCAAAGAGCGGACTGCGTGCGATGTCGTTCAACATCTCATCGGTCAGGTTGCCGTCCAGCGCCACCATCCCGCGCCAGGGCTGCTCCGCCGAGCCAAGACGGCCATCGGCAAGCGGGGTCAGGATCGCGTCGCCCGCATCCTCCAGCGAATGGGCGTCGGCAATGGCCGCGATGAGCCCGTTGCTGCCCTCAATCGCCATGTAGCGATCCGTGGGCCGGTCGCTGCGATAGACATGCTCGGTGATCATGCCCATCTCGCCCGCCCGGGACAGAAGCTCATCGCCCTCGGCATCCGTGCCCACCGCCGACAGGAGCGCGGGGAGCAGGTCAAACCGACAGAGCGTCATCGCGATATTCATCGCCACGCCCCCCGGCACGCGCCGGATCAGGCCCGGCACGTCATAGCCGGATTTCATCTTGATGGGGGCATGGCCGACCGTGTCCCACAGGACCGCGCCAATGCAGAGAACGTCAGGAGAATGTGCCATGGCCAAGCTCTTTCACACCGCGCGGGCCGGGTCCAGAGAGCAGATGCGCCTCAGCCCCGGAGCGGGTAGCGATCCGGCTCTTCGAACATGTCCACAGCCACGGTGCCCGCAGTGACCTTGACCGCATGTTCCATGCCCGAGGGAATGTCATAGCTCTCGCCGGGACCATAGGTGCGGGTCTCGCCGTTCATTGTCAGCGTGACGGACCCTTCGAGGACACTGCCCCATTGGCCCTTGTGGCTGTGCGGAGGCAGCTCCACATCCTGATGAAACCGGAAGAACACGACGAGTGCTGTCTCCGAACGCACCACATTGGTGGTGACAACATCGTCCGGAAAAGGCAGATCCAGAGCGGGCAGGGCATCGAGAAATGAGGGCAGGGGCATGGTCTCTCCTTGGCAAGCGGTCATGGTCTGACGGAGCGAATGATCGCCCAACTCTGGCAGGGGTTGCAATCCCGGCCAGACCGCCGTAAAGCACGCGCACTTCACAGGAGGGGCTTGGGCCCTTGAGGGAGACATCCTCAAGACGTCCGCCGGTTGAGCATCTGCTCTATGGTCCCTCTCAGGCGCAAACCGGAAAGGAACTTTGGAATGGCGCTTCCCGATTTTACAATTCGCCAGCTGCTTGAGGCAGGCGTGCACTTTGGTCACCAGACCCAGCGTTGGAACCCCCGCATGGGCCCGTATATCTACGGCGACCGCAATGGGATCCACATCCTCGACCTGACGCAGACCGTCCCGATGCTGGACCAGGCGCTGCAAGCCGTGCGCGACACCGTCGCCAAAGGCGGTCGTGTTCTCTTCGTCGGCACCAAGCGTCAGGCCCAGAAGCCGATCGCCGAAGCCGCCGAGCGCTGTGCACAGTATTACATGAACCACCGCTGGCTGGGTGGCACGCTGACCAACTGGAAAACCGTGTCCAACTCCATCGGGCGTCTCAAGTCCATCGATGAGGCCATGGAATCGGGCTTTGAAGGCCTGACCAAGAAAGAGCGCCTCGGCATGGAGCGGGACCAGGGCAAGCTGCAAGCTTCCCTAGGTGGTATCCGCGAAATGGGTGGCGTGCCGGATCTGATCTTCGTCATCGACGTCAAGAAAGAAGACCTGGCCATCGCCGAAGCCAACAAGCTGGGCATCCCGGTTGTGGCGGTCGTGGACACGAACTGCTCCCCCGATGGCGTGGACTACGTGATCCCGGGCAATGATGACGCGGCCCGTGCCATCGCGCTCTATTGTGACCTCGTGGCCCGCGCGGCGCTGGACGGCATGTCCGCACAGCTCGGTGCAGCTGGCGTTGATCTCGGCGAGCTCGAAGAGGGCAGCGTCGAAGAGGCGATCGCCGAAGAGCCCGCAGCCGCCGAAGGCTGAGGGGCCGGGGCCTCGCCCCTGTCACATCACTGACATGCGGACCGGGCACATCCCGGTCCGACCCGTTGATCAATTTCAGGAGAAACCAAAATGGCGATCACCGCTGCATTGGTAAAAGAGCTGCGCGACAAGACCGGCGCCGGCATGATGGACGCGAAAAAAGCGCTGACCGAGAATGATGGCGACATGGAAGCCGCCGTGGACTGGCTGCGCACCAAGGGCCTCGCCAAGGCTGCCAAGAAATCCGGCCGTACCGCGGCAGAGGGCCTCGTGGCCGTTGCCGTCGAAGGCGGCACCGCCGTGGCACTGGAAGTGAACGCCGAGACCGACTTTGTGGCCAAGAACGCCGAATTCCAGGCCATGGTGTCGAGCTTTGCTCAGGCTGCCCTGGGTGTGGACAGCGTCGAGGCCCTGAAGGGCGCCTCCGTCGATGGTGGCACCGTCGAAGAGGTCCTGACTTCCAAGATCGCGACGATCGGTGAGAACATGTCCGTGCGTCGCATGGCCAAAGTCACCGGCGACAGCGTTGTCAGCTATGTCCACAACCCGGCCACCGAGGGCATGGGCAAGATCGGCGTGCTCGTCGCGCTGAACGGCACCGACAATGGCATCGGCAAGCAGATCGCCATGCACGTGGCGGCGGCCAACCCGGCCTCCCTCGGCGAGGCGGATCTGGACCCGGCGCTGCTTGAGCGTGAGAAGAACGTTCTGACCGAGCAGGCCCGCGAATCCGGCAAGCCCGAGCAGGTCATCGAGAAGATGATCGTCGGCCGGATGAAAAAGTTCCTCTCCGAAGTGACCCTGCTGGGTCAGTCCTTCGTGGTGAACCCGGACCTGACCGTGGAAGCGGCTGCCAAAGAGGCAGGCGTGGAAGTGACCGGTTTCGTGCGCCTCGAAGTGGGCGAGGGGATCGAGAAGGAAGAAGAAGACTTCGCCGCCGAAGTCGCCAAGATGAACGCCTGATCCTAGGCCCATCGCGAAGATCGAGAAGGGGACCCGTTGCGGTCCCCTTTTTCATGCCAAACGCAAAGCCACGACACTTAACTCAGTTGGGCGGATTGAGATGTCGGCTGAGCGGAGTTGATCAATATTCTCCCCCCAGCCGACGTGTCTTCAGGTGACGAATAAATAACTGCCGCCACTCCTAGGACGTGCTCCATGGCCTAAAGCCACCACTCACGGAACATCACGACACTGCCACCAACGTCTCTGTGACGAAAGTGTGGAAAACCTTACCTATTGGTCAAATTCATGTATTCGATCTATCGGTAGGTGAAGATCTGGTTTTGAACAGAAGCCTTTAGCACAGCCTGCGCCGTCGTCTGTGCGTTCATCGCTTCGCGCGCGAGCCGCAAGTGTTTTTCCACTGTTGCCTGTTTTCGACCTATTAACACGCAGATTTCCGGGATTGTTTTTCCCTGCGCAACCCACTCCAGCACTTCACGTTGACGTTTGGTCAAACGATTCGAGTCCGGGGCGGGAAGCTTCGTAACCGTCAGGTGCATAACGCGATTCATCAAAACGATCTCTGCGCCATGCGCGGCCCAGATCCCGTCTAGGTCCTGCTGCGTCTGTCCCGGCGCGCCCGTGAGGCTGATCGCGCCAAAGGCCCGGTGCGCCAGATTGCGGAAGCTGATCGTGTAGCCCGCCGCAATGCCGAACTCGCGGTTCAAGGCCTGGATTGGCGGCAGGGCGGCGCCGTTCGAGCCTGCGACGTCATGTCCCGCAATCTCACGCCAGCTCAGCGCCCCATCCGAGGCCTCTGCCCATTGGATCACCGGGTCGGTCCGCAGAAGATCCTCTGCAAGATAGCGGTCGAGATAGTCCGGATCGTGATTGCTCAGGATCAGCGCATCCTGCCGGTCGCCGAAGGACGCGGCATTGGCCAACCGCGAATACCCGTAGAGCAGACGGTCGAAGCCGAAGGCCGCCATCTGCGCGCAATGCTGTGTCCACACTGCGTCGACAGAGGTCCCAGACACCAGTTTTTGCAGGTGATCCAGCGTCAAGAGCGGTCCTTCCGCAGATGTGCGACCAAGCCCTCCAATGCCAGTTCATAGCCCTTCGCACCGAAGCCGCAGATCAGCCCCAGCGCCACCGGCGACAGGTAGGAGGTGTGGCGGAAGCTCTCGCGCGCATGGATATTCGACAGATGCACTTCGATACAGGGCAGCGCAACGGAAGCCACCGCATCCATGAGCGCGATCGATGTGTGGGTATAGGCCCCGGCATTGATGATGAGCCCCGCGCTCGTGGTCCGAGCCTCATGGACCAGATCGACCAGCGTGCCCTCATGGTTGCTTTGGTGAAAGGTGATGCTCGCCCCGAGAGCCTCGGCCTTGGCGGCACACATGGTCTCGATATCCTGCAGGGTCGTCGAGCCATAGACTTCCGGCTGACGTGTTCCCAGCAGGTTCAGGTTGGGGCCGTTGAGAATCGTGATCTGCATGTGTCGTCCGGGGTTCCGCCGCAAATTCAATCTTAACCTGTTAACAGACTTCCGTGCCAAGTCTAAGTTTTTTGCAACGCGGCCAGAGGGATACTGCCGATCTCCGCGCGGTTGACCCCTTGTGGAGCGCCCGGGTGAATGTCACTCTGCGCGCGGGGGGCGCTCGGGCGTCCAAGGGGAGGATCAAGATGGGCGCCGTTCTGGGCTGTATCGCCGACGATTTCACTGGAGCAACGGATCTGGCGGGGTTGCTCGCGCGCAGCGGGGCGGCGGTCAGCCTGCGGATCGGGGTCCCCGACGAAAGTGAGGCGGAGACGGCTGCGGAGTTCGAGGTGATTGCCCTGAAATGCCGCACCGCACCGGTGGAGGAGGCCATTGCCAGCTGCCGCGCGGCCCTGGGCTGGTTGCAGAGCGCGGGCGCGTCGCGCTTCTTCTGGAAATACTGCTCCACCTTCGATTCAACGCCCGAGGGCAATATCGGCCCCGTGGCCGAGGCCCTGATGGCCGATCTCGGCGCGAGCCAGACGATCTATTGCCCGGCATTCCCCGAGAACGGGCGCTCGATCTTCATGGGCAACCTCTTTGTGGGGCAGCAACCGCTCCATGAGAGCCCGATGAAGGACCATCCGCTGACGCCCATGCGGGATGCGAACCTCATGCGCCTGCTTGCGCCGCAAGTGCGCGGCGAAGTCGGCCTGATCGATCGTCTGACCGTCGCCAAGGGGCCGGAGGCTGTCCGGGCGGCCTTGGCGGAGCATGCTTCAAACGGGGTCGCTCATCTGGTGGTCGATGCGGTGGCCGATGCGGATCTCGCGATCATTGCCGAGGCATGTCAGGACATGCCGCTTTTGACAGGCGGCAGTGCCATCGCGCAACCACTGCCTGCGCTCTATGCCAAGGGGCAGGGGGCGCCGCAACGCGGGTCCGCGCCCTCCGTCCCGGAGGGCGCTCTCGTTCTGTCGGGCAGTTGCTCGCAGATGACCCGTGCGCAAGTGGCGGCCTATCTGGCGCAGGCGCCGGGCTATAAACTCGATCCATTGGAGCTCGCGAAGTCCGGTCCCGGCGCGGCTCTCAACTGGCTGAAAGGGCAAGCGCCTGAGCAGAACCCGTTGATCTATGCCACGGCAGAACCAGACGAGGTTCGGCGCGCGCAATCCGAACTGGGTGTCTCCCAAGCCGGAGAGGTCGTGGAGCGCGCCCTCGCCGCCATCTCCGTCGCCGCACGGGACCAAGGCACGCGCCGGTTTGTCGTAGCCGGCGGCGAAACCTCCGGAGCCGTGACCAGCGCGCTTGGCGTCACGCGGCTCGACATTCGCGAGGAAATAGCCCCCGGCGTGCCCTGGTGCTTTGCAAAGAGCGCCGGGTCCGACATCGCCATCACTCTGAAGTCCGGCAATTTCGGCGCCGAGAGCTTCTTCGCCGACGCGCTCGTGAAACTGGACGCATCATGAGCGCCGAGGCGCGTCTGCGCGAGCAACTGTGTCTGCTTGCGAAATCCATGTTCGACCGCGGACTGACCGGTGGCAGCACGGGAAACATTTCGGCGCGCACCGAAGATGGCGGGCTGCTGGTCTCGCCCACGGGCACCAGTTTCGGCCGGCTCGATCCCGGTCGGTTGAGCCGGTTTGACGGGCAGGGGCGCTTGGTCTCCGGCGACAAGCCCACCAAGGAAATGCCTTTGCACACCGCCTTTTATGACACGCGCAGCACCGCGGGCGCTGTGGTTCATCTGCATTCCTGTCACTCGGTGGCGCTCTCGATGATGCCCGATGTGGACCCGGACAACTTCCTGCCGCCGCTGACACCTTACGGGATCATGAAGCTGGGTAAAGTGAAGCTCCTGCCGCTGTTTCTGCCGGGCGATCCGGCCATGGGCGATGCGGTGCGTGGGCTGGCAGGCAAGCGCAGCGCCGTGATGCTCGCCAATCACGGTCCGGTCGTCGCGGGCAAGGATGTGGAGGCCGCTTGCAACGCCATCGAAGAGCTTGAGGCGACCGCACAGCTCGCCATGATGACACGCGGCTTGGCTCCGCGCGCGCTCACGCCGGAGCAGATCTCGGATGTGGTCACCACCTTCGATGTGGAGTGGGATTCATGAAGTTCTCCGCCAATCTCGGTTTTCTATGGAATGACAGACCACTACCGGACGCTATTCACGCGGCTAAGTTGGCGGGATTTGACGCGGTCGAATGCCATTGGCCCTATGACACAGACCCGGCTGAGGTCAAGGCGGCGCTCCAGGAGACCGGCTTGCCCATGCTCGGACTCAATACCCGACGTGGAGACGTCGCAGGTCGCGAGAACGGACTTGCAGCGTTGCCAGGACGTGAAGCCGAAGCGCGCGCTGCCATCGAGGAAGCCGTCACTTACGCCAATGCGATCGATGCCGGTGCGGTTCATGTCATGGCGGGCTTTGCGCATGGTCCCCAAGCCCAGGAGTGCTTTGTTGATAGCCTGCGCTACGCCGTTGATCTTGCAAGCAAAACCGGGCGCACAATCCTGATTGAGCCGCTCAACCGCTATGATGCGGCGGGCTATTTCTTGCAGACCACTGACCACGCGAAGGCGATCATCGCCGAAGTGAACGCGCCAAATCTGAAGCTGATGTTCGATTGCTATCACGTGCAGCTCATGGAGGGCGACATCACGCATCGCCTGAACGCGCTCAAGGACATCATCGGTCACATCCAATTCGCGAGCGTCCCGGACCGTGGTGCGCCGGATCACGGCGAACTGAACTACGCGCATGTCTTTGCGGAAGTCACGCGCCTCGGTTGGTCAACACCGTTAGGCGCAGAATACAAGCCTCAGGGCGCGACCGATGACAGCTTGGGGTGGTTGCGGACGTTTTCATAGCGACGGGCGTGGCGACAGCGGGTTCAGAAAGATCCCGTAGCGTGCTGAACCAAAGCGATAAAACAAACAGTCCTTACGCAAAAGCATATCCATTTTAATTACATAATACGGATTACAGGTCTTACGTATGCGGAAATGCGGGTGCCCCATCTCAACGAGCAACCGCGGTTTCAGGCCATAGACGTGACCCAGAGAATGCTCGCATCCTCCTCGCTCGTGGAGATCACATTGTGCCCCATGGAAGCATCGTAATACGCGCTGTCGCCGCGGCGCATGTCCACGGGCTCGTAGAACTCGGTGATCAGCCGGATCGCGCCGGTCAGCACGTAGAGGAACTCTTCGCCGTCATGGCGCACCCAGCCGTCGAACTCGTCGAAGCTTCGCGCGCGCACCCGAGCCCGGTATGGCAGCATGTTCTTCTTCGTCAGGCTGGCGCCCAGCAATTCGTGCTCATAGGTCGCCGTAGGATGCGGCTCGCCATCCTCGCGGCGTGTCACGGACATCCGGCCATTGACCTGAGCTTTGCGCGGTGGCGTGAAGAGCTGCGGGACTGATATCTCCAAACCGTCGGCCAGTTTCTTCAAGGCTTCATAGGTTGGCGACATCTGACCATTCTCGATCTTCGACAAGGTCGAACGCGCCAGACCGGCCTGTCCTGCGGCCTGCTCCAGCGTCCAGTTGCGCGCCTTGCGCAGCTCACGGACGCGCACGCCGAGGTTCAACGGCTCCACAGGCGTGCTGTCGCCGCTTTCGCGGGCCAAACGGATCAAACTGGGTTCGGTATCAGGCTTCGTCATGGCTCTATTGTCCGGAATTGCGCGGCGACTTGCAACCGCCCGGCGCGCGGCCTAGCACCAGAGCCATGAACTCCACGCCCCAAATCGACCCGTTTGCACCCTGCCCTGCGCCGTTCAACCTGGCGGCCTATGTGCTGGATCCGGGCAACGCGCCGAGTGCGAAAACCGCGCTGGAGCTTTGGTCCGGCACGCGGGTGGATCGCTGGAGCTACCATCGCCTGCGCCGCGCCGTGTTTCAGACTGCAGCGGCACTTCTGGAGGAAGGATGCCAGCCGCGCGACAAGATCCTGATGCGCGTGGGCAATAGTGTCGACTTTCCGATCTTGTTTCTGGCCTGTCTGGCCGCAGATCTCGTGCCCGTGCCGACCTCTGCCGCGCTGACGCAGGAAGAGATCGACTGGATCGCCGGGGATCTGCAACCCGCCCTGTCGGTTTGGGATGGCGAGACCGTCGCGCCGACCGGGCTGCGCAGCCTGCGGATCCACGACATTAAATCCGCCGAGCAAATTGCTGGTTTTGAACCGGTTCCCGGGGACCCGAACCGGTTGGCTTTTGTCGTTTATACGTCTGGCAGCTCAGGGCGGCCGCGCGCCGTGGCCCATGCCCATCGCGCGATCTGGGCGCGCCGCATGATGTGGGACGGGTGGTACGGGATGGGTCCCGAGGATCGGATGCTCCATGCCGGGGCGTTCAACTGGACCTATACGCTGGGTGTCGGGTTGATGGATCCGTGGGCGATAGGCGCAACGGCGATCATTCCTGCGGCGGGCACGCAATCCGTGGACCTGCCGGAGCTGTTGCACCAATCGGAGGCCTCTATTTTCGCCGCGGCACCGGGAGTTTATCGTCAGATCCTCAAGTCAGACGCCCTAACGCCCCTCCCATCCCTGCGCCACGGGCTTGCGGCGGGCGAAGCCCTGCCCGGCAGCCTCCGCGAGACCTGGCGTGACCGCATGGGCACCGAGATCTACGAGGCGCTCGGCATGTCCGAATGCTCCACCTTCGTGTCCGGGTGCCCGACACGTCCGGCACCCCCGGGGACCGCGGGCTACGCGCAGCCGGGCCGGCGCATCGCGGCCCTGGGTGCCGAGGGCGCACCCGTTCCGCCCTTGAAGCCGGGCCGCCTCGCCATTCACCGCAGCGATCCGGGATTGATGCTGGGCTATCTCGAGGATGGGCGCCCCACCCTGCCCCTGCAGGGTGACTGGTTCGACACAGGCGATATGGTTGAAATCGGCGCGGATGGGGCCGTGCGCTATCTCGGGCGCGATGATGACATGATGAATGCGGGAGGCTTCCGGGTCTCACCGCTGGAGGTAGAGCGTGCGTTCCAATCCCTGCCTGAGATCACCGAGACCGCTGCGGTTGAGGTTGAGATCAAGCCGGACGTCACAGTAATCGCGCTCTTTTACGCCTCGAACACGGCCCTGCCAGAGGACCGCCTGCGCGCAGAGGCCCTGCAACACTTGGCGCGCTACAAGCAACCGCGCCTTTACATTCACCGCGAAACCCTGCCCAAGGGTGGGAATGGAAAACTGAACCGCCGCGCGTTGCGGGCGGGTTTCGAGGCCCCCCATGATCAAGCTTGATATCCTGTCCGACCCGATCTGCCCCTGGTGCTATATCGGCAAGAGCTATCTCGACCGTGCGATGGCGGATGTGCCGGACCACCCGTTCACCATCGAATGGCACCCGTTTCAGCTGAACCCGGACATGCCGCGCAAGGGGATGGAGCGGCGCACCTATCTGGAGGCGAAATTCGGCGGGCCCGAAGGAGCAGCACAAGTCTATGGCCGGATCGAGGAGACCGCGAAGGCCGCAGGGCTCGACATTGACTTCGCCGCGATCAAGCGCACGCCGAACACGCTCGACGCCCATCGCCTGATCCATTGGGCCGGGTTGGAGGGACGGCAGATCGCCATGGTTTCGCGCCTCTTCACCGCCTATTTCCGCGAGGGGCTGGATATCGGCGATCTCGATGTGCTCTGCGGTTTGGCCGAGGAGGTTGGTCTCGATGCAGCGGTCACGCGCACCCTGCTCGAAGGCGATGCGGATGCCGAGGATATCCGCGCCCGTGACGCCCATGCCCGCCAGCGCGGCGTCTCGGGCGTTCCGACCTTCGTGCTTGCGAACCAGCATGTGCTCAACGGGGCGCAACCACCTGAGCTGTGGGCCAAAGTCATCGACGAGCTGCAGGGGCAGATCCGCGCCGCCCAAAGCTGATCCCGGTAGGGGCATCAGCGCATATGGCGCGCGCCGCGCAGGCGTGTTAGCGATCCGGGAATCCACCGGAGCCTGAAATGCCCCCGCCCCGCCTGTCCCAGCCGGAGTTCATCGCCTTGATGGCGATGCTGTTCGCGACGATTGCGTTTTCCATCGACGCGATGCTGCCCGCCCTGCCCGAAATCGCGGCAGAGCTGACGCCCGAGGATGTGAACCGCGCGCAGCTGATCGTGACCTCCTTTGTGTTTGGCATGGGCTTCGGAACGCTGTTGGCCGGGCCGCTCTCGGACAGCTTTGGCCGAAAGCCGGTGATCGTGGCGGGCGCCGCGCTCTATTGTGCGGCGGCGGCCCTGGCTTGGGTTGCGCAATCGCTTGAACTGGCTCTGCTGGCGCGTCTCGTGCAGGGCATTGGTGCCGCAGGACCGCGCGTGGTGGCGATTGCCATGGTACGCGACCTCTATGTCGGGCGCCAGATGGCGCGGATCATGTCGCTGGTCTTTCTGATCTTCGCCCTCGTGCCCGCCATCGCCCCCAGCCTTGGAGCATTGATCATCCATGTGGCGGGCTGGCGCGCGATCTTTGCGGCCTTCATCGGTTTTGCGGTCCTTTCCGTGGGATGGTTGATGATCCGGCAGGCAGAGACCCTGCCCCTCGCGGCCCGCAGACCGCTCTCCCTCCGCGAAGTCGGGCGCAATGTGGCCGAAGTTCTGAGCAACCGCGTCGTGCGCCTCTCGATCCTCGCGCAGACCATGTCCTTCGGGACGCTCTTTGCGACCCTCTCCTCGACCCAACCGGTCTTCGACGTGACCTTCGACCAAGCCGCGCAATTCCACCTGTGGTTTGCGGCCATCGCCGTTCTGGCCTCCAGCGCCAGCGCGATCAACGCGCGGCTCGTGGTGCGGCTGGGCATGCGGCGCATGGTGCGCGCGGTGCTGACGGGGCAGATCGGGATCTCGACCGGGTTCCTTCTGATCAGCTGGATCGGCTGGCCCGACGCGCTCCATCTCTGGGCCTATTTCTTCTGGGTGACGAGCGTCTTCTTCATGGCAGGAATGACCCTCGGCAATCTCAACGCCATCGCGATGGAGCCCATGGGCCATATCGCGGGCACCGCAGCGTCGGTCGTCGGATCGGTCTCCACTATGGGGTCGGTCCTCTTGGCCGTGCCGATCGGGTTGATGTTCGACGGAACCCCGATCCCCGGGGTCGCCGGGGTGCTCGTGCTCTGCATCGGGGCGCTCTGGGTGATGAAGGTCCTCGGCTCACGCGGAGAACAGCCAGCCTGAGCCCAGGAATTTAACGGCGCCCCCTGCCGGGAAAGCGCGGTTGCCGCCTTGCTGCACCGCCGAAAACCCGTCATTCTGAGCGCATCCGATATCTGCAAACCTCAGGATGTTCTCATGATGAAATCGGCAGCATTGGCCCTTGTCGCGGCCCTTGGCTTCACCGCTCCGGCCCAGGCAGATCCGACCATCGGCTTTGGCTTCACCATGGCCTTCAGCGGTGGCGAGCCGAATGCGGGCGTCGGCCTGCGACTGTTCACCGATGATGAGCAGGATAGCACGGTGGGCAGCATCGGGGTCGATTACATGTTCCGGACCCGCGTCTTCCGCCCGACGGTCGGGATCGCCTATCTCGATGAGGATTACTATCTGGGGCTGGATCTCGGCTATGATCCCGCGCTCAACCTGCTCGATTTCGGTGTGAGCGGCGGGTTGGTCGAGACCGACGCCCCGAGCAGCAACCGTTCCACATCTTCGGACGAAACGGATGACATGGATGGCGGTCCGGGGAGCGGCAGTGCTGATGTCACTATCATTGCTGCCGACGGTTGACCCGATAGGAGCTGTCACGCGCGACGCCCATTGAAAGAAAGCGCGCGAGATCGCGCAAGATTTGGGACCTGCTAGTTTGACTTGCTCGAAACCGGCTTGGCTTTGCCCTTCGCCTGCGCGGCCAGATCCCGCGCAATGGCGAAGGCGCCCTTGATCCGGTCGCTTTCCTTCGCCCAGTCCCGACGCACGACGATTTTGTTGTCGCGCACCTTCGCGAGGCCCCGCTGATCCTGAATGAAGGTCACAAGCCCCGCCGGATTGGCGAATTTGTCGTTGTGGAACTGCACCGTCGCGCCCTTGGGGCCGCCATCGAGCTTGGCGATCCCGGCCTTCTTGCACATGGCCTTGATCCGCACGATCAGGAGCAGCGTGTTGACCTCGCGCGGCAGCTTGCCGAAGCGGTCGATCAGCTCGGCGGCAAAGCCTTCGAGCTCCACCTTGGTCGTGAGCTGCGAGAGCCGCCGGTAAAGCCCCAGCCGCACGTCGAGATCGGGCACGAACGCCTCGGGGATCAGCACCGGCACGCCGAGATTGATCTGCGGCGCCCATTGGCCATCCATATCCGTGACACCCTCCAGCTCGCCCGCCTTGATCTTGCCGATCGCCTCTTCGAGCATGGTCTGATATAGCTCATAGCCCACTTCGCGGAACTGGCCGGACTGCGCCTCGCCCAGAAGGTTCCCGGCGCCGCGAATGTCGAGATCCTGCGAGGCGAGCGTGAAGCCCGCGCCAAGACTGTCGAGCGAACCGAGCACCCGCAGACGCTTTTCGGCCGCCGGAGTCAGTTTCTGGCGCGGTTTCGTGGTCAGATAGGCATAGGCGCGGGTCTTGGCGCGCCCCACCCGGCCCCGGATCTGATAGAGCTGGCTCAGCCCGAACATATCCGCCCGGTGGATGATCATCGTATTGGCCGTGGGGATATCGAGCCCGGATTCCACGATGGTCGTGGCGAGCAGCACATCGTATTTGCCGTCATAGAACGCGTTCATCCGCTCATCGAGCTCGCCCGCCGCCATCTGGCCATGGGCTATGACAAAGCTCACCTCCGGCACATGATCGCGCAGGAATTCTTCGATCTCGGGGATGTCCTTGATGCGCGGCACAACAAAGAAGCTTTGCCCACCACGATAATGCTCGCGCAAGAGCGCTTCTCGCAGGGTGACCGGGTCGAACTCAGAGACGTAAGTGCGGATCGAGAGCCGATCCACGGGCGGCGTGCCGATGATCGACAGGTCCCGCACGCCCGACAGGCTGAGCTGCAGCGTGCGGGGGATCGGCGTCGCCGTCAGGGTCAGCACATGGACATCGGAGCGAAGCTCTTTGAGCCGCTCCTTGTGGCCGACGCCAAACCGCTGCTCCTCATCGATGATCAGAAGCCCGAGATTGTTGAACCGCACGTTCTTCGCCAGAAGCGCATGGGTCCCAACGACAATGTCGATGGACCCGGCCCCGAGCCCCTTTTTCGTATCGGACGCGGATTTCGCGGGCACGAACCGCGAGAGCGGACGCACCTCCAGCGGGAAGCCCCGGAAGCGTTCGGCGAAGCTCTTGTAATGCTGGCGCGCGAGCAAGGTCGTCGGCGCGATCACCGCCACCTGCACGCCCGAGAGGGCCGCGATGAAGGCCGCGCGCATGGCCACTTCGGTCTTGCCAAAGCCCACATCGCCGCAGATGAGCCGGTCCATGGGCGTGCCCGCCGCGAGGTCGGCAACCACATCTTCAATGGCGCTCAGCTGATCATCGGTCTCCGTGTAGGGGAAGCGGGCCGAGAAAGCCTCCCACATATCCGGGGGTGGCTCGAGCATGGGGGCCCGGCGCAAGGCGCGCTCGGCGGCGATGCGGATGAGCTTGTCCGCCATCTCGCGGATCCGCTCCTTGAGCTTGGCCTTCTTGGCCTGCCAGGCACCACCGCCCAGCTTGTCCAGAAGGCCGATCTCTTGCCCGAAGCGGCTGAGGAGCTCGATATTCTCCACCGGCAGGTAGAGCCGGTCGCCCCCGGCATATTCCAGCAGCAGGCATTCATGGGGCGCGCCCATGGCCGTCACGGTCTCGAGCCCTTTGAAACAGCCCACCCCGTGATCCACATGAACCACAAGATCCCCGGCGCTGAGGCTCGTAGCCTCCTGCAAGAAGTTCTCCGCCCGGCGCTTGCGCTTGGTGGTGCGGATCAGCCGGTCACCCAGCACATCCTGCTCCGAGATCACCGTCAGCCGCGTGCCCGCCGCATCCTTGCCCTCGAACCCCTCGTCGAGCGCCCAGACCAGCAGGTAGACTCCGCCGGTCCCACTCGGCACATCCGAAAGCCGCGCGATTTCCGACAGGCCCGCGACTTCCTGATCCTCCAAGAGCCCGCGCAGGCGTTCCCGCGCACCTTCTGACCAGCTGGCAATCACCACCTGGCTGCCCGCGCGCTTGGCGGCGATATGAGCGGCGAGTGCCTCGAAAAGGCCGGTCGCCTCGCTCTGCCGTTCCGGCGCGAAGTTCCGCCCGATCCGCCCGCCCGCATCGGTCACGCCGGGGCCGGAGGCCGAGGGCAGCACGCTCAGTTGCAGGGTGCGCTTGGTGGCGAGCTGTGCCGCTTCATCCTCGGGCGGGATATAGAGGAGCTCAGGCGGACATGGCTTATAGACCGTGCCCATCTGCCCCTTCTGGGCCAGCGCATGGCGCCGGGTCTCATACTGGTCTTGGATCCCCTCCCAACGGCTGAGATGCATGGCCTCGAACTGATCATCGAGCAGCAGGCTCGCCTCGGGCACATAGTCGAGCAGCGTCTCCAGCCGTGCGTGGAAGAAAGGCAGCCAATGCTCCATCCCCGCATGTTTGCGGCCTGCGGACACCGCCTCGTAAAGGGGATCATCGGTCCCCGCCGCACCGAACTCGATGCGATAGGACTGGCGGAACCGGGTGATCGCCGCCTCATCGAGAATGATCTCGGAAACTGGCGCGAGCTCGATCGCGTCCAGCGTCTCGGTTGTGCGCTGGGTCACGGGATCAAAGCGGCGCGCGCCATCGAGGATATCGCCAAAGAGGTCGAGCCGCACCGGACCGCTCTGCCCGGGCGGATAGATATCGATGATCCCGCCCCGGACCGCGTAATCGCCGGGCTCGGTCACCGTGGGCGCCTGCACAAACCCCATCCGGGTCAGGAACTCACGCAGCCCCCGCTCATCGATCTGCCCCTCGACCTGAGCCGAGAAGCTCGCCTCTGCCAGCACGGCGCGCGCAGGCACGCGCTGGGTCACAGCGCTCAGCGTCGTCAGGAGGATGAAAGGTCCCGGCATGCCATGGGCGAGGGCTGCCAGCGTCGCCATGCGCGTGGCGCTGATCTCTGCATTGGGCGAGGAGCGGTCAAAGGGCAGACAGTCCCAGCCCGGAAAGCGCAGCACGGGGATCTGCGGCGCGCTGACGGCGAGGGCGGCGGCCATGGCCGACATGCGCTTGTCATCGCGGGCGACAAACACCGCCTGTCCCGCATCGCCCTGCGCCTCGCGCGCCACGATCTGCGCGTCAAAGCCTTCGGGCACGCCGGTGATGCGCAAACGGGTCGGAGAGGTCGGGGAGGTCATGGCGTGGAGGTACGTGCTTTGGCGTTGCTGTCAACTGCTGTGGGATCCGGGACCGGATCGGGGCGGGCTCAGTTTCCCAGAACCCCGACGCTCATGGTCTGCCAGATACCCCAGAAGGCGGTGAAGAAAATCGACACGATGCCCACAAGCTGCGTGCAGAGCCGGTGCCGCTTGAGCCCGGCGACAAGCTCCGGCCCCTCGGGACGTTTGTCGAGGATTTCCTGCGCGGTGCGCTGGCTCAAAAGGGTGAGCAGGCAAAAGGGAAAGACCAGGAAAAAGAGCGCCTGGCAAAGCTCGATCCAGTAGAAGAACCCCAAGAGGAAAAGGGCCGTGATCAGAAACCCGCCCACAGCCGTGGCCAGAAGCCCGGCCCGGGCGCTGAAACTGACATAGCGGCGCGCCTGGATCTGGCTCAACCTGTTGAGATCGCGCCAGGTTTCCGGATCATCCCGGCGCTGTGCCCGCTGTACCAGATCGAAGGGCACCCCGACGATATAGTGGCTCAGCATGGACCAGAACGCGGCCAGCGCGATCCAGTACCACATGCTCGAAAACGAACGGGCGTCGATCAGCTCGGAGATGGTGAGATGCAGGTCCAAGGGCACAATCCAACAGGCGTGTGCGCGGACCATAGGCAGGTGCGCAGGGGAGTTCCAGCCTTGAGATACAGGCAATTTCATGGCACCCAGACTGAAGTTACGAAAAGGCCCGATATGCGACCGACCCAAGCTCCGTTCCCCCATTCCCGTTTCCGTCGGCTGCGCCGCACCCCTGCCCTGCGCAACCTTGCGCGACAGTGCGAGTTGAGCGTGCATGATCTGATCTGGCCAATCTTCGTCAGCGAGCCGGATGGCGCCGTGGATGTGCCCTCCATGCCCGGGGTCAGCCGGGTGACGGTGGAGGGAGCTGTGCGCGCCGCGGAGCGCGCGGCCAAGCTCGGCATCCCGGCGATCTGCCTCTTTCCCTACACGGATCCGTCGCTCAAGACCCTGCTCTGCGAGGAAGCCTGGAACCCCGAAAACCTGAGCAATCGGGCCATCCGGGCGATCAAGGCCGAGGTGCCGGAGATCGCCGTGATGACCGATGTGGCGCTCGACCCCTATAACATCAACGGCCATGACGGGATCGTCCGGGACGGGGTGATCGTGAATGACGAAAGCGTCGGGGCACTGGTCAAGATGGCCGTGGCTCAAGCTGAGGCGGGCGCCGATATTCTTGGCCCCTCGGACATGATGGATGGCCGGATCGGTGCGATGCGCGCCGCCCTTGAGGCCTCGGGCCATACGGATGTGACGATCCTCAGCTATGCCGCGAAATACAGCTCGGGGTTCTATGGCCCGTTCCGCGATGCGGTGGGCGCCTCCGGTGCGCTGGTGGGCGACAAGAACACCTACCAAATGGATCCTGGCAATTCCGACGAGGCCCTGCGCCTGATCGAGCGCGACCTGACCGAAGGCGCGGATATGGTCATGGTGAAGCCCGGCATGCCCTATCTCGACATCTGCCGCCGAGTGAAAGACGCGTTTGGCGTGCCGACCTATGCCTATCAGGTCTCGGGCGAGTACGCGATGATCCAGGCGGCGGTGTCCAATGGCTGGCTCGACCATGACAAGGTGATGTTTGAGTCGCTGCTCGCGTTCAAACGCGCCGGATGCGACGGGATCCTGACCTATTTCGCGCCCATCGTCGCCGAACGGCTGAACGGGATCGCATAAACCCGCCCGTTTTGCGCCCGCAGCGGCCAATATGCAGGGATGTGAGGTGACAGACCCCACTCCCTCGGTTAAAACACGACATCAAGGGGCCGCAGAGCCCCCAGCCACTAAACCGGCTGGATCCCGGCGCACAGGCATGGCCGGGCCCGGTCGATGTCATGAGAAAGAGCGAGCAGATGACACAGAAAATCACACGGCGCGGCGCCGTTTTGGGCGCGAGCCTTGGGGCTCTGGTGGCCCTGGCGGGCTGCGCCTCCGTCGAGGGCAGCGCGCAACGCGCCGCCACCATTGATCAGCGCGTGGATGCAGCCCTGCTGTTTTTGGAATCGAGCGTGCCGGGCGCGTCCGACCTCGGCCAGAAAGCCTCCGGCGTGCTGGTCATGCCCCTGATCACCGAAGCGGGCTTTGGCGTCGGCGGGGCCTATGGCAAGGGCGCGCTGCGGATCAACGGCGCGACCATCGACTATTATCAGGGCACGCAGGCGAGCTTCGGCTTTCAGATCGGCGCCCAGCAATACGCCCATGCGATCTTCTTCATGACCGATGAGGCGTTGCAGAATTTCCGCAATGGCAGCGGCGTGACCGTGGGCGGCGATCTGGAGATCACCCTTGCCGATACGGGCGAGTCCATCAGTGCCGAAACCCTGACCGCCCGCGACCCGGTGGTGGGCATCATCTTCGGTCAGGCGGGCCTGATTGCAGGCGCATCCCTGAACGGGACGGTCTATAACCGCATCATCCCCTGATCCTCGGGGAGGTGACCGCCCGACCGGGCGCGCCAAGGCAATGACCGGGCCCGGCCCGGGGTAGAAAGGGTGACATGGCGCGGCTCCTGAAATGGATGATGCGGATCCTGTTGGTCAGTCTCGCGCTTGTCGGGGTTGGCCTCGGGCTCACCTACTATTTCACGTCCCGCTCGATCCCGGATTACGATGGCAGCTATGCGCTGCAAGGGGTGTCCGCGCCGGTGGAGATCGTGCGCGACACCCATAACGTGCCCCATATCTTTGGACAGACCGATGCGGACAGCTATTTCGGTCTCGGCTTTGTCCATGCCCAGGACCGTCTGTGGCAGATGGTGATGATGCGGCGCACGGCCCAGGGACGCCTGTCCGAGCTCTTTGGCACGCGCACCTTGCAAATCGACGATCTGCTCCGGCGGTTCGACTTCTACCGGCTCGCGCAATCCTCGGTGAATGCGCTGTCTCCCGCGACGACCGAAGCATTGGAGGCCTATGCAGCGGGGGTAAATGCCTGGATCGCGGAGGTGAACAAGGGCGCGCTGGGGCGCGGCGCGCCGGAGTTTTTCCTCTTCGAGCCCCAGATCGCGCCATGGCAACCCGCCGACTCGGTCGTGATGATCAAGCTCATGGCCCTGCAGCTCAGCTGGCACATGCAGACCGAGGTGTTGCGGGCGCGGATCTCCCTCGCCCTGCCGCCGGAGCGGGTGCTCGACATCCTGCCCGAGAGCCCGGGCGAGGGCCTGACCGTGCTCCCGGATTTCGCGCAACTCGTGCCGGGGATCGACCGTCGGCAGGCTTTTGCGGGCACGCCCCTGCCCCTCGATCCGCTCTCGCCCGTGCATCCCCGCCCCTTTGCAGGCGCGTCGAATGCCTGGGCCGCGGCGCCGTCGCGCTCCGCCGCGGGTGGCACGCTTCTGGCCAATGACCCGCATCTGGAGTTCACCGCACCGGCCATCTGGTATCTCGCGCGGATGGATCTTGGCGCGGGTGGAGTGATTGGCGGTACGGTTCCCGGCATTCCGGCGATCCTGACCGGACGCAACGGGTTTCTCGGCTGGGGCCTGACCTCCAGCTACGCGGATGATCAGGACCTGTTCATCGAGCAGCTGAACCCCGACAATCCCGAGGAATACCTCACGCCGCAGGGTTACAAACCTTTCCGCACCCGGCGCTCGGTGATCGAAGTGAAGGATGCCGCCCCGGTGACCATCACCCTGCGCTGGACCGAGAACGGGCCGGTCCTGCCCGGGCGGCATTACAACCTCGCCACCGTCACGCCCCAGGGCCATGTGGCGGCCCTCGCCTGGACCGCGCTCAGCCCGAACGACACCTCCATGGATGCGGCACTCAACCTGATGGCCGCGCGGGATGTGGAGGCCGCGATCGAAGTGGGCCGTGATTTCATCGCCCCGGCCCAGAACCTGACCCTCGCCGATGCCGAGCGTGTGGCCTTCCAGACTGTGGGCGCCCTGCCCCGGCGCGCCGCCGCCCACCAGAGCCTCGGACGGCTGCCGACCCCCGGTTGGCGTCCCGAGAACCGCTGGCAAGGCGCGCTCGGCTATGCCGCCAATCCGCGTTTCGTTGACCCGTCCAGCGGCCTTCTGGGCAACACGAATAACAAGGTGATCGACCGCCCCTTCCCCTTCCACATGTCCTATGACTGGGGCGACACCCAGCGGGTGCAACGCTGGGAGCGGCTCATGGGCGCGCGGCAGGTTCATACCCGCGACAGTTTCATCGAGGCGCAGCTCGACACGGTCAGTCAGGGCGCGCGGACCCTCCTGCCGCTTGTGGCGCGGGACCTGTGGTTCTCGGAGGAGGCCTCTGCGCTTGGGTCCCAGGCGCGGGACCGGCGCATCGCGCTCGACCTGCTGGCCGAGTGGAATGGCGAGATGTCCGAGCATCTGCCCGAGCCCCTGATCTACACCGCCTGGATGCGCGCCTTGCAGGAACGCTTGATCCGCGACGAGCTTGGCCCGCTCGCAGATGAGTTCCAGCATCCGGAGATCCTCTTCCTTGAACGGGTCTTCCGCGATGTAGATGGGGCGAGCATCTGGTGCGATGTGGTCCAGAGCAGCGAGGTCGAGACCTGCACCTTGCAGGCCCGCCGCGCGCTGGACGATGCGCTCCTGTCGCTCTCGGAAACCTTTGGTCGCGCGGTCGAGGGCTGGCGCTGGGGCGACGCCCATGAAGCCACCCATGACCACCCGGTTCTGGGCGAGGCGCCGTTCATCGGCCCGCTCCTGAACATCCGGCAGTCCACCAGCGGCGGGGACACGACCCTCATGCGCGGGGTCACCAAGGGGACGGGCCCGAACCCCTATCTCAACACCCATGGCGGGGCCTATCGCGGGGTTTATGACTTCGCGGATCCCGACAGTTCGGTCTTCATCATCTCGACGGGGCAGTCCGGTCACCCGCTCTCGCGGCATTACGATGATCTGGGGGAGCTGTGGCGGCGCGGGGAGTACATCCCAATGACGCTGGACCCGGATCTGGCCCGGGCCGGGGCCAATGGGGTGACCCTGCTCTACCCCGCCGAGCCCACCCAGCCCTAGGCGGGATAAAGGCGCTGGAGCTGCTCCAGCGCCATCTGCGCCCGTTGGGTCCTCGCGTCTGGCCTGGGCGGCTCCTGATGCCCGGCCACCACTCGGATCTGTAGATCGCCGATCAAGAGCCGTAGATACGTGTCGCTGATCTCCGCCGCGTCTGGGTCGGGCGCAAGCGCCCCCTGCCCCTGAGCCTGTTCAATTACCTGGGTGATCAGCGGCGCGATGCTGCCACGTCCCGCCTCCGACAGCGCCGCGCCCAAAGCCCCGCTCGCATCCGCCGCAGCCGCCCGGTTGAGCGCAATGGCGCGGGGGCTCAGCAGAAGCCCGAGCAGCTCGGGCCCCAACCTGGCCAACACATCCCAAGGCGCGCTCTGATCCTCCAAGGCCCGTTCCAGGGTTTCGCGGATCGCGGCCGCATTGCCCGCCACCAGCGCCTCGAAGAGCCCGATCTTGTTGCCATACCATTGGTAGAGCGTCCCGTTTGACGCCTTGGCGCGCTGCGCAACCGAGAGAACGGACATGCCCGCAAAGCCCTTCTCTTCAAGAAGCTCATAGGCTGCGGCCTCAATCTCCGCCCGTCTCTGTTTCCTGGTTTCCGCGCGCATGGTGTTGTCTCCGATCGCTCTTGACGGAAACCGTACAGATGATTACGGATATGAGCAACCGTACACACGATTACACTTTTGACGAAAGGAACCGAGAGATGACATGTCGCTATAGCCAGGCCGGACTGACCGCCCTGATCGTGCTGCAAGCGGTGATGCTGAGCGCGCTTTATGCCGGGGTCGCGCCCCACCCGCCGGCCACCACACCGCTCTTTGCGATCGGGCCCTTCATTGGCGCCGCGATTGCGGCAGCGCTTGCCGCGCTCTGGATTGGACCTGGGGAGCGTGCCGGGCGCGCGCTCATGGGGATCGCAGCGCTCGGGGCGCTGGTCTCCTTCGGTCCACAGAAATATCTCGATGCGCAGTTCGCCCTGATCTGGCCCGCTGTTGTCACCGGGCAGATCGCAGCGGCAGTGGTTTTGTGGCGGGCGGTGCAGGCCGGGCGGGTGCACGCGGCCTGAGCGAGCCGAGCGAGGGGCGGGCTAGGAGCCAGCCCCTTCCATCGCTTCGAAACGGGCCTTTTGCGCCGGGGTCCAGCGCACCTGCAGCTCATAGCCCTCATCGGTCTGGGCTTCGCCCTCGACCACCCCCTGCTCAAAGAGCCAGGCCCGAGCGCGCCCCTCCGCATAGGGGATCATCAAGGTGTCATCCGTCACAGCGGGCGTCAGCAGGTCCGCCACCCGCGCATGCAACGCATCGAACCCATCGCCGCGTATGGCCGAGATGGCGAGGACATTCTCCTGCCGCGCGGCCGAGTTGCGCAAGGCATCCGCCTCCGCCTCGGGCAAGAGGTCCAGCTTGTTCCAGACCTCGACCATGCAGGTGGTCTCCTTCACCCCAAGCGCGTCGAGGATCTTATGCACATCCTCGGCCTGCGCCGCACTGTCGGGATGGGCAACGTCGCGCACATGGAGGATGAGATCCGCGTCCAGCACCTCTTCGAGCGTCGCGCGGAAGGCCGCGACAAGCTCGGTCGGCAGATTAGAGATGAACCCCACCGTATCGGACAGGATCACGTCGAGCCCCGTGGGCAGTTGCAGCGCGCGCATGGTCGGGTCCAGCGTGGCAAAGAGCATGTCCTTGGCCATCACCTCCGCCCCGGTCAGGTGATTGAAAAGGGTCGACTTTCCGGCGTTGGTATAGCCCACAAGGGCCACGATTGGGTACGGCACTTTCTTGCGCGCGGCACGGTGCAGTTCACGGGTTTTGACCACCTTGGCAAGCTGGCGCTTGATCCGGGTCACCGCCTCGTCAATCGCCCGGCGGTCCGCCTCAATCTGCGTCTCCCCCGGACCGCCCACGAAGCCGAGGCCACCGCGCTGCCGCTCCAGGTGGGTCCAGGACCGCACCAGCCGGGTGCGCTGATAGGCGAGCGCCGCAAGCTCGACCTGCAGGACGCCTTCGCGGGTTCGGGCACGGTCGGCAAAGATCTCGAGAATCAGACCTGTCCGGTCGAGGATCTTGGTCTTCCATTCCCGCTCGAGATTGCGCTGTTGCACCGGGCTCACGGGGCCATCGATCAGGACAAGCCCGATCTCTTCCGCCTTGATACGCGCGCCCAGCTCCTCGATCTTGCCCGACCCGAACAGAAGCCCCGGCTGCACCTTGGGCAGGCGCACATTCTCCGACCCCACCACATCGAGACGCGGCAGAGCGGCCGCGAGTGACACGGCCTCTTCCAGAGCGGGTCCCGCCAGACGGCGCGCCCGGTCCGAGGTCAGTTCGGGGTGCAGCACCAGAGCACGGGTCTGCTCGGGTGCATGGTCATAGAAGTCGGTCAGTCTTCGCCCTCATACAGGCTAATCGGCTGGGTCGGCATGACGGTCGAGATCGCGTGCTTGTACACCAACTGGCTCTGGCCGTCGCGACGCAGCAGAACGCAGAAATTATCAAACCAGGTGATAACCCCCTGCAATTTAACGCCATTGATAAGGAATACCGTTACCGGAACCTTGGTTTTACGAACATGATTGAGAAACGCGTCCTGCAAATTCTGTTTGTCGCCGGCCATTCTGAGTGCCTTTTTCTTGTGCTGTGCCGCAAATGAAATCGCGGAAATCTTTGACTACGGCAGAGTATGTGATGTGCACGCGGGGGATTCCACCCCTAAAGGCAGGGACATAGCGGAAATGCGCCCTAGTTGCGCCAGAAATCCGGATTGAGGAGCGCCAAAATCGCCAGCGTTTCAAGCCTGCCGAGGACCATGGCCGCGCAAAGAATGTATTTCGCCGTTTCCGGAAGTGTCGCGTAGGAAATAGGCACTTCGGTCGCAATTGTCGCAATTGGGCCGGTGGTCGTCAGGGCCGCGAAGGTCAGTAATGTGGCCTCCTCAAACCCGAGTCCAGAAAGTGCCAATGCCGACATCGTCAGGGCGATTGAAAGTGCAAAAAGCATGAAAAAAATCCATGCAATCGTGGAGCCTTCACGGCGGAGCCGTCGGCCCGTGTAGCCCGCGGAGTTGACCGAGGAGGGATGGATCAGACGCTCCATCTCACGCACCCCGTGCTTGTAGAGCACATAGACCCGCAGGAGCTTCACTCCGCCCGCCGTGGTCGCCACCCCGCCCCCGAAAAGCGCGATGCCCGCAAGGAGAAGCCCGGGCGTGTGCAGGCCGGACCAGTTCTGTGCTGCGGCCCAGGACGTGCTTTCGAAACCGGTGGTGGTCAGGAAAGACAGGACCATGAACATGCTGCCCCAGAGCGCGGTGATCGCGCTGTCATCGAGTTGGGACTGCACTTCGAACGCACCCAACCAGTGGCGCAGGAAGAGAAAAAGCGGGATCGAGAGCACAAAGATCAGCGCGATCCGCAGTTCCCGATCCCGGCGCAGTTCGCGCCAGTTCGGGCTGAGCCCGCCGATGAAACTGCGCCTTGTGATGGCGAAAACCAGAAAGGCAAAAATCGCGACCTCGGCCATCGCGCCATTGGGTGCCTCCCCTGGAAGATCCCCCGCCGTGATCCCGCTGGTGGACAGGGTCGACATGGCAAAGATCAGGCCATGGGCAGGCTCCGTACCGCACAGGATCATGATCAGCCACAGGACCCCAGTCAGGGTAAGGTAGATCGGCCCGAGCCGCAGGGCGAAGCGGATCAGCCGGGTCGAGGCCGCCGCCTTGCCGCTCGTCTCGCGGGTGCTGCGCCCCTGCCCGGCTTCCTGGACGGAGGTCACCTCGAACCCGCCAAGGGTCAGCGGCGCCATCACGGCAAAGGCTGTCACCCAGATCAGAAAGCCCCCGAGCCAGCCAACCGTCGCCCGCCACAGATGCACCGGCATGGGCAGGCGGTCCGGCTCGAACAGGGTCGCGCCCGTGGTGGTGATCGAGGCGACCATCTCCACATAGGCGTTGCTGAACCGCGTGTCGGGCACCGCCTCGGCCAGGGGCACGGCCAGCATGATTGGCAGCGCCGAGAACGTCAGAAGGAGCGCAACCAGTTGACGCCGCTCACTATTTGGTGCGGGAAGGTTCATGGTGGCCAGCCCCAGCAGGATCACCAGCGTCAGGAACAGGATCCCGCCATAGAGAAAGGGCCGCGCGATCTCCAGCTGGCCAATCGCCCCCGCATAGAGCGCGGGGATGAACATCGCGAGCGCGCCAATCCCCATCAGCACCACGATCAGAGGGAACCGCCGGAGCGCCTTCATCAGAAGAAATCGATCGAGACCTGCAGCAGGCGCTCGACCTCTGGCACGTCCTTGGACAGCGCAAACATCACGATGACCGAGGCTTCCTCGATCCGGGTACTGCCTTTGGGTCGGATGATCTTGCCATCCTTGAGGATCCCGGCCAGCAACACGCCTTCGGGGAAATCCACGTCACGCACCAGCTGTCCCGAGAGCGGCGAGGTCGACAGAACCTGCGCCTCGATCACCTCGGCCTCTGCGTCTCCGATGGAATAGACCGTGCGCACCCTGCCATGGCGCACATGGCGCAGGATCGAGCTCACGGTCGTGGCGCGCGGGTTGATATAGGCGTCGATATCGAGCGGCCCGAGCAGCGGGACCAGCGTCGGGTCGTTCACCAATGAGATCGCCACAGGACAGCCCTCGGACTTCGCGCGCACGCCTGAAAGCAGATTGGTCTTGTCGTCATCGGTGATACAGAGCACCGCATCGGCCTTCTCAATGTTGGCCTCGCGCAACAGCTCCACATTCAACCCGTCGCCATTGAGCACAATCGTCCGCTCCAGCGCGTCCGCGGCCCGTTCGGCCCGCTTGCGGTCACGCTCGATCATCTTGACGCGCACCCGGTTCTCACGGCGTTCCAGCTGCCGGGCCACGGCGAGGCCCACATTGCCGCCGCCGACAATGACCACGCGCTCAAGCTTGCCCACGGTTTTGCCAAACACCTCGAGCGTGCGGTCCACATCATCATCCTTGCAGAAGAGATAGACCTGATCGCCCTCAAAAAGCTGATCCCCGGGCTCAGGCACGAAGAGCGTGCCCTGCCGCCGGATCCCCACCACCATCACATGGAGCGTCGAGAAAAGATCCGTGAGCTGCCGCAGGGGCGTCGACAGAACCGGGCAATCCGGGTCGAGCAGGATACCCAAGAGCTGCGCCTTGCCCTCCAGGAACTCTTCGGTGTCAAAGGCCGCAGGCGCCGAGAGCCGTTGCAACGCGGCGTCGGCCACCTCCCGCTCCGGACTGATCACCACGTCGATCGGCAGGTGGTCCCGGCGGTAAAGATCCGAATAGATCGCCGTCAGATAGCTCTGGGCGCGCAGACGCGCGATCTTGCGCGGGATCTCGAAGATCGAATGGGCAATCTGACAGATCACCATATTCACCTCGTCCGAGAAGGTCGCGGCGATGATCATATCCGCATCCCGCGCTCCGGCGGAGGTCAGCACATCCGGGTAGGAGGCAAAGCCCGTGATCCCCTGCACGTCCAGTGTATCGGTGGCACGCCGCACAAGCTCGGGGTTGTTGTCCACGACGGTCACGTCGTTGCGCTCGCCCGACAGGAAGCGGGCGATTTGCCAGCCGACCTGCCCCGCTCCACAAATGATGACTTTCATAGACCCGCCTCATCTCGGTATGCTTCCCGGCATACTTGGTTGCGGGCGCGGTGAAAAGAGTTGCGCCACGCAAGCCCGCCCGGGGCCGTTGGGAGGACACAGGAAGATGCGACATGCAGCAGCGCTGATCGGGATGGCCGCCATCGGATTGTCAGCCTGCGCGCCGGTCATCGTCTATGACCAGCCGGGCGTGACCGTCTCGAAACTGGCCGGTGATCTGGAACGCTGCGCCCTGCGTGCCCAGTCCATCGCCCCGCGGGATGTGCAGCGCGAACGGCGCACGGTTGAAGTCGTGGAATACCGCTACGGCGTGCCGCGGATCGTCTATGACCGGCAATGGGTGGATGTGGACATCAATGCAGGCGCCCGCGAGGAAAGCCGCCTCAACTGCCTCGAGGCGGCGGGCTACAGCCTCGCACAACTGCCCGCCTGCACCTCGGGACAAGCGAGCGCGGTGACGCCCGCCACGCGGCAAGTGGCTGCGAGCGAGACCTCCTGTGCGGCCAAGATCTCCGGCGTGGGGCCGGTGATCCTGCCGGGCAGCTAGGCTCAGACCTCGCTGCCGCTTTCCTGCGGCTCCACATGGGCGACGCGCGCGCCGGATTTGGTGCTGGTCACCACATTCAGCGACTTGAGCTTCCGGTGGAGCGCTGAGCGCTCCATCCCCACAAAGGCAGCCGTGCGCGAGATATTCCCGCCGAAACGGTTGATCTGCGTCATCAAGTATTCCCGCTCGAAGAGCTCCCGCGCCTCGCGTAGAGGAAGCGTTGCCAGTGTGCCGGAGACCACGCCGGTACCCCCCGGCTCCTCCGAGCCACCGGAGCTGGGCAGCTCGTCAGGCTCAATCGCGCCATCCGCATTGCCCAGGATCAGCACCCGCTCAATCACGTTCTTCAGCTGCCGCACATTGCCGGGCCAGATCATGGTCTGCAGCATCGCTTCGGCTTCGGTCCCCAGATCACGGTTCGGCAGGCCCTGGCTCTCGTTGAAATGGGCGATGAAGTGGCGGGCAAGCACCGGGATATCCTCGCGCCGTTCCCCCAGGGACGGCACAGCAATCGGCACCACGTTCAGCCGGTGATAGAGCTCCTGGCGGAACTGGCCCGAGCTGACGGCATCCTCAAGATTGGCGGTGGAGGAAGAAATCACCCGCAGATCGACCTTGATTTTCTGGTTCCCGCCGACCCGTTCGAATTGCTGATCCACCAGTACACGGAGGATCTTGGATTGGGTGCCCGCGGGCATGTCCGCGACCTCATCGAGAAAGATCACTCCGCCATCGGCCAGCTCCAAGAGGCCCTTCTCGATGGACTTGTCCGCCCCCTCGCGCCCGAAAAGCACATCCTCCATCCGGTCCGCCTCGATCGCGGCGGAATTCACGGTGATGAACGGCCCCGAAGCGCGGTTCGAATTGGCGTGGATATAGCGGGCGGCGACCTCCTTGCCGCTGCCCGAGGGCCCGGTCAGCATCACGCGCCCGTTCGAACGGGTGACCTTATCGAGCTGGCTGCGCAGGGTCTTCATCGCCGCGGAGCTTCCCAGAAGATCCGCCGCCACGGGCCCCTGACGTTTCAGCTCCGCATTCTCGCGGCGTAGCTTCGAGGTTTCCATCGCGCGCTTCACAACCAGCAGCAACTGGTCGATATTAAACGGCTTTTCGATGAAATCGTAAGCGCCCTGCTTGATGGCGGCGACAGCGATCTCGATATTGCCATGGCCCGAGATGATCACGATGGGGATCTCCGGGCGCTCGCGTTTGACCTTCACGAGGATGTCGATGCCATCCATGCTCGAGTCCTTGAGCCAGATATCGAGGATCATCAGCCCCGGTGGCTGGGCCTCGATCTGGGCCATGCAATCCTCGGCATTGCCGACCGTGCGCGTGGCGTAGCCCTCATCCTGCAGGATATCCGAGACCAATTCGCGGATGTCTTTCTCGTCGTCGATGATCAGTATGTCAGTCATGCTGTTTCGATCTTTTTATGGGTCGTGTCGGGGTTGGGTGTGTCGTCATCCGTGCCAGAGGGCGGCGGGTGACAGGGCAGCCGGATCAGCGCCTCCGCCCCCGGCGGATCGCCGGGGGCAAAGGGCGGCGCATTGATCAACTCGAGCGTGCCCTGATGTTCTTCGATGATCTTGCGCACGATCGGCAGGCCGAGGCCCGTGCCCTTGTCGCGCGTGGTCACATAAGGCTCAAAGAGCTTGGCCGGATTGTCAGGCAAGCCGATACCATTGTCGGCAATACGCAGCTCGGCTTCCCGGCCATAGGCCTGAAGCGAGACTCGAATTTCACCCGGACGCGCATCGCTGGAGTTGCCGGACAAACGGCTCTCAATCGCCTCACCGGCATTCTTCAAGAGGTTGGTGAGCGCCTGGGTCAGAAGCGTCGGGTCAAGCTCGGCCCGCACCGGATCACTGGAGATCTCGGTGACAAAGCGCGTGTCGGGTTGGGCCACCTGCTGCAACAGGACCGCGTCGCGGAGAAGATGGGCGAGATCGGTTTCGGCGGTCTCGGGCTCGGGCATGCGGGCAAATTTCGAGAACTCGTCCACAATCCGGCGCAGGTCATTGGTCTGGCGGATCACCACATCGCTGAGCTCTACCAGCGCGGGGCCGTCCTCCCCCAGCTTTGGGCCGAATTTGCGCTTCATCCGCTCCGCCGAAAGCTGGATCGGGGTCAGCGGGTTCTTGATCTCATGGGCGATCCGGCGGGCCACATCGCCCCAGGCCGCCATCCGCTGGGCCGAGGCGAGATCGGTCACATCGTCAAAGGCAATCACATAGCCCTCAAGCATGTCGTCGGTATTGGCGCGCCGCGCCATGCGCACCAGCAGGCTTTCGGAGCGGCCCTGACGGCTCAACATGATCTCCTGCTGGGTCACGTCCCGCGTGCCCAGTTGCAGCCGGTCAAAGAGCTCGGCAAATTCCGGAACGACCTGGCGTAGCTTGCGCCCGCTTGCGCTGTCATCCTCGAGGCCGAGCATGGTCGTGGCCGAACGGTTCATGAACTCCACTTGCCCATCGGGATCGAGACCGATCACCCCTGCCGTCACCGAGCCCAGCACGGAGTCAAACAGGCGGCGGCGGCTTTCGATCTGGCTGGTGTTCTCCAAAAGCGCGTCGCGCTGGCCCTTCAGCTGCCGGGTCATCTGATTGAAAAGCCGCCCTAGCATGGCGATCTCGTCATCCCCCGGCTGCTCGGGCACCTTCACGCTCAGATCTCCTGCCCCGACCCGTTGCGCTGCGCCCGCCAGACGCCCGACCGGTCGCGCCAGCCTCTCGGCGAACCAGAGCCCCAGCCAGATCGAGGCAATGATCAGGATCACCGCAAAGCCGATATAGAGCAGGCCGAAATCAAACAGCAGCTGCCCCCGGTCGCTTTCCAACTGGTTGAAAAGCTGCACGGTTTCCTGCGTGTCATCGAGCAGGGTCAGGATCTGTCCATCTACCTCGCGACTGACATAAAGGTAGCGATCCACATGGCGGCGCAGCTTGATCAGGGCGCGGAATTCGTTGTTTGGCCAGTCTTCGATGACATAGGGAATGCTGCTATCGGCCTGCGCCATCTGCTCTGGCGTTGGCTGTTCGAAATCAAAGAGATAGCTGCGCTCGCCCCGCACGCGGATCTCGCCGATGCTGTTGACGATATAGGCCTCGCGCAGCCCCCGTTGGACGCGCCCCTGCCCCTGTGCCAAGAGCTGGCGCAGGTCGCCATCGCTGAGGAAAACCCGCTCGACCCGGGCGCGGTCAAGGAACGCTGCGAGGGCCGAGGTGTCGATCTGCAGCTGAACGCGCTTTTCCTGCTCATAGGCCTCAGCCGCCGAGAGCGACGCGCCCAGAACCCGCTGCACCCGGTCGGAGAACCAGCCCTCAAGCCCGAAATTCACCGTGATCGTGGCAAAGACCGCCACGAGCACCGTGGGCACAAGGGCCACGATGGCGAAAACGCCCGTCAGGCGCAGGTGGAGCCGCGAGCCCGCCGAGCGCGCCCGCCGCGCGGCGATCATCCGCGCCACCCGCTGCAGCACAAGCGCCGCAAGGACCAGCACATAGACGAAATCGGCGAGGATCACGATCCGCAGGGAGGTGGCGTCCGCCCCCTGATCGAGCGGTCCCAGCACGAGGAAGGTCGCAATCGCCAGCACCGGTGCCAGGGCCACCATGCCAAAGGTGGTCCAGGTCTGCACCGCGCGGAGGGACACGTATTGCGCCATCCAACGACTTACATATCGCCCAGGGGCTGCTCGCACGTTTCCTCGATCCATGGGGCTTCGCCCCAAAGCGACCGTGCCTTGATTGACACGCTATGTTGCGCTTTTACATCAACTTGCGGCGGCGTGTCACCTGAATATCCAGATCCGTGATCTTCTTGCGCAAAGTATTGCGATTAATTCCGAGCAAAGAGGCACATTTTGCCTGATTTCCACCGGTTGCGTCGAGCGCGATCTCGATGAGCGGAGTCTCCACCTCGCGCAGAATCCGCTGATACAGGCCCGGGGGCGGCAAAACTCCGCCATGGAGGTCAAAGTACCGGCGCAGGTGTTTCTCGACCGATGCGCTCAGCTTATCGGCCTCACCGCCGCCCATAAGGGGTTCGATCGCGGGCTGGCTGCCGAGCACCAGCTCCACATCGCCGCGTCCGATCTCGTCTTCCTGCGCGGTGATCACCAGCCGCTTCATGGCGTTTTCCAACTGGCGCACATTGCCGGGCCAAGAATAGGCGCGGACCATGTCGCTGGCGGCGTCCGAGAGCCGTTTGAGGGGCTGTCCGTCCCGCTCCGCCCGGGACAAGAAATGGCTGGCCAGCAGCGGGATATCGTCCACCCGCTCGCGCAAGGACGGCACGTTGATTGTCACACCGCCCAGCCGGTAGAAGAGGTCCTGGCGGAAAATCCCACCCTCCATCTTCTGCATCAGGTCCTTCTGGCTGGTGGACATGATCCGCGGTGCGTTGTCCCCGAAGGTATCCAGCATGCGCACGATCCGGCCCTGGGCGTCGTCGTCGAGATCGCCCACCTCGTCAAAGAGAATCGATCCACCCCGCGCCCGCGCCACGAGGGTCGAAGGGCCATCGGCCCCGGCCAGATCCGCAGCCCCCGCCACCACGAAGGGCAGCGACCGACGGTCGGAGAAATCATGGATCGCCCGCGCGATCAGGCTTTTGCCCGTCCCGCTCTCGCCCGTGATCATCACCGGCAGATCCGTGTTCATCACCCGCGCCACCAGACGGTAGAGCGCCTGCATCTGCGGCGTGCGCCCCACAAGCGGCAGGTCTTCACTCGCGGTCTCGGACGTCATCTTGGGCGGGGGCGCGCGGCGCTTCACCTCGAGTGCCCGCGCCGCCCGCTTCATCAAATCCGGCAAATCAAACGGCTTCGGCAGGTAGTCATAGGCCTCGGCTTCAGCGGCCTGAATGGCGGTCATGATCGTGTTCTGCGCCGAGATCACGATGACCGGCAGACCGGGTCGCGCTTCGGTGATCTTGGGCAGCGTGTCGAGCCCATTGCCATCGGGCATCACCACATCGGAGATCACCAGATCCCCCTTCCCCTCTTCGACCCAGCGCATCAGCGTCATCAGGCTCGAGGTGGCGTGCACCTTGCACCCCGCGCGGGTCAGGGCCTGGGTCAGCACGGTGCGGATCGTGCGATCATCATCGGCGACAAGGACAGTTCCATCCATCAGGAGGTCTCCTCACTTCGGGGGGCGACAGGTAGGGAAATGCGGAACACGGTGCGGCCCGGGACACTGTCCACGGCGATCCAGCCATCGTGATCCGATATGATTTTTGACACCAGCGCGAGGCCAAGCCCCGTGCCATTCTCGCGACCGGAGACGAAGGGCTCGAACACATCGGCCTCGATATCCGGTGGCAGGCCCGGACCATCATCGATGATCTCGATCTGCAGGGGGACGGTTCCGCCGGTCCCGTCCTTGCGGCGCAGGCGCAGGGAGAGCTCATAGAAGGTGCGGATCCGGATCTTCCCCCCGGGTTTGCTGGCCTCGGCGGCGTTTTTCAGCAGGTTGAGAAAGACCTGCAGGAGTTGGTCCGCATCCGCATAGGTCGAGGGCAGCGAGGGATCGTATTCCTCGGTGATCGACACATGGGCGCCAAAACCCACCACGGCGGATTTGCGCGCGCGTTCCAAGACGTCGTGGATATTGACCGGCTTGCAGGCGGGTGGGCGCAGATTGCCGAACTGTTCCACCTGTTCCAGCAGCTTCACGATCCGGTGGCTTTCGGCCACGATCAGATCCGTCAGCTCGCGATCCTCGGCGCTGAGATTCATGCTCAGAAGCTGCGCAGCGCCTGTGATCCCGGCCAGCGGGTTCTTGATCTCATGGGCCAGCATTTCCGCCATGCCGATGGCCGACTTCGCCGCCGTCTTGGACTGAATCGAACGGCCCAGCCGCCCGGCTATCTCACGCGGCTCCAAAAGCAGAAGCACGAGGTTCGGATTGTCCACGAGCGGGCTGACCTGAATGTTGCACAGGACGGGCGGACGCTCCCCCGTACCCACATCCACATCATTGATGAAGAGCGGCGAGAGGTTCGTGCGCACCCGGGCGAACGCCTCCTCCAGCGGTGCATCCACCATCAGCTTGTCCCAGATCGGCATATCCAACAGGCTGCGCAGGGAGCCGTTCATGAAGTTCTCAGCCGCCGGGTTGAGATCAAGGATCTTGTTGTCGCCCGACAGGATCAGCGCCGGGATCGGCAGCGAAATCCAGAGCGCCTGGGTCCGATTGGTCATGCGGCCACCTGTGCGGGCGCAGCCTCGGTCAAGGCCGCAGGGATCAGGCGCAGGGCCTCCGCGGGCCGGGTCTCCGTCAGGAGCGCACGGCGCAGGGCCTTGGGCGTCTCAAGCCCATCGGCGCGCGCCTCCATATACCAGCCGAGATGTTTGCGCGCGGTCTTGAGCCCCAGATCGGTGCCGTAGAAGGACAGCATCGCCTCCAGATGGCGGGAAACCAGATCAATCATCCCCTGCCCCTCGGGCCGCTCTGGCGCGGCGGTGCCATAAAGCGCGGCGGAGATCTCGGCGAGCTTCCACGGCTGGCCCTGCGCCCCGCGCCCGACCATCAGGCCATCGGCGCCAGAGAGGGACTGCGCCGCACACGCGCTCTCGATATCAACGATATCGCCATTGGCGATGACCGGGATCGACACGGCCTCTTTGACAGCAGCAATCGCCGCCCAATCTGCAGATCCCTTGTAAAACTGGCAACGGGTCCGACCATGGATCGTGATCATGGCAATCCCGGCAGCCTCGGCCCGGCGTGCCAGTTCCGGCGCGTTGAGGCTGTCATCATCCCAGCCAAGGCGGGTTTTGAGGGTCACCGGCACATCAACCGCGGCAACCACGGCCTCGATCAAGGTCAGCGCATGGTCAAGATCACGCATGAGCGCCGAGCCCGAGGCACCGTTCACGACCTTCTTGGCCGGGCAGCCCATATTGATATCGATGACCTTGGCCCCTTGATCGGCGACGAAACGCGCCGCCTCGCCCATCCAATAGGCCTCACGCCCGGCGAGCTGCACAGAGGTGGCCTGTGCGCCGCAGCCCAGTTCCGCCCGCGCTCGGGAGCTTTCGTTGCCCTGCACCATCTCCTGGCTGGCCACCATTTCAGAAACCACGAGCCCGGCACCAAACTCCGCCACAATGGCGCGAAAGGGCAGATCAGTGATTCCCGCCATCGGTGCGAGGAGGACCGGGTGAGTCAACCGGCTTTCTGCCAAGATAACAGTCAAACGATTAATCCTTGTGCATGCCCTATTCCGGTAACTCGTTTAACGATTTCCCGCAACGTCCCCGGATTGTTCTTCTGGGCAAAAAACAGCGCCTGCTTAATTTTTACGCGGAAAACCTCCGAACTCCGCTTCAGGATTGCACCTTGTGGCGCAGCCACTTACCAAGTGGGCGAATTCCTAGGCGAGAAGAGCACGAATTGACGCCCGATGTTACGGCCATTCTTGTCGCGGCGGGGCGCGGCACACGCGCGGGAGACGGGATTGCGAAACAATGGCGCCCGCTCGCGCAGAAACGTGTGATCGACTGGACGCTGGCGGCGTTTGACGCGGTGCCCGAGATCGGAGCGCTGGTGGTTGTGCTGCATCCCGAGGATCTGGAGCTTGCAGACACCCTGAAGGCCGAGACCCCGATCCAGGTGGTGACCGGGGGCGCGGAGCGGGATCAATCGGTGTCTAATGCGCTGAACGCAATCGATAATCGCGACGAGTCTCTGGTTCTGATCCATGATGCGGCCCGCCCGCTCGTTTCGGCGGATCTGATCGCCCGCGTCATCGCGGCCGTGCGCGAGACCGGGGCTGCGGCCCCCGCCCTACCCGTGGTCGATGCGCTCTGGACCGGCGCCGAAGATCAGGTCACAGGCCTGCAGGATCGCACGGGGCTTTTTCGCGCCCAGACGCCCCAGGGGTTCCGCCTTGGACTCATTCGCGACGCCCATGCGGCCTATGCCGCCACCGCCGCCGATGATGTGGAGATCGCCCGCGCCGCAGGCCATGGGGTCACGATCGTTCCCGGCGATGAGACGAATTTCAAGATCACCTACCCGGAAGATTTCGCGCGCGCCGCGCGCCTGCTGGGGGAAAGGCAAGCAATGGATATACGGACAGGCAATGGCTATGACGTGCACCGGTTCGGGCCGGGGGATGCGGTCATCCTCTGCGGGGTGGAGATCCCCCATGATCGCAGCCTCATGGGCCATTCCGATGCGGATGTGGGCATGCATGCGGTGACCGATGCGATCTATGGCGCGCTGGGGGATGGCGATATTGGCCAGCATTTCCCGCCCAGCGATCCGCAATGGAAGGGCGCGGCCTCCGAGATCTTTCTCAAACACGCGGTCGCGCTGGCCGCTGAGCGGGGCTACACCATCACCCATATGGATTGCACACTGGTCTGCGAGCGCCCGAAGATCGGCCCGCATCATGCTGCGATGAAAGCGAAAATGGCCGAACTGATGGGCCTCTCTCCGGATCAGGTGAGCGTCAAGGCAACGACCTCCGAACGGCTCGGCTTCACCGGGCGGGAGGAAGGTATCGCCTCCCTCGCCACCGTCACGTTGTTGCGCCCATGAGCCGGATGATCGCAACCGTCTTCGGTGTGGGCCTGATGAAGCCCGCCCCGGGCACCTGGGGCTCCCTCGCCGCCCTGCCCCTGGCCTGGGCCATCCATACGCTGGGCGGCTTTCCAGCCCTCGCCATCGCCACTCTGGCCGTCTGTGGAATCGGCTGGTGGGCCACGGCGGAGGCGACCAAGGGCGCCGCGGATCACGACCCGTCCGAGATCGTGATCGACGAGGTGGCAGGCCAATGGATCGCGCTTTGGCCCGTCTCAGCCGGAGCCTGGCATGTGGGCGCAGAGATCTCGGCGCTCTGGCCCGGCTGGATCGCGGCCTTCGCCCTCTTCCGATTGTTCGACATCTGGAAACCTGGCCCCGTGGGTTTGGCCGACAAACGCCATGACGCAGCGGGCGTGATGCTCGACGATATCGTGGCGGGCGTGTTGGCCGCGATCTGCGTGGCGGTGCTCGCCTTTCTCGCCCATGTGGTCCTCATATGAGCGCGGCGGAGCTGATCACGCTCTGCACCGCGCGTGGCCTGACCGTCACCTGTGCTGAGAGCTGCACGGGCGGGATGGTTGCCGCCGCGATCACGGATATCGCCGGGTCCTCAGCGATGTTTGAGCGGGGGTTCGTGACCTATTCGAACCCAGCCAAAACCGAGATGCTGGGCGTGTCGCCTGCCAGACTCGACGCCCATGGCGCGGTCTCCGAAGAAGTTGCCGCCGAGATGACCACCGGCGCGCTGGCCGCAGCGGGCGCAAGCCTCGCGGTCGCCATCACCGGCATTGCCGGACCGGGCGGATCGGAGTTCAAACCGGAAGGGCGCGTCTGCTTCGGGATCATCGGGCCAAACACAGCGCTCCGGACTGAAACGGTGGAATTTGGTGCCTTGGGTCGTGCGCAAGTCCGGCAGGCCGCCCGGGACCACGCGCTTGGGCTGCTGCTGGCGGCGGCTCAGGCGGCCTGAGGGCCGTAAAGCGCATCGGCGCGCTTCTCGAAGGCCTTGACGATCCGCTGCATCGCCTCGTTGAAGACGACCCCAATCACGCCCTGCAGGACCTTGTTCTTGAACTCGAAATCCGTATGGAAGTCGACCTTGCAGCCGCCCCCCTCAAGGTCCGTGAAGGTCCAGCGCGACTGCATGTAGCGGAACGGCCCGTCGAGATATTCGGTATCGATCTGGTGCGCCTCGGGCACGAGACTCACGCGACTGCCGAACTTCTCGCGAAAGACTTTGAACGAGATCACCAGATCCGCCAGCATCTCGGAGCCCGTCCCGGTCTCGCGTACGGACCGGATCCGCGCCGCCGCGCACCAGGGTAGGAATTTCGGATAGGCCGCCACATCCGCCACAAGCGCGTACATCTGCGCAGCACTGTAGGGAAGATTGCGGGTTTCGGAATGCTGCGGCATGGCGATTGGCGAGACGCTCTTTTTCGTGGTGGTTCGCGCTGATTTCGGTGAATATGCGCCGGAAATCAAGGGGGCGGGATGAAGCACGACCATTATGTCATCGACAAGATGATCTCGGCCAAGGCCATTGCGGCCCGGGTAGAGGCACTTGCGCGGGAAATCGAGACCGCCTTTGCCGGCACGGATAAGCTGATTGTGATCGGCCTGCTGCGCGGCTCCTTCGTGTTCATCGCCGATATCGTGCGGGAACTGGACCTGCCGGTGGAGGTCGATTTCCTCGAAGCCTCCTCCTATGGCGACGGGATGGAAAGCTCGCGCGAGGTGCGGATCCTCAAGGATCTGCGGGGCGAAATAGCAGGGCGCGATGTGCTGGTGGTCGAGGATCTGGTGGATACGGGCTTCACGCTCTCCCATGTCAAACACCTGCTCGCCGCGCGCGAACCGCGTCGGATGGAGACGATCTGCTTGCTCGACAAACCCACGCGCCGCGAGGTGGATGTGCATGCGACCTGGATCGGGTTCGAGATCCCCGATGAGTTCGTTGTCGGCTACGGCATTGATTACGCGCAGAGAAACCGGAACCTGCCCTATATCGGAAAGGTCCGGATGCTGTGAATATGGGCTGGTTCCTGCGGATGGCCCGCTGGGTCCGGCACCCGCCCTCCATGGGACAGGTGAAGTTCGTTCTGGCCATCCTGGCGATCTGTGCGGCGATTTTCACCTATGAGCAGATCTTCGGCTGGCCCGAAGCCCTGACGCCTGACCGCACCCCACGGGTGCCCAAGTTATAGATCTCAGGGTTGGCGCGCCGCATTGGCCTGTGCCTGATGCTGAGCGGTGGCCTCCATCATCGGGACCCGTTTGCGCGCACCTCGCTGCGCGGTCAGGCCCAGCCAGCCAATCGCCATGCACCCCGCCACTGCCAGCACCAGGACGATGTCCTTGGCGAGCGCGGCCTGCGCGGCAAATGGCGTCGCCTCCGGCACGTCCTGCGTTGCGCCAAAGCTCATGATCAGGACGACAGACATGGCGAGGATCGCGAGGATTGCGCCGATCCCGCCCATCCCCGAGCGAATACGTGCGATCCGGTAAGGTGTGGTCGACGGCAAAAGGAACAATGCGCCCCCGGCCAACGCAAGACAGAGCAGGTAATAAGGCACCTGCTCCTGCCGCGGCACAAACAATCGATCCAGCTGCAGGATCACCGCGGTGAGATGAACGGCCCCGGCCAGGCACGCGAGACCGAAGACGCGGTAGAGCAGCCACAAAAAGCGCTGCATTGCCAAGGAGATATCCGCCATAGCTCACCTCATTTAACAGACCAACTGTCTGAACGAGGCTGTTTTGCCCGCCGAACTCGGCGAAACTATGGCATTTTAGCTAAATTTCTCGAAAACCCGGACGTAATTCGCCCGGGTCAGGGAAAGGCCTCAGAGGCTACCGAGCTTTTTCAGGCGGTTATCCCGAAGCCGCGCGAAGTCATCGCCCGCGTGATAGCTCGACCGGGTCAGCGGCGTGGCCGACACCATGAGGAAGCCTTTGCCATAGGCGGCTTTCTCATAGGCCTTGAACTCGTCCGGCGTCACGAACCGGTCCACAGCGTGGTGCTTCGGCGTCGGTTGCAGGTACTGACCAATGGTCAGGAAGTCCACATCCGCCGCGCGCATATCGTCCATCACCTGGGTGACGCCCAAACGATCCTCGCCCAGCCCGACCATGATGCCCGATTTGGTGAACATGCTGGGGTCCAGCTCCTTCACCCGCTGCAGCAAGCGCAGAGAGTGGAAGTACCGCGCCCCGGGACGCACCTCGGGGTAGAGCCCCGGCACAGTCTCAAGGTTGTGGTTGAAGACGTCCGGCTTGGCCGCAACGACGGTTTCCAGCGCGTCGGGACCGCATTTGATGAAGTCCGGCGTCAGAATCTCGATCGTGGTATGGGGGGAATGACGGCGCACGGCGCGGATGGTCATGGCGAAATGCTCCGCCCCGCCATCCTTTACATCATCCCGGTCCACGGAGGTGATCACCACGTGGTTCAACCCCAGCTTCTTGACCGCATCGGCCACGCGCCCGGGCTCGAATGCATCGAGCGCATCGGGCTTGCCCGTGGCCACGTTGCAGAAGGTGCAGCCGCGAGTGCAGATCTCGCCCATGATCATCATGGTGGCGTGACCCTGGCTCCAGCATTCGCCCACATTCGGGCAACCTGCTTCCTCGCAGACCGTCACCAGATTGTGGTTGCGCATGATCTCGCGGGTTTCGGTGTAGCCTTTCCCGCCCGGCGCCTTGACGCGGATCCAGTCGGGCTTGCGTGGCTGAGCATTGTCAGGGCGGTGCGCCTTTTCAGGATGGCGTTGCTCGGGCAGTTTCAGGTCACGCATGGGTCAGATCTCCTCTGGTCAAGATAAATAACCAGTTCTGCGCAAAAAGTAAGCGCGCATATTGCATAGCTGCCATGTTTGCGCGGATCTGTCTCAGCTTTTCGACCTCGGGCGCGGCCCCCACTGCCCCTTGCACAAAAAAACGCGCAGTGCCCCTGACCCGAGGCACTGCGCGCAAAAAAGGCAGGCCACCACACCCGCCTCGTTCCGGTCAGCGTCAGCCGATCAGGCCGCCGCCGGATCCATGAATACGTTTATAGTGCTCGGAAAGCCGCTGAAGAGCGATTCGCAGGACAATCTTACCTGAACGCGCCGACCAGCCCATGCGGCGTTCCGCGGTCTCCAGCCCTTCGAGATAGCAGCAGCAGCGCAGGACCACGTCACCGAGGCCTGGGCCAAGCTCCGCCAGCGCCTGATGAACACGGTCCTTGGCGTTCATCGAGCCGCCCCCGTGGTCACTGCCGGGCTGGAAGCTGGTGCGGTCGGTGCTGGTCAGGAACTTCTCCCAGTTCTGGGTGGTTCGCGGGCCCATCTGGGCCAGTTCGAAATCCTCGCGCAGACGCTCGCCCGCGCTCACCATGTCATCGGTCAGGAAGGGGCTGCCATCCTTGTCGCGACGCCGCGCGAGACTGAGCATGGGCGACTCGGCGAGGTTATAGCGCATGCGCGCGGTCTCACCGGTCTCGCCGGTGACGACCTGCTTGGTGCCCCATTCCCGGTGCTGTTCGGCAAAGGCCGCCACCTCCGGACTGTCGAGCCCGGTCTTGCGGCGGGCATCTTCAGAGAGGAGCCGCTTGAGCGCCAAACGCCCCGCATGGGTGATCTCGTACTGCGCAACCTTGCCCGCGCTCTTGCACTTGACCCAGTCTTGCAGAGCAAACGCCTGGGCGATGCCCCGCTCCACCACGGCGATCCGGCGCGGCACGCCGTCGGTCATGCGCAGCACTACGGCCTTTTCCATCTCCGGCGAGACGGCAAGCACCGCATCGCTTTCACACAGGCGACGCAGAATGCGGCGCGCCTCCCGTTCGATCTTGGCAGTTTCGGTCTTCAGCAAGGTCCGGGGGTGAGCGCTCATGTGAATCACATCCTGTGCTTCTGGTGAGGGGGCAAAGTGCTGGCGCAATGTGTCCAGCGCTTCGTCGATCAGGGGATCGTCGCGCTCGGTTTCAAGTTTCCGGATCTGGCGAAGCACGGTCGAGGCCGCACAGCCTGCCTCTCGCGCCACGGACCGAATGGAGAGCCCCAGTTCGGTATGGGCGAGATAGTGACGGGCATGATGGGGGACCCATTCGGGCAGGTCCGTCATACGGGGCGTGGCGGAGAATGCGCTGGTCAAACTGAGCCTCATCTTGCTTGCTGGACACAACCTAGGGTTGCGTTAGTTACCGGAATCTTAAAAACGGCGTGTTTGACGATTATTGTTTTTAAAAGATAAACAGATATTTACCCACCGAACGCAACGCAACGCGCTCACGCAACACAATCTCTGGTTGTGTTTTTGTGAAGAGGAAGCCACGCAAGGACCCTTCCTCATGACCGCTCTTTTTTCTGCTCTGACCACTCTCCGCCGCCCCCAGACCCTGATGCGGGCCGCCCGGTTCGGCCTGCGGGACTACAACCGCGATCGCGACCTCAAGCGTCTGATTAAAAACACGAAATCGGTTTCTCCGGCGAAAGCGCTCGGCGAATTGATGGCGATGGAGACACTTCTCGAAGAAACGCGCCAAGCCGGGCTCGCCGCGTATTCTGTCGCGCGCCATATCGAAGTGCTCGCCGCAATCATGGCGGAAACCCGGCTGTTGCCGGAGTTCACGCAGCTCGCAAAAGCGAGTTAAGAAAGTGTTGCCGGCGCTCAGATAAACGCGTCCGGCATCCCGCTCTTTTTACGTTCTATATATGTTCTCAATTCCGACTCGATTCCCGGGTCGAGTTGAGGCCGTTCATATCGCTCCAGAAGGTCCGCGACTCGCTGCGCAGCAAGGGTTTGCGTGTCCCGCGCCCCCTCCTCGGCCCAGGTCTCAAAGGCCTTGCAGTCAAACACCTCGGAGCGCCAGAATGCATCCTTGTAATTCGCCTGGGTATGGGCGCAGCCCAGGAAGTGCCCGCCCGGGCCCACCTCGCGCAGCGCATCCATGGCCTGCCCGTTTTCATCCGCCGCGGCCCCTGCGGCCATCTTGTGCAGGGTCCCGAGCTGATCCGCGTCCATGACGAATTTCTCGAAACTGGCCACCAGCCCGCCTTCGAGCCAGCCGCAGGCATGGAGCATGAAGTTCACGCCCCCCATGAGGCCCGCATTCAGGGAATTCGCCGTTTCATACCCGGCCTGCGCATCCGGCAGTTTCGAGCCGCAGAACCCGCCACCGGACCGGTAAGGCAGCCCCATGCGACGCGCCAGTTGCCCCGCCCCATAGGTAATTTGCGCGGCCTCCGGCGTCCCGAAGGTCGGAGCGCCGGAATTCATGTCGATGGACGTGACAAACGCCCCGAAAATCACCGGCGCGCCCGGTTTGACCAGCTGCGAATAGGCCACTCCGGCCAAAACCTCCGCCAGCACTTGGGTCAGCGTCCCCACAACCGAAACCGGCGCCATCGCCCCGCCCACGATGAAGGGTGAGATGATGCAGGCCTGCCCCGCGCGCGCATAGACCTCCAGCGCGCCCATCATCGTGGCATCAAAGGTCAGGGGCGAGTTGATGTTGATGAGCGAGGTCATCACCGGCCCCTGCGCCATGCGCTCGGCCCCAAACAGGATCTCGCACATCTCGACACTGTCCTGCGCCCGGCTGGGCTCGGTCACCGATCCCATGAAGGGTTTGTCGCTCAGCGTCATATGCGCATAGAGCATGTCCAGATGGCGCTTGTTCACCGGGACATCCGTGGGCTCGCAGACCGTGCCGCCGGAATGGTGCAGCCAGGGCGACATGTAGGCGAGTTTCACGAAGGTGTTGAAATCCGCCATGGTCGCATAGCGCCGACCCCCTGCCGCGTCGCGCACGAAGGGCGGACCGTAGACCGGGGCGAGCACCAGATTGTTGCCGCCGATCTCGACCGAGCGCTCCGGATTGCGCGCCTGCTGGACGAAGCGGCCGGGCGCTGTGGCACAGAGCTTGCGCGCCAGCCCTTTGGGAATATGCACACGCTCGCCGCGGACATCCGCCCCGGCCTCGCGCCAGAGAGCCAGCGCCTCGGGGTTGTCGAGGAAATTGACCCCGATCTCTTCAAGCACCGTCTCCGCATTGGCCTCGATGATCGCGAGGGTTTCCTCGCTATGCAGGTCATAATTCGGGATCTTGCGCTGGATCGTCGGCGCCACGTCGAACCGCACCGCGGTTCGCTCCGCCCGTCGCGCGGCTCCGCCGCCGCCTCGTCCTCGCCGCCGTACCGGTGTTGCCTCGGCCATATCGCCCCCCGTTCGCTTGCGTTGGTGCCCCACTCCTAAGACGGGATCCGCGCTCTCTCCGCTCGATTTGCGCCCCATGGCGGCGGTAAGCGACATTGGGGGCGCCTGCGGACTTGCACGGGGTAGCGCGCAACCGTAAACGAAGCCCATGACCCAGACCTCCCATGACCGCCTCCTCATCATCGATTTCGGCAGCCAGGTTACGCAGCTCATCGCGCGGCGCCTGCGGGAGCTGAATGTCTATTGTGAGATCCATCCGTTCCAGAATGTCACCGACGCGTTTCTTGACGAGTTTGCCCCGAAAGCCGTGATTTTCTCCGGCGGCCCGGCCAGCGTGATCGATGATGGCTCTCCGCGCCCGCCCGCCAGCGTGTTCGACCGCGGCGTTCCGATCCTCGGGATCTGCTATGGCCAGCAGGTGATGATGCAGATGCTCGGCGGCAAGGTGGAGCGTGGGCATGGCACTGCCGAATTCGGGCGCGCCTATGTCACTCCGGCCGAGGATCGGCCCGATCTGCTGAATGGCTGGTTCCTCGACGGGCAGGAGCAGGTCTGGATGAGCCATGGCGACCATGTCTCGGCGATCGCGCCAGGATTTGAGGTCTATGGCACCTCGCCCAACGCGCCCTATGCAATCACCGCGGATCTGTCGCGCAACTTCTTCGCCGTGCAGTTCCACCCGGAGGTGCATCACACGCCCAATGGCAAGACGCTCTACGAAAACTTCGTCAAGCTGGCCGGGTTCAGCGGCGACTGGACCATGGGTGCCTATCGCGAACAGGCAATCCAGCAGATCCGCGATCAGGTTGGCGACGGCAAGGTGATCTGCGCGCTTTCGGGTGGCGTGGACAGCTCGGTCGCGGCGGTCCTGATTCACGAAGCAATCGGCGATCAGCTCACCTGCGTGTTCGTGGATCACGGGCTCATGCGCCTCAACGAGGCCGAAGAAGTCGTCACCATGTTCCGCGAGCACTATAATTTGCCGCTGATCCATGCGGATGAAAGCGAACTTTTCCTTGGGCAACTCGACGGTCAATCCGACCCGGAGACCAAGCGCAAGATCATCGGGCGTCTCTTCATCGAAGTGTTCGAGAAACACGCCAAGGAGATCGGCGGCGCGGATTTCCTGGCTCAAGGCACGCTCTACCCGGACGTGATCGAAAGCGTAAGCTTCTCGGGCGGCCCGTCGGTCACGATCAAATCCCACCATAATGTGGGCGGCCTTCCCGAAAAGATGGGCATGAAACTCGTCGAGCCCCTGCGGGAGCTCTTCAAGGATGAGGTCCGCGCGCTGGGCCATGAGCTCGGCCTGCCCGCTTCCTTCATCGGACGGCACCCCTTCCCGGGTCCGGGCCTCGCAATCCGTTGCCCCGGCGAGATCACCCGCCCCAAGCTTGAGATCCTGCGCAAGGCCGACGCGGTCTATATCGATCAGATCCGCAAACATGGCCTCTATGATGAGATCTGGCAAGCCTATGTGGCGATCCTGCCCGTGCGCACGGTTGGCGTGATGGGCGATGGCCGGACCTATGACTATGCCTGCGCGCTGCGCGCGGTCACTTCGGTCGATGGGATGACGGCGGATTACTATCCCTTCACCCATGAATTCCTCGGCGAGACCGCCACGCGGATCATCAACGAGGTGCAGGGCATCAACCGGGTCACCTATGACATCACCTCGAAACCTCCGGGCACCATCGAGTGGGAGTGATGCACAAACTCTGGCGGTTGATTGAGATCGGGCTGCTGCTTCTCGTGGGGTTCGGCTTGGCCACACTGGCGGGCATCCTGCTCTATGACGCGCCAGAGCGGGATGACTATGCGGCGATTGTGGTCCTGTCGCACGGGGCACTGCCCGATGGCAGCCTGACCGCGCAGAGCGAAGCTCGGACCCGGGCTGGCATCGCGCTTTATGAGACCGGCATCGCCCCGCGTTTGGTGATGAGCGGGGGCCAGGGCACCACGGATCCCGAATCGAAGGCCGCCCTGATGGCTGCGCTCGCCCGGTCCGAAGGGGTTCCGGACGAGGCCCTGCTGGCCGAGGGCGGCTCCCATTCGACCCTGCAAAACGCGCTTTATACCGCCCGGCTGGCCCCGGACCTTCTGGAGGCGCCGATCCTTCTGGTCACCCACCGCTATCACGGCGCGCGCTCCATCGCGTCCTTCTGGTGGGCGGGGTTCGAGGATATCCACTTCGCCGCCGCCGATCCGGAAGAGATCATTTGGCCCGGCGCCGAGTGGGAGCCGATCAAATGGGCCGGAAACGTGCTGCGCGCCGCGGGCTATTCCATCGCCTCTGGCATCGGCCTTGAGGGTCCACAACTGGATACGGTGTTGAACTGATGTGTGCCGCTATTCGTCTTGCCGGGCTTGTTGCCTGCCTCGCCGCTCCGGCCTCGGCAGAGCTGCTTTGTGTCGGCACGGATCCACATTTCCTGATGACCATCGAGGGCGGCAATGTGGCGTTCGATCATCTGGGCGAGGGGCGCTTCACCTTGATCCCCCCTGTGGACGAGAGCGAGGTCCTGCGCAGCACCCGCACCCATATCCTTGAAACCGACCAAGGCAACCTGCCTCTCTTGATCAAACCCGAGGCCTGCCCCGTCTTGACGACTGAGACCCCCCTCAGCCTTGAGATCCTCGTGATCACTTCAGAGGGCCCGCGCTCATTTTATGGCTGTTGCCTGATCCGCTGATGAGCCCGCCCCGCAACGAGCCGGTCAAAGCAGCGCTCTGGATGCTGGGTGCGATCTCGTCCTTCATGCTCATGGCCATTGCCGGGCGCGCGCTGGCCGCGACCCATGACACGTTCGAGATCATGTTCTTTCGCTCGGTGATCGGCTTTTGCTTCGTGCTGTCCATCGGTGCGGCCCTGGGGCGGTTGAGCGAGGTCACAACCCGGCATCTGGGGATCCATGCGATCCGCAATCTGTGCCACTTCACGGGGCAGAACCTGTGGTTTTTCGCCCTGCCCCTCATCCCGCTCGCACAGCTCTTTGCTCTGGAATTCACCACGCCGCTCTGGGTCACGCTTCTCGCGCCGCTCATCCTCGGCGAGCGGCTGACCAAATCGCGGGTGCTCGCCGCATCGCTCGGCTTCACCGGTGTTCTGATCGTCGCCCAACCGGATGTCGCCGGCTTGAATATCGGCGTGCTGACCGCGGCGCTGTCGGCGCTGGGCTTTGCGGGCTCGGCCCTCTTCACCAAGCGCCTGACGCGGAGCGAGACGATTCTTTGCATCCTCTTCTGGCTGACCCTGATACAGGCAGGCTTCGGGCTGATCGCCACGCTCCATGACGGGGCGATCACATGGCCCAGGGCGGAGACCCTCCCCTGGCTGACCGTGGTCGCGATCTGCGGGCTTGTGGCGCATTTCTGCCTGACCACCGCGCTCAGCATCGCGCCCGCCGTGATCGTCATGCCCTTCGACTTCCTCCGCCTCCCGTTGATCGGAATTGTGGGGTTTCTCCTTTACGGCGAGTCGGTCGGACTGGCCCTGATCCTCGGCGCAGGGCTCATTATTGGCGCAAATGCCATAAATATCTGGGTAGAACGGCCTAAAAAGCCCTCTGACGCGGCGTTATAGATTGACGCATTTTTGAACTGCGGCCAATAGTCCTGTCCACGCGAAGACAATAAGCGCGACACATGGGATGGAGAACATGCAGACATCACGTTTGGCCCTGTTGGGCGGAGCAGCAATGGCCCTGGCGAGCAGCGCCTATGCAGGGGGCGTGGAGCGCTCCAATCAGGGGGTCGACTTCTTGTTCGAAGACGGCACCTATGGTGAGCTGAGTTTTGGCCGCATCGATCCGGATGTGAGCGGTGAAGGCCGCACGCTCGCGACCGGTACCAAGACGGGCAACATGCTGGGCGGCGAAAATGTGGGATCCTTGTCCTACAAACAGGATCTGGGCGACAATATCGTCCTCGGGATCAAGCTTGATCAACCTGTTGGCGCAACGATCCGGTATCCCACAGGAACCGGTCATCCTTTTGCCGGCTCAACTGCGGATCTCGATTCCACTGCCTTGACCGCGTACCTGATGTACAAGTTCGACAATGGTTTCAGCGTTCTTGGGGGTGTCCGTGCGCAGCAGGTCGAGGGCGAAGTTTTCCTTGGCAGCAGCGGCTATGAGCTTTCGACCAATAACGACCGTGAGTTTGGGTACACGCTGGGTGTGGCCTACGAACGCCCAGATATCGCTCTTCGTGTCGCTCTGACCTACAACTCTGCGATCGATCATAGGTTTTCGGCTACCGAGTCCAGTCCTCTTCTAGGAGTGAACGAAGCAAGCAGCGAGTTTGACACCACAATCCCTCAATCGGTGCACTTGCAGTTTCAGACAGGGATCGCAGAAGACACGCTTCTTTTTGGTTCGGTCCGTTGGGTTGACTGGAGCGAGTTCGATATCAATCCGGACTTCTACAGTGCGACACTTGCCGCAATCAACATGGCGAATGGTTTCCCGGTCAATGACTACGCGCTTGCGAGCTATCAGAGCGACTCCATTACCTATCGCCTTGGCGTAGGCCGCCGCTTCACGGACGCTTGGTCAGGTGCGTTTACCTTGATCCATGAGCCTCAAAGCGGAGACATCTTCGGCAACCTGGGACCGATTGACGGCAGAACCGCAGTTGCTCTTGGTGTGACGTATACCCAAGACCGCTTCAAGATCAGTGGTGGAATTGAGTACAGCTGGCTCGGCAACGCGTCCTCCCAAAGCCCCTTCGATAATCCCGGCGTTGCAATCTCGAAGTTCGAAGACAACACCGCAATCAGCTACGGCATTCGGATCGGTTACTACTTCTGATCCCAAGGTTATCGCGACAGCCCCCGCTTTTCGGCGGGGGTTTTCTTTGCGCAGGTTTCGGATCGCGGCTTCTGGAACGATGGGCTAGACCGGCTCCATGACCGACCAAAAGACCCTCTCTCCGCGCGCCTGGGCCGAGCTTGGATTGCTCTCGCTCATCTGGGGTGGCAGTTTTCTATCGATCCGCATCGCGCTTGACGAAATCCCCTTCGTGACCTCCGTTGCCTACCGGGTCGGATTTGCCGCGCTCGCACTTTGGATCTTCGTCCTGTGGCGCGGCGGGTCGATTCCACGGGCTCCGAAGCTCTGGGGCGCATTTCTGGTCATGGGACTTCTGAACAACGTCCTGCCCTTCACGCTCATGGCCTGGGGGCAGCTCTATGTGGAGACCGGGCTCACCTCGATCCTGAACGCGGCCACTGCTGTGTTTGGTGTCCTCGTCGCCGCGCTGATCTTTGCTGATGAGCGTCTGACATGGGCCCGGGGTCTCGGCGTCGCGCTGGGCATGCTGGGGGTGGCCACGGCCATTGGCTTGCACAACTTCCGCCATTTCGACCTGCGCTCTCTCGCTCAGCTCGCGATTATCGCCGGCACGATCTGCTACGCCTTTGCCGGGGCCTGGGCGCGGTTACGGCTCAAGGATCTGCCGCCCGAGATCGCGGCGGCGGGCATGCTGACAGGCTCGAGCGTGATCATGATCCCGGCGGCCCTCGTGATCGACGGCGCGCCAACCAGCCTGCCCTCCGTCGCCGCGATGGCGGCGGTCGGCTACTACGCGCTGATCGCGACGGCCTTTGCCTATCTGCTCTACTACCGGGTGCTGGCGCTCGCAGGGGCTGGGAACCTGATGCTCTGCACTCTGCTTGTGGCGCCCGTGGCGATCCTGCTGGGGGCCTGGGTCCGGGACGAAACCCTCACCGCCAATGCCTTTCTCGGCTTCGGGATCCTCGCGCTCGGGCTCCTGGTGCTGGACGGACGCTTGACCCGCCGCCTGCTTTCCGGTTGAACCGCCGCACCACACCGCCGGAACGGAGCCCGCGCCCCATGATCTATTCGAGTGCCGCCGAGTGGCGCGCCGCCCCGGAAAAACGCGTCCTGCTGTTTGGGATGTCCGGCCTTGGAAAAACCCATATCTCCAACCGTTTGCGCGATGGGGGCGACTGGTTCCACTACTCGGTCGATTACCGGATCGGGACGCGCTATATGGGCGAGCACATCGTCGACAATTTCAAGCGTGAGGCGATGCAGGTCCCCTTCCTGCGCGATCTGCTGATGTCGGACTCGATCTATATCGGCTCGAACATCACGCTGGAGAACCTCTCGCCCGTCTCCACCTATCTCGGCAAGCCGGGCGATCCGGCCCGCGGCGGCGTCCCGATCACCGAGTATCGCCGCCGTCAGGCCCAGTTCCGCAGCGCCGAGATCGCGGCCCTGCACGACACGGCCCACTTCATCGAGCGCGCCAAGGCGATCTATGGCTATCCGCATTTCATCTGCGACAGCGGCGGGTCGATCTGCGAATGGGTGGATGGCGACAATCCCGAGGACCCGGTGCTGAGCGCGCTCGCTGCCGCGACCCTGCTGGTCTGGATCGAAGGGGATAAGGCCCATACGGCTGAGCTGATCCGCCGGTTCGACAAGGCGCCCAAGCCCATGGCCTATGATCCGGCCTTTCTCGATGCCAGCTGGGCGAGCTATCTCGCCGAGACCGGGCTCGGTCCCGATGCGGTCGACCCGGATGCCTTCATCCGCTGGACCTATGCCAAGGCGCTGGCCCACCGCCAACCGCGCTATGCTGCCATGGCGCGGAACTGGGGCGTGACGGTCGCCGCCGATGATGTGGCCCGGGTCCGCGACGCGTCGGATTTCGAAAGCTTGATCGCCGACGCCCTTGGCAACCAAGCCCAGACCGCCTAAATCCGCACTCCCAACCCCGCAGATCCGGACGCAGACCATGCCCATCAAGATCCCCGAGACCCTCCCCGCCTTCGACGTGCTTTCGTCTGAGGGCGTGATGGTGATGGGCGCGGATCGGGCCGGGCGGCAGGATATCCGACCGTTGGAGATCGGGCTTCTCAACCTGATGCCCAAGAAGATCCAGACCGAGACGCAATTCGCGCGGCTGGTAGGCGCGACGCCCCTGCAGATCGATCTGACGCTGATCCGGATGACCGAGCATCAGTCCAAGCATACATCGGCGGCGCATATGGAGACCTTCTATCGCCCCTTTGAAGAGGTTAGGGACCGCAAGTTCGACGGGCTCGTGATCACCGGCGCGCCGATCGAGCATCTCGACTTCGAGGATGTGACCTATTGGAACGAGCTGCGCGAGGTCTTTGCCTGGACCCAGAGCAATGTGCACTCGACCTTTGGCGTGTGCTGGGGCGGCATGGCGATGATCAACCATTTCCACCGGGTGCAGAAACACATCCTGCCCGCCAAGGCCTTTGGCTGTTTCCGGCACCGCAATCTCGCGCCGGCCTCGCCTTATCTGCGCGGGTTCTCGGATGATTGCGTGATCCCCGTGAGCCGCTGGACCGAGATGCGCCAGGCTGAGATCGAAGCGGCCTCTGGGTTGACCACTCTGCTGGGGTCGTCCGAGGTCGGGCCCTGTCTGGTCGAGGATCCTGCCCATCGCGCGCTCTATATCTTCAACCATTTCGAGTATGACACGGGCACGCTCAAGGAAGAGTATGACCGGGATGTCGAGAACGGCACGCCGATCAATGTTCCGGCGAACTACTATCCGGATGATGACCCGAGCAGACCCCCGCTCAACCGGTGGAGATCTCACGCCCATCTCCTATATGGGAATTGGATCAACGAGATTTACCAGACCACCCATTATGACATGCAGAAGATCGGTTCTTAAGGCAGGCGTCGGCGCGGTGGCCCTGACGGCCCTCGCCGGCTGCGTCGGGCGCGGGCCAGACGGAGCGCAAATGGACAAGTTCGACCGGACATTGCCCGTGGGCGAGGTGTTCCTCGTGGACGGCAAGACCGTGCACGTAGCCGATGAGGGCGATGGCCCGGCCGTCGTGCTGCTCCACGGGGCGAGCGGGCATCTGCGCGATATGACCTTCGATCTGACCAGGCGGCTGAACGCGGCGGGCTACCGCACGCTCGCCTTTGATCGGCCCGGCCTGGGGTATTCCGAACGGTTGCACCGTCGCGGCGAGAGCCCGCAGGAACAGGCCCGCCATCTCGCCAAGGCCCTCGGGGATCGCGGTGTCGAGCGCGCGATCATCGTCGGACACAGCTATGGCGGCGCCGTGGCCCTGGCCTGGGCGCTGGAGCGTCCGGATCAGGCCGCGGGCATCGTGACCCTGGGCGGCGCCAGCATGGTCTGGGAAGGCGGGCTCGGCGCCTGGTATGCCATCGCCTCGAGCCGGATTGGCGGGGCCACAGTGGTCCCCTTGGCCGTCGCACTCGTGCCTCAGTCAAAGGCGGAGGAGTTCACGACGACCCTCTTTGCCCCCGATGCCGTGCCCGAAGGCTATCTCGACTATGTCGGCACGGATCTGACCTTACGCGCTAGCCAGGCCCGCACCAATGCGCAGCAGGTCAACGGCCTCAAGCGCCATATCCGCAAGATGACCGAGGGCTATCCGGGCCTGACCCAACCCATTGAGCTGCTCCACGGCACCGCCGACACGATCGTGCCGATCGACGTGCATGCCCGGCCCCTGTCGCAGCTTTTGCAAAACGGCAACCTGGTGGAGATGCCGGGGGTCGGCCATATGCCCCACCATGCGGATCCGGACGCGGTCGTCGCAGCCGTGAACCGCGCCGCACGGGCCGCCGGATTGCGCTAGCCCGCGCAATCGTCATACTGCGGCGACCAGTTCTGAAAGGATCGGTCCCATGTCCCTGCCCTTTGACGGCGCCATTTCCAAGTTTGCGCGCGAAGACGCCCCGAGGGACGTGCGCGATGCGCTGGACGACGCCAAGAAGGACGAGATCCTGAACCCCAGCTATCCCTATGCCGAGCGCATGGATAAGGACGCGTATGAGGGCACGCTCGACGCGCTGCAGATCGAGCTGGTGAAGCTGCAATCCTGGGTAAAGGAGAGCGGCGCGCGGGTCTGTGTCCTGTTCGAGGGGCGCGACGCCGCGGGCAAGGGCGGCACGATCAAGCGTGTGCGCGAGAACCTCAACCCGCGCACCACCCGCATCGTCGCACTGTCGAAGCCCACGGACCGCGAGGCTTCCGAGTGGTATTTTCAGCGCTATATCCGACAATTGCCCGCCGGAGGCGAGATCGTCCTCTTCGATCGCAGCTGGTACAATCGCGGTGTGGTCGAGCAGGTCTTCGGCTTCTGCACGCCGCCCGAACGCGCGGCCTTCTTCCGCCAGCTTCCCGATTTCGAACGCATGCTCGTGGATGAGGGCATCCATCTGGTGAAGTTCTGGCTCAATGTCGGACAGGCCGAGCAATTGCGCCGGTTCCTTGACCGCGAGAGCGACCCGCTCAAGCAATGGAAGCTGAGCTGGATCGATGTGGAGGGGTTGAAGAAATGGGATGCCTATACCGACGCGATCTCCGAGACCTTCGCCCAAAGCCATTCCGATTTCGCGCCCTGGACGATCATCCGCAGTGACGACAAGCGCCGCGCCCGTCTGGCCGCGATCCGCGCGATCCTGCGCGGGCTCGACTATACGGGCAAGGACGCGGCGCTGGTGAACGTGCAGGACCCGCAGATCTGCGGCGGCCCGGACATCTGGGATGCCTAAGCGCGGCTATCATCACGGCAACCTGCGCGCAGCCCTCGTGGATGCGGCGCTGGTGCTGATCGAGCAGAAAGGGCCAACCGGCTTTACCCTCTCGGAGGCGGCCAAGAATGCGGGCGTGACCCCGGCAGCGGTCTATCGCCATTTCGCCGGGCGCGACGAGTTGATCATCGAGATCGCCCTGCAAGGCCATGGGATCTTTGCCGATCTGATGGAGTTTGCCTTCAATGACGGACAGCCCTCGGCGCTGGCGGCGTTCGAGGCGACGGGCCGCGCCTATCTCGCCTTTGCGCGCAAGCATCCGGGCCACTACATGGCCATGTTCGAAAGCGGCATCTCGAACCAAGCGACGCCTGAGCTCGCCGCCGCCTCCGCCAAGTCCCGCATGGTGCTGGAACGAGCCGCCGAGGCGCTCTCCCAGCACATACCCGAGGATAAGCGCCCGCCCGCCTCTATGTTTTCCGCCCATATCTGGGCCATGAGCCATGGCGTGGTGGAGCTTTTTGCCCGGGGCGCGCCGGGCTCCAAAGCGCCTTTCCCGCCCGAAGACCTGCTGGAGACCGGGATCGGGATCTATCTGCGCGGGCTTGGACTGATCCCCCAAGACAGCTAGGCGGGAAAGAAGACCAGCGCCTCTGGCGACCAGCGCAGGCTGGTCTGGGTGCCGGGCTCAAGAACGGCCACGCCTGGCCCGTTCTTCATCGAAATCTCGACCAGCGCCTCTGTCCCCGACAGCCGCGCGCGGTAACTGGTCATGTCCCCGAAATACGCGCTCTCGACAATCTCCGCCGCCGCCAAGGGTCCGTCCGCCCCGGTCTCTGCAATCGACATCCCCTCTGGCCGTACCCCGGCGACGCAGGATCCGCTGAGGCCGTTCGGCGCGGGCATTGCCCCCAGACCGGCGACCTCGGCCTGCCCGTCGCGAACCTCTGCCGGCAGAAAGGACATGGTCCCGATGAACTCCGCCACATCCCGGGTCGCCGGTCGGCTATAGAGCGTCTGCGGCGCGGCCAACTGCGCGATCCGACCCTCGAACATCACCGCGATCCGGTCGGACATGGTCAGCGCCTCCTCCTGATCGTGCGTAACGAGGATGAAGGTGATCCCGATATGACGCTGGAGGCGGCGAAGCTCGGACTGCATCTGCTCCCGCATCTTCTTGTCCAGCGCCGAGAGCGGTTCATCAAGCAGCAGAACCTTGGGCTCCAGCACCAGCGCCCGGGCCAACGCCACCCGTTGCCGCTGCCCCCCGGACAGGGCATGGGCCGCGCGGTCGCCATAGCCATCGAGCCCGACCATGGCGAGCGCCTCGGCCCCGCGACGCACCTTGGCCGCCCCATCCAGATCCGTTCGCCGACGCAGGCCAAAGCCCACATTTTCGGCCACGCTCAGATGGGGAAAGATCGCATAGCTCTGGAACACCATATTGGTCGGACGCTTGTTCGCAGGCACCCCGGCCATATCGCGCCCATCGATCCGCAGCGCGCCGCTCTCATAGCTCTCGAACCCGGCGATGGTGCGCAGAAGCGTGGTCTTGCCACAGCCGGACGGGCCGAGCAGGGAAAAGAACTCCCCTGAGCCGATCTCGACCGAGACATCCCTCAGGGCGTGGTAGGATCCGTAGTATTTCTGCAGATTTGAGATGGAAATCAGAGGTTTGGTCACAGGAACCCTCCGGCATCTTGTTGGCCGCTCTTGCGCAAGCCGCGCCGCCGCAGCATCTCGGCGCTCCCGATCAGGATCAGCGACAGCAGGATCAGGATCGTCCCCAGCGCCATGATCACCGGCAGCTTCTGCGGGAAGCGCAACTGGCTCCAGATATAGACCGGCAGGGTCGGCTCGGTGCCCGTCAGGAAGAAGGCGATGATGAATTCGTCGAGCGAAATCGTGAAAGAGATCAACAGAGATGCGATGATCCCCGGGGTTACGAGCGGCAAGATCACGAGGCGAAAGGCGCTCAGCCGTGTCTCGCCCAGATCAATCGCGGCCTCTTCGAGCGAGCGGTCGAGTCCGCTGAAACTGCTGGACAGGATCGCGATGCAGAACGGTGTGCAGATCAGCGTGTGGCCAAGGATTACCGACCAGATCGAGAGGCTCAGCCCCAGCTGCAACAGCACAACCAATAGCGAGACCGCCACGATGATCTCCGGCAGGACCAGCGGTACCATGATGAACCCCATGATCCCCGCCTTGCCCGGAAAGCGGAACCGGGTGGAGGCGCGCGCGGCGAAGACCCCAAGCGTGGTCGACAGGATCGCCGTGGCCAGCGCGATGACGAGCGAGTTCTTCAACGCATCATGGAGCGCGGGGATCGCCGTAAGCTCCACAAACCACGCGGTGGTGAACCCGTTCAACGGAAAGGCGATGATCGTGCCGTCATTGAAGGCAAAGACCGGCAGCAGGATCACCGGCAGGTAGAGGAACACAAGGTAGAGGATCACATAGATCCGCAGGACCCGGCCGCTCATTTCGGGGCCCGCCCGATATTGCGCGTGAGGTATACGAGCAGAAGCGCCATGGAGCCCACGATTGTCATCGCCGAGACCGCCAGCGCCGCCCCCATGGGCGCGTTGTTCAGGCGCAGAAACTGGGTCTGGATCATGTTCGAAATCATCAGCCCGTTTGGCCCGCCCACCAGCCGCGGCGTGACATAATCCCCGATCACCGGGATGAACACGATCAGCGTGGCCGCGATCACCCCAGGCATGGCCAGCGGCAAGGTCACGCGCCGGAACGTGCCCCAGGCCGTTTCGCCGAGATCCCGTGCCGCCTCCAGCAAGGATCGGTCGATTTTTTCCAGCGCCACATAGATCGGCAGGATCGTAAAGGGCGCATAGGCATGGGCCAGCGTGATGACCACAGCATTGGCGTTATAGAGGAGAAAGGTCAGCGGTTCCTCAATGATGCCAAGGCCTTGCAGGCTGGAGTTGAGAACTCCGTTGAAGCCAAGGATCACCTTCCACAAAAACACGCGCAGCAGGTACGAGGTCCAGAACGGGATGGTAATCAGAAAGATCCAGAGCGCCTTGCGCTCTTGCGGCACGTGGAAGGAGACGAAATAGGCAATGGGAAAGGCCAGCACCACGGTCACCACCGTCACCGCCGCCGCGATCCAGAGCGAGCGCCCCATCAGCGTGCTGTAGATGGGGTCCGTTACAGCCTCGCGGTAGTTCGCCAGCGTGAAGCTCCGGTCGAACTCCATGAAGTTCTGGGTCCAGAAGCTCAGCACGACAATCGCGATCAGCGGAACAGCGAGGAGCAAAACCGTGAAGATCAGCGTGGGGCTGACCATCACATAGCCCTGGGCCGCCTCTGACCTGAGACCAAACCGCGCCATCGCCACCCTTCATCTTTCGCGTTCCCTTGGCCGTGAGCATGCGAAGATGCGCCGCCGGGAACAAGCGGAAATCCCGTCGCTTGCACCTCTTGCAGGCATGCCCTTCGATTATGCGCGCTTCACGAGCATCGGATTGCGGCCATCGATCACGTGGTACTCAGGATGCTCGGAGACAAATTCATCCATTGCGGTCTTGGCGCCGCCATAATCATGGTAATCATCCAGAATGATCATTCCCCCTGGAACCAAAACAGCATCCACCGCCTTGAGACAGTAGCACACCGGATCATACCAATCGCAGTCAATATGAGCGAAGGCCAAAGGCGCAAGATCGACATTCGGAACTGTTTCCTCGAACAACCCCTTGTGCAGCATGATCTTGCCAGGCTCGGGAGGAACTCCGTAGCGCGTCAGGGTCGCGCTCACGCGCTCGTAGAGATCATCGAGATAGCCATAGTAGGTCTCCTCATTGATCCCCTTGGATTGGCCAGACACAATGACTTTATAACGCTCCTTCGAGGCCGCGTCGTCTTTGTCCGAGGTTGGCTCCGGGATCGTTGTGAAGACATCGAACCCGTGAAAAACCCGCCCCTGGGCTTTCGCGGTGCGTGCAAGCAATACAGCAGACCCGCCCAGAGCAACCCCAAACTCTGCAATTCCGCCCTCGAGTTTCTTGTCCTCAAGCGATTGCAGCGCCTCTTCGATGCGGATCAGTTTTGCATGACTCAAGTAAGTAAGCCCCTCGACCTTCAAGGACTGACTGAGGCGGCTGGGTGCCTTTCTGATGCCCAATACATTCAACGTGCTTCGCAGATAGATTTTCAGTTTCCGCAACGGTGACATCAATTCCCTCCCCCTGATGTGTTTGCACGGTGCGCTGCGCTCAGCTCAGCTCCTGAATGCTGTCAAACACCTCGAGCACGGGTGGGCCGTCATACATCTCGGCGCTGGATTTCGCGCCCTTATGGGCCATGCGGAAAGCCTCGGACTTGGTCCAGGCCTCGAACGCACCCCGATCCCGCCAGAGCGTGTGAGAGGCGTAGAGACGAATGCCCTCCTCCGCGCTGCCTTTCATCAGGTGGAAGGACACGAACCCATCCACCTGCTTCAGATGGCTGTCGCGTGATTGCCAGACGGTTTCAAACGCCTCTTCCTGCCCGGTTTTGACGCGAAAACGGTTCATGGTGAGAAACATCTATCAGGCTCCAATTGCTGTGAACCGCGCGGGCGATGGCTGGCGCTGGGATAGGGGCAGAGAAGCGGACGCCCCCGTGCGGGTCAAGGCAGCGCACCAAAAAAGGGCGCGCCGCATGGCACGCCCTTTTTGACTTGTCTCGAAAATCCGGCTGGATCAGCGCTTGGAGAACTGGAAGCTCTTCCGCGCTTTGGCCTTACCGTATTTCTTCCGCTCGACCACGCGGCTGTCGCGGGTGAGGAAGCCTGCTGCCTTGAGCGCGCTCCGCAGGGAGGGATCATAGAGCTGCAGCGCCTTGGAAATCCCGTGACGGACAGCGCCCGCCTGACCGGACAGACCGCCGCCCTTGACCGTCGCGGTCACGTCGAACTGGTCCTCGACACCGGCCACCTGGAAGGGCTGGCGCAGGATCATCTGCAGCACCGGACGTGCGAAATACACGTTCAACTCCTTGCCATTCACGGTGACCTTGCCGGAGCCCGGCTTGATCCAGACACGGGCAACCGCGTCCTTCCGCTTGCCGGTGGCGTAGGAGCGGCCCAGTTCATCACGAACCGGCTCGCGCGAGATGGTGGTTTCGGGCGCCACGTCGGCGACGGAGCCCTCAGCGACGGCACTCAGGTCGTCGAAGGATTTGATCTCTTCAGCCATTCACTCAGCTCCGGGTGTTCTTGGAATTCTTGGACGCCAGGTCCAGCACCTCGGGGCTCTGGGCCTCATGGGGGTGCTCGGCGCCGGCATAAACGCGCAGGTTGGTCATCTGCTGACGCGACAGCGGCCCACCGGGCAGCATGCGCTTGACGGCCTGGGTGACCACGCGCTCAGGGTACTTGCCCTCGAGGATCTGGCCGGTGGTGCGGGACTTGATGCCGCCCGGATAGCCCGTGTGCCAGTAGTTCGGCTTGTCGCGCTTCTTGCCGGTCAGCTGAACTTTGTCTGCATTGATGATGATGACATTGTCACCCATATCCATATGCGGCGTGAAGCTCGGCTTGTGCTTGCCACGAAGGCGGGTGGCGACGATCGATGCCAAACGGCCCAGAACGATGCCTTCGGCGTCGATCAGGATCCATTTCTTGTCGATATCCGCCGGTTTTGCGGTAAAGGTTTTCATTTCTTCGCCCTATCAGAACGTGAGCCGGGGCCATGCCCGGTTTGATGGGCGCGTTCTAAGGGATCTAGCGGCGGGGTCAAGTGCCTTGATGCAGCATTATTTGTTGAAAAACATAGGTTTGAAAATAAGGTATTAATATACCCCCACTTTCTAGACCGCAATCCGCTCCGGCGGATGGTCCAGAAGACCGCGCAAGCGTTCCAACGCGTTGTCAAAGCTCTTGCGGCTGACACCCCCGTTTACCGCCAAGCGGATCGCATGGGGTGCGCGGCCGTTGCGGTCGGCGTAATCCTCGGCGGTCCGGATCTGTACGCCCTCGGACTCGGCGGCCCGGGCAAAGGCACTGGCCCGCCAACCCGGCGGCAGGCTCAGCCAGACAAAGAGCGCATCCTCCCGCCAACGCAGATCGAACCGCCCCAGCTTGTTGACCATGGAGCGGACATAGCAGGCGACCTCCTTGCGCAGATCGTCTTGCATCTTGGGCAGTGAAGGATGGGTCAGCAATGTCGCGGCCAGATCGGTGATCGGCGTGGCCAGACCAAAGAATCCGGCCTCCGCCGCCCGGCGCGCCGCTTGCGCCTGCCCATCCGGGGCCACGACGAAGCCAAAGCGCAAAGCCGGGCTTAGGGATTTCGAAAGGGAGGAGACGAACCAGCCCCGCTCAGGTGCGAGCGCCCGGAGGCCAGGACCGGTCACCGCGCCAAGGCGATAGGTATCGTCCTCCAAGAGTTGCAGGTTCACCCGCCGAGCCGCCTCGACGATTTCGAGCCGACGGGCCGCAGTCATGGCGATCAGGAGTGGGTTCTGCACCTCGGTGGACAGACACAGCAATTGCGCATCCGTTTGGCGCGCGATCTCCACCAGCGCGTCCGGACGCACCCCGTGCTCGTCCATGGGCACCGGCACAACCTCCGCGCGCAGCAACTCCGCCGCGCGGCGGTAGCCGGGATAGGCCAACTCCTCCACGAGCACCACCGGGCGCCGCCCGGTGAGCACCGCTTGCATCACAAGAAGGATACCGCTCTGCGCCCCGTGTGAGAGCACGACGTCTTCGGCGCCAAGGCGGCCAAGCGTGACATTGGACAGATAAGAGACGACCGCCTCCCGGGCTGCCTGCCCGGTCCGATGGCCGGGATAATGCATCACGCCCGAGGGCGGCGCGGCGGCGATCTGCATCAGGCTCTCGCGGATCAACCGGGCTTGCCCGACATTGGGCAAATGGGGCGAGATCAGATTCACGTCATGGGGGTCAGCCTCGGAATTGTGCAGTACGGAATCCACTTCCGGCACACGAAGAGGCGGCGCCGAGATCGCCTTTTGCGCCACGAAGGTGCCCCGCCCCACTCCGGTCTCCAGCAGCCCCGCATCGGTGAGCCGCGTATAGGCCCGCGCCACGGTGCCCGGCGTCACAGAGACCCGATAAGCCAGATCCCGCACCGGAGGCAGTTTCTCCCCCGGTTTCAGGGCACCACTTGCGATCGCCTGACGCAGGGCTTCGGCCAGCCGCGTGTATTTTGGTCCAGTGCCAACGCTCAGGGCGTCCGAAAGATCACCAAACCAAATTGTATCCATCACAATGTTTCCTTAGACAGGCGCGCCACAAGATTGTATCAATATGATGCCTGATACCAGGATTTGTGTCAATACAATTTAGGAGACAGACCCATGACACGCTCTGCCAATGCTGCCTTGATCGCGCAGTTGTCGACCGCTCCCGCCCTGCCCGCCCTGGCGCAGTTTGCGCTGCGCGTCGCGGTGGCACTGACGAAATGGGACACTCAACGTCGAACACGCCGCGGCCTCCAGGGGCTCAGCGACCATCATCTCCGGGATATTGGACTGACGCGCGATGACGCCGAGCGCGAATTGCGCCGCATCTTCTAGCCCATCGGAGATATCTCCCCTGACTGCCGGCCCCCTTGGGCCGGCTTTTTTGTGACTAGGTGGCGCTTGGAGGGATGGAATAGGTGAGCGAGGCGCGGGCCACGACCTTCTCTAACCCCTCGGAGCGTATCAATACATCGCCCACGGCAAGGACGCGTCCGAGCTTCAAGAGCCGCGCTTCGGCGATCAGATCCTTGCCGGCTTCGGGTTTTCGCATGAAATCGATGGCACAATTCGTGGTCACGGCCAAAGCCACAGGCCCAAGACGGGCCAAGATCGCCAGATAAATCCCCACATCCGCCAGTGCGAACATGGAGGGTCCGGAGATTGTACCCCCCGGGCGCAGATGCTTGTCCTGAGTGATCAGCCGCACGACGAGCCGCTCGGCTGCAACCTCCTCCACCCGGAAATCCCCGGCCACCTGAGGAAAAGCCTCCGCCAGAAACGCCTCCAGCGCCTGCGCATCCATCTCAACGGTCATCTTGCCCCCCTGCCCTTTGGCCCCCTAAGGTTGCGGCAAACCGACGGGAGGGCAAGATGGCCGACGAAATACTCACACGCGCGGATCAGGATGGCATCGCCACACTGACCCTGAATGCGCCCAAGACCCTCAACGTGCTGTCCGACGCGATGCTCGCAGCCCTTCAGGCGCAGATTGACGCGCTGGCGGAGGATCGCGCGACCCGGGTTGTGGTGCTGCGCGGGTCTGGGCGGGCCTTTTGCGCAGGGCATGACTTGCGGGAGATGACGGCGTCGCGCCAGGCCCCGGATGGCGGGGCGGCGGCGTTCAAGGACCTCTTTGACCGTTGCGCACGGATGATGATGGGGTTGCAGGCCCTGCCCCAGCCGGTCATCGCCGAGGTGCACGGGATCGCCACCGCTGCGGGCTGCCAGCTTGTGGCCACTGCGGATATGGCTGTGGCGGCCGAGGGCACGCTGTTCGGGGTGAACGGGGTGAATATCGGGCTCTTCTGCTCCACCCCCATGGTGGCCTTGTCGCGCAACATCCCGCGCAAGCAAGCCTTTGAGATGTTGACCACCGGCGAGATGATCGACGCCACCCGCGCCCAGGAGGTCGGGTTGATCAACAAGGTCGTGCCGGCCGAGGCCCTGTCCTCCGAGGCCGCAGCGCTGGCCGCCCGCGTGGCCGAGAAACGGGGCGAGGTCGTCGCCATCGGCAAGCGCGCTTTCTACGAGCAGGCCCAGATGCCCCTGGCCGAGGCCTATGCCTATACGGGCGATGTCATGGTGCAGAACATGGCCTTCCGGAACACCGAAGAAGGAATTGCGGCGTTTCTCGACAAACGCCCGCCGAACTGGACAGAGGAGTAGCCCCTAGAGCGTGCCCATGATCCGACGCACATAGTTCCGCGTCTCTTTATAGGGCGGGATCCCGTTATGCCGGGCTACGGCCTCGGGGCCCGCATTATAGGCCGCCAGAGCGAGCTTCCAGTCGCGGAACCGCTGGTATTGCGTGCGCAGATAGCGCGCCCCGCCATCGAGGTTCTGGCGCGGGTCATGGGGGTTCACCCCGAGATCCCGCGCGGTGCCGGGCATGAGCTGCGCGAGACCGATCGCCCCTTTATGGGACACAGCCTTGGCGTTGAACGCACTCTCCTGTTGCACGAGCCGGAGGAACAGATCCTCCGGAATGCCATGGCGCCGCGCAGCCGCCTTGGCCATGGAGAGATACGGTCCCGCATAGCTGCCACTATAGGAGGGGATGTCCGCCGAACGTCCGGTGCGACGCGGCAGGAAACGGGCGGAATGCTCGTATTGCGAGGCCCCGCGCCTGTCGAGCACATTGGTCTGGGAGGAAAACAGCGAGGCCCGGGACGAACTCGACCGCGAGGTATCGGCAAAACCGGCCCCAACCGTGGTGCCGCCAACAGCCACCACCACCAGCGCCGCACAGAGCCGCGCCCAAGTCAGGCAGTTCTTGCCAAGGTTTCGCATGGGTTTCTCCCTCATCTCCTCCCGGTTTATAGGCGGAATGTTAAAAAACGCCAACCATCCACAACCTGTCGCTGCTTCCGACTTTTCATTACCCGCGTGCGATGGTGTAACGTCATCACAACTCAGTGCAGATCCGAACACAGATTCGAAGGGAGGCGGTCATGGCAGGCTCGGTCAACAAGGTCATCTTGATCGGAAATCTCGGGCGCGACCCGGAAGTGCGCACGTTCCAGAACGGCGGAAAGGTCTGCAACCTGCGGATCGCGACCTCGGAAAACTGGAAAGACCGGAACACCGGTGAGCGGCGTGAAAAGACCGAGTGGCACTCGGTCGCGATCTTTTCGGAGCCCCTCGCCCGCGTGGCAGAGCAGTATCTGCGCAAGGGCTCCAAGGTCTATATCGAAGGCCAGCTCGAGACCCGCAAATGGCAGGACCAGTCCGGTCAGGATCGCTATTCGACCGAGGTCGTTCTGCGCCCCTACCGGTCCGAGCTGACGATGCTCGACGGGCGCGAGGGCGGCGGTGGCGGCATGGGCGGTGGTGGCGGCGGCGGCTACATGCCCGATCAGTCCGGCGGCGGCTATGGCGGCGACGATCGCTATGGCGGTGGTAGCCCGGCGCCCAGCGGCGGTGGTCGCTCCAACAGCGATCTGGACGACGAGATCCCGTTCTAAGCCAAGCGGGCCACGCTCGGTCTGGCGCGCCCCGATCCGGGGCGCTGCTCAGAAATCGAAGCTATCGACAAGGGTTAAGAGCCCCGCGCCGGGCTCCCAATCGGACCAGCGTTCAGTGTCCATGCGGTTGCGCAGGCCGCCCTCTTCGTCACCATTGCGCTCGTTCCAGAGATCTGAAAACCATTGACGGCGCAGGCCGGGATCCTCGCGTGCAAAGCGCGCTACGTCATCGGCGCTGCCATCATCATCCACATCGACGGTCGTGACGCTGACACCGCGAAAGTTCGAATCCTCTCGCGGAAGAACCATCTGGAAGATCACCAGATCCTCGGTGAAGTATTCCGGGGCGACCATGCGCGTGAACCCGGCCTCGACGCCCGATTCCACGACGATATCCGTCTCGATATCCCATGTCAGACCGCCATCAACGCTCTCGAGGACGCGAACAAGGCCCGTGCCGATCTCGTCGAAGGTCATGTAGAGATGCCCTTCTTCGTTCGAGCTCAGCTGGACATAGGCCTCGGAGGCGAAGGTGTGATCGGGCGAGATCCGCTCGCTCCAGCTCCGCGTGTCGCCGTCATAGATGAAGAACTCGAGCTGCGGAGTTTCTTCCTCGGTAACATTCGCGAGATAGATGTCATTGCCCACGACGGTCACGCTGTAATGGCTGGCAAAGACCTGGTAGGAGCCGAGATCCGACACCTCCTCCAGCGCGCCCGTGGCCCCATCGAGCCAGCTGATATTGGTGTCCGTGGCCAGCAGCACGCCCGTCACCTCAGGCGTTGAAACCAGCCGCGCGGAAGCCGCCTCATGGTCCGGGAACCGCGTGGTTTCCGTGCTCCAGCTCGCGCCGCCATCCTCGGAGCTCGAGAGCGTGATACGCGGCGCAAAGATGTTGGACTGAATGGCCACGGCATAGATCGTGCCATCCTCGGCCACCAGGTGATTGGGCAGGCTCACCCGCCCCGAAGCGATCCCCTCGACCGCGAGGCTCGGATCGGCCAAGGCGCTCCAGCCATGGGTGTCCGCGTCATAGTCGAGGGCTTGATAGTAGATCTCGCCATCATCGCCCTGAAAGGAGACGGTCAGCGTCTCGCCATCGGGCAGCATCTGCAGATGCGCTGTCGAGAACCGGCCCGTATCCTCGAACCGGTAGGTTTCATCCCAGGTTGCGCCGTTGTCGTAGCTCGAGCGGAGGGTCAGCCCCGCGAACCGACCTTCATTCAAGACAATGTGGATGGCGCCATCCGGCGTTTCGATGATCTTGTCCTGCATGCGCGAGACGGTGATCGCGTTCGCCTTCCATCCCCAAAAACCAGTCCACTGCGAGAGCAGCATCGTGTCCACCTCGATAAGTCACTTTTCACAAATCGATCAACGGCACGCCCCGATTGCCCCGGGGTCGGGTTAGAATTCCCCGACACGCCCACGCCGTTAACCATTCTTAATCATAGATCCAATGAATGACAAAACCCGTGTTAGGGAACCGTTAGGAAACACGCGCAGTTTCGCCAGTTCCGCGAAAAAGCGCGGCTCATTTCTGCGAAAACGTCAGTTGCAGCGGGACTCCGGGACTGTTTTCTGGGCAAATGCCCGGATCTAGACCGCGCGTTGGTCGAGCGCGTCCTGCAGCACAGACAGCACCGCGTCGCGCGGCACCTCGGAGGTCACGAAGGCCTCGCCGATCCCAAGGGCCAGAATGAAACGCAGCTGACCATCGAGCACCTTCTTGTCCTGCCCCATCAGAGTGAGCAGATCCTCGGCGCTCGGGAGTTCCCCTTCGATGTCACGCAGATCGCGTTTTGTCCCCATCTCGGCCAGATGGGCGCGGACCCGGCTGGGATCCTCTTGCGCGCAAAGCCCAAGCCGCGCCGAGAGCTCAAAGGCCAGGGCACAGCCGATTGCCACCCCCTCCCCATGGAGGAGCCGGTCGGAATAGCCCGTCGCCGTTTCGAGCGCGTGGCAGAAGGTGTGGCCGAGATTGAGGAGCGCACGATCCCCCTGCTCGGTCTCGTCGCGCACCACAATCTCGGCCTTCATCTCGACCGAACGGCGCACGGCCGCCACCCGCGCGGTCATATCCCCGGCGGCGAGCTTGGGTCCTTCGGTCTCTAGCCACGTGAAAAAGTCGGCATCCCCGAGCAGGCCGTATTTCATCACCTCGCCATAGCCCGCGAGGAAATCGCGCGGGGTCAGCGTACCGAGGATCGCCGTATCCGCCAGCACGAGGCGCGGCTGGTGAAACGCGCCGATCAGGTTCTTGCCATGGACCGAGTTGATCCCCGTCTTGCCGCCGACGGAACTGTCGACCTGGGCCAAGAGGCTCGTGGGGATCTGGACGAAGCCGACCCCGCGCCGCAGAACAGCCGCCGCAAAGCCCACGAGATCGCCAATAACACCGCCACCAAAAGCGATGACCAGATCGCGGCGCTCGACCTTCTGCTCCAGCAACCAGTCGACGGTGCGGCTGAACTCAGGCCAGCCCTTGGTGGCCTCGCCCGCTGGCAGGGAGAGGGCCGTGCTCTCGATCCCGGCGCGCTTCAGACTGTCCTGCAGGGTGGCCAGATGCAGCGCGCCGACCGTCTCATCGGTGACAATGCTCACGGTCTTGCGGGTCAGGAGCGGCGCGATCCGAGCACCGGCCTCTTCGAGGAGCGCTGGCCCGATCACCACATCATAGGCCCGGCTGTCCAGGGGCACATGGACGGTTTCCAGAAGGGAGGCGGCAGCGTCGGACATGGGGGGCACCTTTCGCGCAAGAGGGCGGCCCCGGTGCTCTAGCAGTCTGGTCCCGCAGGCTCCACCCCCGAGCGCCTAGCCCGCGACAAAGATCCCCGGACGGCTGGCAAGGGCGGCGATCACCCGCTCCGCCATGGCCTCGATCGTCAGGTCCGGCGCGGCCTTCACATGAACAGCGGCCTTTTGATAGATCGGCACCCGCGCGGCAAAGATCTCGGCCAATGTCGCGCGCGGATTATCCGTCAGCAGCAGCGGCCGCGTCGTCTTGTGGCGCACCCGGTTCCAGAGCAGCTCGAGATCCGCATCAAGCCAGACCGACACACCCAGTTCAGCGATGATCGTGCGATTGCGCTCGGCCAGAAACGCCCCGCCCCCGGTCGACAGGATCGAAGGTGCGCCGGTCAAAAGCCGCGAGAGAACCTCGGTCTCGCGATCCCGGAAAAACGCCTCGCCGTCCCGCTCGAAAATCTCCGCGATCTTGGCATTGGCCGCGCGCTCGATCTCGTGATCGCTGTCGATAAAGGGCACCCCAAGCTTGGCCGCCACGGCTGTCCCCACGGCCGTCTTGCCCGCGCCCATCATCCCGACGAGCACGACCGGACAGGTCAGCTGCACTGTTGCGGCTTCGGCCACTTATCGCCACTCCTGCAAAAATTCGAACGCATGTGATAGCATAGCGCTTGAATGGCGGGAAGCGTCACGAAATACCATAGAGAAAAAGCATAAGACGCAGGCAGGCAAAGGTACGAGCAGTGTTGGGAAAACTCTTTTTGGTTGTATTGGTGCTGGTCGCGCTCGGCGCGCTGGGGCTGTTGGGCTACGGGTATGTGGGCGATTTGCCGTCCGAGAGCACGCCCGTGCGCATTCCGGTGACGCTGGATGGGCAGTAGGGCGCGACAGGCTCTGTTGAGCGGGATCGCCCTGATCTGCCTCGGGGGCACTCCCGGGCAGGCGCAGGATCCGATCTCGGCCATCGACTGGTTGTCGGACATCATTGCCCAGCCAAGCTCGCCGCTGCCGCGCCGGGATGATGACATCGCGCCTTCGGCCAGTGTCGAGGCAATCGAAGTTGCCCCGCTGGAAGATCAGGCAATTGACGGTGTCGGGCTGCTCCCGATCAGTGTCTCGGGCCTGCCCCGGGATTTCTGGGGAGTGACCCCGGCGGCGGATCTGGCCCGCGATTTGCGCGCGCAAAGCACTGGCCTGCCCCTGCCTGCGCGGCGTCTGCTCAAGCGGATCCTGCTGGCAGAGCTGGACCCGCCGGTGGATACCGGCCCGGACCATACCCTGTTTCTGGCGCGTCTTGATGCGCTGCTGGCCTTTGGCGCACTGCCCGATGCCCAGGCGCTGGTGGAGCGTGCCGGGGTCAGCGACGATCCGGAAGTGTTCCGCCGTTGGTTCGATATCAGCCTCCTGCGCGGCGATGAGGACCGGGCCTGCGCCACCCTGCGGGCTGTGCCCGATGTGGCGCCGACTTTTTCGGCGCGGATCTTCTGTCTCGCGCGGAACAATGACTGGCCCGCGGCCGCGCTCAGCCTCGAGACGGCGCGCGCGCTCGGCTATGTGAGCGAGGCCGAGGATCTGCTCATGGCGCGGTTCCTCGACCCGGAGCTCTTCGAGGGCATGCCGCTGGCCGCGCCCCCCGAACCGATCACACCGCTCAGCTACCGGATGCTGGCCGCACTGGGCGAGGCGCCCCCGGCCCGGACCCTGCCGCTTGCCTTCAATCACGCGCTGCTCTCGCCCAATCAGGGCTGGAAACCCCGGCTCGAAGCCGCCGAACGGCTGGCCCGCACGGGTGGGATCACCGGCGGCGAGCTCTTCGCGCTCTATACGGAGAGGAACCCGGCAGCCTCCGGTGGGCTCTGGGACCGGGTCGATGCGATCCAGGCTTTTGATCTGGCGCTCTTGTCAGGAGAGGCAGAGGCCGTTGCCCAAACCCTGCCCCGTGCCATTGCCGAGATGGAGGCGGTCGGGCTGACCGAGGTTTTCGCCGAGTACTATGGAAGCCGCCTCGCCCGCCTGCCGGTGACCCAGGATGCCCGCGATCTGGCCGAGCATATGGTGCTTCTGACGCGGGAGGCCGAAAGCTATGCTGCGCGGATCGAGGATCCGATCCTCGCCTCCATCGCCCGGGGCCTGAGCGCCGAGAGTGCGCCGCCCACGGCGCTCACCGCAGCAGTCACAGCGGCTTTTTCGTCAACGCCTCCACCGCTGCCGCAGACGTTCGAGCGCTTGCTCGCAGCTGAAGAATACGGCGCCGCGACCCTGCGCGCCTTGCGTCTTTTGGGCGATTCTGCCCTTCCGGATCCGGATGATGCGGGGACCGCGTTGGCGGTGCTGCGCATGCTCGGGTTCGAGCAAAGCGCCCGGGAGATCGCCCTCTCCCTCGTTCTGCGCGAGGCGCGGACATGACCCGGCGCTGGATCGACGCCTTTCTCGATGCGCAAGCCGCGGAACTCAACGCGGCGGAGAACACGCGCCTCGCCTATGCCCGTGACCTTCTGGATTTCGAGGCGCATCTGGCCGCAGAGGGCGGCGCCTTTGCCACCGCAAGCCGGGCCGATATCGAGGCCTATCTCGTCTCCTGCAGCGATGCGGGGCTGAGCCAGGCCACCCGCGCGCGGCGGCTTTCGGCCATCAGGCAGCTTTACCGTTTCGCCTATGAGGAAGGCCTGCGCACCGACAACCCGAGCCAGCAGATCAAGGGTCCGGGCCGGGCCAAGCGCTTGCCCAAGACCCTGTCGGAGGATGAGATCGACCGGCTCTTGCTGGCGGCGCGCGAGACCGGCCAGCGCGAGGAGGACCGGGTGCGCAATACCTGCATGCTCGAAGTGCTCTATGCCACGGGGTTGCGCGTCACCGAGCTTTGCGCCCTGCCCGTAGCCGCCGTACGCGGCGATCCTCACCTGATCCTTGTGCGGGGCAAAGGCGGGGTCGAGCGCATGGTGCCCCTGTCGAGCTCGGCGCGCGAGGCGTTGCAGGATTGGCTCGCGTTGCGCGACGCCACCGATGACGCGCGGGTCGCCAAGGGGGCGGCGCCGTCGAAATTCCTCTTTCCGTCACGCGGCAAGCTCGGCCACCTGACCCGCCACCGGTTTTACGTGCTGATCAAGGAGATCGCGGTCATGGGCGGTGTGGATCCGTCCAAGGTCACGCCCCACACCCTGCGCCACGCCTTTGCGACGCATCTGCTCGCACGGGGAGCGGATCTGATCTCGATCCAGGCGCTCCTGGGTCATGCGGATGTCTCGACCACCGAGATCTACACCCATGTTCTGGATGAGCGGCTGAAGGATCTGGTCCTGACCCATCACCCGCTGGCCACAGCGCGCTAGCCGCTGCGGCGGAGCGCGTCTGGGAGCACGTCTTCGCTGGGCCAGATGCCCGTGGCGAGTGTCTCTTGATAGCCTTGGGTCAGGCCCGCGCGGGTCATGGCCGAGATCGCCGGGCGCGCATTGTAAGAGAGCCGCTCAATCAGGATCTTCTCACCCTCCATCACCGCAAACCGCGTCTCGGGACGTCCGTCATGGGGCGGCAGACCGATCGCGCCTGCATTGACCCAGAGGGTCTCGCCAATCTGGCGTTGAAAGGCGATGCCGCAATGGCCGGCGAAAACGATATCGACCTTGCCGATCTCGGCCTCGATCAGGGCGATCTCCTCGGCGAAGACACTCTCGTCCGAGCTGGGCCAGATGAACCGGCTGATATCGGACACACCGCCATGGATCACCGCGCAGCGTTTGCCGCCATAGGTGAAGGTGATCATGTCCGGCAGGTCCGCCATCCAGGCTTTGGCCTCGGCGGGCAACTCGCGCTGCGCGAAGGAGTACCACGCCCGGGACAGCAGATCGCAGGTCGTGTCCGCGCCAAAGCCGCAACCGCAATCCTCAGCATCCTCGGCCAGATTGCGCTCGCAATTCCCGGCCACAATCGCCCCGCCCGTGGTGCGCATGAGCGACCAGGTCGCCTTGGGCTCCCCGCCATAGGCCACGATATCCCCGGTGCAGATCCGCTGCGACGCGGGGATGTGGTTATCGGCGCAATAGGAGAGCAGCGCCAGCGAAGCCTGCAGGTTCGAATACGGCCCACCATAGAGCACAACCTTGCCCTCTAACGTGCCCAGATCGCGTACGTCCATGTCTGTCCCTTGAACCGGCCTCTGCCCGCGCCCATAAGAACATAAAGCCCACAAGGATGCAGTCGCAAAATGGACCCTGCCCTCGACACGACCCTTTATGACACATCGTTCTGGATCTCCTGCGGGGTGATCCTGCTGCTGCTCTGTTGCTCGGGGTTCTTCTCGGGCAGTGAGACGGCGCTGACGGCGGCCTCGCGCGGCAAGCTCCATGCCATGGCCGACAAGGGCGACAAGGGCGCGGCCCGGGCGCTTGGCCTGAAGGAAGACAATGAACGGCTGATCGGGGGGATCCTGCTGGGCAACAACCTGGCCAATATCCTGGCGACCTCGCTCGCCACGGCGGTCTTCACCAAGGCTTTTGGCGACAGTGGCGTGGCGCTGGCAACCTTGGTCATGACAGCGCTGGTGCTGATCTTTGCCGAGGTGCTGCCCAAGACCTATGCGATCACCAATCCCGAGAGCGCTTCGACCCGTGCTGCGGGCCCTGTGAAGATCGTCATCACCGTGCTCGCCCCCATGGTCGCGGCGGTCCGCCTGATCGTACGGGCGGTGCTGCGTGTCCTCGGCATGCGGATCGAGGCCGGGGCGAACATGCTCTCGGTGCGCGAAGAGATCGAAGGCGCCTTGCGCATGGGCCATTCCGAAGGCGCGGTGGAGAAAGAACATCGCGACCGGTTGCTGGGGGCGCTCGATCTCAACGAGCGCGCGGTCGAGGAGATCATGCTCCACCGCTCCAAGATCGAGATGATCGATGCGGATAACACGCCCGAGCAGATCCTGAGCCAGTGCCTGCAATCGCCCTATACCCGCCTGCCCGTCTATCGCGAGGACCGCGAGAACATCATCGGGATGATCCATGCCAAGGACCTTCTGCGTGCCATGGACCGGCTGATCCGGGGACCCGAGGCCTCGGAGAAAGGGTTGGAGGCCTTCGAGGTGATGGATGTGGCGATGAAGCCCTATTTCGTGCCCGAAACCACCACGCTCGACGAGCAGATGAAGGAGTTCCTGCGCCGCCGGTCCCATTTCGCGCTGGTCGTGGATGAATACGGGGCGTTACAGGGGCTGATTACGCTGGAGGACATACTAGAAGAGATCGTCGGCGAGATCACCGATGAGTTCGACCCGGATGCTGACCATCCGGTGCGGAAATCCGAGGATGGCAACTTCCTCGTGGACGGGGCCATGACGATCCGTGATCTGAACCGCGCAACCGAGTGGAACCTGCCCGATGAGGAGGCCAATACCGTCGCCGGTCTCGTCATCCACGAGGCGCAGATGATCCCGAATATCGGCCAATGCTTCAGCTTCCACGGCTTCCGCTTCGAGGTGGCGGCCCGCAAGGATAACCGCCTTTCGAAGCTGAAGATCCGGCCGCTCTAAGGGGCGTCAGCGCCCCTTGAAGAGCCCACCGATGATGCCGCGCACGAGCCGGCGTCCGGTGGTGCCCTTGAGCTCCTTGATCACCACATTCGCCATGGCCTGGCTGAGGCTTTCGCTCTGCTTGGCTTTCCTGGTGCGGGAGGACGACCGGCCGACCTTTGGTGCGGAATAGCGCCGTGCCGTGCGGTACTCGCGCTCGGCCACGCTGGCCTCCTCTTCCTTGGCCTCGGCTGCTTCGGCTTCGGCCGCGGCGTCGGCAGCGCGTTTCGAGAGGATCTCGAACGCCGAGTTCCGGTCGAGCGGCGTCTCGTATTTGCCCGCCACCGGCGATGCCGCCATCACATCCATGCGCTCGCCCTTGGTGATCGGACCAAGCTGGCTGCATGGGGGGCGGATCAGCGTCCGTTCGGCCATGCCCGGGATCCCCTTGCGATCCAGCATGGAGGTTACGGCCTCGCCCGTGCCCACTTCCTGGATCGCGGTCTCGATATCGAGCGCGGGGTTGTCGCGATAGGTTTCGGCGGCGGCACGCAAGGCCCGTCGGTCCCGGGCGGTGAAGGCGCGCAGAGCGTGCTGCACCCGGTTGCCAAGCTGCCCCAGCACATCCTCGGGCACGTCATCCGGGTTCTGGGTGACGAAATAGACCCCCACCCCTTTGGAGCGGATCAGCCGGGCCACCTGCTCCACCTTGTCGACCAGCGCCTTGGGCGCGTCCTCAAAGAGCAAATGTGCCTCATCAAAGAAGAAGACGAGCTTGGGCTTGTCCGGGTTGCCGACTTCCGGGAGCGTCTCGAACAGTTCGGAGAGCAGCCAGAGCAGGAAGGTCGCATAGAGCCGCGGTGCCGCCATCAGCTTGTCGGAGGCCAGAATATTGATCTGCCCGCGCCCATCCGGGGCCGTGCGCAGGAGATCGTCGAGCTCCAGCGCGGGCTCGCCAAAGAGCTTCGACCCGCCCTGATTTTCGAGCACCATCAACCGGCGCTGGATCGCCCCGATGGATTGCACCGAGACATTGCCATAGCGGAGGGAGAGGCCTGCACGGTTCTCGCCGACCCAGACCAAAAGCGCTTGCAGGTCCTTCAGGTCATAGAGGCCCAGCCCCTGCTCGTCGGCAACGCGGAAGGCGATGTTGAGCACCCCTTCCTGCGCCTCGCTGAGCTCGAGCAACCGGCTCAGCAGGAGCGGCCCCATCTCGGTGACCGTGGTGCGGATCGGATGGCCCTGATCCCCGTAAAGGTCCCAAAACACAGTCGGAAATGCGTCATAGTCATAGGTATCCGAGATCCCGATCGTCTCTGCGCGTTCCGTGAACGGCCCATGGAGCTTGGCCTCCGGGCTGCCTGACTTCGCAAGGCCCGAGAGATCGCCCTTCACATCCGACAGAAGCACAGGCACCCCCATGGCCGAGAAGCCCTCGGCAAGGATCTGCAGCGTGACAGTCTTGCCCGTCCCTGTCGCACCGGCGATCAGGCCATGGCGGTTGGCCGCCTTCAGCAACAGGTGCTGCGGGGTGCCATAGTCCTCCCCTCCGCCGCCGACGAAAATCCGGTCCTCCAGATGCATGTGCTGCCCCTCCTCGTGGTTTTCCCGTGATAATACAGGGTTAACCAATTCGTGCCAGTATGAGCCTGCGCCGGGTATGTTCCTCTTTTCCCGGTTGCACTCCTCCCTGTTGGACTGGCCGCGCTGATCTTCGGTGCGGCCTTTTTTTAATCTCTGCAAGCGCTTTGGGTTTTTGGCCGAGGGCAACATGAAAAAGCTGACCCAGCGTCACCCAAAACTGGCAAAAATGTGAGTCACCCCCTGTTGACCCCTGCGACGGAAGGTCGTAGCGTCACGCCATAAGTCGGCCAGTCCGACAGGGAGATAAGAATAAAAAAGGGTCTGCTTGCAGGCCCTTTTTCAATGGACGGGCCCGGCACAGCAGGGCATTCAGCGCGCAAGCGCGTCTGGCCAATCCGAGCAATGGCGCCCCATGACCTTCAGAGGACCTCCTTCATGATCCGTTCCCCCTTGTCCCGCCTTTTCGCTGTTGCGCTGGCTCTGACGCTGGCTGGCCCAGGGGCCGCGCAGACCGCCGAGGGCACCGCGGAGGCCGCACCTGCCGAGTTGCAGCCGGGCCAGACCTATATCCGCGAGACCCTCACTGATTGGAGCATTCGCTGCATTCGTGGCCAGGGTCCGCAATCGGAGGATAGCTGCCAACTCTATCAGCTGCTGCGCGATCAGTCGGACAATCCGGTGTCGGAATTCACCCTGTTGCCCGCGCCCGAGGGCAGCAATGTCGGCGCTCTGATCACCGTCATCACGCCGCTTGAAACCGTTTTGACCGAGGGCCTCATCCTGGCCGTGGATGGCGAAGCGCTGCCGCCGAAACCCTTCGTCTGGTGCAACCGGACGGGCTGTTTCTCGCGCTTTGGCGTGTCGGCACTGGAAGTGGATGCGATGAAGGGCGGCGCCGTGGCGACCGTCTCTATCGTGGCGCTCGCCCGGCCGGACGCCCGGGTTGAAGTATCGGCCTCCCTCCGTGGGTTCACGGCCGCCTTCAACAAGCTCTCGGACGAGATCAAAGCCGCAGCGCCCGCAGCCGAGTAAAGCCCAAGCGCGGCGCCCGACGCCTGCGCGTCAGGGCGCCTTGCGAAGGGTCAGCACCGCGTTCAGCCCGCCAAAGGCGAAGGCGTTGCTCAGCACCACATCGACCTTGGCGTCCCGCGCAGTGTTGGGCACCACGTCGAGCGCGCATTCCGGATCCGGCTCCTCATAGCCGATCGTCGGCGCGATCACCCCGTCGCGGAGTGCCATAACACAAGCCAGAAGCTCCACCGCTCCGGTCCCGCCGATCAGATGGCCATGCATGGATTTGGTCGATGAGATCATCACATTATCCGCATGGTGGCCAAAGGCATCGGCCACCGCCGCGCATTCCGTCTTGTCATTGGCAGCCGTGCCCGTGCCATGGGCGTTGATATAGCCGACCTGATCCGGGTTCACGCGCGCATCCTTCATGGCCCCCGCGATCGCGCGCGCGGCCCCTTGTTTCGAGGGCATGACGATATCCGCCGCGTCCGAGGTCATGGCAAACCCGATCACCTCGGCGAGGATCTCCGCGCCCCGGGCCTTGGCATGTTCGTACTCTTCAAAGACGAAGACCGCCGCCCCCTCGCCCTGCACCATGCCGTTGCGATTGGCGCTGAACGGGCGGCAGGCGTCGCGGGACATCACTCGCAGCCCTTCCCAGGCCTTCACTCCGCCAAAGCAAAGCATGGATTCCGAGCCGCCCGAGATCATCACCTTGCTCAACCCCGAGCGGATGAATTGGAACGCCTGCCCCATGGCATGGTTCGAGCTCGCGCAGGCCGTCGCCACCGTGAAACTCGGGCCCTTGAGGTTGTGGGCCATGGAGACATGGCTCGCCGCAGCGTTGTTCATCAACTTCGGGACCACGAAGGGATGCACCCGGTTCTTTCCGTCCTCATAGACGGTCCGGTAATTCTCATCCCAGGTGTTCACACCGCCTCCCGCCGTGCCGAGAACGACCCCGGCCTGGGCGGCAAGCTCACCCGAAAAACTCAGGCCTGACTGCCGGATCGCCTCATCCGCCGCCAGAAGCGTGAATTGGGTGAACCGGTCATAGAGAGAGATCTGTTGGCGGTTGAAGGCCGCTTCCGGGTCATACTCCTTGACCTGCCCCCCGATCTGGATCGAGAGCCGATCCACATCGCGGATATCGAGCTGGGAAATCCCGCAACGTCCGTCGCGAAACGCCTGAAGCGTTTCGGCCACATTCACCCCCAGGGCATTGATCGTGCCCTGCCCGGTGATCACCACGCGGTGCATGGGTCAGCCAGCCTTCTGCGCGGCGACGAGACCGTCCACCGCCGAGACAATCGCCTCGACATTGGAGATGTCGAACCCGCTTTCAGAGGGGTCATTCGCATTGAAAGGGACAGAGATATCAAAGGCTTCCTCGATCGCGAAGATCGCTTCGACGAGGCCGAGGCTGTCGATGCCCAGATCCTCCATCGTGGCGTCCGGTTTGATATCGGAGGGTTGCAGAACAGCCTGTTCCGCAATGATCGAGATGACTTGGTCGCGGACGGTTTGTGACAAATTACTCACTCTCAGCGGCCCTGAGACGGCCGCAGCCTCTGGTCAATCTGAGGCTGATTTAGTCCTTCTCCGCGCGCTTTGAAACTGCTTTCTGCAGGGCTGCGACCTGTTGGATCAAACGCGGCAGGCGACGGATGGCTTTGTAGCTCTCCACATGGGATTGCATCTTCATCGCCGGGTAGCCGAGGAGCACGCGGCCCGCCGGGGCATTGGTGAAGATCTTGGTCGCACCGCCTGCGATCACGTCATCGCCGATGAAGATGTTGTCATTCACACCGACCTGCCCGGCCAGCACAACCCGGTTGCCAACCTTGCTGGAGCCAGCAATCCCGACCTGCCCGCAGAGCAGGCAGTCTTCGCCAACTTGAACGTTGTGGCCAATATGCACGAGGTTATCGAGTTTGGTGCCCCGCCCGATCCGCGTGTCCCGGATGGTGCCGCGGTCGAGGCACGCATTGGCTCCGATCTCCACGTCATCGCCGATCTCCACTGCGCCAAGCGAGTGGATGCGGGTCCAGCTCTGGCCTGCAGCCTCCCCACGATCGCCGACAGATTTGCGGACTTCTTCAACCGCCGAGGTCTCGGGCGTGACGAAAGAAAACCCATCTGCCCCGATGCAGGCGCCGGGTTGCAGGATCACCCTATCGCCAATGCGGACGCGCGCGCCGATTTTGACCCCGGCGTGGATGAGGACATCCGCGCCAATCTCCGCCCCTTCCGCGATCATCGTCTGCGGGGCGATCCGGGCATTCGCACCGATCCGCACCCCGCGCGCGATGACGACAAAGGGCCCGATAGCCGCGTTGGGACCGATCTCGGCGCTTGGATCGACCAACGCCATCGGGTGGATCCCCGCCGCAATCTCCGGCCCTGGATCCAGGAGTGTCGTGAGGCCCGACATGGCATAGCGCGCGCGCTTTACGAGGATCGCACCTTCGAGGCCAAACTCGTCCCACGGGGCATCGCCCCAAAGCATCGCCGCCCGCGCCTCGCCCTGAGCGAGACCATCGGCATATTTGGGATCCATGGCGAGCGCGAGTTCATCTGCCTGAGCACTGCCCGGCTCGGACGCGCCGGCCACCCTCAGGTCCGCATTGCCCACCACATCGGCGCCGAGCGCCTCCGCAATCTGCCTGAGACTGTACATGTCGCGCTCTCCGTCATCATGGGGGCGCTCAACCGGAGCGCGCCTTTGACGTAAGACCTAGCTCTGAACGGCGCGCGGCACCACCCCAGCCTTGGACAGCGCAGACCAGAGTTTGGCGTCGCGGCCATAGACATCCCGGCGGAACTGCACATTGCCCTTCGCCGGCGCGAAAGCCGTCTGGTAGACCAGATGCACGGGCACGACCTTATCGAGATAGACCCAGGTTTCCTTGCCCTTGGCGAGTTGCGTCTTGAAGAAGCCCTCTGGATTGCTCTCCTGCTTGGAGAGCAGCTCATAGGCAAAGTCAAACGGATCGGCGACCCGCACGCAGCCATGGGAATAGGCCCGGCTCTCCCGCCCGAACAGGGACTTCGCGGGTGTGTCGTGCAGGTAGATGTTGTGCTTGTTCGGGAACATAAACTTCACCAGCCCGAGCGCGTTGCGGTTCGAGGGTGGTTGTTTGATATCAAACGGGAAATTTCGCGCTGTCATCTGCGTGAAATCCACCGAGGCCCGGTCCACGACCCGCCCCGAAGCATCAATCAGACGCAGGTAACTATGGGCGTTCGGATCCTGCTGAAACTTTGGCAGGTATTCCTTGGTCGCGATCGAGCGCGGCACATTCCAGGTTGGGTTGATCACCATGTGATCCATCTCGTCGGAGAATTCCGGCGTGCGGCGGTCCGATGTGTTCTTGCCAACAACGACCCGTGTGGCGAAGACCTCTTTCCCGTTCTCGTTCACGCGCGCGTGGAAATCAGGGATGTTCACCATGATGTGGCGCTTGCCGAGATTGAAATTCATCCAACGCTCCCGCTCCAGCCCGACAAGGATGGATTGCAGACGCTGCTGCGGCTCGACATTCAGTTCGCCCAAGGTGATTTTGGCTGCCACACCATCTGTCGCAAGCCCATGATCACGCTGGAATTTTTGCACGGCCACTTGCAGCGCCGCGTCATAGCTCGCCGAAACGGTACGCTTCAGATAGCCCATGCGGATCAAACGATCCCGCAGCGCGATCACCGCCGGACCTGTCTGCCCGGGCTTCAACTTGGAAGCCTTCACCTGAGGTCCCCAACCGCCCGCGCCGATGGTTTTTTCCATCTCAAGCTTGGCCTTCAGAAGCCGCGTATAGGCGCCGGAACTGGGCGGAAGCGCCTTGATGAATCGCGACGGGTTGCTCTTGGAGAACGCGGCGATCTGCTCCCCCCGATCTCGCCGGGGCAAAGCCCGTACAATGGCGGAATCAACGCGTGAAGGTGTCAGCGCACCGCTTTGAATATCCTGCGCATATTGCAGAAACACCTTGCTCGCCCGGACATCGAGCAACCCGCGAGCGCGCGGATCCTTCGCCGCGCCAAATGCCTGTCGCAGACCGACCGCATCATAGCGAGCCTCGGGCAATCCATGGACCCAAGCCTTGTCGAGCGCCTTGAGCAGCGCCGACCGCCGATTCCGATCGCGATTTGTCGTCCAAAGACCCTTGTAATCCCGCGCCTTGTAGAAGGCCGCCAGCGCAGGATCATCCGCCGCGGCCTCGGCCACAGCGAGCTTGAACGCGGTCGATTGCGCATGGGCCGGGCCGGTCAGACCAGAGAGAAGCACCACCACGGCAAACAGCAGCGCATGAAGCGGTAAAAGAGCGGAGGAAACACGATGGGACACTGGCAAAATCTCCTTGAAGTCCTGCATAGACTAACCATGCAAAATCTTATGAATACCTTCACATTTTGAAGATATTCACCAAAACACGCGTTTCTTTTCCCAGACGCGACCAATCTGCAACGCGGATTTGGCGGGAATTGGGCAAGAATCTGCCGAAGATAGGTGATTTTGCCGCAACTCACCGCCGCAAACTTGGCGAAACCGGCGGGGTGTGGCACATGGTTAACACATCTGGGGATGTACTTTGACAGAGGTCACAGCCAAGTGACCCAAGGCTATGGGGCGATACGAGCTATGAGCAAGGTTACGGGCGACCGCCTTTCGCGGCGTGCATTGCTTGGTGCATTTGCGGCCACGGCGGTCACGGCAGCGCCAGTTTACGCGAACACTTTCGGCTTTTTGCGCGGGGGCGGCGATATTCGACGCCTCAAGATGCATTCTGGCCGGACCGGCGAGAAGATCGACACGATCTATTGGGTTGAAGGCAAATACGTCAAAGACGCCATGAAGGAGATCAACTACTTTATGCGCGATTGGCGACGCGACGCCGTCAGCACGATTGACCGGCGGACCATCGACATCATGGCCGCGGCCCATAACATGCTCGATGTGGATGAGCCCTACCTGCTGCTCTCCGGCTATCGCTCACCCGAGACAAACGCGATGCTGCGCAGCCGCTCTCGCGGTGTGGCCAAGAACTCGTTGCACATGCAGGGTCAGGCGGCGGATCTCCGCCTCGGATCCCGCAGTGTACCGCAGATCGCTGCGGCCGCTGCAGCTTGCAAAGCGGGTGGCGTCGGCAAGTATTCCGGGTCGTCTTTCGTGCATATGGACTGCGGTCCTGTCCGCGTCTGGGGCCGCTAGGCCCTCGGCGCTTCAAAGTTTGGTTACGACCGACTGCTCCGCGTAGCGGTCCGCATCCGCTTTGTTGCAAAGATCCGTATCCGCGCTCGTCACCGTGGAACACGCCGCCCCGACCCCAAGGATGCAAGCCTCCAGTGGCGACGCACCGCGCGACGCTGCCAGCGTATAGCCCGCGACGAAACTGTCCCCAGCTCCGGTTTTGCTAACCACTTCCACGACCGGCGGACGCACATGCCACGTCTCGCCACTGTCGAGGCTCAGCACGCTGCCCTCTGCCCCCTTGGCGACGACAACAGCGCGCGCGCAACCGAACTTGGCCAAGTGCTCCGTGACCCGCGCCACATCCCGCACCTTTGACAGACGCGCACCGGACAGGCTCTCGGCTTCTTCGAGATCCATCCGCAAGAGATCCAGTGGATGTTGACGCGCCCCGGCCATCGCCCGAAGCGCCGGCCCGGATGTATCGAGGATTGTCCGAACGCCGAGAGGACCGAGGCGCGCTTGCAGATCCACCAGAGCGCTGCTTTCCACACCGGGCGGCAGGCTTCCCGAAGGCACCACGATGTCCCCTGGACGCAAACCATCGCAAAATGCGTTGATCGCCGTGGCGAGATCGGCTTGCGACCAGACAGCGCCGGGCATGATGAAACGGAATTGTCGGTGGGTCGCCTGACAGATTACCGACAGGTTTTCGCGGGTTTGCGCGCTCACGCCGAGTTCCCAAAGCGGAATCCCTTCTGATCGCAAGAGCGCGCGAACCTGCGCCCCAGTCGCACCGCCCAGAGCCAGAGCCGCGACAGTCTCACCACCAAGAAATGCGATCGCGCGAGAGACATTGACCCCACCGCCCCCTGCATCGGCACGCGGTTGCGCGCATCTAAGCTTGAGATCCGGGACGACCTCTGGTGCCTCGGTCGAGATATCTAGTGCGGGGTTCAAGGTCAGGGTGAAAATTCGGCTCATGCCTCACCCGGCCCTCTCGCATGTTCCTTTGTCAAGAAATCTGCACGGCGGATGCATGTTCAACCATAGGACGTGCCAAATGGGCCGCAATACGCGCTTTACGTGCTTAACCCAAATCGACCGGCCCCCTGGACTTTGGGGGGCCGGTCCTTCGCGACGCACCTGGGGATTTTGTCCGTGTCAGGGGTCCGTTGGGGGGCTGTCGGGGACGGGTGCTTTTGTCGCGTGGGCGGCCCGGACGGGAGGGACCGGGCGTTGTGTCTGGGGGGCTCCCCGCCCGTTGGGAGGTATCCGGGCGGGGGTTTGGGGGATGTTAAGGATTACTCGTTAGGAGAACCCTTGGCGCCTTTGATCGCGGCCAGCTCGGCGAAGCTGTACTCGGTCGCGTCGAGGCCCAGGCTTGCGGCCAGCTGTGCGGCTGCGCCGGAGACGCCCACGGACTGGGTCGAGACGACGCCACCGCGCTCGGTGATGTTGTAGCCGTTGTCCGTGTCGAAGCTGCCCTTGATGTTGGCCAGCTCGGCGAAGCTGTAGTCATTCGCGTCCACGCCCAGGGTCGCGGCCAGCTGTGCATGGGCCGGGGAGATGCCGACCGACTGGGTCGAGACCACGTCGCCGCGGGGGGCGATGTTGTAGCCGTTATCGGTGTCGTAGCTGCCCTTGATGGCGGCCAGTTCGGAGAAGCTGTAGACGCCGGGCTCGACGCCGAGCTGACGCTCGAGCTGGGAGGATGCGAAGGCCGGAGCGGTCAGGGCGATCACGAGGGCGGAGGTCAGAGCGAGTTTCATTTCAGTAGTCCTTTCAGTGTGTTGCGCGGCCTGTTTGTGCGTTGCGAGCCGCGGTGTTGTGTGTGTCGGCGGTGTGTGTCGCTGCCGATGAGATGGATTTGGGTCGGGGGGGCTCGGAATGAAATGGCGATGATGCGAGAGGTTGTTGCGCGCTGACGCACATCACGCTCCCGCGATCAGGCCTTCTGCGCGGGGTGTTCGAGGGTTTCCGGAAAGCTGCGTGGTTTCAGAG